>JBGCEH010000034.1:0-213883 GCA_045106195.1 Granulosicoccus sp.
CTATGGCTATCCGTATCAGACCATGAAGGACTCATGGACGAGCATGAAATGCGGATCATTGTCAGATAGCTTGAGCTTGGCATCACCATAGCCATCGAAGTTCACTGAGCCAAACCGTTCTAGCTCGGCAGCCTTCCCAGACGTGGAATAAAACACCGGCCTCTTGACGCAAAAGACCAGGAGCTTGCAAAACCCAGCTTAGGACGTCAACGTATCAGAAAGATGCCCGGAGGCATAGACAGAGAAATCCTTCAGATAGATGTCGTCCATGCGCCCCCACTGGAAGTCATGGCTATCAAGGACCGGTGGAAGTCTGGCATGAATGTTTTTTACCTACCGAGTGGTCGTTATCGATATAGGAGTATGCATACCCCATTTTGAAGGCACCGGTCACGTTTTTCAGGATCTGTGCGTTGACATCCGCCTGTTTGGACGATGCAATGATCAGTCCAACGTAATTGTTGTGACGAGTTCCAATGTTTCATACACAGGGACCGCTCGCCACTATGCACGCTATATGGAGTACAGCATGCTGTCGCAGCCAGCGATCTATCTTCAACTATCAGCTGATTTTAAGATCATCAAGCATGACACCCGAGTCCAGCTGACCTTTGACCCATAAAGGTTGACGTCCACGCCCGGTCCAGGTTTGCGACTTGTTGTCTGGGTTTCGGTATTTTGGAGCTACTTTTCCACGTGGCTTGCGGACTTTCGGTGTTGCACGGGATTTACTCTCAACCGTTCCAAGCATGGCAGAATCAGACAATAGTTCGTGTAATTCGAATCCATTTTGTTTGGCTATAGCTGCCATTTTTACCAGTGTGGCTTTTTTATCGCGTTTTTCGGCAAGTTGAATAGCTTTTTCAATTTTCTGACGTTCTTTTTTTAATTTCTCAATTGACCAATTTGAATAATTTTCTGACATTTTCACCCTTGATATATGATATGTAAAAACCCCGTTTAATATAACACGCATATATCGCTAGTTATTTAATAACTCGATGAAAACTGGTGTTTTAAGCGATAGTAAAGAGCTTGATCGAAGAATATAAAAAAGACTCGAGATATCAAATAAAATTTTAAATACATTCATTTTGTTTGCGAATAAATATTAACTAGATTTTTACCGAACAGTGATGAGCTAACATAGACGGCATTTATATTGGCCTTCCCAACATCGTCAATCTTACGCTGATATTCAAGTTTCAACCTCAGCCAGAACCGGCGTAACGGTACTCAGCCGAACAGTTTATAATACTGCCTCCAGTTTCCTTGAAATAACCCTCCCTCATCGTGTCTCTCATATTCGTCATAGCCGTCCTTACCGTAGGCTACCTGCTTTACATAAAGTACTACAAGGTCCTGATGAGCCAGGGCAAGGCGGGACAGATCAAGCTTGCCCTGATCGTCGTGGGCCTGATATTCCTGATCATGGCAGTTACCGGGCGTGCGCCTGCTCTGTTTGCCATCCTTGGCGCGGCTATGACCCAGGTGATGCGATTTGCACCGTTACTCGTGCGTTTTATGCCTTCCTTGAAAAAGGCTTACACGCAATCCACTGATCCGGGCGCTGCAAACCGCTCACAAGTGGTGACAAAGACGCTGAAAATGACGCTGGACCACAGCAGCGGCACCATGGATGGCGAGGTACTGGAAGGTAGCCTGGCAGGCAGGCAGCTTCAAACGCTATCGCTGGATGAGCTCAAGGCACTCTATCAGCACTGTGCACAATATGACCCTGAAGCGGGTCGACTGCTGATGTCTTTCGTCACGCGTGAGCGCGCAGATACATGGGATGGCGATACCGGCGATGGTCCTGGCAGTGAACAATCGGGGAGCTCTCATTCAGGCGCTACTGGCTCATCGGCCATGGATAGAGCGGAGGCGATATCCATACTGGGTCTGGAAGAGCCCTTTACCCGCAAGGATGTCACCCAAGCTCATCGATCACTGATGGGGAAGTTCCATCCGGACAAGGGAGGCAATACTTATCTTGCCACTAAACTCAATACAGCGCGCGATCTGCTGCTGGACTCGATCAAGCAAGCGTAGCAGCTGGATTAACGCCTTTGACAAGCAGCTAGTGGGTCGCCGTCCAAACCTAGATTCCATCGGGTGATACACGTGGATTCCCGCCTTCGCGGGAATAACGTCGGTTTGGCAGATTCCAGGTGATGGCTTGAGCCATTAGTAGCGTTACTGACAGCGACCTCTATACTAATGGGCTACTGTATCGGAGTATCTTGAGAATGCGCTGGATTCTATCCATCCCGCTATTCGCCTACGTGGTGATCGCCGCGAACATTGTCATGCTGACTGGGCCTGTGGACCAGTCCATGCTCAACGTCATCCTGTATGAATTGACTCTGCCATCCAGTCGGGCGGTGGTGCTGACCATCAGCGATGCCTTTATTCTAGGCAGTCTTTTTATACTCTACATCGAGGTATTCAAGGCAACGCGCGTCTCCACCGGCACGCAGATTGAACATGCCTTGTCGCTGGTCGTCTTTATTGTTGCACTGATTCAGTTTCTGATTATTCCTCGCCTGGGTAACGTGACGTTCCTGATCATCATGCTGGCAGCATTAATGGATGTGGTTATCGGCTTTACCGTGACTATTTCCACTGCCAAGCGGGACTTCAACTTTGGCAGTGGATAGCTAGTGCTTACTCCCCGACAATTGCACCAAACAAATCATGCTCATCAGCTGAGGTGATGTCTACCTCGATAAAATCACCGGCTTCTATGTCGTAATCATCCACCGACACGTGCACCACGCCATCGATCTCGGGAGCACTGCTGCTACTTCGGGCAATAGCACTATCGCCCTCAACACTGTCTATAAGCACCACTTGCCTCGTACCGATTTTGGCTTGAAGTCGTTGGGCGCTGATGACTGACTGCTTTTCCATGAACAAGCGCAGACGCTCCTCTTTCACCTCTTCAGGTACATGATTGTCGAGCGCATTAGCGGTTGCCCCTTCCACGGGGGAATAGGTAAAACAGCCCACTCTGTCGAGTTGGGCATCATCCAGAAACTGCAGCAACTCCTGAAAATCTTCCTCCGTCTCGCCCGGAAAACCAACGATAAACGTACTGCGAATAGTCAGCTCGGGGCAAATCTCTCGCCACGCTTTGATGCGTGTCAGATTATTCTCTGACGCTGCTGGACGCTTCATGCTCTTGAGAATTCGCTGGCTGGCGTGCTGAAAGGGTATGTCCAGATAAGGCAGAATCTTGCCTTCAGCCATGAGCGGAATGATGTGATCAACGTGAGGGTAAGGATAGACATAGTGCAACCTCACCCAGATGCCAAGCTCGCCAAGAGCTTCACAGAGGTCCTTGAGTTTTGTCTTGATGGGGCGACCTTCCCAGAACGCGGTTCGGTAACGAATATCAACCCCGTAGGCACTAGTATCCTGGGAGACAATCAATAACTCGCGAACACCTGCATCCTTGAGCCGCTTGGCCTCTGCCATGACATCCCCTGCATCACGGCTGACCAGATCGCCACGCATGGACGGAATGATACAAAAACTGCAACGATGGTTGCAACCTTCTGAGATTTTCAAGTACGCATAATGACGCGGGGTTAGCTTGATGCCCTGGGGTGGAACCAGATCCAGGAAGGGGTTGTGCTCCACCTCATTGGGTAGATGGGTGTGCACCGCGCCGACCACTTCCTCGTAGGCTTGTGGACCGGTAACCGCCAGCACCTTGGGATACCTTGCCTGAATTTCTTCGGCCTTGACGCCCAGGCACCCGGTAACAATAACTCGCCCGTTTTCATCCAGTGCCTCACCAATGGCGTCCATGGATTCAGCCACAGCGCTGTCGATAAATCCGCAAGTATTAACGACGACAATGTCGGCGGAATCGTAGTCCGGGACGACGTCGTAACCGTCGGTGCGTAGCTGGGTCAGAATACGCTCTGAGTCAACCAGCGCTTTTGGACAACCAAGGCTGACGAAACCGACTTTTGGGGGGGACGACATGGGAGAAGGCCTAACGGTAGTAGCAATCACACATTATACGTCTAAGCGGAAGCGGCGATTAGCGTAGCGTGCGTTATATTTTTCTCACGCAAACAGACTAGTCTGACTTGCCCCGGCTTACCAGGCAGCATGTCGGTTGACACGCGACATTACCCTGCCGTTAATTATGCTGCAGCACCCACAGATCGCGGCGCGTGTCGGCCAAGTTGTTTACACACTTTGTACGCCAGTGTGGACTGATTCAGCGTGTACAGGTGGAAGCTCTCGACCCCTTCGTTGTGCAAGGTCTGAATAAGCTCAACACACTGATCTACCGCGCAGTTCTCAGCGGATTTCGCATCGCCCGCCTTTTTAAACCGTTCAACCAGTGCCTCTGAGACCTGGGCCCCACATTTCGCGCTGAAATCCTGAACCTTGTCGATATCGTGGATGGGCAGAATACCGGGCACCAGCTCCTGGTGAATTCCCAGCGCTGTTGCCTGATCGCGAAATCTGAGGTACGTGTCAGCCGAGAAAAAGAACTGGGTGATGGCGCGATGTGCACCTTGATCAAGCTTGTGCTTTAACCAGTGCAAATCCTGCTGAGGATCAGGGGATTCCGGATGAAGCTCAGGGTACGCCGCTACGCTGATGTCCCGTTCGGGATTTTCGGCCAGAATCGCAACAAGCTCGGAGGCGTGCTGAAGGTAACCTACGGCGTTCACGCCATCCGGCTGATCACCACGAAGCGCCACAAAACGCCTGATTCCCAGATTCTCCAGATCAAGAATTGTCTTCCGAATGCTCTCCTCATTATGTCCGACGCAGGTCAGATGGGCCGCTAAAGGCACTTTCGCATCAACCTTCAGCGCTTCAAGGATATCGATGCTTGGCTGCGATGTGGTACCAAGAGCGCCCCATGTCATAGACACGTACTCAGGATCGAGCGTTTGCAGACAGCCCAGTGTTGACCAGAACCTGCGCTGCTGGACGTCGGACCGCGGGGGAAAGAATTCGAATGATATTTTTGGCGTCGTCATATTGCACATATAAAGATATGTTTATATGTACCGAGTATGCACAGTGTCAACTTTAACTGCAAGTGTTTTTTTCCACCTAAAAACCGTTAAATCGCCCTGAAATGTGACTAGTCACATGGTCAAAAAGGCGACGAAGTATCGTGCACTACGCCTTGATGCTTGCAAGGTTGTGGCCAGCTCGTGGCTAGCGGAAATCGGCAACATCTTGCTCAGCCAACCATTCCCTGAACTGGCTGGTGCTAATTAACCCGGGGGACGAATCAATGAAGGCCTCTCGAGACGCCGTTTCCTGGTCCGATTCCCCTTTATTGTCACACGGTGGCAAGTTATCCGCTGGTGTTTGTGCCGCCACATCTACCCCCAGCCCGTCATCCGGAGCAGCATCAGTGTCCAAACCTGAATCGGGTAAGGCATCCGGAGCCCTGCCATTGTCTTCAGCAGGTGGAGCTTCATTGACTGGCGAGTAACCGGTTGCGTCATACCGATCCAGATCGTCATTTGGGTTTCCTCTCTGGTCTTTGTCCCGTCCGTAACCTTGGCTACCGCCCTGACCATTCCCCTGCTCACCGGATGTCCCCGATGCACTGTCGGCGCTTTTCAGAATCTCTTCCTCAAACGTGTCACTCTGCATACGCACGATGGCGACTGACTGAATGGGCCATTTGCCCCTGAGATAGTAAATCGCGTTATCGCTATCAAGCCATTTCATGGGCGCGGCCATCAGCCTTCCCACAACCGGCACACGCAAGTCAACGCCATGCGTGACCTGAAGCTTGAGTATGTTGGCATCACGCAGACTCAAGCCGGAGTGCCTGCCGATGTCGTACGTCTGATGACGCAGGTGATTCACGGGGATAAACCGTTTGCCAGACACGGGGTCGCGTACCGCCCAGTCCTTGAACGCTGCCTTGCCCGGATTGAGAATGGCAATCGTTGTGTTCAAGGGGTCCTTTATATTCAATGAAGATCTGGCAACAGCCAACGCCGCTCTTTTTGCGCTACCGTCACCTCCTTGCAGTGGTGCCAGCCTGATCCCCAACTCGCTACGAATGGCACTCATGCTGGCATTGTTGACGGCACCGGCACGTGCCGCCTCGAAGACAGCGTAATTAAGCGTGGTTTTGGCGTGATAGAGAAGTCCCAGCTGCAAGGTAAACAGTCCGATCAAGATGATACTGAGTCCGACAATGGAAAATTCGACCAGAGAGGCACCTCGCTGCCTGTTGAAGCGCAAGCACAAACTACTCATCGCAACCTTCCGTTAAATGGATATCCAGTTTTTGCCCAAGCTCAAGGTGCAGTCTTTCAACGGTACCGTCTGCCATTTCAACCACACTATGTGCACCCCAACACAGACTCATCGTGTAGGGTTTCATCGCGATGCATCTCAGGATTACGCCGTATTTGTTGATAAAGGCAACATCAACCGTCTGCCTGAACCCAAACGTATGCACCGCTGAACACGGGTGAAGCACCAGAGCATCGGTTGCCATCAAAGGCGGGAACGCAAACAACCCCCTGAGTCTGGATAAACCGGTATTGGCCAGATAACTTGATAACAAGGGAGTACCTGCCCTTGAGATCGTGCATATCAATCTGCCACCACTACGCGGAGACTTCTCAGGCCTGACCGCCGACCTGGCCACAGGCTTAAGCGTAGACAATGAAGACCAGTTGTTCAGTCTTCGCCGTTTTACGGAATCGGTGTTTCTTGTACACACCGGTTGATCATTGGCGGCATGCTCCTGCACGCCCACGCGTCGCGTACGCAACAGGTCCTTGTCAATAGCATTGTTTTTCATGCACACATCCTTGTGTTAGTCATTGCTTGCCTGAATCACCATGATGGTCATGGCGGGTCTGGTGGTTACCCTGTTTGTATACGTCAAACGCCGGGCCAGGTATACGCCCATAGCAGAAATGGATGGTCAAGGAACCCGCCAAGAATCGCTTTGCTCAGCATCACGAATCCCAACGCTACGAACGTCATGGGGAAAATACAGGTGAACAACGGGCCCAACAGTTTCACCGGCGCTTCCATGGCCTTTTTCTCCGCTAATTGAAAACGCTGGGTGCGCAGTTGCTCTGCTTGCGCCCGCAACATGGGCCCGAGATTGGCGCCGGCCTTCTCACCCTGAATCAGGCCTGATACCACCTGATTGACAGCAGGACTGTTCGCGCGTCCCGCAAAATCCCGGAGCGCATCAGAACGTGGCTTCCCTGACCTTATTTCACGTAACACACGGCTTAACTCGCGACGCAAGGGGGAGTCCCCAGTCTTCTGCACCGCTTGTGTCAGTCCCCCCGTGAGATTGCTGCCAGCCTCTACAGACAGTGTGATGACATCCAGATAGAACGGCAAGGCCTTGAGCATTTCAGCTTGCCTATGAAGCGCTTTCTGTCTAAGCCAGCTATCGGGATAGTTATACCCGAGAACGCTGGCAACAAGCACGAGCAACAGCATGGACATGCCATGTAAAACAACCAGCGTCGAGCTGAGCGCGGCAAACAGAGCAGCTGCTATCAACTTGGCTGCCAGCACCTCTTTTGCATCAAGGCTGTACTCGGCGCCCGCACGCGCAAGTTTCATTTGCAGTGTATCGAGCCGGGTCGATGGCATATGGTGTTCCGTGTAGAACACCAACAATCGTATGAACGGCCAGATAACCCGAAAACCTGTCGCCGGTGCATCACGATACGAACGATTCTCGGCAGGCACCTGAAATATGCCCACAAGCGCCAACCATAAAAAAAGTGCGATACACGTGCCAATCAGCATCGAGGCATTGAACATGTTCATACCTGGATAGTGACTATCTTCTTGATCATGAAACCCCCACACATCTGGAGAGTTGCCATGATGCTCAAGGCAAACCAGCCGAGCACGCTGTTGAACATGGGCAGCGTCGCTTCGGGCTCAATGAACGCCAATGCTCCCAGTAGTCCGAACGGTAAAGCCGACACTACATAACCTTGCAGCATGCCTTGTGAGGTCAATGTGCTGATCTTGCCCTCCATCTCTATCTTTCGCCGGATAGTGGTGGACAGACCCTGTAGGATTTCAGCCAGATTGCCGCCGACATCCTGTGCAATAAGTACTGCGGAGACAACAAGATCCATCTCTTCGCTGCACACCCTCTCAGCCAGATTATCCAGGGCATCTTCCATCCTTGCCCCCATGCGATGTTCACGCAGCATCAGTGATAACTCCTCGCCCAGCGGCCCGGTATCTTCTTCAATGAGCCCTTGCAATGAGACGGTGAATGTTGCACCGGCTCTCATGGCGGAGGCCAGTTGCGACAAGGCGTCAGGCAATGAATGGTTAATGGCCCTGGCTCTTCTCGAACGCAGAACTGAAAACACGATGCGGGGGGCCAACAACAGCACGACGAACACAACAGCGACCATAAATCGACCAAACCCTGCTATGAGAAGCAGCACAGGCCCACCAATCAGTGTGATCAAATAGCCGACTGACCACCTGACAGCATCATTGAACATGAAAAGTCCCGTGAGCTGTTTTTGCAATTGCTCACTTGTTTTCCGTAGATACAAGGCGACAATGGCACTCACTGCATTGAACAGAAAAACCGCACCAAGAGTAAACGCGACAAACAACGTAAGAGCAACAATGCCCGGACTCACCAGCCAGCTCCCGCAACCGCTCTGGACATGTCGCCACAGTCAAAGAACGATAGATCGAGTTTCACACCAAACTCACGCAAGGTCTCGTAGAACTGAGGTACTGAACCTGTTGGTACAAAGTTACCCATTACACGATGGTTAGCATCCACGCCACGCTGCTCATAGCGAAAGATGTCCTGCAATTGCACGGTACCGCTTTCCATACCCACAACTTCCGTTATACGGGTGATCTTTCGAGATCCACAGGTAAAACGATGCTGTTGAATGATGACGTCAACCGCCGCCGACACCTGTTCACGAATAGCGCTTACCGGCAGATCCATGCCCGCCATCAGGACCAGAACTTCAAGGCGGGATAGCACATCGCGTGGCGTGTTGGCATGAATGGTCGTCAGTGAACCATCGTGTCCGGTGTTCATGGCCTGAAGCATGTCCAGCGCCTCCCCACCACGACATTCTCCCACCACGATTCTATCCGGACGCATGCGCAGAGCATTTTTAACAAGATCTCTGATGGGTATGCAACCTTTGTCATCAAGGTTGGCAGGCCTGGACTCAAGTGCTACCAGATTCGGTTGACCCAGACTCAGTTCAGCCGCATCTTCAATGGTGACAATGCGGTCGGAATCGGGAATGAAGCTGGACAATACATTCAACAATGTGGTTTTTCCCGAGCCGGTACCACCGGAGACGATGATGTTCTTGCGTCGTTCAACACAAACGCGCAGAAAAGACACCATTGATTCACTGAGAGTTCCGAATTCCACCAACTCACTGAATTGCATGCGATGCTTCGGAAATTTTCGGATTGTCAGGCTGGGGCCTTTCAACGCCAGTGGAGGAATCACGGCATTGACCCGTGAGCCATCCTTGAGCCTTGCATCCACAATGGGGCTGGCTTCGTCAATACGTCTTCCCAGAGGGGTGATGATGCGATCGATAACCGCATAGACCGTGGCATCGCTGCTGAACTGCAAGGGCGAGCGAACCAGCTTGCCCTGCTTTTCCACGAAGATCTCTTTATGGTTGTTAACCATGATCTCCGTAATGGACTCATCTTCAAGAAAAAATTCTAGTGGTCCCAGGCCAACGGCCTCGTTCAGCACGTTTTGATGAAGAAACTGGATATCCAGAGATGCCGGTGTCTGACTTGCGAGCGATGTAATGATCTCCCGGATTATCTGTGTTGATTCGTCACGCAACTGCGCATCGGACATACGATTGACATCCTTGCGCCTGAGATCCATCTGCTGCAGCAGTTGTTCATGCACTACCCCGCACCAATAGCTCATGGTTTCATCGTGTACTGGTAATTGCTTATCCTCATGAGGCGTACCGACTGACGGCCGATCCAGATCAACCTTGTCGTTACGGCTGGTATCTGCAATGCTATCGGGCTGTAGCGTAACGTGAACATCACCCACCTCTATTTCATCAAACTCTGTCAATGGCCCATAATCCACAATACGCATACCATTGACGGTGCATCCACCCAGACTGCCAAGGTCTTTCAGATAGATACCATCGCCCTCTTCACGCAACTCTGCGTGGCGTTTGGCAATGCGGCGCGTATCAATGACCAGATCGTTACCCCGTGCGCTACCAATGGAGCAATGGCTGCCCTTGACTTGAAACAATTTACGACGCGCGCTGCCGTGTTGAAAATGAAAGTTGAACATGTGCCTACTCCCCCCCGATGATGTATTCGACGACCGGCGCTTTGGCCAGCGCTGGTACACGTCGCGTTCGCTTGATGGTTTTTTCTGCCTGCGTACCCGCCAGCAGCTGCGCAACTGACAACGACGAATCGGTTAGTGCCCCATCATCATCAGGGTGCCTGAGGATGGCAGTCAGCTTTCCAACCTGCTGCGCCAGCGTGAGTTTCTGTGCATCGGCAGGCGTTACATGAACCGTTATGGTGGAAAAACTGCGAGGCTCTCCATTGGAGAGTTTGTCGGTCTCAGTCTGTATGCCGGTAGCAATGACATTCAGTTGTTCCATCAATGGCAATATTCGCTGAGCGCTATCCGCCCCATAACTCATCAATAAATCGACCCGGTCGCCGGGTTGTAAAAAACCGGATATCGAATTGATGTCATCCACTCTGACCGTCATGGCACGCAGGCCTGGCTTTACCTTGCCGCTGAATGTGGGTGTAACACCACCTGCCAGGTGAGCCCACAGCAGCGGTCTGCCCTCATCGAGATCAAAATCCATTCGCTGCCCCAGTGCCAGTTCGTAGTTGTCAACACTGACTGAATTGGAATCTACATACTGCTCGGGAATTTTGCGCGTCACCAATTCTGACTCGAATACAATCTCACCGCGCAGCATGTCTCGTGCGGGTACCACCACTTCCACCAGGGTTTGCTCAACGACATTATCGGCGCTCTGGGTGGCTACCTGATGTTCTATATACTGCTGGGAATAGTACACACCGGCAGCTCCTGCTCCCAACGACACCACAAACATCACAATACCTTTGACCGGTCGGCGTGATGTTTTTTCCTGTTCGGATCTGTTTTGCATTTTGTAGCTCCTTGCTGTTTTTTACTTGTCGCCGTCGTTCCGAACGGCACCTACGGGTACAACGATGTGGGCGAACGCATTAACGCATGTGAATCCAGGCGCTTTCCAGTGGTTTCAAGGCATTGACATCAGATAGGTTGTATTGGCTTGAAATCCGCGTAAAGCTTCCAGCATAAACACGAACGCCGAATCCCCGAATCCGGGTACGGGTGCAAACAGGGCAATCGCCACGAATAGCGTGCCAACCAGATATTCTGAAAGAACCATGCCTGCCTGACGACTAACGGAATAATCAACGATGCCAGGTTCGGTGGCGTCAATCGGTGCTCGATCAGGAATCATCTGGATATCACCTCATGCGCTACAAGCACTGATCCATAGTGCCGAGATTCCACGATGCTCAGTTCAAGTCTTGATTGTTTGCGTGAAAGCACCATAACCCGGGCACCATCAATATCATCATCAGACAGCATCTGCCAGCCTGCGCGGATCAATTTTTGCCGATACCGCAGATGTGTTTGCGCTACAGATAATGAAGAGGCATAGACACGCATCAGGGAGGTGTCGACCCCGTCTACTGAACGATGGCTGGACAGCGTCTTCAGCTCAGAGAACTCGCCATGCTCCTCGACAAGCTCTCGCGCATTAACAGCCATCACCGAAATAAAGCCCGAAGCTCCCTGCAGCTCCTGAGTGTTTAGCTGAACCACTACGTTGTAGCCATCCCTGACCTGGCTGATCAGCAGCCAGTCCGGTAGTTCGGATTCCACGAAGCCTACTTGCGCATGGGCCTCGCTCGCGGCCCAATAGTGACGATAGAAATCCAGAATACTGTCAATGGAGTCTGTTGAATCAAACGTTGCAATGGCGATAGGTGTACCGTTGTGCACAGAGCCTGAGGTCACCATTTGAACGCTCGCCCCTTCGGGTGTTGCCAGACGGTCAAGCACCGCAGCAGGCGTACTTGCCAGTGCGCCATATGGCAGGCAAGTCAGCAGACACACGCGCAAATACACGCTGGCAATACTGCATAGTTGTTTAAATCGAGGCATGTTCATGGCCTTGCAGACGTTGGCAACACACGCATATCGATATGACCGAAGGCCTTGTCCAGTGGATCCAATTCAGGAAATATCACTGAGCCCAGCAATTTCCCCACCCCTTCGCCAACACGCTGCATGGTTGACGCTGGCACCAGGCTACGCACCCGAGACACTGTCTGGGCATCACCTGATGCCGCCCAACCATCAGCGAGTATGACAGCCGCCGCACGAACACAGACAGAGTCACTTTTGTTATCTGGCGAAGACTCAGACGCAAAATCAGCTGTGCCGCATCGAGTGCCGCTGCCTGGCAACAATTCGCTCGGTTGTAACGCGACATCGACATTTGATCGCAGTAAACCATCAGCCACGATGCCCCAACTATTTCCCTTGAATCCTGACAATGGCTTACCCGCTGCCGCGGCCACTTTGCCGGTAATCAGCATGGCTTTGGCTTTACCCGTATCAAACGCATAGTTTGATGAAACCTCACGCGCAGCCTTTCGCGACACATGACCCAACTCACGCAAGCCATCCGTGGTTTGTGCTGATGCTCCCCACAGAGGGTTTTCCACACGCGCCGCATTACCCTGTACCTCCGTGCTGCTGAGTCGAGCGTCCGGCGCTTCGAAAAATCGCGCCTCAAGCACCGCTGATGGTCGAGCGAGTAATTGTTGTCGCGAGTAGACCGTTGCCTCCCACGCTGCATAACGGCTCGCCTGCTCTGTGGTCTGCTTCAGATCAGTTAGCTTGCCGATCATCGATACACCGAACCCCAGGGGCAGCAATACACCCAGCAAAAAGCTGAACTCCACCAGAGCGCTGCCTTTTTCATAACTGCGGAACGTGACTTGAATAGCCATTACTTAACTCCTCCTTGAGTCTCTGAAAGACTGACTGATCTCGTTATCTCACTAGAACGTTTACCTGAATGCGAGGCCGGAGCGCCACTGTTTGATCGAAGACCAAGCGCGAGTCCGCGTTCCAGCATACTGACTGGCACCAATTGCGCTTGCCAGTATGGGTTATAGGCATTTGCCTTTTCACGTCTGGAACTTTCAATACGGTGATGCTGCGGTCGGCGATAGAACACATCTGCAGCGCTGATCGATGACAGGGTGTTACCGGCTGTCACAACCGAACTCGATAACTGCTCCGCATTCACGATAGCATCGGAACCGCGTAATTCCTGCGCAGGTAGCGACACCTCTACCTTTACGGTCAGTCTTGCATCCTCGGCTGAACGTGCCTCCTCGCTTAGTACGCCGAATGAGCGCACACCACCGTACCCGCTTATGGGTATCAGTGTGCGCTTGCCAAGCAGGGTCGGAACAGACATATCCGCATACGACTCTGCTCGATGGTTATCACCGGTAAAATTGATACATTGCCCCGTCCGTTTACGCGATACCAGTTGTCGACTGCACGACTGACGGTTTATCGGACGGTTGGAGCTGCGTGAATTGGCAAATGCCGACGCCCATGCTACTGGAAATTCTGACAGTTTCTTGCCTCTCCAACTGTATTTCTTGGTCTGTATGGACATCGTATCCTTAGCGACCCATTCCCATTGCAAACCCTGAGGTGTTCTGACAGACAACAACCGGGTTGCCCCCTGTCGGCGAAGTTTGTGCAGTGTCCTCAACCCTGAAGGCATCCAGAAATCGAACAGATCCCAGTTTCTTGCGCGGGTGAACGTATCCCTTGACTGCATGATCAACTGTTGACGTTCGAGCATCGCCGATGTGTTCTTCCTGTTATAACGAGTACCAAACGCTAACCATTGGCGTGCATTACTGGCCTTTTTGCTCACACCGTAAATCGAATTACTTGTAAAGCGCGGATCAGACTCTTTTGCAACGACCGAAACGAGCTCCAAAGTATTCGCCAGGGTAGCTGCATGCATTACCCGTTGCGATCCGGACAAAGCCAGAGTTGCTGCATTGCTCGCCAGCAGCATGGTTTTGGCACCCAGTGTCACTGCCTTCTCCGCCAGGACAACTGCGCTGTCTATCCCACCGGTTACCATATTCAGGACAGGAACCGGCTTGAGTGCCGTGGCAAGGTTCTGGCTGATCATTGCCGCATACTTCATCCAGGACTGCAGACTGACAGCCTGGCCAATGGCCACCTGATTGGCCACCATGGCACGATTGGCGTACGCCTGATAGTTCAGGGCACGAGCTTGCCAAAGTGCACCACTGTATGCTGCAGCATCCGCACTGTTGGCCAGACGCATCTTGTCCGATGCGACTCGTGAAGTGTTGAACAACATCATAGCGCCGACGATACACATCACGATCAGCACCAGTCCCAGCGGTAACACTTGCCCTCGTTCCTGTTTTTTCATGATCAATCCCTGTGACCTATAGATCCGGACTCCCCCTGCAAAACAGCATGAACGTTTGCAGGGAAAATCCGGGTACGATAAAGACCGGCTTTGACAGTCGGCCAGCGGTGATAAGACTACAAGGAACTTGCGCGGCAGAAACAATTCCGGCCGCGTGAGTTTCTACCGCGCAAGCCCCTAGTCGCGATAGTTTCTCAGCGTTGTTTCGTTGGTAACACCACCATCGGCCTTTTTAAGGCTGGTGGCAGTTTTAGCGACCATGTCGTATCGAGTGCCGCCGGAAAGCTCTGAGCCGAGTGCGATGAAACTTGCCTTAACCGTGTCACCGAAAAAACTGGTGGCACCGATAGCGGCAATCGCAACAATTGAGAGAATAATGGCGTACTCGGTCAAACCCTGCCCTTTGATACGACACGTAAGAGAACGATACCGTGTTGCTGTCGATAGGGTGCTGGAAATTTTCAATGTAAGACTCCATTTGCAATAGCAATAGTTGAATGGGCCAGGAGGCCCGGGAACTACAAAGCCGATCGTTGTCAGCCTTGTCTGATTGCCAGAGATTCACGTTGTACTGTTGAGATCAATCGTGAAGCCAGTCTGGCGGTGATACACGACAGCGCAACTGTCTTCTGCGCTGCACACATTTCGGGTTAATCGGATTGATTACCCACCGGCTCCTGATACCGCTCAAGAGGGAGGTGCAGCCCCATGAACTGTTCGATGGTGACGGTATGCAGCCCTTTAGGCGCTTTAAACACATTGTTGTTTACCCGGGTTCTGGTGATATCCAGAAGCTCGGTGACAACATCGTTTGTACTGCGGGAATAGACAACAATGTCATGTTTACGGGAAAAGTACTGCTGTACGGGCATCACAGCGTTGTCGGCATCGTCAATGCTGTTCACGTTGCATTGCCATTGCTCCAGCAACCGACCTTTGAATTGCACGTCGCCAATGCGCATGCCGCCAGCCTGACTGCAAGGGATGGAGTCGATGGAGCCAGGCAAGCTGATAAATACTTCGTCCAGCTCAGGCGCACCAACAACATCGTTAAATGGGACTTCGTGAATGTATGCACGGCTTGTGTCAACAAACCAGGTTTTCCCCGCAAGCAGGTTGGCAATAATGACCTGACCTTTTGCCAGCGGAAGTCCATCAAGCCTGTAGCCTTCGGCATTAACAACGACACGGGATTGACTGACAATGTACTGGGTTGGCTTGAAACGATGTTGCAAAGTTGCGCTTAACGCCTCTTGCATGTCGTTGGCAGCATCCACGGTTTGCATCCCTGAGATCAATACGATGGCCGTGCCCACTTTCAAGGCTGCACCATGCACAGATTTTACTTTTTCTGCCAAACGCGGCTTGAACATTTTGCTCACCTCCCTGTAGCGAATCAGTGGAGCTACCTTAGCCAGACCTCAAGCGGCGATCAACGGGTAAAGCATCGGTTTAGCGTTTTTTACTGTACAGGTGTATAGGCTGACGTTTTCAGACACTTGCCTGATCCCGACAGGCGCACTACTGTAGCGTCTGACAAAGACGAAGACTCCGCACTGCGCTTCGTCAGAATGGTCATCATGGAGGACGACCCGTTGCAACCGAATCTTTCTGCACGCCGCAATAGCTACCACTCTGCCCCAAAAGACAAGTCAGTGGCAAGAGCGCCTTCCAGACGTTGCTGGCACATCGCCTTTTGCCTCTTGCTGGCATGGCCACAAACAGCAAGAGTATATGCCGACACCAGCGAACAACAAACCTTGCCTGCCGACACTCATGCAGTAAACATCCCGCGCAGATACCCGGTGTCAACACGATCGATGCCGGGACCTGTCATCACTGCAGAGTATGGCGTCTACACCATCTTTGATATGCAAGGGCGCGAACACGCCTTCGTGCAACAGCCTGACGGGCGCTTTCGCCCACAAGGCAGAAACTCAGGAGCTCTGGATCAAGCCGCCAAGGGACAATTCAGATGGACAAGGCCATCCGGCGAGCACCTTCGTTTCAGAATCTCAATACCGGCGTTATCCAGTATCGGTGAGTGCGCCCCATCTAGCCCTGTACCCAACAGCGAAGACGTCCCGGACAACGCCACCCCGTCTGATAGTACCGACGTCAAGTCACCGCAACCCGATCAAGCTCCCCTGCAATCACCTCAATCCGACGACGCACAACAATGTGGACAGGGAGCCACAGAGCCGCACACCTTTCAGCCCAACCCGTACAGCGGCCGGCAAACAACACTTGATGCTCGCCCGGCGTCTTGCGAAAGTTATTTCGTGCAGTACTACGGCACACGCCGAGGTTCAGCGATTGAGTCTGGCCTGCACAGGCATGAGCCCTACAATGGAATGCAGTCCACGATCAGAACTTTTCCGATCATCGACTTCATCGATGATTCCACGCTCTATGTCATTCATAGCCGTGACCTGGGTAATAGAACCTTCAACTCACCCTCGCGACCCAATGCCCTGTTCGACCAGTTAATGGATGATGGTGAAGACATCCAGACACGCTTCGTGGATGTGTTGCTGGAACAAGGCAGCATTAGCGCAAGTGAACGTGGCCAAACCACCACTATAACCGTCGATCAACTACGCCCGATAACGCTACAACTGGTGATTCGAGATGGCATGGCCAGTGCTGATCACTGGGCGCAGATTGAACTGGCTCAGGAACAATTGATGAGACTTTATGGAATAACTTTAGAGGTTGTGATCATTCCGTAGATTTTTTACTAAGCATCTGCCTCCCGACACAAAAAACGAGTTCCGAAGTAACCCAGCGTAACCCTACTGTGTTTTGATAACTTTACCGCTTATAAAGGCTATGAAAAGCTTTGCAGAACCGTTGACCTTGCGCCATATAATTCACAGGAGTCATATAGTGCACAGGAATTATTCACAGTAATAATGCACACGAGCGCCTACGATGAGATCAAGGCGTGTAATTTTACCAATTGACTTGCATAGGCTATATTCAAGAGTATGTTCTGCATCACAGAACGTCACTTTATAAGGAAGTAATTTACTATGCCTCGCATCGCCAGCATTCTGGTCTCTGCGTTATTTTGCGGTGTCGCATTTGCGTCGCCGGGTCTCGACCAGGCAGAGCCTATCGCCCCCTACCTCAACGGAGTATTTCCAACTACAGCGCCCGCTGCCACGATCAGTACAGACGGTGGGTACACTCAGCGCAACTACTTTCCCGATGTCAGCTTCGTCGAGCCGTTGCGTATCATCGAGCACCCAACCCGCAATGAACTTATCATCGTTGGCAAGGATGCATTGGGACATGTGATCACACACGCCGAGGGGGCAACCGACAAACGCCTGTTCTTTGATCTGCGCCCTATCGTTGCCGGACGCGATGGTGCCGGCGAAGGTGGTATCTCTGATCTTGCGTTTCATCCCGACTTCGGCAACACCCGCTCAACAGGTGCCAGCGAGGTTTATATCTCCTACTGGTGGTCTCCCAAGAACAGCGGAAGGTTCACCGACGGCGAGGGTGACGATGGATACAATCGAGTCTCGCGATTCCAGGTACGCGCTAACCAAGTCGACCTGTCTACCGAAGAAGTGCTGATCAACCAGTATGATCGGGAGTTCTGGCATATCGGTATGGACCTTGATTTCGGCAGTGATGGTTTTCTCTACATTGCCATGGGCGACGAGACACCCACCACATGCTGTGATCGGGCCGATTCCACCCAACGCCTCGATGGTGGCCTGTGGAGTGGCATTCTGAGAATCGATGTGGACAACAACCCTTCGCGCAGTCACCAGATAAGACGACAACCGATTCACCCTTCAGTGGACCCGACGACTCTTGGTGCTGAATGGCCGGCATCGTTTACCCAAGGTTACTCCATACCGAATGACAATCCGTTTCTGGCACCGGGTGGTTCAGGGCTTGAAGAGTTTTACAGCCTCGGGCTCAGGCATCCATGGACCATGGATATCGACGATACAACGGGCGACATCTGGGTGGGTGACGTCGGGCGCTTCCAGCGCGAAGAGCTTAATCGCATTAGCAAAGGGGACAATCACGAGTGGCCCTACAAGGAAGGTACGATTAATGGCCCGAACCCGGAACCGGCTGACATCATGGGCGAGGAGACCGGGCCAGTTTTTGAGTACGATCACGATGAGGGACGGGCAATTATCCTTGGCGGGGTTTACCGGGGAACACGCTACCCCGAACTCTTTGGCAAAGTGCTGTTCTCGGATTTTGTCAACGGTCAGCTTTGGGCATCAACAAAGAACGGGAACAGGTATGACACCGAACAGATCGCCACCATCAGCGCGGGTTATACGCAGGGAGTGAATTCCTATCTGTTCGATTCACGAGGCGATATCCTGATGGTACGTACGGGAGGCGCGCTCGACGATGACGGTCGTATCGATGTGCTGGGTCGTGAAGGCGGTATTCAGGTACCAGACGAGGCCCCTCAATTACTGTCACAAACCGGTGCGTTTACCGACCTGTTGTCACTAACACCGGCTGAAGGCTGTATCTCCTACGAGGAGAACGTGCCATTCTGGTCGGATGCCGCCATCAAATCGCGCTGGATGTGCATCCCGAATGATGGCGTCCACAATTCTGCCGGAGAACAAATCGTATTCTCGGAAGAGGAGCCTTGGATTTTTCCCATGGGAAGTGTCTTCATCAAGCACTTCGGCATGGAGGCTGAAGAAGGAAACCCTCAATCCGTATTCCCGCTGGAAACCCGGTTTTTTGTCGTGGGTACTGATGGCTACTATGGCTTGACCTACCGCTGGAATGAGTCGGGAACAGATGCAAGCCTGGTGTCTTCTGCAGGCGATACCCGGCTGTTTGATCAAGTGTCAGCCGAAGGCAATATGAGGCGTATCTGGGAATACCCCAGCCGCGCACAGTGCATCGCATGCCATACCGAACAGGCGGGTAGCGCCCTTGGCGTCAATACACGACAGCTCAATGGCCTGCATACCTACCAGCGCACCGGCCTGCAGGCAAACCAGATAGAGACTCTGGCAAGTCTGGGTATGTTCGACAGGCCTCTCGATCTTGCTACCCTGCTGCCATCAGTCGTCACGTCCAGTGCTTCTGACGATCTGAGTGCAAGTATCGAGGATCGGGCTCGCAGCTATCTGGATGCCAACTGCGGCTACTGCCACATGCCAAATAGTGTGCGTGCCAACTTCGATGCGCGACTGACAACCCCCCTTGATCTACAGAATCTGATCAACGGACAGTTGCTGGATGGTGTCGGTATCGAAGGCGAGGCTACGATTGTTCCTGGCGACCCCATGCGCTCAGTCATCCTGCATCGTGTAGCGTTGGTAGGATCGGGAGCCATGCCGCCACTGGCGAAAAATCGAGTGGATGACACAGGTGTAGCGCTTCTGGAAGAGTGGATACTTGATCTGGCGGGCTTGACATCGCCGGATGGCAATGGCGCTACGCCTGACGATGCACCGGGTAACGTACCAGACAGCGACGTTGATGGTAATACGGATGGTGGATTTTCGGGTGACGGTGCGGATGGTGGTGAGAATTTCACTAACGAGATCAGCGGTAGCGGCGGTGCCTTTTCACTGGCAACAAGCTTGCTGATAATGATCATGCTCGTTGTGCGCAGACCTGATCGTCTCAGAGCAATTTCACTCAGAGCAATTCCACCGTAGTTGTTGAGCAGCCTGCGTCGTCATACGCCGCTCAGGCGGCTTTGACGAACCTTGAAACCGAGGCTTGTAACTTGGATGCCATGGAACTCAGTTCAGTAGCAGAGGCCTGTATGGTCGAGGCCGAACTCCGATTCTCTTCAGCAGTTGTAGCGACCTTGTCAATGACCTGCGTGATCGTGGCGTTCTTGTTGACTGTATTCTCAATGGTACGATTGATTTCCATGGTAGTCGAATTTTGCTGTTCTACGGCTGCAGCAATCGTTGTCTGGGTACTACTGATCTCTCGCACGATTTCATTAATATCACCAATGGCATTGACCGCAAGATGAGTATCGGACTGAATAGAGGCAATACGCGTTTCGATTTCTTCGGTTGCACGGGCTGTCTCCTTCGCCAGCTCCTTGACCTCATTCGCAACCACCGCAAAACCCTTGCCCGCGTCACCTGCACGCGCCGCCTCGATGGTGGCATTGAGCGCCAGTAGGTTAGTCTGCTCGGCAATCGAGGTAATAACCTTGATCACAGCACCGATATCAGCAGAGGATGTTGCCAGCTGCCTGACACTGCTATCGGTACTATCCACAAGAATAACGGCACGCTCGGCAACTTGTGCTGCGTTTTCAGCGTTTTCAGCAATGTCTCTTATGGAGGTTGCCATCTGCTCTGTAGCAGCAGCAACAGAGGTGACTAGTTCAGATACATCCCCTGTTGCCACTGACGCCTTTTTAGTGTGTTCAGAATTCTGTGCAGCGCTGTTCTGAATCTGTGAACCGAGTTCCTCAAGCGCGCTGGCGGAACGATTCAGATTGGCGGCATTGCCATCAATCGTATTGAAGTTTTGACGTAGTTCGTCGAACAATCTGATCAACGATACAGCCATTCGGGACAGATCATCCTTACAACCGGCATCCGGCTGTTCAATCGGGTGGTACAGGTCACCGTCGGCCGCGGCATCCACTGCCAGAAGCAATGCGTTTATACGCTCAGCCAGTTGCCTGGCGCGATTTGCATCCTGCTCTGCCCGCTCTCGCTGCCGCTGATGCTCAAGTTCGCTGGCAGCCAAACGCTCCGATTCGATGGAGGTAAGCTCTGCCAGTGCCGCTTCCCGGGCAGCATGGGAATTCTCCTGATCGAGCGTCAGACGCTGATTGTCCAGCGTGTTTTTTCTGAATTGCTCGACAGCTCTGGCAAGATGACCGATCTCGTCCTTGCGCTCCATCCCGGAAACCGGCGTTTGCGCATCCCCTGACGCTAACAGGTTGACCGAATCAAGAACACGCCCCAGCGGTCGACTTACCGTGTGATTTGTGAGCCAATGCGCAAACGCAAAAAGCGCTGTAAAAAAGACAACGAGCATGATAATCAGATTGCGATCTTCGATGGCACGCTCCCGTCCTTGAGTTTCAAGAAGCGACTCAAGATCTTTCATTAATTGCAAAGACAAATCCTTGAGAATTTTTGCCGGCAGACGGTCCTTGCCGCGCATTGCAGTATCAGTTTCAAACGGAAGCTTGTTTTGGCTACTCTCAAACTCCTCAAGTGCGTTGCGATAGTGCTGGCCGAGCTGTTTGTGCTCTGCAATGAATTTATCCAGCTGTAAACGCACCTCTGGAATGGCGGTTTGAGAGGCCAAATCGACCGCGGCCATTTGCACTTGCTTATCAAACTTCAGAAACGCTGATCGGTATTTCTCAAGGTCGTTTGCATCGCGTCCACGCAGTAATATGTTCTTCCACTCCTGCACCTGAGTCTTAAATTCGACTTCGATGGAACTGACGTCGATATGCAGCGTCGATAGCTCGCTGACTGCGGCCTCGGCCTTTTGCTCACCCACCACGGAACGCATCTTCATCGCTACGAGGGTACAAATGGCGAAGCTCATTATACATAGTAGTAAAAGGCTGATTTTCGACGATATCTTCAAGCGTTAACTCACTGTGAATCTAGAGACTGATCTGCAAATTGACCTATTAAGGTCCATAGCGACACCGATGCAGATAAATCGATAGTGATAGGTTAGATCAGGGCTTATCTGATAACCAAGCCCAAAATCTGGCAGCGCGGCTCGCTCAGCCCGGCAGCCACATCAGTTCTTCTTAGTGGCTTAATTGACCAGTAGCGTATTCGCTATCATCGAGAAAGAATTTCCGATACCCCATTGCATTGCACCGCGCAATAGAGTAGCTTCTTGAGCAGTATTGATCTTCGGGGCGGGGTGAAATTCCCCACCGACGGTAGGGCTGCATGTGAGTTTGGTGCAAGCAGTCAAGCCCGTGACCCGTGCGATCTGTTCTTCGATGGCGCACACGCCAACGCGGAACAGGCCAAACGGTTGATCTGGTCAGAATCCAGAGCCGACGGTTAGAGTCCGGATGAGAGAAGGTTAATCACTGTAGTCATGTAGTCATTGGCAGTGCTTCTGCCCTTGGTCGCGTGACGTGCGTGCCTGCAGGCGTCCTGTCCGGATGTGCTTGATAGGGTGCGCGCAGTGTGCGCTGTCGCCCCGTTTTTCAACTGGATTGTTGATGTCAACGGCGAGCATTACAGGGCAAACGAAGTGCAATCTCACGAACAGTTCATGCAGCGAGCGTTAGAGCTTGCCAACCTGGGAATCGGGTGCACTAGCCCTAACCCACTGGTCGGCTGCGTGGTTGTGCGAGACGGTCTTATTATCGGTGAAGGCTGGCACCAGGTGTACGGCGAGGCACACGCAGAAGTCAATGCAGTTCAGGATGCCATGGATAAGCTCAATATTGGCGGACAGGGTAACAAGGCCCCAGCATCGAATCGACCACTGGAAGGCGCAACGCTTTACGTTACCCTGGAGCCCTGTAATCACCACGGCCTTACCCCTCCCTGCACTCAGGCAATCGTAGAGGCCGGAATTGCAAAAGTGGTTTATGCGCTATCTGATCCCAACCCCAAGGCTGCAGGCGGTGCTCGTTACTTGCAGGAACAGGGAATCGAGGTTCTGCACGGGGTACTGGAAGATCAGGCACGTTTTCAGAATCGCTTCTTTTTATCCCACGTTGCCACCAGGCGCCCTTATCTCATCGCAAAATCTGCGACAAGTCTCGATGGCCGCGTTGCAACACGAACCGGTGACAGCCAGTGGATAACCGGCCCTGAATCACGACTGCGGGCACATCAACTCAGGCAAGCGGTAGACGCTATCATCGTAGGTACTGATACCATCATCGCCGATGACCCCGCGTTAACGACAAGACTCCCCGATTCACTGTGCAGTGATGAATACATTCGCCACCCCCGCCCGATCATTCTGGATAGTACGGGACGTGTGCCGTTAAGCTCGCAACTACTTAGCGGCAATAGCCTACATACCCGCACAATCATTGCCGCAAGCCACGAATTGGATGTCGACCATCGCCGTCGGCTTGAATCACGGGGGTTTGAGGTGATATTAGTCGATCGTAACGCTGACGGCATTGGTGTCGACCCTGTGGGTCTACTCGACGCCCTCGGTCAACGAGGCATACAAAGCGTCCTGCTGGAGGGCGGTGCGAGCGTACATGGAAGTTTTCGTGACGCGGGGCTCATCGATGAAGTGTGGGCCTTCATAGCCCCCATGATCATCGGTGGCATCAAGGCACCGGCATCTTATGCCGCAGCCGGTAGTGCAACCTTGAGTGAGACAACCCGCCTTCATGATGTGCGACTTGAAACGCTCGGCGACGATGTTCTGGTCAGGGGTCTGGTCACACGTAATGACAACGAAACAATGAATAGACTGCAATAACCATGTTTACCGGAATCATAGAAGAGCTTGGCAGTGTCAGGGATTGTCGTCGTGATGGCGACGGCTATGTCTTATCCGTCAATTGCAAGAGCGTTCTTGAAGGCACCGCGCTGGGTGATAGTATCGCTGTCAATGGTGTCTGTCTGACGGTAACCGCCATGGATGCCAATGGCTTTGTCACCGGCCTTGCACCGGAAACACGCCACCGCACAGCGCTTGAATCGCTGGTTAGCGGCTCGCCTGTCAATCTTGAACGCTCAGTCACCCCTTCAACGCGAATGGGTGGACACTTTGTGCAAGGCCACGTGGATGGTACGGGCTCCATTCGGGAATTCCGTCGCGATGAAGATGCTTTATGGGTGACGATCACTGCACCGTCCGAATTAATGCGTTATATCGTGGTCAAAGGCTACATCACACTCGATGGAACAAGTCTAACCGTCGTCGGGGTTGGCGATGACTGGTTTAGCGTTACGCTGGTGGCGTACACCCAGGCTCATATTGTCATGCCCACTAAAAATGTCGGTGACAAGATCAATATAGAGGTGGATGTGCTGGGTAAATATGTTGAGCGATTGCTTCAACAAGGAGCAATTGCCACAGGTACGCAATCAGCGGGAATCAACGCTGAGTTTCTGAAAGAGAATGGTCATGACTGAATCGGTGCTGTCCAATGTCGAAGAGGCACTGAACGCCTACGCACAGGGACATATGGTTATCATCGTTGACGATGAGGATCGCGAGAACGAAGGTGATCTCGTACTGGCGGCAGATTTTGTCACCCCCGAGGCTATTAACTTCATGGTTACCCATGGCCGTGGACTTGTCTGTCTTGCCATGCGTGGTGCGCTACTGGATAGATTGCAAATACCCATGATGGTGCCACAAGCGCAAAACCGTAGTGGATTTGGAACAGGATTCACCTTGTCGGTAGAAGCCGTTCAGGGTGTCTCGACAGGTATATCCGCAGAAGATCGCGCAGTAACCATCCAGACCATGATCAACCCTGATACAACACCCGCCGACATCGCCATGCCGGGCCATATCTTCCCGCTGCGCGCCCGTGACGGTGGTGTGCTTGAACGTCGCGGCCAGACCGAAGCCAGCGTCGATATCTCGGCCCTGGCGGGGTTGACTCCTGCAGGCGTCATCTGTGAAGTCATGCACGATGACGGCACCATGATGCGATTGCACGATCTGGTTGCGTTCGGACGTCAGCACAATCTGCATATCATCTCAGTAGAACAACTGGTGCAATTTCGATTGGCTCGTGGTCAAGGCAATATGGCGACTGCTGTCAACGCTGTCGCTAGCGTAAGCGATACGACAAACCAACTACAAGTGACCGAAATCGGGAGAAGTTACCTGCCAACAGAGCACGGACAATTCGATATCGTTGTGTTTCGTGATCGGCAAGGTCTGGAGCATACCGCGCTGACCAAAGGAGAACTTTCGCAAGGTGATCCGTTGGTAAGGCTTCACTCAGAATGCCTGACTGGTGATGCTTTTGGTTCACTGCGTTGCGATTGCGGCCCACAGTTGCAATCAGCGCTAAGGCTTGTCGGCGAACAGGAAAACGGGGCTATTATCTACCTGCGACAAGAAGGTCGAGGTATTGGGTTGGGCAACAAGATACGCGCTTATGCCTTGCAGGATAAAGGAATGGATACCGTTGACGCCAATCAGACACTAGGATTTCCAGCGGATGCACGCACTTATGACGTTGCTGCGGACATTCTTAAAACACTGGGGGCTAAATCGGTTACGTTATTGAGTAACAATCCGGCTAAAAGTGCTGCACTGATTGCAGCAGGAATACAGGTGTCGCAGCGCCAACCTCTCGTGACTGCGGCCCAAAGCCATAACGAAAAATACCTTGCAACCAAAGCCCGGCGTATGGGACACAACTACGAAGAAGACGGGTAAACGTGGTTGTCTCAATCGTCCAAACCACACACCCCTGACACAGGAACTAGACATGGCAACTCTTCTGGAAGGCAAGTTGATTGGTACCGGCCTGAAAATCGGCATCGTCGCGACCCGGTGGAATGACTTTATGGGTCAGCGTATGCTCGAAGGTGCCAAAGGGGCATTGATTCAGCACGATGTTGCCGACGATGACATTACCATTGCCATAGTACCCGGCTGTTTTGAAATTCCACTGGTGGCGAAAAAGATGGCCGAAAGTGGCAAATACGATGCGCTTGTCTGTCTGGGCGTATTGATTCGTGGCGGTACGATCCACTTCGAACTGATAGCCGGTGAGGCCAGCAAAGGGATCAGTAACGCTGCATGGCACTCAGGCATACCAGTCGCGTTTGGCGTTATTACGACAGAGACTATGGAACAGGCCATTGAGCGCGCAGGTAGCAAAGCGGGTAATAAAGGCGCTGAGGCTGCGCTGGCAGCGATTGAAATGGCAACCTTACTAAAGCAGTTGTAAATAACGCTACCGCACCTCACGGATGTCCGCCAGCGCTCGCAAACACACCTGCGACACTGGAACCTTGCCCAGAGATTCTGATCAGTCGCAAGCCGCTGCAAAACCCGGTTATACACCTACTCCACTGGTGCAGCTCCTTCAGCATCAATGGCGGCCTGATCAGCCTGTGCTTGCTCAACCGCCGCGATCATCTGCGCTTCAAAACCTGGATGCGTCGGGCCCAGTAACAATCCCGATCCGCGTGAATCAAATAATCGATAGTTGGCAATACGAGAGGCATCGTGTGCCGCATCAGTCAGTGTGTCACCAATCTGGGCAACAGCGGCACTTACAAGAGCGCCTAACAGACCGCCATCGGAATTATTCGAATTCGATTCTGCATAGACGACACGATCCGTCCAGAAAACCTGCCCCGTAGTAACATCGACAAGCTCTGCACGAGCCGTGACGCGGGTAACTGACTGGAGCAACTCGAACTTCTGGCCATACTCTTCCAGGGTGACATACATCACCGCATCAGCGCCGAAGATCTCACCAATTTTATTCAATGGCGCTGCATGCATGTCTTCCGGGTTAGGCAAGCCATTCTCTTTCATGAACTCATCAACGACGGCTACGGGGAATACATAGAAGCCTTTTTCTGCTACCGGAACGGATGCTGTGGTTAACCATGAGTATGTGGCATTGACATCAATAGACTCGTTGATCGGAGGCAGTATCAGGATCGAGCGTGGCATGAGCTCCCTGAAGAGCACGTAAGGGTCTTGTCTTGGGACGCTATTCGCACAGGCACCGAGCAAGACCGATGCACCTATTAGCAACAAGGAGCAGCGTCTTTTCATCATAGCGCTCATTGTCGCTCTCCCATCCTGGACAAAAGCCCGTCAACGAATACCTGTGACTCTGGAAAAATCTCGCGCTCCAGTTCGAACAAGGCACGGGCCTCATCTTCGCGCCCCTGGGCGTAATACAGATAACCCAGATGTATGCGAACACCCGGTGGCACCTGTTTGCCCTCAGCTTCGGTACGCGCCATGTCTTCAGAGAGAAGACTGGCATCGGTTACAGGATCGGAACTACCCGGATTCTTGTAGCCTGTGTAGATTATGTCTTCGTATTCGCCCCATCGATACAACGGCGGATTGGGAGCAACGCACGCGCTCAGCATCAGGAGTGAGGCGGCCACGATACCCAGACGTATCCACGGTTGAGCCGTTAAAGTGACCATGATTTATTCCTGCGACGGAGACCAGGCGCCACGCTCGAGTCCATCAACCAGATTATTAACAGCCTCGGTAATGGCAAGGTTCAGCACCTTGCCATTCAAGGTGGCATCGTAGCCTGCCGTGCTTCCAAAACCGACAACATCACGGCTGGACAATGCGAACTCGCCCGCGCCTTGCGCAGAGTAAACAACGCGAGACGTTTTGACATCAACCAGATTCAAGGCAACCTTGGCGTAAGCTACCTGCTTCTTGCCTGAACCAAGAATGCCAAACAATTGCTGATCGCCGGTGGTCTTGCGTCCAAATTCGGTCACGTCACCACCCACAGCAACCTGGGCACCTTCCAGTTGCTGCGCGGTGCCTGACAACTTTGCTTCTGCGGCAATTTCCGCCATATTGTCACGATCGACAACATCGAAGCGGTTAGTCTGCTGCAGGTGTGTTTTGAGAATTGTTTTAGCCTGGCTTCCCAGGCGATCAGTACCATCGGAAAACAGGCCGCGCTGATAGGATGAACGGTTCTGGAAATTACCGATGACAAGCGCATAGCGCGGACCGCTATAACTAGTGTTATAGGTTTTCACCGTTTGCGCTTCTATCGTGCGATTGGACTCGACCGTTGCACAGCTACTGAGTGCAACCATTACGATGACTGCGATTACCGCTTTGTAGATACCAGCCATTTGATTTATTTCTCCGCGAATGTAAAGGAATGCGTTTGCTTGCTCCGGAAGGTGCAAGCCATGCAAGATAAACGTTTCACCATGAAAAACCGCTATCCGCATAGACCATATTCTCTCACGCTGATAACGGCAGTTTGTAACAGTGGGTAACGACGGGTAATAATAACGCCTCTGACACATGGCTCTAAACGCACGGCAACGCCTTTCTTGACAAGCATCTTCGCTACTTCATATGAGTGACAAAGGGGCTGTCCTCTATTTAACCAGCCGCGGCCCACTGGAGCGTGGTTCCCGACCCATGGAATAGAATTCATCGTTCGGCATCATGTCTGTCAGCCCTGCCATGCGATTTGACAAGGCAAAGAATGCGGCAACTGCACCAATGTCCCAGATATCTTCCTTGCTGAACCCATGCTCACCGAGCTCTTCAATGTCATCGTCAGTGATCTGAGCTGCCTGATCGGCAACAAGACAGGCAAAGTCGAGCATGGCCATCTGCCGCTCGGTAATGTCAGCACGCGTGTAGTCAGTGGCTAACTGATCAGCCAGACGCGGGTTCTTTTCACGAATTCTTACAATGGCTCCGTGTGCAATGACGCAATACAGGCAATTGTTCATGGCCGAGGTGACGACGACAATCATTTCCCGCTCACCCTTGCTCAAACCGCTGTCCTTTTCCATCAATGCATCGTGATAGGCAAAGAAGGCACGGAACTCATCCGGACGATGAGCCAGTGCTCTGAATACATTAGGCACAAAACCGGATTTATCAGCCACTTTGCTGATACGTTCGCGGATGTCTTCGGGCAAGTCGGCAAGCTTTGGTACCGGAAAACGCGACTTTGATTCACTCATGTTGATAAATCCAGTTTGATGGTTCGAATGGGCTGCGTGAGGCGCCCGATTGAAACAATACGCTTAAAACGTACGTCCCCTGATTGTAACTATCACGTTCCGCATTTCACCCACTAGCTTGGCGGGTGTCATGCCCAGCGCCAGTGCTGTTGCCGAAATTGACTGACCACCCATGATAGCGCGCAGCATTTTCTGTTGCCGGGCCGACAGTTGAGCTCGCATGTGCTCAGGAATATCTGTTCTGGCCACATCGACTCTCGGTGCTGGACGGCAGCGCTCGCCCGCCAGAATTCTCTGCAGGGAATCGATAATGACCTGTGGCGGAGACGCCTTGATAATCACACCCATGGCGCCCAGATCCATGCCCGCGTTGACCACGGCATCGTCTTGTTCATCCACGACCAGTATGACAATAGTCTCAGCCTCAACAGACAGGCAGTACAGCATGCAGGCGATGATCTGATCAGCATCCATTGCGCCACAATCGACCAGTACGGCACCATCGACGGGGGCCGGTATGTCGACCAGTGCCTCGATGGCGACAGCATGTTCACGGCAGTTCAGATCAGTATCCAGCAGACTGAGCAGCTTATTGAACGTCTTGCGAAAGAGTAGTCGTGGCGAGACGATGTGGACGGTGAAATCAGTCATGTGGCTGTCATGTGTAATGAAGGAAGCAATTGCACTAACATGAATGAATCACTCAAATAATCTTTCCACACGTCATTATTTGCAAAGAACAGTTGCATCAACTCACAACTGTAAATATACTCAGTCTACATACCACTGACTGGACATCGAAAATGCAGGATCTCACCAAGCGCCAACAGGAAATTCTACGGATGATTCAATCACATATTGATCGTACCGGTTTTCCGCCTACGCGTACAGATATCTGCGACCATTTCGGTTTCCGCTCACCCACCGCTGCTGATGATCATTTGCGGGCGCTGGAGCGCAAGGGCGCCATCGAACTCATACCCGGCACCTCACGGGGTATTCGTGTCCTTACCGAGTTCGAGGATGACGGCATACCGCTGGTTGGCAAGGTCGCAGCTGGCGAGCCCATTACATCGGATGCCAACGTTGAAGAATATCTACCGGTAGATCCAGACCTCTTCTATCCACATGCAGACTACCTGCTTCGGGTCAACGGCACCAGTATGCAGGATGTCGGCATTCTTGATGGCGACTTACTGGCCGTGCATGCCACAGAACATGTTGAAAACAACCAGATTGTCGTAGCGCGCGTTAATGACGAGGTTACCGTCAAGCGCTTTCGTCAGCGCGGTAACATCGTCACCCTATTGCCAGAGAACGACAAGTTCGAACCCATCCGTGTCGATCTTCGCGAAGAAGAATTCTACATAGAAGGGGTCTATGTCGGCGTTTTGCGCCGCGACTCGTAAGCAACGGCAGCATGATCAGAAGGCTCGCGCCAACCCCCACTCATGAATCCTGTGGCCCTTGATACCTTATTGAAAACCCAGCCTGCCGTATGGCGCGGGCGGGATCGTTATGCGGTTGAAGCAGCCATTCCTACAGGCTTTGCCGCACTGGACAAGGCCCTTCCCGCAGGCGGCTGGAGCATTGGCAGTGTTACTGAGCTGTTACTGGAACAACAAGGTATCGGTGAACTGAGTTTGCTGCTTCCCGCATTGCGCCAGGTCGCCGGGCGTCATGGCCACGGTAATAGCGGTAATAGCGACAAGGAAAGCCATCAAGGCCGCGTCAATGACAGCGCCTCGTCAGACAACAAAGCCTGGGCAGCGCTGGTCAATCCGCCACATATTCCCTACGCACCCGCATTCAGCAACGCCGGTATAGCGCTGGACAGACTGCTGATTGTTAATGGTGGTAATGATATCAACACGCTCTGGGCAACTGAGCAAATCCTTCGCTCCGGCCTGTTCGGCGCAGTCGTCGCCTGGGTGCAGAAAAGCAGCGCACAACGACAACGGCGATTACAGCTGGCGGCCGAAACAGGTGGTAGCTGGGCAACCGTATACCGACCATTGCATGCAAAAAAAGAGCATTCGCCAGTATCAACGCGTATCTGCGTGAGCATGAGCCAGCAGAAGCAGACACTCGACATCATCAAGGTGCGCGCCGGTAGCCCGCAAATCGTGACTATCCAGCCCGAGGAGTTCGATGCCTCCCAAGGCGCAGAATGGCCCGTACCCAGCGTTCAGCCAGCCTTTGGTATCAACGCGGCTGCCGCCAACAGGGCTACTGGCAAGGGTAACGCTTCTGCTCGGCTACGCTCGTTGTCTGATATCGCTACAGATGAATGGCACTGACTTAAGGCCAATCACCATAATGCGTCATCCCTGCGAAGGCTGGGATCCACGGGCTGTGGCAAACCGAATTCCCGCTTTCGCGGGAATGACAACAGTATTTACCGCTACATCAGTGTCATTCAGTTAACAAACAAACAATGCTCTGGCTCGCGCTGTATTTCCCACAACTGCCCATTGATCGCCAGCAATCTGCTGATAAGGTTGTAAGTGGCTCTGATGAAGACAGCCCCACCAAACGCAGCCCGGACACCCCACGTGCAGTCGTGCTAACCGAAGGTCCTCGACGACGCATCCTTGCCTGTAACGCTTGTGCAATGGCAACCGGAGTACGGCCCGGCATGGCGCTCAAGAATGCCTATGCACTGGTCCCTGATCTTCTAACCAGTGACTATAACGAAGCGGCACAGATAGCTCATCTGGAGCAATTGACACTCTGGGCACTGCAGTATTCATCCACTGTCGTCCCTGAACCACCCGATACAGTATTAATCGAGATAAAGGCCAGCCTGAGGCTTTTTGGTGGATTGAATGCCTTACTTGAAAATATTGGACAGCAGCTTCGCGATCAGCACATCTCGGTGCATCCGGGCATGGCTCCTACACCTACTGCCGCCAGACTTTTCAGCCGCGCTGGCATTCGAAAAACAATGCGCAGTCAACAAATTTTCAAAGACACCCTCGCGACAGTGAACGTGGCCCACTTGCCACTGGACAACTTCACATTCAAGGGATTACGCCAGTCGGGAATCCACACATTAGGTGAACTGCAAAAAATTCCACCCGCAGCCCTGACACGGCGTTTCGGCAAGCATTGCACCGACATACTCTATAAGCTGGACGGACGTCTGCCCGACCCGAGAACACCCTATCGGGCGACGGAGACGTTTTCACAATCTGTCGATCTACCACTTGAGGCACCCGATACACAGGCTCTGGGCTTCCCGCTTAAACGCCTGTTAGGTTCATTGGGCGGTTTCCTGAAGGCGCGCGATCTGGGTATCCGGCATCTGGACATCCATCTTTATCACCACCGCCTCAAGCCGCATATCGTGGCGCTTAAATTTCTCAACGCCACAGCCGACATGAATCACCTACTACGCGTTGCGACCGAAAGACTGGGGACATTAACGCTGAAAGCGCCGGTTACACGCCTTCGCATAGCATCGGTAGAACTAGCCTCCATGGAGCGCACAGGGCGTGATCTTTTTCACAAAAGCCAGTCGCAACATCAGTCAGTTGAACAGGTTCTGGACAAACTGGTAGCCCGTCTGGGCAAGGAAGCTGTCTACACAGCCCTGCCGGAGGATGATCATCGTCCTGAAAAAGCCTGGTTGAGCACCCTGCTCGACAACCGTTGCGAACATCAGCCCTGGCCTGCCCGCCCTTTGTGGTTATTAGCCGAGCCACGCATGCTGAACGAGCCTATTACGCTACATACCCTGCCCGAACGTATCGAAAACGGCTGGTGGGATGAAATCGACGTGCGTCGCGATTACTTTATCGCCAGTAACAGGCAAGGCGCCTATTACTGGCTCTATCGCCTGCGTCATCAGCCCGATCAGTGGTGGATACACGGGTTATTTGCATAAGCTCGTCAAGATGCAACCCAGCCAATCCGCAGGCTAACATTATGGTAAATGGCATAAGGGTAATGTCCGGCAAAAAATAGATCTAATCAAAGGTCAACCGTCCGGAAAATGTGCCGATAAGGTTTCCAACATGGTCACCACATCCTGCGTCCATCCGACCAACTTTGTTCAGACCAACGCGTTGATACTTACCCAGAGCTAATGCATAAAGATTCTGACAAAGCTCCATTGATGAGCCTCATGCTGGCTAAGACAGTACTGCCTGTCCGCCGTGCTGCTGGCGTTAGAAGGTGCGTCGGCACAGCATGATGGGCGATAACGTCAATAAGGACTACACCAAGACTATCATCGGCCTGGGATTTCTGGCCGTGTTCTCGTTAATGCTCCTTATCACCTGGTTATCTATGAGCACGCTGCAGACGGTCAACAGCGGCATGTCGGCATTAATTGACGACATGGGCCAGAAAACCAGCCGTGCCTATCAGATGCGCGATGTCATACGCCTGCGTTCGGGTGCGGTGCGCACTCTGGTCCAGACTGAGAATACGCTGGATAGACAACGTATTTTTGAAAAACTGATTGACTACACCATCGTGTACGACGAGGCGCGCAATGAACTCTCGCAGATGGGCGCTAATGAGCGTGAACAGACCATCCTCACACAAATCAATGAATCTGATATGCGTGTTGGTGAAGCCTATGACGAGGCCAACAATGTACTCAACTCCATCAACCTTGATATACCCACACTGCGCTCAGTTCTCAACAAAGTACACTTACAAGAGCTGGTGCTGCTCAATCATCTGAACGAACTGGTAAAGCTTGAAAAGCAGCTTGCAGATGAAGCCCTCGCCAATAACCAGATTAAATATCACGAAACCCGGAAACTGCTCACTTACATTGTCAGTGCCGCATTTGCGCTTTCAATTATCATTTCAGCTGTTGTTGCAGCTCGCGTAGCACGCGCTAACCAACGCATTGCGCACCTTGCAAATCATGATGATCTTACCGGCTTGCATAATCGCCGCTCATTCGAACAACATCTGCAGCAGACCATCGCCATCGCTTCGCGTAGCGAGATGGCCCATGGCCTGCTTTACCTTGATCTTGATCGCTTCAAGATGGTTAACGACACCTGTGGGCATCACGCGGGCGACCAGCTCTTGATCCAGCTTACATCGATGATCAGCTCGCGATTACGCAATGGGGATTTGTTTGCAAGGGTTGGTGGTGATGAATTCGCCATTATTGCCCAGGCCACCTCCTTTGACGCAATTAGACAGCTAGCCGAGGAATTACGTGTCATCGTCCATGAATTTACCTTTTATTATGAGGATCACAGTTTCAACGTGAGCCTGAGTATCGGCGCCATGCCTCTGGACGGTCAGATCGTCGATATGGAGCAGGTACTGGCTGATGTGGATTCCGCATGCTACATAGCCAAGCAGTCTGGCAGAAACCAGATTCATGTCACCGAAGACAACGACACTGAAGTGGTCAAGTATCGCAGTAACCTTGCTGGTATTCAGGCCATCCGCAAGGCTCTGGCTGATGACCGTCTGTCGCTTTACTTTCAGCCTGTCTTCGAGATTCATGAACAATCCATTTCCATGGCTCATTGTGAAATCCTGTTGCGCGTACGCAGCGAAAATGGCGAACTGTATTCACCTGCCCGTTTTATTCCCATTGCCGAAAAATACAATATGATGACTGAAATAGACCGCTGGGTATTCACCCATGTGGTTGATTGGCTGGCCGAGCATCAGTCACGGCATGTCATACCCAGATTACTGGTCAATCTGTCCGGATTGTCGTTCGCCGACGAGAGCTTCAGTACTTTCATCGTTGAAAGATTGGGTCGTGGCGATGTCGATCCATCACACTTTGCATTCGAAATATCAGAAGGTGCTGCCGTACGAAATTTTCAGAAAGCCAGCCGTTTCATAGAACGTGTCAGAGCATTAGGGTGTGAGCTGGCACTGGATGATTTCGGTTCAGGGTTTTCAAATTTTGCCTATCTAAAACAGCTATCGTTCGACTATCTGAAGATCGATGGGTCACTGGTACGCAATATCGCCAGTAATGAAATCGACCGGCAGATGGTGGCAGCAATCAACCAGATTGCACATACCGTCGGGGCAAGAACCATTGCAGAATTCGTTGAAGATGACGCATCGCTGCAGTATCTTCGCGAGATGAAGGTGAACTATGCACAAGGCTATGGTTTGCGAATGCCAACGCCCCTGGAGCAATTATCGGAGGAGCTTGAACTCATTCCCGGCAATTCAATACATCGTCTGGAAAGTGCCGCAGACGCTCAAAATCCAGCTGATTCTGGCGTGAAAGATGACGACGTCGATGACAATCCGATGCGTAAAGCTTCCTGACGCGATCCGGTTGCCCCAGACATGTTATCCCGCACAGCGTGCATCATCCCCGCCTTCACAGGGATGACGCACGCTTAGAGGATGACTTACTTGTCTATCAATGTCGCGGGGCTAGACGGGGCCTAGCGAATTACTTGTACTGGCAAAGCCTTGCGCGAGTTCTTCATCGGTGGGTTCACGTACATCCACAATAGCGATCATGAAGTTCAACACCTGACCTGCGAGCGGGTGGTTGGCATCGAGAATCACAACATCTTCACGTATCTCGGTGACCGTAACAAGCTCTGATTTTCCATCGCTCCCCAGGGCTTTGAATCGCATACCCAGTTTCAGTTCCTGAGTGCCCTGTTCGATGGACTCACGTGGCCATTCGCCGACAAGATCCTCGTCAGCGTAGCCATAACCGTCTTCCGGATAGATTGTGACGGCAATGTGCTCACCCGCTGAATGGCCGGTGAGTTCTCGTTCAAGACTTGGCAGCAGGGCATTGCTGTTGTGCATGTACACCAGCGGTACATCACCCTGCGAACTGTCGATCAGCTCACCAAATCCGTTGGTGAGCTGATAGTGCATAGAGACGACGCGCTGCTCGTCGATAATCAGCGTGGTATCAGACATGAAATCGGGTCTAGAATTTCCCAAAAAAAGCAGGCTTGGTTTGCCGGCGCCGCTGAAACAGAATAACAATACCCAACAGCAGCAAGGCTGGAATGTAGAACACTTCCTTGGCAACACGCTCAGCAGGCAGTTGTACCTTCGCTATCCTGACCATTGGGTCGCCGTAGAAATCAAACATCTGCAATGTCTGGAAAAACGCAGTTCCAGGAAAAGGTTCTTCGAGCACAGCACCATCTTCTTCGATGATCACCGTCAGGCCGGCCTGTGCCAATCGTGTCTCTCCATCACCAGCTTCACCCAGATCGGCAAGCACAGTAATCTGCGCAAGCTTGTCCGGATAATCGAAATCAGGACCGATCACCTGCAAACGAAGTGGTTCACCCACCGGTTGATTTTCTGCAGCCTCTATCAACTGAACGCTGGGTAACTCAACAAAGGGAGGATCTACCCTGTCCAGCCAGAAACCCGGGCGAAAAAGCGTAAACGCAATCAGCAGCAGCATCAACGATTCCCAGACTCGACTGCGTGCAACGAAATAGCCCTGAGTTGCCGCTGCAAAAAGCATCATGGCTATGACGCCTACCACAAATACAAAAATTGCTTTGGCTAACGACACATCAATCAGCAGCAACTCGGTATTGAAAATAAACAGAAATGGTAGGAGCGCTGTTCGTATGTCGTAGGCAAAACCTTGCAAACCGGTTTTTATGGGATCACCACCTGAGATTGCGCTTGCAGCAAAGGCTGCAAGACCCACCGGCGGTGTGTCATCGGCAAGAATGCCAAAATAGAACACAAACATATGCACAGCGACCAATGGTACAACCAGCCCTTGCTGTGCACCTACCGAGACAATAACCGGAGCCATCAATGAAGAGACAACGATGTAGTTTGCCGTCGTAGGCAATCCCATACCCAGTAGCAGACTCATGATAGCTACCAGCAGCAGCATGAGGATAAGACTACCACCTGAGAGAAATTCTACAAACTCTCCAACCACCTGATGCGCGCCCGTCAACGATACGGTACCGATGATGATGCCTGCCACACCGGTGGCTACACCAATCGGTACCATGCTTCGTGCACCACTGACCATGCCCAGACCCAGATCGGTAAAGCCGCGCTTGATAGCGCTGACAAAACCCTCTGCATTGGCTTTCCCAATACGGAACAGAGCCTTCAGTAAATGCTGGGTAAGGACAATGAAAATCATTGCCATGGATGCCCAGAATGCTGACAACGCTGGCGAGAGGCGTTCAATCAGGATGCACCATAGCAAGATGATGATAGGCAACAGATAATACAAGCCCGTAACCGCCACTTCTGAAGGCCTGGGCAACACCAGCAACGGTGAATCCGGATCATCCATTTTCAGATCATCGTGACGCGCACTGATGAAAATGAGAATGAGATAGGCAACGAGAAAAATAGCCATTGCGGTATACAACGTCATGCCGGGGAACGCTGTACTGATCCAGCCAAGGCCATAGTAGACAATGGCACCCAGAGCACAGAAGGCCAGAAACCCAAACAGAAAACCGATCAATTTCTGCATGAGCGTCACGTGAGAGGGTGGTTTATCGAGACCCTTCAGATCCAGTTTCAGCGCTTCCAGGTGAACGATATATACCAGGGCGATGTAAGAAATAAGCGCCGGAAGCAAGGCATGCTTAATGACTTCCGGATAGGAGATTCCCGTAAATTCTGCAATCAGGAAAGCCGCAGCACCCATCACCGGAGGCGTCAGCTGACCATTGGTTGACGAGGCAACCTCGACAGCTCCGGCTTTTTCTGCCGAAAATCCGGTTCGCTTCATCAACGGTATCGTAAACGTGCCAGTGGTCACCACATTGGCAATAGACGATCCGGAATAGATGCCGCTCAGGGCAGAAGCTACAACGGCAGCCTTCGCGGGACCACCGCGAAAATGTCCGAGCGAGCCGAACGCCATCTGGATGAAATAGTTACCCGCTCCCGCCTGTTCAAGCAGTGCCCCGAACAGAACAAACAGAAAGATCATTGATGAGGCAACCCCAAGGGCCACACCAAACACCCCTTCCCCCTGCATCCAGTAATGCCACATGGCCTTACCAAAAGATGCACCTTTCCACTGCACGACATCAGGCAGAAACTGTGCATCGCCAAAAAACACATAGAGCACAAAGACGCCGGCGACGATCAGCATGGGAAGTCCCAGTGAACGGTACACAGCCGTTGCCAGGAGAATTAGTCCAAAAGCCGAAACGAGTATGTCACTGGATGTGGGCAACCCTGCCCGCCCTGCAATGCTGTCCTTGTAGAACACCAGGTACAGACAACACACTGCACCCGCTATAGCCAGTATCCAGTCATAGGCTGGCACTCGATCACGCGGACTTTTCTTGAACAGAGGATAAGAGAGACAGGCAAGCGATATGGCAAACGCCAGGTGGATAACACGCACCTCACTGCCATTGAAGATAAGATTGATATCGTATTTGTCTGCCAGCCAAAAAGGCACAAACGATGAAACGTAAAGCTGGAATGCACTCCAGGTGAACGCCAGAAATGCCAGAAAGAAACCGATGTTGCCTGTCGGATTACGACCTCCGGTATCGATAGCCGTAAAGTCTTCAAGATTGCCCGTGGGTCTGGCGGGTGGAATGGCGTCTGCAGCGGTTGCGTTCATAGGCAAAAAACTTCGAGTGACGTTGACAGGTAGTGCGGCAATGAACACATGCCAGCGACTTGTTCCGGCTGTGCGGTGAGGGATTACCCCACCGCACAGACAACCGAACTAAACGAGCTTACATCCAGCCGCGTTCTTTGTAGTACTTCACCGCACCATCATGCAACGGTGCAGACAAGCCATCCTTGATCATCTCTTCTTCCTTGAGATTGCCAAACGCAGGATGCAGCTTCTTGAAGTCTTCGAAGTTATCGAAAACAGCCTTTACGACGACATACACAACGTCTTCAGACACATCAGCAGAAGAGACAAACGTTGCGCCAACACCGAAAGTGGCATTTTCCGCGTCCTGGCCTTTGTACATACCGGCAGGGATTGATGCTGTACGGTAGAATGAGTTCTCTTCAACCAGCTTGTCAATTTCAGGTCCCTGTACGTCAACGAAGTCTACATCGCAGGTATTGGATACCTCAGTGATCGCAGCCGCAGGATGTCCGACGGTATAGATCATCACGTCGATCTTGTCGTCACACAAAGCCTGCGCCATTTCAGAACCTTTCAGCTCTGCTGCGACAGAGAAGTCGTCCATTGTCATGCCATAAGCATCCATGACTACTTCGGCTGTCGCACGCACACCCGAACCCGGGTTTCCGACGTTGACGCGCTTGCCTTTGAGATCTGCAAACGATTCAACGCCACTGCCAGCACGTGCGATAACCGAGAACGGCTCAGGGTGGACGGAGAATACAGCTCTCAGGCCTTCGAATTTACCCTGATCTTCAAACTTGGACGTACCGTTGTAGGAATGGTATTGCCAGTCTGACTGCGCGACACCGAATTCCAGCTCACCCGCACGCACCGTGTTGATGTTGTAGACAGAACCACCGGTTGATTCCGCTGAACAGCGAATTCCGTGCTCCTTGCGCCCCTTGTTCACGAGACGGCAGATTGCGCCGCCGGTGGGGTAGTAGACACCGGTAACTCCGCCCGTACCAATCGAGATAAATTGCTGTTGGGCCTGCGCAGATCCGGCAAACAACGCCGCGCCTACCAGACACGAAGTTGCAAAAAGAGTGACTTTCATTGGCTTTACCTTAAATTAAGTGGAAAAAACGGGGAAGTGACTGGAAAAACATCATGCCAGTTTGCTTGGTGAGAGGGCTTCATCAAACCAGAAACATCCGGTAAGGCTGCCGCTCTCCGGCACTAGCGCGACGCTCCGACCGCCGAGCGCCCAATGTAACAAAACTCCGGCTCTATCTCACTATTGATTTTACCGGTAAATTCTGAAGCCGAATTGGTCACGAACCTGCGGATTGCACACCACGGGCAGGTCACGACTGCGATGGCGATATCGTGTCAGCTTTGCGCTGTTTGGCAAGCCCTGCAAGAAACCAGCGTAATACCTGGTCCCCGCAACGTCGATAGTTTCGAGCAAGCGGTTTTCGAAACAGGGCATTCACCTCACTCTTGCCCAGCTTTCCTCCGCCGAGAAGTATCAACGAGTGGACTTCATCGGTCTTGAGTGTCAGTGCAATTCGGATTTGCTTCATGACCATGTTGTTGTCAACAAATTCCTGTTTCGGTTCGGGCACAATTCTGGATGTGGTCCGATTGTCAGAGGTACTGGAAGCATCGTTGTCACGTACACCACGACGCTGGATAATCAAGCCATTGAGCATCGCCAGCGGTGCCTCCGGAGGGCAGACCCGATAACCTTCATCGCTTTCTTTGAGCCGCCAGGCTGAAATCTTGTCGATATCAATCGGATACTCTGCCAATCTGAACAGATCGACCACCGCGGCATCATCCAGCGAAAGCGCATATCGCAGCCTGCGATTCAAGTCGTTACTGTCCATAGGGCCGGAAATTACTGACTGTCATAGTGATAGGAAGCCTGGTTAACATAACAAGCGAGGATTGAAACACATTCTACGATCTATTCTTCCCAAATCGGTAGCCACACTCGCTGGTCCCGATTCCACGAAAGCCAGGAATCGGGACACAACACAGCGTAAACCCATGTCCGCCCGGAAGTAATATCTCCCCAAGGGTTATTTCTCCTCAGAATAATGAAGAGTAATAGACAATCCATCGTGAAATTGGTCTCTGGTAATTGGTATTTATTTGCAGACAAGCCTCTGAAATCGAACGAGTTTCATAAACCTGGGACTATTAGCCGCGCTACAGGCAAGGCAAATAGTCGATTTGCGTGATGAACTTCAATTTTTTACTGCTAATTTGTAACTTGCTGCGGTTGTTTTTGTATGATGGGTGAGGAAATACGTTAACTACTGAGTTGTGCGCCATGGAGTGGAATCAATTGATCTGGTATTTCATTGCCACCGCTGTTGGTGTCGGCGCTGGATATACTCTGGGCACGCGCAGCGGTCGCAAAATGAAACGCCGTGTGGTTCAACAGATGAACGTCCAGGCTCTGGATCTCCTGGACGCAAGATCTGAAATCACTCAGCTAGCCGGTTACGCGGCCAAGCAGAAGCGAAAGGACAAACTCCTGAAACTGACGCTCACCAAGCTCCAACAGGCAAACAAAGCGGTTGCCGCGTCCAAAGCTGAGCTGGAAACCGCCAACAAAAAGCATTTCGTAGCAATTTCGCGTATGAGGATGCACGCACTGGAAGCCCGTGAAACGGCCCGCAAAGCTGCTGCGATCGCCAGAAAAGCGACGCTACATCTTCGACGGCTGGAAAAGTCATCGCCTATCACACAGACCATTGAAGCACCTGAACCTAAATCTTACGGCAAGAGCGATTCGGTGACAGTCAGCGTAGTCGATCAGGCGCATCTGGACGGCTCGGCAGAGTCTATGGCACAAGTATCAAACCGCGATTCAGCGCGACTGAGCAAACTGCACAGCAGCAACGAAGCAACTGCAGGATAGGTCCTAAACTCATTGCAGCTCCATCAAATATGGGCCCCTGAGAACCGGGCCACACACGCCCCCGGCTGATAAAGTGCAGTTCCGATCCGAAAAACCGCCATCTGCCGTCCTTTGAAGTGCAGCACTTCAATCCGGCGAACCCAGGAATCCACGTCCTTACACAACTCGCTTTACACGGTGCGCAGCTGGCCACCACTTCCGTTGCGACGGATGCCGCATCAGTGCCAGATGCACAAATCTGAGTAATTCCTGTCTACTGATGGTCGTTCGGTGTGCAAGAGCCACGACAGCGGGTCCCCCCGCGCTTTACGTGCCGTACCTTGATGGTATTATCCATGGCATGAGTGCCGATTCCCTACACTTTGAATTACCTCCAGAGGAACGACCCAGTCTGGTGCCATGGATCATTATCCTCGCCTGTGCAGCGATTCTGATGGTACTTTTGAGTCAGTTGGCCAGACAAATTCCCGCATCATTGTTGCAACAGGCACAAAGCCAACTGGATTCCACCACTTTCCCGGACTTACGACTGGCCGCCAACGGGCGGGATTTGGAGCTCTCCGGAGCTATCACAATAGACCAGTCAACCACTTCTCTGATCGACGGCCTGAGACAAATAAACGGCGTCCGTGACGTGCGCGAGGCGATTCAGGTCATTGACCCTGCTGTAGCGTCTAAGGCAAGGCTCGCCCGCTTTGCCGCCAGTCTTGCTGCGATTGATACCTCCCTGTTGGCGTTTCAGCCTGGCAGCACAAGCCTGACGCCTGAAAGCGACAACGCCCTGGTACAACTGCTTACGCTGCTCAAGGAGCATCCGGAAAGCCGCATACGCATAGAAGGCCACACGGACAATACTGGACCAGACACTGTTAATCTCAGAGTAAGCCGCGAACGAGCGGGGGCTGTCGCCAACTATCTGATGGCCCGAGGCATCCCCTCAGACCAGTTAATCGTGACAGGTTACGGGTCAACTCAACCGGTTGCCGATAACGAGACCGACAGTGGTCGAGCAAGAAACCGCCGAATCGAAATAAATCCGGTTAATTGAGAAATGAGCTGGGCTATGAAACAACCTTTATTTAACGCGAGACAGGCAGCGTGATCTATCTAATCAGTCAAATGATTCTGGCCTTGGCCGTCGCTGTCATCCTGGGCATGGCACTCGGTTGGCTAGTCCATCGCACGACATACAACCGGCAAACCCTGGCGCTGAAAAAAACCATGGCCAGACAGCGCGCCGGACTGGCACAGACTCAGTCCGAAGTGTCGATGCTTGCAGATGATTACGACGAAATGCAACGCCAGCTTCAGGATCAGATCGATACTCTCAAGCAGGAAAACCGCCAGATCCAGCCTCTAAACAGCAATCTGGAAAAATCACAGTTGCTCGTGAAACAAATGATGCAGCGCCATGAAACCAAGTTGCGCGAACTCACCCGGGAAAAAGAGAGCCTGGAAACAAAACTCGCCAAATTTGAAGAGCAGGAGCAAACCAGAAATCAGCTGGCTGCCGGTCTGGACAAACGACGCCGTGAGAGTGCCCAGAATGCCGCTCTACTCAATGAAAACAAAGCATCCAATGACACGATAAGTCCGTTACAGGATCCCTCTGTCCTGGAGGACAATCCGCAGTTCACAAGCGATGCTGAAGTGGCAATGTCAGCGACTGAACCCGTTTCAGAACACGGAGAATTCAAGACCAGTAAGCCTGCACTGTTCGCCGCAGCGGAATCGGAAGCCGACCCATTTGACCAGGTGATGGAAGTTGCCGACGAGCTGCAACGCGAACTCGATTTGACGGCCGAGCGCAAGAGCGCGGGTATGGAAATGGATATGGGTTCCAGCATAGACCTGGGTGAGTCTGAGCCAAAGCCTTCTGTAGAGCCTGATCTCGAATCAGGCAATAACAACACCGTGAATCTCGACTCAACTGATCACAATGGACTCAATCTCAATACAGTAAGACTCGATGCCAACGAGCGGGACCATTCCCCCCTCGATTTACGTGATCTGTCGCAAGACACTGATGGATCGGAAGATCTGGATAACCTTATCGCGCTGGAAGATGTCGGCGACTTCACAGACTCGCTGGACTCCGACGCGGGTGACACCTTCGGTCAAACCAACGATCTGGACGAACTGGACCAAACCGACGGTACGCTGGATCAAACCAGCGATACCCACAGCCCAAATTCACCGGTCGAGAATCATACAACGATACCCATCGATACTGAAGATGCGACCATTGGCGGTGTTGGTCCCGACCTTACTGCTGTTAACGATGCATTGCAGCTCGATGGCAGCGGGGATGAGGCAGCACCCTTTGGCCCGGTTAAACAACGGGATGACCTCCAGCAGATCTTCGGCATTGGACCGCTGACAGAAAAAGCGCTTAATGAGCTTGGAATAACCAGCTATTCTCAGCTAGCGGAGCTCAAGCATCATGAAATTCAGCGCATTGCTGATGCATTGGAAATTGGACCCGGACGCATCGAACGCGACAATTGGGTGGGCAACGCCCGCAGGCAGCTTGAGGAAGTACTGGCGCAACTGTAACCTTAAGGCGTGCCCGTGCTCGCCCACCGCGTAGCCTTCTGCCCCTCTGGCTCGGCAATTGCAAACATCGACGTCACCACCAGGGCAGAACACATAGATCTTGCACGCGATTCACTCCTCAAGCCTCAGGCACGGTAATCTATCTTTGTGGCGCGCCAGAACATCGCTAATCCTGTCAGCATTGATCGCAGCATACAGCGCCATATCCATTGCACAGGGCTCTGAGACCGTCAGCGCTGCCAATGACATCGTGTTCAAAGATTGCTCCATCGGCGACACCACCGGCATAAAGATAGCCGCTCAGTGCACAACTCTCGAAGTACCTCTGGATCCAGCTAAACCGGCAGCCGGTATGCAGATTTTGTCAGTCGCACGTATTGAGTCTCGTCGACGTTCCGGACATTCTGACGCCCTGACGCTGCTCGCAGGCGGGCCCGGTCAGTCAGCGATAGAGTCTTTTCCTGCCATATCCTTCGCCTTCCGTCACATCATGCGTGATCGTGATGTGATTCTTGTCGATCAGCGCGGAACCGGTGAATCCACCTCTCTGGATTGTCCGGACGAGACAGGCTCCGTCAATCGTGATGTCGGTTATAACCTTCAGTCAGATCTGCAAGAGATTTCGACACTCGCCGCTGAATGTCTGGCAGCACTCGAAGCTGACCCACGTCTGTTTACCACATCAATTGCCGTACAGGATCTGGAAAACGTTCGTGAGCAGCTTGGCATCAGCCAGTGGAATCTCTATGGTATCTCTTACGGTACACGTGTGGCCACGCACTACTTACGTCGTTATTCGGACGCAGTTCGCACGATGGTTCTTGATGCCGTGGTACCACCACAGATTTCACTCGGGCCAGAAATTGCAAGCCTGGCACAACAGTCACTGGACAAGATTTTTGCACGTTGCGAAAAGGATGAAGGATGCAACGAAGCGTTCGGTAATCTGACACTGCCAACGCTTACGTTAATCGATGAGCTAAAAGCGTCCCCACGAAGCATTACCTACGAAGATGTCACAACCGGCCAGCTGACAACGCGCGACTTCACACACGAACATCTGGCTGTAACCCTGAGACTCATGAGCTATAGCTCGCAGACGGCCGCTATTCTGCCTTCAATGCTGTACGAAGCAATCGAAAACGACAATCTGGCCCCTCTTGCACGGCAATCGGACATGCAAAGCTCATCACTTAGCAGTAGCCTGTCAACCGGCATGCATCACGCAGTGATCTGTACCGAGGATGTGCCGTTTTTCGATATTGAAGCCAACAAATCGACCACTAAAAGCTACCTCGGAGAGGATGTTCTCGAAGGCATTACCGCAACCTGCGATGCCTGGCCAACGGGTATCATCGATGACGACTTCAAGCACCCTTTAGTTTCTGACAAACCTTCGCTGATCCTGTCGGGTGATGCAGACCCAATCACTCCACCCGCGTACGGCGAGCTCTTGGCGCAGACTCTGACAAACTCAAGACATATCGTTAACGAGGCACAAGGGCACATGCAGGCAGCCTTCGGTTGCATGCCGGTACTTCTGGCCCAATTCGTTGAAAGCACTGATGTAGACAAACTTGAGACAGGTTGCCTTGAACGATTAAGACCCCTACCGTTCTTTATCGATGCCAATGGGCCATTGCCATGATTGTTGTCGACAGTCTGTGCAAGAGCTTCAAGCGGCCGGGCGCAAAAAAGCGTGGCAAGGACAGTAAAATCATAGCCGTTGACGGAGTCAGCTTCAAAGCAGCCGATGGCAGCATTACAGGTCTGCTGGGGCCTAATGGTGCCGGTAAATCCACGACCTTGCGCATGCTGGCAACGCTGGTAAGTCCTGACAGTGGTTCGGCCAGCATTGATGGCGAGGAAGTTTCAGGCGATGTACTGGCTGTTCGTCAGCAGCTGGGCTTTATGCCCCACAATGCCGGTATTTACCCGCGACTCAGTGCGCGTGAAAACATCCATTATTACGCAAGGCTTTGTGGGCTATCCAATACGCAGGCGCAGGCGCGTGTTGGCCAATTGGTTGAACAGCTGGATATGAAAACCTTCGCTGATCGTCGTGCTGCCGGATTCTCTCAAGGTCAGAAAACCAAGGTAGCCCTGGGACGTGCTCTGGTGCACCAGCCACAAACCATTATGCTTGATGAGCCTACCAACGGTCTCGATGTCATGGCTACCCGAGGCCTTCGGGAGATTATTCGCCAGTTGGCTGATGATGGCCATTGCATTCTGTTCAGTAGCCACATTATGCAAGAGGTGGCGGCACTGTGTAACCACATTGCGATTATCTCTGCCGGCAGGATCGCAATGGAAGATACGCTGCAAGGGATTCTTGAGCGCACAGGTGAACGTGATCTTGAAGATGCCTTTGTTCAGGCAACACGTGACCTTGGCGACATAGAGGATAGTATATGAGCTTCCTTGTCGTGATGATCAAGGAGATCATTGATAATCTGCGTGATCGCCAGACCTTGTTTTACGCCTTGCTGTTTGGCCCTGTATTGCTACCGGTCATTCTCGGTGGCTCACTGGTAGCAAGCTTCAAGCAGCTGTCAATTGATTTCGATGAGGTACACAGCCTCAGTGTCGTCAATGCATCGGCGGCGCCCAATCTGATGACATTCTTGTACAGCAATAATATTGATGTCATAGACCCGCCGGATGATATCAATGAGAGTGTTCGCTATGGTGATGCTGCCGTGGTGCTTGAAATACCTGACGACTTCGCCAAATCCTTGCGCGCCGCAACACCTGCGCCGTTAACCTTGCATGTCAACAGCGCCGACAAGACATCAAGCAAGGCTTCCCGGCGAATTAAAACGATACTCAATGTCTACGAGCAATCGCTCAATACCTTGCGACTGCAACATCGCGGGATCAATCCCGCCACCTTCAACAGCCTGCAGATAATCGAAAATGATGTCTCCAGCGATGGAGCCAACGGACAGCTACTGGCGTCTATCTTGCCATTTCTGTTCATCATGTCGATGGTCATGGGTGGCTACTATCTGGCAATAGACACCACCGCGGGTGAGCGGGAACGACAATCACTGGAGCCGTTGCTCAGCTTACCGTTGTCACGCTCAGCAGTTGTCTTCGGAAAATACGGGGCAACCTTGTGTTTCGTAACCTTGTCGAGCCTTTTGACGGCAATCAGCGTCTACACCCTCTTTCGCCTATTTCCCGTGGAATTACTCAATGGCCAGATACGCTTTGATGGCGCCACTGTGACCCGGGCATTTCTGCTCGCCAGCCCATTACTATTCTTTATCTCTGCACTGCTGATTACCGTCTCGGCTATCACACGCAGTACCAAAGAGGCACAGACATACCTGGGATTGATGATGATCATTCCGATGGCACCCTTTTTTGTATTGCAGTTTCTCAACGTGCGCTCATCGACGAATACCATGCCCTTCCCAATGCTGAGTCAATACCAGTTGCTGGAAAGTGCTGTGCTGGGTAACAGGATTCCATGGCAACATATTATGCTATCGACAACCGGTACGCTAATTAGCACGGGGCTATTGCTCTGTCTGGCAAGCTGGTTGTATCGGCGCGAAAGAATACTCAGCTAACGTTTAACGTTCTGACCGTTAACCCGCCGCGATGCCACGCTAACAAGGCACCATGAATAGTAGAAAAACGGCGACAGCGGTAACTCAAAGCAGGCATTGCAGCTTGAAAACGGAGCCTCATCTATAACCCCTGTGAGGCGCAGAAAGTCACTTCCTAACGTGAATACAACAACAATACAAGCCAGCCTGCGTAACACATTCTGAAACTAACTCTGGATTTGAGGGGTATCCTATGGTGAAATCCTGATGCTACTGCCATATTTCACACCAGACAATTATCGTGATGTGAAAATGCTACCCTGAATCAATCAGACAGGTAACACGTCCCGAATCCTGGCCCGCTGGATCTTGCCCGAAGGCCCCTTGGGCAATTCATTTAAAAAATGGATTCTATCGGGACACTTGAACCGTCCGATACGTTGTTCACAGGCGTCGATAAGATCTGCCTCTCGCAGCGATGATGTCGTCTTAAGTACGACCGCCGCCTCTACACGCTGCCCAAAATCATCACATGGGCAAGCGAATGCGGCTGCCTCAACCACATCGGCATGTTGGTAAAGCGCATCATCAATCTCTCGTGGCGCAATATTCTCACCACCTTTTATGATTAACTCCTTCAGACGCCCGGTAACAAAGATGTAGCCATCGTCGTCTTTGCGGCCCAGGTCTCCAGTGCGTAACCAACCGTCGTTAACCAGCGCCTCAGTCGTTGCGGCCTCGTTCCTGAAATAGCGCTGCATGACGTTGGGTCCCCGGACCAATAACTCACCTTCCACACCGTTGGCGACTGGTTGAAGCTGCTTGTTGACGATGATGACTTCATCCCCCACGGGAATACCTGGTGATCCGGATTTTCGTGTTAACGGCGGCAAGGGGTTAGTGAGAATCTGGGCAGCGGTTTCAGTCAATCCCATGGTCTCGATGAGAGGGATGCCAAATTGCCTTTCAAACGTACCATGTACATCCGGCGACAATGGTGCCGATGCCGATCGTCCAAAACGAAGCATTGGGCGTTGTCTGTGCTCGTCAGCACTAGCGTCAGCATCACGCAGCAAGTAGGCAATCTGTGTGGGTACCACACTGAACCAACTACACTGATGCTCATCCACGAGTTGCCAAAACGCGCTGGTTGAAAAACGCTTTGGCAGAACAATAGAACCACCGGACACCAGCGGACCCAACAAGGTTACGCAGAGCCCGTTGATATGATAGAGGGGTAATACACACAGGGCTCTATCCCTCTCGCTCAATTCATGGCCGAGGACAACGTTCTGCCCACCTGCAACAAGGTTGGTGTGGCTCAGCGTCACCCCTTTCGGCCTGCCAGTGGTGCCACTGGTGTACATCAGCAGTGCATCATCACCAGGTAATGTGGTGCAGGGTGAGACCTTGGCAAGCTCATCGATCCAACCGAGCACTGATGTATGGTTTACAGCAATTACACGTGGTGTTGACAGGGTTGTTACAGACTTACCAGAGGTATCAGTGGGGTTATCTTGTACATTAACCGCACCTGGGCTATCAGCGGCGCGCTCCATCTGGTATGCCTCTGTGCCAAGAGCCTCATCAATCGATAGAGCGATGTCTGCTTCCGTCAGAACCAGCGATGTCTGCGAGTGCGCAAGTACATAAGCAATAACATCACGACCGGCAACCAGATTAATGGCGACTGCCCTATACCCACCGTAAATAATGCCCAGCACTGTAATTGCACAGCAAGGACCGTTGTGCATAGCGTAGGCTACGCTCGCTCCACGAACAACACCCTGAGTTTTTATGAATCGGGCGACTGCACGTACCTGCTGCTGCAGTTGCAGATAGCTGATTTCCAGTCCCGTATCCGGTGCAAGAAGGAAAGTGTGATCTGGACAGGCATGTGCCTGACGGTTAATGAGCTCGGTAATCGATTCTGTTGACACCGACGTAGCTGCCTTGAACGGACTCATCTCTGATACCGACATCGTGATTTCTCTCTCATCGATAGCACCGGTATGCCATCTGCATTGTCATCTGCATGGTCACTTGCCAGCCTGCTGCCAATAGTCTTCGAAAGTATCTTCAAGTGTGGGCTCGCGGCTCGCTATTGGCCGTACAATCCGAGTCACATTCATGAAGTGTCGATAGTGGAGATTATTATCTATAGAGTTGCCACCCCAACTACCACAACCCATCGACAATGAAAACGGCAAGCCATTGTCGAAAGATCCACCCGTTGCGAAGCAATGTGCCTGATTGACGATGACACGACAGGTGGGCAATTCAGTACCCAACAGCACAGCCCGACTATCGTCCTTACTGTGCAAGCCAACGGAATGCCCTGCTCCCTGATATGTCAGCACTTGTGCGGCTCTTGCCATGGCCGCATCGAAATCATCAGCCACGTACAACGTCAGCGCCAATGACAGCTTTTCACCGGATTCACGTGCATGCTGTCCCACCTCGTCACTGGTCAGTACGACAAATCTTGCAGTCTGTGCATCCGTAACACTAATCCCTGCGACATCCAGAAACGTCGTGATGTCCTTGGCAATCATGTGCCGATTCAAATGACCACCTTCAAACAATGCAGCCTTGACAGCATTGGTGTCGTCAGCGCCCAGAAGGCGCCCACCTTGTTCATGCAGAGCGACAAGAAACTCATCCAACACTGCGCGATGCACGATTATCACGTTCTCTGAGGAACAGGAGGTTGCATTATCGAACGTCTTGGAACTGGCAATTTTTCTGGCAGCTTCAGCAAGGTCTGCTGTTTCATCAACGATCACCGTGGCATTGCCGGCGCCGACGCCAATGGCAGGCGTTCCCGACTCATAGGCACGTCTTACGTTATCCTGACTGCCGGTTACGATAATCAGATCGACGGCTTCCATCAAACGCTGGGTCTTGACCTTCGATGAGGGTGTCGGCACCATTTGCACAAGGTCTCTCTCAATACCCAGCTTGTCGAATTCGCTGTGAATGTAGGCAAGCAAGGAGATACATACCTCAACGCCCTTGGGCGATGGTGACAAGATAATTGCGTTTCCGCACTTCAGCGCATTAATGATGTTGTTTGCAGGTGTAGCCGCTGGATTAGTGGACGGTACAACAGCACCAACCACACCGATAGGGCGAGCAATTTCCGTAATGCCGGTTTGCGAATCATCACTGATGACACCCGTGGTTTTTACATCACGGATATCCCGTAACAGGCCAAGCGTTTTTCGGTGGTTCTTTATCATCTTGTCCGGGACATTGCCCAGCGCAGTCAACTTGACTGCCTGCTCAGATAGCGCTTTATTGCGTCCGGGTTCCATGATGGCCCAGGCCGCTGCCAATGCAGCCATGTCAAAACTCTGCTGGTCTGCCTCTTTCGCAAACGCCGCCTGTGCAACACGCGCGCGCGCGACGAGTTCGTCTACCGAGGCAACCTCACTGTCTGTGTCTAAATGCATTGGCACGCGCGCTTTCCTCTTTATTGTTATTGATAGTGAACAAATATCTCATCTCTGCGAAGGCAGGGATCCAAGTGGATCACGCTATGGATCCCCGTCAGTGCAGGGTTGACAAATTATTCGGGGTTGGAAAATTATGCGAAGTTGGCAAGTTGTCCGAAAGTGGATAACCAGACAGACAGAGATGACCAACTGCGCGATAAAAACTACTTCAAGCCGGCAAGCAGTTCTGTCAGCGTTTCCTGTCGTGCCGACCACATTGCCTGCACCTCTTCACGGCTCATGATATTCATCGGTGACCCACCTGCCGACATCTGCTTCGCTACGCGCGCGCTGGCAAACATCTCGGGCACTTTTTCGGAGAGCATGGCGATAACGTCAGGATCGGTACCCTTGGGGACCATCACACCACGAAAGTTCACCGACGAGTTATCAACTTCATAACCCACCTCCATCATGGTGGGTACATCTGGCAGAAACTCCTCAGAGCGTTGCAGGTCAGCAACCGCCAGTATCTTTACATTACCCGCCTCACGTGCTCGATATGCGTCTGAAAGATTGTTGATACCGGCAATGACATCGCCCCCTATCACGGCTTTCATTGCAGCGGCACCACCACCTTTCGTCGGGATATAGGCAAGCTTGGCACCTGTTGCCTTCTGAATTTGCAACGCCGCAATGTGGTGTCCCACATAAAGACCTGCGCCGGATACCGTCACTTTGCCGGGATTTTCCTTCGCAAAATCGATCAACTCTTCGATCGTGCCATACGGGCTATCTGCGCCCACAACCACTACCGCAGGGTCAGCGCCCCAGTTGGCAATGGGCTCAAAGCTATCAGCGCTGTACCTCACACCGCCTTCTATTGACTGCGCAATAAAGTGTGGGATGTTGTAGGCAGCCATGGTGTAGCCGTCGTTGTCAGCTTCACTGGCAAACCAGTTCCAACCGACACGACCACCTGCGCCGGGTTTGTTTATGATGACCATAGGCTGGCCAAGAAACTCCTCACCCGCTGACATCATTGTCACAATCCGGGCCTGAAAGTCAGTTGCGCCACCTGCGCCGTAGGAGACCATCATGGAGATGGGTCGTTCAGGATAACCTTCTGCCTGTGCAGAAAATGAGGTCAATACGGTAGATGCCGCCAGTAGCGTCAGTGAAATGAAATGCTTTTTCATGGTCTTCTCTCGTGTGGTGAATCGTGGAATTTTTTTATTGTGGATGATCAAGGCTAGAAAAACAGCCCTCGTGGCGTTTGTACTTTTAACAACAAGGTAAACAGACAATAAATAACGGTCATGAATGCAGTCGTGATCAGGACACGCTTGCCCCATGTCCCAATGGCTATATGTGATGCCGGGTCATACAGACTATAGACACTTAGAAAAGCCAGCCACGAGGCGACATAAAAGCCAAGATACTTGGCAGCGAATAGCGCAAATACCGACATCAACACAACACCAGGCAACAAATTGCGAACCGCCGATGCGCTTAAACCGTCGCCTATGCGTGCCATTCCCAACACCGCCCTGAGGAAATTCCAGATTGCCAGAAGCAACATGACGCTACCGATAAAGCGAGGAAAGAGAAAAGCATCGGCAGGTTCACGGGTAAAGCTCAGGTATGCCACACTTATTGCCAATACCAGTATGACAATAGCCGGTACGAGATGCTGAGTTCGCGTGGTTGTTGCAGACATTGTCTTCATGTCGCCTCTTGCTGATTGGTACTGCGGGTGCTGATAAAGCTGTAAGCAATAGAGGCAAGTACCAGCGCTACCAGAAACAGGTTAAGTGTTCCCGTAAGGAAGTAGGCAACAGCCCCGTCCATGGCATTGGCGATCATGCTGCCCTGAATGAAGTTGGCTTCTGCAATGGGACCAAGAATCAAACCCAGTACCAATGGCGCCGCCGAGAAACCCACTTTTTCCAGTAAATACATGCTGAGCCCCAGGACAAGCATCACATAGACATCCCCCATTGACTGCTGTACTGAATATGAACCGAACAATGCCAGAACCATGACCGCCGCAGCCATGACAGGCGGCGGGACATGCGCCACCCGGGCGGCGTGCCGCGCAACCCAGATCCCGAAGATCACCATCAGCACCTGTCCGATCAGCATCGAATTGATAAATGTCCAGGCAACATCCGGGTAATTGTCGAAAAGATCCGAACCCGGAAATATCCCGTGTATAAGCAATCCACCCAGAAGTACTGCAGCCGTGGGACTGCCCGGAATTGACAAAGTGAGAAGCGGCACCAGGGACGGACCGACCATCGCGTTGTTGGCCGATTCTGCAGCTATGACACCCGCCGGATTACCTTTTCCAAATGATGTTTTGTCTTTGGAAAACTTGCGTGTCTGGTCATAGGCTAACAAGCCTGCTATCTGGCCACCGACGCCGGGGATCAGGCCGATGATGGACCCCACTACCGTGCCAATCGACAAGGCTTTGAGATTGCGCCCCAGTAGCGCCAATGAAGTGAAAAGAGATTGTGCCTCAACCTGCACGCTTTTTATCTTGTGCTCCACCCGCCCTTTGGCCAGCATCTCGATAACCTGCGGGATGGCAAAGATGCCAATGAGTGCCGTGATGATATTCACACCACCCGTCAGCGAGTCATGGAAGATAAATCGTTGAGCTCCCTGAATATCGTCGTAGCCGATCATGGACAGCCACAGACCCAGACAACCCGATAGCAGACCCTTAACGAATGAACGCGAATCCAGCGAGCCGATAACCGTAACCCCTAGTATAGCCATCCAGAACAGGTGCGAAGGTCCGAATGCCAGCGCCCACTTGGCAAGAATCGGCGTCAAAAAGATCAGGAGCAACACACCGATAACGCCGCCGACTCCAGAAGCCAGAAAGGAGGCATGCAGAGCTTCAGTACCTCTGCCCTGGCTGGCCATCTCGTGACCATCAAGTGCCGTTGCAATATTTGCCGGTGCACCGGGAATACGCAACAGGATTGCGCTGACCGCCCCGCCTGCCACTGTGGACGTGTAGGCCGCACCCAGGAGAATAAGGCCTTGGGTGGCCTCCAGTTGAAACGTAAACGGGATAAGCAGCGCTACGGCCATTGTTGGCGATAATCCCGGTGTGGCACCGAGTATCAGCCCACCAATGGTTCCACCGAGCAAGAGCATGAACGATACGGGTTCGAAGACCCCACCAAAATACTGGATGAATTCCATAGGTTGCTTCCTTAATGATGGAATAACGATACCGGATGAAAATAAAAATGCAAACGTTTACATTTTGCATGTATAAAATCACAATATTCTCCGATGTCAAATTCGTTGACAACGTGAGATGCGGCACACAAAAGATCTGATTCATGACACCCGAAGCATCAAAAAGACTCGATAAGACCACACAGGAACGACGAATGCGCTCGCGAAAGGGCGCACCGGGTATTCTGGATGTCGCCGCCCGAGCGGGGGTGTCCGGAGCGACCGTATCTCGCTACTTCAACTCCCGAGAGCTGGTCAGGCCACAGACACGTCAGAAAATTGAAACCGCCGCCCGCGAGCTGGGTTACATTCGTGACCGCATGGCCGGCGCGCTGCATGGCAAAATGAGCGGCACCGTGGGCCTGATCGTACCCACGATAGACAACGCGATTTTTTCCGAACTTATAGAGGCTTTTTCTGAAGAATTACATCAGCATGATCGGACCATGCTGATTGCCAGCCATAACTATGATCTGCAGCGTGAAGTCAGCATCGTGCGCTCATTGCTCGAGCGGCGCATTGATGGTGTTGCGCTGGTAGGCCGTGATCACGAAACCGCTGCCATAGAGATGCTCAAAGTGCGTGGCATTCCGGTACTGACACTCTGGAACTCAACGGGCATCGATAATATTCCCAGCGTAGGTACTGACAACCGGCAGGGTGCATTCGAAGTCACACAACATCTCATTGATTTGCAACACCGTGATATCGCCCTGCTCTTTCCAGATACACAGAGTAACGATCGGGCGCGTGATCGCAAAAGCGGTGCGCTGGATGCTTTGAACCTTGCCGGTATTCACATCCCTGCACATCGCGACCGGTTATGTGCATACGATATGGCCGCCGCGAAAGCACTCGCTATCGACATATTGACCGATACGACAAAAGGGCACATGCCCCCTAGTGCCTTTATCTGTGGAAACGATGTCATCGCTCATGGCGTCATTCACGCAGCATTAAGACTCAAGCTACGTGTACCCGGGCAAGTGTCCGTAGTCGGTATTGGTGACTTTCGTGGCTCATCGGCCATTGAGCCACCGCTGACAACGGTCCGCCTTCCTGCACGCAGAATAGGCCAGAGCGCTGCCTCCTTTCTTGTCAACAAGCTGCGTACGAGTGAATCGCAGAGCCCTTCTGATCTCACGATTCCCAGCACACTGATTGTGCGTGAATCCACGGCTCGCTACCAACAGCAATAATGCGCTAGCCGAATGCTTCTAGCCTGCGCTCTCTTCCACACGTTTGTGTATCAACTCGCCTAACATCTGAAGGCGATCGTTAAGCATCACTCTGGCAGGATCATTTCCAAGCATGCGTGTTGCAGCTTCCTTCATGGCCGTCTGTGCTTTCAATAGATGCGCTGTCGACAGGTTAAACCAGGCTTTGGGTTGCTCACTGTCATGCAACAGCGATTGCTCATAGGCGTGCACGGCACGCTCGAATGCCCCTTGTTGTACATAGGTATTAGCCAGTCGAAACCAGGCAACCGCATCAGAAGGCACATGTTCCACGATCTGTTGGTAGAGCCTGACGGCGTCAAGCCAGCGACTTTCCTGATACGCCCGTTGTGCATTAACCGAGACCATAAAAAGATCAATCGACGGGTTCTCTTTTGCTCTATTGTGTTGACCACCCAATGTGGAACAGGCAGAGACCAGCACTATCAGCAAGACAGGAACAACACCGCGACAGTCAGTGCCGACGCTGCGTAGCCTGCTCACCAGCACGCTGAAGATGACTGATTTCAACATTACCGGCTACTCCATCAGCGGAAGTTGCTGTCTAAGCGTATCCATACGCGTGTCGGACTCATTGAAATACAAACGCTCACGTGCATTGATAGCGGGCTGGCCGGGTTCGATGACTTCGGGTGTGATAAAGATAACCAATTCATTGACAGCATTGCGCTGCCCTTTGGAACTGAAAAACCGGCCGATGATGGGAAGACGTCCCAGCCCCGGAAGCATGTCGATGTCTGTGCTGCTTTCCGAACTCAACAGTCCTGATATGACGATGGTCTCACCGGAGCGCACGGTCACCTCGGTTTGTGCACGCCGTGTCAGTAAACCGGGCGTACCCTGAACAGACACCGAGGAGTCCAGCTGACTGATTTCGGTTTCAAGTTTTGCGCGGACGTTTCCAGCGCTGTCTATCAACGGTGCAACATTGAGCTTTATGCCATATTCCTTGAACTCCACCTGACTCAGGCCGTTTTCCCCAATAGTCGGGTAAGGGACTTCCCCGCCTGCAAGAAAACTCGCCTCACCACCATTCATGGCGCTCAGGACCGGTTCGGCAAGCGTTATCGCATCACCATTCTGCGCAAGAAAATTAATGCGTGAGGTTATGTTCGATGCAACACCGAAGTAGGTGGACAGCGGCGCTAGACTTGTTGGCAGCCCCGTCACACCTGGCTGGTCAGGCCGATAGAATCCGCCTTCTGCCACCTCTCCAACCAGTGACATAGCAGGACCTGCAGCGCTGTTGCTCCAGTCGATGCCTAGACGGCCAAGAGCGCTTTTCCTGAACTCGACCATACGCACTCGCATCCGGACAATCCTCTGCATGTATACGCGGGTTTCGCGATCGGTTGCCGAGACCCTCAGGTTGTAGTCCGTTTGCGAGCCATCGGAATTCCACAGGCGGATGGACGAGCTACCCGCACTGGCTGCGATAATCAAGAGCTGACCCGTATCAATAACCTCTGCGCGGACAACACTGCCATTGCCAATGGCCACTCGCTTTACATCAATATTTTCAAGCACCTTGACCTCACCGACAAAGAGATCGAGGTTTACCGTTGTGGGGCTGGATGCACCAGGAAGCATGGGAGTCTCTGACAACGATTCTGGCTGCGTTTCGACAGACGGAGCCGCAGAGGCCTGACCCACAGGCTGCCAGACCGCAGTATCGCTATTGTCAGCCAGCGTGGATTTGCTGCCGGGGGAAGAGGCACTGTGCAAGCCCTGCCCAGAGGCGGATGAGACGCTGAAAACGCAAAGACTCAACCCGGCTGCGGCAACCCTATGCCATATGGCCTTACGTATTGCGAAACAGGAACGCCATGTTCCCTCACTCTTACACTTATCCATGCTATCCCTGTCATGTTGTGTTGTGACGACGGGTTCTCGATCGAATTGATCGATTGGTGTTGTTCACCATCAGAAACGCACACACTATCCTTTGTGTAGTCCTGACTTGAAACCCGCTGTTGATACATCGGTATCGAAGCCGAAAGGTAACCAATTTCCAGCTTTAATGATATGAGCAATGTCGCATCTGGCGACATCAACCTCGGAAACGATGGAAATTCAGCCGGAATTGGCTGTGTCATCACGACTTCGACTAGCATCAATAACAAAAGGCGGAGAACCGGGTTCAGCCTTCTCACTGTTAATGACAGTCGGCAATTTATCCGTTGTTGCATCAGAGGCCAATTGCATGACGTGTCGGGTCTGCTTCCAGCGCAACAAATAGCCCCCGAGTGCGCCACTGGCAGCGGTGATAGTCAACAACCCCAGCGTCATGAACTGAACAAACAGAAATCCGACACCGATCATGGTAACCACACCAAACGCAGCACCCACTTTCAAATTTGCACTGCGGCTAGCTCTGCGTTCGGCCTTGATCATGTCCTGATGCGTTTCGCGAACCAGTTGCTCCCGCTGTTGGCTGGCACGCTCGAGAATCCTGGCCTGATCAGCACTGGCTTTCTCCATGACATCAGCGCGGGTTCTCTCCAGCTCACGTGTCAGTTTTTCACGTTCCTGAAAATGCTTCTCGATGAGGCTGGCATGAATTTTCTGGGCAGCCATGCGGCTGATGGCAGAAAACCACAAGGCAACGACAATGGAAAGCAGCAGAGCCGGTAACACCACGCTGGTCAAAAGCTCAATTACCGTGCTGTCGCGATTCACCCATAGCAATGCCAGCGTGACTAACTGGACCAACACGACTCCCGGCAGATATCTGATCATGATAAGTCTTTGCAATCCGGGCATCGTGACGTCGCAGTGGACAGCATTCTACACCAACAGGTATTACTGCATCTTTGCAGCTAACAAGCTGACATCTCTCGACACTCCAGTAAACTGTGTGCATGACGCTGGACGCCTATCTGATCACACGCCAATGGCGCGACACCCCACGGGGTGTGGAACTGCTGTTTTGGGCCACCAGCGCCAGTGGCGCGGTGCGTATCATCGTAGAGTCTCAGCAGGCGGTGTGTTTTATCGAACGCACGGTTTCACTGAACTTGCCGGTTAACGTTGAGCGCCACCCCCGTGATCTAGAGCTTTTGCATCACGGCCCCGTCGACGCCCTGTATTTCCGCCAGCAAAGACAACTACAGCAGTTACGGCAGACAGACGTACCGTTATGCGAATCCGATGTCAAACCCGCAGAGCGCTACCTCATGGAGCGTTTTATCCGTGCCGCCTTCTCGATCGAAGGTGATCTGCAGCAGCATGAAGGCTACCAGCAGGTGGTCAACCCAAGACTCACTCCGTGTGATTTCCAGCCCAGGTTAAAGACTGTATCTATTGATATCGAAACACGCGGACGGACCCGCCAACTGTATTCGATTGCGGCAGCCACCATGCCCGGTGAGGATCAGAACAACAAGCTCCTACCAGAACATCCGGACAATGTTGTCTTCATGATCGGCACCGGCGATACGCTGCAACGCGAAGGCTACACACTGTACCTGTGTACAACGGAAAAGGAACTGCTCAATCGTTTTTTCGATTGGATACAACAGGCCGATCCTGACGTTCTGACCGGCTGGGCGGTGGTCAACTTCGATCTCAATTTCATTGACAGCAAGTGCCGGGCGCTGGGTATCAGCTTTCGACTGGGTCGGGCGGGCGAGCAGGCTGCCGTCCTACAACCCGGAAACCCCGGCGCTCCTAGAATTGCGCGCGTGCCGGGACGCGCGGTGCTGGACGGTATTGATCAGCTCAAGGCAGGATTTTGGAGTTTTGACAGTTTTTCTCTGGACAATGTCTCTCACGAGCTGCTGGGCAATGGCAAGCTCATTACACCTGAGCAGGATAAAGTCGCCACCATCAATCGTCTGTTTGCAGAGGACAAACCTCAACTGGCAGATTACAACCACCGGGACTGCACACTGGTCAACGAAATATTTGAAAAAGCACAGCTTTTGCCCTTCGCCATCCAGCGAGCGAATCTCACCGGCCTTGCGCTGGATAGACTTGGCGGATCGGTAGCTGCCTTCGACAATCTGTACTTGCCACGACTTCACCGCAAAGGCTACGTCGCCCCCGATATCCGCAGTCATGGTGATGAATCGGGAAGCCCTGGTGGGTATGTCATGGACTCAAAACCGGGTTTGTACCGCAACGTACTGGTGCTGGATTTCAAGAGTCTTTATCCAAGTATTATCCGGACTTTTTTTATCGATCCTCTGGGACTCGCGATATCGGGCGAAGATCAGGTCCCGGGATTTGTTGATGCCACGTTTTCTCGCGAACAGCATATCCTTCCGGAACTCATTGAATCACTCTGGGCGTCAAGGGATGAGGCCAAAAAGGCCGGAAACGCCCCACTCTCGCAAGCCATCAAGATCATCATGAATTCATTCTATGGCGTCCTGGGCACAACCGGATGTCGTTTCTATTCTCAGCAACTGGCATCAAGTATTACCCGGCGTGGCCATGAAATCATTCAGCAATCCAGGGACTGGATTCAAAAACAAGGATATGAGGTCATCTACGGTGATACCGATTCGGTATTTGTATGGCTTGGCGAAAAATCGAAGGACAGCGATGGAGACGTTATCGGCACACAACTGATGCAAGGGCTGAATCAATGGTGGCACGATCAACTGCAAACACGATACCGGATTCGTTCGCATCTGGAGGTGGAATACGAAACTCACTACTTGCGTTTCTTCATGCCAACCATCAGAGGGATGTCCACTGGCAGCAAGAAGCGATACGCAGGCCTAAGCGCCGATACCACCGCCGCCACAAGTGAGCTATCACTGCAGCAGGCAAAACTCGTCGTAAAGGGTCTCGAAGCTGCCCGAACGGACTGGACGCCGCTGGCGCGAGACTTTCAAAAAGAGCTTTTCAGAAGGATATTCAATGATGAGCCTTTCGAGGATTTCGTCAGGCAGATCGCACAGGAACTCAACGACGGACAACTGGATGAGCAGCTGGTATATCGCAAACGCATTCGGCGCGACCTGGCAGATTATCAGCGTAACGTGCCACCGCATATCAAGGCTGCTCGCAAGTTGCCATCCAGCGGCAACAGCATCCGTTACCTGATAACCCGAAACGGCCCGGAGCCGGTCGAGGCGCTAGTATCTGCGATTGACTACCAGCACTATCTGGACAAACAACTTGCGCCCGCCGCCGATGGAATTCTTCAATTCATGGACACAAGCTTTCAGAGCATTACTGATGCTCAGTTGCAAATGTTCTAGCCACTCTGAGCAGATCCGGGCGCGCGTAGCGCGCCAGATTCCATCTGCGTGCCAGATTGTTATTCCAGCGTTTTCAGGAAGTCACCGTTGGTAAAGACGTAGTCACCCTGACCACGTAATTCCGCAATGGAATGGCAGCCTGCGCAAAACTCGCTCTCCTTCGCTACGCCCTTATAGCTATCTGCCCACATCCAGTCGGTCTTTTGAGAGGTTTCGCTGCCTGATACCTTGATGCTGACAGTATGCGCAGCCTTACGTCCCGCTTCCCAGTCTGCTTTACTGGCATACTGCTCCTTGACAATGACAGAACCCGCAGGATAGTTGTACGGTGCGCTACCGTAGAGGGTATCCTTGGCAATGTCATTGACATACACATCGCGATAGCCTTCATCACCCTTGTGTACACCACCGAGGAAACCGGTTGGATTACCCGTGCTGACTTCGTCTTCAGTGACTTTGGTCCACTCTTTGTAGTCAGCCCAGCGAGGATCAGGATCTTTGAAAGGCGCTGACAACGATGTACAGCCTGCAAGCAGTGCGGTTACAGCGACGGCGGCGCCAGCTCTCGAGATTAAGCTATTTTTCACGACAATTCCTCTACCAGTTCATCGGACAATGTGGATCAGTGCGTTAGTCAGACCAAGACTATCAGTAAAAATTCCGTCAGGTCATAAAGTTTTTCCTGGCGCAGCTTGCATGATGTATTCAAGCAAGCTGCAAGACCTGGTAATTTCATAGAAAAACTGCAGGCTTGCCTATCAGACAATAGAACAAGCCTCGGAATACAAACCGGCCTCGTTGCAGAGTCCGGATTCGTGCGCTTTCGATATTTTATGCCACAGAAGCTTTGGCTTGCTGCCTACGTGTTGTTAACACGAACTCGGTATAACCGTTAGCTTGTTCGCGGCCTTTAAGCACAAGGTCCAGCGCAGCCTGGAATGCTATGTCGTCATCCAGTGAGGGTGCCATCGGAACGTAGTCCGGATCGCCCGCATTCTGCCCATCGACGACCACTGCCATACGCGCCATGGAATCCCGAACTTGCGAATCATCGATAATCTGGTGTTCAAGCCAGTTGGCCAGAAACTGACTGGAAATTCGCAATGTCGCTCGATCTTCCATCAAACCGATATCGTTGATATCCGGAACCTTGGAACATCCGACGCCCTGCTTGACCCAACGCACAACATAACCAAGAATACTCTGGGAATTGTTATCTAGCTCGTGCTGGATTTCTTCCGCAGAATAATTGCGGCCCGGCTCGCTCAAGGGAATAACCAGAATATCGTCGACGCTGGCAGGCTTGCGGGTCTTCAGAGCGTTTTGCACATCGGCTACATTGATCTTGTGATAATGCATGGCATGCAGTGTCGCCGCAGTTGGTGAAGGTACCCAGGCGCAGTTGGCACCGGCTTCCAGATGTCCCTGCTTGATCTCGATCATGGCGGCCATGTGATCGGGGATGGCCCACATGCCTTTACCAATCTGCGCATTGCCCTGTAGACCACAGGCAAGTCCGACATCGACATTATTGTCTTCATAAGCACCGAGCCAGACAGAGCTCTTCATTTCGCCTTTGGGTACCATCGCTCCCGCATACATGCTTGTATGCATCTCGTCACCGGTACGATCAAGGAAGCCGGTGTTGATGAAAATGACGCGTGTAGCAGCCGCCGCGATACAGTTTTTTAGATTGACCGACGTCCGCCGCTCCTCATCCATGATGCCAATCTTTAGCGTATTGGCCGCCAGACCGAGCGCGGATTCCACTCGTGAAAACAAGTCTGCCGAGAGTGCAACTTCTTCCGGACCATGCTGCTTTGGCTTGACGATATAAACACTGCCCGTTCGAGAATTGCGGGTGTCGCCTTCGCCTTTTCGAAGGTCATGCATGGCACAAAGACTGGTCACCATAGCATCAACGTAGGTCTCTGGAACGGTGTGACCATTTTCATCAAGAACCACGTCAGTGAGCATATGCGCCCCGACGTTGCGAACCAGCAGCAGGCTCCTGCCCGGCAAGCTAAATTCCCTGCCCTGCATATCGGTATAGGTTCTGTCCGGGTTGAGAGCACGGGTTACAGTTCTGCCCGCCTTGACCAGCGTCTCCTGCAAATCACCCTTCATGAGTCCTAGCCAGTTGCGATAAACCAGTGCCTTGTCTTCGGCATCAACCGCAGCAACCGAGTCCTCACAATCCTGAATCGTCGTAAGCGCCGACTCCATAATGATGTCGCTCAAACCGGCTGCACTCGATTTGCCCACCTCTGTTGACGGATCAATAACGATCTGCATATGCAAGCCATTGTTCTTCAGTAAAACAGCTTCAGGTTTCGCAGCAGCGCCACGGTACCCGACACATTGAGAAGGATCCTTCAATACTGTTTGTGCACCAGAGGCCAACGTAATTTGAAGCGCACCATCAACAATGCAATAAGCAGTGACATCCTGATACGCACCGTTACTTAGCGGTATGCACTCATTGAGCAGCTTGTTGGCGAATGCCACCACGCGTTCACCACGTACGGCGTTGTAACCTCCCGCGCGAGTCGCGCCATCCTCTTCCGGAATGGCATCCGTACCATACAACGCATCATAGAGACTGCCCCAGCGTGCATTGGCTGCGTTGAGCGCGTAACGTGCATTGTTCACTGGAACCACAAGTTGAGGGCCAGCGGTAATCGCAATCTCCTGATCCACTTGTGTAACATTGACGTTGAAGTCTGCCACTTCAGGTACCAGATAGCCGATTTCCTGCAGATAAGCTTTGTAGCTTGCCGCATCGATGGTGCCCGGATTAGCCTTGTGCCACGCGTCAAGTTTGGTCTGGAGCTCAGCCCGCTTATTCAGCATGGCCTGATTAGCGCCAGACAAATCGCGAAAAATGGCAGACATCGCCGTGAAAAAGGAATCAGCCTCGATATTGGTACCTGGCAATGCCTCGTTAACAATAAAATCATGTAATGGCTGGGCTACGGTTAAACCGCCCGCGGTCTTGACGCTCATATAAATTCCGGTGGGTAGATGCAGTTATTGAGAGAAATAACGCCATTGGGCCGTATTGTCACCGTGTATTGAATGATGACGAGGAGATCCAGCGGGCTGCCATTGGCAGGACTCTCAGCTTGATGACACGATGCCATCAAACCGCTGAATTTTACCAGAATCAACACTTTGTCGTGAAGTGCAAAGTGTGTCACATCCAAACTCCGACCTGGTACCGCAACTTTCCAGCTGTCTTGTTTACCATCCCAGTATTACCTTCATGCCCCAAGACGGAAATATTGACGATGTCTCTTGCGTTTAGAATAATCCTCATTGCGTGTCTGGCTGCAGGGCTTGGCGCCTGCTCATCCAGTTCTGATTCGCCAGACGGTCTGTCATCGATGCCGCAGGTTTCCGACCTTTCAAATGATGGTGAAAGCGAAGATGGTGACAGCGAAGAAAACGAACTACCGGAACCGGTAATTCCAGAGCTTGACCCCGCCGCCGACCCTATTCCGGCACCCGATTCTGCCGATCCGTTTGGTTCACTGCTGGAGATTGATCCTGAAATGCCAGTGACAGGCGGCGGGCCGACGCAACCAAAAAACCTGCGCATCGATCTCGTGTCCAACGACTGGGCGGAATTCAGCTGGGCCCCTGCCAACGACGATGGAGAAGTTGTGGAATATCGCATCAAACGCAGCGATGGCCACACCTACAGCATGCGAGCAGACCTGACGAGCACCAATGGTGGCACGCAGGCAGAGCTGGACAAGCAATGGGCAACCACCTCTTTCATCGATTGCAACTACACCCGCTTTTCGAACAGCATTCACAACTGCAACGTCCACGGTCCCAAGCCTGGTGATATCTTCAGTTATGAAGTGACAGCGGTTGACAACGAAGGTAATGAATCAGCACCTTCCAACCCCATTACCATTAACTACCATCGGCCACAGAACGCACCGGTACCTTTGTATAAGGACCGCTACCTGGACGAATCCGGTTTCGCACAAAATCATGACTTGTCCAATCCAGCCTATTTTCTGGACAAGTTTACGCTGGTGTTCGAAGACGACTTCGATGGTACTGCCATCGATGAATCCCGCTGGAACACGCAGTTGGTTTGGGGCGATATGGAAGTCATCAACAACGAACAGCAGTACTTCGTGAATACACAACGCACACCCGACTTCGGATACAACCCGTTCAAACTCGAAAACTCCATACTGACTATCGAAGCTATTCCCACGCCCGATGAGCTGAAAGACAAACTGCCGCCCAAATGCAGCCTGATCAATGAAGCGAAACCGCCTTGCCTGTTTCTCTCGGGTGCCCTGGCCACACAGGATAAATTCAACATGACATTCGGTTACGTTGAAGGACGCATGAAAACCGGCGATATTTCGGGGGCACTCTCCAGCTTTTATTTGTATCACCGCTACCCGGGTATCGGAGCAGAACGCAATGCACCAGAGATCGATATCGTTGAATACCTTGGCGAGAATCCGTTTGGCGACGAAGATGCGTTTCAGACCTACCATTTCGATGATGTCAATACAGGCATCACCCGATCATCCCCGACGATGAACGTCGAGAACCCGGATGGCTCGCTTTTCAGCGATGAGTTTCACACCTATGCCGTATTGTGGGAACCGCAACTGGTTATCTGGTATATCGATGGTGAAGAGGTCAAGCGTATTTCAGGACCACAGGTTGGCGCGCGCGCCATGAACATCGTAACCTACCTTGTTACAGGCAGCGGATGGGCACCAACGCCAGACATCAATGGTCCTCTGCCGCTGATGTTTGAAATTGACTACATCAGAGCTTATCAGCGCGATGCTTACCTATCCAATGGCTTGTACCCACCGCTTGATTGAGACACCGTACCATCATCCCAGGACCCTGAGATCGTGCAAACACAGGCATCGTTCAGGAATAGTCATCCCCGAGAAAGCGCGGATCCATGCCAGACACTGAATTACTGACAGCGCCTATTGAACGGTGGTACAGAAAAAGAAACTAGTCTCCCATCTGCTGCAACAGCGCCTGTGCCTGTCCGGAGCCTTGCTTCTGTAGTTGCTGCAACGCTTGCCGCCCGCCTGCAGCGTAAGCTGCAACGGCATTCAGTAAATCACCCAGGGCTTTGGCTGATGATTTATCGAAGCGGCAATGTGCACCACCAGACAATGTCGCTATCTGTTTGAATGCATCACTCGCGGGGCTATGCGCACCTTCCTGAAAAATAAAGATTGGCATGTTCAACAAGCGGCACTGCCCGGCAAGATTGCCCAGATGATCGACATCTTCCTCTACGCAATCGCCTATAAACACCAGCGCCTGCACAGGCGTCTGTCGGGCTTCCGCGATAGCGTGCTTCAGGATGCGATGTATCTGAGTCGTACCCGCCTGACAACTCACCTTGCGCATCATGCCGACTACCTGCTCGGCATTGCGTAACCACTTTGATGCCCGGCATTCATCGAAGCCCCGGTAGTACACCAACTGCACATCGAGCTCACCAATACCACGAGTATTGATAAACATATCATTCTGCAACGAGATCGCCCTGTCCCACGTTCTTTGTCGGCTGGCAGTGGCATCCAGTGAAAAAACCAACCGGCCACGCCCCTGAACAACAGCTGACGGCGCGGTCTGCCTGACCGCCTGCAAAAAAGCATCGACCTCACCTCCGACATCAAGTTCGGTAGCTTTGGTCGACGTTACTTTTTTATCCGGCATTGCACATTTCTTAGGACGGGAAAATTGCTCAGGCAGTCGAGCTTGCACCCGGTATACGAATTTTCTGACCAGGATAGATCAGATCAGCATCCTTGATGACTTCGCGATTTGCTTCGAAGATCGCTGTGTACGCCATAGCGTCACCCAGATACTCTTTGGCAATTTTTGACAGCGAGTCGCCAGACTTGACGGTGTAGTACAAGACTCCTGCCTCAGGTGCAGGCGCGTCGAGTCCAGACACATCAACATCCGTCACACCCTGAACATTACCGGCCATCAATACAGCCTTTTCCATTGCCTCGGCACTTGCAGCCTTGCCACTAAGCGATACTTTTCCTCCTTCATACGAGACATCCAGATCGCTGATACCAGGGTTGTCACTGTTCAGGGCATCCTTGATTTTAGAAGGTGCGTCATCTTCCGAATCAAATAATTTCTTGCCCATATCTTTCGCAAAATCGAATAGTCCCATGATTCATGCCTCAATGGTGTTTTAACAAAATATCCTGACAATCAATATCGATCTGTCAGCTGACTGTCTAGTGTAAGAGGATTGGCTGTTTATTACCATGAATTATCTTACCAACGCACACGCCATATTGCCACTTCGTAAATCACCCGCAGCCCCGCTATATAAAGGATGTAAAGCATCGTCTGGCCTGACTACCGCCTTGTACCTATTCGTGAAACATTGTAGCGAGTAGAGTTTGCAGCGTAATAGCAGCCCGTTTTCGATGTCACGTCCAGCTGTAGGCACCTCCCAGCGACATCGTATTGAATGGGAGAATCAGGACCATGATCAAGTCACGCACATCGCTTGTTTCCCTGTTCATTACATCAGCTACCTTCGTGAGTCGTGGTGGTGGCACTACAGAGCAGGCTGGTGAGATCGCAAACACCGTTGGCGACCGCAACTGATGTTGTCTCCGAGGCCTCAGATGCAGTTGCTGATACCACTGGTGCCATCGGTGACGTTATCGATCCGGCAGCATGGCAGGACATCGAATCGAACTGGGATGAATACACACGTACATAAGGGAATGGCAACACGTAACAACTACGCAGAGTGCCTGGGCTGCAAATCCGGAAACAACGCTGCCAGTGCCTCGGCTGACGGCTCGACGACACCTCGCTCGGTGATCAGTCCGGTTACCAGCCTTGCTGGCGTCACATCAAACGCCGGGTTACCTACCGGAGAATCATCCGGGGGAACGGCAAGCTCTGACAGGCTGCCATCAGAAGCAAGACGACCCAGTTGCTGACGCACCTCTTCACCATTGCGTTCTTCTATGGGAATCTCTTTGACACCATCGGATACTGTCCAGTCGATAGTCGGTGAAGGCAATGCAACATAGAACGGCACCTGGTTGTCGAAGGCCGCCAAAGCTTTGAGATACGTGCCAATCTTGTTACAGACATCACCACTGGCGGTGGTGCGATCTGTACCCACTATTACCATATCGACCTGACCATGCTGCATTAGATGTCCGCCAGCATTGTCGACAATATAAGTATGTGGCACGCCATGACTTCCCAACTCCCAGGCAGTGAGAGCACCCTGATTACGAGGTCGAGTCTCATCAACCCAGACATGCACATTCAGACCTGCATTAGCCGCGTGGTACATCGGTGAGGTTGCAGTGCCCCAGTCTACGGTCGCCAGCCAGCCCGCGTTGCAGTGAGTCAGGATATTTACAGGGCTGTCGTCAGTTTTTTTATCAGCAATTGCACGCACAAGCTCAAGCCCGTTGAGCCCTATCTGACGATTGATTCCGACATCTTCATCAGCGATGGCAATGGCAAGCACTCTGGCCGCCGTAGCGCGATCGGCCGTGGCAATGGGTCGCAGGTGGTCACGCATTCTATCAAGCGCCCAACGCAGATTGATGGCGGTGGGTCTGGTGCAATGCAGCGCATCCCATGTGGCATCAATGGCTGCGTTCGAACTATCCCGCGCTACTGCCCTGGCCATCCCCCAGGCAGCGGTTGCCCCTATCAATGGAGCACCTCTGACCCACATGTCACGAATGGCTGTGGCGAAATCCTCCGTGCTATCCAACGTTGCAATTTCGAATTTGTGCGGCAACCAGCGCTGATCGATGATGCTGATGGTGAAGTCTTTTTCATCGTGCCAGATAGAACGGTAATGTGTATTGCCTACTTTCATGTCATCACCTCAGTGGCGTTTGACGAGGCGGCTACCACAGCAATCAACTCACCAACCGTTTTGATATGTGAGCGTTCGACAAGCAACTTGCGTGCAATCGTCAACCCCATGGATTCGCAACGTGCGCGTACAGTTGCATCTTCTATTTCATCGTACTCGATGATATGTGCAAGCCCCAGAGTACGCCGGATTATTTCGCAACCACAGAATCCCATTGCATCTGTCCAGATATGATCAAGTTGCTCTGCCAGTGCTTGTTCTAGTGCATCATGATGACCTTGATCTTCGAACATCGATGCGGGGAACAGAATACCCGTCCTTTCATGGGTCCAGAGGTGCGAGAAACGTTGACCGAACGTATTCCAGATATCTTCAACAACAGATAATATCCAATCACGATAAGCCTCTCTGTCATTATTTTCTGTGGCATAACCAGACTGTGCACACCACGCCATAATGAAATTACCAATAAGCATGCCCACATCAAAACCCATGGGACCGTACAGCGCAAACTCCGGGTCGATGACAATGGCATCATCGGCACTCACCATCACTGACCCAGTATGCAAGTCACCGTGCAGGAGAGTTTCAGCCCGCGAACAAAACGCTTGCTTCATCTGTTGTGCAGCACGTTTGGCAGCCACATCGCCGCGTAGCTGAGCTACCTGATTGTCCAGCTGAGGCGAGGTGTGCCGGTTCATGGGAGCATCGAAAAAAGGATCGGTAAACACCAGCGACTCGGTGATATCACACAACGCCGTGTTTCCGGAGAACAACGCAACATCCTGTTTGCGCACCGCTGCATCCATACTGAAATCTGATCCTTTGAACAGGGTATTTGCGCAGAACGTCCCAAGCACAACCCCCAAACCGTTATGTTCGATGCCCTTTTGCAAGCTCTGACGCAAGATATGATGAGGCGACAGGAACTGCATGACGATCAAGGCCTGCTCTTCATCAAAATGATAAATCGCAGGGACGCTACCGGGCGCGCGCGCCTCCTGTCGAATCAAAGCGTGGTATTCAAAAAAACTGCGCGATAAAGGTAACGGCCAGCTATCTCCAACAAGACGCACGTAAGGCAGTGCTTGCTTGACCACCACGGATCCCTTGTCAGACTCGACGATAAACACCAGATTAAGATTTCCGTCCCCGACTTCGCGGACCCGCCAGGAAGCAAAATCATCACCTAGCCGTCGGGTGACGGCATCAACACCCGATAGCCTCGCTGGCAGCGAGTCGGTATCAAGGGGTTCATAAGGTTGGGCTGTTGCGTTCATTGCATACTGCTCTAGATTAACTTGTCGGTCTTTTCTGAACTACCATCAACGATCACGATAAGCAAGGTACGCGATATTGTCAATTGAGCTTGACTTGCTCTGTCGTTCTGACCTACCGTTAAATGATTCTCGCGGTAAGCACATCAATGAGCACTACCCTTCAACTCAAGGGAATAAGCAAAGCCTTCGGCAGTAATCAGGTACTGCACGACATCAGCTTCGAACTTGAATCCGGGCACGTGACCGTGCTGATGGGTGCCAATGGGGCGGGTAAATCCACACTAGTCAAGATTCTCAGCGCAGTGCACAAACGGGACAGTGGCTCTATCCAGCTATTCGACAAGCCATTTAACCCACAAACGCCTGCACAGGCCATGGCCGAAGGCGTCGTCACCGTCCATCAGTCGATAAACGATGGGGTTGTGCCGGATCTGGATATTGCATCCAACCTTTTACTGGAACATCTGGCATCCGGTGCCACCGGATTCTGGATACGGCAATCTACCCTGCTGGCAAAGGCCCGACATGTTGCTAATCTTGTCGGCTTGACAGCGTCGCTGGATACACCGGTCAGAACGCTGTCTCTGGCTGATCGCCAACTGGTATCGATAGCTCGTGCCATGGCTTACGAGCCACGCGTACTGATTCTGGATGAGCCCACATCATCACTCTCGGCGACGGAAGCTGACCGGCTATTCAAACTGATAGACAAACTGCGAGAACATGGCGTTGCGATTCTCTACATTTCTCATCGCATGTCGGATATTCGCCGACTCGCCGACCGAATCGTGGTGATGCGTGATGGCAACATCAGTGCGAATCTGGATCGGGAGCCATTGGACCTTAATCATGCGGTGAATGCCATGCTGGGGCGCAGCATGGAAGATATGCAACTCAAGCTGGCATCAGGCAAAAAACCGTGCCTTACCTTGTCACAACTGGTACTCGCGCCCGACGCACAACCGTTTGATCTGCAGGTGAATGACGGCGAGATAGTCGCAGTTACAGGGCTAATCGGCAGCGGCAAGTCTGCCATGGCCCATGTGCTTTTCGGCCTGACTCCCTTGCTTGCAGGCAACATGCAACTCGGTTCTCAAGACTACAAACCACACACAGCTGGCGATGCCATTAGAGAGGGCGTTTTCCTATGCCCCCGCGATCGCGGCAGCAATGCGATCGTGCCGGATTTCAATCTGACCCGCAACATCACCCTGCCCTTTGTCTCCCGTTACAGCCGTCTGTCGTGGCTCAACCAGCGCCTGGAACGTCAACGTTCAACAACATTGATAGATGCCATGGGCGTTGTCTGCCAGTCCGCTGATGACAATATTGGCACTTTGTCCGGTGGAAATCAGCAAAAGGTGACAGTCGCGCGATGGCTGTCTGAACCTTGCAGCCTGCTGATTCTTGATGAGCCTTTTCAAGGCGTAGACATTCAGGCAAGACGTGACATCGGCGAGCAATTGCGAAGCAGCGCAGACACTCGTGGCACGCTGGTGCTGGTATCAGAAATTGACGAAGCTATCGAAATAGCCGACCGTATCATTGTGCTTGCAGAGCACACGGTTGTCGGTGAACACATCAACCGGAATCCGGACATGGACCTATTACTTTCTCAGGTGGCTTCAGCTACGAAGCACGGAGCAAACGCTGCGTGAAGAATCCCGTTGATCTGGCTATTCGGTACGGTTTTCTTGTTCTGCTGGTAGGCATGGTGGCATTTTTTTCCATAGCAGCGGATGGTTTTGCCGGACCTCACAGTGCCGTATTCATTTTTCAATCGGTGGCGATTACCGGCATCCTGGCGCTGGGGGTGACCTGTACGCTGGTGGTGGGCGGGTTTGATCTGTCCATTGGTTCTGTCGCGACATCTGCCTTGATGTTGTCCTCCTACGTGATGGTGGTGTGGGAGCAAAGCGCGCTGGTAGCCATCGTCCTTTGTCTGTTGATGGGTGCGGTGGTCGGAATGATCAATGGCTGGCTCATTGTTCGTATGCGTGTGCCTGATTTACTGGCCACTCTGGGCATGATGTTTCTGCTGATTGGCCTGCAACGTATCCCGACACAAGGACGCTCCATTGCAACCGGTATGACATTACCGGATGGTACCGTGGCAGAGGGTACATACTCAGCATTTTTTCTGTCACTGGGGCGTCATCGTTTTGATCTGTTTATTGAACGCTTGCTACCAGTATCTGTCGTTGTGTTGATCGTCATTGCGATCCTTACGTTTCTGTTTCTCAACTACACACGTCATGGCAGGCTGATGTACGCTATCGGTTCGAATGAACAGGCGACATCACTGGCCGGGGTCGCTGTCAATAAATACAAGGTCACAGCCTATGTCATATCGGGGGTCCTCGCCTCTATCGGTGGCATGCTGATGTCAGCGCGTCTTGGTCGTGGCGATATTGCCTCTGGTAACAATCTGCTACTGGATGCTGTTGCTGCCGCACTGATCGGCTATGCAGTACTGGGTGCTGCTCGCCCCAATGCCTTTGGCACGGCCATCGGTGCCTTGTTTGTCGGCATCCTGTTGCAAGGACTGACGATGATGAATGCGCCCTACTACACGCAGGATTTTGTCAAAGGTGGCGTACTGGTATTGGCATTGATGTTCACTTTTTCACTATCGGCCAGGCAACGTGGCTGACACTATTTAACAGAAATAATCACAGGAGAGAGAGGCAATGAAAATGAACCGAAGAAAATTCACCGGCATAATCAGCGGTGTAGCACTCGCAGGATGCACGTGGCTTCCAACGGGTATGGCATTGGCTGAAGATATGCCAGCGCCGTTCGATAAACCCGAGGAAGTCAAGATTGCTCTGGTGAGGTATCTATCGACCGGTGACTTCTTTCAAGCGTACTTGTCAGGTGTGGAAACACAGGCAGCAGCACTGGGGGTGGATCTCCGTATTCTTGATAGTCGGCAGGACGCAGCACTACAAGCGGACATGGTCGATCAGGCAATTGCGCTGGGTGTGGATGGCATCATTGTCCAGCATGGTCTGACAGAGTCCATGCAGGATGCTGTACAACGCGCAGTTGATGCAGGCATCAAGGTGGTTGCCTTCGATGTCAACGTAGAGAACGAGGCGGTACCACAGGTTGAACAATCGGACCGTGACCTTGCACGACTTGCCCTTGAGCAAGCAGTTTTGGACAATGGTGAAACGTTCACCGCAGGCTACGTCTATGTGCCGGGTATTGCACCTCTGGATCGGCGTGATGAGACATGGAGAGAGTTCAAGGAACGCTACCCGGGCATCACTGAAAAAGCCCAGTTCGGCACGCTGGACAATCCCATAGCTAACGCCAATGCAAATCAGGCCAGATCGGTCTTGCAGGCTAACCCGGACATAACCGTGATGTTTGCGCCTTATGACGAATTCGCCAAAGGTGTGAAGATTGCCGTTGATGAAGCCGGCATGAATCAGGATATCAAGATTTATTCAGCTGATGTATCCACCGCTGACATTGCCGCCATGCGCGAACCCGACAGTGCCTGGGTAGCAACGGCTGCAACCAATCCTGCAGTAGTCGGTGAGGTGTCGGTTCGCGCTCTGGCTATGTTGTTGGCGGGCGAAGATCCCGGTGCGAGTGTGATAGTTCCACCGACACTTATTACGCGCGATATGCTGTTGAAAGGTGAAATAGCAAACATGCAGGATCTGGCGGCCAATCTTCCGGCTTTTGCGCATGCCGACGTGGCAACTCCTGAGTGGATGCCTTTGCCGGCTCGGTAGATTCCCGCCTGCGCGGGAATGACGTATAGGGATAGGATCTCGTGTGCCAGTCATGTCATGGCATGGCATGGCATGGCATGAAGTTGACGTTGACGTTGACGTTGACGTTGACGTTGACGAACGTATCATCAGTCACGCAAGAATGTCTCGGCTATCCTCGGGGAGCCTCTCGTTTTATTTAGTAAGAGAGGCTTTTCCTTGAGGTGGTTATGGGCATATCAGGCGTATGACGCATGGCTCATGACCCGCCACAGACTTATGAGGTTACTCTAACTGCCAGCTCTTAATCCGTGAATAAACAGTTGTAGGCTTCATGCCCAACAATCTGGCAGCACCGTCTTTCCCAGACACCTTTCCCCCACAGGCAGCCAGTGCCCGTGTCAGGTTCTGCCTTTCGATGTCGGCTAACTCAGCGGCCGTAAGGATCTTTTCAGGCATAGTTGCTTGTGACGATGTTTCGCTTTCAGCAGTTGACGGCAACGTCGTTTTTGCAGAAGGCAGATCAATAGTCAGTTTACCGTTGCGCGACAGGATAGCGGCCCGTTCTATGACATTTTGCAGTTCACGAATATTGCCAGGCCAACTGTATTCCATCAATGAGCGCATGGTTGCCCGAGTCAATCTTGGTGTAAGCAGGTTAAGGCGTTGACAGGTAGATGTCAGATAGTGCTCGGCGAGTTGTGGTATGTCAGAGGCTCTTTGCCGTAGCGGTGTGCATTCAATAGGAAACACGTTTAGGCGGAAGAAAAGATCTTCACGAAAATCTCCGGCCTCTACTGCCATTTTCAAATCCCTGTTGGTTGCCGCAATCAAACGCACATCGACAACACGAGATTTTTCCTCTCCCACACGTTCAAACTTCCCTTCCTGCACAACGCGCAGCAATTTCGCTTGCAAGGTCATTTCCAGTTCACCAACCTCATCGAGAAAAAGCGTTCCACCATCAGCAAGCTCAAAGCGGCCAATTCGGTCTCTGACGGCACCAGAGAACGCACCTTTGACATGTCCAAAGAATTCACTTTCAAACAATTCTCTAGGAATGGCTGCGCAGTTAACACGAATCAAAGGCCGCTCTGCACGAACGGATGCACGGTGTATTGCATGAGCAATCAGCTCCTTACCCGTACCGCTTTCACCACTGATCAGCACGTTGGCATCGGTCGGTCCGACAAGATCAATCTGTGCCAGCAAGGCATTGAGTGATTCGGAGTTACCAATGATATTGTGGTGCTCACCACGCGAACGAATTTCCTCTTGAAGATAGGCGTTTTCCATCTCTAGCCTTTCCCGTAGAGCTGCGTTTTCAATCAGAGCCAGACGCAGTGTTTCTTCGTTATTGTGTCGCTCCGTCATGTCCCGAAAGACAATGACAGCACCAATCAAATTGCCGGAATCCACAATGGGCGTGGAGGTATATTCAACAGGAATAGAGGTTCCATCCTTTCGCCAGAATACTTCATTGTTTACCGTGTTAACGGTGCCCGCCTTGAACGCATTGTAGATAGGACATTCATTGCTGGGATACAAAGAGCCGTCAACACGATGATGATGAATGGCTTCATGCATGTCCCTGCCTACCAACTCATCTGCGCGATAGCCAAGCATGGCCTCGGCCGCAGGATTCAAAAACGTTGTACAGCCCTCCGCACTCACACCGTAAATTCCCTCACCTGCCGCAGCCAGAATCAATCGGTACTCACGCTCTATCTCACGAAAATATTGCTCATCTTTCAACCAGGCATGTAACCCTTTGCGCAGGTAGGACTCGGCAGCCTCGTTAACATCCCGACGGTGCAAGGCGTCGAGATCGACCAGACGCACCAGCACGACGGTTGAATCACCTTGACTAAACGCTATAGCCACGTGCTCAATTGAAATTGCACTGCCATCGGGGCGTAACAGGGACAATGATCGCGTGCGCGCTTGCCCAAGCGCAATAGCCTCCTCGGTAAACACATACAACTGTGCCCTGTGCTGAGGATAGAGCTTGTCAATGTACTGACCAGCCAATGTATGTCCTGGCAAGCGAAACAGTCGCTCAGCGGCAGTGTTGGCACGCAGTACCTGTCCACTGTACGGGTCGAGCAAATAGGTAGGCTCATCACTGAGTGCAAACCCCTGAATGAGTGCTTTGCCGAACGCCGCGGCACTGGAGAAAAGACGCTGAATGGCGACGTCACCAGGCAACTGCGAAGGGGGTACTGGATAGGAATTTGACATGTCGAAATTTTACTTAATTTCGTAATTAAATACTACGGAATTTCGTATTTTACATTTTTTCGTAATCCTGAAATCATACTGAAAAATCCCTATGTTATTGTTTTAAATAGAATTATACACTTTCATAAAACATGGCACGAACCGTGGAATACAGTTACATAACACAAGGCGTTACATCCATTGATGTATCGCTAAAACTCGACACCCAGCATGCAATACGGACTAGCTACACAATGACTTCGAAAAGCCTTGGAAATCCATACGACGGTGATGTTGATCTGAGACACGGGCGAAACTGCACGTGTGAGACCTGCAAGTCTCCCAGTCAACCCGCATCTACTCTGAACACTCGTACTCACAACGAGCATTCAGCGGCAACACAAACAGCGACTCAGCCATTCAGTCAGCCAACGCCAGACGCCCCCTCATTTGCCAATTCTGATGAAGCGCTATCGCATATGGTCGAAAGCGCTGTAGTCAGATCGGTTTTCGGACACAACGAAATAAGCCGGCGTTCATTCGCCAAGTTGCTTGGCAGCGGAACACTTGCAGCAGCTCTGGGCTCTGTCTTCCCTATCGAGGCTGCGAAGGCCGCTATTGCCGAATCACTGGGAAAACCAGAGAAATCGAAGCTTGCGGTTGGCTTTGTCCCGATTACCTGCGCCACACCAATCATCATGGCCAAGCCATTGGGGTTTTACGAAAAATATGGTCTTGATGTTGATGTCATCAAAACTGCAGGCTGGGCAGTGGCACGAGACAAGTCGCTCAACAAGGAATATGACGCCGCACACATGCTCACACCCATGCCTCTGGCTATAACCCTCGGAGCAGGCTCGGTGGCTGAACCATATCTGATGCCAGCGGTTGAAAACATCAATGGTCAGGCTATCGTTTTGCATGTCGATCACAAAGACAAGAATGATGACCCAAGCAAGTGGAAAGGATTCAAATTCGGCGTTCCTTTCGAATATTCAATGCACAATTTTCTGCTTCGATACTACGTTGCAGAATTTGGTCTCGATCCTGACGTCGACATCCAGATCCGTGTTGTACCGCCACCGGAGATGGTCGCAAACCTTAAGGCTGGCAATCTGGATGGGTACCTGTCCCCTGACCCGTTCAACCAGAGAGCTGTCTGGGAGAAGGTCGGGTTTATTCACAAGTTGACAAAAGACATCTGGGACGGTCATCCATGTTGCGCATTTGCCTGCAGTGCAGAATTTGCAGAAACACTGCCCAACACCTACGGCAACTTGCTCAAGGCCTTGATTGATGCGACCCAGTACGCAAGCCCGGCAGAGAACAGACAGGAAATAGCTGAAGCTATCGCGCCTAAAAATTATCTGAACCAGCCAGTTCCGGTGATCTCACAAGTACTGACCGGTCGCTACGCTGATGGACTCGGCAACATCAAGGATGTTCCCGATCGCATAGATTTCGACCCCTTTCCATGGCATTCCATGGGTGTATGGATTCTCACGCAAATGAAGCGCTGGGGCTATATCGAAGGCGATGTGGACTACAAAGGCGTCGCAGAACAAGTGTATAACGCGGCGGATGCTGCATCGGTGATGAAAAGCCTGGGCCTAGAACCTCCCACCAAAACCTATATGAGCCACGACATCATGGGCAAGACGTTTGATCCGGATAAGCCGGAAGAGTACGTCAAGAGCTTTGCCATAGGCAAGAGCTGATCTGCTCATGATCCAGTCATTCAAAGCCCCGCTACTTTCTGTACTGCTTTTGTTCTCCTTGCTTGGAATCTGGGAGGCATCGACGCCTGGCGTAAGTAGCAAAGAGAACATGACCGAGTACGAGTTACTGATGGGTGGCGCAGCAGATGAGGCGCGAGTGCCGCCTCCATCAGCTATCGCCATAAAAGCTTTTGAAGAGCTGTCCAATCCTTTCTATGACAATGGACCCAATGACAAAGGTATCGGCATTCAGATTGCCTACTCCTTATATCGTGTACTGGCAGGTTACTTTATGGCTGCGCTTATCGCTCTGCCGGTAGGGTTCCTGATTGGGATGTCACCTCTCGCGTACAAGACGCTGGATCCATTTATACAAGTACTCAGACCAATCTCTCCTCTGGCATGGATGCCTCTGGCGTTATTCATTATTCAGGACAGCGAAGCATCTGCCATTTTCGTTATCTTCATTTGTTCCATCTGGCCCATGCTGATAAACACCGCCTTTGGTGTTGCCAATGTGCGCAAGGATTGGATAAATGTTGCCCGCACTCACGAGCTTGGACACTTACGCACCGCGGCTACCGTTATTCTTCCGGCAGCGGCTCCAACCATACTAACCGGCATGCGAATCTCCATCGGTATTGCATGGCTGGTAATTGTGGCCGCAGAGATGCTGGTCGGGGGTACCGGTATTGGGTACTACGTGTGGAACGAGTGGAACAATCTGGATCTGACCAGCGTCATCTTTTCCATTCTTGTCATCGGCGTCGTTGGCATGTTGCTCGATGACATGTTTGCGCGTGTCCAGTCTGCCGTGCAGTATCAGGAATAATCAGCTTATGTCTATCGGTTTACACAATACCCCATTACTTGAAATCCAGAACCTGACTCGTCGCTATCCCTCACCCGATGGAACTGAGCCGCTGACGGTATTCGAAAACGCAAGCTTTGATATCCAGCGCGGAGAATTCGTATGCATCATCGGACACTCAGGATGTGGTAAGTCAACTATCATGAATGTACTGGCAGGGCTGGATACTGCAACAAGTGGCACCGTGATAATGGACGGGCAAGAGGTCAGCGGTCCCAGTCTGGATCGCGGAGTAGTTTTTCAAAACTACTCGTTGTTACCATGGATGAGCGCGCTGAAAAACGTCATGTTTGGCGTACGCGCCAGATTTCCCCACTGGACCCGAAAAGAAATCAGGGATCACTCCTACAAGCATCTTGAGATGGTGGGACTCGGCGAAGGCGCTGAAAAACGTAAACCTTCACAATTGTCCGGCGGCATGAGGCAAAGAGTATCGATTGCACGCGCATTCGCCATACAACCCAAGCTGTTATTGCTGGATGAACCCTTCGGCGCTCTGGATGCGCTCACACGCGGCACTATTCAGGACGAGCTGATTCGCGTCTGGCAAGGATCCGATCAAACCGTTTTCATGATTACGCACGACGTTGACGAAGCAATTTTACTGGCGGATCGTATTCTTGTGATGAGTAACGGGCCCTTTGCTCGCGTTGCAGAAAGCGTAGTCATCGATATACCCAGGCCCCGACAGCGGGCGGACATTATCCATCATCCTGCCTACTACCCGATTCGAAATCATCTAGTGGATTTCCTGACCACCCGCTCACGATTGGTTTCAGATGATGCTCTAACCGATACCCGCAATGTTAAACCAACGACTGTCCGACCTGGCTTGCTAACGGAAGAAAAAAAAACCGTCAGCGCCAGTGAATTCACCAATGAGTCTGCGGAATACCCAGAAAAACCTTCACTCAAAATCATTACAGGAACATGACCATGAATCAGTTACATACACCTTCCCTACTACCGTCACTCACCGGCATGCCAGAGGTGACTGACGCCATTATGGCAAAAAAACGCGCCATGAAACTGAGCTGGGCAAGTATTGCCGAGACTATAGGAATGTCTGAAGTATTTACGACATCGGCGTGCCTTGGTATGAATTCTTTTCCGCGAGACAAGGCGGAAAAGCTTGTTGAGCTGCTGGAATTACCGGTTGAAGTTGTAGATGTATTGACGCTATGCCCCAACAAGGTATTCCCACAGACCGTACCGACAGATCCGTGCATCTATCGCTTTTACGAAATTGTCGGTGTTTACGGAGAAACCCTCAAAGAGCTTATCCACGAGAAAGGTGGTGATGGCATCATGAGCGCCATTGACTTCGAGATGAGCGTCGATAAGGTTCCCAACCCGAAGGGTGATCGCATTGAAGTTAAGATGAGCGGAAAATTCCTATCTTATAATCAATGGTAAGTATCAGGACATACAGAAAATGACCGATAGCCGTCCTCCATTGCCGCCGTTCACAACGGAGAGTGCCTCAATCAAGGTTCGCAAGGCAGAAGACGCCTGGAACGGCCGCAACCCTGAGAAAGTCAGCCTCGCCTACACCACAAACAGCGTTTGGCGTAACCGCTCAGAGTTCTTTGCCGGCCGTGAAGCCATCGTCGATTTCCTGCAGCGCAAGTGGGCAACGGAGAATGGCTATCGATTAATCAAGGAATTATGGACCACTGACGGCAATCGTATTGCCGTAAGATTCGCCTATGAATGGCATGACACCAGCAATCGGTGGTACCGCTCCTATGGTAACGAGAATTGGCAATTCTCCAAGGAAGGCTTGATGGAACAACGTATCGCTAGCATTAATGATCTGCCAATAGCTGAAAATGAACGGCTGTTTCACTGGTCACAAGGGCGCAGGCCTGACGATCATCCCGGGCTTACAGAACTAGGGCTGTAGGGCTGTAATGTCTGGATCTTCCTTAAAGCCTGTTTAGTCACACCCACGCCACCTTGATATTTCACATGGCTAGCGCGGGTGCAGGTTCATGCTCTGAAATACGTTATGCAGCCTTGGGCTTTATATTCAGGCCCAAGCGTTGGGCGTTTTCCCGAAAATACTTACTCGGCCTGTACGTTATCACCAAAGTACATGAACTCTCTGTCCATACTCGACACATCAGCAGAAGCCAGTTTTAAACTCGGGCCATCCAGCATCTGAAAACTTTTCTGGCTCTTCACCCAATCGTCAGCCGGTTGCAAGGTTGATAAGGTATAGGTTGTTGACTCGCTGAGGTAATGTGTCGGTATGACTATCTTAGGTTTCAACCGCTCGACTATTTCATTCCCCTGGTCATATGACAGAATGTGTTCTGAGCCATCTACCGGCAGAGTCAGGATATCAATCTGACCGATAGCGTCCCAGAACTCCTGTGGCGGATTTGGTCGATTATCACCCCATATCAGCGTCCGGATTCCTCCTGTCTCGATAACATAAACCACCATATCCATATGCCCGATATTATTCGGCGGGCACGCCTCTACGCCAAATTCCTTCAGCGCATCTGTCCACGGATACCAACCCGGTGCAATACAGGCATGTTTGTCAGCAAAGCCTGTTATTTTCAGATCGGCAAATTCAAAGTTGCCCACCATGCGATCCAGCACCATCGTGGACTGGGGCCTGTCGATAGCGTCGTGATCAAAATGGGTATGCGTTGACATGGTGATGTCTACAAGTGCTTCCGGAAACTTGTTTTTAAACCAGAGACCCCAGGCACCGGACGGGTCATCTCGCCACGGGTCAATCATGATGGACGCACCACTGGGTGCGGTGATTTTCATCGCGCAATGACCATAAAAATCGATAGTCATTTCGCCACCGGCAAACTCACTACGCGATTGCAAATCTAGCACGTGATTGTTGTTACCGGGTTGCGTCCAATCCGTAGACTGAGCAACAGCATTGCGCGCGCCCAGAGAAAGCGCAGCCGCTGACACACCAGCTGCGCCGGCTGCCATGAAAAATGAACGTCGCGACAAGTTTGGCGCTAACGTATCGATCTGACCGTTGAGTAAAACAGGTTTAAGGTCGCTTTTCTTCATACAAACAGGCTCCTCTAACATCACTGCTGGATACAGTGTTACCTACGAGACTACCACCTATTTCATGAAATTCGCAGACCTGGGTGCTTGTGTTTACAGTGAAACGGAAATACTTTGCTAACGTTTTGTGTCTGCCAGTCACCAGCCACTGGGCAAGCAATCAGACTGGCCTGGGTACCCGATTTTCCAACCAGCGAAACAGCACAACAATAATTCCGGTCAGCAATACATATATACCGGCGACCAGCAGTAGAGGCTCGTATACGCGATAGGTTTCCTGGCGAACGATAGAGCCGACACCGTAAACATCGAAAATGGTAATGGTCGCCGCAAGCGGTGTAGATTTCAGCGTGAGCACCAGCTCACCGGCAAGCGTCGGCAGAACATTCTGAAAAGCACGAGGCAACCAGATGCGCCTGAGCAAAGTGAAGCGGTTCATGCCAAACGCACGGGCAGCTTCAAGCTCACCTTTGGGCACGCCTTTAAAGGCACCCCGCATAACCTCTCCTTCGTAGCCTGCAACACTAATGGTGAAGGCTAGAATGGCGTAAGGGAAAGCATCGCGTAATATCGGCCACAAGAACGTCTCGCGTATTCCCGGCACCAACGGGAACAGAGATCCCAGACCGTAATACAGAAGCCATAGCTGAATAAGCAATGGTGTGCCTCTGACGACCGTGCAAAAGGCTCTGGCAGGCCAGGCCAGCCAGCGTGGACCTGTAACCTGCACAAGACCGATGGGAATTGCAAGCGCCATCCCGAGAATGACCGAAACGCTTAGCAGCTGCAACGTAACGATGATGCCATCGATGAACTTCGGCAGATACTCGGGAACCCAATACCACTGCATCAGGTGAACTCCGGCTGACCGCGTCTGGCACGTATTTCAAGCAAGCGAAAGATCTGGTTCGACACCAGTGTTACCAACAAATACAAACATGCTGCTGCAAGAAAAAACAGGAAGTATGCACGCGTCGCTCCAGCTGCCTGACGCGTGACAAGTGCCAGTTCAGAGAATCCGACGACGGCTAACAGGGCCGTATCCTTTGAAACGATAAGCCACAAGTTGGACATACCAGGCAGGGCAAATGGCAACATTGCAGGGACAGTAATGCGCCGTAACACTTGCCAACGTGACATACCGAATGCCGCTGCAGCTTCAACCTGCCCACGAGGTACTGCAAGCATGGCTCCGCGTATGACCTCGGTAGAATAACCACCCTGAACAATACCCAGAACAGCAATACCAGCCACCAGACCACTGATATCAATTGGCCGATAGCCCATAGCATCAAGCAAGGAGTTGATCACACCGGTACCGGCATAGTACAACAGTAAAATGAGCACCAGCTCGGGAACAGCACGAATTAGCGTGGTGTAAATTTCCAGCAACCAGCGTGTTGGCGTTGAGCCATTGATCTTGCCCAGGGCCCCCGCAAACCCGATCAGAATACCCATGGCATATGCGCCAAGGGCAATCTGCAAGGTGCTGACAAGACCGCGAAGCATATTCATGCCCCAGCCACCCTCGTCCATGGAGAGATAGTGCCAGTTAGCAAACAGATCTGACACTATCTAGTTACCCATGGTTATCGGTCATTACTATGAAAGCAAGTGGGTCGTGCGGCTAATTCAGCAACACATCTCGTCCCCAGCGCCGCCAGCCCTGCGTTAGAAAAACTTCTCGTATACTCAATACTCGTCGCTTGTCTGCCTTGTTCTGACGACGTTGGGAACAAGATGTCTGTCACCGAATTAACCACACGACTCACTGGTTAGCGCCGTAGATGTCGAAATCAAAGTATTTCGCAGAGATTTCTTCGTAAGTACCATCATCCAGAATCTGCTGGATTGCCGCGTTGAATTTCTCGACAAGCTCCGTATCCTCTTTACGAATGCCTGCACCAACGCCCGGTCCAAAAATGGCATCGTCACTAAGATTGGCCTTGATTTCAAAATCTGCGCCCTCTGAGCTGTTTAGAAAATCTGACATTGCCAGAGAATCAGCGACGACAACATCTATCCGGCCAGCCAGTAAATCCTGATTGTGCTCATTGAAATCCTGATAAGTTTTTACACTGTCAGCCATATCCTGAAAGTAATTCTCAACATAGTTCTGGTGAGTCGTTGATACCTGCACACCGATTATCTTGCCCTTCATACTCTCCGGTGATCCATCAATTTCCATGGACTTCGGACCTATGACAGAGGCCGGCGTGTTGTAGTATTTATCGGAGAAACTGATGGTCTTCATGCGCTCTTCCGTGATCGACATTGAGCCAACAATAGCGTCGATTTTCTTGGCCAGAAGCGCAGGGATAATGCCATCCCATGCTACGCCTACCCACGTGCATTCCTCATTCATTGCAGCACACAAGGCATCGCCAATTTCAGTTTCCCAGCCAACAAAGTCGCCATTGCTATCCGCTTCGTAAAATGGCGGATACGGTGCTGAATCCAGACCCAATCGTAGCTCTGCCATAGCAGAGGTGGTTCCCAATGCCATAACGCTCAATGACATCGCAGTTAATAGTTTTTTCATTCGTTCCTCTTTGTGCTGGTTTTGTTACTGGATATTTGTACAACAGGGTGAGCACTGAAAATGCATGCCTGCTATCACTGTTTTACTCATGCTAATGAATGGATGATACGAACGCTCGACAACGCTCACTGACAGGCTCATAGAACACTTGTTGAGGTGTACCCCGCTCCTCTACCTGTCCTTTATGCAGAAAGATAACCTGCGTAGAGACATCGCGAGCAAACGTCATTTCGTGTGTCACGAGGATCATGGTTCTCCCCTCGTTGGCGAGGTCTCTGATGACTTTAAGCACCTCGCCGACCAACTCAGGATCCAGGGCCGAGGTTGGCTCGTCAAACAGCATGACTCTGGGCTGTATTGCCAGAGCCCGTGCGATGGCGGCACGTTGTTGTTGTCCACCGGACAAGTAAGCCGGATATTGATCACGTTTTTCCCAAAGCCCGACACGCTGCAGGAAATGCTCTGCCCGCTCGCTGGCTTCCGCCTTGCTCACGCCCAGAACCTGGATGGGCACCTCCGTGACATTTTGCATGACATTCATATGTGACCAGAGGTTGAAGCTCTGAAATACCATACCCAGTTTGCTGCGCAAACGCTCCACTTGTTTCATGTCCTGCGGTACTCGCACACCTTTCTTGGTGATGAATCGAATCGGCTCACCGCCGATGCTGATTTCACCGCTATCGGGCTGCTCTAACAGGTTGATACAGCGCAGAAACGTGCTTTTGCCAGATCCACTGGCGCCTATGATAGACAGTACATCACCCTCGTGGGCCGACATCGAAACCCCACGCAGTACCTCCAGTTTTCCAAAACGTTTGTGCACGTCCTTTACAACCAGCGCCTCGACAGCTGATCGATGGAGCTTTGAGTCGTTCACAGGGGTGAAGCCCATGGCGAGCGCGATGCAACCAGCGCTGCCGCGGGGTCTGTGGGCACGAACTGAGATTTTCCTTCCATACTCTGAGTTTACCTCAGGCGGCCTTGGTTAGAACCAAACCTGAGTATGTCCAGCCCGAATTAATCGAGTTAGTCACTCAATTTTATAACTCCGGCTTGCCATATTCCTCGAATCACCGTCAAGTGGATTTCCGATGCGCCATTTCGACTGCAAATGGCTTTCGCCGCTAGGCACATCAGCCCCGTGACGTTGTTATCAATCTGGCTAAGGATTTGGCATAGCCACGAATTTTTTCAGCCAAAAAGTCTGCTGTTACATTGCCAAACGGTCCGGTTTACCGAACTGAAACGTATATATGGCGTAATACCAACAAACCATTCGCTCAAGAGCACCAGGAGATGAACGTAATGACAAAGGCCCGTGCGCAGTACGTTTCAAGAAAAAAACACCCTCTGATTCTGGCAGCTCTGCTTATCCCCTTGCTGGCCGCGACCTTGCTGAGCGGTATATCGGAGCTGCGTGCCGACGATGTTTATCTTGAACCGAATACCGAATACCAGCCTCAAGACGTTGTAAAAATCGTCGTTGATGCATTGCAAGGCAATTCAGTTGCGGCAGATAACGATGGGATTGCTACCGTTTATCGATTTGCGTCGCCAGGAAATCGGGCAACGACGGGGCCCCTAAGCCGATTTACCAAAATGATTACGACAGGCTTTTCCGATATGCTCAATCATGCCGGCGCACGATATGACGCTATGGAAGTGTCAGGCGATACTGCGGTGCAAGCCGTCTGGCTGTTCACTGACACAGGCGCTGAGATCGGTTATGCGTTTCAGCTGGGCCGGCAGCAAAGTGGCGAGTTTCGGGGAATGTGGATGACAGATGCCGTCATACCGCTTGGACCAGGGCCCGGAAGCGGTACGAGGATTTGAATTCTGGACCGGAAGCGTACCCGAACTTACTCTATTCCTCGCTGACGCTTAGCCTGCTGCACCGTGTTGTGCAGTAAACAGGCAATGGTCATCGGGCCCACTCCACCGGGTACTGGCGTAATGGCACCAGCAAATTCGGCAGCACTGTCATAGTCGACATCACCCACTAGACGTGTCTTGCCATCTTGCTCGATCCTGTTGATACCGACATCGATGACGGTCGCTCCAGGCTTTACCCAACTCCCGGGGACCATTTGAGGGCGCCCTACCGCCGCCACCAGAATATCGGCACTTTTGCACAATGCCTCCAGATCGCGGGTTCTGGAGTGGGCAATGGTTACCGTGCAGTTTGCCTGAACCAGCAAGGCTGCCATCGGTTTGCCGACGATATTGGAGCGGCCAACAATAACCGCGTTCATACCTGTCAAATCACCCAGTGTGGACTTGAGCATCATCAGGCATCCTAAAGGCGTACAAGGAACAACCCCGCCTCCGTCGGTGTTCAGTCGCCCTACGTTGATGAGATGAAAACCATCGACATCCTTATCGTGGCTGACCGCATTAATCACCTTGAATTCATCGATGTGCCCGGGTAAAGGAAGTTGCACAAGAATACCGTGCACCTTGTCATCAGCATTGAGTTGATCAATCAAGTCAAGCAACACAGACTCCTCAGTGTCAGCTGGCAGCCGATGCTCAAAAGACTCCATGCCGACTTCTACCGTCTGTTTTCCCTTGTTCCGGACATAGACCTGACTGGCAGGATCCTCACCCACAAGCACCACTGCAAGCCCGGGTACCAGGCCATGATCGCTTTTCAGCGCCGCGACCTCGGTGGTCAATCCCTTTCGCAGCTCTGCTGCCGATGCCTTACCGTCAATTACTGTTGCCATATATTACATACCTGTAGGTGTAAACTGAGTTTGCTGCGTTCTACAATCAGGATATGCCAACTAACCTCTTAATTGTTGGTGGTGTGTGTGGTTTCACGCCGTTAATATATCCTTTGATCGCTCTGTTTTTCTGGTTTACCCAATTCTCTGACTTCAAGGCACCGCTCATGAACATCGGCTCAAGGTTCCGCTATTCCATTATTGCTGCTGTACTCTTCTCGTTGGGGGCCTGCAGCTCGGTGGACACCAACGACCCGACGCCCGACAACAACACCAGTGCTGACAACCCCGGCGAACAAGATCCGGTAACCCCTGCCACAGCAGGCATTGATGCTGAGCAGGATGATCAGCCTGACGCCGATCAGCAAAGCCCCATAGTGCCACCACCTGCACCCGGCACCATCGGCACCGACGGCCAGCAGCCACCGATCGGTGATGAACAGAGTCCTGCAGTAGAGCAAGACCCGCCCGCTGAGCAAGACCCACCCGCTGAGGAAAACCCACCCGCTGAGGAAAACCCGCCGGCTGAGGAAGACCCACCCGCTGAGCAAGACCCGCCCGCTGAGGAAGACCCGCCCGTAGACGAGAACCCACCCGCTGAGCAAGACCCGCCGGTAGACGAGAATCCACCAGGGCCGATTGCACCGCCTACTCCACCGGGCGGCGCCAATACTGCTCCGTCAGGAGACACATTGCTTATTCCACCCGTTGACGAAGGCAGCGATCTGGACCGTCTCATACAAGGCATGACAATGCAGGTGTCGATCACCTTGCTCGATCTGAACAAGCGTATTTCGGAAGGTGTAGAACTAACAGAAGACGAAGATCAATGTCTTGGTTCCTATGAAGAAGGCCTGGGCCAGCCGCTAACGAGCATCGATTGCGGTGACACAAGGCTTTTCGTAGGCGGGCCTAACGAGCGATTCATGATTGATCAGGCTGGCTTCTACGCGACTCCCGAGTGTCTCGATTCATTGTTTGACGGCAACAGCGATGGATGCGTGCTGCAGACCCTTTCGCTGGAAATACTGAGTATTTTCGATACCAGTAGCGGCGGTGCTCAACTGCGGTTTCCGGGTGCAGAGCTGGCCTATGCCGTGGGCGACACGTTTCTTCGAATCAAAAATGAAAGCCGTGCCTTAATGGGTGAGTTCTCCTGCACTATCGACCTTGAAACAGCAGCCGTGTCCAACGAAGGCAATGAAAACGCTGTGAGTTGCGACGACACCATCGAATCAATGGCTGATGAAATCGAAAAGGTGCTAGCGGAATAATAACTGGTTAATAAGAAAGTGCACTGCATACATGCAGTGCACTGATCTTGCTCACCAAGTGATCATGCGCATATTGCGCCATTTATTTGTCACTAATAAAAACTGCGCCACTTTTGACTTGGTACTTGCGTACCATAGGGTAAACAGATTCAATGTCTGGCCACCGCCCTGATTCAACGTTAACCCAACGCAAGAAAACAATGGTGTCCGAGCAGCGAGCACCACAAACCTACTATATTATGCAATGCGATTCTCATAACGATGAATTACTGCGAGCGCAGTGATACGATGAAGATCAGATGGCTCACGAAAAGACAGCATCATGATTTGGGTTTTTTCTGTTGCATTCAGTTTTGTGCTTTATACCTACGCGGTTTTTCCCGTATTCCTGTACCTGCGTGCGATGGGCAAACCACTCCCGAAACCGCAGGCGACGTGTTCTGACAGTCTGTTGCCGTCAGTCAGCATCGTAATCGCTGCGCACAATGAAAGAGCTTCACTACCAGCCAAACTGGTTTCACTGAAATCGCTTGACTACCCTGCAGAAAAAATCGAATGGGTCATCGTCTCGGATGGTTCAACCGATGGCACAGCGGAATTCCTGAACAGCGAATTTGCGGAGCACGCCAATCGCACCTGCATTCATTACGAGAAATCAATAGGCAAGTGTGGGGCGCTCAACATCGGTGTGGCAAAGGCGACAGGCGATGTTATCGTGTTTATGGATGCGCGGCAGATTATCTCCTCGAATGCTGTAAGAGTGCTTGTCCCCTACCTTGCCGATAAATCCATCGGTGCTGCAACCGGAGAACTCATTCTCTCTGAAGACAGCAGTCTGGACGCAGCAAACTTCGGATTGTACTGGCGCTACGAGAAATGGATAAGAGAAAACGAGACACGGCTGTTTTCGACAACCGGTGTTACCGGCGCACTGTATGCCATCCGGCGCGAAGATTTCCTGCCAAACCCTATCGGCACCCTGCTTGACGACTTTGAAACACCTATCAGCCTGCTCAAACAAGGCAAACGCACCTTGTATGTTCCGGGGGCCTATGCGTTTGACAAGACAAATGATGATCTGGATCTGGAATTCAGGCGCAAGGTCCGCACCCTTGCCGGTAACTGGCAATCGTTCATGAAAAACCCATGGTTGTTCCTGCCGAATAAAAATCCTGTCTGGGCACAATTCCTGTCGCACAAACTGTTCAGGCTTCTCGTCCCGTTCGCAATGATCATCGCGCTGTTATCAGCGACTGCCGGTGCGCTTATGGGGGATTTGTTCTTGCAGTTAATGCTCGCTGCACAACTGGCGCTGTACGCGTTGGCAGGTGCAAGCTATGCTGGGATACCGGGAACCAGTAACAAACTGCTTAATTTTTTCAAGGTCTTTCTACAACTCAACGCAGCCGCACTCGTTGCCACGTGGCACTTTTTCGGCAGCAGTCGTGCAGTCAGCTGGCGCTGAAAAAACGCTTACCGCCCAGCTAGTCTGTACCTGACAATTGCTTGTCGAGTCTGCTGTCAGCGCAGGCCTTTTAGGTAAGAGGCCGCAACCTTCAGATGCGTACTGCGTTTTTCTTCGCTCATTTTTTCACCGTTGCGTACCATCATCGCCCAACGCGGATTACCCCTCAGCGCATCACTGTTGCGGATAATCCAGCGCCAGAACAGCGCATCCCAGACCTCACTCCACTCACCTTTTTTGTAGTTGCTCATCTTCAGGACATAGTTCGATCCTGAAAAATAGGGTTTAGTGGTAATGGCCCCACCATCGGCGTGTTGGCTCATGGCATAGACATTCGGCACCATGACCCAATCATAACTATCAATGAACATCTCCATAAACCACTTGTAGATATCGTCAGGGTCTATCTCGCACAAGAACATGAAACCGCCGAGGATCATTAAACGTTCAATGTGATGACAATAGCCGGTATCAAGTATGCGATGAATGGCATCATCAATAGGGTCGATACCTGTTGTCCCATCGTAAAATGAATTGGGTAGTTTTCGTGTGTGCTTCCAGTGGTTGGTGGTACGCATGGGCACCCCCAAATCATCGTAAGTTGCGCGCATGAACTCTCGCCAACCCAGAATCTGCCGAACAAACCCTTCCAGACTGTTCAAAGGCACATCCGATTGTTCAGCAATGCTTAACGCCTTGTCGATAACCTGAACGGGCGTCAGCAATCCGGTGTTGAGCATGGGAGTCAAGACGCTATGATGCAGCCAGTTATGGCCTGCAGCTATTGCATCCTCATAAGGCCCGAACTTAACGAAGCGCTCTTCAAGAAAGGTATCAAGCCATTTTTCGGCCAGAGTGTGCGTTGTGGGGTAGTACCAGTTGTCCAGAGAGCCCGGCGCACTCGGAAAATCAGATTCGACCGACTCGATAGCCTGCTTGACAGACGCGGTACGCTTTACCGTTGGCAACACCGGCAACGATGCAATCTCGGCTTTGGGTAGCTTTTTCCGGTTGTCTTCATCAAAGCTCCATTGACCTCCAACAGGCTTCTTGCCGTCCATCATAATGTCCAGCCTAGTTCGTTGCCACTGGTAAAAATCAGCCATGAACCAGCGTTTGCGCTCACTGCGCCATTGACGGTTTGCCTCAGTCGTGTTGATGAAGCCCGGTGTATCCAGCTCCTTGATACCGAGCCCAGCCTTCTCGGCCGCAACCATCAGGCGCTTACGCAGAGTGAAATCGTTGAGTTCAGCAACGGTAATCGTATGATAGCCATCATCGCTGGCTCGCTTGCACAAGGCTGCAAGACAACATTGCCCATCTTCGTAACGCACCACCTGGCATTCGTAATGCTTCTTCTCCAGCATAGAGGCATAGGCGTGCATGGTGGCCCGATGGTAGGCAAGCTTCTGCTTGTGAAAGCGCAGAGGGTATCGCTTGTCTCCAAAGAACAAGCTGTGTTCAATCAGTAGAACCTTTTTCGGCGACTCTCGTAGAACAGGGTGATCTGCGAACAACTGATTAGGAAAAACGAAGGCAATGTTATTCATGCTTGCTGATACGCACGGACGAGCCGTGCAGACCGACACTGCGGCCTCCTGTGGGATACCATGAATACACCTGTGTTTGAACACTTCCTGTGCAGCCTCCAGCAAATTCAGGAACGGATCGACCAGATCGACCCCTGGGCCTACGATAAGACGCGCAACTATCTCGATGGCGATGTCACCTGGCTAAGCCCATTTGTCACCCACGGTGTCATCAGCACCCGGCAAATCGCCGATCGCGTGCTTACTGGACACAAGGCCAAGTCCTGCTATCGACTCTTGTTCGAGCTTGGTTGGCGGGAGTTCTTTCACCGCACCTGGCAGTTGGCAGGCGATAAGATATTCGACGATATACGACACCCTCAAACAGCGGTGTGGAGCCGGGAACTACCTAATGTTCTGCTTAAGGCATCCACCGGCATTGAGGTCATTGACGAATGCCTTGATATCCTGACCAGTCACGGGGTAATGCACAACCATGCCCGCATGTGGGTGGCGGGACTCAGCTGCAATATGGCGGGCACTTATTGGCAGGAGCCAGCGCGCTGGCTTCACTACCATTTGCTCGATGGAGACCTTGCCAGCAATACCCTTAGCTGGCAATGGATCGCCGGGACATTCAGTCATAAAAAATACGTAGCCAATCAAGATAATATAAATAAGTACAGTCGACGAAAGCAGAGCCAGAGCTGGCTGGATATACCCTACGAAGAGTTTGACCCATTCACGCCACCATCACATTTGAAACCCCGCGGCACCGCTGACTACAGCCAGACAATACCGGGCATGCCAATCACTGATCTAAGCGGTAGTGTTGCGCTGCGAAGTATCTGGCAGCTGGATCCTGGCTGGCAGAGCGCCATGGAGCAACACATTGTGTTCATTGATACTGAGCTGGCCGAGCGATGGCCAATGAGCCCTTTGCGCTGGCAGTTTGTCGAACACTGGGCAAAGCACTGCCAGGCAACGATCTATCACGGAACAATCCACCAACTACGCTCTGCCTGCACAAAGGCATCACTCACACGGGCTGAGTACCCCGCTTGTAACGAATGGCCCGGCGATGTGGTCGAGCGTGAATGGCTTTATCCCATGCCAGAAAAATCGTTCAGCAGCTTTTCCCAATATTTCAAACAGGTTAAGCACCATGCAGGTCTCTAGGAACCAGCCCGGATTGTTCATGAAATCAGCCCATACTGAAACAAAGATATGCCCAGTCTGCGAAAGAAGTTTCCAGAACCGTAAAAAATGGGCGTCAAGAGGACTGTGGCCGAGCATCAAGTACTGTTCAGAACGCTGCCGTAACGAGGCAGCTAAACGCAAGTGATCCATGGACCGATGATGAGCAACAATCGCAGTACCCGTAAACAGCGACAGTGAGTAAACGATTTCAACGCGGACTGTGGTGGGTTAAAAGAGACTTTCGCCTCGATGACAATGATGCTCTGCGTGCGGCTATTGATCAGTGTGAGTACGTAAACGCTCTGTTTATCGTTGAGCCGTCACTGTGCAAGGCTCAGGAAACGTCGCTGTTTCATTACCGCGCCTGGCAGCAGGCCGCGGAGCACCTCGGCAGTCGTCTTCAAAAAGCCGGCGGCGTGCTGCATGTGATCTGTGGTGAGGCTGTTGACGTGCTGGATACGCTGAAACGCACTACCGGCTTCGATGCACTGTTCAGTCATGAAGAGACCGGCTCCAATGTGACATTTACCAGAGACCTGGCGGTAAAGCGCTGGGCAGCCAGGAACCGCATTCACTGGCAGCAGGAACACCAGAATGGTGTTATCCGCGGACTGACAGACCGCGATAAACGGCAACCAGTCATTCGCGAAAGGCTCATGGGTACACCACCTTCCGCTGCCCCTGTATCCATTAACGGCTGGCCACTGGATACGGCGGCAGGCGAGCCTGCCAATACTGACAGCAAACAGTGGCCGGCGTTTGAAACATTGTCCGGGCGAGCATCTGATCCGCGTATAAGACTTACTGATACACAAACCATTACCGAGGAGCACGCATCCGACGTCTTGCATGACTTCCTGAACTACCGTGGTATTGCCTATTCCGGTGGCATCTCTTCACCCAATACCGCTTTTGATGCAGGCTCACGATTATCTGCTCACCTGGCGTGGGGCACTATCAGTCTACGTAGAGTGTTTCATGCAACTCGGGAGCGTGAACGTGAACTCGCCAAGTCGTCGGCACCGGACGTCTGGCAGTGGCGCAAGAGTCTCAAAGCATTTCAATCGCGTCTGCATTGGCATGACCATTTCATTCAGCGTCTGGAATCTGCACCGTCGATGGAATTCGAAGCATTAAATCCTGCCTACAAGGACCTCGGCTATGGCGACAATCAGCAACTACTCGATGCATGGCAGAATGGGCAAACGGGCCTGCCATTGATTGATGCTAGTATGCGTTGCCTTGCGGCAACAGGCTTTCTGAATTTTCGCATGCGTGCCATGGTCGTCAGTACCGGCTGCTTCGGCATGGCACAGAGCTGGAAGTCGTTGTACTACCCATTGGCTCGCTTGTTTCTGGACTATGAACCGGGCATACACTTTTCGCAAATACAGATGCAGGCTGGCATAGTAGGAATCAACACACTGCGTGTGTATAGCCCACTAAAACAATTACTGGACCAGGATCCACAAGCGATTTTTGTCAAACGTTGGATACCCGAGCTGCGCGAGTTCGACGCTACGGAAATAGCGCAATACAATCAACGCATACTGGGTGACTACCCGGAGCCGGCTACCGATTTCGATGCCAACACACGCATCATACGAGATCAGGTATACACCATCCGTAAAAGCCCTGAAGGCATCGAAGCCTCAGCTGTCGTGCTGGAAAAACACGGCTCGAGACTACCCGGTAATGATCGTAACGGACGTCGCCGTTCAACCGCTGGACGCAGTCAGAAAAAGGCTACTACAAAACCGCTAAATGACTCGCAGATGAGGTTGGACTTCGATGACTAAGCACCACCGTTTGTAGTCAGTCCAGCAACTGTGCAGCGCCAATCAGTGCAGGGTATGGAGAGTGAATAACGTAGCTGGGAACGGTTTCCATATAAGCTTGCATACGGCCCTTGGCTTCGAAATCATGGCGAAACTGTGATTGAACAAAAAATTCACCGAGCCTCGGAACAATTCCACCGCCAATATAAACACCACCCTCTGCCCCAATGGTCAGTACCAGATTACCTGCACACGAGCCCAGCAAGCTACAGAAGATTTGTAGCGCTTCCTCACAACTTTGGCGTTCAGCCTCACTGGCGTTGCAGGATGTGCCAGCATCGTGAAGATTTTCACGAGTCAGAAAGTCATGCATACCACATTCGGTGACTTCTGCCGGTGAAAAATCGCGCTCTGGCAGACCATCCAGCTCACGCAATGCCTTCACGATATTGACAAGGCCCGGGCCTGACAGGAAACGTTCGGCGGATACGTGACGAAATTTCTCCATCAATTGACGATACACAGCGAATTCTCGTTGCGTTCTAACGCCAAGAGAGACGTGCCCCCCCTCGCCTTGCAACGCGTTCCAGTGCTCACCACAGGGCACCAGACCGGACACCCCCAGACCTGTTCCAGGGCCAATGATAGCTATGGCATGGCGCTCAACTGCCTCCCCCCCACCCACCTTGACAAGTTCTGCAGCAGGCAAGTGATTGACTGACAGGGCCAGCGCGGTGAAATCATTAACCACATGCAACCTTTCCAGTCCCATGGACTTGCGTGTCTGTTCGATCGAAAATGACCAATGATTATTGGTTAGTTTGACAGCATCGCTTATTACCGGAGTGGCCACGGCAATGGCCGCCTCTTTTACTCTGTCGATATCCTGCTCAGCGAGATAGAAATTTATGGCATCTGAGATACTCGAAAAATCATCGGTACGCAATGTTCGAGGAGCCTGCGGACTACCCTCATCGTCAAGCAGCGCGAATCGCGCGTTGGTTCCACCGATGTCACCTACCAGTTGTGTATTGGCCACTGCATCTCGCCTCTGGGTTTTCTGTATTGACTGATTCCAATACAAACGCTGCGCGTAGTTTAAAGAAAGTCGAGGGCAAGGAGCAGATGAATGATGGATCTTGGCACCCTTGCGATGAGAATTACCGCGCCGTGAAACCATCGGAGGGATTGCTCGTCACGTCGTGACTAGGCTCTGCGGTATTATCAATCGGGTTTAGTGAGTGCCCGCCCCCCGTTAAGTGGGTAGAGCCGCAGACACCACCCAGCGTCCCGTAAGAAACCACAAGCGGTTTCTTGTCGAAGCTATCGTTTGTTGCACAGAGGGTTTGAACCCTGAGCAGCGCAACCAATGCGCTGGATTAGCCTCGTATGTATACGGGAATTATGTATGCTGGGATAATGGCGGAGAAGGAGGGATTCGAACCCTCGATACGCGATAAAACGTATACTCCCTTAGCAGGGGAGCGCCTTCAGCCACTCGGCCACTTCTCCGTATCATCTGCCCAGATATAGACGAGAGCAAACTACCCAACTTGCCATTCCGACAATTTGCCTCACTGCTCCATCATCATTAAAAAACGGATTGGGAGCAGAAATAACAATATTATTGGTGTGGCCATACACAAAACTGGCGCGCCCGGAAGGATTCGAACCTCCGACCGCCTGGTTCGTAGCCAGGTACTCTATCCAACTGAGCTACGGGCGCGTGTTTTGTACGTGCGGATTATGGTGGGAGAACGTACCTACGTCAACCCACCACCGCCTCTATTTACTGGAACAAGCGAAAATAATAACTCAACAGCGCCCCACACGATGTCAGCTCTCCGCAGCAAGCTCCCGCTCAATGACTTCGCCTTCCTGCTCTTTCCTTATTCGCTCGTAAATTTCTTCGCGATGTACTGCAACTTCCTTTGGTGCATTAACTCCAATACGTACTTGGTTCCCCTTCACACCCAGAACAGTGACGGTTACTTCATCACCAATCATGAGTGTTTCACCGACTCGACGTGTCAAAATCAACATGGTAGAACTCCTGGTTACTTCAAACTGACAACGGCTGTTTACCAGCCCCCTAGTACCGATGCCCTCGTAAGGCGACACCTAACAAGTGTTACGCCGATCACACTTCTTGACCGCGAGGGTTGATTATGTCAGTAAAATTACCGTCGCAACCCGCTGCATTAAGGCTGGTGGTTAGTTTTAACAGTAATGAAACATCCTTGAAGAAACACACCGAAATCAGGCTGAAACCCTTTATAAATGGGCCGTGTAACATGTCATTACCACTCTCTAATGACACGATGCACATATAACAAGCAACACAGTTTTACATTTATAAACAAAATTGCGCTCACTCAACATGATTTGCGAATCGTCTGCACTCCTGAAAAATAGGGACTGTCAACGTCCAAATCATTACAAACACTATGTCTCTGTTGCTTCAGGTGCTGCAAGCTCAAACTCCTCATGCAGGGCTCTCACTCCAAGCTCCAGATATTTCTCGTCTATGACCACACTGATTTTTATCTCAGAGGTGGTAATAAGTCGTATGTTGATTCCCGTCTCTGACAGTCGTCTGAACATGCGGCTTGCAATGCCGGCATGCGATCTCATGCCAACACCCACGATCGATAGTTTGGCAATTCGATCATTGCCCGACAGAGTCGCAGCACCTAGCTCATCTTGCTTGGACTTGAGAAAGTCCATCACACGCCGGTATTCGTCGCGATGCACGGTAAAGGTAAAGTCAGTGGTGTCATCAGCACCGATATTCTGAATGATCATGTCTACTTCGATATTCAAATCCGAAATAGGCCCCAGGATCGCGTACGCAGTTCCAGGACGATCGGCAACACCAGTGACGGTCACCTGCGCTTCGTCCCGATTGAACGCTATGCCAGACACTAGCGCTTTTTCCATGCTGTTTTCCTCGTCATCGTAAGTAATCAGTGTCCCCTCGCCTGGCTTGAAGCTCGAAAGCACACGCAAAGGAACATTATATTTGCCGGCAAACTCCACCGCTCGAATCTGCAGAACCTTGGAACCCAGACTTGCCATCTCCAGCATTTCCTCGAAAGTAATACGCTCGAGTCGCCTTGCACGGCTTTCAACACGGGGATCGGTGGTGTAGACACCATCGACATCGGTATATATCTGGCACTCATCGCATTTGAGCGCCGCGGCAAGGGCAACCGCTGATGTATCTGAGCCTCCACGTCCGAGGGTAGTGATGTCACCTTTTTCATCGACGCCCTGAAAGCCTGCTACGACAACGATTTTGCGGGCCTTGATATCCGTCATAATCCGGTCAGTATCAATGTCGATGATACGCGCCTTGCTATGACTGTCATCCGTGAGAATTCGTACTTGCGAGCCGGTATAGGAACAGGCTTCAACGCCCAGTTCCTTGAGCGCCATGGATAACAACGCGATAGTGACCTGCTCTCCGGTTGACAGCAGCACATCCAGTTCTCGAACATCGACAACCGCCGGCTGAACTTCTCTGGCCATGCCTACCAGTCGATTGGTCTCACCGGACATCGCCGAGACAACCACCACCAGATCATCGCCAGCTTGATGAGCCTCCTTGAGGCTCTGAGCCACATGCTGGATACGTTCTACCGTACCCACGGAAGTACCACCGTACTTCTTGACCAAAAACGCCATGATGAAAAAACCAACCTGTAGAGTTCTTGCAGGCAAAGCAGTCAATCGGACTGCACCTGCATAATTCGGAAACGTGCCGAAATTCCGACCACTGAAAACGCTGGCTATTTTATAGAACCGAAATGTCCCCTGCCAAGTCACGGCACTGAAACAGTGCTGATCCTGTGGCTAGCCAATCATCATGTCAACCTGGCATACCCAGTTGCTTATCAAGCCAGAGATTAGCTGCTTCAAATGCCGGGAGAATCTTGTCCAGCGACTCTGCACCACCCTGAGCCATATCGGCACGACCGCCACCACGACCGCCCAATACGCTCGCAACTTCCTTCAAAAGGTCACCCGCCTTGACCTGACTGTGCAGGGACTCATCTACGGTGGCTATCAACGCAACCTTACCTGCTTTTTCGCTTGCCAAAACAACCACGGCTGGCTTTAAATCTACTCGCAGCTGGTCCATTAGTGTTCTCAAACCTTTTGCATCAGTGTCATCAACAACCTTCAGCAGAATATTGGCAACCCCTGCCTTGCGGGCACCGCCAGCAAGATCTTTACCCTTTGATGCTGCCAACTGGGCTTGTAGCTGATCGACTTGCCGAGCGAGTTCCTTGTTGCGAGCCTGGAGCTGCACAAGCTTTGGAATCACATCAGTTTTCGGTGCTTTCAACGTTGAAGCAACTGACTCAAGCTGGGCCTCAATGGATTGCGTATAATCAAGCGCTGCCGGACCACTGACCGCCTCGATCCGACGCACGCCCGCGGCAACTCCACCCTCACTCAATACCTTGATACCACCGAGATCACCCGTGGCGTTAACATGTGTGCCGCCACAAAGCTCGACGGACTCGTCACCCAGCCTGACTACTCGCACGACGTCACCGTATTTTTCACCGAACAGTGCCATGGCGCCTGCCTTAATTGCTTCTTCCATGGACATCTCTTCAATAGAGCACGGACTGTTGAGACGAACCTCGTGGTCCATCCACCGCTCTATTGCGACCATCTGTTCATGCGTAACCGCTTCACCATGAGAGAAATCAAAACGTAACTGCTGTTCATTGACCAACGAGCCTTTCTGTTCGACATGAGTACCCAGAACAGATCGCAGCGCTCCATGCAACAAGTGGGTAGAAGAGTGATTCTGGCGTATTCGATCGCGGCGCTCGCAATCGACACTCGCTGTCACAGAATCACCGACGCTGAGTTGGCCGCTGGCCAATGTACCGGCATGCGCAAATGCCTTGCGTTGCTTTTGCGTGTCCAGCACATCGAATGTGATATCTGCGCCTGATGCGAGATGTCCGGTATCACCAACCTGTCCTCCGGATTCGCCATAAAATGGGGTCCGATCCAGCACGACCCAGGCAGCAACACCTGCGCTTATGGTGTCGACTGATCGGCCATCAACAAACAGCTCGGTGACACGGGCATCGGCGACAGTTTGTGTATAACCCAGAAACTGCGTAATAGTTGATGCCTGAAAGTCCAGACCCTGACTGGCAAAGTTGCTTGCAGCTCTTGCGCGGTTTCGTTGGGCTTCCATGCAGGTTTCAAAGCCGGGCATATCGACCTCAAGCTCGCGTTCCCGGGCAATATCTGCCGTTAGATCGGCAGGAAATCCGTAGGTATCGTAAAGTTTAAAAATTACTTCACCCGGAATGATTTTTGTATCGAGACGCGATACTTCATCATCGAGGATGGCAAGCCCCGCTGACAATGTGGTCGCAAAGCGCTCCTCTTCCTTTAATAATTGATGTTCGACATGGTCGCGAGCGGCCACGAGTTCCGGATAGGCTTCGCCCATTTCACGCACCAGCGACTTCACCAGCTGATGAAAAAACGGCTGGGTAGCGCCCAGTTTGTTAGCGTGTCTCGCTGCGCGTCTGATAATCCTTCGCAGAACATAACCACGCCCTTCATTGCCGGGTATGACACCATCGACAATCAGGAATGAACAGGAGCGCAGGTGATCGGTTATCACGCGTAAGGAAGGATTAGAAAGATCTTCAACCTTAAGCAGTTTTGCCGTATCTTTTATGAGGCGATGGAACAGATCAATCTCATAGTTGCTGTGCACATGCTGTAACACGGCAGCAATGCGCTCAAGCCCCATACCGGTATCCACACACGGTTTTGGCAATGGCGTCATGGTACCGTCAGCCGATCTGTCGAATTGCATGAAGACCAGATTCCAGATCTCGATGTAACGATCGCCATCCTCTTCCGGCGAACCCGGCGGTCCACCCCAGACATCGTCGCCGTGATCATAGAAAATCTCCGAGCAAGGACCACAGGGGCCTGTGTCTCCCATCATCCAGAAATTGTCTTTTGCACCGATGCGAATTACGCGCTCGGCCGGCACGCCTATGTCGTTGATCCAGATAGCCTCAGCTTCATCGTCCTCTTCAAAAACGGTGACCCATAACTTGTCAGCTGGCAGTCCGAGAGTGCCTGTCAGAAAGGTCCACGCAAATCGGATGGCTTCCTCTTTGAAGTAGTCGCCAAAACTGAAGTTGCCAAGCATCTCAAAAAAGGTGTGATGTCTTGCGGTATACCCGACGTTATCCAGATCATTGTGTTTTCCACCCGCGCGAACACACCGCTGAGAGGTGGTTGCCCTCTTGTAATCCCGGACATCATCGCCAGTAAAGACGTCTTTGAACTGGACCATGCCGGCATTGGTAAACAGCAAGGTCTTGTCGTTGCCGGGTACCAATGATCCTGATGCAACGACTTCGTGCCCCTCGCTCTTGAAATAGTCGAGAAACTGGTCGCGAATTGCAGACGTGGAAATAAGCTTAGGGTCAGACATGGGACGAGCAGCGTGCTGGCTGAATGGGTGGGTAGTGTAAACGCAGTGCGCTCCGACGGATAGTGTCTTGCACCAATACTAATCGTCAATACCCACCAATATTTAATATTAGGCTTGACATTGTTACATCAGGAACGCCGACAGGAATGTTTTCGTGCTGTATTCAGAGCTCGAAGCGCATCGCTGGTCTGAAACCCGCGTGAGCTCAGAAACCGTGACATTCGGCCGACATCTCGCTGCTCATGGCTGTTGATCATGCAGGCATCAAAACGACTTTCCAGCGCCACCTGTGCAAGTTCTGCCCAATCGGCATTCTGCTCGGCGAGCGCTGCGTCGACCAGATGCGAAGCCACACCACGCTGGCGGAGTTTTGACCTTATCAACAAAGGGCCATAGCCACGGCCCAGTCGCTGCTCCGTATATAACTGAGCATATCGGGCGTCGTTGACATAATTGAGCTCCGCAAGCTCATCCAGTGCTGCGCGAATGGAATCTTCCGGATGCTCTCGTGCAACCAGTTTTTTTGTCAACTCGAACACTGAATGGTCGCGGCTACCCAGAAGCCGCACAGCGGCGTTATACGCTCGCTGTACGCGTTGCTCAGGGGACAATGCCGATAGATCTACGGTCGATTTTTCACACATTCAGGTGAAAGCCCCTTGACATTCAATCATCACTAATACCAATGACAAGGCTAACGATACGTTAACCTTAGCACCGATTTATGACGACTCAGACTTCAGCCGCAGCCGCTGCTTCCTGTTCTTTTTCGCCTTTCAGCGATGATCCGGTAGTTGGTAGTAACATTTCGCGCAACTTGGCATCGATTTCATTGGCCATTTCTGGGTTCTCGAGCATATGCTTGCGCACATTTTCCTTGCCCTGACCAATTCGGTCGCCGTTGTAGCTATACCAGGCTCCAGCCTTGTCAACCAATCCGTTTTGAACGCCGAGATCAATAAGCTCGCCTTCTCGCGACACCCCTTCTCCATACAAGATCTCGAACTCGGTTTGCCTGAAAGGAGGCGCCATTTTGTTTTTTATGACCTTGACGCGCGTTTCGTTACCGACAATTTCGTCACCACGTTTAATGGCGCCGATACGTCGGATATCCATTCGCACAGAGCAATAGAACTTGAGTGCATTGCCGCCCGTGGTGGTCTCGGGGCTGCCGAACATGACGCCGATTTTCATGCGGATCTGGTTAATGAAGATAACCAGCGTGTTTGTGCGTTTGATATTACCGGTGAGCTTGCGAAGCGCCTGTGACATGAGACGCGCCTGAAGTCCGACATGAGAATCTCCCATGTCGCCTTCGATCTCGGCCTTGGGTGTCAACGCTGCAACAGAGTCGACGACAATGATATCAACCGCTGAGGAACGCACCAGCATGTCCACGATTTCCAGTGCCTGATCGCCGGTATCTGGCTGGGATATAAGGAGGTCGTCGACATCGACGCCCAGCTTGCGAGCATATACTGGATCCAATGCGTGTTCCGCATCGACAAATGCTGCGGTGCCTCCGGCTTTCTGGCACTCCGCGATAACCTGCAGGGTCATCGTGGTCTTGCCTGACGACTCCGGCCCGTAGATTTCGACGACCCTGCCGCGCGGCAAGCCCCCTATCCCCAACGCCAGATCAAGACCCAGAGAACCTGTTGATATGACATCTATGTCACGTGACACGGCATCGTCACCCATGCGCATGATGGTGCCTTTGCCAAACTGTTTTTCGATCTGCCCTAATGCGGCAGAGAGAGCTTTTTTCTTGTTGTCGTCCACTTGCGTGTTCTCCGTTCAGTGAGATGCGGCAACACCATTCCATGGCTTGAACCGTGGAAATGATTATTTCACATAGACTGCCGGTTAGGGGACGAAAAACATAAAAATACTGTAAAAAAAATCAGCTACCTTCGCTTTTTATACAACTATCGTAAGTACCTTCCTTCAACAATTCTTGCTCTTCACACAGAGCATGCAGCTCCTCTTCGACTTCACGGCTGCGCGCTTCAGCCGCATCAAGCTCCTTCTGGACCTCTGCTGCCTGAGCTGCCGTGGACTCGCGATTGGCGATGGCTTCCTCCAAAGCAATACGCTGTTCAGTGACAAGCCTCTCAAGATCTTCAAGAGACATGCTCTCCTGGGCAAGGGCGGCACCAAAGAGAAACAATAGGCCCGCGGACAGGCCCACGGAACTCAACAGCCGACACTTGAGGGATCTGGCAAAAGGACGAGCAATCATAGTGTTAGCGATCCTGTCTTATCAATACTATGTATTCGTGAAATGGTACCACGCAAGGCCTCAAAAACTGCTTGCCGACGCACAAAGCGACGATCCCCAGAAAATGTGAAAACCTCGGTCGTTATTTTAACAACACCTTCAGGTGTAGTGGCCGCTGTACCGCTTTTAGCGGTTTCAAGACACCTGATGGCCCAGCCAATCCAGACGGTGCCCACAGGCTTGTCCTTCGTAGCGCCACCGGGTCCTGCAATTCCGCTGACAGACAGTGCAACGTCCGCTCCAGCGCGATCCAAAGCCCCCGCTGCCATTGCGCTGACACAAGCTTCACTGACTGCACCATGTTGCTCGAATATGCTGGCACTAACGCCAAGTAGTTCCTGCTTCGCAGCGTTCGAGTAGGTTACGACACCTCGCTCGAACCAGCCGGAACTGCCCGCTACCTCGGTAAGTGCACCTGCAACCAGTCCACCTGTGCAGGATTCTGCAGTGGTGATGAAACGGTGGCTTCTCTCTAGCTGTCCGCCAAGCTCGGCAGACAATGCCGCAATGGCACTATCAGTAGCAATATCATCTTCACTATTCATTTCGACGCTCTGGCTGGATGCTCTGGTCTTTGGTTGTTGAAGTGCGGCATACGCCGGACGGTATTATGGAGATTCCGTGTTTCATGAATACACTCTCCGAGTACACTATGCAGCATGAGCACCTCCGTACACACACCCATGATGCAGCAATATCTTGGCATCAAGGCACAGCATCCCGAATCCCTGCTGTTTTATCGCATGGGCGACTTCTACGAGCTGTTCTACGATGATGCCAGGCGCGCATCCGAGATTCTGGATATTACGCTAACGGCGCGTGGCAAGAGCGGTGGCGAGCCTATCCCGATGGCAGGCATTCCCTACCATGCCGCCGACAACTATCTGGGCAGGCTGGTACGTCGGGGCTTGTCTGTTGCCATCTGCGAACAGACTGGCGCGGTTACCAACAAGGGACCGGTAACACGGGAGGTGGTGAGAGTTGTCACGCCCGGCACTCTCACCGAGGAATCCTTACTCAGTGCTCGCGAAGTCGCGCTGCTGGCTTGCGTCAGTGAGGGTCCGGATGGCTATGCCATTGCAGCTCTCGATGTGGCGGGCGGTGATCTGGTCGCCATGAACGTCGATGATCTTCCCAGCCTCATGGCGGAGATATCGAGATTGAATCCCGCGGAGCTGCTGCTGCAGGAAAACAGTATCCTGAACACATCATTAAGCGGTTATACCCGACGCTCCCGGGCACCCTGGCTGTTTGATGAGAAAGCAGCGCGGCAGAGCTTGCTCGATCATTTCAACGTCAGAAACCTTGCCGCCTTCGGTTGCGATGACAATGCATTGATTATCACAGCGGCATCCGTCGCACTGGGATACGCACGCGAAACGCAGTTCAATGACGTTCGTCAGGTTACGGGATTAACGCTGGAAAATGCCGCCGACACCATCGTGCTGGATCCGGGCACCCGACGCCATCTTGAACTGACTGAAAACATGCATGGCCAGGCCAGCCATACCCTGGTTAGCGTTATTGACAGAACAGCCAACCCCATGGGCTCGCGCAAGCTGCGTGCGTGGTTGCAACAACCCTTGCGAAAGCGTCAACTGATCGGGCAACGCCAGTCACAAGTCGCCTTGTTAATGGCTGATCAACGGTGCGACGACATAGCCACCGTATTGGCAAGCATTCATGATGTAGAGCGTATTACCACCCGCGTGCTACTCGGCAATGTACAACCCCGTGAACTGGAACGCCTGCGTCTGAGTCTTGAGCGACTGCCCGAGCTTGTCGGTCTGCTTGTAAAAGCGCAAGAGGCACACGCAACGAGCCACGCAGACGACCAGCCCGTTATGTCCCTGCAACCCAGTATCGAGAAGCTGGCAACTGAACTGCAATGCCCGTCCCTTCTTGCCAGCGCCATCCGAGAAAACCCGCCCGTTGTATTACGCGACGGTGGCGTTCTGGCTGATGGTTATGATGCTGCACTGGACGAGCTTCGCGGACTGAGCAGCAATGCCGATAATTTCCTCAAGGATATGGAACTACGCGAAAAGCAAGCCACAGGCATAAACTCGTTAAAAGTCGGTTACAACCGTGTGCACGGCTTTTACATAGAAACCAGCAAGCAGCAATCACCGCCAGCGCACTATATTCGCAGGCAAACACTTAAGAGCACCGAACGGTATATCACCCCCGAACTCAAAGAGCACGAAGACAAGGTTCTGGGTGCGCGTGAAAAATCACTAGCACGTGAACGCGAGCTCTACTCCGAGCTTCTGGAGAAGCTGCAGCCAGAACTTCCGATATTGCGTGATATAGGACAAGTTCTGGCAGAACTGGATGTATTGAACAGTTTTGCCATCATGGCTTGCGAAAACGACTGGTGCCAACCTGTCCTCGATGATAGTCCGGGTATGAGGATCGAAAATGGACGTCATCCCGTCGTGGAAGCTCTGATCGACGACCCATTTGTCGCCAATCCCATACATCTGGACGACACCCGGCGGATGCTTCTGATAACCGGACCCAATATGGGCGGTAAATCTACATTCATGCGTCAGACAGCGTTGATTGCCCTTCTGGCGCATACCGGTAGTCATGTACCCGCCAGCGCAGCGACCATTGGCCCGATAGACCGGATTTTTACGCGCATTGGCGCTTCGGACGATCTGGCTCGGGGACAATCCACCTTCATGGTGGAAATGACGGAGGCCTCACATATATTGCGTAACGCCACTGAAAACTCGTTAGTACTGATGGATGAGGTAGGTCGTGGTACGAGCACCTATGATGGCTTGTCACTTGCCTGGGCTTGCGCTGAACATCTGGCAGAAAACAATCGGGCGTTATGCCTGTTTGCGACACATTATTTTGAGCTGACAGCCATGGCTTCGGATCATCCGACGATTGCCAACGTTCATCTGGACGCGGTTGAACACGAAGGAAAAATCGTCTTCATGCACCGTATTCGCACCGGGGCAACCAATAGAAGTTACGGGCTGCAGGTTGCCCAGCTTGCAGGCATGCCCGATCATGCGCTGCGCTATGCCCACGAAAAGCTGGAACAACTCGAGGCTATGAACGTAATAGCGTCAGCATCGTCGGGCCAGTCTGATGAAACAGCCGTGAAAGCTCGCCCCGACAAGCCTTCAGATGGTCACCAGATGCCATCGACCGGGGGTTTCATACCATCAGCGAAACCGGCTCCGATCGCAGACGATGCCCCCGCGACTCAACCAACGCTCAAACAACAGGCTCCCCAACTGGCCCACAACACAGCGAACGGATTGGCACAACCGCCCCAGCTGGACCTCTTCGGGCAACCGGATGCCCTTCACAGTTATCTGGCAAAACTGGATCTGGACGGATTAACAGCCCGCGAAGCACTTAGCCATCTGTACGCAATGGCAGAATTAAACTACTCTAAAAACAAACAGTGATGCGGCCAGGATCAATAGCAAGGTACCCGTGCTCGTGATACTTTAGCTAAATGACAAATTTTTCAAGAGTCGGCCTCATCGTCAAATTCAACGATGAGAGCGTGACCAATACGGCCAACGATGTAATAGCCTGCTTTGAGAGCCACGGGCTGGACGTCGCACTCGAGCACAGCACACGTAACCTTATTGAAAACCGTGACACGGTGGCCATAGAGGAGATTGCCAGAACATGCGATCTTGCCGTGGTTATAGGCGGTGATGGCACATTGTTGAGCGCAGCACGTGCACTGGTTGACCACGACATCCCCTTGGTCGGGATCAATCGGGGTCGACTGGGATTTCTGGTAGACGTCCCTCCCGCGCCGGGTCTTACGGCGTTAAACGGTATTCTGAATGGCGAATATCTGGAAGAAAACCGTACCATGCTCCAAACCCGCATACTACGAGACGGCGAATGTGTTGCAAATTCGCATGCCTTTAACGATACCGTTATTCGCGTGCGCGATCGTTTGCAGATAATGGATTTCGACATCATCATCGATGATGTGCTGGTCACCCACCAACGCGCCGATGGCTTGATAGTAGCCACACCTTCCGGCAGTACGGCCTACTCGCTGTCCAATGGGGGTCCCATCGTGGCACCTACTATCGATACCCTTATCGTACATCCGATTTGTCCGCACACCCTTACCAGTCGGCCCTTGCTGGTAGAAGGCGAGTCCCGTATCAAGGTACATTTGTGGGACGACGACGTCAGTGCGGCTCAGGTCGTTTGTGATGGCCAGGTGTACATGGATGCCATGCTCGGCGACATGGTCGAAATCTGCCGGCATCCCAAGCGAATGCGCCTGTTACACCCTGAAGATTACGACTACCACCGTATTCTAAGGGAAAAGCTGAACTGGGGTTAGAGTCTCGTGCTGACTCACCTGCACATTCGCCACTTCGCTATCATCGATACCTCGGAGATCGAGCTGGACGGCGGAATGACCGCCCTGACTGGCGAAACTGGCGCAGGGAAATCCATTCTGCTTGGTGCATTGAGTCTGGTTCTGGGCGCCAGAGCCAATAGCGACAGTATCCAACAGGGCCAGAAACGCGCTGACATCACAGCGACGTTCACGCTCGACGATAATCCCGAGGTGCGGCAGTGGCTCGAAACCAACGAGCTTGATGCTGAAGACGAGTGCATTCTACGTCGAACACTCAATGCCAACGGCAAGTCCAGAGCGACTATTAATGATGTTCCTGTCTCCCTGCAAATGCTTAACGAGTTGGGCAAACAACTGGTCACCATCCATGGGCAACATGCTCATCAGACGCTGGGCAAAAGTACTGAACAGCGAAACCTTCTTGACAGTGTCGCGGGAACTCGCCAGCGCGACAAAGTTACCAGGGCATTTCAGTCATGGAAGCAGGCATCGGATGCTCTGGCTAATCATGAAAGCGATGCCAAAGAGCGTGTGCAGAGGACTGATCTGATCAGCTTCCAGTTGCAGGAATTCGACGAGCTGGACATCGGCAACATGGCCGTTGAAGAGATAGAATCAGAACATCAGTGGCTCGCCAATTCCGATCGAATTATGGCGCTTTGTAACGAGGTGCTCGCCAGCCTTGATGACCAGGCCTACCCTGCCCTGAACCGCTCAACCAAACCTTTGACCGAATTGGTCTGCATCGATGAACGCTTGCGAGAGCCTCTGGACCTGATCGAATCGGCCAGTATACAGATTGCCGAATCGGCACAAGCGGTGCGAGGCTGCCTGAGTGCGCTGGAACACGATGACAGTCGCCTGCAATGGCTTGACCAGAAATTGGGTGCACTGCATCGCCTGGCGAAAAAGCATCAATGCTCCTTGCACGAACTCACACAGGTTGAGGATACACTGCGTAGCGAGTACGAACAGCTTCTGGACCCGGCAAACAGCTCCGAAGAACTAACCCGCGAGTGCGAAGCCTTGCGAGCCGTCTATGACAAGGAAGCCGCCAAGCTCAGTAAACATCGAAAAAAACAGGCAAAGACGATGGCGACCACGATTACTGCGGCCATGCAGGGTTTGAGTATGACGGGCGGTGTATTCGATATCGACATACAAACCGATACCCAAGAACCTCATGCGTATGGCAACGACACCGTCAGCTTTCTCGTAAGCCCGAATCCCGGCATCAAGCCTGCGCCACTGGCGAAAATCGCATCAGGGGGTGAATTGTCCAGAATCAGCCTGTGTATACAGCTGGCCACACTCGACACACACTCTGTCTCTACATTGGTGTTTGATGAAGTGGATACCGGTGTCGGGGGAGCAGTGGCAGAAACAGTGGGGCAATTGCTCAGAAGAGTGGGCAGCCATGCCCAGGTTCTGTGTGTTACGCATCTTCCCCAGGTGGCAGCCCAGGCCCATAATCACCTCAAGGTGGCCAAGCAGGTCATCAACGGCAAGACTCACACTGCCGTTGCTACTCTGGACAAAAAATCCACGCGCGATGAAATTGCGCGCATGCTCGGTGGTGCAAAGGTGACCAAAAAGAGCCAGCAACATGCACAGGAGATGCTGGATTCTGCCGCTTCATAGTGTTTCGGCCATGGAAGATGGCAGAGAGCTTTCACGACACTGAAGCCCGCGTTCTGTTTACCATTCGTTTCTCTGCTAGCCTTACGGCAGGTTTTACTCACTTTCTCCGGATAATCACTATGCGTGCTGTTCTCTGTGTCTTGCTCCTGTGCCTGGTGTCGGCCTGCGGCGGTGACCCGTTCTGGCTGCCAAGAGCTCACAAGATCACCATCCAGCAAGGTAACCTGATCAATCAAGATCAGCTAGCACGAGTCACTGTCGGCATGGATCGCGAACTGGTCCGTAACCTCATTGGTACCCCAGTCATCTCAACGCCTTTTCAGGCTGACCGATGGGACTATGTGTACACGCAAGGCCCGGCAGGTAATGCAATAACCGCAAAACGAGTATCCATCGTATTCAGCGACAACAAGGTTGCCAGCATCGATGACAACCAAGATCTGGAAAGCGGCGAGCTACCTCCACAACGCTATTTCTGGGAGAAACGCGACGGCGAAGCGCCCATGCCAGACTTCTAGCGAGAATCGTTTCTTCTTGCGATCTCGCGCCGGCGCTCTTTAGGGTCTTGCTGCAGCGGGCGATAGATTTCCAGACGGTCCCCGGTCTTCAATAAATACTTATCATCGACGGCAACGCCGTAGACGCCGATTGGCAGAGCAAGGGCCCCCAGTGCCTCTTCAGCAGCGGCAAGTTCCAGTAGATTGCGCTCCAGAACAATCGTTAGCGCCTCTCTGGCACCCGTACCCGCAGGCAGTTCAACCTCGATAAGCTGCTGCTCTTCGGGTAATGCATATACCACCTTAACGGTAACGGTTTCACTCACCGACGTTTACAGTGCCGGTGCTTTGAGAATCAGTGTTGTTCATACATTTTTCGCTCTAACGCTAAAAAAATCCAACGCTACCCCGCCTGTATTTCATCAGCCCGTTTTACAAACGCTGCCACCATTGTGTCGCAGATCTTTGAAAATGCACCACCCAGCAAAGCGGCCATCACCCGGCTCTTGAATTCGAAGTCGATTGCAAGCTCAACCTTGCATGCGTTTTCGTCAATGGGTGTGAAGCTCCATACGCCAGCCAGTTTCTTGAAAGGCCCATCAACCAGCCCCATGTGAATGGCGGTATCTGCCTCCAGTCGATTACGCGTGGTAAATGCAAGTCCTTTCATGCGTTTGTCCATGGAAACGGTTGCCAGCTGATGAGTGTCGCTCTGCTCCATCACTGAGGCATTGGCGCACCATGGCAAAAATCTGGGGTAAGACTCGATATCGCGAACCAGTGAATACATATTGGCAGCCGAGTGTAAAACCAGGGCAGAACGGGAAATGCTAGTCATCGGTACAATTTAAGCTTTAGGCTCGTAAGAGAGTCCCTATAATAGAGACATGGCGAAGAAAAATAAGTCGAAGGGCAATAAAGTCTCCAGCGGTGCGCTCATCGCTCGAAATAAACGTGCCACTTACGATTTCAAGATAGACGAAAAGTTCGAGGCCGGGCTGGTTCTTCAGGGCTGGGAAGTAAAAAGCCTGAGAGAAGGCCGTGTGCAACTGGTTGACGGTTATGTGCAGCTGGTACGCGGTGAGGCCTACCTGTACGGGGCCAATATCAACCCGCTCAACTCAGCCTCCAGCCATTATGTGGCGGAGAACACCCGCACTCGTAAGCTCCTACTCAATCGACGGGAGTTGTCGCGGCTGATCGGCGCTGTTGAACGCAAGGGCTACACCATTGTCGCCATGTCGATGTACTGGAAAAACGGTAAGGTCAAGATCGAGATCGGTATCGGTAAGGGCAAGAAGGAATTCGACAAACGCGCCTCTATCAAGGATCGCGACTGGCAGCGTGACAAGGCTCGCGTGGTACGAACGCATTAGTCCGAACATGCCGGGAAAACTCCGGGCAGCGAGGATGGTGCTTCCCTGATGGGCTGGCTGGGCTGTGTTTTTCAGGCAAAGCCTTGCCCAGTCAGTGCACTTCAGTTTCCGCCACAAACCGATCCCAGGCGCAGCCATCATCAGCCTTGCGTAGCCTTTGCAGCCAATGTTCGTGCGCCTCGGCATCATCATCGCCGACCTGTATCAGCGTCAGTTGACTAACATCCACCGTGACAGCAAGGTCAACCGTGACAGAGCCAGTGGAGCTGTCCTGATCCAGTGACAGCGCCGTCTGCCCACCGGTCATCGCCAGATACACATCCGCCAATATCTCCGAATCCAGCAAAGCGCCGTGTAGCGTTCGATGGGAGTTGTTGACGCCCAGACGCTTGCAAAGGGCATCAAGGTTATTTCTTTGCCCCGGAAACTGTTTTCTGGCCATCGCCAGCGTATCCGTCACCTTGCACACTCGCCGCAACTCCACCGGCATATTGCACAAGGCGAACTCATGCTCCAGAAATCCGACGTCGAAATCGGCGTTGTGGATGATCAGCTCGGCCCCAAGCAAATAGTCCTTGAGCTCTGCCGCAACCTGTGCGAAGCGCGGTTTGTCGATCAGAAACTCATTGGTAATACCGTGCACCGCCATGGCACCGGCATCAATATCACGATCCGGTTGCAGGTAAAGGTGCAGGTTATTGCCGGTGAGTCTGCGTTCTGTCATTTCCACGCAACCCACTTCGATGATCCGGTGGCCGTCACGGGTGTCAAGGCCAGTGGTTTCGGTATCCAGCACTACTAGGCGACTCACTATGTGAGCCCCCCAGTCGCAGACTTCGGCATCTCATCAATCCCTCGGTTGGCAAGATGATCCACCCGCTCGTTCTCCGCATGGCCACTATGACCTTTCACCCAACGCCACTCAACGGTGTGTTTTGCTGCCAGGGCGTCAATCTCCTTCCATAAATCGACATTTTTCACAGGCTGCTTCGACGCGGTTTTCCAGCCACGCTTTTTCCAGCCGTCGATCCATTCAGTGATGCCTTTGCGCACGTACTGAGAGTCAGTTGTCAACACAACCTGGCTGGGCTTTTTCAAGGCCTCAAGGGATTTGATAACGGCGGTCATCTCCATCCGATTGTTGGTGGTATGAGCCTCCCCACCCCACAACTCCTTTTCATGGGCGCCTGAACGCAGCAATGCCCCCCAACCACCCAGGCCGGGATTTCCGCGGCAGGCTCCGTCGGTAAAAATCTCAATCATGTCTCGAAAACTATCTCAAACCAGAACGTTTATGAATCAACTCAGAGCTTGGCTGCGAAGCCGTGGGGTTAGCGGATGCGCGAGTCTATGCGTGCAACGGTTGCACGACGCCTTGAGCCTGCCTCCTCACCGGTACGGGCAAAACTGCCGGCTGCCAGTGTCTTGCGCGCACGCCCGACACGCTGCCGCGCCATGGTCATGGGTATTGTCTGCTTGCGTGCACGCATGATGTACACCCCGCCGACACCACCCATCCAGCGATGCAGTTTTTCCAATTTTGCCAGACGTTTTAGCACGGTAACGTTATTGATGGGCGGCCGCATGAACATTGCGGTGCTGTCGAGCACGCGGTAGTCGAGTACAGAGAGCCAGTCGCTAACCCGATGCCTGGCATAAAACCGGCCATTCCATGGCTCACGCCGTCGCCACGCAGTCAGCGCATGACGCGCACCAAAAGCACTGTAGGGATTAAACCCGACGATAATGAGCTGTCCGTCATCGGTGAGTACCCGGTTGGCTTCACGCAGAGCCTGGTGAGGATGTTCACAAAAATCCAGAGTATGGAAGAACGCGACGGCTTTCATAGTGCCTGACGCTATCGGCAAAGATAGGACATCGCCATGTATATCTGCCTCGGCACCCGGCGCGTCGAGCACCAGATTTCTCTGCAGGCCCGCGCCTGCCAGCAAGTGCATGTCAGGCACAAGATTACCCACTTGCAACCCTTGATAGCCGAATACATCCGTCAATCGGCTACCCAGTTCGTATTCCAGGCGCTGGGCAATGGACTGTCCAAGGCTGGTTGCGTACCATTGTGCCAATGGGGCCTGCGCATCAAGCCATACTGGTCCCGGTCGTACATTTCCAAGCGTGATATTTACCATCTTAAAGCCAGACCTCGCCACCAAAGTATTTTCATCCATCACCTCCTGCATCTGCCCGCTGAAGTCATGTCATCAGACGATCACTTCGAAAGGATCATCCTCGCAGTTCCCCATGATGACTGACCTAAAAAAATCACACGCGGCAAAACCACCAAACGCAAGGTACGAATTCCTCAAACGTCACCGCAGTATAGCGTTGCGCCGCCCGCATGCGCCAATCATCTTGGCAATGCTGATAACCCTAACGGTAACCATCAGCGCAATGGGGGTACCGCGCACGCTTCTGGCTAAAGAAATAACGCCCGGCGATGTCCCGCTACCAGCGCTACTGAACACACCCGAAGGCGATCGAATCATGCTTCGCGAAATCAGCGACCGACATGTTTTTAACCACAGTCACACGCGGAAGGCACCGGCCGATCCCCGGAAAAAGCCGGTTGATAATCCAGCATCACCCTCTGCAGAAACAGTGTGGGAGTTCGTTCAGCAATCAAGACGTCTGCAGCTTCCCGAACATGAACGCATCACGTATTACCGCGAGCAATATCGCAAAGAAGCCCTTTGGATTGGTCGCATCCTGCGCCGCGCGACACCCTTCGCAGGTCACGTGGTCGAAGAGCTGGACAAACGCTACCTGCCGGTTGAGCTTGCCTTGCTTCCGGTGATCGAAAGCGGCTATCGGCCTGATGTACACAGCCCGCAGGACGCCGTCGGTATCTGGCAGATTGTGCCCCGAACGGCAAAGGACATTGGTCTGTCCAGTAGCCTGTGGTTTGACGGCCGCTCGGACATTCGTCATTCGACCTCGGCTGCCATTGATTATCTGAGCTACCTGAACGCTGAGTTCCACGGTGACTGGCTGCTTACATTGGCCGCCTACAATGCCGGGTTAGGACGAGTCCGCAATGCCATCAAAAAGAATGCCGATAAACAGTTGCCCACTGATTTCTGGTCACTTAAATTACCCACAGAAACGCGAAACTATGTTCCCAAGTTTCTCGCCCTGGTAGCTTTGCTGCGCTTCGACAGACCCAGAGAGCTTGAACTGGCAACCATTCCTCGCGGTAGCGCTTTCGACCTGATAGACGCGCGCAGACGAGTCAGCCTCGACCGCCTCTCGGATTTGACAGGCTTACCGGAAAAACGCTTGGCACTGCTTAATGCCGGCCTGATCCATGGAATTACGCCCCCCGACGGTCCACATCTTCTGTACGTACCGCAAGGGTATGGCAAGCCGCTGATAGAAAAAATGATCAATCAGGGACCGAAACGTCTCTACACCTTGCCCGATACCCATGTCGTCGTTGCCGGGGATAATCTAAGTTATTTGGCAAAACACTACGATATCCCATTGCAAAGGCTCATGGAAATCAACTCACTGGCCTCACCGTTAATCAAAATCGGCCAGAAACTGACCGTGATGGATTTGAGAGATGAGGATGAAAAGGTTACCTACGTAGTTACCATTGGTGACACCCTGTCAGATATTGCACATAAATTTCAGGTTAGCGTCGCTGATATTCGTGATGAAAATGATCAGCCCCTGACCAACGATGTCATTCATCCTGGCGACACGCTGTCCTTTCAGTCCCGCCATTCGCACGCAAGAGAGCAATAATAGTCAAACTACGTCCCAAGAGCATGCAGGTTTGATCCACATTTCCGGTCAACTACCTTTTGTATAGCCCATTGCATGTTGACTGCGGGTCAACAATTACCAATAATCCATTCGAGTCAGCCAACGCGTTAGAATACAAAGTCAAATTCAACAGTTTTAGTATTCTGAGCAGCCTCAGGTTCAGAACTTGGTCAGTTTTGGTGAAGACCGGAAGTGACGCGAATAATCTCTCGAAGGAAACTAAATGACTACCATTATCGTCACTCACGAAAATAACGAAACTGACGAATTTGTATTCGATTCCGAAAAACCCATCATCACGCTTGGAAGACGATCAACTAATGATGTCTGCATCCCTGACCTGTCTGTTAGCGGCAACCACGCCACGCTAAGTTTCCTTGATGGCGAAACGATCCTCGAAGACCTAAAAAGCACCAACGGAAGCTACGTCAATGGCCAAGTCATTCAACGCACGGCTATCAGTCCGGGAGATGACGTTATTCTTGGAAAAATCCTTGTCAGTATCTCAACCAATACTGTCACCAGCGGCACGGGGAGTTCCGTATCCTCGAACATAATCGAGAGCGTCGTGGCCAAGCCTGCCACGCAAAACAACAACCGCCAGCCCACTCAGGATTCTCTGGAGCTTGCAGTTGCGAAGCCGTCAAAACCAAAAAAATCGGTTAATGGTGCCTCCTCCCCTGACAAGCTACCAGCAGACCAGCCGGTAGCCGATCTGGACCAAAGATCAGCTCATCAGGATCCATCGATGGTTAACGCAGACGTTGGCGGTGACATCGCAAGAGCCGTTCGACCAACATCGAACGCCGAGTCTGCCGACGCGCAGAGCAGCGAGGCATCCAACCAGGTGCATCCGCTTGAGGGAATAGAACATCTGGTAGTTCCAGGGGCAAAGCCCTCGGCCACCCCCATGCACGAACTCGATTCACCTTCCAGCCCCTCCAAAGGGGCGGTCATCGAGATCAAGAACGGGGCCAAATCCGGCCAGATTCTACCTATTGACAAGCCGGTGACCACACTTGGCAGGCCGGGTATTCAGATTGCCGCCATTATGCGCAAGCCGGACGGCTATTTCCTGATGCACATAGAGAGCGATGATAGCGTCGACAGACCTACGCTCAACAGCGACTCGGTAGGCGATGAACCCGTCCTGCTTCACAGCGGTGATGAATTGACCGTAGCGGGAATTGATGTTGAATTCATGCTGTCCTGAGACCCGCTGATCTACTGCCTGTCAGGAGTAACAGATTCAGATACTGTCGCTGCTGTGACCAGAATCAGGGGCTTCCTGAACCTCCTTGCATACAAGGTTCAAGTGATTATTGCTGCGTCGCGGGAAACAATCCGCTGGACAGGTAACGATCACCACGATCACACACAATGGTCACGATAACGGCATCCTTGAGTGTAGGAAGCAGTCGGTTGGCCACAGTCAGCGCGCCACCAGACGATACACCCGAAAGTATTCCTTCCTCTTTTGCCAGGCGCCTTGCCATATCTTCGGCATCGCTCTGACTAACGTCAATGATGGTATCCACCCTCGAGGGTTCATAGATTTTTGGCAGGTAGGCCTGTGGCCAGCGCCGGATTCCGGGAATACTGGAACCGTCTTCAGGCTGAACACCGATAATCTGGATATTCGGGTTTTTCTCTTTCAGGAATCGGGAGACGCCCATGATGGTGCCAGTGGTGCCCATTGAGCTAATAAAGTGCGTGATTCTGCCTTCGGTGGCATCCCAGAGTTCAGGGCCGGTTGTCTGGTAATGGGCCGCCCAGTTGTCCGGGTTGGCAAACTGGTCCAGCACCAGACCTTCTCCACGTGTCGCCATGGCCGCGGCGGTATCTCGCGCATACTCCATACCCTGCTCCTCACTGACCAGAATCAGCTCCGCACCATAGGCCATCATCAACGATTTGCGCTCATCGGTCATGTTATCCGGCATGAGCAACTTCAGCTTGTAACCAAGCGTTGCTGCCACCATCGCCAGTGCAATACCTGTGTTACCACTGGTCGCTTCCAGCAGTGTATCGCCAGGCTTGATTGTGCCTCGCTCCTGGGCCTTGAGAATCATATTGGCGGCAGGACGATCCTTGACAGATCCGGCCGGATTATCTCCCTCAAGCTTGCCAAACACCTGATTTCCGTTGTTGTTGACGGTAATCCGCTGGATGGGCACCAGTCGTGTGCTGCCAATCTGGCTCACCATGGATGGTAGATCGAGCGGTGTTGCCTGACTAGTCATGAGTTGGGTAATCCACGTTGATAGCTTGTATTAATTGCCTGCACAACACTGGCAAGCTGTTGTTCAGGCGTCAGGGTATCGCATTCGATCCGGTTCACGTCAGACATCGATCGAAGCCAGGTCAATTGTCGCTTGGCAAGTTGCCGCGTTGCCACCACCGCCTTGTTGATCCACTCGCTATCGTTCAAGGCCTCATGACCCATGTCAGGCTTCCGCTGCTTGTCCAGATAGTCCCATGCCTGGCGATACCCGACACTTCGCATGGCTGGCAGGTCGGCATTCAGCCGATCGTTCTGATACAACGTCCACATCTCATCCATGAAATTGTTTTTCACCATACTCAGGAAACGTTGTTCGATTCGTGTGTGCAACCAGGCACGATCACGTGGCACCAACGCAAATTTTACCGGTGGTGCTGTCAGATCAGTACGCGTTCTGGATTGCAGGTCGGACATGGGTACACCTGTGAGTGCATAAACCTCCAGAGCACGTTGCAATCGTTGAGGATCATTGGGATGAATGCGTCTGGCAGCCACCGGATCAATGGCAGACAACTGATCATGCATCGCCTGCCAACCGTGGACGGACGCTTGCCGTGCAAGCTCGACACGCAATTCGGCATTCGCCGCTGGCAGCTCTGCTAACCCTTCTTCAAGCGCCTTGAAATACAACATAGTGCCGCCAACGAGCAACGCCCGTTTTCCCCGGGCGTGAATGTCATTGATCAATGCATTCGCATCCTCGTTGAACTGCGCAGCCGAGTAGCTATGCCATGGGTCTGCCACATCAATCAGGTGATGCGGTACCGCCGCTCTTTCCTCACAGGACGGTTTTGCGGTACCGATATCCATTCCACGATACACGAGTGCTGAATCCACACTGATGATTTCAGCATCAAGCAGTCGAGCCAATGATAGCGACAGTGCTGTCTTCCCACAGGCCGTTGCCCCCATCAGGAAAATAGCAGGCGTATCTACTGGTAAGGCTGCGGTATTCGCCTTACAGGCATCAGAAATGCTCATACTCTGGTCGGACGGCTAGCGACCACGGAGAAACAACTTGTCCAGATCCTGCATGCTCAGCGCCGTCCAGGTAGGCCTGCCGTGATTGCACTGTCCACTGTTGGGTGTGGCTTCAATCTGACGCAGCAAGGCATTCATCTCGGAGATACTCAAACCACGATTGGCACGAATCGATCCATGACACGCCATGGATGACAACACCTGATCAACAGCACTGACTAACCGTTCACTGTTGTCGACGTCCATTAGATCGGACAACACATCGCGGAGTAAGGCTGCCACATCGCTGCGCCCCAGAATGGCCGGCACTTCTCTGATGATCAGTTGCTCCGGCGCCATGCGATCAACATGTAGCCCCAGACTGGCAAGCCATTGCACTTCGGCCTCGCAGCGATCAGCTTCGCTTTCACTGACATCCACCGTCACGGGAACCAGCAGCGACTGGGTTTTCAATGAGCCCTGACGGTGGTCGGCCTTGAGTCGTTCATAAGTGATTCGTTCATGGGCTGCGTGCGCATCAACAAGTATCAACCCTTGCGCGTTCTCAGCAAGAACATACACGCCATGCAGATGAGCTCTTGCAAAGCCCAAGGGTGGAATCTCATCCACGTTATCTGATTCACTGGTCCCAGCATGCAAATCAGCTCCCTCAACTCTTTTGGCTGACATGCGATCGAACACGGCTTGCTGGTTCCCATAAGGGCTGATGGGCTTCGGTGCCGCAGGATTCGAATCCGCACCAAGACGCCGCAAGGCATCAAACTGTTCCTTGACCTGCAACGGCATGGGACGCTGTATCGGTGGTCGAACAAAGCCATTTGACTGGCGTGTTGACTCACTACCTGCATTGCCCATAGCGCCTTGTGGCAGGTTGCCTTGCCTGATAGGTGCATCTGTTTCAGTTGACTCGCCGCTCATGGAATCCGCCGGCCGAATCGCTGCCAGCAGTTGCTTTATGGAGTGCCGGATAAATCCATGGACGGCCTGGCTTTCACGAAATCTCACCTCCTGCTTACCAGGATGGACGTTGACATCCACGGCTTGAGGATCCATCACCAGAAACAGGACAAACGCAGGGAATCGCTGGTGATAGATGAGATCGCTGTAGGCCTGTTTGACGGCATGCGAGATCACCTTGTCGCGCACCATGCGCCCATTGACATAGAAGTACTGCATGTCAGCCTGAGAGCGCGAAAAGGCGGGATCTGCCAGCCAACCTGATAAGCCAAGTCCGGCCCCTTCGATATTGACATGATGTGCAGCTTCCCCAAATCCCTTGCCAAGAATCCTGGCCACTCGCAAACCTTGAGCCTCGATGGAATCGGCACTTTTACACTCGAAAACGCTCTTGCCATTATGCGTGACCGAGAACGCTGTCAAGGGATAGGCCATGGCCAGTGTCTTTACAATACTTTCACATCGTGCGAACTCAGTGCGTGCGGTACGCATAAACTTGCGACGTGCAGGCACGTTATAGAAAAGGCTTTGTACATCAACAGCGGTGCCGACGGGATGTGCGGCGGGCTCGACATCAAGCTCTCCTGAACCTTGATAATGAATACGCGCAGCGTGTTCTGCACCTTCTGTGGCCGAGGTTATCGATAGTCTTGATACTGAGGCGATGCTGGGCAAGGCTTCCCCCCGGAAACCCATGCTTGAGACACGCTGCAAATCTTCCATGGAGTTGATCTTACTGGTGGCATGACGACTTAGTGCCAGTGGTAATTGCTCCCTTGCTATGCCGCTGCCATTGTCCCGGACGCGGATCCTGTCCAGCCCGCCCTGATCGAGTTCAATGGAAATTTTTGTCGCCCCGGCATCCAGTGCGTTCTCCAACAGTTCTTTGACAATGGATGCTGGTCGCTCGACCACCTCACCCGCGGCAATCTGATTGATCAAGTGATCGGGAAGTTGCTGAATCGCTGCCATGGTGCCTTTGAAGGTAGTTGCAAAGCTGTGCCTGCCGCTATTCTACCGCGTGTGCTGCTACCCGCTCAAATTCTCAGGATCCGTTATCTTGCCGATCCATAGCCAGATGGGTACCGAGAGGGGCACGTCTTTGCAGATACCGGTAAAGACCCCGTGCAATAGCGGCAGCCAGTTGCTCCTGATACTCTTCGCTGTTGAGTTTTCTCTCCTCCTCGCGGTTCGAGATGAATGCAGTCTCCACGAGAATTGATGGAATATCCGGTGACTTGAGAACCGCAAACGCCGCCTGCTCGACGGTTGGCTTGTGTACGGGACCCAACTTCGACAGCTCGGCCAGTACATCCGTACCGACCTCGATACTTCGCTCCATGGTGTTACCTTGGGTCAGGTTGATGAGCGTCTGCGCCAATCCATCTTCCAGTCCACCAATCGCCACATTGCCGTACAGTGCCGCTGCCTCATTCTCGCTCTTGGCAAGCCAGGCTGCAGCCTCGGAACTCGCACCATCCATCGACAGTGCATAAACCGAACTGCCGTGAGCTGTCTCACGATTAATGGCATCAGCATGGATTGACACAAATATATCTGCATCCGCCTGACGCGCGCGCTCCATACGCTCACGCAAGTCGACATAGACATCACTTTCGCGGATAAGCGCTGGCGTGATTCCACGCATGCCGACAAGACGATTGTGCAAACGTATGGCAACCGCCAGTACCACGTTTTTCTCATAGGTGTTACTCGGTCCCACCGCCCCGGGGTCCCGGCCACCATGACCTGCATCGATGGCAATCACCACATTACGAGGCTGCTGCTGTACAGGCTCCTGACGTCGACCTTGATCAACAAGCGTTACGTCTCCCGAAACACCCATATTGACCACCAGACGCTGACCACCCTGTCGTGGAACGATGCGAGAGGTAGGCGATACCCGCTGGCGCAGATCCAGTACCACGCGCAGGTAGTCGTTTCCATGTTGAGCGTAGCGAATGGCTTTTACGATACCAGTTTCAAATTCCTCAGTAGGCAACTGAGTGCCAAGTGTTGCACGAGGAAGATCGATCACCAGGCGATGCGGTTTGGTCAACGTGAACATCTCAGCGCTTGCCTGTGCGGAGTCGAGGTCGAAGTGCAGCATCAGGTTGTCCTGATGCACCATCTTGAACCCGTTAAGCTTCGGAGCAGCGACGGCTATTGACGGTAAAAGACAGATCAGGCTGACTAATAGCCAGAACCGGACCGAATGCTTGCCTGCCGAACGGAAAGGACTGTGACGTGGCATCAAGGTGTGCAATCCGGAAAAGACTTGCGGTCTCACGAAACCTGATTCCCTTATCGCGCTCACCCAAGCAACCTCATAGTCTCTTACTCAATCGTCCCTGCACGACGCCTGTCCAATCGCGCAGCCTGTCAAACCCGGCTGCCTCGACCTCGTGTCAACTCCGCCCGATTAAAGCGTAGTTGAAAAACAGGAAAACGCGAGAAGTTTAAACGCTGACAAGTCAGAAACCATGTACGACGGGGGTGTCTGATCGTTCGAACACGTCGTCGGGGATAAAAAAATCAGCCAGCAGTTTTGTGGCGCTACCATGCTGATAGGCCGAAAAATCGCTGACTCCCTCCTCCTTGAGCACCTCCTCATCGATAAAAAAGTTTCCCGTGCATTTTACGGGATCTCGTGACAGGACGGCGATGGCAGCATCGGCCATCATGGTTGGATTACGACACATCAGCGCCATTTCATCATCACCGATAACATTCCGTACCGCAGCAGTGTCAACCGCCGTCAAAGGCCACAACGCATTTACGCCAATGCCCTGGTCACGAAACTCCTCGGCCATACCCAGAACACACAAGGACATTCCGTATTTGGCAATAGTGTAGGCAACGTGGTTCTTGAACCACTTCGGGTTAAGGTCCAAAGGCGGTGACAGATTCAGGATATGCGCACCGGAGGACTGTTGCAAATGGGGCAAGACCTTTTGAGAGACCATGTAAGTGCCCCGAGTGTTGACTTCACTCATCAGGTCATAGCGCTTCATCGGCGTGTCGAGAGTACCCGTCAACGAAATTGCGCTGGCATTGTTGATACAGATATCAACGCCACCGAACTCTTTAACGGTGGTGGCCACCGCTTCGTCTACTTGCGCCTCATCTCGAATATCGCACACAAGCGCCAGGGCCCGACCGCCCCCTACCCCGTTTATCTCATCGGCTGCGGTAAATACAGTGCCGGGGAGTCTGGGATGTGGCTCTGCCGTTTTGGCCGCAATTGCAACGTTAGCGCCTTCTGCCGCCGCACGATGTGCGATGGCAAGCCCTATGCCGCGACTGCCACCCGACATGAACAACGTTTTACCTTTGAGCGACATGACCAATTCATCGTGTTAGACCGTGTCGCCAGTATAAAAGATACCGGGAGCTTTCTGGTTTACCGTGCTCTGTACACCAACCCGCTAAGGGGCAACATAGAGAAGCACCGAGTTTCCGAACTTGCGATCGATAGTCGCACGCATCAGCAAAGCCCCTGCGCGATTGATTCGAACACCAGATGTGCCGGGCCGAGCGATTTGTCCTGACACTGATAATGAGGCTATGGGCTTTTTCACACCGGCAACTGAAACCAGATCACCCGATCTCACCAACTCACGCATGGTTCCACTCGAATTAACCTGCCAGAGCGAATTGAACGGTTTTACCAAAGGTGTTACTGCGCCATCTACAACGGTAGTCGAATTCAGAATCTGGTTTTCCCGATCAGCGGCAGCTTCTTTTGCGGCTTCTATTGCTTCATCAGACGGGCCCACTTCGCCATATATGATGAGGTTCCCCTGATTATCCACGTACGGGGTACCCAGCTTGCCCAGCACGGCATCGGTACTCTGACCCGGCAACGCGGAATTGCTGGTAAACGCATACTGCAAGGCCGATGCACCAGGCACATCGAGTGATCCATGCGGTTGGCCAGCGTGTCCTGGCCCGACAAAAAACACGGGTTGTTCAGCCTCCTCCAGCAATACTCTGAGAGCCATCCGATTGCTGGCATTCACCTGCAGGGAAAGATTGCGTGGTTCTCCCGAAAACACACTGATAGTCGGGCCCATTTGAATCTCCTCACCCTCTAGCGCGATGAGTCTTGCCCCACCGCTGGGTGGCATTAACCAGAATGACCACTGACCATCATCAGTCTCTACCACGGGCTCAATACCTGTTAATTCTGCCAGGCGTGCTGCCTCGGCATCGGGCTCGGCCTGATCAGCCAGCAGCGCCTCGGCAATAGCTTCGGCAGTGTTCAGATTGGCAAAGACAATGGCAGAACCATCTTCCGTTACCGAATACAGTGAGACATCATTGAAAACATAAGAAGGTGAACCTGGCACGGCGTCACCATCCTTTACCACCTCTTGATACGCACGACCGTTGTAGCGCATCACTGCGCGCGCCTGTTCGCAATTTCCATCCCCACCGACTTGAACCTGAAAGACAAGACTGGCACTTCGCGTTACTCTCAATCGCAGGTTATCCACGGTATTGTCCGGAGCATACACGCGGCAGCCATTGCTCAATTGCGGGGCGCTTTGAGCTTTATCGATCCAGCTGTGCGCAATAGCTTTAGGTTGTCCTCCCGAGAGATACCAGACGCTGTATTGCCTCGTGATGACGTCAATCTCCTCGGGCTCAGCATCCTCATCGTCATCATTGTTAATAACACCTGCCCTTTGTTCCACAGGCACTTTTGTCACGATACGCTCCTGGCTGACCAATGCAGTCGTCCCTTCCATATGGTTGGCAACTTCGATGGAATCGATTTTCACCGTACCAATTAATCCCGTGATATCGGATTCTGAACTCATAAGCAGTTCATGCTCTGCACCGCGACTCACCAGATAGGCTTGGGTAATAGTGGCCTCATCCCGAACCTCGACCAACTGAGCCAGCGATCCATCATTACCAAGCTGCAGCTTCAAGGTCTTGAAGTAGGTTCGATCTTCTGCCAGACCCGGGACGGCAGTACCGGTCTGAAAAATCTGACTGGGGTTACTGGCATCACCAGCCCACACGCCATAGAAAGATTCACGTGCGACCGAGTAACGCCCGGTAAAAGCTACCTGATTGGCATCGTTGAGAAAATACTCCTCAATCTCTTCCATCAGTGCGCGTGGAGACTGCAAAACCGGTCCTCCCACTGCGGCCAATGCCTGTGAGCGTCGACCGTCAATGGTATAGGTGGTGGTGTCAACGTCAGCGAATGGCTGATAAATTGAACCTGACGCAATGCGATCGACGTCTGGTCCTTGTGGAATCGCGACCGGCACTGGTGCCGGTAAGGCAATTGGCTCCTGCTGCTCGGTTTCAGTGGTGTCATTACCGCCGATTGCCGCTCCCTCTTCAGTATCTTGGGGCTGTTCATCCGCCATGCCCGGCGAGATGGCACCCGGCCTTAATACGGCCTCTGGATCGGTGACAGTACTGGTCAGTGAAGTTGAGGGATCTACAACTGCGACACTCGGTGCGACGTCGCTTGATGAGCCATCGCTTGCGCCATCGCTTGTGCCATCGCTCGTGCCATCGCTCGTGCCATCGCTCGTACCATCGCTTGTGCCATCACTTGTGCCATCGCTTGTGCCATCGCTTGTGCCATCGCTTGTGCCATCGCTTGTGCCATCGCTTGTGCCATCGCTTGTGACGTCTGGGGTGCCGGCAGTCGCGCCGCCGAGAGAATCGACAGGATCACTTAGCGCAGAGCCACTCGAACTAGCGCTTTCATCTGGCGAATTATAGACACTCGTACTGTATTGGCGCCGATCACAGGCAGTAATAAAGAGAGTGACACAAAGGCACACGAGCAAGGTTTGCAAAGTGCGACGACTTGCATTGTGATGACGTGTGAAAGGAATCAGCATGTTCAGACCTGTTGTAACGCTGTAATGTGTGATCCCTGAGATTGCTATTTCCATGCCGTAGCGCGAGAGGCCAAACGTATGCCAGCGGGTTGGTATACGTAGTCAAACGCAACAAATTGCTACGAATACTCATAACTGAAACTAAAAAATTTGTGTGTATCCGACAGGACTGTTAACGTAGGCATTACTCTTATGAATCATGGGCAGGAATGCAATGAGCAGTTACATCTTCCATAGTCCTCTGGCGCCAGTAGACATTCCACAGGTACACATTACTGAATTCGTCCTGCAAAAATGTGAGACGCGTCCCAACCACCCAGCTATTGTCGACGGGCTATCAGGAACAAGCCTGTCATTTTCAGAACTTGCCACCCGCATCAGACGAGTGGCAGGTGGCATGCAGGCACGCGGTTTTTCATCCGGCGATGTGCTGGCCCTTATTGCACCCAACTGCCCCGACTACGCCGTAGTATTTCATGCTGTGGCACTGTGTGGCGGTACGGTTACAACCGTTAACCCCACCTACGGCATTGCTGAGGTCAGACAGCAACTCGTCGACTCAAAAGCCTCCTGGATCGTGGCTGATCAGTCGTGTATTGCTGTTGCAAAGCAGGCAATGCGGGGTACGTCTGTATCGTCTCTGGTAAACATGCAAGGCAATACTGCAGGGACCACAGTCAATGGCTTACTCGCTGAGGAGATAGAGCAAGTCCGTGTGGATCTACACAAGCAACCCGTTGTTCTTCCCTATTCTTCAGGCACTACCGGACTGCCAAAAGGGGTCATGCTCAGCCATCAGAACCTGGTTGCCAATCTGGTACAACTTAACAGCACACTGCATAGTAGTGATGATGAAGTGGGGCTGGCAGTGCTACCGTTCTTTCATATTTTTGGCATGCAGGCTCTGATGGGCTGCCTGCTGTCGGAAGGCAACACAATTGTTACAGTGCCAAGGTTCGATATGGCACAAGCGCTACAATTGATCGAGCAATATGCGGTCACGCAATTTTATGTGGTTCCGCCCATCGTGCTGGGACTTGCGAAATCACCATTGGTCGATAACTATGACTTGAGCAGTCTGAGAAAAATCGTATCAGGTGCAGCGCCACTGGGTAGCGAACTTACAGCAGAAGCAAGCAAAAGAATCGACTGCCCCATTGTTCAGGCATACGGCATGACAGAACTGAGCCCGGCAAGTCATATCACTCCGGGATTCGATGCAAAGCCCGGAACCAGTGGCGTAACCGTAGCCAACACACAGTCTCGTATTATCGACTCCAAGGGAAATGATTTACCAGCTGACACCGAAGGCCAACTACTGGTTAAAGGCCCACAAGTCATGATCGGCTACTTGAACAACAAGACCGCTACGGCCGAAACCCTTGACGATGACGGCTGGTTGTATACGGGAGACCTTGCGATGATTGACAAAGACGGTTACCTAACTATTGTCGACAGAGTCAAAGAGCTCATTAAATACAAAGGTTTTCAGATTGCACCGGCCGAACTCGAAGCGCTCATCATCACACACCCCGATGTCGCCGACGTCGCAGTTGTCGGTATCCCTGACGATGAAGCTGGCGAAGTGCCCAAGGCTTACCTTGTTTATAAAGGCGATCTCGGCACTCTTGGCAAAGATGCCCTTCAACAGAAATCCACTGAGATAAAGAAGTTTGTTTCCGCCGAACTGGCAACCTACAAATCCATACACACCGTACAATGGGTAGATTCGATACCCAAGTCGGCAAGCGGGAAAATCCTGCGCCGAGTGTTGCGCAACAAACAGCCTGAAAACGCCTTGTAGAGCAGTGGCACGACTGGATACCGATGAGAATCCGCGGTGCGATGCGTGTGTTGACGCTTATTGGCTGCCAACACCCCATGTGTCCTTGAGCCGGTAACCTCTTGGCCATGGGTCATCCGGATCCAGCATATGTTGATGGACGCCCGAAATCCAGGCGCGCCCTGATATTTCTGGAATAATCGCCGCAGTATCAGCAACACAGGCGACATCGACAATGCGCCCTACAAACGTTGAGCCTATGATGGAGCGCGCTGTTAGCGTATCGCCAGAGTGCATCCTGCCTTGTGCGTGCAGCAGTGCCATTCGAGCAGACAAGGCTGTTCCAGTTGGCGAGCGATCTACCTTTCCCGGTTGAATGGCAACGGCTGATTTAGCATGTAAACCTGTTTCATCATCGACGAGCTCACCTGCAAACAAACAAAACGAAATATGCGTCCATTCGGAATTGGTCGGATGCGTGAAGCCAAGCTGATCGTTTGCTGCACCCGTAATCCTGACTCCAAGTTGCGCGATATCTCGAGCCTCTTCCGGCACTATGGCAAACCCTGATTCAGCGGCATTGACGATGACAAAACTGTCTCCACCATAGGCGGTGTGAACATTGACCGTTCCAAGACCCTCCACCTCCAGCGGCACATCCATTTGGTCAACAAAACTGGGTACGTTCTGCACAGTAATCCTCTCAGCCTTACCGTCCTTGCAAAAGGCCTGTACATGAACAAGGCCGCCAGGCGCCTCCAGAGTCAAAGTAGTCACAGGTTCAACCATCGGAATAATCCCACTATCAAGCAGCACTGTTGCAACGCAAATAGAGTTTGACCCGGACATGGGAGGAGTATGTTCAGGCTCTATGATGATAAACGCCGCATCTGCCTCGGGGTGCTTGGGAGGCACCAGCAAATTGACATGGCGAAACACACCTCCACGCGGCTCGTTCAGGACGAAGTCACGAAGTGTCCCGTCCTGCTCAATGAAATTGCGCTGATCCCACAAGGTATCCCCCGGTGGTGGGGCTACGCCGCCAACGATCACATCACCAACTTCACCCTCAGCGTGTGCAGAGATAACATGAATGACTTTACGACTGCGCATTTACGGATTTCCAGTGAGGTGAAAGGTAGTTGAGCAGTATGTCATTAACGTTCAGACCAAGATACGTAGGGGTACTGATGAATTTGCCATCAACACGATTGTGCACACCGCACTCCGGCTGCACCTGTATCTATCCTCGATCACGAAAAGAAGCGGGTGTTTTAAAAGAGTCAGTATGGTCACCCTTCGGTACTCGCCGACACACGTGAGCTTCCCATGGAGCTTACCTATTGCCAACATATCGCAAGGACGGTTCAGCGTGTACGGTTGATCTACGAGCGCATAATGAATCGTACAGGCATCGTCGATAACATCATGACTTCTCAATCAGCTAAGGAAGCGCTCACCTATATCAAGCGGGACGTTCGTGAAGAGATTGATGTCATACTTCTGGACGTCAACATGCCCTGCATGAGTGGATTCGAATTTCTGGAGCAGGAAATAAGAGATCTTGGTCCGGGGTTTTCAAAATTGGTCGTAATCATGCTGACAACATCGCTCTATCCGGCGGACAAGGTACGCGCTGAGCATTTCGACATGGTCAAAGCCTATCTGGACAAGCCACTGAGCGTGAATGATCTCATATCCACTGCTGACTTACTCAAGAATCAGAATCAGTAGTAATACGGCCTAGACAAGATGCCCGAACAGGGTTCTGAGCCTGTCGCAAAAACACTGGCATTTTTCAAGTCTTTCGATATTCTGCGGTATTCAACATTGATGGACAAGTGATGAACAGAGTACACCTGCGCTTTCACACGGCAATGTCACACCGCATAAACACACTGTAAGGATCCCGCTTGTAATCAGCAAACGGTTCACACTCGACAAACCCGTGTCGTTCATACAGCCTGCGTGCTGGTACAAACGCCTCAGGTGTGCCGGTTTCCAGTAGCAGGTATTCAAGTTTTCGCTCTTTGGCGACATCAAGAATATGGCTAAGCAACAGGCGAGCGACACCTTTGCGATGGTGTGCCGATGCTGTCTTCATTGACTTGATTTCTGCCGACTCAACATTCAGTTGCTTCAGCCCACCACAACCCAGTAACTCATCGTTCTCCCTGACGGTCCAGAACGTAATCGCCGGCAATCGTAATGCGTCAATATCCAGCGCATGTACGCTCTCTGGTGGCGAATGTGTTCGCATAGCTGCCAAATGTTCAAGCAACAAGGCACGGACATCGGTTGTCCCCGGATCTTCTTCCTGAATTTTCATTTACCCGGACTCTTGCGCAAGAACAGCACTTGATTGTAGAGGCAAGCCTTGTGCAAACGTGTAACAAATTATATGAACAACCGATGGCGCTGGGCCCAGGGAAGGTATTGACGTTCCATTGTTGGCATGTCAACGAATGTCTCTGAAAACATCATCATGCTCCGGCGTCCATCCCAGTTGAACTCTGGCCTTCTGACCACTCATCACTCCAGGTAGCCGCTGCATGTATCACAGCGTCAACACCCTTCACACAATCGATCCACTCATGCGGACGACAGATATCTCCAGGCACAGGCCTTGCACCCTCTGCACGTATTTTTGCCGTTGACTGCGATGAACGTGACAGCACAAACACTTCGTATTTCTTCGCAATCAGGGTATCAACAACCGCCCCACCGATAGAGCCGGTACCAGCCAGGACGAGAACGCGCATTCACTGTTTTCCTCACATTACAAGATAATCGATGGCTGCAGCATTCTCAAACCTCAGCGGCAATTTGCCGTAAGACCTGCACGAATACATCCGTTGGCTGGCCACCGGAAATCAAATGCTTGTCATTAATGATGACGGCCGGCACCGAGGAAATGCCCTGGCTGGAATAGAAGCTCTGTCGTTCACGTACCTCTTTTGAGAATTCATCGCTATCGAGCACCGCCTTTACCCGCTGCTCATCGAGTCCTGCCTCCACAGCACAAGCTGTCAGCACCGCATGATCACCCATGCGTTCCGATCGCGTATGACAGGCGGCCAGCAGGGCTTTCTTCAAGGTAGCTTGCTGCCCCGGTTGCCCTTCTGCCTCGGCAAGATGCAACAACCGATGTAAATCAAAAGTATTCCAGATGCGTCCACGGCCATCGGGGTTGAACTCGAAGCCAACTTCAGCGCCCCGCTCACGTATCGTGTTACGAATATCGATTTGCTGTGCTTCTGTAGCACCATATTTCTGAGTCAAATGTTCCACGATGTCCTGCCCTTCGGCGACCATGGCCGGATTAAGCTCGAATGGCTGGAAATGGATGTCAGCAATAACCTCCCCTTCCAGACGGCTCAGAGCTTGCTCCAACCCACCGAGCCCCACTGCACACCAGGGGCAGGAGACGTCAGAGACAAAATCGATTTTTAAGTGTTTGGTCATGAGGTCTGTATTTCCTGTTTTCGCTGATTTGCACTTATCTGGTATCGAATGGCAATGACTTAAACCCTGGTATGTCCGGGCAGCAGGAACCTTACTACCATTAATTAGTCCCGTTAAACTTGATCCAACGGGCCTGGCAATGATTCCAAAGAAGCATTTGATGCGATTCTGACCTGTCGCCCCCCATTCTCGGTATAGGCGATTGCGACAGACACATCGGCTTTTGGCAACAAATCGCCGGCACGCTCGGCCCATTCGATCATGACCAGATCATGCGTATCCAGAACGTCATCGAACCCCAGATAATGCAGCTCGTCAGGATCTGCCAGCCTGTAAAGGTCCAGATGGGCAACGTGCCTGATCTCACCCTCAGACCCATCGATCTCGTAGGTCTCGATAAGCGTGTAAGTCGGGCTCTTCACGCGTCCCGAATAGCCTGAGGCATGAATGATGGCTCTCGCCAGAAAACTCTTGCCTGCTCCCAACTCTCCCTCAAGTCTCATTAAAGTTCCTTTGGATAACGTGCAAAATAGCGCTGTACCCAAGGCCTGCATGGCATCTTCATCGGCGCACATGATCGTACGGCTGAACATTACGCAGACCTCGACACAAGGCTCTTCAAGGATTCATCCCACTGACTACCTGTCGGTGCGGCAACGTCTACCCGCTCGCCTTGCCAGTCAAACCCCAGAGATTTTGAGTGAAGGTACAACCTCGACAAGCCCTGTTTCCTGAAACGTGAATTGAGGCGATTGTCGCCATAGCGATCATCGCCAACGACCGCATGCCCAATGTGTTTTGTATGCACTCTTATCTGATGAGTTCGCCCTGTATCCAGGGTGACATCCAGAAGCGTTGCATCGCTGTATCGCCGGGCAATACTGACGTGCGTGAGCGACTCCTGCCCATCAGGGTTGACCATCACGCGGCGCTCCCCCGCATGTTCGACGTTCTTTAACAATGGCGCATCGATCCTGCGCACATGTGCGGGCCAGTGACCCGCAACGAGCGCCAGATAACGCTTCTCAATAGTCCGGTATCTGAACAGATCCTGCAACCGACGATTGGCTTTCAAGCCACGCCCAATCAGCAGGCAACCACTGGTTGCACGGTCAAGACGGTGACTTAGCTCCAGAGTTTTTTCATCGCGGTGCTGACGCAATGCATCTATCAGCCCGAAATTGAGTCCACTGCCACCGTGCACAGCAACCCCGGCCGGTTTGTTCACGACAAGAAAGTCATCATGCTCAAGCAGTACGGAAGCACCCAACAGGTCGGCAAGCTTTGTTGGCACCGTTACGGTGTCGCCTGTTTTCACTTGCAAGGCCGGAATCCGAACCTGCTCACCAGCGATCAACTTGCGCGTCTGTTTAATGCGCTTACCGTTGACCAGGATTGCGCCCTTACGGATCAACTGATAAATGTGACTACGTGGGACGCCTGGACAATGACGGATGACAAAGTTGTCGACACGCTGCCCCTCCTGCTCATCACTGACGCATTCGTGACGTGATTTTGACAGCTTTAACGCGTCATCACCCGATTGATTATTGGACTTAATGGGGTGATCAACCATGGGTTTGCATGATTATTGCTGCACCGGTTCCCTGTAAGGCCTTGTATTCTGAGGCAGGTGAACGCCAGATGACAAGGATTGTGCAATCGAAGGTTAGTTCGTTGCGAACTAAACCACATCTACGATTGCTGAAAACACTCACCACTGCTATATTGTGTGGTCGGTGAAGAAATGGATTCAAGTTACCGACAAATCTGACATTATCGTTCATGTCGATAGTCAGGCAGACAGCACAGACTGCATATCATGCAGGTTCCAATCTGTTTGTTTTACTAGCGAAAGCGTTTTCAGCTTTAAAGAGTAGGCTGCATACAGGGGAGCTTCCGATAGTCTGGAGCCCTTCTTATCCGCGATCGGTCAAGTCAGGTATTCGAGGAAAATCTCGCGAATACAACCAATTACTGTACAGATACAAAGCCCCATACAAAGGGGGGTTACGACCGGCCGGAAGCCAGTCGTGATTACAACCTAAACAACTTTCATGGCTTGCGGTACCGCACGGGATCTTTACGGCCCTTCAATGCGCACCCCCGCCTACAGACAATGACACGGATTCCGCCTACTCGGCCAACACTATGTTGAGCGCTTTTACTCAGACACATCTATTTATCCTTGCGTGGTTACAACCACAGGCAAGCGATGAGGTGTGCGCGCTACCAAACCAGCTACCGGCCTGGGCAGGGTCCGCAACGGACCATAACTATAATGAAAAGAATGCTGATCAATGCAACTCATCCAGAGGAGTTGCGTGTTGCCATCGTCGATGGTCAACGACTGGTCGACCTGGACATAGAACATAAATCACGCGAACAACGAAAATCCAATATATACAAGGCCAAGATTACCCGCGTCGAGCCCAGTCTCGAGGCGGTGTTTGTCGATTATGGCGCTGAGCGACATGGATTCCTGCCTTTCAAAGAGATAGCGCGGGAATATCACAAAGACAATGGCAAGAAGGCTGAAAACGGGCGTCCCAATATTCGTGACGTCATTAAGGAAGGCCAGGAAATTGTTGTCCAGATTGAAAAGGAAGAGCGCAGCACTAAGGGTGCCGCGTTAACCACCTTTATCAGCCTGGCAGGCCGATTCCTTGTTCTGATGCCAAACAACCCTCGTGCTGGCGGTGTTTCCCGACGAATCGAGGGCGACGACCGATCCGAGCTCAAGGCAGCAATGCAGGACGTTGAAGTTCCTGATGGTATGGGCACCATTGTCAGAACCGCAGGCATCGGACGTACCACGGAAGAACTGCAATGGGACCTGGACTATCAGGCCGCCATCTGGAAGGCCATTCAAGAAGCTGCTGGCGAACGCAAGGCGCCCTTTCTCGTCTATCAGGAAAGCAACATCATCGTTCGTGGCCTGCGCGATTACTTCCGTGGCGACATCGGCGAAATCATCGCAGATGAGCCCGCAACTCATGCACAGGCAGCCGACTTCATAAAGCTGTACATGCCGCAGAACGAACGCAAGCTCAAGCTCTATCAGGATGATGTCCCGTTATTCAATCGCTATCAGGTCGAGTCGCAGATCGAAACCGCTTTTCGCCGCGAAGTACGCCTGCCTTCCGGTGGTGCGCTGGTTATCGATCATACCGAAGCGCTAATCTCTATTGATATCAACTCCGCGCGTGCCACCAAAGGCAGCGACATAGAAGATACCGCTACCAACACTAACCTGGAAGCTGCTGATGAGGTCGCCCGGCAGCTACGCCTGCGTGACCTGGGTGGCCTTGTTGTCATCGATTTCATCGACATGATGGCCTCCAAACACCAGAGAGCGGTTGAAAATCGACTTCGCGAAGCCCTCAAGCAGGACCGCGCGCGGGTTCAGGTCGGAAGAATTTCTAAATTCGGCTTGCTGGAAATGTCACGTCAGCGCCTGCGTCCGTCTTTAGGAGAGTCATCCGAAAACGTATGTCCGCGTTGCCACGGTCACGGCACTATTCGCGGAATTGAATCCACCGCCCTGTCCATTCTGCGTCTCGTCGAAGAAGAAGCCATGAAGGACAACACGGGACGAGTGCTCGCCGATGTGCCTGTCGAGGTAGCCACCTACCTGCTAAACGAAAAACGCCAGAGCATCAACGAGATAGAAGCACGCAACCAATGCACGTTACTCATTGTAGCCAACACATCCATAGAGACACCGAACTACAGCATTGAACGCATTCGTATGACCGATGAAGAACACGAAAGCGCTGGCAAGAAGAGCTATGAACTGGCGGTAGACAATACTGAAATCTATTCTCCACAAGATGCGCTGGACGAGAAAAAGCCCGAGGCTGCGGCCGTCAGTACCGTAGTCCCCCTGGCACCGGCACCAACACCTGCCAGCCGCCAACCTGCAGCACAGGTGGCCGCAACACCTGCTCGCGCACCCGGTGGTTTCTTCAAGATGTTCGGCGCAGTAACGTCTCTTTTTGGCGCAGGTACTGCCAGTAGTGCACCAGCGACAGAACCTGCACAAACCAAAGAAGCTGCTGCCAAAGGGCCTAATCGCAATCAGAAGTCCGACGAGGCCAAATCAGACGATACTCGCGGTCGACGAAGAAACAACAAGCGCGGTGGCAATCGTGGACGCGGTAAAGGCACTCAGGACGGTGACGCTACTGATGCTGCGAGCGAGGCACGCAGTGGTGGCCGTAACAACAACCGCCGTGGCAAGGCCGACACCAGCAAGGATTCCAATCGCCAGAGCGGTCGCAACCAGAGTGACAACGCAGAAACACAAACGGCAGACGCACAATCTGAAGAGAAGACCGGTACGGCGCGTAATCCTCGCTCACGCAGCCGTGGCAGAGGCCGCAAGAATGAGCGGAGTGAAACCGTAGAAGCGGGCGAGAACAACACGGCGACTACTAGCGAAACAGCAAACTCCAAAACCGGCCAGGCAGAGGCAGAGGGAGCAACCGACAACAAGCAACAAACTCGTAGCGCTGATACGGACAAAGAGGTTTCGGCAGACGGTACACAGACAACCGGCGAGGAAGGTAACCGCACGCGTGGTCGACGTGGTGGCCGCAGGCGTGGCGGACGCGGCAGAGGCCGTAATTCCAACGCTACTGAAACATCAGAAAATGCAGGAGAAAGTGCGGAAAATACAAAGTCCTCTCAGGCTGACTCTAGCGCCACTGAAGAGAAGACAGACGGGAATCGCTCTACCCGCGCTCCGGAACCAGCAGCAACATCCACTATCGTCAACGAGGCTGGCAATTCTGGCTCCAAGGCGAAAAAATCGCCTGGTAGCGACACGTCAGATGCCCCTGTACCAGCTGCGAAAGCGTCTACATCCGATGAAAGAGGCAACGACACGCAAGCCGTTGGAAGCGAAACTGCCAACACCGAGAGTAAAGCGTCCGACACAAAACGACCTGCAGCAAAAGTGCAAAAGGCCGAGACGTCCCGTTCCGCTGGTAGCGATGCCAGTAACAACGAAAATAACAATAAAACTGAACGTACCGATGTGGGTCAGGATGTGGCGACAGAGAGACCAAGTGCAACAGGAATAAGTGCCGACACACGCGACGATGCCAGTGCTGAAGCGACTGCCAAAGCACCCGAAAAGAAGCCCCGTCCCGCTCGCAAGGCGCGACTCGCGAAGAAAGTGGAATCCGCCAATGCCAAGGCCGCCGTCGAATCAGCAGGCGCTGAAAAGAGTGCGGATCACAAACCCGCTCCGTTTAAACCACCTGCAGAAGCGCCAGTCTCGCCCGTATCGGCAGATGCCGCAAAACCGGTGGAGACTGCAGCAGTCGCCGCAAAGCCCAAAGAGGCTTCACCCGACAATGGCAGTGCCAAATCATCAGAGACAGCCAGCGAGACGGCGAGCCCTAAACCTCGGCGTCCTGCCAAACGTCGGGAGCCTGCCGCTGCGACCCGCAAGGAATCGGGTAGCGATCAACAGGTGACCTCCACCGATGCATCAGCGGGAGCTGCGGATGCCAATGAAGCTAAGCCGACTCTGGATATTCCAGCAAAAGCCGCCAGCAAAAAAGGGGCAAACGTGTCAAAAGCGGTGGCTAGTACGGCCTCTGACGCTGTTCCCACAACAGCCGGACAGGAATCCAGAGTATCCCAGCGACAGCCTAGCCAGTTGAAGAGCACAGTACGCTCTCTGGCTAACAAGGACAGTAACGAAGCCTCAGGAGCGTCCTCATTCGCATCCAGAAAAGTGGCCGATGTCGATGTCCCGTCCAAGCCCAAGGTAGCATCAGGTGATACGTCAAGTTCCACCCCTGACAACAGCGGTAACGCTGCGAAACAACTCGACGACTAGTGAGTTTCGGTTGTTGGATTCCTGACTGTCAGTGCGGGCTTGGTATCAAGCCCGCTGATCGGTCGATCAAGAAAGCCTTTACCGCTGGGTACCTGAAGGATTTGTGAACTGGTCGTTGAGCGTCTCTACGAATTCGGAGGCATGCTCGATGACTTCATCGACCTCCTTGCGAGAGCGTACATTCCAACCAACAGGCTGCTTCGAAAACACGCTTCTATAGAACCGAGTGTTGTTGGCAAACGCCTTGATGTACGGCTCATCAGGGCCGTCTTTCATCCTTGCAGTCATGAATTGGGCAACGCCCTTTCTTACCAGAAAATGGACAAGTAATACGATTATTGCCAAGGCAACGATTATTGCCAGCATAGACATCGGGTCGGCAAACATACTCAGAATCAGCGTCATCAAGCCGCCAATCGCACCTGTGACTAATGCCCCACCAAGTACGAGCAATGCCAACGCCCCGAGGATGACCGCATCCAGGCGCAGCACGCGTTTCCCCCATAGCTGTTTTAAACGTGCAATGGCAGGCACGGCCTGATCTCTTATGGAATAGGCCTGCTTTTCCATGGCTCCGACAATGCGATAGGCACGTTCGACTTCCACCTGCTGGATACGGGCTTCGATATCAGCCATGTCGGCGTCACGTTTGGCTTCGAAACGGGCCTTGCGCGCTTCATCGTCGATAGGCAGTGAGACTTCCTTGTTATAGATCGTGAAGAAACGTCCGGCGGTCAGCCCTTTTTGTGAAAGTGCACGTTGCCATGCACCGACGATTTCCTCTGTATTGTCTTCGCGGGCAGCCGAATCGATCTGATTGAGAATAAACAGAAACTTGTTGCTGTCGTGTCGGCCAATGGTCTCCTCAACCAGATGGGTGAGCGTATCCTGCATGGAGCGAGGCTCTGGATGTCTGGCGTCAAAGAACACCAGTACCAGATCAGAAATATCCATGATGTGCTTGGTCAGCTTTAGCGTTGAGGTCCGCTGCTCATCAGCATCAAAGCCCGGCGAGTCAATCAGGATCTTGCCTCGCACTACCTCTGAATTGGTGACCTTAAGCTGCAGATAGGCATCAATACGCCTACCCTCACCTTCTGTGACTTTTTCTATTTCGTCACTGATTCGGTAGAAAGGAAATCGCATATCTGCATCGAGTGCGAGCCCCGGAAGGACCTGGCCGGCGTTTTCCTCCCCAAAACATACGACGGTGAACTTGTCATCAACAGCTTGATTTCCGGTTTTCTGCAACGTCTGGCCAAGGTAGCTGTTGATAAAAGACGATTTGCCTGCCGAAAACACGCCCAGAATGGAAACGAGTGGCCACCAGGATATCTGCATGGCGAAGGAGTCGTCTGGCTCGATCAGCCCAATGTTGTAGCCGATATCATCAAGCTTTCTGAAGCCACCGATCGCATCGATCAGTACCGGATTTTCTCGCTCCAGATGGGTTTTTAGACTATCGAAACGTTTTACTATTGATCGGTCGGGTCGGACCATTGCGGTTCAGAGCTCCAGATTCTTGAGACAGGGATTTCCAGTATTGCTTACACTATCAGGCAGAACCTGCACGAGAAAAATCGTCAGGCCTGTCCGGTTCGAAACACATACTTCACAAGTTTATCAGCGTTAACTGCTAACACGCGGTGTCCGTTGTGTTTAACTGTGAATAGCTTAGTGTCCTGAAAGGAGAAAGAAAATTATGTGGTGGTTAGTCACTTTACTGGTTTTAGCACTCGTGTCGTTTTTTGTTGTGAAAACGATGAAATCGAGCACACAAAACAGTCAGGCAGAGCACGACAAACTGCAACGCGAAAGGCTGGAAGCGTCCTCGGATGCGCTGCCATCAACGGCTGTGGCCGATGTTCCTGCAAACGCGGGAAATAATGCCGATTTGACCGCTACTGCCACTAGTAATTCTACAAGTGCGACCCCCGCTCCTTCGGTGGCCTCTACGGCTTCGCCAGACACAGGCGATGTGCTGTCTGATGTGCGCGAGATGATCAAGATTCTCAATCTGGATGGTCCAGACGCCGGGCGGCTCGGCGTTAGCCGAGACGAGCTCGTTGCCTTGCGCAAAGGTGAATCTTCGGGCATTCCTGATACCGAAACGCTGTCGAATGTTGCGACAAAGTTACGTAAGATGCTGGCCTGAAGAATCACTCGTAATAGAATCTCACCGGGAATTTCAGTGCTTGCAGCAATGTGCACGCTGCCCGCCTGACGAAAAGGTTATTCGATGAACTCACTGGTCGATTCGCGTAATGTCCACAGCATAAAACGGGATCTGGTAGGCGTGGCCGCGGTCATCGTCTTTATCTGGGTGGTCTTTGCACTGGATTATTTTCTACCTCTGGAGCAATTGGGGTTGGTTCCACGTACGTTCAGAGGCCTTACAGGCATTGTCGCCATGCCTTTTCTACACGGCGACTTCAAGCACCTTCTGGGCAACACAGTGCCACTTGCCGTTACCATGCTTCTGCTGGCCGGATCACGAGCCAACAGTGGCGGGATCGTCATTCTGATAACCATCCTCTGTGGCACAGGACTGTGGCTTTTCGGTCGTGAAGCGCTGCATATCGGTGCCAGCGGTGTGGTCTTTGGCCTCATTGGATTCCATGTCTTTGCAGGCATTTTTGAACAACGCCTGCAGTCTGTCATTATTTCCATGGTGGTTGGCTTGCTATACGCCTCGACGGTAATTCAGGGAATCATGCCGTTCCAAAAAGGTGTTTCATGGGAGGGACACCTGATAGGCGCAATTTCAGGCGCTCTAGTCGCATTGGTCACTGCGCGAATGCTGCGTAGCAATGCCCGGCAAATAGCCTGATTACCGCGAGAAATAATATGACACGACAATCCCCCGACGGCCAACCTGGCAGCAAGAAAGACAGATTTACCGGCAACTTCACACAGCAGGAACCCATACCGCAGGACGCCATTGATGCGGCGGTCGCCGTCATGCAGACTGGTCGCTTGCATCGCTACAACGTTGCTACCCCCGACGAAATATCCGAAACGGCAGCATTGGAAATCGAATTTGCCCGATACCAGGAGCAGCGTTATTGCCTGGCCTGCGCATCGGGCGGATATGCGCTTCAGCTAGCGATGCGCGCCTTCGGCGTTAACACAGGCGAACCGGTTTTGACTAACGGATTTACTTTGTCACCAGTGCCTGGCGCCATAGCTGCCGTTGGCGGTAAATCGGTGCTGGTTGAATGCACAAGCGATCTGGTCCTCGATCTGGATCACCTCGAACACCAGGTTCGACAAAGCGGATCAAGACTTCTGCTACTGTCTCACATGCGCGGACATCTCGTTGACATGGATGACTTGTGCCAGCGCCTGAATACTCACAAGGTTGCGCTGATCGAAGACTGCGCGCATACCATGGGAGCCTCCTTCAATGGTCGCAAAAGCGGCTCGCATGGAATCATTGGCTGCTTCAGCACACAGACCTACAAACACATCAACTCCGGAGAGGGGGGACTACTGACCTCTGACGACGACGAAATCATGGCTAGAGCCATCGTGCTTTCAGGATCCTACATGCTCTACGAACGGCATGTCGCAGCTCCACCGGCCGCCGTTTTCGAAACCATTCGCTTGCAGACACCCAATTGCAGCGGTCGTATGGACAACCTGAGAGCGGCGATCCTGCGCCCGCAGCTGGTCGCGCTTGATGACAACGCTAAACGCTGGAATGCGCGCTACGATGCCTTCGCCGATGGCCTGAGCACCGCCGCTAATTCAATCGTGTTGCCACGGAAAAACCCCAGAGCGTTTGAGGTATCCAGCTCAATTCAATTCAGTATCAACCGATATTCCGATCAACAGAATGAGCAATTCCTGAAACGCTGCAGTGAGCGCGGTGTTGATCTGAAATGGTTCGGCGCAGACGACCCGAAAGCCTATACCAGCCGCTACGACAGCTGGCATTATCTGGACAGGTGTGTTCTTCCCAATACCGATACCATTCTCAAACATTTGTACGACTGCCGCTTGCCGTTGACCTTCTCGGTAGCGGACTGCCAGTCGGTCGGCGAACTGATTTCAGAGGTCGATGCTGAGCTGTAGTGCAGTGGAACATCAAGAGCGGCTGGCCTGCCAGATTTTAACGGTCAGAGGATCGCCGACCAGAGAATGCGTCGGGCCGGGCACAAGACCTGCCTGCTCCATACACTGTTGAATTTCGGAATCGTTAAAACCCAGACGTTGATGCTGATGGAGGGTGCGAAGATGCTCTTCCTGATGTGCCGCAAAATCGACGATCACCAGCCGACCTGACGGTTTCAGTGTGCGCGCCGCCTCAGCCACCACAGCAGCTGGTTCCAGACTGTAATGAAGCACGAGGTGCAGCGTTGCCAAGTCAATACTGCTGTCATCGATAGGCATGTTGTACATGTCGCCTTTGCGAATCTGTATGTGTTTATAAGGTTCACGCTCAAGCTGGGTACGGGCGATGGCAAGCATATCCGCACTGGTATCAATACCAACGCCTTTATCGATCTGGGCCGCAAACAGTTCCAGCAGACGTCCTGTGCCTGTACCAATGTCCAGAAAACTACCGATTTGTTCAGAACCGATGACCTCCAGGAGCATTCTTTCCACGTCGGCTTCTGGTACGTGCAAAGCACGAATCTTGTTCCAGTGTGCTGCATTCTCTTTGAAGTAGTTGGCAGCTATTGCAGCTCTTTTTTCACGAACTTTTTCAAGACGTGCCAGATCTCTCGACAGCTCTGCATCCTCGACTGGCAACAAATCGACCAGTGTCCGTGCCAGATGCCCTGCTCTGTCCAATTCAGCCAATCGATAGAACACGAGCGAGCCCTCACGAAATCGTGATAACAAGCCTGCTTCCACGAGAAGCTTCAAATGACGTGATACGCGCGGCTGACTTTGTCCGAGAATATGTGTTAACTCGGTAACACTTAGTTCAGCATGAGCACACAGGGCGAGAAGACGCAGCCTGGTCGGCTCACCCGCTGCGCGAAGCCCGGCAAGTAGTCCTTCCATGAAATATATACATATGCTTATATGGAACGCGCAGTATGCCTTACTCAGCAGCAGAACGACTGAAAGCTTTACGTTTCCAACAAATGTTCTTCTCGTCCATGGTCATTCTTCACTGATTATTTTCGTAGGCTGCGAATCGCCGAAGGCATGGTTAGCAGCAAGGCTGCACCAACCGCCAGAACGCTTTGCGAAAGCGTCAGAAATGATTCCCCGTTGAGGTGGCTGTAAGCACCATCTGCAAAGAATAGAAGCAACAGGATCGATGCTGGCAAATACAAACCTGCGCGAGAGATTTCACGTCTGCCGCCCTCGGCATCGGCATCGGCATCGGCATAGAGGTTCTGTATGCCTGGCTCCCCACTACCGACTCTAGAAGCTGTGACGCCAGCGGCAGACTCTACTTCTTTAGCGGTAGTGAAAATCGTCAGTTTACGGCTGACTCGCAATGCTTCAAGGTCTGGAAAATTCTTGCTGGAAAGTCGTTGCAACGTGCTGTTCGGCCAGATTCGGTAAAATTGCACCTTTTCCTCCTCAGAGCAGCCAAGCGTGTCTATACGGATTACAAATCCCTGAAGACATTTACCAGCAAGGCGGCTGGCATAGGCTCCGGTCTCTATGGCAACCTGTTTGAGCAACTCGCCATCGAGCGCTTCGACGATTTCGATAACGGCCAATGGGTCTGCTGTATCAGGGTCAACAATAACGAACGCAGGCACCTTCATACCGCTTCCTACTTGTGCAGTCGGACCCAGTAGATCTACATCAAAGACGATTGATGCACGAGGATAGCCAGACTGAATAAGAAAATTGTAGATAAGGTCGTCCAAAGTAGATCCGTCCATTGTTATCAATATGGCAATCGGCAGGGTACCGAGCCCATCCTTGCACGTCAATTTAATGTCGTATATTGATAAATAACTCACATAAATTGACAACTCCGAATACTTAAGGCGCTGAGAAAAATCCCGTTTACCTCCAGGTCATTGTCACTGTCCACAACGATGGTCATATAGTCGCATGAGGCTAAACTAATGATCCGCCAAGGAACAAAAGGCGCTAACAGGCTGTCAGTCTCTAACCAGTATGGCGTGTTCATCATTACCGGGTGAGCAATACAGAGACCTCTATTTTTATCAACCGCGACACCCGTTTGATGCTCAGATAGAATGCTTTCTAGAGACGTCATTCATCGATTCACCCACCGCAGTTTCAGGCCTTTTCAGCAGAATCCATTTATCGTTTGTCAATGCTGCTGCACGCGATAGCATCGTATCATCGCTGATCTTTTCCACTTAAACCAATCTGCAAATCCAAGTATTCGAAATCAGATCAGATGCGTAACAAAACAGACAATGACGATGCTTCTACTGCAGAAGATCCTGTTGCAGAAAATGCTGGCAAAGGTAGTCCAAGCAGGAACAAATCCAGTAAACCTAAAGTCCCTAGAGCTGTCGCAAATTTCGGCGGTACTGGTGGAAATCAAACCGATAACGGAGATAAACACCCGATGTGGAAAAAAATTCTACCGATAGCAGCTGTGCTGGTATTGGGCTGGATTGTGTTGAACCTTTTCAGTGCTAAAGAAGCTGATCAGACAGTCGCCGAAAACGCCGAATCGGTTTCTTCAAGCAGTTCTGAGGCCACGGCACAGCTTGAGTCCGACGCCACCTCGGATGAGTCGAACGATGTCTCGGAATCTGTCGCTGAAACTGCATCAGAGGTAACCGCCGTGGTCGATGACGCAACTTCCGCAATAAACGCTGCTGCTGAGGACGCGGATGAGGCTGTTGCGGAAACCGTCGAGGCCGCAACTGATGTAGTCGCAGAAACGGTCGATGCCGTAACCGAGACGGCCGCCGATGCGGCTGAGTCCATTACACAATCGGTTGAAGAGATTACTGATGACGCCACCGACGAGACTGTCGAAACTGCGGAGCTAGTAACCGACGCAGCTGAAGAGACCGTTGAAGAGGTAGCCGACACGGTAACCGAAACGACCGAAGCTGCCACTAAGGCAGCAACCGAAACGGTTGAAGCCGCAACGGAGCAAACCACTGAAACTGCGGAGCTAGTAACCGACGCAGCTGAAGAGACCGTTGAAGAGGTAGCCGACACGGCAACCGAAGCTGCCACTGAGGCAGCAACCGAAACGGTTGAAGCCGCAACGGAGCAAACCACTGAAACTGCTGAGTTAGTAACCGACGCAGCTGAAGAGACCGTTGAAGAGGTAGCCGACACGGCAACCGAAACGACCGAAGCTGCCACTGAGGCAGTAACCGAAACGGTTGAAGTCGCAACGGAGCAAACCACTGAAACTGCGGAGCTAGTAACCGACGCAGCCGAAGAGACCGTTGAAGAGGTAGCCGACACGACAACCGAAACGACCGAAGCTGCCACTGAGGCAGTAACCGAAACGGTTGAAATCTCAACGGAGCAAACCACTGAAACTGCTGAGTTAGTAACCGACGCAGCCGAAGAGACCGGTGAAGAGGTAGCCGACACGGCAACCGAAACGACCGAAGCGACAACCGAGGCAGCGACAGAAACTGCTGAAGTCTTAGTCGACGAAGAACCTGCAGCTCAACCTGATACGGCAGAATCAAGCGCCCAAACCGAGACCGCCAGCACAGATCCGATCCCAAGCAGCACATTCGATCTGCCAGGTATCAGCCGCAGCCTGGGTGGAGTGTTCGGTACGGCAGCAACTGTGTTGTCATCAGCTACTGACGAAGCATCAGCCAATGCATTGTTACCACGACTGAGCGCAGCGAATGACACCCTTGGTCAGGTCGTCGAGACACTCAGTGGGGCGCCCGACTCGATTCGTAGCCCGCTGCAGGCAGTAATCACCTCAAAGCTTGCTGAGCTTGCACCGCTAGCGGAAACTGCATTAGCCAGGGATGGAGTCGGATCGGTTCTTTCACCGGTCGTTGAGCCAATGATGGAGACTTTGAGCGGTCTGGTTGACTAGTAAAAAGCTTCAATTACCCAGACACGAAAAAGGCGCCTTGAAGGCGCCTTTTTTGTGTCTGGGTAATTGTGATTTATGATTCGACAAATCAAATCATCGCATGACGACTCATTGCGCTGTCTATAGCAGTGACGATCTCATCAATATCATCTTCAGTACAGATAAGCGCAGGACTCAGGCAAACAGTATTGTTCATACCAGTAAGGCTACGGTTCATGCGTCCGATGACAACGCCCTGCTCCATGCAATCCGCAGCAACAGCCATAAGCATTTTTTCATCCACTGGCTCTTTTGTCTGCCGGTCTTTGACGAGCTCAAAGCCGCAGAACAGGCCCTTTCCCCTGACATCGCCAATCACTTTGTATTTGTTCTGTAGCCCACGCAACTTCTCCATAAGGTAGTCGCCCATCTTGTTGGTGTTATCGAGCAGGTTTTCTTCTTCGATGATTCGCATGGTTTCAAGTGCTGCGGCAGGTCCGGCAGCGCAACCGCCGAATGTACTGATGTCACGAAAATACCCCATGGTGTCGTCGCTGTCCTTGAACTGATTAAACACCTCTTCAGTGGTTACTGTGCAAGCAATGGCAGCGTAGCCACTGGCCACCCCCTTTGCCATGGTGACAATATCCGGCTTGATGCCGTAATGCTGATAGCCAAACCATTTACCGGTACGGCCAAGCCCACAGACAACTTCATCCATGTGCAATAGGACACCATATTTTGTGCAGATTTCCTGCACCGTCTCCCAATAGCCTTCCGGCGGAGTGATAACGCCACCACCTGCAGTTATAGGTTCGAGGACAATGGAGCCGACAGTATCAGGATCTTCCTTCAGAATGATGCTTTCGATTTCACGCGCGATCTTTACTCCGTAGTCGGATTCATCCGGAAACTGGCTACGGTATTCACAGCAGTGCGGCACCTGCACAAACCCCGGCGTGTACGGGCCATATTGATCGCGGCGCTCATTGTGCCCGCAGGATGATAAAGCCGTAATAGTTGTGCCGTGATAGTCACGGTCACGATAGAGAATCTTGTGCTTTTTGCCGTTGTTTTTCATCGCCGCGATCTGGCGAACGATTTTGTAGCCTTTTTCGTTGGCTTCAGATCCTGAGTTTGAATAATAAACCCGGCTCATTCCCGGCATCTTGGACACCAAGCGCTCAGCGTACTTGATACCCGGAATATTGCCGGCAGAGCCTGCGAAATAGCACATTTCTACAAGTTGATCGCGCACAGCGTTGGCAATGCTCTCTCGCCCATAACCGAGGTTTACCGTCCAGACCGCGCCAGACACCGCGTCGATGTGTTCCTTGCCGTTCTGATCCCAGATACGCATGCCTTTGCCTTTGACAATAACCAAAGGATCTTTTGTTTCCAGTGGCTTGTGCGGCGTAAGGTGGTGCCACATATGGCTGCGATCCATTTCCACCAGATCGCCAATTTCAATGTTTTCTGTGGGCTTGTTCATGAGCTTCACTCCAGGTATACGACATCAAGGACCGTGGCGCCTGAGAACGCGCCTGCACAGGTGATAAACACCGGTGCGCTCGGCTACATTGTCCAGATTTTTCTTGTGTACGGTACAAAAAGCTGCGCAGACGAGTATCGCTGCGCGAATCGTTTGTTTCAGCCTATACTATTTCTTGTCAGCCGGTACTAAGAGACTATGGGGTAGCGGCTCTTCTTCGGACAGTGCCAGCGAATGCCCTGACGTGATACCAGAAAACCCCACTACCAATACCGTCACGGGATACATCGGCACAGCGCTGCACCGTCCTGAGTGTGCCCTTACTCATGAGTCCGGACTCGTCCTCGTGCCCAATTGGTCGGGAAATGGCGGCATCAGCGTCATAACGCCCGACGATGAGACATTTCATATCCTGTCTACAGGCACTCAAATGCTACGTCCCAACGGCATCGCATTGGAATCCGGAGGTACAGTATTATTGGCGCATCTTGGGGATGACACAGGTGGCATTTTCAGACTTTTTCCAAATGGCCGAACCCTGGAACACGTTGTTACAGTAAATAATGAACCGATGCCACCCGCCAATTATGTCGTTGCAGACTCTATAGGCAGACTTTGGATTACGGTCAGCACCCGTAAAACACCAAGAGCCTGCGACTATCGGTCTGATGCCCACACTGGTTTCATTGCAGTAGCACAGCCCGGAGCCAGCAATGCCACCATTGTGGCGGACAATCTCGGATACACCAACGAATGCGTTATTGATGAAAAGCGTTCCTGTGTGTACGTCAACGAAACGTTTGGGCGACGGTTGACCCGTTTCGACATGGAAGACGCCGAGCTTCCCGTCCTGAGCAATAAACGAACAGTTCACGAATTTGGCGAAGGTAGCTACCCGGACGGACTCGCGCTGGATGAACAGGGTTGTCTATGGGTCACCAGTATTATCAGCAACCGAATTCTGCGGATTGAGCCGAATGGCCATCACCACGTACACTTTGAAGATTCCATTGAGTCGCACTTACGCTGGACCGAAGATGCCTACCAGCGTAATAGTCTTGGTCGCGAACATCTGGACAAGGCTCAGTCGCGCTTCATGCAGAACATCTCTAACGTTGCTTTTGGCGGACCCGAGCATAAGCGACTCTATATCGGCAACCTGCTGGGTGACACCTTGCCGTATATCGACGTGAACGTCAGAGGGGCAGCCATGCCTCACTGGAGTCTACCGCTCGGATCGCTTGAAAACTATTTATAGTCGGATCAACTAAATGGAATACACCCGAAACTCCCTATGACTTACGATAAAACATTCAGTATTGCCGTATTCGAAGGTGATGGAATCGGCCCCGAGATAACAACCCCCTGTTGTCGCTTACTGGAAAAGGTTTGTGCGCTGGCCAACGGTCTGCACCCAGAACGCCCCATCAAACTTGATTTCAGCTACTTGCCCGCGGGCGCCAGAGCCTATCTGGACTGCGGTGACGCCTTGCCCGCCGCCTCCGTGGAATCTGCAAGGCAGGCCGATGCCATTTTGCTATCGGCCATGGGAGATCCAGCGATCCGCTACCCCGACGGCACTGAGTTGACCCCGCAAATAGATTTACGTTTCGAATTGGGTCTGTACGCGGGTTTGCGTCCTATCAGAACAATACCCGGCGTCCCTGGACCCTTGTCTGACCCGCGTGCAAAAGACATTGATTTTGTCCTGGTACGCGAGTCCATTGAAGGGCTTTTTGCACCACAAGCGCCTGGGCGAATGATCGGCGATGAACAAGCTGAAGAGACATTGGTGATCACCCGTAAGGTCAGTGAAAAACTGTTCGATGCGACATTTCGCCTGGCCAGTCAACGCACCGCTAAACGACAGGCGGCTGGTGAAAATCGAAGTACCCGCGTTACCTGTATAGACAAGGCCAACGTATTCCAGGCCTTCGCTTTTTTTCGCAAGCTATTCCATGAAGCCGCAGACCGCGCACACAAACTTGATAAAACCGGATCGTCAAGCCGCTGGACAACTGACCATGCTTACGTCGATATCATGAGTCTTAATCTCGTGACTCACCCCTGGGATTACGATGTCATGGTGACTGAAAATATGTTCGGCGACATTCTGTCGGATCTTGGTGCGGCATTGGTGGGTGGCATGGGATATGCGCCGTCAGCCGACATTGGCGACGATCATGCGGTATTCCAGCCTTGTCACGGGACCGCACCGGATATCGCAGGCCGCGGTCTGGCTAACCCCACGGCCATGTTTCTGTCAGGCGCGATGATGCTGGAATGGCTCGGTAATCGCCACAACAATATCAACTTGCTGGTAGCTTCCCAACTATTCGTCGAGGCCATAGACTCAGCGTTCGCAGCTGGCCAGTTACGCACGGTGGAACTGGGTGGTCCCGCCGGGTTGAATGAGGTAACAGACAGTGTCGAAAATGCACTGTCAGCGATCCAGCAGCGCGCCAAAGAGTAGCTAAGGTAGTGGAAAATACACCGGATCTATTCCAGAGGAACACCAGCTCGGGCAGCAAAATATACCGCTTCTGTTCGATTCCTGGCACCCAGGGTACGGAAGATGGCTGACAAATGAGCCTTTACCGTATTTTCGGATATCTCCATATTGCTCGATATCGTTTTATTAGGTTTGCCCTGCAGCAGGTAGGCTAGTACTTCCCTCTGCCTGTCCGACAGCGCAGAGAGCAATGCAACATCAGCCCGTTCTTCTGGCCGACTGACGTAGCCTGACGCTATCGTCACATCTCGAGGCAGATAAATACCACCGTTGATAATCAACCGGATCGCACTTAGCAACTCGTCATGAGTTGCCGATTTAGTGATGAATCCCATGGCACCATGGTCGATGCAACGGCGAATGACGCCCGGATCCTGCTCGCCAGACAGGATAATGATGGGAATTTCCGGCGCGTGCTTGCGCAGCGTCAGAAGCGAGTCCATCCCCACAGCGTCGGACAGCTTGAGGTCGAGTAACACAAGGTCAAGGTCGGTGTGATTTTCGAGTAATTCAAGTGTTGTGTTCAGATCACCCGACTGAACCACCTCAGGTTGCGGTGAGAGACTTTGCAGCAAGTGGACGAGCCCGCTGCGAAAAAGCGTATGGTCATCCACGATCAACAGTTTCATACAACTAATCCCCTAAACCTGAACGACCAAGGCATATCCAGCGATCCTTTAGACAAAAGTCTGGTCGTGAGTGTCACCGACGCTGGCACACATGTCAAATTGGAAAGCTTCAAAGTGGCCCAGCGGCTCCTCCTTAGCCTACAATGCCGTGATCCTAACAGCGACCCAGCATCCATATTCCGTGTCCAGACCCGACCCGATCAGCAAACGATTGCAGCGCCAAACAGGGCGAGCTGTCGTCGATTTTTCCTTGATCGAGCCCGACGACCACATCATGGTTTGTCTGTCGGGTGGAAAAGACAGCTATGCACTGTTGGATATGCTGCGTCACCTGCAACGAGTAGCGCCGATCGACTTTACCCTGATCGCCGTTAATCTGGACCAAAAACAACCCGGATTCCCGGAGCATGTGTTACCTGAATACCTACAGGCGATGTCGGTGGAGTATCGGATCGTGGAAGAAGACACCTACAGTATAGTCAAAGAGAAAATTCCAGCCGGCAGTACCACGTGCGGGCTATGCTCACGATTGAGAAGAGGCATTCTGTATCGCGTGGCTGATGAACTTGGTGCCACCAAGATTGCCCTGGGCCACCACGCCGATGATCTACTTGAAACATTTATGCTCAATCTCTTCCATGGTGGCTCGCTCAAAACCATGCCTGCCAAGCTGCATGCCGACAATGGCCGCAACGTCGTCATACGTCCTTTGGCTTACTGCCGGGAAAGGGACATCATCACTTACGCTAATGAGCAGGATTTTCCCATTATTCCCTGCACCTTGTGTGGCTCGCAGCCAAATCTGCAGCGCCAGAACATGAAACACATGCTGGCACAATGGGAGGAACAGGACCCGGGCAGAATAGCGTCGATGCTAAAGGCCATGAGCAACGTCAAACCTTCCCATCTGCTGGATAGGGAGCTGTACGACTTCGATCAGAACAAACGTATTACCGGTACTACCGATGACGAGTTCCTCTTCCCCAGCCTGTCTGGCATACCCGTTATGCACCGTAGTATCTAACGTCGTTTGGCCATCCCTACCAAGGTATGTCTTCGCCATCGTAGTCAATGAAACAGCCACTGTTGCGCCGATGTAATTGTTCAATCTGCGCAATCAACAAGCCAGCGGTTTTCCCGGGTGAAAACAACTTACCCTCAGGCACATTCTTTTGAAACGGCTTTGACAGGCGTGAGTCTGTCGTACCCGGATGCAGAGCGGCTACACGTATCGATTTCGCTGTGCGCGACCATTCGACCGACAGACACTTCAGTGCCATGTTCAATGCCGCTTTCGACGCTCTGTAGCTGTACCAGCCTCCCAGGCGATTGTCACTGATACTGCCTACCCTTGCCGAGATCGTGGCAAATACACCATGGGGGGAATCCTTTAAAACCGGTCGCGCGTACTTGCCCAGCAGCAAGGTCGGTAAACAATTGCTTGCCATGCTTTTTTGAAAATAATCACTTGAAAACGCCGTGATTGATTTTTCTGGCCCGTGCTCGGCATCGTGCAACATACCGGCGCAATTGATCAGCCAGTCAGCCTTGACTACGGAGGACAACCATTGCCGCACCTGTTCGTCATCGGCGGCATCCAGCTTGCTCCAGGTCACCTTGGTGTTAGAAGCAAACCCGGCTACATTTCCCGTACTGCCAGCAGCAAGTGAACGATGGTATGTGGCATGAATACAACCTACCCGGTCGTTCTCTACCAGACTCTCAAGGATCGCAGAGCCAATCCCGCCACTGGCCCCGACAATCGCAACTGTGAGCATTACTTGAGGCCGTTATAGGCCTTGGTAAAACCACTGAGCGACAAGGTTGCCTTCACTTCTCCCTGGTTCGCCGCAATCACCGATATCACCGCATTGTTGCCTCGCTTGAAGCGCGACACAAGAGCATCATCGATAGGCTCTCGAACCAGACAGCCCTGCTCGGTACAGATCTGGAATGGCGCAGACTCAGGTTTACCAGTATCGATCGTTACGGAGAGCCCTTCAGTCAAAACGACCCCCAGCGGCGTAATAACATCCAGAACCGCTATGGCGGTCCGCTCTCCGACCTCCAATGGCTCTTCCAGCTTTCTGATGACCATCTCCAGAACTGGCGTACCGGATGCATCATTGCCAATCTGCGCCATAGCACAGTTGCTGCCCTCAGGCGGACACGCGACATCCCAGGCACCGACTGTCTCACGAGTCACCCCAGGGTTAGCCTGAGCTTGCGGCGCTGTTCGGGCAGCAGTGGCGGGCGCTGTCTGCGTCGATCGATCTGCAGGCGCAGGAGCACCGAGGTCCAGCTTTTCAACAGGTGCCTGTTCTGTTGGTTGCCCGAGTTTAAGTCCGCCATCGGATTGTGCGAAGGCGCTGCTGCACAAAAGCAGCCCGATTACAACACCGGCTGCGGTGCCTGTAGGTGTTAGCCCAGCGCGCTGAATGAGTGATGGGCGACGTTGTCTGTATGAAATCACGCAATTGCCTTTTGTTTAAGAATAGAAAATCTGTGCGGCAGCCGCCCTGAAGAAAGGTTTCGCCGAGTACGAAGTGTAGGTCCGCAACTGCACGGCCACAAGAGGCTAGTGTGACAAGAGAGGAATCTCCGGCTTTAACCAGCATTTGCCGTCACCCTGGTATACGCTTGCACTTGGCAATTAATCAACCGATTGTGACATCTATGATCCTCATCGAATCCAGCCATTGGCGCTTGTGGAACGCTCCTGATACCGGCGTTCAATGGCTGGCAGCCCAGGTAAAGCGAAAAGACGAATGGTACGACGTCGTACCCGACTGCCGCCCGTCATCGGATTCTGCATCGCCGGATGATCATTCCGAACCAGCCGCAGGTCAATCAGCTATGGCGCCATTGCCAGCAGCAAACTTTCACATGATCCCCTATAGCAACCGCATACGCGATGGTCGATTCAACTTTAACGGTCACGATATACAACTGGAAAGCGCGAACACGCATGCTATTCACGGTGCACTGCGCAAATTACCCTGGCGAGTGACGAGCTCTGACACAAGCTCCCTGGTTTGCGAGTTTGATAGCCGGATTGAGGGGCCGATAAACTGGCCATGGCCAATTCTGGCGCGCATTGAGCAAACCGTGAACGGCGCGACGCTCTCCAGCACCATTTCCATTCGCAACCTTGGTAACACCAGCATGCCCGTGGGCACTGGCTGGCACCCCTACTTTGTCCGTAATATCGGACAATCGGCCGCCACGCTGACCTTGCCAGTAAAATCCGTTTTTCCAGACGAAACCGGTGATTGCCTGCCTGACGGAGCTGCTGTGCCACTGCCCGCAGAACTTGACTTCAGGACCCCACGCGTACTTGACCCAGATCAACGCATCGATTGCTGTCTCGCCGGTTTGTCAGGCGCTTGCCACATTCACTGGCAGGACGCGGGAATCGAGCTGGTAATGGCTGCCAGCGACGCTTGTCGATTCCTCGTCCTGTTCAACCCCGACATGCCACACTTTGCGGTAGAACCTGTCACCAACGCCAATGATGCATTCAATCTTGCATCTGACGGAGTTGACTCTGGGAGTTGTACTTTGCCGGCCGGGGAGGAGTTCAATGTGTCGATGAGCATTGAAGCGCGCGTGCACGAGTGAGGTTCAACCGACCATCAGGATGGGCTCTGCGTATCCTGATTAAGTGTGACGCCCAGAGGTCCGCGTTGAACCTCGAAAAACAGCGTTTGCCCCTGCCTACTGACATCCATGGGGACAGGCTCTCCTCGCACGCCATCGCGCGTGGCTCGCTGCAGATCACTCGTTGAGAAGACACGCCCGTTAGCGTAGGAGATAACTATATCTCCCGGTGCAAGACCGGCAATGTCAGCCTGAGAACCAGGGATGATTGAAGCAATTACCACCCGGTTACTCTGACCCGCTTCAAACAGGTATCTATCATAGGCATCATCGCCCAGTTCTGCGCGCAGATCCGGGCGTTGTCCGTTGAGTTCAGTCAGCCGATCCGAAAACTGCTCGGATTCGATCCAGCCCTCTCGTTGGGCCTGGTCGAACAGTTCCAGTCTTGCAAGCTGATATTGGTCCTGACGCGCCTGCAAGTTCTGAGCACTCTGGAGATCGATACCGATCGATACTAATGCATCGACTCTATCCTGCGCGGTAAGCGGCTGACCGAAATTACCGAAGTTTCTGTCCCCGCCGCCACTGGAATGGCTGAAATCAGATGAAACCGGCCGATCTTGACCGGACTGCAGGTTGTCCTGCAAAGATCCCATCGCCTGTAAATTGATGATGTCACTCTCAAGGGATTCAATCTGTCGGGTTAGCTGAGCCAACACTTGAGCCAGCTGTGCACGTTCTTCCGAGGCCTCTTTCAGCGCAGTGTCGAACTCCTCGTAGTTGTCATCGTCACGCCAATTGTCGTCAAGCGGATTAATGGCGATATCATCGATTATGGGTGATACCGCCTTCGCTTCGTCGACGCCGGCAGGTGCGATCGTGGCAATATTATTGGCCTCTGACTGCAGCAGTTTGCCAGTTGCCGCTAAAGTCAGCACACTTCCAACTATCGCCGCGAACAGTGGGATCGCCAGCTTAAGAAGGATATGTCCGGAGGTTCGACTTTTCATAGCTATATTCACAGGAACAGGAAATGCCCTCTTCATACGCACAAAATTATATATTGATCACGCCATGAGTAGTCACAATGAATCTGGCAATGCCCGTGCCAATCGCGATTTCATGCTGTATGCACATAGGGGCAGCACAGTATTGGCGCCAGAAAACACCTTGCCCGCATTCCTGACTGCTCTGGCGCATGGTGCAGACATCATGGAAATTGATGTTCGTCTGAGTCGCGACGGTGAAGTCATTGTGATCCATGACGAGCACGTCGACAGAACCTGTAATGCGCACGGTAAGGTCTTCGATATGTCGTTGACTGAGCTCAAGCAACTGGATGCCGGCTACCACTTTATCGATCCGGAAGGACGCCCTTGTCGCGGCACCGGGACACAACTACTCTCGCTATCAGAGATGTTCGAACTATTTCCCGACACTCCTATCAACATCGACATTAAAGACAATAGCCGGGACGCGGCACTGGCAGTCGCGGAAGCCATCGAAAAAAACGATCGTGTTAATAACGTCAACGTCGGCAGCTTTCATTCAATAGCCCTGCAACACTTTCGAAAGCGATTACCAGAAGTCACCACAGCTGCCACCCAATCAGAGGTTGCACAACTCTATTTCAAACGCAGTTTGTATAAAAAAACAGCCTTCGAGTACCTTCAGATACCCATGCGTTATCTCGGTATTCCACTGGCAACACACAGCTTTATAGAGCATGCAAACCAGAGAGATATCAAGACAGTGTACTGGACCATAAACGATGAGAAGACCATGCAACTATTAATCAGTCGCAACGTGACAGGCCTGGTCACCGATCGGGTTGATATTGCAGGGGCCCTTTTGGGTAGATCCAAGCGTTAACGCAATTACAGAAAAATGGTACAGCATCGATCACTGATATGAGTTCAATTTTTACCGATAAAAATAGCATAAGGATATCATTTGCAATAGTGTCAGTTTAAATCATAAGACAATAATAACTATAAATAAATACAGCTTTTATGCTTTCCAATAGACATCCAGGGGATGTTATTTTGACACATCAAACGAAGCACGGTTACATGGACGAATCAACAGTGTCTGAACGTACCAATAAAAGCACGCGAATCCCGCTCGGCACGGAATCATTTGACAAGGCGCAACGGCGGCAGTTTGGGCATAGCCTACGTATAGCCATGGCCTGTATAGACGGTGCGGAAGAGCCGACAAACGAAAGCAACACCAGACGCCAACATCCCACCAGTCAAAACCCATACCCCATCAAGTCGTCTAACCATCAAGGGTGCAAGACCGATCGCACGTGACACCGCCAGACGTATTGCGTGCGACTGCTGCATGTCGGTTAACATTTCGTCAAACCGAGAACCTACAAACATCGGCCGTAAATCCAGAATATGACCCGCCACCATGGCTCGTAGCATCAAGGACCGTGATCAGCATTGCCTGTTTCAGGGCTGTACACATACTCAAAATCTTCAGATCCATCACATCAGGCATTGGCCCGACAATGGTGAAACCAGTATTGAGAACGGTGTATGCGCGTGTCAATTCCACCACACGCTACTCCATTAAGGATGGCCATACCATTAAGCGCGTTGATGATAACGAGCAGTATCTGAAAGAACAATTTACCCGACAGCAAAACACTAATGACTCAGCACTGTTTGAGTTTGAAAAAGCGTTGCGTGATGATGAAAACTCTTTCAACAAGGTTCGAAAGCTGTTAGCAACATGCTATCGGTTCCGAGTTGTTGATGCCAACGGTTAGGACATTTGCAACGAACAAACCGGCGGCCATCATCACTCTACACGTGTACAGCGCGATAACAAAAATGACAAACATGATTCAACCATCAAGGAAATAGGCTCTACACATGTACAGTGCACAGAACCTGACCCAAGTCATTATCACAACACGATAAAGCGCAAGCCATTACGCCATTCGCTTCAGAGCAGCGCGCTAGTTATAGCGCCAACGCTCCGATCAGGCGGCTATCAAGTCCTCACAGCCGAGGCTGGCAGCGAACAAATCCAGCAATGCCCTTTCACTGGGCATGATGATGCCGTCGTGCCGCATGATTTCAACACAATGCTGCACAAACGCATAACGAATTGAATGAGACTGCGTGTAAAGAGTCTGAAATGCGGCTTCTAACTCATCAACAATCCCGGTCTCGTTCGCAGTACGGCGTGGGTATTTTTCTTGGGTGTAGCATTTGAGAACACGTTGGAACTGTTCGTCCATATCTGCAGGAGATGCACCCGAAGTTTCCACCATCAATGACAACAACAGGGCAAACTCTCGGCCCATCGAATCAAAGCTCTTTGCTTTTCGTGCATTTGCCTGTGGTCGGTCTTGACGCGCAATAGCGCTGATTATCGGAAACTCAATCAACATCTTGCGCCGTATGAGCTGTATTCGCGCATAATCCATGAGCTGGTAATTACCAGTTACACTCAGTAACTGCTCGAGTTTGAGTGCCACTTTCTGTCGCTGCTCAACACTGAGATTCTTGTTCAAAATCGCACTAGCGTGTGTAATGATACCCAGCTGATCACTGGCTAACTCACCCGGTATCAGCTGTACCACTTTTTTGACATCGTTGGTAAATTTATCGTTAAAACTAAAGCCCAGTGCATTCAGATACTCACGTCTCTGGCTTTCATCCTCATGTAAAAACAGAGCAAACAATGCCGCAAGACACATCGATGAATCAGGCAAAAGCAACACGATTCGATCAGACAGCATAGCCGCCGGTGTTGTTTCCAGAACATTGCTGAACTGGCTACTATTGCTGGCTTGCCCGGATTCTGCATTAATGGTTACGGACTGCGTGTCACGATTTTCAACGTGTCGTTTTTCACTGACAATGGAAACAGACTTGCGCTTCTTGATTTCGAAATGCGGCTCGATTGCCTTGATTCGACGATCTATGGCCGGGTGACTTGAAAACAGTCTACGCAGCCAGCGTTGCTTTTTCATCCAGCGTACGGCCTTGCCAGATTGAAAACACACGTGTGCAAGCTCACCTGCATGTACTCCATGCAGTGCTGGCTCTTCACTGTGCGCACGCACAACATCCAGCGCTTCTGCCAGCGCAAATGGGTTGCGGGTGAACTGTACGGCTGTGGCATCGGCAAGATATTCGCGCTGTCGGGAGAATGCCGACGAGATCAGCTTGCCCGATACAACGCCTACAGTGCCAAGTGCACGAAGCAGGCCACCGACCAAGGTACCCGGATGAACAGATTCGGTAGCACCTCTGGCCATGAGCAGCCGCCCGACTTCATCAATCGCCATGAGCCCTCCCATGGTCACGAGCAGACGCATGTTCACGATGAGATCACCGTTGGTGATATGCGCAAATTCATGCGCGACAACACCTTGAAGCTGCTCGCGATCAAATGCCTCCAGTGCGCCGTCAGTCAGCACAATAACCGGGCGCGTTCTACTATTACCAAGTACGAAGGCATTGATGCTGCTCTCGTGACGCAACACGTAGACATCTGGCTGGGCAGTCGTTGAGGCTATCGAAACCTCTGCAACCACGTTAAGCAATTGTCTTTCCTTATCATGCCGTGATCGGTCTGATGCATGTACAGCGCCAAATCGTCTGGCTAATACCGCACCTCCAGCCCTGACATCCATCAGTCGGAACACACTTCCCGCTATCATCGTAAGCCATATCAGGGCAATCATGGCAATCGCTGGTTTCGAGGGATGCTCGAACGTTCCGCCTTGGCCAAGAATCAATGACAGAAAGGTAATGACAACATGAACAAGCACCCCCATCGCCAGAAGAACCAGCACAAACGCAACAAGAAGAAAGGCTGATTGCCAACGTTTGGCAGATTGCTGTGTGTAGAAATCCAATTTAGCGAGAAGATTCCTGTTTCTCAGGCTGCACGAGATCGAGGAAAGCTGACCTTCACCGCCTTTTTCATCTCTTCATCCGGCACTTCAAAGAGGTCGCCGTTCTTGAAGGAGAACATTCCCGCTACCAGGACTGTTGGAAATTGTTCACGCGCCGTGTTGTATTGCATAACGGCATCGCTATATGCTTGTCGCGAGAACGCGACGCGATTTTCTGTTGATGTCAGCTCCTCATGCAAATCGCGCATCTGAGCATCAGCTTTCAATTCGGGGTAATTTTCCATCACCATGTTGAATTTACCCATCGCACCATTCAGGGTTTTCTCCGCAGAAGCAAGTGCCCCGACCAATGAGGAATCTGCGGGATCCTTCGCCGCCTTGCTACAGCTTTCCGATGCAGCATTACGCGCCTTGGTTACCGCTGTAAGCGTCTCGTTTTCGTGTTGCATGTAGGCTGAGGCAGTTTCTACAAGATTGGGAATCAGTTCATAGCGACGTTGTAATTGCACGTCTATCTGTGAAAAGGCATTGAGAAATCGATTGCGCAAGCTGATAAGCCTGTTATAGAGAATGGTCCCCGCCAACAACACGAGACCCAGAATAATCAGCAATACAATACTCGTACTCATGGCATTTTTACAGGTTACTCGAGACTAAAACCCATAGCGACCGGTAATACGAAGAGCTTGAATTTTCCCGGGCTAGGCACTCGTCGCGTGTTCGAACTCGTCCAGATTATCACCGAACAGATGATAGGCCTGGCCAAAACCCATCACAAACTGTCCTTTCGTTGGCTGCAGACGGAACAACACAAAATCGGGTAATTGTCGTAGCACACCAAGCATCTTGCCATGGCGCGCTTGCATAGCATCAAGCAAAGGCTCGTAGCTATCGCTATCCTTCGCTACCACCACGGCCTGACATTGATAACTGACGCGAGTGCGTGCAAAGATCTGCTCGGAGTTACTTTCGTCGGCAATCAACATGGCAGACGCTTTGCCGTTTGCCAGCAGGTCACGTGTGTGCAGGGAAAGCTGGCTGACGAATACAATGATGTCCTTTCCATCAAAAACAAATGGGGTATAGCCACTATGCGGATTACCATCATCACCCAGTGTAGACAACAGAACACTTTGCATTTCAGCGCGCAAAGTCTGCATGACTGTCAACGGACTTGTGGTCTCATTCATGATACGGTCCTGAAAATACCATCCTGAAAAATCAGTGCAGCCCTACCGCGCGAAACGCGGCAGGTCGCCACCGGTACCCATCGCATAACGCATGACAAAGTGCTTCAACGGGCCAGCATTGTCAGCCACGCTGAGTGCAGCAGAACGGAATGCACGCACAGGCGCGGGTTGCGGTTTGAACGCATGATAAAAACCATCGAGGATGGATATCATCATAGCGTTGTCGCCTCGTCGCCATCGTTCATAGCGCCTGAGCAAGCGTCGCGATCCAATATCGGTTCCCGCTTGACTGGCATCCGCAATCAACTCTGCCAAGGCGGCAGCGTCCAGCATACCAAGATTGACCCCTTGCCCGGCAAGTGGATGAACGGTATGTGCGGCGTCTCCCACCAGCGCCATGCGATCGGCAATGTAGGTGTCGGCATGCGCCTTCATTATCGGGAAACTGCCACGTTGATAGATTTTGCGAAGGCCACCCAGTCGCTCGGGGAAGCTTGCCATCATTTCCTCGATAAAGTCCTCATCGCCGAGCGCTTTCAGTCTACTGACCTCTTCTGCACTGTGGTACCAGACCATCGATGCACGTGAACCGCAAAGAGGCAGCAGCGCCTGTGGTCCTGTGGGTTGGAATTCCTGCCAGGTGATGTCCTGCTGAGGTAACTCAGTTTCGACGGTGGCGACCAGAGCATGATGCTCATAAGCATCACGCTGCATGCTGATACCTGCTAGCTCGCGGACGCTGGAACGCGCGCCATCAGCGCCTATCAGCAAGCGCGCAGTGATGGTATGTTCGGCTGTGATGTTGCCATCAGCCGCATCATACGTGCTAACCGTCAGCGATAAATGATCGTGCTCTTTTGCATAGCTTCGGATGTGCATGGGGCACAAATAGTCGATGGTGTCCGAGCCTTTGATACAGTCAAGCAGTGCTAGTTGTACAACGCGGTTTTCCACGATATGGCCAAGTGCTTCCGCACCTATATCGTCCGCCTTGAAATGCGTTTTACCAGACTCCTCACCATCCCAAACGAGCATTTGCCGATAGAGACAGGCGCGCCGCTCGAGTACACCTTTCCAGGCACCTACATTTTCAAACAGGTGCTGGGTGGCGATGCTCAACGCCGATACGCGAATATCATAGTCAGGGTTACTCCCCTTCACGAACGGCTCCGGCTCTTTCTGTTCCAGAACCGCCACACGCAAAGCAGAATGCCTGTCTAGCAGGGTCGCCAGCATGCTGCCAACCATACCGCCACCGACGACTACAACATCATAGTCTGTGTCTGTACTCATACTCGCCTGTCCGTATCGTCGTATAAACGTCTTACTGCGGATAGTAGTCAATTCTCTGCCAGCCTTCGTTGTCACGCCTGACTTCAAAGGTGGGCCAGAAATTGTACTCGGGTTCAACGGTGACAATGTTCTTTCGTCCGCTCATTGAAATCGTCGTCAGGCGCGTTATCTGATCCTGGTCCTTGCTGCTCGCCGCCATCAGGAAATCGTCCAGATTGTTGATGGGTTTACCATCAATGGCGACAACAAAACGGTTTCGATACAGGCCGTCCCATAGCGCAGGCGAGCCATCATCAGTATCGGCAATGTAGACACCCGGAAAATCGACACTTTTCTGAAACCCGATATCGGTAAACGGCATTTGAAAATAGGCACCCGCCCAACTCACTACGCGTCCTGTACCCAATGGATCAAGAGCGGAAGGTTGTAATGGCACATCCAGGACTGCACCTGCACGCAGCACCGTCAGCGTGATCCCATTGCCTTGCGCAAGGTTCTCGGCCGTGAACAGATCAGAAACCAGTTGCCCGTCGATAGCCAGAAGCACATCGCCAGTGAAGATCTTGCTCGCTGCATCGGTTGCCGGTACTACCTGATCAACGTACAACACGCGCCGCATCTCTGCAGGCATAGCGTTGTAACGCGCCAGCCACTCTCCTGGCAAGCCTAACTGGCGAGCCGCGTACAAGGGTCTGTAAGCAAGCTTTGCATCAATGGAATAATAAGGTTTCTGCGACTGGTATAAATTCAGCGCCTGAAGAACAACCGAGGCAGGCATGGCCCATTCACGTTGTCGAATCTCACGACTTTCTTCGAACGCAAAGCTCATGTAAACCGCGTGTACCATACCGCCAGCATCGATCAAAGGACCACCCAGAGAAGGGGGTACATTGGGAATGCCAAAGACATCCAGCGTGGATTGCTGAAAACGCGGAAGCCCCGGTGGACCGAAGCTGACCGTCAGGGCACTGATGTCGTCGATGGGATGCGCGCGGAACGTTCCGTCTGCCCGATAGCCAATCATCGTAAGCTCATCGGGCAATTGGCCATTAGCCGAGTTACTAAGCTCAAGCGCCTCAATGACAACGCCTTGCAGCAAGCCTGTGTCGTATTGCAACAACGCCACGTTATGCCTGGGATGCACGAACACAACGCGTGCAGGGATTTGTGTTGAGCCAAAAAAGGTAAGCTCAGCATCGCCCAAAGCGACCGGCACTGTGTTTCTGTCCACAGCGACTAATCCCTTTTCAGCATCGACGACAATACCAGCACCTTTGAAATGACGGGCATACACGTTTTCAACAGCGTAGGGAATACTGAAATCAACCTTCACCATGGACGGAGCAACGCGATTTAGCAACGGGTCACGAAAGGCTTGAACCTGGAGCTCGCCTGCTTCGGCAAGCTGATCAGAGCTGGCCAGAGTGACACTCTCACAGTCCCAGAAGCGCACATCGTCCTGTCGTGAACATAAACGATGACCAAACCATCGGTTGTCTATATGAAACTGGCCGAGTTCGGTACTGAATTCACGACCGGGAACAATGTATCGGATGCGTTTTCTGGCTATGTTTCCAGTATCGTTTACTGCGGCGATGAAGCTTTGCAGATCACTGACAGGACGGCCTTCCACTTCGATGATGACTGCACCATCAGGCACATTCGCACGCGTGAAAATATAGCCCGGTTGCATGACGACCACACCGCGTTGCGGTTTATTCATGGCACGTGCATGTTGTATTGACATATCCTGCAAGACAGCGTCACCAAGCTCAAGTAACTGTCTGGGGGCGAGTGCATGTAAATCGGCAACTGTTATATCGACAGTTCGCGTTATCCCCTGCCGGATGATGTCGGCAGAATGTATCTGTCCGATGGATGCATCCAGCGTTGATTCAAGTGCAATGAAATCGGTGATCAGTTCTCCGCCAATACTCACCAGGATATCGCCAGGCTCAAAAATATTTTCGGCAACGCCTCCGGGGATTACCTGCGCCACCACGAGCATACCGTTTATGTCGCTTATGCTGTCTCTGGCAGTCTGCTCGGTATCCGCATCGAGACCCAGCCTCTGTAGCTGTCGAAACGGCTGGTGAGAAAAAATTGTCTGGAAGCTGCCACGCTGTATGACCTCGCCAGCCTGAAGGCGCTCAAGCGCGTGTTTGATACGCGGAAGCGGCAGAAAAAAGCTACTGGCGGTTTTTGTGTTGGCCGCCGCGTTAAGCGCGACGACATCACCGTCAAAGTCTATGACGGGTGAGCCGGAGCTACCACCAGAGGTACCAGAGGCCGCTTGCATGTAAAAGGTGTTGAAATCATTGTAGCCATATCGGCCGTAGCTGGGAACTTCACGATCAAGCCGTGCAATGGTTCCGGGCAAAATCGACAATTGCTCTCCACCGTCGCTGCCGATCACACGGATATTCATGCCGGTACGCACTTTATCCGGTCGCAAGGCAAGCGATGCGGGCTTGGCGTAGTCCAGATCAGCAGGGTCGAATCGCACGAAGGCAAAATCGTGAATAGGGTCGCGATACAGTGGCACAGCGTCAACACGTTCCTGATTCTGGAATGTCGCTGAAATTCTGATAGGTCCAGAACTGACCACATGACGGTTGGTGAGCACAATTCCTCGCTCAGCATCCACAACAAAGCCGGTCGCGCTACTGTTACCTTGAGGGGTATCGTCAAAAGATCGCAATTGCGAAAGCTTTAATGACACGACCGAATCAGCCACACGGGAAACGGTTTTAGCCCAACCAGCCTCCTCAGAGTCTGCGTGGGCAAAGGGCATGCAGAAGACTGCAGCCAACACGATGGACGTACACACGCGTCTATGGAAATTCACTGTCACAAGCATTCTCTTGGAAGAAAAGGATATCGATCTGATTCAATCTGACGAAACGCGCAACAACCGTTCCAATTACCCAGCCTCCCTATCTGATCGATAAGTCAAAACCGGGGGAGTTCCACAAAATTACGCAGACCGGTTTACTATAGTTGATTCAGAATCCCTGTCGTCACCGGATACGTTCGAAGCCATGAGCCAGGCCAAGGGCAAATTACCAGCACCAACAGATACTGCAGTATCAGCCTCACTGGATACCGTGATCGACTGGTTTCGCACAGCATCGCCATATATCAACGCACATCGGGGCAAAACTCTGGTTCTTGCCCTACCCGGCAAATGGCTGCGCAGCGACTTGCTCCCTACTCTCACACACGACCTCACATTACTAAGCCATCTTGGTTTACGGTTGGTGGTGTGCTTTGGCCTACGTACGCAAGTCGATGAAGCGCTGGCTCGCGGAAGCTACCCAAGCGCCATCGTAGCGGGACGTAGAGTCACCGACGAACAGGCACTCAAAGCGATTATCGAGTCAGCAGGGATAACCCGCAATACGCTTGAGTCGCAACTATCGATGGGGCTGCCAAACACACCGATGGCCGGTGCACGTTTGTCCGTGTCCTCGGGCAATTATGTGACCGCCCAGCCGTTTGGCGTACATGATGGCGTTGATTTCCAACATACCGGATCGGTTCGTGAAATTCATTCATCCGCTATAACCGCATTGCTGGATGCAGGACATCTGGTGCTGTTACCTCCGCTGGGTTATTCGTTAACGGGCGACGTATTCAATGTGACGGTTAATGAGCTGGCTGCAGAGGTTGCCATCGCATTGACTGCAGACAAGCTGGTGTATCTGGTCGATGACCTGCCGACCGATGAGTCAGGACAGCTATTGCGTCAGGCGAGTGCCCCGAGGCTGGAGCAATTGCAAAGCACAACACGGCCTGGTGAAGCAGACAACCCCGGGCTCAAGAGTAACAGCGATAGTGAACTTGATAGTGTAGTGCCACAGGCTGTCAGAGCATGCCGAAACGGGGTCGAGCGCGTTCATCTACTAAACAACGATGACCGCAATGGACTACTGAGTGAGCTCTTCACACGTGATGGCAGCGGTACCATGGTTACGGCTAATCGATGGGAGCATATCCGACCTGCCTCTATACAGGATGTTCGAGGGATCATCGAACTGATTGAACCGCTACAGGCAAACGGCACTCTGGTTAACCGCTCACGCGAACAGCTGGAGATCGACATCGCGCACTTTGTCGTCAGTGAACGTGACGGCATGGTGGTTGCGTGCGCTGCCATGTACCCTGACGATGCATTGTCAAGCGTCGAGATTGCCTGTATTGCCACACATCCTCGCTACCGCGGTGAAGGCCGTGCAGATCAGCTGTTGAGCCATCTCGAAGATCTTGCCAGTCAAAGAGGGTTCTCGCTGGCCCGGGTTCTTAGTACCCGTACCGGACACTGGTTTGTGGAAAGAGGTTATCGGGAAAAAAATCCTGATGAGCTGCCGGCAACACGGCTGGCCAGCTACAACCAACAGCGGAACTCAAAAGTCTATGAGAAATCGCTGGTTTAATGAACAGCTTTATGACTCTACCGCTGCTACCGTTCCGCAATTTCTATCTGCAAGCCGCTAAGAGCCTGCAGGCGATCGGTGTTGGAACTCATCTGTATGAGTTCGTATTTTGCATCCGGCGCTAGCGGCAATACCTCAAGCAAACGGTGACAGACCCAATCAGCATCATCCAGATGCTGCTCTTCGAAACGTGTATCTGTCTCCAGATAGCTCAGGATCAATTCCAGTTTTTTAGCCAGTAACTCATAGTCGGCCTGCATCGGCGTGACCGGTTTTGCAGGAAGCATCTCCACTTCACCAAGAATCAATCCGGCATCGTTCGAGGTATATGTCAGCACTTTGAATTCTTCTTCACCGCGCGCTGTAATCTGCAGCAGCCCATCGCTTCCCTGATCAAAATCGATGATGGACACACTGGTACCCATCGGATAGGGCTCTGAAGGTGCTCCCGTTTCACTTCCGTTTCTAATCAGACAGATGCCAAAACCACTGCCATTTCGGAAGCAGTCCTTCACCATATCGATATAGCGTCGCTCAAACAGCCGCAACGGCATCAGGCCGCCAGGCAATACAACACTTGAAAGCGGAAACAATGGTAGTTGCATTTAACTTACTCCTCTATGCCCCAACGCGGCATGAGCGACTGGTCAACGCCAAGCTGGTCCATGACTCTGGCCACGACAAAATCGATAAGTTCATCGACTGTTCTGGGCAAGTTATAGAACGCGGGGTTAGGCGGCATGATGACCACACCTGCTCTGGCGAGCCGTTGCATGTTTTCAAGATGTATAAGAGAAAACGGCATTTCACGTGGCATGACGATCAGTTTTCTGCCCTCTTTTATCACCACGTCCGCTGCTCTTTCCAGCAAGTTGTTACAGGTGCCGGCCGCCACTGACGCCAATGTGCCAGTGGTACAAGGGCAGATGACCATGGCGTCAGGAACGCCTGATCCGCTGGCCACTGGTGATGTCCATTCCTGTTGCCCATAGGCCTTGAGCTGCCCCTCTCTCGCTCCGTACATCGCGGAAAACTGTTTTCGGATTTCAGCCGTGCGGGAAGGCACCGGAATCTCGGTGTCCATTCCCATCACGATCTGCGCAGGTTTAGACATGAGCACGTAGACTTCGCAATTCGCCTTGATAAGGCATTCAATCAGCCTTAACGCATACTGAATACCCGATGCACCCGTCATGGCAACGCAGATGGTCTTGTCGTAAGTGGCGAGACCACCGCCGGGCACATCGATATCAGTATTCAAGGTAGTACGACAATCTCCACTCTGCGATTAAGGGCGCGACCCTCTCGGGTATCGTTCGGAGCAACCGGTCGCTCGGCACCAAATCCGGTGGCTGAGAGACGTTGCGCATCGACACCGGCATTGTTTTCCAGAAAATTAACCGCATTGGCGGCACGGGCAACCGACAACTCCCAATTACTCGGAAAGAAGGCCAGCAGATCACCCGTTACCGGAATACTGTCAGTGTGACCCTCGACCACGATGTTGTTATCCACATCCTGAAGTGCTGCAGCAACACGGCTCATGAGGTTCCGGCCATCAGCACTAAGCCTTGCTCGGCCAGAGTTGAACAACGCGCCACTCGGCAGGTTGATAACCACACCGTTGTCATCCCGAACAGTAACCTCCACGTTTTCGACACCATTGGCTTGCAGACTTTCACCGATGCTCTGGCTGAGAGCCGCCGCACGTTGAACGACGTCGTCGGCTTCGGTCTGCACAGCGGCCAGTTTTGCTGCCAGATTCTCAGCAAGGGCGAGCTGATCGTTGGCATCGCTCTGAGCGTCCCCGAGTTCTGTGCGCAGAGCCTCGGCACCGGTCTCGGAATCTGCCAGTCGAGCTTCCAGATCTCCCTTCGCAGAATTCAGTTCATTCAATTGAGATTCAAGTGCTGCTCTCGATGCCGTTGCCTCTGCCACTTGATCTTCCAGTTGCGTGACGCGCTCTTGCGTGTCTGTAACGGTTTGTTCAAGCGCTTCACGCTCTTCGTAGGATTCAGCCAGCTGAGCTTCGAGCTGCGATTTTTCAGCTGTAACGCCAGCAAGCTGGACTTCAAACTCTGCCTTCTCAGATGTAACGCTAGCAAGCTGAGCTTCAAAATCCACCTTCTCAGATGTAACGCTAGCAAGCTGGGCTTCAAAATCCGCCTTTTCGGCTGTAACGTTAGCGAGCTGAGCTTCAAACTCTGCCTTTTCGGCTGTAACGTTAGCAAGCTGTTCACCCAACGCACCGGTGTCGGCCTCCATACTCGATTGCAATGTCTGGATCTGTGTAGCGCCAGCTTCAAGTCGTGACTGTAAATTCCCCACCTGCATTTTAAGTGAAGCTTGCTGTTCACCGGAGGCGACAAGCTGACTTTCCAGGGTGGCAGACTGCTCGACAGATGCAGCCAACTGCTGTTCAAGCGTGGCAGACTTCTCTACAGATGTAGCCAACTGCTCTTCCAGGGTGCCAGACTGCTCGACAGATGCAGCCAACCGCTGTTCAAGAGTGGCAGTCTTCTCTACAGATGCAGCCAACTGCTCTTCCAGAGTGCCAGACTGCTCGACAGATGCAGTCAACTGCTCTTCCAGAGCGGTACTTTGGTCAGTCGCTGCCAGTAATTGGTTTTCAAGCTCGCTCCGTTGCCCGTTCGCCTCGGTCAGTTCTGCTTGGAGCGATGTATTTTGCTCCGCAGCTGTTGTCAGTTGTGTCTCAAGCTCGCTGATCTGCGCTTGAACCGAGGCTAATTCACCTTCAAGAGTGCTTACCTGGGTTTGCGCGTCGGCGATTTGCTGTTCCAGCTCTGCTTGTGCCTGAAGCTGACCATTCAGGTCATCTAACTGAGTACCAAGCTCGTCTACCTGAGTCTGCAGCGTATCCCGCTCATCACTGACCTGTGCTAGTTGTGCTGTCATGTCACTCGCTTGCGATTGAACAGCATTGTTTGATTCCAACGCCATTGCTGCGGCCTGCATGGACTCATCCAGATCAGTCTCCAATTGCATTTTTTCGCTTTCCAGTAAGGCGAACTGCTCTATCAAAGTCAAACGGTCGGTATCAAGCGTCGTGACCTGTTCGGTCATAGCAGCGTTGTCAGTCTCCAGCTGTGCCAGTTGCTGATTCAAGGAAGCTTGCTCTGTTTCCAGCTCTGAGAGCTGTTGCATGGCAGCATCCCGCTCCCCGCGAAGCACATCCACTCGATCCTTCAATAGACCGTTAGCTTCGTTCAGCGTTTCCATCTGTTCTTCTAGCGCAGTATTCGCCTGCGTCAGTTCGGTGGTGGCAATATCGAACTGCTTGCGACTGGCAGCAAGTTCTTCAACCGCCCCACCTGTAACGTCAGTAGTGGATTCGAAGAGTGTCTGTAAATCACCCAGACGCATCTGCAACGCGGCTTTCTGTGTCTGCAACTTATCCAGCTCTTCCGTGTCCGCGGCGGCTAACTCCGTGACCTCCAGTTGATCCTGCAAGGCGCTAACCTCTGTCGCCAACTGAGCGCGTTGCGTGTCTAGATCGTTGCTGCGCGTTCGAAGCTCGGCAATTGCAGGAACTTGAAGATCGATCGTTGACTGGAGTTCAACAATTTCCTCATCCTTGCTGATTACCTGCGCTTCAAGTTCGGTACTGCGCGCTCGCAGCTCTTCGAGGGAGGCTTCCTGAGAACTGACGGTTGTCTCCAGATCAGCTATTCGAGCCTGCTCTTCCTGAACCAGCGCCTCCAGGCTTGCACTGCGTCCGCGCAGTTCTGCGATAACCGGCACTTGCAAATCGATAGTCGCTTGCAGTTCCTCAGCCTGCTCGCGAACACTGGTCAGTTCTTCGCTCTCCTCTGATTGCATCACACCTAGCTGGGAGGTCAGGGAATTAACGTTCATGGCCATTTCAGCGCGTTGCATGTCCAGCTGGTCACTCCGCATGCGCAGTTCTGCAAGCGCAGGCACCTGCAGATCGATGGTGGCCTGCAATTCCTCGATGGTTGCATTCGCTTCCGTCAGCTGTGCTCCGGAAATATCGGATTGGGTGTCAACTGTTGCCTGCAACTCTCCCACCTCTGCACTGGCTGCGGCCAGTTGCTCGTTACTCAGGGTAACCGACGCTTCAAGCTCTTCGATCTGTTCATTGGCGGCAGCCACATTTACCCTGGCTTGGGCCAATTCTTCTTCAAGCGATGCACTGCGGTTGCGAAGTTCGGCAATGGCAGGAACCTGCAGGTCGATCGTTGCCTGGAGCTCTTCCACCTCTGCTTCCAGAGCAAGGATTGATTCTGCAGCCGCATTTCTCTCGGCTTCCAGATTCTGCTGAGTGCCAGACAATGCAGCCAGATCGCTTTCCAGTGTACCCACCTGAGACAACAGAGCTTCTTGTTCGTCAAGCAATGCGTCGCGTTCAACGGAGAGTGTATTGATCTGACCCTCCAGTAAGGAGGTCTGGTCGCCTACCTGTGCAGTGAGACTCTGGATCTGAAAGGTTCGAGACTCAATTTCTTCCTGCGCGTTGGCTTGAACATCATCAAAACGATTCTGCAAACCGCCTAGCGCCAATTGCAACTGGCTCTTCTGGTTTTCCAGGGTGACGGTCTGATCAGTGAGATTCTCCACCTCCAGAGCAAGCGCTTGTCGTCTGGCCTCCAGATCGCCAATCTCTGCATTGAGCGTGACCACGTCAAGATCGTAGGCAGATTGCAGAGAATTGAGTTCGGTATCCAGTTCGGTGGATCCGGTCATCAATGACTGCACCTGAGCCGTTAAGTTACCAAGGTTCTCATCCTTTTGCGCAACGTCTGCTTGCGCCGATTGCAGATTGGCGGAAGCATCGGCCAGCTCGGACTCAACACGGGCCAATTCAGCTTGCTGTGCAGCGATGTCGCTTTCCAGACTCGTCTGGAGGTTACCGTATTCAATCTGAGCCTCAGCCAGAGCAAGGGTTTGAGTCTCCAGTTCGCCTTGCGTTGCAGCAAGGCTTTCACGGGTTGCCGCCAGTTCAAATTGCGTGTCTTCCAGAGCGAGCTCTGTTTCTACCAGTTTTGTTTCTGCTTGCGCCAGATTGCTGCGTGTGAAGTCCAGCTCATTCTTGGTTGACGAAGATTCTGATAGCGCACCTTCGAGCGATGCCTGAGTCTCGACAAGTGACGCCTCAGTTTCCACAAGCGACGACACGGTGTCAGCCAGATTACCACGCGTGAATTCAAGCTCTTGCCCAACCATGGAGTAGTCTGTCTGTGTGCCTTCGAGCGTTATCCGGGTCTCAACAAGCTCCTCCTCGGTTTCCACAAGCGCTGACACGGTATCAGCCAGATTACCGCGCGTGAGCTCAAGCTCTTGCCCGACCATGGAGTAGTCTGACTGTGTGTCTTCGAGCGTTATCCGGGTTTCAACAAGCGCCGCTTCGGTTTGAATCAGTGCCGACACCGTTTGCTCTAGATCGCCACGCGCTATTCCGAGGTTTTGCTCAACAGTAGCGACACGTAAATTCAGAGCATCCAAGTCAGATTCCAGTGCTGCCTTGCGCGCTTCCAGATCGCCAATCTCGGAATTGAGCGAAGCAACATCCGTGTCGTACAACGCTATCAGGCTGTTGTAGCTTGTCTCGGCGTTGTCAAGGTCAAGCGATGCCGTGCTGGCTAATGCCTCCAATGACTGAAGTTGTACATTGGCCGCACGCAAGCTCTTGACGCGTTCACGGATTGTCTCGGACTGGTCAGTAACGCGAGCACTGAGCGTTTCAATTTCACTTTCCAGAAGATCGATCTGCGAATTTTTCTGCTCATCGAGCGCTGCCATCTGTGTGGAGAGCTCTTGCTCGAAAGCAAGTTCGCGCTCGTCAGCTTGCGCGTTCATGTCAGCAATCATGGCTTCAAGTTCACCAATGGATGCTGATCGTTCCGCATCAAGCATCAATAGATCCTGCTGAGCGGCGTTCATTTCGGCATTCAGTGCGGCAACCTGCGATTCAAGCGAAGCTTTTGTGTCGGTGACACTGGACAGTAGCGACTGAGCATTGGTGTGGTCGGTATTCAGCTCGGCCAATTGACCGCGTAATTCGACCAGCTCGCCTTCGCTCGCAGCAATGGTCTCTTCCAGTGCCGCCTGCTCGCTGCGCAGATTGCCAATACTGCGTTCAGCGGATGCCAATTCCTGAGTGCGTTCATCAAGCAATTCAGTAACCCGCTCCCTTTCCGCCTGCGTGCTCTTGAGCTCATGATCCATATTGGATTGAGCTATCCAAGCAGCCATCAACGCAATAAGTGCGAGTGCCGCAAGTAGGAATTTCAACTGATACGAAGACTTGCTTGGGGCCTTCTCGAAATCTCTGAACATGAAGTCGGTTCCGGTGACTGGGAGGTTAGGACATGCAGGTGTACATCGTAGCGAAAACACCCAATTGCCACAATGCCGCAGCGCAGACAACTGAGGCGTTCTTCCCACACAACCCAAGCATTATGTCAGGGTTTGGGTACACTACGCGCTCATACTTCACACATATACACGGTACATTACGTTGCGGATTCATCTTAGCGCCCTGGGCTGCCGATTGAACGAGGCCGAGCTCGAGCAATGGGCGGCGGCTTTTGTCAGGGCTGGCGATCGGATTGAGAGCGATATCGAGCATGCCGATGTCATGGTTATGAACACCTGCGCTGTCACGAAAGAAGCTGTTCGCAAGTCACGCCAGAAAATTCAAAGGCTGCAACGTGACAATCCAGCGGCCAAGCTTGTTGTCAGCGGATGTTACAGCGAGCTGAGTAATCCGGAAGCCCTTGCTGAACTGGGAATCGATCTTGTGGTCCCCAATAGTCGCAAGGAGGAGCTGGTGCAAATGACCCGCGAGGCCTACGCTCGCCCTGACATGCCGCAATCAGCCACATTCCCCGCGGAGTCTGCACTGTTTACGCGCAATCGCCATCGTGCCTTCATCAAGATACAGGATGGGTGTCGTTATCGCTGCACGTTTTGTATCGTGACCGTCGCCCGTGGCGCTGAGAGAAGTCGCAGCATTGCCGACATCATTGAAGAAGTGCGCGAGTTGCATGCCAATGAGGTTCAGGAGGTTGTGCTGACGGGGGTTCATGTCGGAGGCTATGGCTCTGACTTGGACACCGATCTCGTCTCACTTGTGCAGGCCCTCGTCAACGATACCGACATTGCCAGAATCCGCTTTGCGTCGGTTGAGCCCTGGGACCTTTCGCCGGGCTTTATCGACCTGTTCGCCAACCCCAGAGTACAGCCTCACATGCATCTACCATTGCAAAGTGGCAGCGATACAGTCCTCAGACGCATGGCCAGACGGTGCAAGACGGCGGATTTCAATAAACTGACCCAGAGCTTGAAGCAAGCGGTGCCGCACTTCAACATCACCACCGACATCATCGCAGGCTTTCCGGGCGAGACAGATGCAGAATGGCAGGAATCGCTGGATTTCATTGCAACGCAGAAATTCGGGCATATCCATACCTTTACCTACTCGGAACGCGAAGGCACCAAGGCGGCAACTTTACCCGATCCGGTCCCTATGCCGGTTCGCCAGCAGCGCAGCAGGCAGTTGCATGAACTGGCAGAATGCTTGAAAAGTGAACAACTACAGGCCTCTGTGGGCCAGCAGCAGTCGGTGCTGTTCGAGCGTGGCAAACAGGTGATGACGCCTGCCGGGGTCGTGTGGCAGCATCAAGGATATACACCTAACTATCAACGCGTCGTGACGCAAAGTGACGTTGATCTTGCCAATCAGATAATTGATACAAGGATTACAGGCGTTCGCGATAATCGTCTTACCGGTGTTCTGGAGACGCCTGCGGCCTGTCGTCCGCTGACCGATGCGGCAACACAACGTTAAGAATGATCGCAATCATGGCAGCGGGTAGCAAACCCGATGTCATGAGCACTTTTGCAGTATCCGGTAGATGCTGCAACGCGCCAGGCTCGAGCTGTAGACCCAGACCAAGCGACAGGGCTATACCGAATATCATCATGTTTCGCCGGTTCCAGTCAACATCTGCCAGCATGTTGACTCCGGCAGCTGCCACCATGCCGAACATCACGATAACCCCTCCACCGAGCACCGCAATGGGCATCGTCTGGATAGCCGCACCCACTTTGGGTACCAGGCCGCAGAGAATCAGAAACAATGCCCCCAGTGTGACAACGTGCCGGCTCATGAGTCCCGTCATCGAAATTAATCCGACGTTCTGACTGAAGGATGTATTGGGCAAGGCACCGAAAACGCCGGACAGCGCAGTTCCCGCGCCATCTGCCATGGTGCCACCCGCGACTTCCCTGTTTGTGGCCTCGCGCCCTGCCCCGCCTTTGGTGATGCCGGAGATATCCCCCACTGTTTCGATGGCGGAGACAAAGCTCATCAGGCACATGCCGATGACCGCCGCCACATTGATTTCGAAGCCGAAATGTAGTGGATCAGGCAAAGCGAACCAGGCCGCCCGGTTAATGGCGTCAAAATTGACCATGCCCAAAAAGAAGGCGACGAGATAACCTGAAATCAGTCCTAGTAATACAGCGGATACTGACAGCATGCCGCGGGCAAAAAATTTCAACAGCAAGGTGACAGCAATGACCACCAGTGCCAGCGACCATTGCGTCAGGCTTCCGTACTCAGGCTTACCCATCATCGGCACCCCGCCAGCTGCATACTGAATACCAACCTTGACCAGGGCCAGGCCGATCATCAATACAACAAGGCCTGTGACCAACGGCGGCAGCCAATGCCGCAGGCGCCCGATTATGGTGCCCAGAAAAAAGTGAAAAATTCCGCCAATGACAATTCCTCCCATCAGTGCTGCCATGCCATAAACCTTGGCAATCGGGATCATCACGGGAATGAACGCAAAGCTTGTACCCTGCACTATTGGCAGGCGCGCGCCCACCGGTCCCAGGGAAATAGTCTGAATAAGTGTTGCGATGCCCGCGAACAGCATAGACATCTGGATCATGTAAATCATGTCTGAGGTGTCTGGCGAACCGAATCCGAAACCCACGGCCCCTGCGACAATAATGGCTGGCGTGACATTGCTGACAAACATGGCCAGCACATGCTGAATACCCAATGGGAGGCCACGGAAAAAACCGGGGAAATAGTCAGGGTCGCGCATCTGCGCCGGCGTCAATCCTTCAGGCCCCTTGACATGATCATTATCAGCGGCTGACTGGCTCAAACCTGCACTGTACGCCCACGCGCTTTCCGAAGACGCCTGCTTATTGGATACTTTTAAGAGAACATTGAGCCGCGATCGGGCAATATTATGGATCTCTCCCACTGCGATGGATAGTTCGGCTTTTACATCATTGCGCATCCGAGCACCAAAGGCGCTGAGGATGTCTTCCTGTGTGCGTCCTTTCAAAGCCATGACGAAAGGAAAGCCGAATCTGCCCCAATAGAGCCGATTCAGTTCGTTGAATCGCTCGAGTTGTTCCGGCGTGCAATCAGCAAGGCCGACGCTGGCCTGCTCGATACTTGCCTCCTTGCTCAATGTGCCCACTATGGCTTCCTTGCCGAAGAGGTCGGGGTATGACCTTACAAGCGACAGCCGCTCGGCATCCGTCGCCTCTTCCACAATCCGCTGAAAATGCCTTGCCAGAATTTCAGGTTTATCGTGCTTCAGGGTCAAACCTGCGCTATACGCTCGTTCGACCACCCACGGAGACTGTTCATACACAGCACCGAAATACTGTACAAACATTTGGCGGGAAAGATCACTAAGAGGCATATTGGCACCAGGTCCCTTATCGGTCGAATTCATAGCTCTGTTGTGCGTAGGATATAACACCCCAGCCTTGACGGCCGAAGTAATTTGAAGTGCGCAATTGTCCTTCCAACGGTATTCGATAAGCTCGCGGCAACTTCTTCGAAGTTTGTAACTTGGCAGACTGGCAGATGGTGCCAGAAGGGCTAGTAAACGAGTACCATATTGAAAATGCCAATACTCAGTATAAAAAGGGGATATCCAAAAACAACATGGCGACAAACCCGAACTTCGACGCTGACGAGATCGAAACCCTGGAATGGCTGGACGCGCTAGAGGCAGTCATTGAGCAAGAGGGCCCGGAAAGAGCGCATTATCTGCTCGAGAGGCTCATAGACAAGGCGCGACGCTCCGGTGCGAACCTGCCATACGATTCGAGCACAGCCTATGTAAACACCATACCGCTGCATCTGGAGGCCAAGAGCCCGGGCGATCAGGAACTGGAGCATCGCGTGCGTTCCATGATTCGCTGGAACGCAGCTGTCATGGTGCTTAGGGCGCAACGCGACGATTCGGGGTTGGGCGGCCATCTGGCAAGTTTTGCATCAGCCGCTACCTTATACGACGTGGGCTTCAACCACTTTTTCCATGCACCCACCCCTGAGCATGGCGGTGATGTTTTGATGATCCAGGGCCATTGTGCTCCCGGTATTTATGCGCGCTCCTATCTGGAAGGCAGACTGACTGAAGAGGATATGGACAATTTCAGGCGGGAGGTCGATGGCAACGGTCTGTCCTCCTACCCCCACCCATGGCTGATGCCCGAGTATTGGCAGTTTCCTACTGTCTCGATGGGCTGGGCATCGCTGACATCCATCTACCAGGCGCGCTTCATGAAGTACCTGCAGGATCGAAACCTTGCGCGCACCGATAACCGTCAACTCTGGACTTTTCTTGGCGATGGCGAAATGGATGAGCCAGAATCACTCGGCGCAATATCACTTGCCGGTCGTGAAAAACTCGACAACCTCAATTTCGTCATCAACTGTAATCTGCAGCGTCTGGATGGTCCCGTTCGCGGCAATAGCAAGATTATCCAGGAACTGGAAAACGTCTTCCGGGGCGCCGGCTGGAATGTCATCAAGGTCATCTGGGGGTCTTACTGGGATCCATTGCTGGCACGTGATACTTCGGGCAAGCTGATGCAACTGATGATGGAAACTGTCGATGGGGAATATCAGAATTTCAAGGCAAAAGGCGGCGCCTATACTCGCGAGCATTTCTTTGGCAAGCACCCGGAAACCAAGGCGCTAGTGGCCAACCTGACCGATGAGGACATCTGGCGGCTGAACCGTGGTGGCCATGATCCACACAAACTCTATGCGGCCTACAAGCAGGCTGTAGAGCACAAAGGACAGCCCACAGTTATTCTGGTCAAAACGGTCAAAGGCTATGGCATGGGCGAGTCGGGAGAAGGCACCAATGCCACACACCAGCAAAAGAAAATGGACCTCGAATCATTGCTGAAGATGCGTGACAGATTCGGCCTGAACCTGACAGATGAGCAGGTCGAAAACTACGAATACATCAAGCCCGACCCCGAAAGCGCTGAAATCAAGTACATGCAGGAACGACGCAAGGTACTGGGTGGCTACCTGCCACAGCGCAAGAAATTTGCAGAACCGCTCGAGGTTCCTGACATCAGCGCATTCAAACCCGTGCTGGAAGGCTCAGGCGATCGTGAGATGTCAACCACCATGGCATTCGTGCGTTTACTGACCATACTGACCCGTGATAAAAAGATCGGCAAGAACGTCGTACCCATTGTGCCCGATGAAGCACGCACGTTCGGCATGGAAGGCATGTTCCGGCAATTGGGTATCTATTCCTCGGTTGGGCAGTTGTATGAGCCACAGGATAGAGACCAGATCATGTACTACAAGGAGGATAAATCCGGACAGATCCTTGAAGAAGGGATAACCGAAGCAGGAGCCATGGCCAGTTGGCTGGCTGCGGCGACCTCCTACTCAACGCACGGTGTGAACATGCTGCCGTTCTACATCTACTACAGCATGTTCGGATTTCAACGTATTGGTGATCTCGCCTGGTTGGCAGGCGACATGCGCGCTTGCGGCTTCATGATTGGCGGTACAGCCGGCCGTACGACGCTCAACGGCGAAGGCTTGCAACATGAAGACGGGCACTCGCTCGTGTTGTCGAACACCATTCCCAATTGCATAAGCTACGATCCATGCTTTGGCTACGAGATGGCCGTAATCATTCACAACGGTATGACGCGCATGCTGACCAATCGTGAAAGCGTGTACTTCTATATCACTGCCATGAATGAGAACTATGTGCATCCTCCGATGCCCGAAGGTGCCGAAGAAGGCATCATAAAAGGTATTTACAAATTCCGTGAAATTGCCGATGGCGACAAGAAGAAGGCACAGAAATTCAAGACCCGTGTTCGGCTTCTCGGTAGCGGCACAATTCTTCGCGAGGTCATCGAAGCTGCCAATATGCTAGAGAAGGACTGGGATATCGGTGCTGAAATCTATAGCGTTACCAGCTTCAACGAGCTGGCACGCGATGGACTGGAAGTGGAGCGCTGGAATATGCTACACCCCAACGATGATCCGAGAGTGCCATACATAACGCAAGTGCTCGGTAACGATGATGCGCCGGTAGTCAGTTCCACCGATTACATGAAGTGCCATTCGGACCAGGTTCGGGAATATGTTCCCGCCACGTTCACCACATTGGGCACTGATGGCTTCGGCCGCTCAGACACACGAGAGAAACTTCGCGAGTTCTTCGAGGTTGACCGCCGCTATGTCACTATAGCGGCGCTGCATGCCTTGTCTGTGGATGGGGAGATAGACAAGCCGACCGTGGCCAAAGCTGTGCAACAGTACGGAATTGATCCCGACAAACCTAATCCTGCGAAGGTTTGAGAGGCCATCAATGAGCACAGATAATACAAGCATCAACATCATCATCCCGGATATCGGTGACTCGGAGAATGTCGAGATCATCGAGTTGTTGGTAGGGCCCGGTGATCAGGTTGGCGTAGACGATTCATTACTAACCCTTGAATCCGATAAGGCCAGCATGGAGGTGCCGGCAGCCAGTGCCGGGGTAATCGAGACGTTGACAGTGGCTGTAGGCGACACTGTGAATGCGGGCGATATTGTCGGTACAATGAGTGTCGCAGATGAAGCAGACGGCAGTGGCGATACTGCCCGGGCTAACAGCGACGACAATGCCGCTAATGATGCAGTAGCCAAAGTGCCAGCCGCCAAGGCAGAAAAAGTCCCAGCGCCTGCTGCCATGCCGAGCAATGATGCTGCGACATCGAACGTGAGCACAAGCGCTCCAAGTGCATCGCCAACAGCACATATCAGCGACCAGAACATGCGCAAGGCGCATGCAAGTCCGGGTGTCCGACGCTATGCCCGCGAACATGGTGCAGACCTGTCTCTGATCAGCGGCACCGGACCCAAGGCACGTATTGTCAAAGAGGATGTCGTTGGTTTTATCAAACAAGCGATGGAAGGTATGGGCAGCACCTACGCTTCGGCAGGTTCTGGCCCTGCGGGTGGAGGCGCAGGTATCCCGCCTATTCCGGAAGTGGACTTCTCAAAATTTGGCGACATTGAACGTGTTGAACTAGGGCGTATAAACAAGCTCAGCGCTGCCAATCTGCACCGTGCATGGTTGAACCTGCCGATGGTTACGCATCACGACCTGGCAGACATCACAGAAATGGAAGCGTTTCGCAAACAGCTGAAAAACGAAGCCCGCGATGATGATCCAAAGGTGACAGGTCTTGCGTTCCACATGAAAGCGCTGGTCAATACACTAAAGGCATTTCCCAAGATGAACAGTTCACTATCTGCCGATGGCGAAGCTCTGTTCTACAAGAAGTACTATCACATTGGCATCGCAGTGGACACACCTAACGGCCTGGTGGTACCCGTGTTTCGTGACGTCGACAAGAAGAGCATCAATCAACTGGCCATCGAGATGGCTGACATCAGCGCGCGTGCACGCAACAAGAAGCTCAAGCCTGATGAAATGCAGGGAGCAAGCATGACCATCTCGAGCCTTGGCGGAATTGGCGGCACGCAGTTTACCCCAATAGTCAATCCACCAGAGGTTGGTATTCTCGGTATCACGCGCGCCACCATGCAACCGGTATGGAACGGTTCCGAATTCATACCTCGCCTGATGTGCCCGCTGGATCTTACCTATGATCATCGGGTTATCGATGGCGCTGACGCTGCCCGATTCATGGCCTACTACGTCAAGCAGATCAGCGACATCAGGCGATTGACACTATAGCGATGATACTTTCCAGCGTAGCTCATCACTGTTTACATCCTACAACCGACAACCTGGCCGGCAATACGTCTCATGAGTGAACTGCAAACCATCAAAATTCCGGACATCGGAGATGTTGATGACGTCGAGGTCATCGAAGTACTCGTCGCTGTCGGTGACACCATCGATATCGAGACCTCCCTGATCACAGTCGAAAGCGACAAGGCCAGCATGGAAATCCCCTCGCCTGCTGCGGGAGTCATTACTTCCATGCTGGTAAAGACAGGCGACCGGGTGTCAGAAGGCAGCGATGTCATGGTGCTGGATGTTGCGGCTGCTGGCGCTGCATCCGCCGGGGATAGTGATAGTAAACCGTCGGATGCAGACAATGATCAGGCACCGAAGGCTGCAGAACCCGGCCCCGCTTCTACTCCAGTAGCACGGCCTGAACCAGCCCATGCTGCAGGTGCCTTATCACCGGATAGCGATGAGGCTTATATAGCCACTGATGAGCGATATGATCTGATTGTACTGGGCGCTGGGCCCGGGGGCTATACGTCAGCCTTCCGCGCCGCCGATCTCGGCCTTAAAGTGTTGCTCGTTGAACGATACCCGGATCTGGGTGGTGTCTGTCTAAACGTCGGGTGTATTCCTTCCAAGGCGTTGTTGCATACCGCAGCCATTATCCAGGAAACGCAGGAGATGGCTGCCCACGGCGTAAGTTTTGGAAAACCGCACATCGATGTCGACAAATTGCGCGGCTTCAAGGAGGAGGTGATCGGTAAATTGACAGGCGGACTGGCAGGGCTTGCCAAACAACGCAAGGTGAGTGTTGCGCATGGTTTTGCCAGCTTCCAGACACCTCACACGGTGCTGATTAAAAGTGATGAAGGGGAACATACGGTGGGCTTCACGCACGCTGTGGTTGCGGCAGGCTCAAGTAGTATCCGCATACCCGGATTTCCCTATGATGATCCGCGGCTTATGGACTCCACCGGCGCATTGGCTCTCGCAGATATCCCCAAGCGGCTTCTAGTCATTGGCGGCGGCATTATCGGTCTGGAGATGGGATGTGTTTACGCTGGTCTGGGCAGCCAGGTGACGGTCGTGGAGTTGTCAGAGGGGTTGATGCCCGGCTGTGATCGAGACCTTGTCAGACCTCTGGAAAAACGACTGAAGAGCGAATTTGAAAACATTTTTACAGGCTCTAAAGTCACTGGCATGAGCTCCGGCGATACGGGTTTGACCGTCAATTTCGAGGGTGGCAAAGCACCTGGGTCTGACACCTTCGACCGTGTATTGCTGGCGGTAGGGCGCAGTCCCAATGGCGCGACAGTTGATGCTGAAAACGCAGGTGTTGAGGTTGATGAACGCGGTTTCATACGCGTTGATTCGCAGCAACGCACCAATGTTGATCACATCTTTGCCATTGGTGATGTCGTCGGCCAACCCATGCTTGCGCACAAGGCAACTCATGAGGGAAAGGTTGCCGCGGAAGTAGCCGCTGGAAAAAAATCATACTTCGATGCCAAGACCATTCCGTCAGTAGCCTATACCGATCCGGAGGTGGCATGGATGGGCCTGACAGAAACCGCTGCAAAGGAACAGGGTGTTGCTTACGAAAAAGGCAGCTTCCCTTGGGCGGCCAGCGGTCGATCACTGAGTATGGGGCGCAGTGAAGGTCTGACCAAAATCCTGTATGACCCTGAAACAAAAAAGGTCCTGGGTGCAGGAATGGTAGGGCCAAATGCCGGTGAGCTAGTCGCCGAAGCCGTGTTGGCTCTGGAGATGGGGGCCGATATTGAAGATCTTGCATTAACAGTGCATCCCCACCCAACCTTGTCAGAGACGCTGAACTTCGCCGCCGAAGTAGCAGAAGGGACTGTAACCGATATTTACGTACCGAAAAAGACGCGTTAGTGTCATCAATCAAATGCTGGGGAGAGAACCAACCGTCTACCCCGGCATGACATTCCACGTGAACATAAATCTATAGAGCAGCGATCTGCGCCTTGAGCCTGGAAAAGCGGGCAGCGATTGCAACAGCGTCAGTGGTCGCCATTTGATGGCTGACCAATGTTTCAAGTTCATCAAATTCCCTGACCAATTCTGCAACACGCTCTTCACCGATGCGCGACTTCACAGTGCCTTCAGTTTCTTTGTTGTTAATGACCAGTGAATCCAGCTCGGCAACAGCCTTGAGCAGGAACGGCGATATCTCATAGGTGTGCTCCATTCGGGACGTACCGCCATCTGCGATAACTGTCTTCAATGAGCGACCAAATTTGTACGTGCGGCTTTCGGGAAGCAACGAGCCTTTCGCACGCTTGTAGCGAATCTTTAACACATCCTTGTCAGCGCCATCCGGACGCAGAGTGTAAGAGGAAATCTGGTGAGCACGGGTAACGCCCATTTCTTCAAGGGCGGGATAGGTATCAGTTTTTCTGACGGTAGCAGTGGACATTGTTGTCTCCAGGTTATTTATGAAAATAAGTGACATATAAGCCATTATCGGCTTGATTAGGCGCGAATATAGGCCTATTGATACTTAGTGCAACCAATAACAAGGAACAACTGCTTTTATCGTTCAGCTCAAATGGCAGATGCGGGTCGACCTGTGGCCGTTACAGAGATACAGCTCTCAAAAAATACGTCCTCGCCACCATTGTTAACAATATTGTCAGCGCGATTTACCTCAAGAGCAGGATCTGGAGCGCCTGCAAGATGGGCTTTTCTGGTGGCCAGTTCGCACGCACGAGCCACGGCCGCATCAGCTCCCTCGTTCAGCGAATCATATTCAACGGGCCCTTCCGGGAACAACACACAGACTTTTCTGCCGCCTGCAGGGTTGATGACAATGACCTGTTCTTGCCGGATAGAGCCGACCACCGCACCGAGGGCATTAGCCACATGCGCAAATTCCGGTGAATGAAGTTCGGTGTCCAGCATCGACGCACAACATGGGTAATAGCTGATAGCAGGAGCACCGAGCCCGACGATGGGCACCTGCAGATGTGGGACCAGAGAGAACCCTGCATGCGCATCATGCTGAAAACTCCGTTCAATAAGTTCCTGTTGGGAGGTGGTCACCGCGGAGCCTGCGACAGCACTCAAGGCATTGATCAGAGCCAGAGAGGTCAATTCGGCAACCCGGGATATCACTTCGCGGGCAAATTCCTGTTCAGTCGCGTAACTTGCACCCAGGTTTTCCCCGCTATAACGCATTAACAATCTTGCCCCGAGGCTGGCAGCGGTTGCCGGCCAGGTCGTCTGGTCACCAGTGAGGTGACAGGCATCCGTTGGCGTAAATCCCGCCCGTAGAATCACACCCCGCTGCTCCAGTCGAAGCAAGGCGCGCTCAAGCGTCTGCGCGGCAAAAAGTGTCTGGATTGCGATCGGCCCCTTGGCAATCTGATCGTAAAGCTCTTGCTGCTGGATTGAGAGATCAGTGGGACTTGCCGAGTGCACGACGACAAACTGCCCGCTATGCGTCGTACTCATTGGCAATGCAAGCTGTTCCTCAAGTGCGGCAAGGCACTCGGGATGCTGGTGTATCAGAAGGCTCAACGGAATGACACGGTTAGGGCCGATGCGCAACCTGCGGATAGCACGGTCGTACAATACGGCGCTATCGCCGCCCAAACCATACGTGCGTACATCAATGGCCTTGACCATGGTTCGCCAACCACCCACTGTTGCGCCGTCGGCGCTCAACAGAGGTCGACCCTCTCTGATAAGAGCGATATCCGTGGTGGTCCCTCCCATGTCGGATACCAATAGCTCATCGTGACCACATAAAAATCTTGCGCCCACAACACTGGCTGCAGGACCGCTGAGAATGGTCTCGACAGGGTATTGACCGGCGACACTGTCGCTGATCAATGAGCCATCACCTTTGACAACCATGAGCGGGGCCTTGATACCCAGATCGTTCATCAACAATCGGGCAGCATCAAGCAAGGCGTTTATCATGGGGATCAGTCTGGCGTTCAGTAGAGCCGTTAATGCTCGACGTGGAGCATCCAGACCAGAACTCAGATGATGGCCACAAGCAACTGGCTTACCGGTAAGAGAGGCGATGAGAGATTGCACCTGCACCTCGTGCTCCGGGTTACGCACCGCGAACAGTGCCGACACCGCGTAGGCATCAACGCCGCTATCTACATCTGCCACGAATGCACGAATTGCCTCAAGATCCAGAACATCCTGCGGATTGCCTGACGCCTGATGTCCGCCTCTGACCATCAGCATAGGGTCACCGCCCAATGCGTCAGACAGATTGGCGCGCTTTAGCTGCGACTCTCGAAAACCAATCAGCACAAGGGCTACACTGCGTCCACGCCCTTCCACCAGCGCGTTAGTGGCCAGTGTTGTCGAAAGACAGACCATATTGATCTGGTCAATCGGCTGCCCGGACACTACCTGTTCAACAGCCCCCCGCAAGCCGTGAACGAGATCACGGTGAGTGGTGAGTGATTTGGCGCATGCCCGTACCGTCAATCCCTTATCCAGAAGGACGGCGTCAGTAAAGGTACCGCCTGTGTCAAGACCAAGTTGAAGTCCCACTACATTATCTCGTCAATAAATTGAAATTACAGAGACTATTGACGACAACAGACTGATTGTAAAGACCTATTCAAGATACTGTGGTTAACGTTCTTCGTTCAGGAAAATGTGACTACTTGCTCAAACTACCACTAGCAATGCGATCAGGTTTCAGGTAACTCGCAAGACGTGTCGATATACAACCAGACCCCAAATACCATTCATAGCCTATCGCACAGGCTGGAGAAGACGGATGTACCCCTCAAACGCCAGGTCAACGATAAGCTGCCAAAGTCCGCAGCGCGGCTTTACCTTGATGGAACTGATGATCGCCGTAGCCATTGTCGGTATCCTCACAGCTATCGCTTATCCACAATACGGAAAGATCGTGAACAAGAGCCGGCGTTCAGATGCTCAGGCGGCCTTGCTGCAAGCAGGCCAGGATCTTGAACGCTGCAAGACCGTCAATTATTCCTATGCAGACTGCGCGCTGACCAGAGCCACATCACCCGAAGATCATTACGATCTTACTCTCGAGTCAACTGCGAGCACTTACAAGATAACGGCTACCGCAAAGGGCGTGCAGGCTGGAGATACCGAGTGCGGCACAATGACGCTTAATCAACAGGGTGTGCGTGAACCTGCTGCAAGTGTCGGTTGCTGGCCCAACTAAATAAGCAACGATTTCAATCATTTGTTACAAGCTGATGCGTTTCCTGCACGCTTATAACCTTTTTGCATAACGACATAGCAAAAAAGACTAAACCTGACACCTCAGACCCTGCTCAAATAGTCGAAACCTTGATTTTGAAGCAGAGTTTGTTTGATGGCAATTGACCCCGATGCAGTAGTGATTCCCGACGCTTCTCCGAAGCCTGGCTGCCCTGGCGGGGAGAGCTGATCATGTATCAATACACCGAGCATGACAGGAGCTTTCTGCGCGAAAGAGTTGCAGAGTTCAGTGAGCAAACCAAAAGAAGGTTAAGCGGTGAGCTCAGCGAAGACGAATACAAGCAACTGCGGCTACGCAATGGCCTATACCTGCAACGCAAAGCCTATATGTTGCGTGTAGCCATACCCTACGGACTGTTGTCGAGCACGCAACTGAAAAAACTCGGACATATTGCACGCGTCTACGACAAGGCATACGGACACATAACAACGCGGCAGAACATACAGTACAACTGGCCACAGCTTGAGCAGGTACCTCAGATCCTTGAAGAGCTTGCTGATGTAGACATGCATGCTATTCAAACCAGTGGCAATTGTATTCGTAATACAACAACAGATCCCTTGGCGGGTGCCATTGCCGACGAGGTGGAAGACCCGCGTCCTTGGTGCGAGCTGATCAGACAGTGGTCTACCCTGCATCCTGAATTCAACTGGCTACCGCGCAAATTCAAGATCGCCGTTACCGGTGCCCTGAGTGATAGAGCCGCTGTGCAAGTGCACGATATTGGCCTTCGACTGATCAGGAATAATGATGGTGAAACAGGATTCGAAGTCCTGGTCGGTGGCGGACTTGGAAGAACGCCCCACATTGGTCAAGTCATCAAACCGTTCCTGCCGAAGCAACATCTGTTGACATACCTTGCCGCGATCCTGCGTGTCTACAACCTTGAAGGCCGGCGCGACAACATGTACAAGGCGCGCATAAAGATTCTCGTCAACGCACTGGGGATCGATACCTTCCGGGAAAAGGTAGATGCCCAATGGCAGCAGTCCAACAGCATTGACGATACGTTTTCACAGGCTCAGATAGAAGTGCTGAAGTCGCAATTTCCTGCAGCCCCTACCCTTGGCACCGTGAGCATGCAACATACCGTGTCAGCGACGCCGTCGTCAGCTGTCAACTCTAACCACCGTGCTCAACCGGACCAGACGTCTACCAACCCACTATTCAATCAGTGGTATCAATCCAATACGCGTGAACATCGCGACTCCGGTCGACGCATTGTCTACGTCTCCCTGAAGGCTCCAGGACAACCTGCAGGCGATATCACAAGCGATCAGATGGAATCACTGGCGGTTTTGGCTGATCGGTTCAGCCTTGGTGAGATTCGGACGACTCATGAACAAAATCTGGTGCTCGCCCATGTACCGTTGAGTGATTTGTTTGTGCTGTGGAACGAGCTGAAAACACTCAAGCTTGCCACACCAAACCTTGGCAAAATGACAGACATGATCGTCTGCCCTGGCCTCGATTATTGCTCTCTGGCCAATGCCGGCACACTGGCGATCTATGATCAGATCTACAAGCATTTTGACGATCTTGACTACATACATGAACTGGGTGATATCAGCATCAAGATCTCAGGCTGCATGAATGCCTGCGGTCACCACCACGTTGGCGACATCGGCATTCTAGGTGTCGACAAAGGCGGCGTCGAATGGTACCAGCTAACGATAGGAGGTCATGCTGGCAACGCCGCATCTCTGGGCCAACGTCTGGGACGGGCTATTGCCAAGAATGAAGTCGCCAATGCCATAGAGCAGATATTGCAAGCGTATATCGAATTGCGAGAACCCGAAGAATCCTTTCATCACTGTGTCCAGCGCCTGGGCACGACACCTTTCAAGGAGAGCGTTTATGCCACTGCTGCGTAGCGGCCAATGGGTCGACAATAATCCCTGGGTCCGTCTTGAAGATGACGAGGCCCTGCCTGATGGAAATACCTCTGATGAGGCGGTAGTTTGTAGTCTCAAGCGCTACATCTCACTCGAAGATAACGTACAGCACCTGGTCTCCGGTGTCTGGCTGAATAGCGATGATGATGTTCTTCAATTGCAGGGACATCTGGATCATCTGCAACTTGTAGTGATCGATTTTCCAGTGTTCACCGATGGACGCGGGTATACACAGGCCCGACTGCTGCGAGCACAATTGGGATTTTCCGGAGAGCTCAGGGCGTCTGGCGATATCAGACCCGATCAGATTCTATTCATGGCCAGAGCGGGTATCGATACATTTGACTTTCCGGAGCAACCCGATCAGCAACTGGTTGAGGGAATACTGGCCCGGTTCACGACCAACTACCAGCCCAGTTATGCACTGCCAATCGCTGGCTAGTGCGTGCGGCCCGACTGAGTTACGACTTATCGGCTGAACGCTCCACAAGCGAATTTAGCGGTTATCATGGCCTTATGGACAAACGACTACTCGATATTCTGGTATGCCCTGTTACCAAGGGCAAACTCATCAAGAAAGGTGAAGAGCTATGGTCCCGTCAGGCCGCCCTTGCCTATCCGATACGCGACGGTATTCCGGTAATGCTGGAAGACGAGGCGCGTACGCTGAAGCTTGAAGAAGTCGAGGCGATAGCCAATAAGGCTTGAATTGCGCAGGGGTGAATCGAAACTGGCTTACACTTGAATCAGGGTTTTGGAAGAAATACGGTTGCGGTTTTGGAACGAGCTTCCAACCAACCTGTGTCTCTTCCCTCGAATCGACGTAGCTGAAGGTAAAGCTTATCGTTTTGTGCCAGCGCGTCGGGAACGCGGATTACATCGCCCAGCTCCTCCCAGCGGCTTGTATCAAAGTAAGGCGATGTACTGACGCGATACGCGGTCGGTTCACCCGTCGCCTCTGGGACCAGCGTGGTGGAGCCACTGTCTGCTGATACTTGCACTCGTTTGATGCGAATCGAAGAATCAGTCGCATCAGCCAACGTGCTTCCAGCCTTGCAGCGAGGACCCGGTGTACCTTCCGCCAACGTCACCTGCTTGATGAGATTGAATCCGCGCGCAGGCTCATTGATCCGCACACCACTGAATCGGGTTTTGGACACAGTTACCACAAAAGGGATGTTCGGCACTTCGACAACCGCCTGACCGTTCACATCCGTGAACACTGCCCCGAATTGACGATAGTTGCCTGGTAGGCCGAAACAGACTGAAGCGCCAGCCACTGGCATTCCGTCGAGGCCAACCACTCTGACGCCGAACTGTCCGGCACTGGCGGAGTTGGCAATACTGGCAAGTATCAGAGTGGCACTGAGTGCCGCCATTTTTATGACAGATTGTGCTTTGGATGATGGATTCAAGATTGTGCCCTCGATTTGCAATGGTGCAATCGTCAACGTTATGACTGAATGCTTCTGGACGACAATCTTATGACAGCCAGATTACTTGCACGAGCTCAACGGCACACCGATGGGACTTGATTCACAGATGAAAACCGGGGTTTGCCAGCCAGTCCACATTGGCTGTTAATCTGCGATTTTTACTTGAAATCAGCTCCAGAACTTTAGTTTTAACGACCGGGACCTGTACCCTGCGAAAAGCTACTTCAGCCGCCCCAATGACGAACCTGGCCGGTATCAATATGAACAAAGTTGGATTTGCTGTACAAGCCAACGCCACCCGCTTGCAATTCCAATGCGGCCTTCTGGATTTTTTTCGCAGAATAGCCGGGGATATAAATATCTGCAGCACGGCCTTCCATATGCAAGCTGTATTTGGCTACGCGTTTGGATCGTCTGCGCAGCTTGGCGTTGGTCTCGGGGGTACGGTAACCGGACAGAACATGGATAGGCTCATCATTGCCAAGCACGCTACAAAGCATAAAAAGCTGGTTGTACAGCGTGGTGTCCATTTGTGTAGCGGTGTTGGCGCGTCTATCACGCATTAAATGATTCAGTCTGGAAATACTCTCGTTACGGTAGATGCCATAAGCGTAAAAAATCACGTCCACATCGTCACCGGTGTGTTCGTTAACCAGATGTAGACGTCTGTTCGCCATGGGCTCTAGCTCGGCAAGCGCGCCCTGAAGGGCACTTGCCTCGCTGCCATCGATCAATGGCACTCGGCCAGCGTGACGCGTGTCGCTTTTGGCAAGTGCTGGCATCGCAGCCAACATACTAGCAGCCGCAGGCGCTCCGAATAAGGCGGCGCTTGTTGCCCTAAGAAATCGTCGACGCCCCTCCACGTCCGTGCTGTCGATTTTATTTCTGAAGTATTCGTTATCGTCGATCTTCATAGCTTCCATTTACACCGGGAGGTTTGGAGGCAAGCGGTCCATCTTACCAACTCCGTCAAAAACACGACTACATTGTGCCACAGATTGCGTTCAATTCTGTGAGGCATCTTGGGGTAATTAGCACAGTTAAAGGTTGTCCATGTTTTCACACGTACAAATTGAGACTTGGGACTCTTGAAAACAAACCGTAATACGGGACGTGGCAAAGTCTGTGGCCCATGATTCGCGATCAGTGCCCGACACACAGATGATTTAAATATAACTGACTTCCAGTATTTCATACTCGCGTACGCCACTCGGCGTTGTCACGCCCACCTCGTCTCCTTGCAGCTTTCCGATCAGCCCCTTGGCGACCGGAGAACTAAAACTGATCCTGTTAGCCTTCAAGTCGGCCTCATCATGGCCCACTATCTGGTAGGTAATCTCCTCATCGCTGTCCAGATCCAGCAATTTAACGGTTGCGCCGAACACGACTTTATCCGACTTGGGCAAAGCCGTCACATCAATGACCTGCGAGGTCGATAACTTGGCATCAATCTCTTTGATACGCCCTTCTATGAAACTTTGCTGATCCCGCGCCGCGTGATATTCGGCGTTCTCTTTCAGATCACCGTGTGCTCGCGCTTCGGCAATAGCCGCGATAACGGTAGGGCGTTGATTGCTCTTCAAGTCGGCAAGCTCTTCACGAAGCTTCATCTCACCACGCTTCGTCATGGGAACCTTGATCATACTGTCTCCATATGTATATCGTGCAATCGGTAGACTGGCCCGTCAACGGAATGAGCCAGAGCTGCGCAAATAGCAGTAGCACCAGATAATGTGGTGGTATATGCCACCTTGCGGCGTAGCGCCTGTTGTCTGATGTGATATGAATCGGAGATGGCCTGTCGACCATCTGTTGTGTTGATAATCAGATTAACCGCATCGTTCTTTATCTCGTCGACGATATGAGGCTGTCCCTGTTGCATCTTGTTGATTCGTTCGCAGTACAATCCAGCGTCACCGATAGCCTGCTGCGTACCGTCTGTGGCAATGAGAGTAAAGCCGGCATCGATCAGGCTCTTTGCAACCTTGATGACACCTTCCTTATCTTCATCCCGCACGCTGATAAACGCAACACCGGAAACAGGCAATTCCGCTGAAGCAGCCAGTGATGCCTTGAAAAATGCTTCGCCGAAACTCTTGCCGGAACCCATGACCTCTCCGGTTGACTTCATCTCAGGGCCCAATAACGTATCAACTCCTGGAAATTTCGCAAAAGGAAACACAGACTCCTTTACGCTGTAGTGACTGGGCTCAGGCAACTCAAGCTTGCCTTGTTGCGCCAGCGACTGGCCTGCCATGCATCTGGCAGCCACCTTTGCCAGCGGCACACCCGTTGCCTTGGACACGAATGGAACGGTCCGTGAGGCGCGAGGGTTCACCTCCAGCACATAAATGGTGTCGCCTTGAATGGCAAACTGTGTATTCATCAATCCGACAACACCCAGCCCCTTTGCCATCTGCTCAACCTGTCTGGACAGTTCCACACACACATCGCTACTCAAACTGAATGGCGGCAGCGAACACGCCGAGTCACCCGAATGGACGCCCGCCTCCTCTATGTGTTCCATGATGCCACCGATAACAACATTCTCGCCATCACAGATGGCATCGACATCGACTTCAATTGCATCGTTGAGAAATCGATCCAGGAGCACAGGAGAATCATTTGAGACACTCACCGCCTCGGTCATATAACGAGCAAGTTCTGACTGATCGTGGACAATCTCCATCGCCCGACCACCCAGAACATAGCTGGGGCGTACTACCAGCGGATAGCCGATTTCCTCTGCCAGCCGCAAGGCATCTGCTTCATTGCGCGCCGTGCGGTTGGGCGGTTGAAGCAAGCCTATCTTCTCGATCAGTTGCTGGAAACGCTCTCTATCCTCGGCAAGATCTATTGAGTCCGGCGACGTTCCAATGATGGGTGCACCGGCGGCCAGAAGATCACGAGCCAGCTTCAATGGCGTCTGCCCACCGTACTGAACAATGACCCCGGCAGGCTTTTCGACGTCTATCACCGCAAGTACATCTTCCAGCGTCAAGGGTTCGAAGTACAGACGATCCGACGTATCGAAATCGGTCGAAACCGTTTCCGGATTACAGTTGACCATAATGGTCTCATAGCCATCATCACGCAGCGCAAGGGCTGCGTGTACACAACAGTAGTCAAATTCGATACCTTGTCCGATCCGGTTAGGACCACCGCCAAGAATCATGATTTTCTTTCGCTCAGACGGCTCTGATTCGCAATACTGTTCATACGTTGAATACATATAAGCCGTGCTACTGGCAAACTCGGCGGCGCAGGAATCCACCCTTTTGTAAACGGGCCTGATCCCTAGCTTATGACGATGCTCACGAACGGACTGTTCACTGACATCCAACACCATGCCGAGGCGTTTATCACTGAAACCGTCACGCTTGAGTTGACGCATTGTTACTTCATCAATGGATTGAAGCGGCTGTCCGGTTAGCGCCAGCTCATCATCGATGATCTCTTTGATCTGACACAGAAACCAGCGATCGATCGCCGTTGCATCGAATACCTGATCGATGCCCTGCCCTGCCCTGAATGCTTCTGCAACGTACCATAGCCGTTGTTCACGAGCCTGCCGCATTTCTGCATCGATGGCTGCAAGACGATCATCCTCAGGCATGTCTGCGGGTAACATTTCATCAAAGCCACAGACATCAATCTCAAGACCGCGCAACGCTTTCTGTAACGACTCCTTGAAGGTACGGCCCATGGCCATGACCTCACCCACTGACTTCATTTGTGTTGTCAGGCGATTATCGGCAGCCGGAAATTTCTCGAAGGTAAATCGCGGTACTTTCGTGACCACGTAATCGATAGATGGCTCAAACGAGGCAGGTGTCAGTCCTCCAGTAATCTCGTTGCTCAGTTCGTTCAGGGTAAATCCGACAGCCAGTTTTGCTGCAACCCTGGCGATGGGGAAACCTGTTGCCTTGGACGCCAGTGCCGAGGAGCGCGAGACCCGCGGATTCATCTCGATGATAATCATCGCGCCGGTGTCGGGGTTGATGGCAAACTGCACATTGGAGCCACCCGTATCAACTCCAATCTTTCTGAGAACAGCGCAGGATGCATTACGCATGATCTGGTATTCCTTGTCAGTCAAGGTCTGCGACGGGGCAACCGTAATCGAATCGCCCGTGTGGATTCCCATCGGATCAAGATTTTCGATGGAACATACAATGATGACGTTGTCTGCACTGTCGCGCACCACTTCCATCTCGTACTCTTTCCAACCCAGCACTGACTCCTCAAGCAACACCTCGGTGGTACGCGACAAGTCCAGACCACGCGTCACGATAGCTTCGAACTCCTCGCGGTTGTAAGCGATACCGCCACCGCTTCCACCCATCGTGAAAGACGGTCTGATGATGCAGGGAAATCCAATATCTGCCTGACCTTGCCAGGCCTCATCCATGTTGTGCGCTATCGCGGCAGCTGGCGTTGCCAGTCCTATCTCCGTCATCGCCATTCTGAACTTGTCACGATCCTCTGCCATATCGATAGCTTCAGGCCGAGCACCGATCATCTCCACTCCATGCTCTTCGAGCACGCCTTCCCGCGCCAGATCCAATGCACAGTTCAAGGCAGTCTGTCCACCCATGGTTGGCAACAAAGCGTCCGGCTTTTCCTGGGCGATGATGTTGCGAACCACTCTCCAGTCAATCGGCTCGATGTAGATTGCATCAGCCATGGCCGGGTCGGTCATGATGGTAGCCGGGTTGGAATTCACCAGAATGACCCGATAACCTTCCTCACGAAGGGCCTTACAGGCTTGCGCGCCGGAGTAGTCGAATTCGCAGGCCTGGCCTATCACGATGGGCCCCGCACCGATAATCAGGACGCTCTTTATGTCCGTTCGTTTTGGCATTGTTTCTATCTGGAGGTTAAGCGAACTGCAATTGACAATAAATGGTTACAGCGTGTGTACCCGGAGACGGGAGACGGTCGGGAAAGCGTGTCGACAGGTTCAGATCACGCCGCCAGCATGTCCATGAACCTGTCGAACAATTGTTCTACGTCGTGGGGCCCCGGACTGGCTTCAGGGTGTCCCTGAAACCCGATTGCCGGCACATCGATACGTCGAATGCCCTGTAGTGACTGATCAAAAAGTGACACATGCGTGACCGCGAGTGTATTGTTCAACGAATTCGCATCAACCGCAAAACCATGGTTCTGACTACTGATCATGACACGTCCGCTTTCGTTTTCCATCACGGGGTGGTTGGCACCGTGGTGACCGAACTTCATTTTCATGGTTCTAGCCCCTGAAGCCAGCGCCAATAGCTGATGGCCCAGACAGATACCAAAGGTGGGAAGCGATGTCTGGAGAAGCTCGGCTATTGTACGGATGGCATAGTCACAGGGTTCTGGATCACCCGGACCGTTGGAGAGGAATAGTCCATCAGGCTTCAGTGCAAGAATCTGATCGCAGGTGTAAGTGGCTGGTACGACAGTGACACGACACCCCCGATCTGCAAACAGGCGAAGTATATTGTGCTTGACGCCGAAATCCATTGCCACGATGTGGGGTCCACCGGCATCATTTTCACAGCTTACGGTCTTGCCCTGAGCGCGCGCCTGACTGTCCTCGAGGCGCCAGCTACGCAGTTTCCATTCGTAAGGTTCAGCGCAGGTCACCTCCCTTGCGAGGTCCATTCCAGACAACCCGGGAAATGCCTTTGCAGCGCCGAGTGCAGCCTCTCTATCAAGGTCCCTGCCTGCCATTATGCAACCATTCTGCGCACCATTGTCACGTAGATGCCGGGTCAGTGCACGGGTGTCCACATCAGAAATGGCCAGAACTTTGTGCGCCTCCAGAAAACTCTGCAGGCTCTGTCCTGAACGAAAATTGCTGTGCATACGCGGCAGATCCCTAATGATGAGACCGGTGCAGTAGACCGACCCAGACTCCATATCCTCATCATTGGTGCCAGTACTGCCAATGTGCGGGTAGGTGAGCGTTACCATTTGCTGGGCGTATGAAGGGTCTGTCAGAATTTCCTGATAGCCGGTCATTGCGGTGTTGAAAACGACCTCGCCCACAGACATGCCATCGACTCCAATGGCGCTGCCGTCGAACACAGTGCCGTCGGCAAGTACGAGGATGGCAGGTCGTAATGATCTGGGTGAATTGGACAAAGACACAGGTATTGGAGCTTCCTTGTAAAAGGCGCACATAAAAACGGAGAAAGCCGCTGTGTAAGCCAGATTTCCCCGTCGGCAAATTTCTCAAATGGTACGCCTGCCCAGCTACTCTTGTCCACCCTGGTTATACCCGACAGTGGACAAAATGCTGTGCCTGGGGTTATGTATCAGGTGAGAACGTCATGCGGCTAGAAACCGCGTTACCCCGTTTTCGTCAAAGCGCGTTATTCGGCCCTGATGCTCAAGAAAATGCAGATGTGCCAGACTTTCACCCAGTGCGAAAGAGGTTTGCTGCGCGTCTAGCTGACGTCTGAAAAGAATCGGAAAGAGCTCATGCGCGCTGTGCGGTTCGGAACACGCATCATGCACTTGCTGAAGGCGCAGATCATGATGCTCCCGCAGCACTTGCAAACGCTCATGCAGGCCGCGAAACGGCAGCCCGTGCGAGGGCAACACCAGCGTGTCATCGGGTAATTTCTTCAGCGCGTCCAGCGTACCCAGAAAGCTGCTGAGAGGGTTCTTGTCCTGCAGCCGTGGCATGACACTGACATTGGGCGAGATACTCGGCAGTACCTGATCAGCGGCGATCAGAATGTGGTCGTCTTCGCGATAGAGCATTATCATATCCGGAGCATGTCCGCGTCCGATAATGACACGGTACTGCCGCTGGGCGATGGTGATCGTCTGGGCTTCGTCAAGAAACGACCACCGGGCCATTTCAGGCGGTCTGTGCACTTTGCCGCAATAGGTGTTGCCGTTTTTACGCACTTGCTGAACCACCTCCTCGGGCAGACCATTCTCTGTGTACCAGCGCTCGTAGAATCGCGCATAGTCATCTTTATCGCTTCCCCAGAGAGCGTGCGAAATTTCGACCTCGATTTTACTGCCAATGAATCGAGAGCAGTTCTGACTCTCGAACCAGCCAGCCAGCCCGATGTGATCGGGGTGGAAGTGGGTAGCCAACAGTTGTCTGGGCCATTGGCCAATCCTGCTGAAAATGGAATGCCAGTAGTCACGGGTGGACTCGTTATCCACGCCAGTATCAATCAGCAACTGTTCGTCAGGTTCGCCCAGCAGCCAGCAGTTGACATGATCAAGTGCAAACGGGAGCGGCATGTAAAACCACTGGATGCCGTCGCAGACACTGCGTGATTGCGCCGGCGCGGGCGCAGAATCGAATTCGTATTTCATAGACGGAGAGTCTACACCGTCACATGCTGTTTACGATCGAGGCGGTGCATTTGACATCCGGCCAGAGAATTCCGGATTCGCAGAGCCCACGGATTCACCTTGCAAAACATTGCACAACATTACAATCAGCCGGACGTTTGTGAATATCCGAATAAAAAGGCGACGCTCGCTGTCTATCACGCCTGCAGAGGTGCTGACCGATAGCGAGAATTGAAGCAATAAACTGGTTGAGTCCTCAAAGCTTCAAACAAGATGTCCCTTCCAGCGGCCTATCCTTCATAATAACGTAGGATATTGTCAGTTATTGAACATGCTCTCAGTAACTACTCATGGAGTTTTAAAGAAGTCGCCAACATGCAGGAGTCTCACAACAATCCGGTTCATGCCTGCTTCAGGCTGGATATCAAATTCCCCATAACTGTGGCAAACGATGGTGATTTGTTGCAACTATGGCACAGTCTGAGTCACCGGATAATAAGGCAACCAGACGATCTTCTGGCGCATACGCGCCGCATCCGTCTGTGTCAGGAGCCCGTACTCAACGACCGCCTGGCCGGCGCGCTGGCAGATCTGAAATATGTGCTGAACGGCCGCGGCACGGCACTGCTTGTACGCTTGCGATCCGAGGCGTTACGGGCCGTTGGAGGCAACATTCATTTACCAGAGCTCGATGCCGAAGATTATCACGAGCATCCCTTGACCAAAGGTCGTGTCTTGCCCACCATGACGCAGCTGCTGCAAATTTCCCGCAGCAAAGGCTCGCCTTCCCCTGCATCATGACCGCAGACGAGGAGAATAGCCTCCAATTTCCGTTAAAGGTTACACTCACCGCCATGAGCCAGCGCATGCAAGCGCTCATCGAGTACTACATTTCACATAGCAAGGGCTGTTTCTTTTCCATTGCGAGCAGCACTGATACTGCTACCGTTGTGATTGTCGATCATGATCATCCCGGTACAACTGCGCGACTGGAAGCCGGTGAATGGCACTCGGGCACTGCCTTGATCGTGCTGGGTGCACGGCAGGTCGATGTCCATGGCGCTATCATGGTACGGAAGCCGCTGGATAGTGCAGCACTGGAACGAGCAGCACAAAAAGCGCTGCAGCAACTTAATCAGGAAACCGAAGAATTTGAAAATCCGCCAGACACGGGAATAAAAAGCGATACGCAAGGTCTGCCCAAACTGACCCGACGTCCTCACCACACTGTTATTGAGGTAACCAATACGCCGGCCTATTTCAGAACAAATGATGCGGCGCTTCCCAGCCCGCCTACGTTGTCTACCATGAAGAAAATCGAGCGCTACCAAGCCAAGATAGAACTGCTCTGTGGGCCACCGAAGAGCCTCGAGCAATTGCGCGACCCCTACAGTGCAGAACATCGCCTTGATCCTGCAAGGTGCCTGAGTGAAACCATTGCAAAAATCGTATTCACAACTGATACCACGCTGCGGGCCGCACAGCTAAAACTGCCTGATTCAGACATCTTCATACTGCCAACACTGAACAAGGTCTACAGCTCCCTGTCGCTTGAATACAAGCGAAACGTCAACCAGATTTTTCAGGACTGGGGAGATGATGAGTTAATGGTTTTCACCTATGACAAAACCGACGTAAACAACGTTATCGACATTCTTAACAACACGAAGCGCTACGGTTTCAGTGCCCATTCCTTCTGCTGGCTTAGTGCCTTGTTCAGTTCGCAAGGTCGGTTGCCACTGGGGTTTGACATCGACACTGTCTGCAGCTTGCGACATTGGCCTAATATTACACGCCTGGAACTCATCCCTTTCTGCCTGGAAATTGTCGCGGCTTGGGCAAATCAGCCGGCCACGTTGCCTCAGATCATTGAACAGGTAGGCTGTGAACCCCGACACGCCGTGTCGCTATTCAATGCCGCTCGTACCATTGGCGTCATGAACGTAGAAGACCACTATGGATCATAAAGCCACGCAGATTTGCAAAGTGCTGGTTGCAGGCTCGGTTGGCGTGGGCAAAACGACGGCCGTCAGCGCCGCTAGCGACACCCCAATCCTGACGACCGAAGTTCAACCTACTGACGACACACAGCTGCAGAAAAAAAGCACCACGGTCGCTATGGATTTCAATGTGGTCTGGCTTGATGACGGGTTCAAGGTTCATTTGTATGGCACACCGGGACAGAAACGTTTTGACTTCATGTGGGGAGTCCTGGCAAAAGGCACCGCAGGCGTTGTGCTGCTTGCCAATCACCAAAGCCCAGATGTATTCGACGAAATGCGAGTCTATCTGGATGCGTTCCAACCCATGATTCACCGACAGCAACTGGTGGTTGGCGTCACTCGAATGGGCAACGATACAGAAAAGGACCTGCAGAAATATCGTGATTATTTCACCCAAAGGGATATGCGTGTCCCCGTACTTGAAGCAGATCCCCGCTCACGTCATGATGTCATCATTCTGATTCGTGCATCATTAGCCGCTGCCCGCCTGGGCCGACAGGAATGAGCTCTACCGAAACTCAAGATACCGATGGCGCGACAGAAAGTTTTGTCACTGTAACCCCCGCAGGCTGTTATTACGTCGTTGAAAGCAGTGATCCCACCATCGCACGGCAATTGCTGACGAAAATACTGGCAAAGCCGTTATCACCAGCCTTGTCTGATTTCCACGGGCTCGATAGGGAGAGCCTTGTCGAATTACAGAAGTCAGGCTTTGTTATGTTCAACGAACGCTCATTAACACTTCCGTCGGGCAACCTGATGAGCCTGCTGCCGCATGTTCTTCCTGCCTTGTCAGAACGTGAACGCGTGGTACTCACTGAGTCCAGACAAGGCCTGTATCTTGATTACAGTGGCATCACCCGGGAGGAGGCTGAGGAGCTGGCGGTCATGGCTGCGAATTTTCGTAAAATGGCAGAAAAACGCTCGTCATTGCTCGACGGAAAACTTTCGATAAACAGTCGTGCGTTTGGCGTCATCGATCCTGCCGGCAACAGCGAAATCGGATTCTGGCCTCTACATATCTCAGACAACGTCTTTACGCTTATCATTCTCGGTATACCGCGTTTTAACAGCGCGCAATTCAGCACGCTCATCTGGGCTTTGGTTGAACGCTACGGCGCTCAAGACGAGGAATAAGAGTCTGGTTGAAAAATCTGCTGCATTCGGCGGCTGCTCAAATACTCTCTTTCAACCTGCCCGTCAGTTAAATCGACAGCCGAATGGCGCTGAATCAACAACCAGCGTATCGGATAAAAGAGCATCGAACCAAGGCACCTGAGCTCCGTTACATAAGCTCCGTTACATAAAAGATTCAACCGCTCCCTACAACTGAACGTCGGCAAGATCGCCCTTGCTCTCAAGCCACTGCTTTCGATCGCCAGCACGTTTTTTTGCCAGCATCATGTCCATCATGGAGTTTGTGTTGTCACCATCAGCGATGGTCAAGCGCACGAGGCGTCGAGTATCAGGTGCAACCGATGTTTCTCGAAGCTGCATGGGATTCATCTCGCCCAGACCTTTGAAACGCGTAACCGACACCTTGCCTTTGAGTTTCTCCGCCTCGATGCGTGCCATGATGCCCTGTCGCTCCGCATCGTCGACTGCGTAAAAGACCTGCTTGCCAACATCGACTCGATACAACGGAGGCATGGCGATATAGACGTGCCCTTCCTGGACCAGCGTCTTGAAGTGACGGACAAACAGTGCACATAGCAAGGTGGCAATGTGAGCACCATCGGAATCTGCATCAGCGAGAATGCAAATCTTGCCATAGCGAAGCTTGGACAGATCAGTCGAACCGGGCTCCATGCCGATCGCTACCGATATGTCGTGAACCTCTTGTGAGCCCAGTATCTGATCAATTTCTGCTTCCCAAGTGTTCAGGATCTTGCCACGCAATGGCATGATCGCCTGAAAATTACGATCGCGCGCTTGCTTGGCAGAGCCGCCGGCAGAGTCACCTTCAACCAGAAACAGTTCAGTCAGGTTCAGGTCTGTCGAACTGCAATCAGCAAGCTTGCCGGGTAACGCCGGGCCGCTTGTAAGCTTCTTGCGCACCACCTTCTTGCCACTTCGTGCACGGGCTTGTGCACTGGCAATCGCCAGATTCGCAATCTGGTCACCGCTTTCGGGATGCTGGTTCAACCATTGTGCCGTGTGATCTTTCACGACACCTGAAATAAAGGGAACGCACTCACGCGAGGACAATCGCTCTTTGGTCTGACCAGAAAACTGCGGATCTTCCAGCTTCACAGACAACACATAATTGACCTTGTCCCAGACATCTTCAGGGGCGATTTTCACACCGCGTGGCAGAAGATTTCTGAAATCTGCAAAATCGCGCACGGCATCGGTCAAGCCGGTCCGCAATCCGTTGACATGGGTGCCACCCTGCGCCGTCGGTACCAGGTTGACATAGCTCTCTGTGACGCCTTCCCCCCCTTCAGGCAACCAGACAACCGCCCAGTCTGCCAATTCGGTACTCGAGCTCATGCTGGCAGATAGCGGTGTCTCCGGAATACGCTCGAAACCGTTAACCGCCGCCATCAGATAGTCAACAAGACCATCCTCGTAGTACCACTCGTCCTTGTCGCCGCTTGCTTCATCCAGCAATCGAACCCGCAAACGTGGACATAGAACCGCTTTGGCACGCAGAAGATGACGCAGCCGGCTCAGTGAGATCTTGTCCGAATCGAAGTACTTTTTATCGGGCCAAAAGCGAATGCTGGTGCCGCTGTTGCGCTGACCCACTGTACCCGTGACTTTCAGTTTGTCACCGACATTGCCGTTTTTGAAGCTTGCCGTGAACTCCTGACCTTTCCGGCGGATGGTAACAATCAGCTTTTTCGACAAGGCATTGACCACTGACACCCCGACTCCGTGCAAGCCACCCGAAAACCGGTAATTGTCATTGGAGAACTTGCCACCGGCATGCAGGGTCGTCAATATAACCTCCACACCGGGCTTCTTGAGCTTTGGGTGCATATCCACTGGCATGCCGCGCCCATCATCAATGACCTCGAGAGAGCCATCCTTGAACAGGGTGACGCGTATGTCGGTTGCATGTCCAGCCAATGCTTCATCGACGCTGTTGTCGATAACTTCCTGTGCCAGGTGGTTAGGGCGTTGCGTATCGGTGTACATGCCCGGTCTTTTACGGACCGGATCAAGGCCACTGAGAACCTCGATTGAGGAGGCGTTGTATTGATCACTCACAATAGGGCAGTCGGTGTCGGTTAGCGCGCTGAGTGTAGCTTATCGCCAAACAGGGCGCCGCTCTTTCAATCATGTTAGGTCTTGAATAAACCCGCATTAGGCGACACACTTACCGCATCTGACCAACTAGACCATAAAGTAACCATGACCGACTCTCCCTTCATTGTTCAACTTGACGAACAGAATTTCATGCAAGTTGTTGTCGAGGGCTCGGATACGACGCCGGTTCTAGTCGACTTCTGGGCTGACTGGTGCGAGCCGTGCAAGTCACTCATGCCAATTCTCGAGAAACTCGCCATCGAATATAACGGTGCCTTCATTCTCGCCAAACTCGATACTGAAGCGCACCCCGGAGTCGCCCAGCAACTGGGGATTCGCAGCCTGCCAACAGTGAAGCTTTTCAAGGACCGTCAGCTCATCAACGAATTCATGGGAGCCTTGCCAGAATCCGAAGTGCGCAGCTTCCTTGATGCTAACGTCGGTCCGGCACTGCCCGCCGAAGACCCAGTCGATGAGCCTGTGACAGACAACGCGGTACTCACAGCCATGAACCTGTTCGAGCAAGGGGAAGCTGAAGCTGCCAAGCAAATGCTTACCGCGGCTCAGGCCGAGGATCCTGAAAACACTGAGGTTTTACTGGCATTAGGACAGGTTTGCGTCAGCACAGGTGATGTTGAAACCGCGGAAAGCTGCCTGAAAGCCCTGCCAGAAGCAGTTCGTGAAGGTGCGCAGGCTCTGCGTCTGGCCGGCATCCTCGAAATAGCACGCGAAAGCGATACCAGCCTGACACCTCAAAGCCTGCAGGCTGATCTGGAAAAGGACCCGGCTAACTCTGAAACTCGTTACAACCTTGCTATTGCAGAGGCGTTGGCTGGCAATATTCAAACCGCGATGGATCATCTGCTAAAGCTGGTTCAGGTGGATCCGGAATACAACGAAGGTGCACCGAGAGCTAAATTGCTTGCCTTGTTCAACGTACTGGGGGCTGATCCACTGGTGGGGCAATATCGGCGCAAGTTGTTTGCCCTGCTGCACTGACCAAACCTGTTCCCCTTATCCCTGCACTTTGCAGGATTCATTTTGCGGAGTGGATAATTCCCAGGCTGGACGGGGATAACAGGGATCGCGTTATTGATTGATGAGGGGTGGCAGCGAGGGTTTTGCGAAAAGTCCGGAAATCCGGGGCTTGGGATCTGTTACGCGGCTTTCTGTTATTCGCCACGGGATAATCGCCATCAAACGCGTTTCCCCGTGCCACAATTCCAACAGGCACCGAATTCCCTGCCAACAATTTCCTTGCAATTTGTGCAATACCAGTCGGCATCAGGCCTTTTCCGACTTGCCTCGAAATCTTCGATAATGCTGCGAGCCCGCTTGCTGTGCTGTTCCTGCACCAGCCAGACACCGAGCACTTCAGTGGGCGGTAATTCCCCGATGGCGCCGCTTAGATAAGAGCCGGTAACATGTGACTCCATGCCGCCTGCCTTCAGCTCGTCGACCACGAGCTGAGCCTCAACAAGATTCGCAGCCCTGTAGATCAGTGGCACTAGGCAACTTCCAGGGACGGTAACTCATAAGGCATATCCATAGGCTCCAGTGACGCTCCAGCCAACGAAAAACCGTCACCACTTGCAGTGTTGACCTTGGTAACCGCCAGTACAAGGGCTGTTCTTGAAGATAGTGGCATAGCATCAACCACGATGCCCGCATTGTCGTCCAATCCTGAGCAAAGGGCCTTGCCTGGTATTAATGCACTATCAGGCTTCTCCTGCAGCTGGTCCAGTGACAACCTGAACACACGCATGTGCCTTTTGAGCTTGCCCAGGTACTGCATCCGTGCCACGATTTCCTGTCCCGGGTAGCATCCTTTGGTGAAACTCAAGCCATTGATCAGTTGCAGATTGATCATTTGCGGCACAAACGCCTCAACTACACCCTCCGTGATACTGGGTATACCTGCCGAAATATCGGCCAGGCGCCAGACAGCAGAAGAACGCTTTTCCGCCTGCGCATTTGCCTGCCAGAACTGCATCTGATCAGCCACTGGGGCTAGCCTCAGATACCGTGCTCTGGGCTGCGAGCCACTATTGTCATCGTGCCATCGGACAAGCTGCATGTTGTCACTGCTTGCCACCGACAAAACACCAACCGGCAGTGCTCCCAATTCAGCACCAACAGACTCAAATTGCATTTCTGATGTATCGGATGGCGCGATAACGCCTATGGCAACCCAGTCTTCCAACGCTTTGATGGCAACATCAGAACGCATGACAAACATGCTCAGGCGTTTGATGAACGCGGCGGAAACGTCGGCTGGAACCAACATCCTGTAGCCGCCGTCGAAGCCTGTTATCACAGGTAAGGCCAGCAACCTGCCCTTGGGCGTGCAGTACCCGGTAATCTGTGCCTGCATCGGTGACACCTGAGCAATGTCGTTGCAGAACTGCCCCTGCAGAAAGGCGGTTGCATCCGCACCTGTTACTTCGTAGATCCTGTAAGTGGAGACATCGCTTAGCTGTACATCGGATGAACTCACAAAAGCGTCAAGTTCGTCAGGAGAATTACTGGCCAGGTTGTAGTCAATACCCGCGGCTAGCACCATATCGAGCCATTCGTTACTCATTGTTTGTAGTTCCTGCAAAATATTGGTAAACCAAAGTGTTCATAGGTAGGTACCATACCGTAAGCCTATAAAGACTATACGTAGCCACGCACGTCATGCTGCGCCGGGCAAATGGTATTATCACGACCATGCAAAATGTTGATCCAAACCGCATACCGGACTCCATTCCTGTGCCACCAGACGAAAAATCAAAGCCTGATATCACCGCTGACAATAGCATTGAAAATGGGGTCAGTGAGCGCAAGGACAAGGATCTGCCGAGACACGTTGCGCAGGACGCCGAAGCGCCCGGCAACGATCTGCCAGAGGACCGTCCTGAAGAACACGGCGGGCAAGCTGGCCTTGAGCCCACCCGTTATGGAGATTGGGAAAAAAAAGGACGATGCACGGATTTCTAGATCACTAATCACTCGACCGAATTAAATTGCCGCTTATACCAATTACCAAGAATTTCATGAGTAACCAGAGCCGACACCGGCGTAAAATGTGCTTGTGCCCTCACGCACTCGCCATTGTGCGCCTGGCTCGATAAACATCAACTCTTACCGGATATAAACGTATGGCCTGGAACGATAAACGTCCACTGTCCCCACACCTGCAACACTACAAGTTGCCCTTGACAGCCTACTTGTCCATAGCTCATCGCGGTGCAGGCGTTGCCAACAGTGTAGCCATTGTATTGCTGGTCTTGCTTATCGCCAGTGCAGCAGGTACACCGGAAAGCTACGAGTTCATGTCAGGTATTGCAAGCTCCTGGTTCGGCAAACTGGTGTTTTTCGGCTTTACCATTACTTTGTACTACCACATGGCTAATGGCATCAGACACCTGTTCTGGGACATTGGCCGTGGTCTCGACCTCGAAGACGCCAAAAAATCGGGTAATGTCTGCCTCATTGGCGCAGGCGTTCTGTCTGTCATAACCTGGATGGTGGCACTCGCATCATGAGCAACTTCAGAACTCCCCTTTCCCGCGTCAAGGGCCTGGGATCTGCCAAAGAAGGCACTGATCATTTCTGGTTGCAGCGCCTGACAGCCATCGCCCTGATCCCTTTGGTTCTCTGGCTGGCATTTTCCATCGCCTCACTGCCGGGTATGGACTACCTCTCAATCAGAGAGTGGTTATCACAGCCTTTCAATGCGGTTGTCATGATTTTGTTCATGACTGCGGGTTTCTATCATTCACGTCTCGGTCTTCAGGTCGTTATCGAGGATTACATCGGGTCTCATGGCCCTCGTACGGCAGCCATCATCGCAGTTACTTTCATTGCAGTAGCACTCGGCATAACCGGTGTTTTTTCAGTGCTGCGAATCGCATTCGCCGGCTAACTCGTACCCATTGACAGCCAAGACAGATAGAGCAAAATGACAAACGCATACAAGATCATCGAGCATACCTACGACGTCATTGTGGTAGGAGCAGGCGGCGCAGGTTTGCGTGCCACCCTGGGCATGGCGGCCAAAGGCCTGTCTACAGCCTGTGTCACCAAGGTATTCCCTACCCGGTCTCATACCGTTGCTGCACAAGGCGGTATGAGCGCGGCTTTGGGTAACATGGGTGAAGACCACTGGACGTGGCACATGTACGACACCATCAAAGGCTCTGACTGGCTGGGCGATCAGGATTGCATAGAGTACATGTGCAAGGAAGCCATGCCCGCGGTCATTGAGCTTGAGCACTTCGGTGTTCCGTTTTCACGCACCGATGACGGCAAGATCTATCAACGCCCCTTTGGCGGCATGACCACCCACAACGGTGAAGGCACGGCCCAGAGAACCTGTGCAGCGGCTGACAGAACAGGACACGCCATTTTGCACACGCTGTACCAGCAATCGCTGAAGCACAACGCCGAGTTCTACATCGAACACTTTGCTACTGACCTGATCATGGACGAGGGTGTCTGTCGCGGTGTCGTCTCACTCGATCTTGCTACCGGTGAACTGCATCGCTTCCGTGCCCATCAGGTCGTGCTTGCTACCGGCGGTTGCGGAAGAACCTATTTTTCAGCGACCTCCGCACATACATGCACGGGCGATGGCAACGCCATGGTACTGCGGGCTGGCCTGCCTTTGCAGGACATGGAGTTCGTGCAATTCCACCCTACCGGCATCTACGGAGCAGGTGTACTGATTACCGAGGGCGTACGTGGCGAAGGCGGTTACCTGACCAACAGCGACGGCGAGAGATTCATGGAGCGATACGCGCCCAATGCAAAAGACCTGGCTTCCCGTGACGTTGTCAGCCGGTCAATGACCATGGAAATCAATGCCGGTCGTGGTGTTGGAACCGACAACGATCATATCTTCCTCAATCTCCAGCATCTTGGCAGCGATGTTATCGACAAACGCCTGCCGGGCATCTCTGAGTCTGCAAAAATCTTTGCTGGCGTTGATGTCACCAAGAACCCCATCCCGGTCATTCCCACGGTGCACTACAACATGGGCGGCATACCCACCAACTACCACGGTGAGGTCGTAACGCTCAGAGATGGCGATCCCGATAGCGTAGTACCCGGCCTGATGGCGATTGGCGAGGCGGCATGCGTCTCGGTACACGGTGCAAACCGGCTGGGCAGCAACTCCCTGCTCGATATTGTCGTCTTCGGACGAGCGGCTGCCATACGAGCTGCAGAACTGGTCAAACCAGGTGCACCTCACAAGCCACTGGGCCCCTCAGCGCTGGATCCGATACTGGGGCATCTTGATCGTGTGCGAAACAACACGGGCGAGACGCGCACGGCCGACGTCCGCGATAGCATGCAACGCACCATGCAGAAGCATGCCGCTGTGTTTCGAACGGGCGATAGCCTTGCGGAAGGCATTGACAAGATGCGCGGTATTGTTGATGAATTTGACGATGTCGTGGTCAACGACAAGAATTTGATCTGGAATACCGACCTTGTCGAAACTCTGGAACTTGAAAATCTACTGGCACAGGCACAAACCATCATTCACGGAGCTGCCAACCGTCCAGAGAGCCGCGGCGCGCATGCGCGTGACGATTTCGAGGATCGAGACGATGAAAACTGGATGAAGCACACGCTCTCATGGACTGATGAGAAGGCCAATGTGACCATGGACTACCGTCCTGTACACATGTATACATTAACCGATGAATGTGAAGTGATTCCACCCAAACAGCGCGTCTACTGAACAATTCGCACCAATGGCAGTTCAGCTTACAAGCTGTGCGGCCGCTGACTCGCGCTATAGGTAGATATACGCTCCCGGATAGCTTGTGATATTACCAATCTCATGAGCTGTTCGGGACACGCCAGCTAAAACGAAGGAAGCAGCAATCATGGCAGAATTTTCCCTACCCGCAAATTCAATTGTCAAACAAAACGGCAAGCACTTTCCAGCGCCGGAGGGCGCGGTCAATACCAGACGGTTCAAGATCTACCGGTTCGACCCGGACAACGGAGAGAACCCACGTGTTGACACCTTCGATGTTGATGTAGAGAATTGCGGCCCGATGATCCTTGATGCCATCATCATGATCAAGAGTGACATGGATTCCACCCTCACCTTTCGGCGTTCGTGCCGGGAAGGGATCTGCGGTTCGTGTGCCATGAACATCGACGGCACCAATGGTCTGGCCTGTACTACGTCTATCGCCGAAATCGATGGCGATATTACGATCTACCCATTGCCGCACCAGCCAATAATAAAGGATCTGGTTTCAGATCTAACCAACTTCTATGCTCAGTACGCATCGATAGAACCGTGGTTGAAATCGGATACACCTGCCCCACCTGATCGTGAGCGACTGCAGTCACCCGAAGATCGCGAAAAACTGGATGGTGCCTACGAATGTATCCTGTGCGCCTGCTGCTCCACCAGCTGCCCAAGCTATTGGTGGAATCCTGATCGTTATCTGGGCCCTGCGGCACTTCTGGCCTCTTACCGCTGGCTGGTAGACAGTCGCGATGATGCCACTGGCGAACGTCTCGACGAACTGGAAGACCCGTTCAAGCTGTACCGGTGCCACACCATCATGAACTGCGCGCAAGTATGCCCAAAGGGTTTGAATCCGGCCAAGGCAATCGCCGAGACTAAAAAGATGCTGGTCATGCGTCGTTTGTAAATGAAACCTGTTGATACCACCACTCTTTCAAAGCTGCGCTGGCGTTGTCGACGCGGCATGCGAGAGTTGGATGAGGCAATGCTCATCTATCTGAACAACCACTTCGAAGAGGCTTCGGAAGCCGAGCGTGCGGATTTTGTAGCGCTACAGGAAATGCAAGACCCGGAATTGTTCGGGCTTGTCAGCGGAAAGGCCAAGGAGGCCCGCTATCAAGAAATTATTGACAAAATCACCACCTCACTCGGTTCTGCAAAGTAGAGAAGGCTACCAGGCAAGCTTATCGGGTGCATGGCCATGCTGGATATGCACGCTTCAGCCAAGCCGTATCCATCGACTTCTGCTTCTGAGCATCGGCAGTGCATCCTGCATGGCCATCGTTCTGTGCCAGCTACCGGTCCTGATTCAGATTGTCGGGTTGGCGTTGACAGGGCTGTGGATTTCACGCCAATGGCAACGGCTGAGCCTCGGCACAGTCCTATACCACGACGGCGGACCAGATGACACCATTAACTGTTGGGGCCTTGAATATGAGCGTTCTGGCACAGTGGATGGCAAGCTTGTTCACCGTGGTTACCGGAGCGCAAGTCTGCTGGTGCTTGCCGTCCAGTCAAACGATTCGCGCAAAATCCACCGGATCCCTGTATGGCGGGATTCCGTCTCAGCACGGGATTACAGCTACCTTAACCTGCAACTCATGCTCAACACCCACCAGCCGGACGATCATGGCAAAGGATGCGGATAGCTGGCTCAATCCTTCTTATCTTTGCAGTTAATGCTAGGCTACCGCTGTGTGTTTATCGTGTGGCGAGAGAATCATAGCGTGAAGGAACCGATCTATCTGGGTGTCAATGTTGATCATGTAGCCAATATCCGCGAAGCGCGCGCGGTTCGCTACCCGGACCCCGTGCATGTGGCGCTGCAGGCTGAACTTGCCGGTGCCGACAGTATCACCATGCACTTGCGCAAGGACAGACTGCACATTCAGGATCATGATATCGAACGCTTTGTAGCCAGCGCCCAGACCAAGCTGAATCTGGAAATTGCGCCGACCAGACACATGGTCGATCTGGCATTACAGTTCTCACCCAAAAACGTCTGCCTGGTTCCCGAAAATCGTCAGGAGCACACAACGGTAAAAGGTATTGATGTCCTACAGCAGAGCGACGAGTTGCTGGAATATGTCGAAGCGCTTCAGTCAACCGGTATCAGTTGTACAATCTTCATCGATCCCGAGGAAGAACAGATAGAGGCTGCAGCTCGACTCGGAGCTGCAACCGTCGAACTCAATACCGGACATTATTCAGCGGCCGAGTCAGCGATTGACAGAAGCTCTGAACTATCCCGAATCATGTCATGTTGTGACTACGCATTCAGCCTGGGCCTGACCGTGAATGCCGGGCACGGTCTACACTACGACAATGTGCAAGCCATCGCGGAAATAGAGAGTATCAATGAGCTGGGGGTTGGCCATAGCGTCGTGGCTCGTGCCCTTTATGCCGGTATACCTGCGGCAGTGGCCAAAATGAAAAGACTCATGGTGGAAGCCCGGCATCGATGAATGAGAAACCAGCACGATGATTGCGGGAATCGGAGTGGACCTTGCAACGATAAGCCGCATTTCGTCTGTTCACAAACGTTTCGGCAAACGCTTTGCGAAACGGTTTTTAAACAACCGTGAACTGCCTGCCTACGAAATACATCAGAACCAAGATCGTTTTCTGGCCAAGCGCTTCGCGGTAAAAGAAGCTGCTGTTAAAGCGCTGGGCACCGGTGAGAGATCAGGCGTGTTGCTGAAAGATTTCTATCTCGAACACGACGCACTGGGAAAGCCACTCCTGAGAGTAAGCGGCGCAGCGCAGATTCGTTGCAACACTCTCGGAATAGAGAGTTTCTGGGTCAGCCTTAGTGACGAAGGCGACACTGTGGCCGCCTTCGTGATTCTGGAACGAACCTGATCTGGTAAGAGACCTCTGCGCGTAGTCTCAATCGACAGGAAAGTGTTTGACAGGCAACTCGCTATTGACTCACCTCCTGGTAGACACGCACATAGTCGACTTCCAGTGTGGCCGGGTCAGGAGTGGTTGCATCAGGCGCTCCCAGCCAGACACCGCCGATGGCGAGATTAAGTATCAGATACATATCGTCGCCAGGTACGCTCTCACCTGTTATCAGATAAGTGGGCTGCCCATCCACATAAAACAGTAACTCTTCGGGGCTCCAGCGAAGTCCCAGTGTATGGAAACCTTCTGAGAAGCCACTGACCTGGATTTCTTCCTGTCCGTTTGAACGCAGATTTCCATCGGTACCCAGAAAGTTGTAGTTGTGAAAGACACTGTCAGGTTTTGCGCCGTCATATTCAAAAACGTAGACTTCGGGTAAGAGATCATCAGATTCTGCGCCTAACATCCATAGTGATGGCCATAAACCACGGCCCTGCTCGACGTTAACCCGCGCTTCTATATATCCGTAGGTAAAATCAAAGGTGTCTCTGGTGGTTAGAAGCCCGGAAAGATACGCTTGCCCGTTAGCATCAGCTCGTTGGCTATCAGGTGTCGTGGTTGCATTGATCGTCATGTGCTCACCATCAAACGTGAATGGACTGGCAAGCGTCTCGTCATCACTCTGCGTATCGACATAGTATTGCAGTTGATTGAAGATGATCGTATCCGACCCCAACGCTGATGTCCCCCACTTGGTGCCATCAAGCTCATTGCCCTGAAATTCATCACTGAACACCAGCTCGTACTCCGACAGGTCAACACTGGGAGGTGACTGAATATCAGTGTCGGGGAGTGCCGGGGCTATTACCGGGCTGTCTTCAGCAGCGATAGCATCGTCCAGCCGTTGATCGTGAATATCCTCAAGATCACTTTCGCCACAGGCTGATAGACTCAGACTAAACAGGCAGACCAGATACGCCTTTTTCATGTTCATAATAGGGATTGTCATTGTCATGGCCTGATTAATAGTAATAACGAATACCAAGACCCAGATTGTCATTGTCGCCAATTTCAAAACGTGACATGACATCGAGGCGAGGTGTTACATGGTAGTAGCCACCTCCAAAAAACGTTGCATCGCCTCCAAAGAAGCTGCTGTAACCCACACCACCTTTGAGTTCGAACTTGTTATTCACGACAAACCGGCTAACGGCCCCCAGAAACACACCACTGTCAGAAGAGGTAACGGTCAGTTCCGGTGCTCGTTCTTCATCATTGAGCTCGAAACGACCGAACTCAATACCGGCAAGCAGTACGACCGTCATTCGAGTCGCTTTCGTTGGCGTCAGGTAATACCCACCACCAAGCATCAGTTCGCTGTAGGTATCGCTAACTCCGACTCTTCCCAGAAACTGATATCTGTCACGGGCGTGACCACTCCCTTCGAGCATCAAACCGTTGCCACCAAAGTCGTAGTTGAGGGGCATGGCTTCTACATAACCGAAGTCGCGGGAACTGGCGCGGGTTTGAGGTGGTAGCCGCAAAGCGTTCTGGATAGGTGATTGAACAGACGCTGCACCATCGGAGGTTTTTTTAACCTGTCGCGAAGCTTCAGCGACAGCGTCCTCGTCAGAGCTTACCGTTGCCTGTTTCTGGAAATCGCGTTGTGATTTTGCAGCTTGTCGTTGCTGATCTGCAATTCGTTGCTGATCTTCCAGTTTCTGTTGCATCGCAAGCTTGTCTTTTTCAGCAAGTTTACCTTGCTCGACCAGTCGCTCCTGGATCGCAAGCCTTTGCTGTTTCGCGCGTACATTTTGATCAGCCAGTTGCTTCTGCTGAGCCAATCTGGCTTTTCGCCTTTCCTGCTCGGCTTCATAATCAGCCAAAGCGTCTTTTTCCCGCTTCAGTTTTTCCAGTTTTTTGCGCGCAACCGTTACCGGATCTGGAGCATCTGCAACAATTTCTATTGGTTTTTCTGTCGGTACTTCTCGAACAACACTCGGCTTTTCAGGTTCAGCGGCTGCAATCTCGGGTGCCTTGGTCACCGGTGTTACCGGCGCTGCCTTTGCTACTTCCGGAGCTCGATAGATATCGGCGATTAACAGATTTTCATCATCTTTAAGGTAGACAAATCCATCCAGTATAATCCGACTACCCGGCATACCACCCTGCGCAGGTATACCTTCACGCGCTCGAAAATAGCGATCATCACCTATCATGATGCTCTGGCCAGCAAGAGCGGTGAGAATTTCACCGCTCTCGGATGCGATATCGTTTACCCGTTCATCCGAACTGTCTGCCTCAGTGTTAACAGCCGCCGCTATGGCAGGTTCATTGTTCGTTTTATCGTCTGTCGGTAATTTCGCAGATACAGGGATCGTCGCAACGTTTGCCAAAGAGTCGGTATTGGCATAAGCAACAGCCAGTGGCCACGTTGGGCCAGCGGGCTGGCAACTACCATAAGTGCCGTCCATACTACCCACGCAGTTAATGTCTCTCGGTCCGCTTGCACTGGCAAAGGGACCATTTCCGCATTGCGCGTCCTTGTAGACAGGATAATTGAACAGACCATCCTCTCTGACAAGTCCGGGCCCCTTACCTATCGAGGCGCACACCTGCTTGACGGTCTGACCACCAATCGGCGTCGGTACGATCCGCGAAGAGATTGATGAAGGCACATCACCGCTACAGAAACACTGCCCATTAGCAGAGTAACTACCTTGCCAATCGGTGCTTGCTAAAGCATTAGTGGCAAAAGGATAGGCAGAAGCGACGAGCAACGCTAGAGGAATTCGGCGTTTTCGCATGAATAACTGGTTTCCAACTAAGACTTTGTTCAACCAAAATCAAACCAGTAAACGTGCCAGTCAGAGTGTTACACGCTACATGAAATTGTGTGCTGTCTCCGTTTTAGGGCATCAAGGCGCTGCCATCGCGTCCGATAGGTCCAACGTGGTTGCGGTATTAATAGTTCGAAACTGGAATGCATGTGTATTTTTCAATTGCTTGCGTCACGTCTCACGAAGCCCCGAACAACTTACAAAACACTGGACCACATGAATATCACTACCAGCAAACTCCCTCGCTCAGCGCCGTCAGCGATTCGCCGGCAGCTTGCGCCGTCACTGTTAACTGTGATGTTCACAATTCTCAGTGCTTGTACGGATGCAGGTGTTAACGGTAGCGAATCGCAAACGAATACTACCCTTACAACACCAATAGCATCAAACCCCTCTTTGGGTGCAGCTCAGGGTACTGATAACAACGATGAATCAGACGAGACGCGCGATAACACTGCGGCACCTGGAATTGAAGCTGAGGTTGAGACCAAAAGGTATTTTGAATCTGTAACGACGCCGGGATTCGACGGTGAAATTCTGGATGACGCCATCAAGATCTCATGGCCTGAAGATCCGAATGCACGAGGATATAACGTTTACCGACAAGCAGAATACTACACCACAGTCTTTGATACGGAGTTTGTCGATACAGATGTGTTCAACGACAGCTACTACTACGAAATTCAGGCATTTGATTACGATGACAATTTTTCGTACTTGGCAACAGGGCTTACAGTCGTTGCCCAGACCTTCGGCAGAATCGATCCGGATGCCCCGAAACCAGACGCCGATTTACTGAAAGACTATGAAGTTGTCTTTTCAGATGAATTTAACAGCATGGAGCTGGACACAAGTAAATGGAATACCAGTTTCCTTTGGGGAAGCGATTTATTCATCAATCAAGAAGAGCAATATTATGTCGATGTTGCCAATGATCCTGACTTCGGCTTCAATCCATTCACCTTTGATGGTGAGCACATGACTATCAACACGATTGAGACGCCAACCGAGCTGCTAGCCGACGCGATGAATCAACCGTATCTATCCGGCATTATCACCAGCTACGATGCATTCAAATTTACCTACGGTTACACCGAGACTCGCGCAAAGTTTACGCACGGTAGAGGATACTGGCCTGCATTCTGGCTCCTGAACGCCTACTATGTTGATGCTAAACCTGAAATCGACATCATGGAATTCATCGGTGATAATCAGGATGTGGTATTCCATACTTACCACTACTTTGATGGTTCGGGAGATTTGCGTTCCACCGAATCATTCCCTGTTGCCGGTATCGATTTCACTGAAGATTTTCATACCTTCGGGGTTGAGTGGATGCCAGGTACGCTCATTTTTTACGTCGATGGTGTTGAAACCCATAAAGTTGTTGATATCAATGTGTCACAGCAAGAAATGTATGTTATCGCCAATCAAGCGGTTGGAGGATGGTGGGCTGGTTCACCGGATTCCACAACGCCATTACCTGGCGAATACATCATCGACTACATTCGCATCTATCAACGTACCACCCCTTACAAAATCGTTGAGTTCGATCAGCAAACAGACGTGATCCCCCTATTCACAGACAATCCTGGCAGAGTGCTGCCAAACAAGAGACCAATGCCTTCGGTTTGGCCTGCAGGGTATCCAGACGGACAATAAGTAAGTCCATTCTCAGGTTGCACCTGGATTCAGATAATCACAAAGGGGTCAGATTTCTGAGTGTAGGTGCGCAGTAAAATCTGAAAAGCATCAAACAGAATTTTCTCGTTAGCAGGTTCACCAATGGCATAGAAGGCCAGCGTATAGCCAACAGCCTGAACTCCATGTTGGAAGATAACGAGATCAACCTCACTGGCATCGTCAGTGTCACCGTCGATTTCAAGCCGTTCATAAGCGATTTCGTCTGACCCTGAACGAATGAAATATCGCTGGTCCTCAGAGGTTTCAAAAAGCCCGATATCGTCACCGGGCAACACTTCAATCAGGATGTAGTCCGCAAACCGATCCTTAAGGCCGGCACGCGGAGATTCGAAACCAACTGCATATCCAGGCTCCAGCAATGCAAGTAAATCGTCATCATCTGAAACAGGATTGTCTGCCGCGACTATTCTCGTCCAGCCATCAGGAATAGCAACGCTGAATCCATAGTCTGCATCGTCATAACGTTGCAGGTTAAGGATTGAATCAGGGGCTTTCGATCGATCTGTTACGTCAGCAAAGTCTTCACCAGACTCAACATCATCGGCATTTTCAAAGAGAAAATCATGAACATTGACATCAGAGCGAAGGTGCCAATAGGCCAGTAATGACCATGTCAGAATCAGTGTTATCAAGAGAACATACCGCATACAGACAGCATGTCATTTCGGTGGAAATGAATCCGAGACTAACTCGGCAATCCCGACAAACGTTGGGTATGAATTCAATCGCCTAAGAGCGACGAACAGATGACAAACCGATGGGCATCCCCTCGATATCATGTCGATACCTGCCCATCACACGATTGTGGATCATGTTGAGATGAGCAGCTTGGCGTATCAGTTCTAGGGCTGCGGCGGTGGGCTAATCGCTGGTTGCGGGTTTACAGTCTCTGGACCATTAGGTGTGTCGTCACAAACATCACCCATACCATCTTCGTCGGTATCCTGTTGGTCCGTATTGGCGATGGTTGGGCAGTTGTCGTCTTCGATGACGCCATCTGAATCCGTGTCTCTGTTATCCATGTCGTCGCACGCATCGCCCATACCATCTCCGTCGATATCCTGTTGGTTCGCATTGGCAATGGTTGGGCAGTTGTCGTTTTCGATCACGCCATCTGAATCCGTGTCTCTGTTATCCATGTCGTCGCACGCATCGCCCATACCATCTCCGTCAATATCCTGTTGGTTCGAATTGGCAATGGTTGGGCAGTTGTCGTTTTCGATGACGCCATCTCTGTCTGTGTCTCTGTCATCCACGTTATCGCACGCATCACCCAGGCCATCCCCGTCTCTATCAGCCTGCGTCGGATTGGCAATGGTTGGGCAGTTGTCGTTTTCGATGACGCCATCTCTGTCTGTGTCTCTGTCATCCACGTTATCGCACGCATCACCCAGGCCATCCCGGTCTCTATCAGCCTGCGTCGGATTGGCAATGGTTGGGCAGTTGTCGTTTTCGACGACGCCATCTCTGTCTGTGTCTCTGTCATCCACGTTATCGCACGCATCACCCAGGCCATCCCCGTCTCTGTCAGCCTGCGTCGGGTTGGCAATGGTTGGGCAGTTGTCGTTTTCGACGACGCCATCTCTGTCTGTGTCTCTGTCATCCACGTTATCGCACGCATCACCCAGGCCATCCCCGTCTCTGTCAGCCTGCGTCGGGT
>JBGCEH010000035.1:0-260956 GCA_045106195.1 Granulosicoccus sp.
GAACTTCCGCGGTCGTTGGTTCTATCGGTTACGTAAGTACCGCCGGCCACGGCACTGAAAAACGTGTGCACGTTGGGTAACGGCTGAGTGGCTGCGTTTGGCGCATTGGTGCAACGTGCTCGTACGTTGACGTCATAGTCAAACTTGAACAGGGTTGCCAACGTGTTGTCCGATCCATTAGTGGTTATAACGAAGTTGTTTGGGCCACAGAAATCAACTTCCTGGCCTGAATACGGTTCGCCGTTCAGCGACATCGTACGGAAGACGATTCGATCCGGGTTAAGCGACTCAAACCGGGCCGTTAGCCTTAATTCATCGCTAACGCCTTGAAGTGTCGTGGGGGTGCGACTGCTGAGCATCTCATCCCTACGGTAGCCGATGTTATTGCCAGAGCCCAGGAGTACGACATTGACAGGGACATCGCCCGTGTTGGCACCAACCACGCTGATGATATCGACATTTATCCGGGCATCGCAGGTATTCAACGTGTAAAAATCAAGGTTCCAGTACGACAAATGCTCTGCATCAAATGCCACTTGCAGCTCTTCTTCAGGTGTTCGTGTAACAGGCTCGGTGCCTTCATAGTTCCACTCAGCGGTATCCGTATTAAAGCTCCATAGGGGGATAACATCGCCTTCATCAATCAGGCCACCGGTGTTGGGATTTTCGGCATTTTCCGGAATAGTCATGGTGACGTTTGGGCGATTGTCAACGATCCAGATTTTTTCGTTGGACTCTCGCTCGGCGGCGCCGGATTCATGCAACGCTCAATTGGCCTTGTCGAGACGGGCGAGTTTACCCAAACCTATACCAGCGGGAGCTTTAGCGAAGACGTCCGCTCGGCTGGACTTGGGCTGCTCGGTGGGGTGGCCATCAATGATCGCTGGAGTCTAATCGAAAAAAAATGACCTTGACCCACAACAGAACCAAACAGACCGAGGTGGAAGGCGATCCTGCACAGTTTTGGATCTGAGCGGTAAATCCACTCAAGTTGTTGTTCCAGGTTTGGAAATTAACTACAAAGTCAGCCAGCTAGCCTCACTGTTTATTGAAGCCGAGTCACCTCACCCAATTCGACAGGCGCTAGCTGCTTGTCATTGGAAACCAACCGAAGTTGAGCTATTACTCAATTGAGTGAACTTTTGCCATCCAAAAAGAAGTTCAGTACATATTTCATCATAGCGACACTAGAACTCGGCACAATAGGTGCCGCTCACTGTCCTAGATGAGCATTGGTGTGAAGAGGGACGTCCAGAATGTATGGGTTGGTTAACAAAGCAGTCGAGCAGATGGTGAAATGCCGATTTGGGGAAAGTAAGTGGCAAGAAATTACCGCTAAAGCAAACGTTCCCCAGTCATTTGTGTCTATGGACACTTACCCGGATGAGGTGACATACAACCTTGTCACGGCCGCCAGCGAGGTTCTTGATATACCCTCTGTTGATATCCTGGAAGCTTTTGGAGAACACTGGATTCAGTACACCGTTGATGAGGGTTACGGTCAGACGATGTCTCTATACGGTAAATCGGTACCCGAATTTCTGAAAAACATGAACCGGTTACATGAACAAATCCGGCTTACATTACCAGAATTAAACCCTCCCAAGATAACCTGTGAAGAGACGAAGGGTGGTGATCTTCTCGTTTGTTATCAATCGCACAGAGCTGGGTTAGCGCCTATGCTAGTCGGACTTTTAAGAGGGCTTGGTGAGCGATTTTCCACACCGGTTAACGTACAGTACATTCCACCCATAGAGCAGAATCAGACACAAGAATATTTTTTGGTCAGCTATGCGGTTCAAAAAGCAGCATGAACCGATCACCCCTGGGGTCGCAAGGTACGATTTGTCAGCTAATATTGACCAATGCGTTCCCTTTTCATCTGGTTATCGACAGCGACAGTAAGCTAATAGGCTGCGGTCACTCAATTCGTCGTATCTTGCCATTTCCTACAGATGGATCAGCCAGCTTGTTCGAGCATTTCACAATCCAGCATCCAGCAGATGTTGCCTGTGGTGATGACATGAAGTCACTTCACGATTCGCTCTTTTTTCTGAAATCGACAGTTAATCCACTTGTTCGTCTTCGTGGACAGATGATCAAGGCTCCTGCAACCGATCATATCTATTTTATTGTCTCACCCTGGGTAACCGATCTTGATGTGCTTGAGGAGCTTGGATTGACACTAAGCGATTTTCCTTTGCACAGTCCAATGTCAGATTTCCTTATGTTGCTTCAGACACAAAAAGCGTCGCTGGCTGAGAGTAAAAGACTGGCAGCTGATTTGAGTGAACTAAACAAGGAACTGGAAGAACGCGTCAAAAGGCGGACTCAAGCGCTCGAGAGAAACACACAGGAGCTCAGAGAATCCAAGCAGAATCTGGAATTTGAAATGAACGAGCGAACTCGAGTGGAAATTGAACTACGACACGCGCAGAAACTCGAATCCGTTGGGCAACTAGCTGCAGGTATAGCGCACGAGATTAATACGCCAATGCAATACGTTAGTGATAGCTTGCAATTCATAAAATCAGTACTTTCTGATTACGACCAACTGGCTGCAATTACTGAGAGATTAATGGATTCTACAGAGGTTAAAAAAATAGATCTATTTGCAGAGTACCAATACACAATTGATGCTATGGATTTGTCGTATACCCGTGAACGGGCACCTAAATCACTTGAGCGGGCGTTGGATGGTATCTCTGCTGTAACGAAGATTGTAAGAGCTATGAATGAGTTTACGCATCCGGATGGCGAGGAAAAATGTGGCGCAGATATCAACAGAGCGCTCGAGGTTGCAGCCGCAGTAGCCAAAAATGAATACAAGTACGTAGCTAAACTACACTGGAACCTTCAACCGATTCCATCGGTTGAATGTCATCTGGGAGACTTGAATCAAGTTTTTTTGAACTTGATTGTCAATGCTGCTCACGCAATTTCAGACAGTTCCACCAAGGATGGGAGGATCACGATAAGTACCGCCGTGGAATCTGATGTTGTGATTATCTCGATCGCAGATAATGGCGGGGGAATCCCTGAAAAGATTAAGCATCGCGTGTTTGATCCTTTTTTTACCACCAAGGAAGTTGGAAGAGGGACCGGACAAGGACTTACGATCTCACACAATATCATTGTGTATAAACATGGTGGAAAATTAGAATTTCTACCGAATTCAGATAATGGAACGACATTCATTATTACACTTCCGGTCTCACCTGCAGCATGTGAGATTGATCCAATGTCAAATAACTACAATGGAGACCTAGCTGCATGAAAAAAGTATTGTTCGTAGATGACGAGCCCGCTGTGCTTGATGGTTTGCAAGACTTGCTGCATGGGCATAGGCGTCGCTGGGATATGACATTCAAATGTGGCGGCGAAGCAGCGATCGATGCGATGAACGACGCTAACTACGACGTTATCGTTTCTGATGTGAGAATGCCAGGGATTGATGGCGTGGAAGTACTTGAATACGCAAAGTTGAACCAGCCTCAATCCATACGAATTGCTCTGACAGGACATACTGATGAGCGAAGTACAATATTACTCACCAGATTGGCACAACGATTTTTACGTAAACCGTGTTCACTGGACGATCTTGATGAGGTTGTATCCAGAGATTGTGGTCTGATCAAAGCCTTTGACAACGACATAATCAGAGAGCTTGTAGGCAGCGCGGGCAGGTTGACAGCCGACGAAAATCTACATCAGAGACTTATGGAGCGTCTTGAAGCCGAAAATAGTTCGATAGATGAAATTATTGGAATAGTAGAACAGGATGTTGCGTTAACTGCTAAAGTTCTTCAGCTTGTCAACTCCTCGTTTTTCAGACGACAGCGTTCTATTAGCTCAGCAAAAGAGGCTGTAGGCTACCTCGGCGCAGACATACTAAGATCTCTGGTTTTGGCTAACCAGATGTTTGAGATGACAAAGACCTTACAGGCATCTCCGGGTTTTGATCCGTTCCGTTTGCAGCAACATTGCATGCTAACTTCAACTATTGCTCGAGAGCTTGTTCCCGATCAGGAAATATCTACTGTTGCTTTTACTGCGGGATTGCTCCATGACATCGGAAAATTTATTATTGCAAGACAAAAACCCGAGCTTATACCCGAACTGGTAGGTAAAGTAGATGCATCCCACAATTCCTGGGTAGATGCTGAGACGGAGAGAGGTATACTTGGCTGTACGCACGCCGAAGTGGGTGGTTGTTTTCTCAATTTATGGGGCGTTCCCACCTCAATTGTTGAAGCGGTAACGTTTCATGATAGTCCCGAGAAAATTTATACAGACCAGTTTGACGCCATAGACGTCGTGCACGTCAGCAATTATCTGGCTCACTGGGTGTGTGCAAATAGTCGAGGCGTGCAGGGAGGACTCGAGACTAAGATTAACATCGAATACTTGAAAAATAGAGACGTATTTGACCAGATGGATAGTTGGAAGGAGCAAGCAGCCAATGCGTACAATGACTCTGGGCTCGCCGCGTAAGCTATTTCAAAACAGCCAACAAGTAACGGTTTCTGACGGCGCAAGTCGAAAATAATAGGTTCGAATTCCGAGTCTCGATTTCGGTGTCTCTTTGTGTACCGTAAGTTGGACCTCTGCGCAAGCAAGCAGACAAATTCCCACGATCATTTGAATCGACCAATGCGACACCATTCAGCTATTAGCTGATGGTGTCGGGTTGAGGGTAGTCAGTAGGCACTTACTTGTTGAGACTCGTCAAACAACAGGGCAGCTACACTATTCGTATTTACGCTGGGAATCAGGCTGATGAATGATAAATCAACAATTTCAACTGACTTGAAGTGAGGCACAAAGTATTGCCGAAGTGTTCTTTTTGATAAATTTGTGCCTGCGCCCGATGAAAAAATTCAATAGAGTAATTTTTTGCAAGAATTATTCATGATAACTACCAGGAATTGCCTCTCTCGGGTTGTTATCACCGGACTATTGGTTTCTCTGATACAACACGGGAAACTCATCGGCGACCAACGGATCGCCGTCCTGCAATGTCACTTCATTGAATGGTGGCGAGGTGATGATGTTATCTCTTCGTACGAAGCGGATATCGTCACCGACCAGTCTTAGTGAAAATGCACGACGCTGTTCGCTGGCGCTGTTGTTGCCCGGTGCACCATGAAGTGTCCGGTAGTCAAACGCGAGGGCATCACCAGGCGACATGTCCCACCCGATTATGTTGTACTTATCTTTGTTGCCCTCTATATCAGGAATTTCATCAAGGCCATCGACTTCATTAAGCGGTTGCCCATTGAAACGTTGTGGCCGAAAAGATTTTCCCCACAGGTGAGATCCGGCAATAAACTCCAATGCGCGTTCTCTGGGTACTTCATCCAAAGGTAACCACAAGCTGACTGTTTTGGGCCCATCCACACAGTAGTACGGCATATCATGGTGCCAGGGTGTCGCTATTCCGGCCTGGGCTTCCTTGACAAGCACATGCTCGTGGAACAGTTGAACCCTGTTGCTGCTCATTAAGTCGGCCGCAATGTCGCCAGCGTGCGAATTGAAAATGAAATCACGGTATTGAGGAATTCTCTGCCAGCTGCAGTAGTCGACAAAAAACCTGCCGCCGCCGCTCTTGTCTGGATAGACTCTGGCAGTCGGATTGGGTTCAGCCATGTTGGCTTCAATACCCTCTCGGAGAATGTCAACCCAATCAGAAAAGTGACCACGCAGCACTGTGACACCTTCAGTCTGAAATTGTTTTATCGTTTGTGGATCGAGTTCCGACTTCATGCCCTGCCACCTATCAATTAGGCTATATCACTAACACTGTACCAACTATCGTGTTCCAGCAAAAAATTATTTGGCATCCGGCGTTGTCTCACTTGCCATGTTGCCAGGAGAGTCCGGTGGAAGAGGGTGTTCCTTATCTGACGTGGGGATAATGGGTTAATCAGGTTACCTCGGAACCCTGAGTGCTTGTGCGGTCAACCGGGAGGTGCGGGTTAGAAAAAAACCATCAGCAGGATCTGCGTGCCGCGAAAGACCCGCTCGCTATACAATAGGGCTCTGGTACTCATTGATTCCGCGTCCGAAATGAACTTGACAGCCTCTGCCAACCCGGATTTCACTCGCATGCCCGCTGAGGCATCGACGGTCGATACGCCGCTTGCACGCGCGCTCAAGTCGCCGCGAGAAACCGTGTATCTGGACTGTGGGCAAGATGCCGCGCGAGAAGTCGTGGACGCCGAAACGGCCGGGTCGCAAGCATCCGATGCAACGTTCCGTATACCGCCGATTTATCCCGAGTGGTTGGGCGATCGCGGTTTCACGGCTGTTCACAACACAAGATTCCCTTACGTAGTGGGCGAGATGGCACGCGGTATTGCCACGCCCGAGATGGTGGTAGCTGCAGCAAAGGCGGGTCTTTTAGGTTTTTATGGCAGTGCCGGATTATCGTTGCAGGAGGTGAGGCAAGGCATTGAAAAGATCAAGGCAGTCCTGACATCGACCAACGCTTCATGGGGTGCGAATCTTATTCATTCGCCGCAGAATCCCGGCATGGAGCGGGCAGTCGTCGATCTGTTTCTGGAAACAAAGGTAAGCCGCGTTTCAGCATCTGCCTTCATGCAGCTATCGCCGGAAATAGTGCGATATAGCGTAATGGGGCTGCACCGTTCGGGTGATCGCATTGAGCGTGATACACATGTATTCGCCAAGGTATCGCGTGTTGAAGTGGCTGAAAAATTCATGTCACCTGCGCCTGAAGCGCTACTGCGTGAGTTGCTTGCCAGTAATGCTATCAGTGCTGAGCAGGCCGAGCTTGCGGCTTGCGTTCCGGTAGCTGCCGACATTACCGCAGAGTCAGATTCCGGTGGGCATACCGACAATCGCCCCGCTGCGGTTCTTTTCAGTGCCTTGCTGGAAACCGCAGGAAGGATCGCCACTCAGCATGGCTTTGATGAACGTTCTATTCGAATCGGTCTGGCAGGTGGAATTGCCACACCTCAGGCGGTTGCCGGAGCGTTTCAGATGGGGGCAGCTTATGTGCTCAGTGGCTCGGTCAATCAGCCCGCCGTGGAGTCGGGGCTGTCAGAGCCGGCAAGGAAGATGCTCGCAGCGGCCACCGCTGCTGATGTGATGATGGCGCCAGCGGCTGATATGTTCGAACAAGGCGTCGATGTCCAGGTGCTCAAACGTGGCACTTTGTTCGGTCTGTACGCGCAGCGCCTTCATGCGCTATACCGGTCCGGGGCAACCGTTGACAACCTGTCACCCGGCGATCGACTGTGGTTCGAAAAGCGCCTCGGCCAGAGTCTACAGGCGGCATGGGCGGAAACGTTCGACTATCTCCAACGGAATAACCCGCAAGCTCTGGCGAGTGCGGAAGCTGATGGTAACTTTCGATTTGCCTTGCTCTGCCGCCGCTATCTGTTTATGGCGGCGCAATGGGCTCGCGATGGCGATGCAGCGCGCGCAGCAGATTTTCAGATCTGGTGTGGTCCTGCGATGGGAGCTTTCAATCATTGGGTGACAGGCTCCTGTCTTGAACCGCTGGAAAATCGTAATGTCAAACAGATTGCCTGGAATCTGCTTGAAGGTGCAGCGCGAATTACCCGCGCGGGGCAACTCCGATCGTTCGGTGTGGCACTGCCAGAGGGCGCCTTCCGTTACACTCCCCAATGGTTTGTTTAAACAACGATGTGAGTAGATAAGCGTGTGACCAGCAAGCAATACCCGAAGGGTGACATTGAGCCGATTGCCGTGGTTGCCATAGGCTCTATATTTCCGGGCAGAGGCGACACGACAGGATTCTGGCGAGATATCGTCGAGGGCGTGGATACGTTTACCTCCGTTCCTGGTACGCATTGGCTAACTGACGATTATTACGACAGTGACAGGTCTGCGCGTGATCGTACTTATGGGTCTCGCGGTGCGTTTATTCCGCCCACCGCATTTGATCCTCTGTCCTTCGGGATACCACCAAACTCCCTGTCCACGACAGATACCGCTCAACTACTGGCATTGGTGGCTGCGCGTAACGTGCTGGAGGATATTGAGCGTGAAACCGCCGGTGCACTGGACAAGTCGCGCGCAAGTGTCATCCTTGGCGTTGCTGCAACAACTGAACTTGTCGGTCAGATGATGGGGCGACTGCAACGACCCACGTGGGTGAAGGGCATGCGCGAAGCCGGTCTGGACGAGGCGCAGGTCCAGGACATTGCTGATCGGATCAGCACGAACTTTGTCGAATGGCGTGAAACCACGTTTCCCGGCTTGTTGGGCAATGTTGTTGCCGGACGGATAGCCAACCGGCTTGATTTTGGAGGAAGCAACTATGTCACCGATGCTGCCTGCGCATCGAGCCTTTCGGCCATGCAGATTGCCGTGCACGAACTGCAAGCCGGGGACTCCGACCTTGTGCTGACAGGGGGAGTCGATGCCCTGAACGATATTTTTATGTACATGTGTTTTTCCAAGACACCCGCACTGTCTCCTACAGGCGACTGCCGTCCCTTGTCGGCAGATGCCGATGGCACGATGCTCGGTGAAGGTGTCGGCATGCTTGCATTACGACGGTTATCGGATGCAGAGCGCGACGGCAACAGTATTCATGCAATAGTGAAAGGACTAGGTGGTGGATCAGATGGGCGTTCAACCGCGGTGTATGCACCCTTGGCCAGCGGACAGCAAAGAACACTTACGCGGGCCTACGAAAAGGCCGGCTACTCACCTGACACCGTGGAGCTGGTGGAAGCTCATGGAACTGGCACCGTCGCAGGCGACAAAACAGAACTTGAAGCGCTGCATAGCGTATTTGATCCTGATGGCAACGCTGATGCGCCCTGGTGTGCGCTAGGCTCAGTAAAATCGCAAATTGGTCATACCAAGGCTGCTGCGGGTGCAGCCGGATTGCTTAAAGTCATCGGTGGACTTAGCCGCAAAATTCTGCCACCAACGATCAAGGTTCGCCAACCTGCCAAAGCGTTGTGTCAAAACACACCTTTCTATCTCAGCACGCATGCGCGGCCCTGGATTCGAGGTTCAGCGCATCCTCGCAGAGCTTCCGTGAGTTCGTTTGGCTTTGGTGGCAGTAATTTTCATGTGACACTGGAGGAATACACAGGCAAGCGTGCGGTGCAACCGGTCAGGGTCATGCCAGCTGAACTGCTGTTGGTATCCGCGTGCTCAAAAGAGAGCTTGTGCTCGCAGCTGGAGGCACTGACACAGGATGAGTTGCATGAAGATGACCTGGCGCGTGTTGCTACTGAAACCTGGTCGCGATTCGATCCTGCGCATAGTCATCGTGCTGCGATGGTGGCGGAAACGCCAGAGCACCTGAAAACGCTATGTACAAAACTTGCCGCGATGACAGCTCAGGGCATGGATTCGGCAATGCCCTCAGATCGTCATATCCATTATCGTACGGGTGACGTTGTGCCTGGCAAGCTGGCACTGTTGTTTGCAGGGCAGGGTAGTCAGTATCTGGGTATGGGAGCCGATATTGCCATGGCGTTTCCTCGGGCAAGAGCTGTGTGGGACTCGGCGTGTGATATTCCGGCAACGGCTGCACTGAGGCTGCACGATCTGGCGTTTCCGCCCACGTTGTTCTCGCCAGAGGCTAAGAACGCTGCTAATGAGAGTCTGAAAAACATGCGCCACGCGCAGCCTGCTATTGCAGCTGTGGCACTTTCTCAACTGGCACTGCTCAGCCAATTGGGAGTTCGGGCCGATATGCAGGCGGGCCACAGTTTTGGTGAAGTTATGGCACTGCACAGCGCGGGCGTGTTCGATGCGTCTACCGCATTGACCATTGCCTGTGAGCGTGCGGATGCCATGAGTGTCGCTTCAGCTGATTCAACAGGCGCTATGCTGGCGGTCCAGGCGTCGGCTGCAGAGGTCAACGATGTTCTTGCAGAGCTTGACGATGGCATTACGCTGGCCAACGACAATGGACCTCAGCAGGTTGTGCTCTCTGGAGACGCCGGGCAACTCGGGAAAGCTGCCAGCTTGTTCGGTAAAAAGGGCATTAGTACGCAGACGCTACCGGTGGCGGCTGCCTTTCATTCGCCGCAAGTGAGTCCGGCGATAAAGCCGTTTGCGAAAAAGCTTGCGCTGCATTCTCTGGGTAGCGCTTCTACAACTGTTTATGCCAACAGCACAGCGGCGGCTTATCCATCCGGGAAGTCAGCGCTGGTTAAAGTGCTTAGTGAGCAGATTGGTAAACCGGTTCTGTTCAGGCAAATTCTTGAAAAGATGCATGCGCAGGGCGTCACCACCTTTGTGGAAGTCGGTCCCGGGTCGGTATTGACTAATCTGGTGCAACAAACCTTACCGGCGCACGATGTTAGCGCCATCGCGCTGGATGACAAGAACGGCAACAGTACGACATCGCTGCTATGCGCAATCGGGCAACTGGCAGTATCAGGAGTAACTCTTGATCTAGCGGGTCTGTATGAGGGGCTGCCTGCACCAGTTGAGCGTGAGCAACCCGGAAAGCATTCGGTGGAATTACTGGGTAGTAACTATCAGAAGCCCTATCCGCCGCAACGCGATCAGACCTCTATACCAAATGAAGCGCATCAAGTGGGGACGCCAGTTCCGGCAGTCCGTTCAGAAGAATCCACTAGAGCAGCACGAGCCGCTTCGGTCGCAGAGGCAACTCAGGCACGTCAAACAGTAAACACACAAGCTGCGATGCAGAACGTTCATAATGGATCTGCTGTCAACATAAACTCACATCAACCATCAGCTTCGGTTAAATCAACTATGACAATGCAAAATCATCCTTCAGCCTCCACTGAGACAGCGCAATGTCAACAGCCGCAGTCCGTTGAGAGTGCATCCCATCAGAACGGTGGGTTGAATGGCAATCCGGCGAAGCATGCGCCAGACTCGATGCGCGGTGCTCTATTGAATGACGTCTCGGCACGGCATGCCGAATACTTGGCAGCGATGACGTCAGCTCATCAGTCATACATGCGTCTTGCAGCAGGACTCATCGACGGTGTCGATGGTGCTAGCTTGCCGATGCCTGCGGGGCATGCGGCGTCGGCTAACCCCATGGGAACGATGCTGGATAACAGTCTAACTGCATCTAACGGGTCTGCCCCGGTAACGCATTCTTCGCTCAACGGTCACGGCCGTTTGAATGGCGCATCGCATGCCGCACAGGTTGCCGAGTCATCTCATACCTCTTCGACGGTACCCGGACTGGTTAACGGCGCGCCTGATAGCGTGCGTGCCAACGGTGCGTTAACCAACGGATCGGCTCATGTACACCGGGAGACTATGGCAGCACAGCCTGCACCACTGGTTGCGCCATCGCTACCTGATAGCAATACAGCTGCGACACCTTCTGCGAGTGGCGATGCGGGCAATGGTGCTGCTGAGGTAAGAATCAGCACTGATCTTGTTCGTGAGCTGATAGCGGAGAAAACGGGCTACCCGGTGGAGATGATCGAGGACGATATGGACCTTAGTGGTGAGCTGGGTATTGACTCCATCAAACAGGTAGAAGTCCTCTCGGCACTCAGAACACAAGTGCCAGAGATCAAGGACGTTGGTACTGCAGATATGACTCAGCTCAGAACTATCAGGCAGATTGCTGATTTTTTCGGCTAGGGGACGACGGACGACTTTCAAGTCCGGACCGTCCCCTGATCGCGTCTCAACTTAAGACCAGTAGCGTTGACATTGAACCTGTCGGGCGGGCGGTGGCAGTTCGCTCCATTGAATCGATAGAGCTAAAGGGTCAATCCAAGGTCTCTCGCATTGCTTGCGACACGGTTGCCGTAACGGACGAGCATCCGCAACTTGCAGCGTCGATAGCAACAAGCTTGCGTGCCAACGGCTGTAGCGTGCAGGTGACCTGTAGCCCCGACGCACTGACACAAGAGCTTGTGGTGACACTTGCGCTTGGCGACGGCAATGCCTGCGATATACATTGGCGTGCGTTGGCACAGGCGCAGGCCTTTCACCGCGCAGGTGGGAAGTCACTGGTCCTCTTGCAGGACACGGGTGGGCGCTTCGATACTGGTGGTCCTTCGCATGGCTGGCATGGCGGTATGGCTGCGCTGGCCAGAACGATAGCCCTTGAGTGGCCGCAGATGCGTGTTCGTTGTGTTGATCTTGCTGTAGATTCGGATGACATTCAGGGGACAACGCAGCGACTCATGGCTGCCTTGGCGAGTATGCAATGCGTTGTTGGCTCAGATCTGTCCGGTCGCTTGTATTCATTGCAAGCCGTAGAACGAATGTCTGAACGTGTGCCAGTCACAACACCGACGCTTGCGACTGACGTTTGGCTGGTATCCGGAGGCGCTCGTGGCGTGACGGCCGCTTGCATAGAAGCGCTGGCAAAACGGACTCCGGGACGCTTCGCGTTGCTTGGACGCTCTGTGCCTGCCGAATGGCCGAGCAACATTGCGCAAACGGGGGATATCAAAGAGCTGCGGCGTTTGCTGGCTGCCAGTGCTCTGGCCGCGGGTGAGCGACCAGAGCCGAAGGACATTGAACGCATAGCAAGACAAGCATTGGCAGGCCAGGAAATTCGTAGCACCCTGATAGCATTAGAGGCGGCGGGCGTCACAGCCCGATATTACGCCTGTAACATCGCCGAACCACAACAGGTAGATGAGGTTGTCGCAAGGATACAGCGTGAGCTCGGACCAGTGACAGCGATGGTACACGGGGCTGGCGTTTTGGCTGACAGCCTGTTGGTCGATAAAACCAGATCCGAGTTGCAGCGTGTGTTCGAAACCAAGGTAGGCGGTTTACAGAACCTACTGGAAGCATTGGGCGATACAGTGTTGACGCACATGGCGCTATTTTCATCAGCGGCTGCGTTCTACGGCAACACCGGCCAGGCAGACTATGCCATGGCTAACGACGTTCTGAACCGTGTTGCAAAATCGTTCAAGCAGCGTTGGCCTGCAGCAACAGTCAAGTCGTTTAACTGGGGTCCCTGGGATAGCGGTATGGTCGATCAGACGTTAGCGCGTTATTTTGAAGAACGCGGGATAGGGCTCATACCGGTGCAAGAAGGTGCGGCACTGTTTGCCGATGAGATGCTGTCAGCGGATAAGGGTGCGGTTGAGTTATTGGTGGGTGACGCCTGGGCCAATTCCAGGGCCAGCTGAAAATGAACGCGGCGGAACCTATTGCCATCGTTGGACGCGGGTGCGTTCTTCCTGGTTGCCTTACTCTGCATAGTCTGTGGCAAGCCATCGTTAACGACCAGAGCCTGCTTGGACGACAGTCCGATTTGCTTACGGATGGGATTTTCCCGAAAAAAGGATCATCCCGTGGCGTCGGTGGCTACATTCAGAATTTTGATCAGGTGTTTGACCCGGAACGCTACACACTGGGTGGAATCGATGCAGCCGTGCTCGATGATGTTGTCAGGTGGCCTTTGCATGCTGTACTGAATGCCTGGCAGGAAGCGTGCGAACCCGATTCTGCAAGTAATAGGATCGGGGTTGTGCTCGCCAATCTTTCCTATCCAACGCAAGGCAAGGCTGACTACGCCTGTCATCATTGGGTCAACGGTTCATCAGACAGGCTTGCGGTGAACGCCTTTAATTCCGGTTTACCTGCACACTTGATTGCTCGTGCTTTAGGGGCCACTGGCTGTGCGTTTTCGCTGGACGCAGCCTGTGCCTCCTCGCTTTACGCCTTGCAGATTGCGTGTCAAAAGCTTCAGCTGGGGAGCCTGGATGTGGCTGTTGTCAGTGCGGTGAATGCGGCACACGATCAGATGTTGCAACACGGCTTTGGCGCATTGCAGGCATTGAGTCCTACGGGGCGTTCACAACCCTTTGCGGCATCAGCCGATGGTTTGGTGCCTGCGCAAGGCGCTGCAGCTGTCGTGTTGAAGCGGCTTCGTGATGTCAATCATGGTGAGCAAGTGTTCGGTGTGATCCGCGCAATAGGCCTGTCCAATGATGGTCGTCGTGGCGGATTTCTCGTGCCCGATAGGCAAGGCCAACTGGAAGCGATGAGCAACGCGTTCCGACAGTGTGATGTTGATCCTGACACGATCAACTACCTGGAGTGTCACGCCACAGGCACGCCGGTGGGTGATTCAGTGGAGATACAATCTGCCAGTGAGTTCTACGCGAGAAGTGATAGCTTGCCCGTTGGTTCGCTGAAATCCAACACGGGACATCTGATTACGGTTGCAGGGCTTGCCAGCTTGTTGAAACTGACACTGGCGCTGGAGCATGAGACCTTGCCACCAACGCGTATAGATGGTGCGCTCAACGACAGTTTTGAAGGTTCTTGCCTGCGGCCACAGGTGGCGTGTGAACCCTGGCCTGCTGACAAGATCAGACGTGCCGCGATCAGCAATTTCGGGTTTGGTGGTAATAATGCGCATCTGATCATGGAGGAGTATTCTCTGGCCCGTCGCGCGAAAGCTACGGTTGGCAATGCAGACCTCGGCAGAGCTCGAACTGGAACAACACCTGCATTTGATTCTGCAAGTACTGATAAAGCTGTTGATCGACTCGTTATTTGTGCAATTGGTGCACTCGCCGGCAATGATAGGGGGGCCGACCGTATTGTTCGTCGGCTGATGTGTTCGCCCGGATCGGTCGCGGCGCACTGCGGATCGATTACGTTAGACCCCTTAACACTACGAACGCCACCGGCTGATTTCGAACACGTTGAGCCGCAACAGTTGGCCTTGCTTGCTGTGGTTGATGACGCATTGAGGCAGCTGGACATTGATGAGCTGCGTGATCCCGACCATGATGCGTGCGGTGAAAGACTACAGGCAAATCGTATTGGTGTCTTTGCAGGTATGGGCTGTGCATCGGATGCATGTCGCTGGTTGCTGCGTGAGCGCCTTGCGGATTATTTTGGTGATTGCGCGGATGCCTCAACAATCGAATCACTCAAAGATCGCGTTGTTGCGCCAATGACGGCAGCGGATGTTCTGGGTGCGATGCCTAACATGCCTGCCAACAGAATCAATGCAGCCTACGATTTTCGTGGGCAAGGCTATACCGTGTCTGCTGAAGAGTTTTCAGATGTCATGGCATTGCAGCTGGGTTGTGAGGCGCTTAGAGCACACGATCTTGACCTGGCAGTTATCAGCGCTGCTGATTTTGCCAGCGAACCGGTTCGCAGCGCAGCACTAAAGGCATTGGCGGCTGATGACTCTTTCTCCGAGAGCCCGGACAAACCACTAAGCAGGTTTACTGACAAGGCCTGTGCGTTACTGCTTATGCGTGAATCGACTGCTGACACTTTAGGCGTCACCGTACTGGGCACTATCGAACAAACTGTCGGAGGGAATGGCGCGGCTGACAACACAGTCGCATCTGCTGACCCTTGTCAGGCATTGTTACACAAGGTATACGGTTCAGCGCCCATTGCCGATACGCTGTTTTCAATGGTAGTGGCGACGGCACTGGCTCGTCGCGGCCAACACGTCAATGGACAGATCACACAACCACGTCTGCAGTGTAGTGAATCGTTAAGGATCCAGTTTGCTGCACCAGCTGCTTTACCTGGAATGTATGTGTCAGTTTTGCCCTGGATACTTGATCTTGGGTTGGCGAAGGCCACACCTGATCTGCTCAGACCGTCACCGCACTTGTATTATGCAAGCGCGGAGTCTAATCGGCAATTATGCGCCATGATAAAACGGCGTGAGACAGGCGGTGCAGGTGTGCAACGAATCGCGGTCATTGCCGATAGTCAGGTTCAATTGGATGAACGTCTGGAACAGGCTGTTGTGATGTTGTCTGAGACGATGGCGTCAAATGCCGCAATCGTTGAATCAACGACGAGCGCTGCTGACTCTGTCGTGCATTGTGGTCGAGTCGCGTCTCAGCATGGTTTTCGACAATCCGGCCAAATGCTGGAAGGTATCTTCACTGGTCGTGGAACACCAGAAGGCGAATTGGCTTTCGTATATACCGGATCGGCAGCCGCTTATCCGCGTATGGGGCGTGGACTGCTGATGGCTCACCCAACGCTTGCAACCCGGTTGGTTGCGGCGTTCCCATCGGTGGCAGGTGTGGCGCACTTGTTATCGCAATCAAGTTTCAGCGCGTATGAGGAGTTATGTGCAGTAACGCTTCTCAGTCAGGCACATACGCTGATGCTGAGAGATACATTGCGCTTATCTCCTGATGCCATACTCGGACTGTCACTGGGTGAGACCAATGCCTTGTATGCCTTTGGTCTGTGGGACGATACCTCGGGTCTGCTTGATGACAGCGAGATTGTCGGCATGTACGAACAGCAGCTAGGCGGCGAGTTTCGTTGCGCCAGCGAAGCCTGGGGTACGGACGACGCAGTAGACTGGACAAACTGGAGGATCTACTCGAAGGTGTCAGCTGTTGAAGAGGCGCTCGAACACCTACCGCACACGGATGTCACCATTATCTATTCGGATGATGATTGTATAGTGGGCGGACCGGCTAAAGAATGTCAGTCTCTGGTAGACAAGCTGCGTGCGGGTAGTGGTGTGCTGATGAACCAGCACCTGATTGTACACACCCCGACACTACAACCCTATGCAGATAAGTGGCGCGCAGTACATACCCGCCCAACAGCGTCTGACATTAGCGTTCGCTTGTATGGACATGGTGAGCATAAAAGTTACGAACCCACACGGGACAACATTGCAGATCAGCTCACCCGTCAGGCGCTACAGACCATCGATTTTCGTAAACTCGTGGAGCAGGCATACGCGGACGGTGTACGAACGTTCATCGAGGTAGGTCCGCGAGATACGCTCACCGCTAGTGTGGACAAGATATTGGGCACACGTCCGCACAGTGCGCTGGCGGTTGATCGTATCGACCAATCGGATACCTGGCAGCTTGCACAATTGGCAGCCACCTTGTATGCAGACGGGCATGATGTTGATATTGCCACGCTGGCCAGTCAACTCGATCAATTGCATCATCACCCCTGGACGGTGCGCGCCGCGCGCCCATCGGACATAAACATCATGACAGGTTTTGACATGCCAGAATGGCCACAAAGCGTGCACGGCGCGAGCATGCCTTGTGCACCGACGTTACCAGCACCGACGTACAAAAATTATATCGTTCCGGCTCCTGCCGCACTGCTGGACGTAAAATCAGTCGCTGTGAATGTGCCGCTACCGATGCGTCCTGCAAGAGGGCCTAAGTTCGATCGCAAGGCTTTGACACTTGCCAGTCGAGGACTGATTTCCAGCCTGTTTGGTGATGCTTTCAAGGCGCAGGACAGCTATGTGCGGCAAGTACGTCTGCCTGCGCCACCGCTTCTCATGGTAGATCGCATTGTGGGAATAGATGCTGAGCCGGGTGTGGATTCCACCGGTACCATCTGGACTGAAACCGATATCAAGGCCGATGAATGGTATTTGCATGCCAATGCCATGCGGCCTGGGCCCTTGATTGAATCGGGTCAGGCGGATTTATCCTTGATCTCATGGATGGGCGCTGACTTTCGTAATCGTGATGAGCGGGTCTATCGTCTGCTCGGTTGTGAGATGACCGTGCATGATCAACAATTGCCGGAAGTTGGCGATACCTTGTGTTATCAGATCGAAATTACCGGGCACGCCGAAGTCAATGGTATACGCCTGTTTTTCTTCCAGTACGATTGTCGTGTCGATGGGCGGCTGGTGATCTCGGTGCGTCATGGTCAGGCAGGATTCTTCACGGGTGCCGAACTCGCTGCCAGCAATGGCGTGTTAATTGATCTTGCCAGTGAAGTACCGGCAACGGTGAATCCACCAGCGTTCGATATTACCAAAGCATCCAGAAAGACAGCCTTCTCCAAAGACGATCTGACAGCGCTACGCGGTGGTAATGCGTTCGCCTGTTTCGGTGAAGGCTTTGAGCATTGCGCGGCACACACCAATCCACCACGACTACCCGCTGGCAAGCTCGAATTGTTTGATGAGGTGTCTGATTTCGATCCAGCCGGTGGGGCATGGGGGCGTGGGTATCTTCAGGCGGTTGCCACGGTGCCGATGGATGCATGGTTCTACGACGGACACTTTCACAACGATCCGTGCATGCCAGGCACCCTGATGGCTGAAGCTGCTGTTCAGGCGCTGGAGTGCCTGGCGATGGCAATGGGTCTGGGCTGCAAACGTGATGGTTGGGTGTTTGAGCCAGTGCCCGGTGCATCTGCGCGCTTCGAGTGTCGTGGACAAGTTATTCCTGATCAGCAACATGTGCTGACTTACGATGTTCACGTTGACCAGATCGTAGACGGCGACACACCCGAAGTCCATGCAGCACTTGTCACTAGTTGCGATGGCTTCAAGGTTTTTTATTGCCCTAGTTTCAAGATACGACTAAGACGTCAGTGGCCTGCACCGTCTCCGGATATTGTGCGCACATGGATAGGACCACAAAAAGAATCACGCGGTGACTGGCATGCGTTGCTGGCGTGTGGCAATGGGGCGCCTTCGGATGCGTTTGGAGACATGTACAAACCCATGGATACCCAGGGCCTTGCACCACGCTTACCACAGCCGCCGTATCACATGATTTCACGGGTGGTGTCTATTTCAACCCGGCCCAATGCTCCGGAAGTGGGCGCAACTGTTGTGACTGAATACGATGTAAATAGTGATGCCTGGTATTTTAAGGATGGTGGTAATGGACAAATGCCGTTTGCCGTTTTACTTGAAGTTGCCTTACAACCTTGTGGTTGGTTGGGCAGTCATGGTGGTTTTGCGCTGCTGGGTGGCCAGTGCTTTCGTAACCTTGACGGTGATGGACAGATTGGCCAGAACATCGACGCAGTAGACCAGTGCATACGCGTTGAGGCTAAAATGACACGCTTTTCAACCATGGGCGCGATGACCATTGTCCATTTTGATGTTGTCGTGGATTCAAGTCTGGGTTATCGCGTTATGACATTGGAAACCAGCTTCGGATTTTTCCCGATGGATGCCCTGGATCGGCAAGTGGGTCTGGATATCAATGATCAGCAAATGGCCAAACGGCAACTGCCCGCGACTGAATGGCCAGTTGAAGATTCGCACATGTTGTTGCCCGCTGGGCAAATGTTGATGGTGGATAAGGTTGATTTCTTTGCGTCATCTGGTGGTGCTGCGGGGCTTGGGCTTATTCGTGGCTATCAGGAGGTTGACCCTTACGCGTGGTATTTCAAGGCGCATTTCTATCAGGATCCGGTGCAACCGGGCTCACTGGGTCTTGATGCCTTGTTGCAAGTGATGCTGCGGGCAATTGTACTCAAAGGGGTAACCCGGAATATGCAAAAACCGCAAGTGCAATACATCATGCCTGAGCAGTCGCTTCGTTGGTCCTACCGTGGGCAAGTCACACCTGGGGCTCGAAGGGTCACCCTTGTGGTGGAAATAGAATCGATCGAAGAACGCGCAGGAGACGTGCTGGTGACGGCTTCAGGCAGCCTGTGGCGAGATGAATTGCGTATTTATGAGGCAAGTAATTTGAGTATCGGGATTAGCGATAGCCAGTAGCCTTAAGGGCAGAAACCTATTGGCTGCGTACTTTTTTATGCGGTATACAGATGTCAACAGCCGAATGCTGTGCGCCATAGACTTTGACTTTCTAAATTCAGCACTATTCATGACCCCGAAGTTGTCCATATTGTGTTCAATGAACGCTTGCCAGTTGTTATCGTCTGTTTGGATCTGACCATCAGGCAACTGGTCACTGACGAGGTTGTTGCAAGGATCGAGGCGGTAGGAACGGGGCCAGCCAGATTTATGCGAGAACTTATGGATTTCTTTGTGAAAGCCTACAAAGACGCACAAGGCTTTGAATATCCTTCAGTTCATGACTCTTGTGCTGTGCCGTATTTTATTGATCTGTCCATTATTACCACGCGCAAGGTTCCGGTGAATATCGAGTTGGAGGGCGCATTAACTCTTGGCACAACCGTGCCCGACTTCTGCGGCACGGCTCCTTCAAGCTGCCATACTTCAGTCGCTGTGGAGCTGGATTATTAGCGTTTCTGGGATGTTGTTATCGACGCATTGGTAAGAACTGGAGAGGTTGACATCAATGCCGCGTGTGTAAGGTGACTTTGCATACGTAGTCAGTGCACGTGAGTGAGGCATGACGGCAATCTTCTTACATTTTCCCCGTCGGTTATCGCGTAGATAACCAAAAAAGACGACCATCCTTGGTCTCAGGTGGCTCCATGCCTCAAATACCACTTGGAGGAGGAATATCGAAAGTCACCACACTTTCGATAACTGTAATTTACATAATTTCATCTGTTTTAACTATGGTCGAAATACCTTATTGTCACGACCCTGTGTCACTAATCAACGCTGATGAAGCGCTATGATTTACTACTGCCTGTGATTTTTTCGATCCGAAGATAAGCGTAATCTGGAAACAAGCTTATGGATGTAGTCTTGCCCAGACTATTATCATGGCTGGGTGAAACTATGCCGAAGAGTCAGGTCACGTGTCTTTATCAGGTTTGATTTCCAGAAAATCCAACAATGCACGCCCCATCATTGTGGTTGACTGTAACAGTAGTAGCACGCCGCCGACAGGCACTGCCAACCGCGCATGTGAGACATACAGATAACTTGACGGGCTTACTTGGCCCCATCCGAGTTCCACGAACTTCATGCCATACTTGATGAGATACAGAGCAAAGAACGCCACGACAGCCATGAGAAATACTCTATGAAGCTTCTGCAGTCTTTTTGGCAGAAGCTGTACCAGAAGATCCACCTCAAGGTGATAGTTGGCTCGCAGGCATACCGACATCCCTATCAACGCCACGTAGCCTGACAGATAAACCGCAACCTCTTCAACCCAGGGTGCGGGAAAAGGTAGCACGTAGCGAATTAGAATTTGCAGCAGAAGCATGCAAAGAATTCCAAGCAGGGCGGCGCCCATGAACCACCGACTGATAACGTCTAGAATGCCTGTAAAGCGATCCCAGAATCCGAACAGTCGTTGGAGAACACTGGTCTGTGTTGTTGAGAGCGTCATGATGTCAGCCCTCCGAGGTCGAATAGTCTGGGCAGGAACTCCGTGAGCGGTGGGAAGAAAAGGATGACGATGGCCAGAACGACTTCCAGAATGATGACTGGCCACATGTATTTCATGATGTCGGCAATTGTCACTCGCCCAATGAGACAGGCCGTTAAAATAGCGCCACCCACTGGTGGGGTCAAATGACCAACGCCGAGAACAATGATGATAATCATTCCGGTATGTACTGGCGAAAAACCGAATTGATAAAATATGGGAATGATTATCGGGCCAAACAACAAGATATTTGCAGTACGACCTACAAACATACCGGCAACCAATAGCACGGCGATAATCATCCCCAGAATGACAACCTGATTGGACGTTACGCCGAGAAGTGCATTCAACACGATCTCGGGAATGTTTTGAATGGCAACAATGTAGGAGAACGAAAGTGCGACGCCTGAAATGATGACAACTGCAGCAGAGGTGACTGCTGCACTAACGAGGATCGGACCGAGCTGGGATACCGTCACAGTACGATAGACGAGCATGGTGGTAATCAGTGCATACAGTACTGCGATGGATGCCGATTCGACGGTGGTGAAAAAACCGCCGAATATCCCAAACAGAATTATAAACGGCATGCCAAGAGGTACAAGCCCCTTGCGAACCGCAGCACTTATCTGCTTACGATTAGCGCGTGGGTGCTTGGGAATATTGTATTTCAAGGTCATGAAATAGGCGCATACCATATAGGCGCTTGCCATGAACACACCAACGGTAATACCCGCACCGAACAATGCAGCAACGGGTACGCCGAACACGGCTCCATAAACCACCATGACAATACTGGGTGGCAATGTTGGGGATAGCGTGGCCGACTGCGCGGTAACCGTAGCCGCATAGGCGCGAGGGTAGCCTTCCTTTTCCATCGCCGGCATCATCGTGGAACCCATTGCCGCAATGTCTGCTTGTCCCGAGCCTGAAATTCCTGCGAAAAAGACGCTGGACAGAATATTGACCTGGGCAAGTCCACCTTGCAGGTGACCGACAAATACGCGTGCAACATCCAGCAAGCGATCAATCAAGGAGCCTTTCGTCATGATCTCACCTGCCAGGACAAACATGGGAACGGCGAGAAAAGTAAACGATGTGACGCCATCGAACAGGCGCTGGTTGAGAATGATTAACGTGGATTCGCGGCCTGTCTCGATGAAGTGAGACATGGTAGAGAGGCCCATGGCTGCAAAAATAGGCAGTCCAATCAGGACGCCTACGATCAGCGCCAGGAGCATGATGGACGCTACCAGCATGGAAGTTCCTTTAGAGTGGGGTACATGTTGAGTCGGGCATTCAAAAAACCCGAAGCCCGCTCAGGCTCCAGGTTATTCAGTAGAGAATCTATAATCTTCAGTTCAGACCAGCGCGAACACGCTCCAGCGCATCAATAACCCCTGTCGTGAAATCCTCGTCCACGTTCTCTGCGATGAATTTCTGACCCACGGGGTAGGCGATGTCCTGCCAGGCCGCTTTCTCGTCAGCAGAGAGTACAGTGATTGTGGTTCCTTTCTTCTGCAAGGCATCGATAGCCGCAAACTCTTCGGACATGGCTGAACCGTTCTGAACAATAATGGACAGATCGATGGCTTCTGTCAGGACTGCCTTGTGAGCATCTGAAAGTCCTTCCCAAAATTCGTTATTAGCCAGATATGCCATGTAGGAGAAACTGTGGCCAGTGAATGATACATGATCAAGAATGTCGAGATGCCCGTTGCCAACGGCGCCAGAAAGGCTACCTTCTACACCGTCAATCAAACCGGTTTGTAATGCCTGATTTCGCTCTGAACCGGAAAGGCCAACAACGTTGCCAATACCAAGGCCCTGCCAAACAGCGATGTTTAGAGGTCCGGGTGGAACACGGAGCTTGATGTCTTTCAAATCAGCAGGCGTTCTGATAGGTCCTGCCTTTGTGTACAGATTACGAACGGAGTTCTCTGCAGCACCAAAGAAGCGCACTGTGTTGTTGGATGCTTTCATCAGATAGTCGTTAACAAAACCCACCAGCTCCTTGTCTTCCATTAAGCCGTAAAACTCACGTCGATCCTTGAATACGAAAGGGGCATCAAAGAGTTGAAAGTTCGGTGCAATTCCGTTCAGTCCATGGACCCCGACTACATAGAATTCCAGCTCTCCCAGACGTAATTGATCCACCACATCACGGTCACTGCCCAACGCGCCATGGATAACGCGGTTGACTTGGATTTCACCGCCCGATTTGCCTTCTACCATGGCTTCGAACGCGATAGCAGCTGTTGTCGAACTCGGATTTTCTGAGTGTGCGTAGGTCATTTCCACTGATTGAGCGTAAGCGAATGTCGAAACAACCGAACCTAAAAGAATGGCACCTGCACTTTTTGCAGTAAGAGACAACATAGTGTTCATATGACTTTTCTCCTCGAAGTGAAAATTATTTTTATCTTTGGCAACTATGACATAAAGTCATGTTAACGTTAACATATCATTCTGTGTGAAACGTGTCAAATTTCTAAATCTCGCTATTGTGCGTGCCTCTGATGCCTTCAAATCCACACGCTCTGGAACCATTATCCGATTGAACAAGGAAATGATATGACTGCAGTTATCTCAGAATTCGTCACGCTGGACGATGAAAACCAAATTCATGTTATTCACGCAAAACCTTCTGCGGGCAAGCAGACGTTTGTATTCCTGAACTCAATGGGCGCGACGACGCAAGTCTGGGAGGAGCGCATAGCGCCAGCGCTTCGCGAACAAGGCTTTGGCACATTAGCTTTTGATTATCGGGGGCAAGGCCTTACGAGTTATGGACCTGAGGCGACACTTGAGCCCGATGAAATTGTCTCGGACATCGTGCATGTGATGAAAGATCAAGACCCTCAGCGACCCGTGATGTGCTGCTTGTCGATCGGTGGGCTATTTGGTGTTAGAGCATTTGAAAAGGGAATGCAAGCTGAAGCGATGGTCCTTGTCAATACGCTACGTAAGGCTAATGCCCAGGTCGAATGGATTAATACACTTGAGGCAAGGCTCATCGCCATGGGTGGTATGCCACTGGTGCTGGATGTGCTTCGGCCGGTGCTCTCCAGTGTGCAGCAACTGGAGCACTTCCGGCCAACCCATCTGCTCGAAGAGGGCTATACATCCTGGCCTGAAGATCATCCGCGTCGACGTCTGGCTGATGGTGTTAATAAGGCCAACTGGGATTTTTCCTGGGAGACACTGACTGTGCCCACGCTGGTTTTTACGGGACTGCATGATCGGCTTTTCAGAATTCAGAAGGATGTGGATGAAATCATTGCAAGAATTCCTGATCCTACAGTTATTGAATATGAAGAGGGCGGGCATTCTCTGCATGCCGAGTTTCCCGAGCAATTTGTTGCAGACTTGATTAACTTTGCAACCGTGTTGGATGACAACAGCATTTTATAGGTCACTGATAGTGTGCCAAGAGTATTTTCCACGGTGCGTCGGCAAATGGCAGGGAAGCTCTGGAAGGCAACACTTGGAAATTCACCTGGCCAGGAATGACGGTGTTGAGCACCCAATTTTTAAAGGGTATGTTCGTCGACGCGTATCTGGAGACGTACTTCAAACTTAATCAGAAGAAAATCCAGTATCATCGCCTCGGCATTTGCAGTTGTATTGAGTAGGAGCGGTATTGAGTGCACAGATAAGTACGGAGTGATATCTTGACAAGTTCATTTAGCGCCAAACAGAAAAACATCACACAGGCAGACGTCGCCAAGTTGGCAGGTGTTAGCATCATGACGGTATCTCGCGCATTGAGTGGCTCATCGCATATATCGCCCGATACGAAAGAGCGCATTCGTATAGCCATGGATGAGCTGGGCTATGTCTACAACACAGTGGCCGGATCGCTCCGAAATCGCAGCAGCGCCATGGTCGCAGTGGTGATTCCATCAGTGAACGATCTGGTCTTTGGCGAAATTCTCAGCGGCATTAATTCAGTGCTTCGCCCAAAAGGCTATTTCACGACCATTGGCGAGTCGTTTTTCAACCCTGAGGAAGAGTTTAAGGTCATTAAATCGTTGCTGGCTATGCAACCAGCAGGCATTATACTTACCGGCGGAATACACCACAAACCAGAATTATCAGGTTTGTTAAAAAAGCGCAGCTGCCCGATTCTTCAGATGTGGGACACTGACAATCTGGATTTTGACTACCATGTCGGGCCTTCACAAATTGAAGCCGGGCAGATGGTAGCTGATCATTTTATCGAAAGAAAATTTCGTGATGTTGCCTATATCGGTGCAGAGTTGTCGATGGATGTTTGTGCGGATCAGCGATTCCAGGCATTTCGCGCAAGATTGCAGGAGGCGGGAATCTCCGTTGAGACTGAGATGGATGACGAGCTTCCGCGCCAGCCGGAGTCGGGGAAAATCCTGACCGAAAGGCTACTGAACCGATGCTCCCATGTTAAGGCTGTGCATTACCTGAATGATCCTATGGCGCTGGGTGGATTATCCTATTTGGCGAGCAAAGGGTTGTCGTCGCCAGACGATGTCGCGGTGGCAGGATTCAATGGTTCAACACAGAAATTCTCCATCCGTACCAAACTGACAACTGTTGATGTGCCCAAGTATGAGATTGGCAGTGTGTCGGGCGAGAAACTCCTGGCGTTGCTCAACGATGATGAAGGCGGGCAGTTCTACCGATCGACACTTCGGCTTATCGAAGGTGATACGACGTGAAAATGCACTGAACCCATCTACCGTCAGATCATACGCGGTATCATTTGCGCACACGATAACGACGGAATCCAATATGTCAGCAATCGCTAAAGTCTTTGCCACATTGTCTGGTGTCATTCACGTGTTGTTTTTTCTCATGGAAAGTCTTTTTTGGAGCAATCCGAAGATTCACGGAATTTTCAAGGTAAACAGTCAGGCAGATGCAGAAATCATTGACGTTTTCATCAAGAATCAGGGTTTTTATAATTTATTTCTGGCGCTCGGTATTTTTGCAGGCCTGACGCTCTTGCGTCGTCATCAGTTAGTTGGCATCACGCTGATTACCTATGTCTGCCTGGTGATGGTGGGTGCTGCCATCGTATTGCTGTTCACGCAGCCAGCCATGCTCAATGGCGTCTTCATACAGGGAGTACCGCCCCTGATTGCGCTCTTGGCGTTGCATTTTACGCGAGCGATAAAAAGGGCTTAGAAAAATTTGGCAATGACCTGTCGCACCTTCGGAATCAGTGCCGTCTGTGCACCTCGTTTTCCATAGGGAACCCAGCCTTATACACAACCACCTACGCGCTTGAATGATACCCATTGAGGCTCTGGCAGGTTATCCAATTCGATCTGAACGCGGCTGTGGATGAAGTCAGCATCCAGCACAACGCCCTCCCGACCAGCTAGTTGCCCACTGATGATTGCAACGCGTTGCCCAATGGCCATACTGGGCCGCCGGCTGCGCAGGGCGCTTCTTTGTCTTGCCTGATTGGCCGTGAGCATGTTAGTCAGGGCTATACGACGAGCCTCGCGCTCGTCAGCATCCAGATCGCTGAGATCGTGGGTCAAATCCACCGGCTTTTGAGACGCCGGTTTCTCGGAAACAAGCGCTCGCCAGAAGCGTTGACCCTTTGTTGTATCCGAGGAACCGCTCATTTATTCAGGTGCAGCCAAAAATTGCCAGGTTTCTACGATCGTATCAGGATTCAACGACACACTGGAGATTCCCTGCTCCATAAGCCAATGAGCTAGGTCGGGATGATCGGAGGGGCCCTGGCCGCATATTCCCACATATTTGTTCTGTTTATGCGCTGCTGCGATTGCCATACCTAGCATTTTCTTTACCGCTGGATCTCGCTCATCGAATAAGTGAGCGACCAGTCCTGAGTCCCGATCCAGGCCGAGAGTCAGCTGTGTCAGGTCATTCGATCCGATGGAAAATCCATCGAAACGAGACAGAAATTCGTCAGCAAGGATTGCGTTACTTGGTACTTCACACATCATGACAACTCGCAGGTCGTGCTGACCACGTTCAAGGCCGTTATCCTTCATCAGTGCCAGCACTTGATCCGCCTCGTCCAGAGTACGCACGAAAGGCACCATGAGCTCGACATTGGTAAATCCCATTTCCTCACGCACCCGCTTCAGGGCACGGCATTCCAGTTCAAAGCAATCCTGGAATGATGAGGACAGGTAGCGTGATGCGCCACGGAAGCCGATCATCGGATTTTCTTCTTCTGGCTCAAACAGTTGCCCACCCAACATGTTGGCGTACTCGTTGGACTTGAAATCGGAAAGACGCACAATAACCGGGTGCGGTGAAAAGGCGGCAGCCAGCATCGCGACTCCTTCAGTAATCTTGTCGACGTAGAAGCTCACAGGGTCGGCGTAACCCGCAGCGCGTACGTTTATCTGTGCTTTGACATCATCGGGCATGGCGTCATAGTTGAGCAGGGCTTTTGGGTGAATGCCAATGGTGTTACTGATGATGAATTCGAGTCGTGCCAGTCCAATCCCATGGTGGGGTAACTGGCTGAAACCAAAAGCACGTTCTGGATTACCAACATTCATGGTCAGTTTGAAGGGAAGTTCTGGCAGTTTGTCGAGCTCTGTTTCGGCGACATCGAACGAAAGATTACCGTCGTAGATGAATCCTGTATCGCCTTCGGCACAACTAACCGTAACAGAGGTCCCATTGGCCAGTTTTGCTGTTGCATCATTGCAGCCCACTACAGCCGGAACGCCCAGTTCTCGCGCGATGATGGCGGCGTGACAAGTACGTCCACCACGATTGGTGACAATGGCCGCGGCGCGCTTCATGACCGGTTCCCAGTCGGGGTCGGTCATGTCAGTTACCAGCACATCACCGCTCTGTACGCTGCCAATATCATCAAGGCTGCTGACCACACGCACAGTGCCAGCACCTATCCTTTGGCCGATGCTTCGCCCGGTCACCAGGACGGGTGCCTTATGTGCAGCAAGCTGATAGCGCGTGATGACATTCTTGTTTGTACGCGATTCAACTGTTTCAGGACGGGCTTGTAATATGTAGAGCTTGCCGTCGTTACCATCTTTGCCCCATTCGATATCCATAGGGCGACCATAGTGCTTTTCAATGGTGATGGCCATGGTGGCAAGCGCCTCAACATCCTCATCGCCGAGTGAAAAACGCATCTGCTCGGCAACGTCAACATCCACTGTCTCGACAGCTGTTGTCGAGCCGTAAATCATCTTGATGCGTTTCTCACCACGATTGCGCTTGAGAATGGCGGGTCGCCCGGCTTCCAGTGTTGGTTTATGAACGTAGAACTCATCCGGATTGACAGAACCCTGAACAACACACTCACCCAGACCCCAGGATGAGGTTATGAATACGGCGTCCGAATAACCGGATTCGGTATCGATGGAAAACATGACACCGCTGGCGCCTATATCGCTTCTGACCATGCGTTGAATGCCTGCTGACAGAGCGACGTCTGCGTGAGCAAACCCCTGATGTACCCGATAAGATATGGCACGGTCGTTGTAGAGAGAGGCGAACACTTCGCGGATGCGGACAAGCACATCATCGAGTGTTTTCACATTAAGGAAGGTTTCCTGTTGTCCGGCAAATGAGGCTTCCGGAAGATCCTCAGCCGTTGCCGATGAGCGAACCGCCACGGAAGCCCCACCGCCGGCTGACTCATTGATTGCTTTCCATGCATCACTGACGGCGGCGACCAGACCTTTGGGTAATGGTTCATCCATTACCCATTGGCGCACCGAAGCTCCGGTTCGGGTGAGGGCGTCCATATCGTCGGTATCGAGGTTGATCAGGGCCTCGTTGATACGCTGGTCCAGCCCGCTGACCTGAAGGTGTTCCCGAAAGGCATCAGCGGTGGTGGCGAAGCCGTCCGGCACACTGATGCCGACGTTTGCCAGATTGGCAATCATCTCTCCCAGTGAGGCGTTTTTACCGCCCACTACTGGTACATCGTGCATACCAAGGTCCTTGAACCACTGAATGTACGTCGTCACGTTGGCCTCGCGTTGATGAGCTAAACTGATGTGGTAAAGCACGAAACGTGCATGTTAATGGATTTGCCGTTCACAAACGGTAATCGATCGCAATTACTTATGTCACAGACCATAAAACGGACAGCATTTATCGTGTCTGACCGAACGGGGCTTACCGCCGAGGCAATGGCGCACAGTCTTTTAAGTCAATTTCCAAACGTCGACTTTCAGATCGAAACGTTCACGTTTGTTGATAATAAGGACAAAACGGCCGATCTGGTGGACAGGTGTCTGAGAATTCGGGAAGAATACGATATCGGGCCGATGGTGTTTCTGACCATGGTCAACGACGATCTTCGCTCACAGTTTACCAACGCCAATATCGAAGTGTTCGATTTATTCGAGACTTTTATCGGCCCAATGGAGGCGCGGCTGGGCGTTAAGTCATCTCATACCATAGGCAAATCACATGGCTTGCATGACGAAACCGCGTATACGTCGCGGATTGCGGCCGTACATTTTGCATTACAGACAGATGACGGGATGGACAGCGAGTACTACCGCAAGGCAGATCTGATCATTGTGGGGGTTTCGCGTTGTGGCAAGACGCCGACATCACTTTATATGTCTCTGCATTATGGTCTGTATGTGTCCAACTATCCGCTGACTGATCATGAACTTGAGTTCAAACGCTTGCCTGACGCGCTCAAGCCTCATGCAGACAAGCTATTCGGCCTAACCATCGATCCTTTCAGATTGTTGCAAATTCGCCAGCAACGTTATCAGGGATCAACCTACAGCGATGCAACCACATGTATGCGTGAAATCGCTCAAGCCGAAAGTATCTTCAGAACCGAAGGCATACCCTATCTCAACACCACGAAAATGTCAGTTGAAGAGATAGGTGCCATGATTGTCAACCGAACCAAGAAGGTCAGGCGGCTTTGATGCAAGACGTCTGGTTAATTACCTTGGCTGGTCAACTCGACATGTCACGTGTTTCCTGAGATGTAGAAGTGTTCATATGTGGTATTCGCTGGCTCAAGGTTTGCAAAGTGTTGTCGACGGCTCGTCCACTTTATTCACATTCCTGAGGTCTTATTCCGGTGCCATGGCGCATAGATAGGCATTTCCTGCTGTTGGTTCTGGTATTTTCGGCAGCGCCCTTGTTGGCCGCTCAGAAGATTACTTTGTCTGAAGGCGATATATTGGTGGCAACCGGGCCAACAGCAAGGGCTATTGCGCTTCCGGCGGATTCGCAAATCTGGGCCGCCGGAATTGTCCCTTATACAATTGACCCCGCACTTTCAGCCAATAGCATCAACGCGATTACAACTGCCATTGAGCGTTGGAATGAAGTAGGGGGAATCACGCTTTTGCCATTAGCTGAGGTCTCCGACTTAACGTCCTCCCCCGTCGATGATTTCGTTCGGTTTGTCGGCGGTGATTATTGCGCTTCATGGGTAGGACGACGCGGTGGCGAGCAAGAGGTATGGATAGCGCCGTATTGTCCGTCAGGGAGCGTTATGCATGAGATTGGACATCTGTTGGGTCTGGAGCACGAACACACACGACCCGACCGTGATCAGTACATTGAGATTCACTGGGATAATATCGAGCCGGATAAACGGCACAACTTTGATGTTGCGCCGTCAGGTTCACGCTTGCCCGGAGCCTACGACTACGACTCGATCATGCACTACGGTTCGCATAATTTCTCCAGCAACGGTTCGGCTACAATCACGGCCATTGGTGATTCGGCACGCCCTATCGGTCAGCGCAGCTCGCCAAGCACAGGCGATTTACAGGCCATAGCACAACTCTATGGCACTGATCTTTCGCTGACCACGCGCAGTACTGCAACCACACAGGGCACCGAAATTGATATCCATGTCAGCAACGAATCAATGCAAGGGGCACACGATGTCAGCGTTGTGGTTGATGGGACCGCTTATCCGGAGGCGACATCCTCGGTCCGGGACGTCTGGAACTGTGAGACAAACGATGATGAGGCAAGTTTGTTGTGCAGTTTGTCGTTGTTGCCTGGAAGCTCAATGCAAATGCTCACCCTGTATCTACCTGAATATCAGGAGTTGCAAGACGTCTCAATATCGGTAACTTCAAAAACTCCCGATCTTGATCTATCGAATAACACCAGCAACATGAGCAGCGACGACACAGAGGATTTACCGGAATTGAAGCCGATACCGGATTTATCCAGCGCTATCAATGACGAAGCTGTTGTGCAAGAGGATGCGCTTGCCCACGTTGCGATAAGCGGTGGTGCCATATCAGTGTACGCATGGTTTCTGATACTACTGTGTCTGGTAAGGCAAACCGGTTGTCGGGTCTATAGCGCCTTCATCGGTTACATCTTCTGCAAACATTGGAGGTACTTGTTGGGCAGGTAGGTTGGGATCAGAGCTGGCGGCACTTGCAGCGTTGCGCACTTGCTCAGCAAGATTGGGATCGCGAAGCATGTCAGGATCCATTGAATCGTTTGTTCCAGCGTCGCCGCTGTCGTCCAGCACCTCTTCAGCAGGCGATCCACTGGGCAGGAATTGCTCTGATCCGGAACTTTGTGAACTGTTTTGGCCTTCACCCATCATCAGTACCACTTCGATGATTTCACTGGCGCTGCCGTCACGTACCAACATATTGTTGGGGCTGAGTTTTGTCAGAGCTTTTTCAAGTGGTTCGTCAACAATATCGATGTTGACTCTGGTTTCGGCATCGCCGGTAACAACCACCGTGATACCTAATTCGTTACTGAGCTCCACGGCCAGATCACTGGCTGGAACATTGCTGGCCTGAATGCTGAGCGTGCCACTTTCGGAGCGAATCTGGATATCAGATTGGGCCTGGGCAACCTGAGCTGCATATAAAAGAGTGAGTAGCAGTACTAATCGCGACATTGAAGACATTCTTGTCATCCGGCTGGGTGCCCGTGCAGATTACACGGGCGGGGTGCATGGGCGGTGTCATTCATAGTGTAATCCACAGCGCCAAAAAGAGAATGGCAAATTGGAAAGTCCAGCATGCGCGAATGTGAACCGTATACTGTATCTAGCTCGATTTTCCCTGCGAGCGTCCATTCACCTGAGAGTAACTTCCAGCCTCGATGATCCGTGCCTCCGCCGAGCAGCGATTTTCGCTGTATTACGCTATCGTATTCGGAAGTATCGGCGCTATGATGCCATTTGCTGCGCTCTGGATGAGCCATATTGGAATACAGCCTGCGATGATTGGCGTAATCGTGGCTGCGCCGTCGCTGGCCATGCTTGTCACCACCATGGCGCTGGGCCGCTGGGCTGATCGTCTGCCTGATCGGCGGCTGGCCATTATTGTTGGTAACTGGTGCATTCTTGCGGTGCATCTCGCCCTGTATGTGTCGACCGGTGAATGGATTGTCCTGTTGGTCTGGCTTGTATCGGGGGTCGTGATGGCAGCCAAGATGCCCATCACTGATGCTGCCGCATTGATCCTGACGCGTCAGCGGGGCAGTGATTACGCTCGTGTCAGAATGTTTGGTTCGATTGGATTTGTTGCGATACTGATTCTGGCGGGTTATGCCTATGAGCATTGGGGAGTCGGCATATTTGTTACCGGTCTGCTGATAGCCAATATCATGAGGCTTTTCGCTTCATATATTCTGCCTCGGATGCCGCGAGTTGCATCATCGGGTTTACCACATGAGTGCACAGGTACATCAGAGGGGTCGCTATTCAAGCCTGCGATTCTGGTTACGTTGTTTGGCGGTGCACTTATTAACGCATCCCACGCCATGGTTTATACCTATGGGATTCTTTTGTGGACTCAACACGGCATGTCTGAGTCCGTTGCAAGCATGGCAATAGGTATCGGTGTCGTTGTCGAAGTCGCGCTCATGTGGTGGTTCAAATCGCTGACACATAACATCTCTGCACGTGTTTGTCTGCTGGTAGCGGCAATGTGCGGATTAATTCGCTGGTCATTGCTGGCTGCTGAGCCATCGCCGGTTCTGGTGTTTTTTGCGCAGTCGCTGCACGGCATTAGCTTTGGCGTTACTTTCCTTGCTTGCGCCAGCTTTATATCCAGGCGTGTGCCTGAGAATGCAGCAGCTCGTGGTCAGAGTCTTCTGGCAACGTTAACAACGGGTTGCATGGCTGGAGCGACCTTCGTTTGTGGTCAGCTTTTTGAGCAATGGGGCAGCAGTCTTTACTGGATGATGGGTGGAATGTGTTTAGTAGCTATAGGATGTGTTGTCGCCAGCTATCGATTCGGGATTTCCGAATAGATACTAATGCTAAGGCAAGTGTTAGGTATAGCGATATAGTCTCAAGAAAATTTTATTTGATGCCGACAAATATCTTACTGTCGTCAGTGTTGTAACTGCCGACCATTCGTTCGAGTAGCAGAAAGGTGAGATGCCAATGCGAGTAAATGGCCCGATCGTAGACAAGGAATATCAGTTTCCCACGGGCGAGACGCTTGTCTCAACAACCGATTTAAAGGGCAGAATTCTCTACTGCAACGAGCCCTTTGTTGTCGTTAGTGGTTATGAAAAATCACAGCTGTTGGGTCAGCCACATAACATGATTCGTCATCCCGATATGCCTGAAGAGGCATTTCGCGATATGTGGGCGACGATATCAAGCGGTAAACCGTGGTCTGCACCTGTTAAGAATCGACGGGCGGACGGAACACATTACTGGGTAATTGCTAATGTTACTCCATTGCTGGATGCTAACGGACCAACCGGTTATATGTCGGTTAGAACTGAAGCGAGCCGAACGGAAATCGACGAAGCCGAGGCGCTCTACGCTCTAATGCGAATGGAAGCCCAGAAGGGCAAGATCCATCACCGTTTGTCGAGCGGAAACCTCTATAAAGATTCCATAGAATGCCGAATCAAAATGGCGTTGACGCCGACGCTAGGCAATTTGCTTTTTATTATCACAGCTTGCGTTTGTGCCATGACATTTGTAGCAGGTCTGTATGCAGACGATATGTTGACTGGCACGAAACTATGGGGAGCTTCAGCGGGTGCGATTGCGTTAGCGACTGCTATTGGTGGTTTCATACTGAAGAAAATCACAGTTGATCGGGTCGGTGAGTTGCTCTCGCAGGTCAACCGCATGGCAGCCGGTGACCTTACCGTGCAGCTTCCGAAAGGTAATGGTGATGTGATGGGCCGTTTGACACAGGGTCTCAATCAACTGAACGTCAACTTGCGATCAATTGTCAGAGATGCTCGTAATGAAGCTGTAGTCATGCAGAATGTGAGTAGTGACATTGCTGATAGCAATCAGGATCTGGCTGTTCGTACAGATTCCCAGGCATCAGGACTTGAAGAAACTGCTGCGGCTATGGAACAAATGACTAGCACTGTCAGCCAGAGCGCGTCCGCCGCTCATGAAGCTGCAGAACTGGCTAACCAGGCAAAGGCGGTAGCCGATCGCAGTGGCGAGGAGGTGCGGCAGGTTGCCGATAACATGAGCAGCATCAATGATTCTTCGAACCAGATAGGCGAAATTATCCAGGTCATTGACACTATCGCTTTCCAGACCAATATTCTTGCTTTGAACGCAGCCGTCGAAGCAGCACGCGCCGGTGAGCAAGGACGAGGATTTGCGGTCGTGGCCAGTGAAGTACGAGAACTGGCCAAGCGGACATCGACCGCAGCTCAACAAGTAAAGAATCTTGTTACTGAATCATCCGAAAGAGTGCGAGCGGGCAGTGTCCAGACCGACTCAGCCCAGAAAGCCATGGATGAGGCCTTATTGGCAGTAACACAGGTCACTGAACTGATTCAGGGGATCAGTCATAGCGCCAGTGAGCAGCAACAGGGCATCTCCGAAATCAATCTGACAATCACACAGTTGGATTCGATGACTCAGCAAAATGCAGAATTGGTTGAGAAGAATGCACTGAATTCAATGCAAATGAAAGACAAGTCGAAAGCGGTGCTGGAGTCTGTCGGTATTTTTCACTTGAGTGCTGCTGACAGTAACCGGCCAAAGGTTGATGCAGTTGAGTTGCGTCGTCAAGGCAAAGCGAAAAAATCAGCTTCCTGATCGCGGTGTTTTCAGGTTGTTGTCTGTTGGTCGGTCGAAAGAAAATACGCAAGTCAAAACGGTTGGACTTACTTGATTCCAGCGCGCATGAAATTAGCGACGAATTGACGTTGAAATATCAGAAACGCGATCACAAGTGGTGCTGTCGTCATCAAAGTAGCTGCATTGACCAATGCCCATTCAACGCCACTTTCCACAGTTGCAAAAACACTGAGTCCGACCGTTACGGGTCGGGCTTCAGGTGAGTTGGTAACGATTAGCGGCCAAAGGAAGTTGTTCCAGTGAAAACTTATTGATACCAGTGCATACGCAAGGTAGGTGGGCTTTGCTAAAGGAACATAGACATCCCACAAGACTCGCCACGTTGATGCGCCTTCCATCTGGGCGGCCTCGTCTAGTTGTATTGGTACTGACTTGAATGTCTGTCGTAGGAGAAAGATTCCAAACGCCGATGTCAGATAGGGTAGGGAAATACCGAAAATCGTGTCAGTCAGGCCCAGTTTGGTCAATGTGGTGTAGTTTTCAACAATGAGAATCTCTGGACTGATAAGCAGTTGAACCATGATCAATGAGAAGAGCAGTCCTGCTGCGGGAAAACGGTAGCGAACAAACGCGTAGGCAACCAGTGTGCACAGAATCAGATTGGCTATCAGAACAATGATGGTGAGAATGACTGTGTTGCCAAAATAAAGTGCGAACGGGGCTGCTTGCCAGGCTTCAGAGAAGTTCTGAAGTGTTAAGGGTGCTGTCAGAGTGAAATTTGCAGAGTATTTCTCCTCGTGAATTGCTGTCCAAACCGAGTAGACAAAGGGAATGCCCCAGGCAAGTGCTAACGTTATGCCCAGTGTGTTTAGCGCTATTCTGTTTATCCCTTTTTTCATTGGTAGTGTGTCCGCCTATCGAGAATGATGAACTGCACCAGTGCAATAAGTCCCAGAAGAATTACCATGCAAACGGTCAGTGTTGAGCCATAGGCAAAGTTTCTGAACTGGAAGGTTACCTCGTAGATGTAATATAGGAGCAGTGAGCTTGAATTACTTGGCCCCCCTTTGGTCATAACAACAATGTGGTCGATCAACCGAAAAGAATTGATGAGCGCGTTGACGGCTACGAATACAGTGGTAGGTTTGAGCAACGGCAATACAATATCGAAAAAGATACGGGTAGAGCCTGCGCCTTCCAGTCGTGCAGCCTCTTTCAAATTGTCAGGTACCGCTTGCAGTGCGGCAAGATAAAAAATCATGAAAAGTCCGGCTTCCTTCCAGACTGCAACCACCATCATGGAACCAAGAGAGGTACTGGAATCGCCAAGAAAATTAATCGGCGGTAGACCAAAAAAACCGAGAATCTGCGATGCTAAACCGATTCCCGGTGCATAGAAGAACAGCCATATATTGGCCACGGCAATCATCGGCAGCATCGTAGGCATGAAGAATGACAAGCGCATGAGTGCGGTGCCACGCAGTTTCGAATTGACCAGAAGGGCCATTCCAATAGACAGGATGATTGCTGCGGGAATCGTGATGAATGCGTAAAGAGCGCTATTCCAAAGTACTTGATGAAACGTCTCGTCAGCCAGGAGCGCCTCATAGTTTTCCATGCCGATAAATTTTGAAGGTCGCCGGATGGTTCCGTTACTCCAGAAGGAGTTGATCAGAGATTTTATCGCTGGATAATGCGTAAATGCCGCCAGAAGACTGCAAGGTAGTACCAATAAGATAAAAGCGAGTCGAAAACTGAGTTTCTTCATTTCTGGCCTTTAAGATTGCGCATGCCGACCAGTCGGCATGCGCTTAACGAATATCGATACGGGTCTATTTATAATCGTCGAGAATATTGTCAGCCTTCAATTGAGCTTCTGCGAGTGCTTCAGCCGCTTTTGTCTTCCCGTCTATCGTTGATTCAATCGCCTCAACAAGAAACTTGGTAACCTGGCCTCGCTGAAAGGTCGCAAATTCACGTTTCGCGTATTCAATCTGCTCGAGAGCAACCAGTGCCTGCGGTAGTTCTGCTGCGTAGTCTTTCATCACTTGTGTTTCCCACGTATCGGCTCGGGGTGCGATATAGCCTGTAGCTATGGCCCATTTGGCCGCATTCTCGGGAGCAGTCATGAATTTGATAAAATCCAGCGCAGCCAGTTGTTCCTCTTCGCTTGTGTCCTTGAAGAGATAGAAATTGCCACCACCTACGGGAGCACCTGGTCCTATGCCACCTGGCAGAAATGCGACACCCCAGTCGAACTCCGCATTGTCGTTGACGTAGGCGAGATTTCCGGTTGATGTCCAGATAGTGGCTGCATTGCCTTCAATAAATGCCTTTGGCGTATCGCCCCAGGAAATCCCACCGGGAGCCATGACGCCTTCAGCGGACAGTTGAGTTAAAAATTCCAGCGCACCGATTGCCTCGGGTGTGTCTATGGCTACATCAATACCGTTGTCTGCTGATAAAACGCTGCCATTTGAGATTACCAGACCACCGTATAGCCAGGCGCCGCCCAGACCAAGCGTAGGAATACGTGTACCCCATTGCTCGACATTGCCGTTAGCATCCTTCTTCGTGAGCTTCTTGCCCATTTCGATCATTTCGGTCCAGGTGGTTGGTGGTGTCTCTGGATCAAGGCCGGCTTCTCTGAAGGCATCCTTGTTGTAGTAAAGCACCGGCGTCGAGCGCTGGAAGGGAACACCATAGATCTTGCCATCGAGGGTCGCATCGTTCATGAAGCCTTTATAGAAACCGTCGAGCCAGGTGGCATCTTCTTCAGTTGTCGCGACATCGGTGATTGGGATGACAACGTCTTCTTCTACCAGAGTGAAGATGTCAATGGCAAGTAGAACGGCCACGTGGGGGGGGCTACCTGCGGCAGCCGCAGTTAATGCCTTTGTGGTGGTTTCCTCGTAATTACCCGCGTATACAGCCTTTACGGTATGTTGTGGATTTTCCGCGGCCCAGGCATCTGTCAATTCCTGAATAGTGGCAACCGCCGGGGCGTTTACGCCAACAGGAAAGTAGAACTCAAGTTCTGCTGCACTGGCGGTGCCAGCGGCCAGCAGGGTTGCCAGACTGCTGGCAAGGATTGTTCTGGAACGTATCATTTTTGTTACCTCGATTGTGGTGTACTCAGTGGTATTGCAGCAAGCTATTGTCTGCTTTTACTGCAGGGTCAAGGGCACCTTCTGCCCGTCGGAACGTTTGAAAAAATACAACGCATTCTGTTCGGCGTTTAAAAACACTTCGGCGCCCATTTCGAATCTGACCGACTTGGGAATTGACGTGATGACTCTGTCACCTCCTGCAACGTCAATGGTGACGAGCGTATGTACGCCTTCGTATTCAGAGCTCATGATTCTGCCATGCAGGCCAAGCTCGGTTGGGTGATCAGTAAGCCGGATATCTTCGGGCCGTATTCCCACCAGCAGGTTTTCTGATTCGGCCCTATGGTGTCCCAGTAAGGCCGGTTTGAGCATCGATGCCTTCATCAGGTTCATCGGTGGTGTACCGATAAAGCTTGCTGCAAAAATGTTCTGTGGTTGAGCGTAGATATCAGAAGGACTGCCAAATTGTGAGGCGATGCCTTTATCCATGAGTAGTACTTTGTCTGACATGGACAGGGCTTCGCTTTGATCATGAGTGACATACACGATAGTAATACCGAGTTTTTTGTTCAGCTCACGGATTTCACTGCGAATCTCTACTCGTAGCTTGGCATCGAGGTTGGACAGCGGCTCATCCATCAACACCAGCGGTCTGTTGGCTACCAGCACGCGGGCCAGGGCAACACGTTGCTGTTGTCCGCCAGACAGTTGTGATGGAAAACGTTGCAACAGCTCACCAAGTCCCATCAGATCGGTTACTCGCTCAAGATTGGAATTCTGTTGTGCAACTGGCGTGCGACGAACCCTTAATCCATACAAGATGTTTCGGCGCACTGTCATATGAGGAAAAAGCGCGTAATTCTGGAAGACCATACCAATATTGCGCTCTGCCGGTGACAAGTCTGTGACATCGGTGTCGTCGATCAGTATTTTACCGCCAGAGACATTGTCCAAACCTGCAATAAGCCGTAGTGCCGTGCTCTTTCCGCAGCCGGAGGGGCCCAGCAAGGTCAGGAATGTACCTGCTTGCACTTCGAAACTGATGTCATGCAGAACTTGCGTGGAATCCCAGCTTTTCTGAATGTTCGATAGCTGTAGCTTTACACCTGATTTTGTCACTTAGGACTGTTTTCCTATTCAGTCTCATACATTGATGAGAAAAAATCTGATTGACTCCATGGTGAGACGGGCAGCATAAATTTCCATGGATGTTTGCTGTGATAGTAAAGTGATCATTATTCGTGTGGACTGTTTTGATAGTATTCAGTCTCGACAAACAATGCAATGTTTTGCTTTAAACGACCGATACGAAAGGCAATCATCGAACGCAAGTGCTGTCGTCTGCAAATCGGGTTCATTTGGAAATACCGGACAATGCTGCATCGTGAATTCGGTAGTCAAAGTGATTACAAGGATATCGGGCAAGTTGAGGCAACAACGTTTTCCACTCACTGTTGTTTGTCGCCTCTACAAGCCAATGAACGGCTGAAGGCACCGATTGAGCTTAGGGGCTATCAGATTCAATGAATGAGTGGCAAATAAATGGACTTCGAACAGACCAGGATGTGGTCCCTATAACAGGTGGACAGGTGTGTCTTCGAGTAACGACACATGCTCGTTTTTGATATCGACGATGTCCATGATTGTATGGCCAATTTCTGCAACAGTTGGGCTGTTTGAGTCAGCCAAATTCACGATCGAAGGCAAGCGTCCATCAAATGCCTGAACAAAACCATGCTCCAGCCATCTGTGCAAAGCCAAGTCGCTATTGCGATACTGATTTGACTGGAACCCCCTACGATAAATGCAGTGGGTATTTCTGTGTCGCTTATTCGGGGTTTGTGGCTTTATTGATTAAAACAACGTATCTGTGAATAGAGACTATGTCAAATATATATCTTTGAAAGCGTATAACTAATGTTATGTAAAATTAATGAATTATACGCATATACTGACATAAGATTGACCATGACGTAACGCTGTTCGGCTAGTGTCCCACTTGAACGAATGGTCAGGCTGCACTGCGCAGTAGGCTCATAAGTGAATTATCACATCCGATTGATCGATTTCAACGGATCAACAAATTATAAATCAGCGAACGTATCTGACGTCAATTCTTCTCTCAAAGATGCGCGTTAACACCGAGTGATTTTGCGATTGTCAGAAGGACATTCTCTTACTCAAGGTCAGTACAATGTGCATAAAATGTCGTTGTAGCAGGCCAGTCGCTGAATACTCCAGTGACGCCAACATCCTTCGCAAGAACATCAAGCAGTCGCAGGGCATCTCCGTCATCGTCTATCACTTCGTTGATCGATGTGTAGTAGAAACCACCACCGTCTTCCAGCGATCCGGAACGCTCCAGCGTCCAGGTGATCAGTTTAAGGCCGTTGGCATTGGCTTCATTCGCATAAACAGACGGTACGATATCTTGTTGCTCGTCGAGTGTCACAAGAAATGGCATTGGCGGTGCGAGATAATTGACACCTTGATCTACCAACTCCTGCATGCCGGGAACAAAGGTCGATGCATCATCCGGGTTAAAGCCTTCTACAGCATAACGCCCGTCTAGAAAAACCGCCTGCTCACCGAACTCTGGCGTTGCGCTTATCCAGTACAACACATCATCCAAGAGAAATGATTGAGCAAATACACGATCGGGGCTAATTCCGGCAGCCGTGTACTCATCAATCATCTGCTGTGCATAGGCTGTCTGTGTGTAGTTGCCTTCATAAGGCATGTCTACGGCGGGCTCTTTAAGCTCCGGTGTCATTGATACACCAAACCCATTGAACAGGGTAATACTCTCGGCGTGCGTGAGCAGAGTTCCATAGTCCATCTCTTCATCGTTCGTCCACCCAGGAGTACCTGCCAGGTACTCTTCGAGTGTTGCACCTGCAGAATTTGCACCGTCGCGCTTGGCCCTGAGTGTGCGAAACTCAGCCAGCGTCAGATCGCTGGTACAGCATTGCACGTTTTCAAAGGGTGCAGCAGCGTCCATATCCGGTGGAACAGAGCAGTTCTGTGCAAGATCGGTTGCCAGAATATCAGTCGTTGTGTGCAAGTCACATTGCGAGTGCCGGCAAACCAGTTCCCGATCACTGGTGAAGGTGACATCGCATTCTATAATTCCGGCACCCTGGGATGCCGCCGCTTCATAGCCTTCGACTGAATGTTCAGGGAATTCAAGCGGAGCGCCACGATGCGCAATCGAAAACGCTTGTGGGCGAACAGCTGATACATCGCAGGTCTCCAGGCGCGTTTTCAGATCGCCATCTGGAAGAAGCGCCACCAGTGATGATGGACGATCTCCGAGCATTACTGTTTCGATGGTGAATCCGTCATTGCTGGTGTCGTCCGCTCCGATTGGCATATCTGTTTCGAGGGTGTCGCTGTTGCAGCCTGTGGCCAATAGCACGACTAACAAGCTTAAGCCTGCAAACCCGGTTTGGACGGTTTTCATCGGTATTCCTCGGCAGTTGTATAATTGTGATAAATATCACGTTTATAACCATGGCATAGGTGTCGATTAAACTGCAAGGAGTTTTCCTGCTGTCCAACCCTGAACCAGTTGCAATGAAGGTTTTGTTGAAATTCAATATATGTCGTAGAACACGATAGTCTTGAGCATGGATGGTCATCATCCGGCGCGATTCACCGACATCGCCAATCTCGGCGTCAGTCAATCAACTGCGACACGGATTGGCGCAGAGACTTTGGCGAACAACCATATCGTTTGCTAAAAGCCCGACTGAAATGTGCGCCACTGATAAAGCCGCAACTATCGGCAATGCGTCTCACCGGCTCTTCACTCTGGCGCAACATGTCATGGGCCCGGCCCAGTCTCAGTTCTAGATACTGACGTGCCGGGCTTGTATTGAAATATTTCTGGAACAAGCGCTCCATAGCACGTGTCGACATCCCAATATGCGCAGCAATTTCCTTACGCGATAAGGGTTCATCTAGGTTATTACGCATTAACAGCACAGCACGTTGCAACTTGTCCGGAACAGGGTGGCTGACGTTAGCAACCACAGGCTCTGGCGATTGACTGATATCGGCCCGTAGAATGTTGCGTATGGCGGTTGCTGTTTCGCTACTGTCAAAGCGCTGTATGAGAAGCAACATGAGATCAAAGCTGCTGTTAGGACCTGCCGCCGAGAGTCTGGCACGATCCACAACCACAGCCTCTGGTCGGACAGCCATACCCGGGAAATTCTGGATGGCGTAGTCATGATTGTCTGGGTGCAAGGCACAGGCAAAGCCTTCCATCAACTGTGCATGAGCAAGGGCGAGGCACCCATTCCACAATCCACCCAGACTGGCACCGGAGAGTTCAGCCTTAATCAGAAATCTGCTTGCTTTCCTGTTTTCGTCCGTTGAGCAACGATAGCCCCCGCAGACAATTATGATATCGGCAGTCTCGGGCCGGGCATTGTGTATCGAATAATCGGCGTTAATCCTTAGGCCGAGATCGCTGACAACCGGGGCGTCGGTGAGACCAATCGTGTCGAATCCGAAGTATTTTTTGCCTTGTACAAGGTTAGCTGTTGTCAGAGCGTCAGCTGCTGCCGTGAATGCCAGCAACGAAAAATGCTGTTGAAGAAGAAACTGTACTTTTAAGTAATCCTGCATAAAAGCCTGTAAGAGAAACAAGTAACGTCGCATTTAGCCACAATTGGCGCAAATAGGCAAAAAATGTACGTTCGTGGTCACCAGTGAACCGGTTGGCGGCACCACAATAGGCTTATCTCAGTATCTTGCAGCCGGTAACCCGCATATGAGTCGATTTTCAGGATTTGGCCTGATCAAGCAGGCATACTCGCACCAGGAGAACTGGCAGCGTATGTGGCGTAATCCCACCCCCGCAAGGCACTACGACATCGTGATCGTGGGTGGTGGTGGTCATGGTCTGGCCACAGCCTTCTACTTGGCCAAGCTGCATGACAAGGTCAACGTCGCTGTCATCGAGAAGGGCTGGATAGGTGGTGGCAACACTGGACGCAATACCACGATTGTACGTTCCAACTATTTGTGGGATGAGGCGGCGCACTTATATGAACATGCCTTGAAGTTATGGGAAGGCTTGTCCCAGGAGCTCAACTACAACGTGATGTTCTCGCAGCGCGGTGTCATGAATCTCGGGCATAACCTTCAGGACATGCGAGATATCCAGCGACGGGTGAATGCCAATCGGCTCAACGGTATTGATGGCGAGGTGCTGGATGCTCAGCAGTGCGCAGAAATTGTGCCTATCATGGATTGCTCGGGCAGTACACGCTATCCGGTTCTCGGCGCTTCGTGGCAACCCCGTGCAGGGGTTGCACGTCATGATGCGGTTGCCTGGGGTTTTGCTCGCGGTGCTGATAGCTATGGTGTCGATATCATCCAGCAAACGGAGGTCACGGACATCATTGTGGAAGATGGCGTAGCGGTCGGTGTCGATACAGCACAGCATGGTGTTATCAAGGCAGATCGAATTGGTTGTGTCACAGCAGGAAATTCCGGTGTACTGGCAGGATATGCCGGGTTTGAATTGCCTGTTGAATCTCATCCGCTGCAGGCGTATGTATCGGAGCCCATCAAGCCGATTCTCGATACCGTGGTCATGTCCAATGCGGTACATGGATACATGTCTCAGTCGGATAAAGGGGATCTTGTTATCGGTGCGGGAATAGATGGTTACGTAGGTTACGGCCAACGAGGCTCGTTCCCGGTGATCGAACATACGATGCACGCCATTCTCGAGTTGTTTCCTCAGGTATCGCGTGTGCATATGAATCGACAGTGGGGCGGCATTGTTGATACGACACCGGATGCCTGCCCGATTATTTCAAAAACACCCGTTGAAAACCTGTTTTTCAATTGCGGTTGGGGCACCGGTGGTTTTAAAGCGACGCCCGGATCAGGCCATGTGTTTGCTGATCTGTTGGCAAAAGGCGAACCTAACGATATAGCCAGGCCATTCAACTACTGGCGTTTTCATGATGGGTCTCTTATCGATGAGCATGGAGCTGCAGGTGTAGCACACTAGTTATGCACAGCAATCAAAAGACCCATCCATTGTGCTCTTTGTCGGCATCTCGATTTCCAGCAGTGTTCACTGATCAACCACGGTCACAACCATCATGTTTCTGATTCATTGCCCTTACTGTGAAGAACACCGTGAAGAGGAAGAATTTCACGCTGCCGGTCAGGCTCATATGCCAAGGCCACTTGACCCTGATTCCATGAGTGACGAAGAATGGGCCAACTATTTGTATTTTCGTAAAAACCCGCGAGGGGAGCATCGGGAACTCTGGGTGCATGCTGCTGGTTGTGGTAAGTATTTCAACGTATCGCGCAATACGCAGACCTACGAGATTTATGGGACCTACAAGGCGGGTACCCTTCTGGACGCTGATTCTGATCCGCAAGTAAGCTCCAGTGGCTCCGTGTTCAATTACCGAGCTGCGTTAAAGGATGCAGGAGACGATTCATGATGACGCAACATCAGCTGCAGATTCAGCAGCATAATCGTCTGGCCACGGGTGGCCGCATCAATCGGGAAAAACCGTTGATCTTTACCTACGCCGGTAGGGCATTACTGGGGTATGAAGGCGATACTCTTGCATCGGCCTTGTTGGCCAATGGCGTCGACATCGTCGGGCGTAGTTTTAAGTATGGCAGGCCACGCGGCATTATGACCGCAGGTGTCGAGGAGCCCAATGCCATCATGCAGATCGGAGCAACTGAAGCTACGCAAATACCTAACGTCAAAGCAACCGAGCAGATGTTGTATCAAGGGTTGGTGTGCAAGCCTGTAAATGGCTGGCCAAATGCCGAGTTTGATTTAATGGGTGTACTCGGTAGAGTCGGTGGCGAACTAATGACCCCCGGTTTTTACTACAAGACGTTCATGTGGCCTAAATCCCGGTGGCTCACTTACGAAAAATATATCCGCAAGGCGGCAGGGCTGGGCAGTAGTCCGAAAGTGCCGGACGTTGATCGTTACGATCATATGAATCACCACGCTGATGTCATGGTCGTGGGAGCAGGTCCTGCTGGCTTGAGTGCTGCGCTGAATGCTGCGAGGCGTGGTGCACGTGTTCTGATCGCTGATGAGCATGACGAGTTTGGTGGATCTCTGTTGTTCTCCACTGAAACCATCGATGGCAAGCCTGCCATGCAGTGGGTCGCTGATGTTGTGGCACAGCTTGCGGCTGATAAGCGGGTGACGATGTTGACTAATGCCACCGTCAATGGATATCACGATCACAATTTTCTTACGATCAGCGAACGTCGCACAGACCATCTGAGTGATCATGCGCCAGCTGGCCAAGTGCGCCAGCGGATGCATAAGGTACGCGCGGGGAGCGTTGTTCTAGCTACTGGCGCGCATGAACGTCCGCTGGTGTTCGCCAATAATGATGTACCTGGCTGCATGGTTGCGTCCAGTGTGTCTCATTACATAAATCGATTTGCGGTGGTGCCCGGTAAACGTCTGGTTGTAGTTACCGGCAACGACAGTGGATATCAGTGTGCGTTTGACTGGGTAGATGCCGGACGTACCGTAGTAGCCATCGTCGACACGCGACAGAACCCCGACGGTTCGGTAAAAATGCGTGCCTTGGAGAGCGGTATCACAGTAATAACAGGTTCAGCCTTGATTGAAGCGTGCGGCAAAAAACGCGTCAAAGGCGCCATCATCGCACCTGTCAATGATGCTGCAACCTTTGTCGCAGGTGATACACATTATCTGGAGTGCGACACAATAGCCAGTAGTGGTGGCTGGAGCCCGGCGGTGCATCTGTCTTGTCATACGGGCAGCCGCCCAGTGTGGTCGGAAGACATCATTGGTTTTTTGCCGGGAAAAACTACTGAGCAACGATGGACGGCAGGCGCAGTTAGTGGCAAGCAAGCCCTGGGCGATGTTCTGGCTGATGGCATCAGTGCTGGTGTGGAAGCTGCTGCTGCGGCAGGGTATACGCAAGACATTCTTGAACAGTCGCCGCTTTTTCTGACATCGTCCGCCAATCAGACTGTGAGCGATGCGATGCAAGTGTATGCCTTGCCACATACGAAACCTTGTAGTCGTGCTCCAAAGCAGTTTGTCGATATGCAGAACGATGTGACGGCCGCTGGTATCGAGATGACTACCCGCGAAGGCTTCGAGTCGATTGAGCATGTCAAGCGCTACACGGCTTTGGGATTTGGCACTGACCAGGGCAAGACCGGCAACATCAATGGTATGGCTATCGTTGCCAAAGCTCTGGGCAAGAGCATCGAAGAGACCGGCACGACCGTATTTCGTCCTAACTACACCCCCGTCAGTTTCGGAGTAGTTGCAGGTGCGCATACTGGCAGCTTGTTTGATCCGATGCGATTTACACCGATGCATGAGTGGCATCTGGTACGGGGAGCTGTATTTGAAAACGTGGGTCAGTGGAAGCGACCGTGGTACTACCCGCAAGGCGACGAGACTATGGAGCAGTCAATTGCGCGTGAGCAACTGGCAACACGCAACAGCGTGGGAATTCTTGATGCGTCAACTCTTGGCAAGATCGATATCCAGGGTAAAGATGCGCGTGAGTTTCTAGGGCGTGTTTATACGAACGCCTGGGCCAAACTTCAGCCTGGGCAATGTCGCTACGGCCTTATGTGTGGTGAAGATGGCATGGTAATGGATGATGGCGTTACCGCTTGTCTGGCTGAAAATCACTTTCACATGACTACCACCACTGGTGGGGCGGCCAACGTCTTGTCATGGTTAGAGATTTATCATCAGACCGACTGGCCGGAGCTGGAAGTATTTTTCAATAGTGTCACCGATCATTGGGCCACAATGGCAATAGCCGGCCCCAACGCACGCAAAGTGTTGGAGAAGCTGACTGATACTGATATCTCGGCAGATAACTTCAAGTTCATGCAGTGGAAGAGTGCAACAGTTGCAGGCATACCGGCGAGAGTGTTTCGTATTTCATTTACCGGTGATCTGTCATTTGAAATCAATGTGCCTGCGCACTACGGACAGGCGGTCTGGAAGGCTTTGTTCGAAGCCGGTAGCGAGTTTGATCTGACACCTTATGGCACCGAGACTATGCATGTGTTGCGTGCAGAGAAGGGCTTTATCATTGTTGGACAGGATACGGATGGTTCCATGACGCCGATGGATATCAACCATGGCTGGGCGGTTGCCAGCAGCAAACCGTTCAGTTTTATAGGTAAACGAGGCATGAACCGCGCCGATTGTTTGCGTGATAATAGAAAGCAGCTTGTGGGCTTGATGACAACAGACCCCAACGCATTGCTTCCCGAGGGGGCGCAAGCTGTCAGTGACCCCAGACAGCCGATACCAATGGCGATGGTGGGCCACGTTACATCCAGCTATCACAGTGCTTTTCTGGGCAGGCGAATTGCCATGGGTGTGATCAAGGGCGGTCTCAGGAGAATGGGTGAGAAAGTGTATTTTCCACTGCGTAACGGAGCTGTTGTGGAGGCCGTTATTTGCACCACAACGTTTGTTGATCCAGATAATGAGAGGCAAAAAGTATGAGTGCCAGGGTATCAGTAGCCATTTTGGATCAGTATGCAACCGATGAGGATAGTGTCATGTGCTCCGCACTTTCTCATACTGGATTGTCGACGCTCAGCGAACCTGTAAAGGCAGAGTCTGATTCGGCAGCGACGGTAGCGCTTTTGGAACGTCCGGTAACAGGCTTGTTGTTACTGCGAGCAACGGGTAGTGCTGAGGCACTGAGTAAGGCATTGATCGCTCAGTGTGGCGTTGCTCTAAGCTCACGATTGCGCAGTAATGTTAAAGGCGAATTTTGCGTTCGCTGGATGTCGCCTGACAGTTGGCTATTGTCCTGCCCACTGGATGAAGCTTTTTCATTGGAAAATACGCTGCACAAAGCCGTGGATGGCCATATGGCTGTAGTCAACGTGTCCGGTGGTTATACCATTCTTGAGTTATCAGGTGTTCATGCACGCAATGTATTGATGAAGAGTACAGGCTACGACACGCACCCGGATCATCTACCAGTAGGTAAGGTGGTAAATACGACGTTTGCCAAAACGCAGGTAACAATGCAGTGTCTTGAATTGGGGGAGGCGTCAAACCGGTATGAGCTGATCGTGAGACGCAGTTTTAGCGACTATGTTTGGTTATGGTTAGCGCGTGCCTCGGCGGAGTATGGTTGCGAGTCTGTTGATCAAACCGGTTGATACATTGGTGAGCGTTTTCTTTCAAACGCAGGTTAAGCAAGGTCTTATGAACCCGCTATGTCAGAAACGCCCTGAATGATGGTAATTTGCTGACGCAGCTTTATTATCGTGTTAGCTTGCTAATACAACTATGCCACATAGAAATCTGGAAATTCACGGACATGGTTTTTATATTATGTTAGATTACTAATACAACTATGTTACACAATATTTGGAATAGTACAAGCTTGGATAGCAGTTGAAATTGCACACAGTAGTTGCTGTCCGGTCAATTGCTGTCGTTGTAGATTGCTACCCATACGTCAGCTCCCGATCGGAAAGCGGTGGCTCTGCTTCGACTGACGCCAGCAACACGTATTCTTGCTTCGCTACCTAAGATGGCATTGGCGTCGATGAAAACACTTTCAGGTAAGGTAAATTCACCGTCATCAACCATCAGGCAAGACGCAGTGAAAGAGTTATCTGGATTAAAGTCGCTATCAGCGTCCAACAAAGTCACTGATAGCAGAGTATCCAGATTTGTGGTGGCATTCCAACTAAATGTTGTACCAGTCTTTATGGTTCCGTCTTCAGCATTGATATTCGAAATAGTAAACTCTTCGACAGAGGCTGGTTTGTCAATCGTCAAGCTGGCTGCGACGAATTGATCGCCGGGAATGGTTATCGTCAGTGAATCTGGACCTGGATACGCCAGGTCTGACAGTGACAGGTACATCAACCCGTTCTGGACGTCCAGACGAGTAAGCTCTCCATAGGTACCGTTTGGTGAGGTAAGCGTCAGCACTTCACCGGCAGAAACTGATACATAGTCATTAAGGAGTCTATCCTCAAACAAAGGTGCTTCCAGTTGCAGGTCTGCTTCAACCACGCAGGTATCTGCCTGCATCGTCAGGGCCATGGCAGCAACGTTATCTTGCAGGTTAGCAGGTGCTTCAAAGAATATGCTGGATGCGAAAACTGAATCGAATTCTGAGTCGTTGGTTATCGAGAACCAGCCGATTTGACTTGCACCTTCAAGGGAGCCTACTGATGTGGAAAGGGACGTAATTCTTGTATTGCTACCGGTGTTATCAGAGCTGGATGAACAGGCAGATACTAACGATATCCCTGTCATCAATACCATGGGGATAAGTACACTATATAGTTCTTTGCGCATGGGTATATCTGTTTTGGAGTGCAACGTGATACAAATAAATCAATCTGATGGGAACTATTTTCTCATTGGTCAGTAACGTCATGAGTGCTTGTATTCTACCTGCTACGTCGGTTACAAGGTTAATGACCTGCGTAAAAGAAAGATATCTCGTTTCCCATGAAGCTATCACTGCTGCACCGTGATTTGTGAAAAGCAAATTATAGTTAACTCGTCTTGAACAATTCCCAAGTCAGCTAGAGTGAAAGAGCTGATTATAGTGCCAGCTGGAAAAAATAAAATCTACCTCGGCACCCTGTCATCATCAACACGGAGGGAATGACGACGTAGCCGTTTCTACTTGAGAGGTAAATACAATTCCGTGATTAAATCTGACGCTTCTGTTTTGTCGACATCATTCAGATAGTGTTCAATCGGGGGATGTATTTTGGATACTTTGAGTTTTTTGGATTTAGCTTCACTTTTAAGCATTTCCCAGGCATTAGGCAGGTGCCTGTAAGGGCCGGTGTGGACGGCATACAAAGCGCGACATGCGGGTCTGATACTTGATAGGAAAGGCATATCCACTGATTCAGGTTCGGCAACAGGCAGAGCGCCGGTATATTCAATTTCACCCTGTTTGATATCGATCCGATGGTATAGACAAAATGCATTGCCAACAGGATTGAACAGCTCGGATTCTACCTTGTCTGACAGTGCAGAGAATGTCTTGCTAATTGACATGGGCAATTGATCATGGGGTGTCACATTCTTGAGTCCAACGTACGCCAATGCATCAAGCTCCGTAACGTCAAGTAGTTTGGTACGCGACTGAACCGATCCGGTTTCCAGTAGATCCTTTAAAAGCGCCAGGCCGCGATCGTAGTCGGCCCTGATCATGCTTGTCATCGAACCCATCATCCAGAACATGAAGAACGGAAGCTTGCTATCCATAGACCATGTTAGTGAGGCTTGGTGTGGTGATGATTCCTTTAGATCGAACCATACGGCGGCTGTGGATTTAAAGGGCTTTTGGAATTGCAGCGTATAGTCAATTCGTCCCGGGGCCACACCTGTCAGGCTCATGCTCCCGGCTCCAACCTTGTCACCAGTCCATTGATACGCATGGCCCAGCTCACCCTTGGTACCCGAGTAGCTGAGCTGCGCATCAGGCTCGATATATAGCCATGGCGACCACATTGGCCACGTCGTGAAATCGACCAGCGCATCGTGTACTTGCTGGATAGACGTGGCTATATCGGTTGATGCTTGTACACGAAAATCAGGCATATCTCGTTCTCCATCAATTTTGCCCGGTATGGATCTCCGGTTCATCCTGGCAAGAAAGGTAGAAAATCGACATATAGCGCCAAGTTCCAGTCGTAAATGCGCTATACGACGACGTTAAGAACTTACACGATAGCACGTGATGTTGCTTAATCGGTCACGGATGATTTTAACCGAGTGAAAGGCGAGAGGTGCATTGCTGAATAAGTTGAGTAAGGCTACGGAATTGGAGGCTGATTTCAGTGGCCTAAGCGGCTGTGTTCAGTGTGTATTGTCAGATATCGTTTCGTGCAGAAACAGGTGTGCCTGTGCGGCATAGAGGGAAAAACCGCTAGACGAATCCAGGTCGAGGAAACGATCGTCAGCAATGGTCAAGCCTAAGGCAGCGTTCGCGCGCAAATTCATTGCCGGATGTGCCTGACCAGAAGTTTTGTCGCCCTGTGCCGAATACGATATTGCCATTTCATGTTGCAAAGTAAACGATGTGTCAAAGTCGTATCCAGCGTTCTGTGATTAAGCTTCTGCTGCCTCACTAACCTCGATCTTCACCAACAGGTCTTTCGCATCTATCTGATCTCCGGCTTTTACCAGTAGCTCCTCCACGACGCCATTGACTTCACTGTAGATAGCGGTTTCCATTTTCATGGCTTCAATGGATAACAGGATGTCACCGGTTTCAACACTTTGGCCCGTCTTGACGTTCACCGTGGACACGACACCTGGCATGGGAGCACCTATCTGGGTGTTATTGCCAAGTTCTGCTTTGGGACGAACAGCCGCAGCACTGGCACCCAGCAGGCGATCTGGAACAGCAATAGAACGTGGTTGGCCGTTGAGCTCGAAGAAGACACGCTTCATCCCCTTGTCATTTATGTCACCAACAGCAAGACAACGCACAACCAGTGTCTTGCCCTTTTCAATTTCGACAAAGACTTCATCACCGGTTTTCATGCCATAGAAGTAGACTGGTGTCGGAAGTGCGCTTGTAGGACCGTACAATTCCTGTGTTGCAGCAAAGTCTGTAAAGACCTTCGGATACATATTGTAGGAGGCAAGCTCCTGCTCATTGATACCTCGCTCAAGCTTTTCGGTAAGCTCCTTTTGTATTGCTTCAAGGTCTGCAGGAGGCATAACAGCGCTGGCGCGTTCGGACATGGCGGTCTCTCCTTTCAGAACCTTGTTGCGGATACCTTCTGGAAATCCTCCGGGTGTCTGGCTTAGTTCGCCACGCATCATGGCAACAACAGAGTCGGGAAAGGAAATGTCTTTGGCTGGATCCTCGACATCTTGAATACTCAAGTCCTGACTAATCATCATCAAGGCCATATCGCCCACCACTTTTGATGAAGGCGTGACTTTTACGATATCGCCGAACATTTGATTGACATCGCTATAGGCTTTAGCCACTTCATGCCAACGAGAATCAAGACCCATTGAACGCGCCTGTTCCTTCAGGTTTGTAAATTGTCCGCCTGGCATCTCGTGCAGATAGACTTCCGAGGCAGGACCTTTCAGATCACTTTCGAATGCAGCGTATTGATTGCGTACAGCCTCCCAATAGAAGGAAATCTGTTCAATGGTCTCGCGACTGAGCCCTGAGTCACGTGGTGTTCCACGCATGGCAGCCACGAGGGAACCGAGACAAGGTTGCGAGGTGAGGCCGGAGAGGGCATCCATAGCACCATCGATAGCATCCACCCCACCTTCCACAGCGGCAAGCGTCGTTGCCGCAGAGATACCCGAAGTGTCGTGAGTGTGGAAGTGCGTGGGCAAACTGATCTCGTTACGTAGTGCTTTGAATAGCACCGATGCCGCAGCGGGTTTCATCAAGCCACCCATATCCTTGATACATAGTATATGGGCACCCGCCTTTTCAAGTTCTTTCGCAAGATCGATGTAGTACTTGAGATCATATTTACTGCGCGCCGGATCCAGCATGTCGCCGGTATAACAGATAGATGCTTCGCACAGCTTGTCTTCGGCGAGGATCGCATCCATTGACACGCGCATATTGTCTACCCAATTGAAACAGTCAAATACGCGGAACAAATCGACACCGGATGACGCAGCCTGTTTGATGAAGTGCGTGACGACATTATCCGGATAGTTGGTATAGCCGACACCATTAGCACCACGGATCAGCATCTGTAGCAGGATGTTGGGCACGCGCTCACGGATCATCTCCAGACGTTCCCAGGGATCTTCTGTCAGAAAACGCATGCTGACATCAAAAGTCGCACCGCCCCAGCATTCGAGTGAGAGTAATTCTGGTAAGCCTTTAGCGTAGGATTCACCAATGTTGATGATGTCATTGGTACGCATACGGGTAGCCAGCAATGACTGGTGTGAATCACGCATGGTGGTATCGGTTACCAGGACATGTGGCGTATCGCGTAGCCATTGCGCAAACTTTGCAGGTCCGATGTCATCGAGGCGGTTTTTCGTACCGGGTTGAAGATCACCGTCGAACCAGGGAGCAACAGGTTCCAGTGCATCGACACGAGGCAGTGGACGATCTCGGGTTTCCGGGTGACCATTGACGGTTACATCAGCAATGTAGGTCAGCAATTTTGTGGCACGGTCTTTACGCTTGACTTGTTCGAATAGCTCTGACGTTGTGTCGATGAAACGCGTTGTGTAGCTGTTGTTGAGAAAGCTCGGGTGGCCGATGACATTTTCGAGGAAGGTAAGGTTGGTGGCCACACCGCGAATCCGGAATTCGCGAAGGGCGCGGTCCATCCGTCGGATAACTTCTTCTGAAGTAGGTGCCCAGGCGGTTACCTTTTCAAGCAGAGGATCGTAGAACCGATTGATGACAGCGCCGGAGTAGGCGGTGCCACCATCCAGGCGAATACCGAAGCCGGAAGCACCCCGGTAAGCGGTTATGCGCCCGTAGTCGGGCACAAAGTTCTGTTCGGGATCTTCAGTGGTGATCCGGCACTGCATGGCATGACCATTGAGGTGGATGTCTTCCTGTGCGGGCACACCGGACTCGGGTGTTCCGATGGCATGGCCTTCGACCAGATGAATCTGAGCCTTGATGATGTCTATGCCCGTGACTTCTTCGGTGACAGTGTGTTCGACCTGAACACGCGGGTTGACTTCGATGAAATAGAACGAGCCGGTGTCCATGTCCATCAGGAATTCCACGGTACCAGCGCCCAGGTAGGAGGTGGCGTTGGCAATCTTCAATGCGTAACTGCTGAGCTCTTCGCGCTGTTCCTGGTTGAGATAGGGGGCAGGCGCACGTTCCACCACCTTCTGGTTGCGGCGTTGCACGGTGCAGTCGCGTTCGAACAAATGTACGGCATTGCCATGAGCGTCACCCAGGATCTGGGCCTCGACATGACGTGCACGTTCTACGAGTTTTTCAAGGTAGATTTCATCCTTGCCAAAGGCTGCCCGGGCTTCGCGTCTGGCTTCATTGGCCTCTTTATCCAAATCGTCCTCGCTACGAATGGTGCGCATACCCCGTCCACCACCACCCCATGAGGCCTTGAGCATGATTGGGTAGCCGATCTCAGCCGCCATCTTCTTTATGGTGGGAAGATCCTCAGGTAATGGTTTGGTCGCAGGCACCACCGGTACCCCGGCTTCAACGGCCAGATTGCGTGCGGCCACCTTGTTGCCCAGGCGGCGCATAGTGTCGGCTTTGGGGCCAATAAATATAATTCCTGCCGCATCACAGGCGTCGACAAATTCCGGACTTTCCGAAAGCAGGCCATACCCGGGATGGATAGCATCAGCACCTGACTGTTTGGCGACACGCAGAATTTCGTCGATAGACAGATAGGACTCTATGGGTCCCATGGTTTGTTCCAGATGCGGGCCAGCGCCTACCTGATAGGCCTCGTCTGCCTTGAACCTGTGCAGCGCAAGCTTGTCTTCCTGAGCCCAGACGGCTACCGTCTTGATGTTTAATTCGTTAGCAGCTCTGAAAATGCGAATGGCGATTTCTGAACGATTGGCTACAAGGATTTTCTTGATCGACAAAGCACGGCGCTCCTTACATTAACTGAAGCCTAGATTCTACGCGCTCGAGGGACTAGCGTCAGGCTTGCTCGTTACCATCCGCTGCACTTCATACTATTGTCAGTATTAACTGTCCGGTTGGCTTATATCAAATCTGAAACGTACAGTCACATTGAAGCCGACGTAGTCGTCGTTACGCTGGCTTTCCATTCCGATGTCAAATTCGCGTCGATCGATGAGGAATTCTCCACGTGCTACCTGATTGTCTTCCTCATCCGTGATTGACATAGGAAAGCTGACGGTACGGGTTGTGGTCTTGATGGTCAGATCCCCCACAACCTGGAATGTTCCGTCTTCGTTGGCCGCTATGGTGGTGGATTCGAATCTTGCCTCTGGATGCCCTTCAATATCAAACCATTCGGCATCTGGTAGCGCGCCTTCCACTTGAGGGTTCTTGCTGGAGAGTGTCTTTGTATTTACCACTGCGATGATGGAGCTGTTGGCCGGTGATAACGTGTCGATCGTGGCCGTGACGGTGGTATCAGCAAACGCACCGGGCGTCTCGTCGCCAGTGACATCTGCAATAAAACTGACCTCGCTGTCGCCCGACGCGAGCAAAGCTTCCTGATTGTTCGATTCAGCGTAAAGATAAAGCGCGACAGTCGAGCCTAGTACTGCGAAGGTGAGCACCGCTATTTTTCGCTTGAACGATCTGGATGCCCAATCGGGGAGCATGCGCACCAATATGGTGTCCTTGTCGATGAGGTGATGTTTTAGTGCAGCTCCGATGTGGGCCAGTAACAACAGGATAAGAAGATTACCTGCAAGCTCGTGGTACTCGTGAAAGGACTCTGCTATTTCTGCTTTGTTCGGCAAGTCGGCAAACGGTGGGAGGTGGGGAATCGTGAAAACATTGAATAGAACCGTGTCTATGTTCAACGGTGAGGCTGACGACATGATCCAACCTGTAACAGGTATGGCGAACAGCAGACCATAGAGCAGCAGGTGCACCGCCGTGGCTATACGCTGCTGCCAATGAGGGATGGATGCAGGTTCTGGCGGAGGGCGGTGAGTGAAGCGCCAGGCGAGCCTCAGGATTGACAGAAACAGTACCGTTAATCCGAAGCTTTTGTGCCATTGAGTGAGCTCGAAACGAACAGGGTCGTTGGGCTCGAGACCGACCATGTATTTGCCCACAACCACTAGCCCGATAATGAAAAAGGCGATGAGCCAGTGAAATATCACGGCTACATCGCCATAGCGTTGCTCAGCAGTTCGTTGCATTTGGTGCTTTTACCTCGATAGGCGCGGGATGCAACACGTTGGCTTATTCGCCGGCTTTCAACAGTTCCACAGAGATATTCAGTGCTACTTCGTCGCTGACATGAGGTGCGAATTTACCTAGTCCGAAGTCCGATCGCAGCACAGCTCCCGATGCATCGAGGCCGATTACCGGCTTTCCGCTCATGGGGTGGTTCATTGCTGCGTTGATAGCAACATTCAAAGTAACAGGTTTCGTCATATCCTTGACAGTCAGATCACCTGTGACCACGTAAGCACCGTCGCCGCCGGCTTCTATCGACGTGGACTGGAAGGCTATTTCGGGGTACGTGGCAACATCAAACCAGTCGCCGCTAGTCAGGTGCTCTTTCCATATCTCAGATCCTGTGATGATGCTGGCAGGATCGATGGTGACGGCAAAGCTGGATTTTGTAGGATCGGCGTTGTCGAGATCAAGATCGACAGTGAAGTCATCGAAACTCAACGTTGGGTTGGATAGTCCAAGGTGGTTGTATTGAAAGTTAATGTAGGCGTGGGTGGCGTCTACTTCGTAGTCGCCGGAAGGTACCGCTGTCAGATCGGCAGCATTTACAGTGGTCAGAGAACAAGTTGCTAGTATTGAGCCGATAAGAGCGGTTCTGGTAGCGTTGTTGATGCGAGTCATTGTTGGATTTTCTGTTTTGATAGTGGATAAACTATATGTGATACGAACCAGACCTGGAAGTTGATTAACCGTTACGTCACTACTACCTTCGTCCGGTTACGGACTTCTATGCCAGTTACTACCGACCGGGTCTATCGCATAAAGTTCATTTTCCACTTCCTGGTACAAAACCCAAGTTACTGCTGGTTTTCTTCGTCCACATACAGATACGAATACTCTACACCCAGAGTTTCAGCCAATAATGCGGCCAGTTCCGGTTGCAGACGCATTATGCCTGCTTCCAGCGCCAATAGTTCCTGACAGGTTATTCCGCAGTTTTCGGACAGTTCCGGCACCGACATGTCGGCGAGGCCCCTGAGGTCAGAGATTCTTTGACCCGCATTAATACTCGGACTTAAATCTATTGCATCGCGATGATAGCGAGTGAGATTCTCGTCGTTGCTGTTATTTATCCAGTTTTCGTCGGTAGAAGTCATTTTCTGGGTACATCTTGGATTCTCTTGTCTCGAGGTTAGCGGCAGTAGGTACGTGAAAAACGGGGAAATTTGCGAGTGCTTGAGGGTAGTTGTGACTTGGGGCCAGGTTTTACCTGATAAACCGGTTTCTAACACGTGTTGAAAGTATCTGATTGTGGATTGGTTCGCTTTCAGTCGGGCGTTAGGCGAAATATTGCGCGTTCAGGAGGTTACTGACCTCGATTCTGACCCTTCGGGCTGCGCGCCTGCGGCGCTTGTTGCAAATCGCTGGCGCGATTTACGAACCTCTTTCGGTTCGAATCATGTACTGCTCTTCGTACAAAGAACTTTTTGGGGATCAGTGTGTTGAATTAGTGGCGCGCCCGGAAGGATTCGAACCTCCGACCACCTGGTTCGAAGCCAGGTACTCTATCCAACTGAGCTACGGGCGCGCAGCCTCGTGCTTGGCGAGAATGATAAGTATACTGGGTTATGACAGCTTGCGTCGAGTGAAAACGATTATTCTGGCCGGTAGGGCTTCAAGCTTGCGGTTTTGGGCTGATAGAGGGGGTGAACGGGCTGTAGATTTTTGGTCTGCCCGATACAATTCAGGGCGTAGGGTGCCCAGAGCTTCGCCAGGCGATGTGCCTGATTCAGGTATAGCCCATGAGTGCCCCACGCTGCGACAATGTTATCCGCCTCTCGGCAGGCCTTGCGTAACGCGGCTCTGTTACCGGGACCTTCAGGGACAGGCACGCATTTAAGCATTGATGGGCTGGGCGTTCGGTACGCAAACAGATTGACGACCGTAAGTTGACGGTAACCCCAATCATGCGCAAATCCCATGCAGCGCCGAATGGTTGGATCATCGCTGCTGGCATCACCAGTACTCGGGTTCAAACCAATGAAGACGCAGTGCCCTGAACCGTGCTCAAACTCACGATACAGCCAGTACCGATATGATTTGCAGCGACTGAATCCTGCTCGGCGTTTGATCAGTGATTGCATACTGGTCTGTGGAATCCATTTGTTCGGTTGGAACCGCGCAAGACTAACGGTGTCGGTGTCAATTTTTCGATATTGATTGATTATGGGAAATTGCCTACAGAGTATCTGCTGGCGTCGAATACTGTGCTGCTGATACTAAATAATCCAGAATACAACCGCGGAGAACACCTCTGCCCCGGCTGCTATCGTATGACCATACTTGATGGAGATTCAAAGGATCAAGATTTGTTCCTTCGTTGTCGAGAGTCCTGACATGCATCGGTGCTATCGACTGAAGGGCCGCTGTCGTCTACTGAATCGGTATAAACGCCAATTATTGGTTCCGCTTCTGGATATTCTGGCTCAGGATTTGCCGGTGGCTCAGGGTTGATCGCCGCGTCATCATCTTGCAGACTGAAACATGATAAGCCCCGGCATCATTATCATTGTTGAGCTCAAAGTCTCACGTCACCAGCATATTTTCAGTTTCAAGAAGTTCTTCCACCTCAATACACACGTGTCTGAAAGTTCGCTTGTAATCCGCCTCTAAAAAGGTTGTTATCTGTGACCCGGACATGAAACAGACCCAATGAAAATGCATCATCCTGTTTGACATTTGCATTCAAGCTGGTCGGTCAACTGTTAACAATCTATTGAAACACTGTGATTGGTTTGTCAGACTGAAATCCGGTTGCGAGGTATCAAATTGAATAATAAGCTCAACGTCAGTGACAGAAATTTGTCTGTCTTTTCACAAATCGGCTCTCGATAATGTAGTCAGAGCAGGCTTGCCGCTCATGACAATCGCCTGGCACTTTGTAAACATTTGTGTCGTCTACATACGCTAGGGTTTAATAGTTTGCTCTCGTTTGGCTGTTGGTCTGCAAACAGCATTTGGATACTCAATAATGGAACATTCGTCCAGGAATCCAACAGGCTATCAGCTTACTATTACAAGCAAGTCGGCTATGCCGCAGTATCTATTTCGGTGTCAGTGTAGTTTGCGGGAATTGTAATCATATTGCATGTATTGTCTCTTGCACAATAACCTCAATTTTCGTCGTGTCTTTATCTGCGCCAAAATACAATAGTTGTGGGTCAATACGATTAGTAAGGGTAGGCAGCCTCAACAGTTTTGTGATGCAGTCTTCGCCAAATTTTATTTATAACCGGAAACAGTCGAGTCTGGTCTTTTCTGGTTTCGTCCGGTTTGGTTTATAGTCAACAAGTATCCGGTGAATTTACGTTTCTTGCGAAGAAGTTTGCTGAAACGCCAAAGTGAAAGTGAAATACACAGTGTCATCAAAACCCATCCAGATCACACAACATATGTCGTCGTTATCAAGCGTTTTGCTTGCAGCGCTTAACTTACTTTTGCTTGTCAAAAGCACATTTTCAAAGGTATCCAGCTGTGGGTCTTGCAGTTAAAAAAACTCAACGTCTCGAAGTGCGGCAGCGCCGGGACAAGGTGTTGAAAAACGGAAGCTGTCTGACAGGCAATCTGAGTGCGTTTGCCGCCAGAGTCTCTCTGGTCGAGGCGACGATGAGTAATTCGACATCCACGCCTGCCCAGTCAGTTGCGACCCCTCGTCATTCTTCCAACTATATCGAGTTGGCAGCGCAGCCTTCAGATCAGGTTGCTGCTAACAGCGATACCGCTGTCGATCTTGCGGTAGCTCGACGCACAGCCACATTGCAGAATCAAATAGCGACAGCCATAGTGGGCTGCTTGTGTCTTGGTACAACGCTGGGGTATCACTGGTCGAATTCAGTTTCCGGTATTCAAACCCTGCCAGCGCTTCAGGGCGCATTGTCCGTTGAGTCCAGACCTGAGCATGCCGAACCCGACGACGTCGGAAATGCAACCTCGTTAATGGGTCCTCAACCACAAGAGTTGGTACCAGAACCCGTCGATCCTCCTATTGATGCCAGTGCTCTCAAGGCCGAATTTATGGCGGAAAAGGCAGCTCTTCTACGAGAAATCAAGACACTTGAAAACTGGAATAATTCCCTCGGGCTGGAAGTCGATTTGTTGAGAAATGAATCTACTGAACTCAATGCCGAGCTGCTGCAACTGGAGTTACAGTTCGCTAGATTAAAGTTCGAATCTGAACCCTCGACAAAGACGCGCATTGTTTACAATTTTGTCAATGTGCCTATCGGAGGTGGTTCGACAAATGTGCAGACGGGCAGTGTGTCTTCATCAACTCGAATTCAATCCGAATCTGCCTGGAATAATGATTCGTTGCCTGATTCCGCGAACAGACTTGGTTTACCCGTTAACAAGCCGGATCTTGATGATGAGTACTCGGCATCAAATCAAGACATGTACGACGAGGAAATGTACGGCCAGGTAATGTACGACGAGGAAATGTACGACGAGGAAATGTACGATCAGGAGTTGTACGATCAGGAGTTGTACGATCAGCAGTTGTATGAAGAACGGTTGTATGAGCAAATGGTATATCGATTAAAGAACGAGCAATAAAAGAACGCTCACGTTCGGCAGGACAAGCAGAATATCTTGCCTACTGTCGACTGGATACCGACCATACGGTCCAAGGGCTCGACATTGTCGAGTGACACGGTAAATCGCTTACATCGCCGTACGCTATTCTCAATCCTGTGAAACGTGCGCTGGCAAGGTTAACTCTTCGCCTTGCGAGGCTGGGTAGATATAAGTTCGATCCCCAACCTCGCAATCTCAGGCAATGGCAACTATTGATACTCTACGCGCAATACCGGCACGCTGGAGCTGTCACCGTCATATGACTCAGCGGTTCTTTGACCGCTTCCAAGGACTAAAATCACCAGAGCATTTTCTTCGCTCCATCCATCTTGATCGACAATTTCCTGAACGACCACCGAGAGGTCCGGAGTGCGTTGCGCATCGCCGGATTCCCCAATGGATGTCCATGGAGCTGGTGACCAGTCCACAGAAGCGGTTGTCTTAGGCCTTCTGGAAATGTCGCTGTTGGCTGTGGAGAATGCAGTTGCATTGACACTGGCCTCACCGAACAGGGTCAATGAAGAAGCTACACGATTCATTTCGTCAACGGTGAATTGAATGGATGCTGCTGTTATCGTGGCCCCGGGAGGTATGCCGACGCTGTTAAAACGAATACCGACCGTCTGAGCTGAAGACTCGACACCGAGTTCCAGATCTGAGCTGCGCAGTTCGATCGCACCGGCTGTATTCTCCTCAGAGTCATCGTTACCGGATGCAACCCGCCTTTCGATAACGGTATTGCCGCTCTCACCCTGAACAGTAACGGTCAGGGTATCACTATCCTGAAGCTGTCCATCATCCGCAGTCAGTTGAATCACGTATGTTCCCGGAGCTGAGAACAGCACATTGGTCGTGTCGCTGGATGCATCGTCAAAACTGACATTTCCAGGCCCAGATATCTTGGTCCACAATATCGAGACTTCACCCGGTGGTACCGGCAGGCCGTCATCAAGTACTGAGCCCGAGAGTGTCGCTGACGATGCAATCGAGATTGACTGGTCGGGCCCTGCATCGGCGTTTGGCGCTGCATTACCACTGGCCGCCTCATACTTTATGTGTAATTTGGCAGCACCTGTCCGGTTGCCTTCATAAGCTTCAGCAACGCGCTCACCGTTACCCACTATGACGAATGAAAGTGAGTTTCCAGGCCGCCAGCCGTTACGGCCGACAATCTCCTGAACCAGAGTGGTCAGATCAGGCGTCCGCTGTTTATCTGCAGCCTCTCCCACCTGATTCCAAGCGCCCGGTGACCAGACAACAGAGGCGTTGGTACGCGACCGCCCACTAACGTCGAATCGAGTGCTTGACCAGGGATCTGCATTGTCGCTCGCAACGCCATGAATCTCCAACGTCGCAGAGTCTGAACCCGTCTCGTCGGTCTGGAATTGCAGATAGGCCTGCACAATGTTGACGTCTCTTGGTATGTCAAGTTCAGCGAAGCGTAGTCCAACGACTTGATTAACATTGGTATCATCGACGAGCTCAAGATCGCTGCTGTCAAAATCAACGCGACTACCTCGTTGTTCTACATCGTCAGTACCAGCAGCAATGACAGTGTCGATTGATAGAATCCTTGAGTCGTCATCTGGGACGAGAGGATTGGGATCCAGTTCGTCTGGAATGCCATCGTTATCATCATCAGGGTCAATATCATCAGGCAGGCCATCACCGTCGGTGTCAATTATTTCCTGAATATCGGTTCTGAGTCGTACACCCGTGGAATGCCACAGCTCACTACCTTCATCGGGAGAGTGTGGTAAATAACCGCGATACCACATCACCACATCGGCACCATCAATGTTTTCACCATCGTTGTACAGAAAGTTGGGGGAAGGGCCGCCAACCCAGCCTCTCTCACTCCCTCGGTACAACATGCCGCCAATGCGATTGTTCTCATAGGCTGATGCCGGTACTACTTCGCCCGGGACGTTCCAGGCGCCGTCATCGAAGTCAATTCGCACCCGATAACCGGACAGAGCATCCTCTACGAACCAGCCGTGCTGATAGGCATCAGATGCGCTGGTTTCGAATTCAGTCGTATATCGGGTAAATGAGCCATCCGCTCTCTGGCGAAGTATTTGATCGTCACCGTCACCGTCGATATCGAAGTCAAAGCGCCACATGGGGTAGTGGATGTGGTTAAAATCGCATTGGAGACCACGACTGAAAACATGCCCATCCAGTGATCCGTCTGCACCGAAATACCATGCTTGGTAGATATCGTAAGAGCCAATGAATTCACGTATGCCGAGCTCGAAAAATTGCTCTCCATCCTGCGTGTATTCTCGCGCAACCAGTAATGCATTGTTCGCCCACTCGACTGGCGACTGTGGCCCGTTGAGTCTGTCCGCGTACGGGCCGCATCCATCGCCCTCATAGTAAACCGACATTATTGGAAAACTTGCCTGATTGAGAATCGGCGTACCCTCGAAACTGACATCATGCAGCGTGAGTCCATCGCTGAGCAAGAAGGTGTCATAGTCCAGGTTCCAACCGTTCCATTCGATGCGCCCGCTGTTTTGTCCGATATTTGTACCGGGGCCACCACCGATGTCTGGAGTGATTTCGCTGCTTACTGTCAGTGTATAGTCACTCGCCAGATACGCATAAACACCGATATAGACTGTTTCAGCGAAACTGATTCGGCAGGAGTCTGTAGCCAGATCAAACTCTGCTGACAGGCATACATAGTCTTGAAATGTCGGCGGCTGTCCATACTGAACATAGAGGTCAGCGTCACCACTAAGAGTATTGAGTATGATTGTCTTAGATGCCGTATCGGTTGAGCCATTAAGGCGATAGGTAAACCACTCACCTTCGTCAAGGGTACCGCTAGCTGTGTCGCCGATAGCAATTTCTGCATCAAATGTCTGTGCCGCGAGTTGACCACTGAAGAGCGTTATGGCCAATAGGCACAGTACGCATCGTGTAGCTTGCCAGCGGTTCGAAATATTCATCGTTCCACCTCGGCGCTCAACACTTGTTCTTCGGATAGATCGACCCAGGTGATCAACTCTGGCGGCTCGGGTGATTGAGAGTGGAATGACACATAGGCTACTCGAGTCGGATACGGAGAGCCATCAGGCTGGAACGTCTGAATTGCGTAGCCAGTCAAGCCCTCTACTTGCGAGTCGTCACGCTCGACCCAATATCGCCGCGCGATATCAATAGCCATAGCCTTCTCCTCCTCTCCGAGAGCTGGCTGTCTTTCAGAAGCGGCATAGCTGCTGATCTCAGTGATAGCGCCATCGACCGAGGTAGCGACGACAGTTCTGTTCTCGCTGCGGCTGAAATATTCAACACGAAAAGTATTTCTGCTTTTTCGAGTCTTGTCTCGTACTCGGACACTTTGCAGCAGGGAATACCGATCGCCGAGCAGGGCCTGCACGTCAGCATTATTTTCAGCTGCTTGCGCGGCCTGGATGTTCGCTGCACCGGCTACACTGGCACCTCGAAGCTGAGCTGTCTCACCTGCCTGTATCACAGGCAAATAGACTACGACATCGGTCACATCGCGGGGTTGAGGTGGAAAAACCGCGCCTTGGGTGTTGGGCGTGAAACGTCCATCCGGTCTGACACTCCCATGATTGTGGCCTTCATCTGCCAGTACTTGAAACGAGATAGTACTGATTACCATCAGCGTTGTCGCTACTATGCTTAATCTTGCTCGATCACGGCGCTTGTGGGGGGGCGCTATAACTGGGTTAATGCACCTTGCGAATGGCGTCCAGGCCAACCTGCTACTGCTGCACGGTTGGAATCCGAGAATTGACATGTCTAACTTCCTTTGTATGGCTACAACCCTGTCAAAGCGACGCGGAGTCTATTGCAAGGTCGATCGGTCCAGATGAATAATCAGAGTCTGAATGACAAAACACACAGATTAGGTATTATAAGCATGATCTGTCGCTCTTTTGTTGAGCCAGAAGCTTTGATGTTCATAAGCATCGCAGACGAGCGATTGTTGTACGCTCGAGGCTAGGGTAGTCTATTACAAGGCGCACTATTTAGCATTTTTTAAATTAAATGCCCTGCGGCAATCCAAGTCTGATTCAAAAGGTTTTGCGCCAGGCTATCGTGTGGCTCTGAGGGCGGTGAACCAGTTGCCTGAATTGCTCTGCAATATTTCTTGACGATCTCAACGAGAAACGCTACCCGGAACCAGTTTGCCGATTCGTGTAGGTAATGGATGATTGTATTGGCAAGGTTCACGCAACTTACGCATGATCAACGTATACAATGTTGTTGCTTTGCGCAGTCTGATTGCCAGACTGACAGAGATAATTTGCGCGCAATGGTTCGGCTGGCGACCTCTTGCCACCTTTTGCCACCAGACACGTGCGTCGCTGGATTTTTCTGGTTGAGTCGGATTGATGGTGCGAGCGTGTGCTTCATGATGTCCAGATGGAGATGCATTAAAACAAAAATAAGCAAACGCAGCCGTTTTTCTTATGAAACTCACTTGACTTTGCCAAACTTTTTTCTGAGTTCGGCACAGTGGTCCTTCAGCTCAGACCGTGGGGTAAGTATGAAGAAATCAAAGCCGTTTGCGGCATCGTGCAGATCTATATATGCAGCAAGGTCAGTCTCACCGGATTGTACTTCGATTTGCGCAATCGACAGTGGCTTAGCTTCAGGGGATAGTCGGGATAAAAGACCTGCCACGCCCCAATCCTTGCGGATATGGCCATTTCCGGCAATTAGAACAGCATGTAGAGATGTATTGCCTTTAAGCATGGCATCAGCCATAGCTCCGTCGCGTGCACGTTGCGCGAGTGACATTGGCGTCAATGCTTCATCGGGCATCAGGTCGCAGTGACCTTCTCTCAAGCTCTTCATGAGTCCAGCCAGTGCCTGTTTATCAAGTTCGATGTCCAGATGCAGGCTTGCACGTAAATTCTCTTCGATGCCGGAAGTGCCATGACGGCCGATATTCATCATCGTCTCACGGGGTAATGCGGTGCCAATCATTTTAAGGTGGTGTCGGGCTGCAACGTGCGCGATAGGTTGGTACAGTTCCCAGGCAGGCCAACCGCTCGCGCTCCACTCGAGTGTCTTACCCAACGTTGCTGCGTCTGGCGTTTGTGCCATGGTCCAATCGTCAAGCACATCCTGGCGGGCAAAAGGAATCATCTCCCAGACGACAGCAGGCTGCTTGCCGCTGGCAATCACAGATGCCAGGATAGACGCTTGTAGCTGATGATGATCAGGATTTGGATGAACCTCGCCGATGAGTACCTGTGATGCATTTTGTACGGCGGCTGTAAGTTCCTGCCAGTCCGCTGACCTGCCATCGGCATGCCAGATGGTTCCGACAAGTGGATGATCCTGAAAGTGGGCGGATTGCCAATTAACAGGAGCTTCCAGAAAATGGGTTTGCGCAGCTGTGTCTGCCGCCATGAGTGTAGTACTGGAAAGGACGGTAGCTATCAACCAGAGAAACCTTCGCAACGTCAGATTTCTGGATTGCCGGAGACGCTGTTGATGTCGAGAAAGAGGGCTATATTCAACAATGCGTCTGATGTGCAGGATGCGCCGTACCTGTTCTGGTAGAAGAAGAGCTACTTTGTAAGATTGATTAGTATTGTTCATCATATATTTACTCTATTGGTACATCGCTGGATCGCAGTGATCCATGCCAGATAGTATGGATGTTGCCAAGAGCTCATCGCGTGTCCTTTCAAGCTGATGGGCGCTGGGTTTATTCTGGGGTAAATATCGCCTCGCATTACGGTAGCAGGCGCAACGATACTGTCTCTTGTGCAATAGTAAATGCTGTGAGATTCACCAGAAGCCATCAATGTTCTCCTTTTTCGAAAATATAATTGATCCTTTCAAACCGGCCAGCGCAGAACGGCCACCGGATACGTCTGTTGGGTGTTTCATTTTATATTTTGCGGCTCAAGCGCCGTACGCATTTTTTGCGTTGCTGGTGTTTGGAGGTCTACAGGCATGGATTGAAATCTCCATGTTCGGTTTCATTGGCACAATGGTGGATATGCTGGATGGTGCGAGCGTAGATACCGTGTTTGCCGAGCATTGGCTGACGCTTGCTTGGATGGTTTTTTTTGTTGGCTTGATTCGGGTGCTGATAATGACGCTGGGTACACTGCTTATTGAGCAGACCATCGGGCCTTCAGTATTCAACATGATTCGATGGCAATCGCATAAAAATGTCGTGCGACAGAGTCTGGCATTTTTTCAGAATGATTTTGCAGGACGTGTTGCTACCAAGGTCATGCAGGCAGGACAGGCAGTGACAGATTTCATGACAACGTTGCTTGATACTATCTGGCTCATTGTTCTGTATGCAATCAGCACACTGATTCTGTTTCTTGATCTTGATATTCGCCTGACGTTGTTTCTGCTCTTCTGGATGTGCATTTACGTTGTTATTCTCGTTCGATACGTACCAACGGTGCGAGACAACGCTCGTGAAGTTGCTAATGCGAAATCCGTACTCACCGGTCGACTGGTTGATAGCTACACGAACATCAATCTGGTGAAAATTGATAGTCAACCTGAACGTGAAGATGCATTCGTAGCCGATGGGCTCATTGGTCTAGTGGACAAAGCGCGGCAGTTTGGTCGCACGATTACCCTATTGCGTATTTCGGTTGTCATGAACAACTCAATTATGCTGATTGTTGTTGGCTATCTGTCACTTTCACAGTGGCAGAGAGGAGAAATGACAGTTGGTGAAGTCGCGTTCGCGATGGGCCTGGTACTTCGCCTCAATCTGCTCGCCAACCGATTTCTCGGTCAGGTCAATGGATTGTTCAGAAATCTTGGCCAGGCACAAGACTCCATGAATAGCGTTGCACAGTCTGTTGATCTCATCGATCTGCCTGATGCTACTCCACTGCTTGTCAAAGAAGGTGAGATTACGTTTAAAGACGTCAGTTTCAACTACGCGCGAGTAGCAGCCAACATTACGTCAAAACGAACAGTAGAAAGCCAGACATCGAAGTATCATACCGGTAACGCCACCACAGCCGTTATCATCGACAACTTGTCGTTAACGATCGCCCCCGGTGAGAAGATTGGGCTGGTCGGTCCTTCCGGCGCAGGAAAATCCACGTTGGTTAATCTGTTGCTGCGTCTTTATGATCTTGATAAGGGAGTCATAGAGATCGACGGTCAGTCAACAGCGACTGTCACGCAAGGTTCGTTGAGATCGGCAATTGGCATGGTGACTCAAGATACTTCTTTGTTACACAGGTCGATACGTGACAACATAGCCTACGCCCGTCCTGATGCCAATGATGAGCAGATTATCGCGGCTGCTACCAGGGCGCGCGCCCTTGATTTTCTGCATGAGCTTCAAGATGAAAAAGGCAGAAAAGGCCTTGATGCCTATGTAGGCGAGAGGGGCGTAAAGCTTTCCGGAGGGCAGCGTCAGCGGATCGCTATTGCGAGGGTGTTGTTAAAGGATGCGCCGATTCTGGTGCTGGATGAGGCGACCTCAGCGCTGGATTCAGAAGTAGAGGCAGCGATTCAGACCAGTCTGCAAGATCTGATGATAGGCAAGACGGTTATAGCCATTGCGCACAGGCTTTCGACGATAGCAGCTATGGATCGACTAGTCGTTATAGAAGCTGGACGTATCGTGGAAACCGGTACGCATGATGAGCTTGTGGCTAATGGCCGACTCTATTCATCACTTTGGTCACGCCAGTCAGGTGGGTTTCTTAGTCTCTGAATTTGGCAGCTAGGAACATTTGCGCGACATGCTATGGGAAGAGGGGCAAGCAAATAGCGGGCGTAAAATGAATCATTAATTCTTTTTTCACTTCTGGAGATTCCCTCTGCTTTTTAGTCGGCGAAAAAATATACACTACGCACTATGAAGACTTGCAAGCTCCAGAACAACTTGTCTTGAAAGTAGTAATTGATGATGGGGAGGCAGATTCTCTAACGCTCCATATAGCGTTTGACGATAATTTTTCTGCTGTCTAATGCGAACCACCACTGAATGACGAAACCACTCCATGGCTGTGCTTGAGTCTCCGGCCTCGCTCATTAGCTTCACCATGAATCTGACCAGTTTGTAGTTATCAGGAAACAACGATAGTGCTTTTGAGCAAGCTTCACGCGCTGCTACTGGATCACCTGTTGAACGTAACAATTCCACCTGCAGAAGTTGCAGTTCGAGATGATTGTTTTGGAGCGTCAAGCCATGCTTTACTGTGCTTAAGGCTTGGCACAATCTATCAGTCTGCTTCAGTGCCCGGGCTAAATGCACATAAAATCCTGCATTGTCTGGTTTAAGAGTGATTGCTGCCATCATGAGTACGGCTGCTTTACGATGTTGGCCTAGATTTCTTGCCTGCAAGCCAAGCTGAAGCAGTGTTGAAAAGTTGCGTGGCGCCAGGTGGTGTGCCTTTAACCAGCAAGCTTCTGCAGCATCATGATTTTGCATTGATTGATGCTGTTTGCCCCATTGAATTAACTGTTTCACATCGTTGCTGTCATCGGCATGTCCAATATCAGTCACGGTAGTGGTCTGGACTTTCTCACTAACCATCGTGGCTTTTATCGCTGAGTGAGTCGTGTCGTCAAGTGGTGGGATAGTCAGTCGATCACAGTGTTTTTCTATTATTTCTATTTGTCTTTTTATAGCCGTGTTTACTGTTGGAGTATCAGCTTCCAAATACACGGCGCTGTTGGCATTGGGCTCGTGCCGTGAGCAACAAAGCTCGTTCAGCGCTTCCAGTGTCGTATTGAGCCTTATCTGTAAATTGTCACTGATTTTCTCCTCTATTCCCGGTAACACTCGGTTGCCAGGTCGAATACCACTTTGACACCTCATATCAAGGTTTATGCCCAGGAGGCGATTAAGTGCTGCTGGTAGATTGAAGCCATTCAATAGTGAGTGGTGAGATACCAGTAGTGCGGTATCACGTTGTGATTTTACATAGTTGATAATTGCCTGATTGTAGTCAATCCAAAGTTCCAACGCGATTTCCGGCTGTTGCCAGAAAAACAGGTTATCTTTATGTCGAGATGGATCAAAGCTAAGATTCTGCGCCTGCCGGTTTCGTAGTGAGTGATAGCAAGCGGTATAGTGGCGAAAGACAAAGACCGACGCGGGTCTATCCAGTAGCCCATGCCACCATGGCAGAAAAAGACAGCTTCTTGGATCCTTGAAACCCATGTGCTGATCTGCCGGGAACCTTGCCACCAGTGTTCTGGCTCGTCCCGTAAATCCCTGTACTTTGCTTGACAGATCAGTTCCGAGGGAAAACCACTCCCGCTGGTTAGCGGCTAGCATGTCCTTGTGCAGTGCCACTATATCGCAGTCTTCAAAGTGTCCATCGGGGTTGGATGGGTTGGCTGCCATCAGTGTGTCCCCCAGATTCAGACCGGCGCGATGCAAGTATTGAGCAGTCAGCGATGTCCCACTTCTGTGGAATCCGCTGATAATGATTTGAAATGGCTTCTGGATTCTGGAAATCATCTCTGTTTGTTGAAAGAATCATGCCCAATACCCTTGTCTACCGACGAATTGTCTGGTGATTGCGCCATACAGGTAACATTCATGGGTCGTAGTGGAGCCGTTGCCTGGTGCAAGATGCCACCGTTGGACTCTGGATATCACCTCGGGTGCAAGTAGGCAGAAAAATTGCACAATGGCTACTGCTATTGAAGAATTAGAACATGCTAATCATATCTTGTTATTTTGGGTCAAAGCCAAGTGGTATCTACCCGGCACCAGCTGCTAAAGACAACTGTGTTTTCTTCTCCAATAATCTGGAAATGAAACCCGAGGCTGTGTCCAAAGGCTGGCAATTCGAATATACCAGTCATCTTCCACTGTCAGAAAACACACTGATCAGTTCACTTCAATCTAAATATGTCAAGTTCCTGAAATTTCTTGATGATTACGGCACCATGGACGTCAAGAATGGCATCGTATATTTCGACCATAAATTTGGAGTCACAAGCGATCATCTGACAGATATGCTCACTGGCTGCGACAAGGAAATCGTTATTCGTAACACGCCAAAGTACAAGCCGACTATCCAGCATGAGATTGATGCAGCGATGAGGCAGGAGCGGTATCAATATGCGATGCCGGAAACCATTGATTGGGTTGGGCGGCATACCTCCACAGGTGAATACAGCGAGAATTGCCGAATAGTGAACACGGGTTTGATTCTGTATCGCAATCCCGCTAGCGCACGCAAACTGACGGACCAGATCTACACTGTCTGCTGGCAATTGGCACAGCCCGAATGTCAGATCATTTGGGCGGTTCTAAGCCAGAAATTCGAAGAAATGATTGGCCGACTGGACTGGGAAAGGGTCAATCCTACTTGGCAAGAACGCAAGCCTTGTCAGGTAGTGTCATGCACGTGCGGTCAATGACAGGTTTCATTTCTTCTGACAGAAAGGGCACAGTGGATGTTCCAAACCATAAGGGTGTGTACACAGGCCAAACACCGTATCACGAGTGCCACGGCGTAACCGACAATCTCTGAAGTGACGATGCCCAGCAGTGGCCTCACAATGGCATAACACTGTTTTACAAATGTTTTGAAATAAGGTTGAATCTTCTGGCATTTATCTGCAGATGAGCCAAGGTGTTCGTTGCTTGTCAGATCCTCATTCTCACCGGATGCAAAGACTTCATTAAAACGCAAAGAATTAACTCATCTACCACTGACCCTTTAGCCATTGACTGAATGAACGCGGTCGTGCGGTCAGTAAATTCTGAAGTTCGATATTCATAATCAACATCTGTTCGCTTCCATGACGACTAATCCCTAGTGCGAAACCGTTGTATTCAGCCATGATTCCGTAACCTACATCTTCGATTCCCGCTAAGTCTGCAAATGTTGTTGTCAGTGAAATGCCGAATATATTTTTCGGCTTTTTGTCATCGCTATATTTCCATATTTTTTTTCCGATGATTTTTAAAATTCCAAGCAATGCTGTTTGATCACCATCTGGCAATTTTTCACTATGATATAAACCTGCCGTGGGATGAAGTAAGACCCAGCGCTGTGTGGGGGCCTCTTTTCCAAGCGCCACCTCACTAAAACCTCCGTTCCGTTTTCTGTTGAACGTCAGTTCCCAAGGATACTGAAAGCCCGTCTCTTGCACGTAGCTTTTCCAGCGAAGCTGGTTAGCGTTGTATCTGTCAGCAACTGCGGTTCTGACATCTTTATTAATGGCGGGCAATACTACTTTGCTCATGATGCGATAAAGCTCTAGTATTGGTCCCATTTGTTTTGTTATCGTAGCGTGGCAGGCGGATGCTTTGTCAACAGCGCTTGCAAGACAATCTGGAGAAGTGGCATCAAAGACATCTAAAAATATATTTCTATAGGCAGAACCGGAAAAGTCGCCTGCTTGCCATTTCTGTAATCGCAGAGCATTTCCTGTTGCTGTGTATTCTTTGCACATCTCTGTCGGTGTATTTTCGAGCTGTAAAATATCACATTGCAATGCCAGGGTAAACTCGTCAATTGATGTCTTTGGTACGGCAGGATTGAGTGAGTTTAATGCCTGTACCCTATCACGCAGTGCGTTGAGCACATCGACTTTGTCTTGTATTAACGCGGTACTTTCGTTACCGATAAGTCCAGCCAAAACATCTCCAAATGCGTCAATCTCATTAGATTCCGGGGTGCATTCTTCTACAAAATTGACTGCAAACAGTTCATAGTTCTCTGCATTTTGCGCCTGCGAACAGTTTTTGAAATATACGGGTTCCTGAGCGTAAATACAGGACGCATAGAGCGTTGCGAGACTGAAAAACAAAACATATTGCCGCATCGTCGTCATTTGTCTTCCTCCGACAGGGAGATTCCCAGCGTGTTCAGAAACGCTTCAAATTCTCTCAAAGCCCCAACAAATTCCCTGAACCCTGCTGCAGATCTTCGCTCGCGTAGTTCCATCGCCTTGTCTCTGATCGCCGCAACGTTACCAGTCAAAGTTGCAGATTCGTACTCTTTAATAACGGCACTGAGTTTTTTTCTGTCAAAAGCCTTTTGCCGGCGAGACTTTGTACCCAGACCTTGGCAAAGAGCGGCGACGACCCGAGGGTTTTCAAGATAACCAGCGAAACTATGAGGGTTCTGGCGCTTCAGATCCCCCTCCAGAATAGCTACGTTCAGATACTCTGCCCTCGAGGAGGCACCTGACCCCCATTGGGAGGTAGGAATAAAGGGTCTGATCCACATAAAGGGGTCTAGTGGATGCATGGCATTAACATAACGGAAACACCCTCCATCCAGGCTATCGCTTGGGAAAACAGGTGTTTTAGACCATAGTTCGGATGGGCGGTACGCCAGCAAATGACAGACATTGGCGATCATGGCAATACAGGTGGGTTTACCATAGGCGTTTATAAATTGAGTATCTGATAGCAGGATGCTAGCTGCATCATGCACTACGCGGGTACCGAGGGAATGTCCAATTAAGCTCCATTTGTGACTATTGCCCATGTTGTTCAACGTGTTTACAATCGTGCTCGTAACAAAACTGGTAACTACATGTTCGTACTCGGTAGCTCGATAGAGAAATACGTCTCCCAAAGCGTTTACTACGAAATTGTCGTTGTCTGGTACTTCTGATGCATAATCATGAAGCCCTTTGTAAAAAGAAGAACGATTGATACTGGCAGATTTCTCGATAAACGATGTCAACGATTCAGATTGTTTTTTATTTTGTGCCAGATATTCCTCAAAGAGATGGTTGTAGTTGATTTCAACGAACTCCAGGCTATCTTTTATATCCTTCGGATATCCGATCGCATCAGCTACTGCCTGGAAGCAGTCAATACCAGGCGTTGACCAGTTATCAGTATGTTGCCCCATACCGTGAACTGTGAATACTACATGTCTATTCATTGCTGCTTTCCTGTTGGTCCGTCTATGTTCATTAAAAACAGAACTGACATGCCATCATATCTACTGCACTATAGATTCATGTGTTCATAAGACAGAAGAAGCAAGTTCAGCCTTGCTACTGTCAAGAATCTTGTCAAATTGTCGATTTCTCGCACATGCCTTAACGTGATGAAATACAATACATCTTGTACTATTGGCGACGTTTCAGTGAACAATACCGCATTGTGGTTTTCCTGGACACTAGGCGTTTGGCTAGTGGATAATTAATTGAAGATTCCATTATTCAAAAAATGCCCTTTTGGCATTGCCTGAAGAAATATTCGTTCAAAGAGCACGTGAGTCCAGAAGCAGGACTGATAGTGTATTTTCGAATTTAGCCACATTTCGTTCTGCTAACGATAGCTGAATTGACCTATATCAATATAGCTGTTGTCCCGTCTATAGTCTGTGGCGACAAGGTTGATATTAGCGATGTTCGTACACAGGTGTTTTCAGAGTCTCTGAGACCAATGAACTTGTAGAAACAATATAGGCTGGGTAAATTGAGGAGTACTCCCGGATTTCTGTGGTTATCAAGATTTGTAGATAAAAACTGAGAGAGAAAGCTCTGTTGTCTCTTCTATGATTACGCTTCTGGTCCTCGGTATTCAATGGACTGAATTAACCATTCTTTGTTTGACTCGGTTGTGCTGACAACAATATCGTCACCAACACATTTTCCAATGCATGCTCTTGCTACCGGCGAATTTACTGATGCGTAGTTCTTTCTGCCATATATCTCATCAGGTCCGACGATCCTAAAGCACAGAGTGTTGTCATCATCATCCCCTAGTGTTACCCAAGCACCAAAGTACGCTTTGCCTTCTTGTGATGGTTTATATTCGACGATTCGGAGTGCCTCAAGCCTCTTCCTTAGGAATCTGACTCTGCGGTCAATCTCACGAAGCCTGCCTTTGTTGTATTTGTAATCTGCATTTTCTGAGCGATCGCCGAGGCTGGCGGCCCACTGAACTATTTTGGTGATCTTTGGTCTTTCTTCTCTCCACAGTTCATCAAGTTCTTCCTTAAGTTTAGCGTAACCCTCTGGCGTTATAACGTCGGTGTTCATAGTTGCTCTACTTTCCATTCGCAACGTCTGTATCGTTGGTCGCTAGTTTACGGGTGCATGTCTCTGTACGGTTTTATTATAGAAAGAAATTCAGTAGTTTCTTGCCAATGAAGGCAATGGTAGGAAAGTAATGAAGGTTAAACTATATGTTTTCTGGTGCTAGTCTTATGGGTCTACTGAAAAATGGAACTCAGAGAATTGATCCGGTAAATCCGACTGGCAGGGCCGTATTCAAGAGCTTACAGTTATCCAAAAGCGTGCGGACACAGACGCAATTTATTTTGTCGCTGAGGTAGATCTAGACACGGGTTAGGCGCTGACAACAATGCGCATTGTTGGTGCAGATAATCTCGATCGTGCTCGATAATACATCAGTAAAGCATTGCCGTTTGCCCGTGCATTACCGAAGAAAGGGATAGATGATGAGGTCGCCATCGTGGTTGCAGGGAGGGCTCTACACGATGAGATTCCTGGTTTTAAATAGCTCTGATCGTAAATGTAAAAAATTCCGGACTGTTTCTTGCTGCACGTTTTCAGAGCCTGGCACTAATTTGAATATTAGGAACCCTAAGGGTGAGGTTTTATCCTTGAGGAGCATTCTGTTTGAAAGATTTCGTCAATCTCACGAAACGAATTCGTGACAAGAAAGTCAAATATTTAGGTTGTTGTGAGCGCTCTGTACAATATCAACGTAATACTGGTCATTTGTGTCAATAATTAGTGACTATCGACTGAGCGGTAAGCTGGATTAGCCGGTTCATCCGATAGTAACGGAGGTTCTAACTAGTGAGCTTGTTTGAAGCCTACCGCGAGACCTACGCCAAGACTCGCGATGAAGAGATGTCTTTACTCGAATATCTCGAATTGTGTCGTGACGATCCCATGGCTTATGCCAGTGCCGCTGAGCGAATGCTTGCCGCAATCGGTGAACCCGAAACGGTTGATACCCGCAATGATCCACGATTATCCCGAATCCATTCCAATCGCGTTATTCGCCGTTACCCGGCATTTCGTGAATTCTATGGGATGGAAGAAGCTATATCCCAGATTGTTTCATATTTTACGCATGCTGCGCAGGGGCTCGAAGAGCGCAAACAAGTGTTGTACTTGCTGGGTCCAGTCGGGGGTGGCAAGTCGTCAATTGCAGAGAAGCTAAAGAGTCTAATGGAGTCCTACCCCATTTACGCCTTGAAGGACTCCCCGGTCAATGAATCTCCTTTAGGCTTGTTCAACCCTGAGCGCGAATCGGACGCGCTCGAAAAGGAATACAACATCCCGAAGCGCTACCTTACTGGAATCATGAGTCCCTGGGCATTAAAACGCCTGGCAGAATTCGATGGCGATCTAACTAAATTCAAAGTGGTACGTGTACAACCATCAGTGCTTCGTCAGGTATCTATTGCAAAGACGGAGCCGGGTGACGAGAACAATCAGGATATTTCTTCGTTGGTCGGTAAGGTAGATATCCGGCAACTTGAGTCTTTCTCGCAAGACGATCCTGATGCGTACAGTTACTCCGGCGGTTTGTGTCTGTCTAATCAGGGTCTGCTGGAATTTGTTGAAATGTTCAAGGCTCCCATCAAGATGCTGCATCCTTTGCTGACCGCAACGCAGGAGGGAAATTACAAAGGAACAGAAGGGTTCTCGGCGATGCCTTTTCAAGGTGTGATCCTTGCTCATTCCAATGAATCGGAATGGCGCTCGTTCCGTAACAATCGTAACAACGAGGCGTTTCTGGACAGGATCTATATTGTCAAAGTGCCGTACTGTTTACAGGTGTCCGAAGAGGTATCGATTTACGAAAAGTTGCTTGCAAACAGTTCTCTGGCCGACGCTCCGTGTGCGCCAGGCACATTGAAAATGATGGCACAATTCTCAGTACTGTCTCGTTTGGTGGAGCCAGAAAACTCCAATATTTTCACCAAAATGCGAGTGTACGATGGTGAAAACCTGAAAGATGTCGAGCCCAGTGCCAAGTCAGTTCAGGAGTACAGGGAGTTTGCAGGGATCGACGAAGGCATGAGTGGTATCTCTACTCGTTTTGCGTATAAAGTGCTGTCCAGCGTATTCAATTATGATCAGAGTGAGGTCGCTGCCAATCCTGTGCATCTGATGTATGTTCTTGAGCAACGCTTGCTGCGTGAACAACTCCCCGATGAAGTACAGCGGCGATATATAGAATTTATCAAGGGTTACCTGTCCCCACGATACGCAGAGTTTGTAGGCAAGGAAATCCAGACTGCCTACCTTGAGTCATACTCGGAGTACGGCCAGAATATATTTGATCGTTATGTCACTTATGCCGATTACTGGATACAGGATGAGGACTACCGTGATCCTGAAACCGGTGAGAGTTTTGACAGGTCTCAACTTAACGACGAACTGGAAAAAATCGAAAAGCCGGCGGGCATTGCCAACCCAAAGGATTTTCGAAACGAGATCGTCAACTTCGTACTGAGGGCAAGGGCTAACAATGCCGGCAAAAACCCCTCTTGGACAAGTTATGAGAAGTTGCGTCAAGTAATTGAAAAGAAAATGTTCTCCAACACAGAAGAGCTTTTGCCGGTCATATCGTTCAACACCAAGTCGTCGTCTGATGAACGCAACAAGCATGAAAGTTTTGTGGAGCGCATGGTAGACAAAGGGTATACGGAAAAACAGGTACGGCTGTTATGTGAGTGGTATTTGCGGGTCAGGAAGTCGCAGTAGCAGGAGCCGTGCACCATGTCCGTCATTATCGATAGACGTCTTAATGATCGAAACAAGAACGCAGCAAACCGTGCTAGATTCCTTCGTCGCTACAAGGAACAGATCAAGCACGCTGTATCGGATATGGTTTCCGAACGCTCGATAAAGGACATGCGTCAGGGGGGTAAGGTCAACTTGCCGGTGCGGGATGTCTCGGAACCACAGCTTCGTCACGGTTCGGGTGGCGATCGGGAGATCGTTCTGCCTGGTAATCGCGAATTTCATGTAGGTGACCGATTGAAGCGTCCACACGGTGACGGGGAAGGTGGCGGCAGTGGCGATGGTGGAGGCGGAGAAGGGGAAGACAGCTTTACCTTTGCGCTGTCACAGGAAGAATTCATGAACCTGTTTTTTGATGATCTCGAATTGCCGCACCTTGTCAGAACGCAAGTGGGTGATATCAAGGAACTCAAACCGCAGCGAGCGGGTTACACATCGCAAGGTACGCCGGTCAATCTTTCTGTTGTACGTACTATGCGCCAGGCGCTGGGCAGGCGTATTGCGCTCAAAAGTGCGGCCAAACGCCAACTCACGGAAATTGAGGCGCAGCTCCAGACTGACCCAGCCCTCGCTCATAATAAGGATACAGCGGAAGAGATCGAACGCCTGCGCGATCGTATTCGACGAGTTCCGTTTCTTGATGACATAGATTTACGCTTTCGTAATCGTGTCATGGTGCCAAGACCGATGAGTCAGGCGGTAATGTTCTGTTTGATGGATGTGTCAGCATCAATGGATGAACATCGTAAGGATCTCGCGAAACGCTTTTATACTCTGTTGCATTTGTTCCTTTCACGTAAATATGAGCGGGTAGACATTGTGTTTATTCGCCATACGGACGATGCTGATGAGGTTGATGAAAACACCTTTTTTAATGATCGTAAAACAGGTGGAACCGTAGTTCTTTCGGCTCTGCAATTAATGTATGAAATTATTGGTGAGCGTTACCCCGCAGAACAGTGGAATATCTACGGTGCACAGGCATCGGATGGTGATGCTTTTGGCGTTGACCCAGAGCGTAGCCGAGCGTTCCTGGATGAGAGTCTATTGAAATTGACGCGCTATTACGCCTATATCGAGGTCAATGATCGAGTATCAATGCGACCTTCTCCTCTGGCCGCAACGTACCAACGTCTTCAGAGCGAGCACTTTGCCATGGCCACGGTTTGTGAACATCGTGATATCTATCCAGTGTTTCGAGAATTGTTTACATCTGACAGGGCGAATTCGGGCACATGAAGTCACGCGAACCCCTATCGTGTGGTCCGGACTGGAATTTCGAGCTAATTAATCGTTATGACCAGGCCATCAGGGATATAGCTGTTGGCGAGTTTGGACTTGATTGTTACCCTAATCAGATAGAGATCATTGCGTCAGAGCAAATGCTGGATGCCTATGCATCGGTGGGCTTGCCCATATCTTATCCTCACTGGTCGTTCGGTAAACAATTCATCATTCAACAGGAAGCCTACCGCAAAGGTGCTCAGGGTCTGGCCTATGAGATCGTGATCAATTCAGATCCCTGTATTTCTTACCTGATGGAAGAAAATTCAATGCCGTTGCAAGGTTTGGTCATAGCTCATGCCTGCTACGGTCACAATTCGTTTTTCAAGGGTAACTATCTATTTCGGCAGTGGACAAACGCTGATGCCATTATCGACTACATGGTATTTGCCAGAAATTTTGTCAACCGTTGTGAAGAACGCCATGGATTACAAGCGGTAGAGGATATGTTCGATGCATGCCATGCACTGCGTGACTTCGGTGTATCCCGCTACCAGAGACCGCGACAACTCTCGCTTGAAGAAGAAGTCGAACGGCAGCGCGAACGCGCTGAATACGACTGGCAGCAGCATGATGAAATCTGGAGTACCTTGCCGCCGGGTTCCGCAGATGATAGTCACGAGCAAACTTCGGGCAGCATCGATGAGCCCCAGGAAAACCTGTTGTATTTTCTGGAAAAATTCTCTCCCAGGCTACAGGGTTGGCAGCGAGAAATAGTTCGTATCGTTCGCAAGATGGGGCAATACTTTTATCCGCAGAGTCAGACTAAAGTCATGAATGAGGGGTGGGCGACGTTTTGGCATTACACCATTCTCAACAGGATGTACGACAAAGGGCTAGTTGACGATGGTTTTATGCTCGAGGTTCTCGCCTCACACTCCAACGTTATCAGTCAGCGCGGATTTGATGAGCAGGGCTATGGAGGATTTAACCCGTATGCATTGGGTTTTGCCATGTTTATGGATATCAAGCGAATTTGTGAAACACCCACAGATGAAGATCTTCACTGGTTCCCGGATATCGCCGGTAAGGACTGGTTGCCGGTGCTCGATTTCGCCATGCGAAATTACAAGGATGAATCTTTTATCGGACAGTTTCTGTCACCAAAATTAATTCGCGAGTTCCGGTTGTTTGCTATTTCTGATTTACAGGAAAAGCAGTTTCTCGAGATTGACAGCATTCATAATGAAGAAGGATATCGACGGGTAAGGCTTCTGTTATCAGAGCAATACAACCGTGATGGCCAACTGCCAGATTTGCAAATTACCGGATTTGATCAGGACGGTGATCGTTCCTTGACCATCTGCCATCGGCAACACCGACATCGCCCTTTGTCTGATGATGCCGATAAAGTACTGAATCACCTCCAGAACCTGTGGGGATTTGACGTGCATTTGCACAGCGTGGCTGCGGATGGTGAGGTAGTTTCTGAAAAGGTATTTTCCTCAAAAACTGATTGACAACCCGATACGTTGCCCCTGTCTGAGTAGCTTTATGATAAGTATCATCAGAATGCTCCAGAAAGACAGAGCGCCTGAACGTCCGGATGCTACGTCTGGCGAGTCGCCCACAGTCCACAAAAAACTCACTGCACTGCTTTCCTGATCATCGAAAGCGACGACCTTTACCAGATACCTTCCTTCCACCAGTGGATAGCCGTGTACATGTCCATCAGGTCGCATACCTAATCCCGGTGGTAGTCCACTGGCGGTGTAACTCAATATGTCGCCGTCTGCATCTGTGGCGCGGATTCTGTCGTCGTGTACCAAGTCACCCAAAGCCGATTGCACGTCTGGCAACGGTGTGAACCTGGGTGCCGTGTTCGGTGTTCCTGCAAGCGCGCTGGTTCCATTCAGGATATTTACCGGGTTGATCATGAAACCGTCCCAATGCGTATGCATGTGTCGTTGATCCTCACTGCGAGGTACATGGTGAAACGCCACCCGGTTCCACACCACAATGTCTTCACCTTGCACAGACTGTCCATCGACGTACTGCAGTACATGATTCAGACAATCCGGATTAAAGCGTGCATTCTGACTGGCAAATCTCTCACAGTCATTTCCAACCGTCACAAAGAAGTCATAATCGGTATACGGTTCGATCTCCTTTCGTTTAAACCGATGACCATACCGTGTCGGTTCTATCTGATAACCGGAAGAGCTTTGCAAGTCCATTACGCGCCATAGCTGTTGCGTGTCAGGGCTGATACGCCGCGCCTGCTCAGTGAGGAATTCCTGAGTTCTCAACTCACGTCTACCTTGCGTATCAACCGTATAGCGAAGTTCGGACACCACATCGTCAGTAGGAGATGCGCCAATATCGAAGTCCAGACGCCAGTAGTAGTTATGGGTATGTGACAACCACAGAGTGTCGGGGTCTCCTTCCAGGACCCTGCCAAAAGGCATTCCTACATTGTTGGAACTTCGTTGCAAAGCGCCACTGGCCCCGACTTCGGGTTGAAAAGAACCATCGTCGTAAAACGTCCAGCTAGTGATGTAGGCATAAGCGCCTACCTGCGAGACCGAAAGCAAATTGATGTTTGCGGCGCGGGTTGCACGAGTCGGTGTAAGATAACCATTCTCTGCACTGGTATTACTGAAGCAAAGTGCGGGTCTGGTTTGTACGTCCAGCAGTGTCCCGTTGGGGCAGTCGGCGGACGTTAGTGATTGCAGATAGCTGCCCCCCAGTCCGTATTGGGTAACATCGTTATAGGTAACAACGCTGTCGTCGTAGGCTACGTGCACCTGGCTTAGTCGCGCAGAACCCAAAACGCGCAACGGCTCTTTGCCTGGTGGTGAGTAATGAATGTCGCTGAGCACAAGATTTTCGCGAATACGTGACTCCCAGCAAAAATCCCAGCGTGCACCATTGTCAAAGTCATGAGTTATGCGTGATTCAGCCGTACAATCGGCTTGTGCATAAGCGCATGTGGCAAACAAGCTTATAAGCAGTATGAGCACTGACGCGCCTGCTTGACTTACATGCGCGCGTCCACTCATTCAACCACCTCAAACGGTGAAGACGGTGTCCAGTCGTAAGGCAGCAGGGTAAACGATTGATAAAAATTACTGATAACAGGCCAGTCTTCGTTGGTCGGATTGAACGTACGCGATTGACTGAACCACAGGACGGGATGCGCATCCTGTAAATTTTCGCCATTGACAAATTCATCAAGGGAATTTCCACATGGAACAGTGCTTATTTCATTGGATGATGGCGTGTTGTTCGACGCATGACGTTCACATGGCTTATATCGGGTAAGTGCGACATCGAACTTTGCCCAGTTGTGCGCGTAACCACCGAAGTTGAAGCCGCTGTTGGATGGATCCAGATAATAGCTGCCACCTTCCGGATCGCTGATCCTCCAGCCACGAAAGTTGTTTCTATCGACAGTTGTAAACAGTTCGGTATTCAGGTCAATGACTTGCATGGGCCGGCGGTTACCCAGAGAGCTATTCAGTACGAAATCAAATTGCTGCACCTGGTCGTAGGCGTCGGTGTCCAGATCAAAGACCACACGCCAGTTTGCCAGAACAGTTGCGCGTGCCAGATTACGTCGGCTGGCGGGTAGGGTGGTTGTGAATGCAATACCTGCCAGCTTCTCCCGGGCACGACCCGACAGTGTCACCGCAGGCGTTATTTGTCCATCTTCAGTCAGGCTTAGGGATATTGCCCAGACAAGCCCTTCACGTTGAAAAGCGCTGGACAACTCCCATCGCTGACTTTGCAGGCCGGGCCGCTGCGCATACTTTGCCAGAATGCGATTGTCGTGTAGACGGCTGCACAGTGTCATTACCGAATCGTTGTCCAACAGGGGCAGGCCATCGCAATTATTTGCGTTCATGGCCAGCACTCTGCTTTGCGAGTCATCGTTGATCTGTGCGCGAGGCTCAGTTTCATCGTGATAGTGCAGGAGGATCTGCCCGACATGCGCCTGCTTAATAACCGAACGTGAAATACCGCCGGGTGTGCGGTAGTGAACAGCAGTGATTTCCAGTGCATGATGCTCATCCACATGGGCACAAAGCGACCAGGCAGCACCGGAACCAAACGCCTGCTCAAGCAGAATGGCATCATCGCCACACTCGGTTGCATTAGCGTGCTTGCCCGGCCAAACCAGCAAGCCCGCTAGACTAACAAGTATTCGTGCCACCGAGTAGTTTGGCAAGTTCATGGGTTCCCGAGAAAATTTACTTGCTGGGTCTGTAAATTCACGACAGGCTCAGCAGCGAATACCGTGTGTGTTTCATCAAATAACGACATCAATGCGCAACGCTGTCGATAGCACGCATGTTCGGGATTCATTGGCTCGTAGATGCTCGCTTTGACATCCAGTTCTGTTATGAGTACGAAAGCGGATACTCCGCGTTTTACCTGTTCTTTACGAAGTTGCCCGATAACGTAGCGGTTACTCTGGATAAGCCGGGAGGCATAGGTGATCTCGGCCGCACTCAGGGGGAGATGTACGGAATGGATAATGCGCGATGACAGCAAACGAGCATTGTCTGTATCAACGCTCAACACACGTGCCTGCATCAGATCGTAATGGTACTGGTAAACCTTCAGTACTGAGAAGGGTTGTTTTCGCTTGCTCTCCTGAGATTCAATCGACAATGTCTGGACCCCTAGCGGATGAGGGGCTCTGTAACCTGACCGGGGCAGTACCCATGCCGTGTCATCAGCGATCAGCTTAGCCTTATGTCGTGCTTCCGGGTCGAGCGTAGACGCCCGGATGAGGGATGCCGGCACACAAAATGACAGGCACAGTGCCGAGGCGCAAACGAATCGGCCTACACCCTTTAGCCGGTCGCTTGTGAAGATCATCAGTGGTGAAACAGTCATGAATTTAATGATACGGCTCTTTCGCGACATATGCGTACAATCCAATGCGCAAATTCAACAGTTGGCACGCAGAACTCCAGACGCTGACAGGAACGGGCTTACGCCGTTCACCACACGACAAACGGGTAGATACTGACTATGTCTTCGCAGTGGATCAACTATTTCGGCTACGGCTCTCTGGTTAACCGTGACACGCGACCAAAGGAGGAACAAGCAATCAATGTCACATTGAAGCGATGGAGGCGGGTATGGAATCATCGCGTGACCAATTCGGACGCTCGTCAAGCGTGCACATCGCTGAGCGTTGAGCCTGCAGAAGGCAATATAGACGGCGTGTTAGTCAGAATTCCTGTTAGTGAGCTGGATGCGCTGGATGCCCGGGAATTCGGATATGAGAGAATGAGTCTCACTGCAGCTGACTTCAACCTGCCTGCGAATATGCACGCCGAGACGATCTACGTGTATCGGAGTTTGCCTGAGAACCAGCATCTGGCAGATGATGCTCACCCGGTGACGCAAAGCTATGTGGATGTGGTGATGGCAGGCTATCTGGATCGCTTCGGCGACGATGGGCTGCGACACTTGTTGCGATCCACACGTGGCTGGAACCTGCCGGTCCTGCGTGACAGGGCAGATCCCACCTATCCGCGTTCGGTCAGTTTACCTGAAGAGCAATATAGTTACTTTGATACACTTTTAGCGCCTCTGCGTTAGCCGAAGGTACCGTGTAGCGGGACGCGTCAGGATTTACAGCGTTCCGGGTGAGTAGTGGTTGCTACCGCCGCGCCGGTTTGCGACCATACACTGGTCAAATACAGGTAAAGCACATGGATCTCGCGCAGTACGTTACGCAACACGACGGATCGGTCTCGTTTACCGAACTTCAAGGCAGTTCCTTTGCCAAGGGCATAGCGCACGACTTCAACCCGCTCCACGATCCTGGTAGCAAGCGTTTTTGTGTGCCGGGGGATCTGCTCTTCTGTGTTCTGCTTCATCGCTATGGGGTGGCACGCACCACGGCCGTACAGTTTTCCGGCATGCTCGGCGGTAATACACGTATGTCCTTGCCTGAAGCGATCCATGATCAGGCGCATATCGTTGACGCCCGTGATCGCGCCTTGCTCAGTCTGTTCCTGAGCGGCGACCGATTTACCCATCCCGGGTTCGTTGCTGCTCTGAGTGAAGCCTACGTCAGGTTTAGCGGTCAGACGTTCCCGGATATTCTGGTCCCGCTGATGCGCAGTGCCAACGTCATGATCAACCCTGACAGGCCACTGGTTATCTACAAGGACATGGCGATTGAGCTTAACCCTGGGTGGCATTTTCCTAAAGCATCTGATGAGGCGCCTACTGACATCAGTCTGCGGTTGTCCGATACCGATATCAGTGTTAACGGCCGTAAAGGCGCGGTCCGCCTGCGGTTCGACATCCGGTTAAGCGAGAAAAGTATCGGAAATGGGGAAAAAAACATGGTGCTCAGCGGTTTGCGCGAATTCGAAGAGTCGTCCATGCAATCTATTGTTGCGCAGTACGCCCAATGGCGAGAGGGCTATTCTGCCTAGTGGCATGGGGTTGCCGATACCCTCGCACACACTTTCTATTTCAGTTCGGATAGGATCGGGATCGCACCTGTTAAATATTGACAAACAGGCTTGTGATTGTCAGATGAATGAGGCCTGTCATCAGGCTACGAGAAACCACCAGTTACCGGTTTATGCGGTGACGACAATTGTTGGCAGGGATTTCAGGGAATAGTATTTTCCACCACTTTAGTGCCGTTCAGATAAACTGTTCAGCAAAGGCGTCGAGTAGATTAAGTCGTCTTTTACAGGGACTGGCAAACCAGGACTGGCTTTGCTTACAATCGTAGTTCCTACCCAATACAAACCATTCGCAAGGAGGCGAAATGACCATACTAACTACCATGTCACAAGAAGCGCTGGATGTTCTCCAGACCATCTACGGATACGACAATTTTCGCGGTCAGCAGCACGAAATAGTCAGTACAGTTATCGCAGGTGACGATGCCCTGGTACTCATGCCAACCGGCGGTGGAAAATCCTTGTGCTACCAGGTGCCATCGCTGGTACGAGCAGGAACCGGAGTCGTTGTCTCCCCGTTAATTGCATTAATGCAAGATCAGGTGGACGCCCTTAACGCGCTTAACCTGAATGCCGCCTTCATCAATTCCTCGATGGATTCACGTGCCATTCAGCAGACCGAGCAATCCCTGCTGGCCGGCGAACTGGACATGCTGTACGTCGCACCGGAGCGTCTGCTCATGCCTACTATGCTGGCGCTTCTGGACCGAGCAGATATTGCCTTGTTTGCCATAGACGAGGCGCACTGCGTGTCCCAATGGGGACATGATTTTCGTAAGGAGTATATGGGCTTATCGGTGCTGTCTTCGCGCTTCCCCGAAGTACCACGAATTGCATTGACGGCGACGGCGGATGAGCGCACTCGCGAGGAGATTGCCAACAACCTTCAGCTCACCAAAGCGGCGCGTTTTGTCAGTAGTTTCGATCGACCGAACATTCGTTACAGCATCGGTGACCCGACAAATGCCCGGCAAGCAATGCTCGCATTTCTCGATGAGCATCACCGCGGGGATGCCGGCATTGTCTATTGCCTGTCAAGGAAAAAGGTTGAACAGACCGCTGAATGGCTCAATGACAATGGACGCTCTGCTGTCGCCTATCATGCTGGACTACCGGCACACGAGCGTGAGCTCAACCAGAAACGCTTTTTGCGTGAAGACGGCTTGATTGTCGTGGCCACGATTGCCTTCGGTATGGGCATCGACAAGCCCGATGTCCGCTTTGTGGCGCACCTTAACCTCCCCAAGAGTGTCGAAGCGTATTATCAGGAGACTGGGCGTGCCGGACGAGACGGCTTGCCATCCAATGCCTGGATGGCCTACGGTCTGCAGGACGTCATCAATCTGCGCTCTATGATGGCGCAGTCCGATGCAGACGAAAAACACAAGCGCCTGGAAAATCATAAACTGGAGACCATGCTCGGTCTGGCAGAGTTGACAACCTGTCGTCGCCAGGCGTTACTCAGCTACTTTGGTGACACCCTCGAGCAACCCTGTAGCAACTGCGACAATTGTCTCAATCCGCCTGAAACCTGGGATGCAACTGATGCTGCACGCAAGGCACTGTCGTGTGTATATCGCACGGGGCAACGTTTTGGAGTCACCTATCTGGTTGATGTGTTGCTCGGTAAAACATCTGATCGCATTGTCCGCTTTGGACACGATAAGCAATCTACATTTGGCATCGGTGGTGATCTAAACGCCAGTGAATGGCGCAATCTTTACCGACAGTTGATTGCCTGTGGGCTTCTTGCAGTGGATGTCGAGGGGCACGGTTCAGTCATGCTGACTGAAGAGTCACGTCCGGTGCTGCGAGGTGAGCAGACATTGCATTTTCGCAAACTGGCAAAGCCATCAGGTTCTGGTAGTGCGTCGAGTGGTGGTAGCCGCCGCCGCAAGGCGGCGATCGACATCAGTGATTCCGATCAACCATTATGGGAAGCTCTACGCAAGCTGCGTAAACAGCTCAGTGATATGGCTGGGGTGCCAGCGTATATCGTCTTCAACGACAGCACACTAGCTGACATGATTGCGCTGAAGCCACGTAATTCGGGTGAGATGGCGAATGTCAGTGGCGTCGGCAGTCACAAGCTTGAACAGTACGGCGATGATTTTCTTGAAGTCATCCGCGATCATACCTAGGAACTGAAAATTTCAGACTGAAACCGCAATAGCTGGTTCAGGGGCAGGCTGATTCTATCTTTAGTGCAGGTACTCCTGATCGCTGCGTTTCGAATATCGAATCTCTCGATCCAGGAGATTGCCAGATAACGAAAACCGTTCCCAACCCAGTTGCCTGCGATAGGGCGGTTTAAGCGAGCGATTTGTCCATGTGCGAAAACGGGCAATCAGTTTTTGCTTGTCGTCGCGCTCTTCCAACCAGTGAGTCTCATACACCGTGCTGTCTTTCTCCTCCCGCCGGGTGCTTGAAAGCGTGAGCGTGTGGGTATCAGGCAGCTTGAATAACTCTGCGTAATCAGGGTTTTCAGAAATCATATGGCCGACTCTATACAAGGGCAGACATTGCATGCCTTGCAAAAGATCATGCTTTGCCCGTCTGAAGTGTGCCATTGGTGAAAATCAGCAATCGCTCGTGGCGTAACAGCCAGTTATCAACATACTTGTGGATGAATATGCTCACAATGGTGCACACGATCATCGACAGAGCGACGAACAGGTATGCCGCTATCTGGCCTTCCCCCAAAAGAGGTGCGACAAACTTCCTCATGACACCAAGTGTGAATATATGGCTTAGATACAGCGCGTACGAGGCATCACCCAGGAATACTGCCCAGTTGTATTCCTTGATACGGATAAATAGGCACGCCATGACGATAAGTGCCGAAGGAACACCAAACTCGAAAATACGTGGTCCCGGGAGGTCCAGGAACAACAGGCAAGTTGCAAATAGCAGAAGGTACCAGGCGGTGGACGAAGGCAACCGAAAACCGCTCTTCCAGGCAACCGCCAGATACATGCCCAGAATAAATTCGAACACCATCGACTCAGCGAAAAACTGCGCTGTAGCCGATTCTCCGGTGTGATTGAGGGTGCCTGTGATGAAGACAATCGTTATAACTAAAGTAATGAACGGGACGCGATAACGGTTGGTCAGGAATAGTGACAAGGCAAATACGAAGTAGAAATACATTTCGAAAATCAAAGACCAGCCCGGAGCGACAATTGGCCAGACGTTGCCTTCATAGGCGCCACTCCAGTGCGGAATAAAAGCCAGACTCTTCAGAAAAGTTCCCCATTCGAAAACGGTTGCCTTGAAAACTGACGGCATGGCTAGCAGGATTGCAGCCATCAGAAATGTAAAGAACCAGTAAAGCGGTACCACCCGCCGGATTCTGTTGGTGAAGAATGCCAGCGGTGTGTTGTCCGGCTTGGCAATGTAGATCATGATGAACCCGGAAATGACAAAGAAGATATCAACTCCGAAGCTCCCGGCGTGGCCCAGAAATTTCTCGTAACCTTCTACCTGGATAACCGAATGGCTGTACACCACTGCTAGCGCAGCGATTGCTCGAAGGTATTGCAGTGCATGCAATCTCATTTAGTCATTTTCGACGGGGTTACATCGCTGCTGGAGTTATACCAGCTTGCGACTCTTTGAGCTTCCATTTTCATTGACAGCGACATCGTTTTTTACCCAAAATATGGTCTAGTGCTCACGAGGACTCAATCAACACGGTGGTTTCGAACGTCAAAAAGGTTGGCGATTTGCTGCGCGTTGAAGACCATCATAGTATCGATTGCCCATTTCACGCAAAGCTGCCGGTCCGAAGTGGATGCACGATGTATTACCACAAGGATAGCCATTGGATGGCACCAGGTCGTCATGGTTAGACCATGCTGCAGCCGGTATGGTGCTGTCAACGTTGCGATGAACATCGTCAATCATCTGTTTTGGATCCAGAAATACGGAAAGGTTGTCACGCTCATCGATTCCGCGTGACATGGTACCCGCCACAAACGGGATGACAACGCCCTCGGCGCGTTGCAGTGAGCTGTTCCCGACGGGCTGGATACGAGCACGTAACTGCTCAACGAGCTGCTGCAGATTTTCTTCGTACAACGGTGCGCATTTCTCGTTGGAGTCTGACTCGCCCTGATGCCAGAGAATGCCTCTGAAGACACCGCCTGATTTTTCCAGTGCCAGATTGGCTCGGGTCACCGCGCGGTCAAATAAGAGTGTGTTGCCAAGATTCGGATTGGTGCTCGGAGTTGACATCCAGTTGCCTTGTGGCCCGTTTTCGTTTTTGCAGAATGAGGATCCCGACCAGGCTGCGGGAACCAGTAACACCTCTGCCGAGGTATCCGCTAACGCACGTTTTGCGAAGCTGAGCCCCAGACCGATGTATTCCAGCTCTTTGCCATTGGTGTTATCAGGATCCTGCGGGATATGCAGTGGGTCGAGTGCGGTGACAATGTCGGGTGCAACGACGTTAACCAGCGGCGAAGAATAATCTGCGTTGTTGAGAAACACACCGAAGCTGTCATTTTTAGTCACGTTTAGCTGCTTGATACGCGGGTCAGGTTCATCTTCACCTCCGGCGAACGCCTGCCTTGTACCGCTACCGCTGAAGCCTTCCATGTTGCTTTGTCCTATCAGCAGGTAGACGTCCGGCGCAGCGGTAGGTTGAATGGTGACGCTAACGCGCATGCTGTCACTATCGACACCATCACTGGCGGAAATAATGAATTCGCGTTGTTGCGGCCTAATCGGAGTGGTTCCGATAGCCAGCTTCAGGATGGCCTCACTATCGTCAGCACCTGGCGTAAGTGTCGGTCGCGAAAAACTGCTGGTGACGATATCTGTGTCTTCTATCTGCAGGACTACATCTTTGTTATGCCTGTTACGTCGCAACAGGCTCAGTGGAATACGAAGGCCCTGCTCATTGCCTTCCACCAGAACCAGGCCAGGGCTTGAGGAGCGGAGTTCGAAGTCACCGGTCGGCAGAGGGTCGCTGGCGCCGGAACCTGAGGAGCCGCTGCTGCAGGCACTCAACATTCCGAGTGCCAGAAGTAGCACCAATGACAAGGCCGGCTGTATCCTGAAAATCTGGTGTGTCACGTAATTCATGCAGTCGTTATGCAAACCGCAAGCCTAGATGGCTCGGAAGCAAAGGAAAGTGATTCAGTTGGCTTATTCGAATTGACAACTATGACGTCGTCGATAATTCAGGGCTTGTGGTGTGTTTAGATCAGAGAGTCAATGAAATCAGACGTTCATAGTACCGAGCGCCCATTTCTCGCAGCGCATCGCCACCAAAATGGATACACGAACCTCCACCGCAGGCGAACGCGGGGGGGACAAGATCATCGGTGTTGACGAAATCCGCAAAACTGATCGTACTGGCGACATTGCGGTGTGCCTCATCCACAAAAAGTTTGACTTGAGAAAACGGGATTTGTTCACCTCCCATGGCCATGGTGCCGACGATGAAGGGAATGTTGACGTCTGGACCTCGTGCAACTGCTCCACGAGCATCCTCAGCGATGTTGGTTCTCAGGGATCTTGCCATGGCCGACAGATTTTCTGCATAGCTTTGGGCACAGGCAGGCTCATCGGAATCGGCTTCTCCCTGATGCCACAAGATTCCTCTCAGGATGCCGCCGGATTCCTCAATGGCGATGTTTGTCCTGGCTATCGCCCGGTCGTGCAGTAACGTGCCACTCAGCTCGGGGATGTCGCTGGCGGTGGCGTTCCAGCCGATGCCAGCTAAACGATTGCTACCGCGTCGGCAGAATCCGGTGTCTGACCATGCGGCTGGTACCAGAACTATTTGTGAGGTGGTGTCCTGGAGGGCTCGCTTGGCAAAAGACAGGCCTAGCCCAATACGCGTTCCTGTTTTATTGCCATTGCTTTCCAAACCTGAATGCAGAGGATCTACCGCGATAGTCAAAGGGTTATTTTCATTATGAATGTTGCTCGAACGGGTAAAGTCAGCAGCTACCGAGAAATTTTCTCCGTCGTTACCCGTTACATTCAATTGCCGAATTCTTTCAACAGGCTCGTCGGGTTGTCCGGCACCTGCTTGTTTGGCGCCGTCCTCGCTGACACCTATCATATTGCTCTGACCGACAAGCAGATAGATATCCGGTCTGTCGGTCGGTTGAACCTGAAGCGTTAATGGAATGATTACTGTCTGGCCAGCCGTGTCGGTTCCGGTGACGAGAATAGTGCGCGTCTGCGGCAGGATAGGACGGGGGCCAATCGCAAGATCCAGCAGCAGATTGGTACCTTGTTCGTCATCGCCCAGCGTATCATCGACGAATTGGCGTGTCAGTAATGCTTCGTCGCTGAGGCTCTGGCCCGGTGCGGTCAGGGATATGTTTCCCTGATGACCCTGGTTTCGGGTTAGTGTCAATGGCACTTCCAAAAGGCCTTGTCCTTCAGTAATTTCCAGCGTCGGGGTCTCCAGAGTCAGCTCAAATTCTCCCAGCTCTGGCTCTGGAACGGGCTGTATTGGAGGATCTGGCTGAATTGGAGGATCAGTTTGGTCGGCCGTATTGCCACCCTCTGGCGGGTTTTGTCCACCGTCAGCAATACCGTCATCGATGTTGCTATCGCAGCCAGACAAAAAAAGGGCTGCGAGCAAACAGACGGTATATAACAGGGAATGCTGAACTGGACGTTTCATGAGTGGCTTACAATAGGCTCGGTAAGATTTATAGACGACGCGAGTCTAGCAGAGGGGGGGGGTATTTTTTACGGGTAAGTTACCGGACTAACGGCAATGCAACATGCACATGACAGCCCACGAGTACACTGCACGGGTAATCATGCGCTGTAGCAAAGAAAGTTTTTCCGTAGCGTCATGCTAGAGTTACCGTATTATTTTCATAATTTCACAATTAGACCGCTACCAGACGCATGATGCAGACATTCAGACTCATTGTGACCATGGCTTGCCTGTGGCTTTTGCTTTCGGGCTACTTCAAGACGCAGATGCTAGTGCTTGGGGTTACATCTGTTGCCATTGTTGTGATTTTAGCCTTTCGAATGCGAGTGCTGGAGCACGGTAACCAGCCCATCTATTTTCGGTTTTTTCACATTCTGGGCTACTGGGGGTGGTTGTTCTGGCAAATCGTACTGAGCAACATAGACGTCACCAAGCGGGTCTGGTCCAGGCAACCAAACATCAAACCCGCCCTGCGACGCGTCAGCGCGACACCTGATACCGAGATGGGCAGGGTTGTTTACGCTAATTCCATTACCTTGACGCCGGGAACCACCACCATCAATTTCACGCCTGAAGGGGATATTCTTGTACATGCCCTGCATGAGGACAGTCTGCAAGAGCTTGAGGACGGTGAAATGGCGGCTCGCATTCGCGATGTGGAGCCTTACTTTCGAAAGAAACCGGGAAGCTGATCGATGTTCATTGCTGGAACACTGGCGCTGTTGGTAACAATGGCGCTCACTCTGTGGCGAACCCTTTTGGGCCCAACGCTGTTTGATCGCTTATTGGCTGTTAACTCGTTTGGCACCAAAACGGTCCTGTTAATCTCGGTTTACGGGTTTCTGACTGGCCGGCCGGAATTTCTCGATATAGCGCTCGTGTACTCGCTGATCAATTTTGTTGGCACGATTGCTGTTCTCAAATTTTTCGAATACGACGACTTGGGTAGCGGCCAATATCAGGAGGATGACTACTAATGATCGATGTTCTTGTTCAGCTGCTGAGTTGGGTCCTGATGATTGTCGGTTGCGTTTTCGTGGTGTCAGGTGCCATGGGTCTGATCCGAATGCCCGATCTGTACACACGGCTGCATGCAGCAAGCCTTGCGGACACAGGTGGCATCATTTTCATCGGTCTGGCATTGATTCTTCAGGCTTTGTTCATATTCGACAATAATATGGCGGCGATAAAAATGAGCCTGATTATTTTTTTCACCCTGTTCACCGGCCCGACCGCCTCACATGCACTGGCTAAAACTGCCTTGTTGTGTGGCCAAGTACCCCTCGACAACGACAGCAAACCCATTCTTGACTCATCCGATGAGGCAACGTTAATGGCCAGGTCGCGTCCGGCAGACTATAAGCACGGTCAGGACGCTGAACTGATAGCACGTCAGATGGAAGAACTAGAACACAGCCGCAAAGGTAAGTCCTGATGGAGACATTGGTTGCTAACGTCCTGTTGACGTTTCTGGCTGTAACGGCTGTCGGAATCATCGTGTTACGCGATCTCCTGGGCGCCGTTATTCTGTTGGGTGTATATAGCCTGATTGCTGCTGGCGCATTTGTCGTTATGGATGCTGTGGATGTGGCATTCACCGAGGCGGCAGTTGGCTCGGGCATATCAACGATATTATTTCTCGGTGCACTGTCATTTACCAAGCACACGCAGAAACCACGAGGTCATGACAGCTGGGTAGCACTTTTATTTGTCGTGGTTACTGGAGCACTGCTTATTTACGGCACGCTGGACATGCCTTACTACGGCAGTGCTGATTCTGCAGCGCAGACCCACCCGGGTTTGACCGTGCGTTTTCTTGAACAATCAGGCGATGAAGTCGGACCACCCAATATCGTAACGTCGGTATTAGCGAGCTACCGCGGTTACGACACCCTCGGTGAAACCATGGTGGTGTTTGCAGCGGGCATTGCGGTTCTGAGTCTGTTAGGTCTCAAACGGCGACGCCCTGAGATTGAGGCTCCCGACGATGCGCCTGGCGACGCACCACGGGATTCAGGTAAATCGGGGACCGAAACATGAAGATCTATCCACGCCAGCGTCATCGCGTCCTTCAAGTGGTGACGAAACTGATCATTCCGTTTGTACTGATGTTTGGTTTGTACGTGCAGTTTCACGGTGACTATGGCCCGGGAGGCGGGTTTCAGGCAGGCGTCATTTTTGCTACCGCCTTTATCCTGCATGGCCTGATCTTTGGTTTGCAGAGAACCCGCGCTGTGCTTCCTCCAAGCGCCTTACGCATCTTGATGTGTACCGGAATACTCCTTTATTGCGGCACAGGCATCGCCACGATGTTGCTCGGCGGCAATCTTCTCGACTACGACGCACTGGCTCATGATCCATTGCATGGTCAGCACTGGGGCATATTTACCATCGAGTTAGGTGTAGGTATTACGGTCACAGGTGTGATGATCAGCCTTTTCTACTGCTTTGCCAGCAAGCGATCCAGCTGATGGAAATGTTTGTTGGTTTATACAGTTATTGGGTAGTCGTAGTACTCATGATGGCGGGTCTTTACATCATGATTGCTCGCTACAATCTGGTGAAGAAGATCATCGGACTTGGGTTGTTCCAGACTTCGATATTTTATCTGTACATCACCATTGGAAAAGTGTCTGGCGGGACCGCACCAATCCTTGTCAAGGGTGAACAGCTGGTTTTTTCCAATCCGCTTCCGCATGTGCTTATTCTCACCGCCATTGTTGTGGGCGTTGCGACAAGTGCCTTGGCTCTTGCCCTGATTGTCCGAATCTTTGAAGAGTATGGCACCATCGAGGAAGATGAAATCAAGGCCATTGAAGCTCAGGAGCCTGAATCCTGATGCATGCCCAAATTCCAGCATTACTTATTCTGGTGCCGTTTACGGCAGCGCCCTTATGTGTGTTGTTCCGTCATGCCCTGGCCAGTTGGGTTATCGCTTTTGCCGCAAACCTGTTCAGTTTCGTGGCTGCCTGGCAAGTACTTGAGCATGTCCGCAGTGAAGGGGTCATTCGCTACAAGGTGGGCGGCTGGGCAGCGCCTGCGGGAATCGAATACTACATCGATACATTGAATGCATCGGTGGTGCTGCTTGTCTCGGCGATTAGTGCCATCGTCCTGATGTACGCCTACAGAAGCGTGAAAAAGTCAGTCCCGTTGGCCAAGCACTATTTGTTTTATGCTGCATGGCTGATGTGCCTTACCGGTCTGATGGGGATTGTGGTAACCGGCGATGCGTTTAACGTATTTGTGTTTCTGGAAGTATCATCACTGGCTACCTACATGTTGATATCTTTTGGAAACGACAAGCGTGCTCTGACGGCGACGTTTAGATATCTCATCATGGGCAGTGTGGGTGCCTCGTTCATTCTTATCGGTATTGGTTTTTTGTATGCCGCTACAGGCACGCTCAACATGATTGATCTGTCAGAGCGAATCCCCAGCAGTGAATCTCAACGTGCGGTGCTGGTCGCATTCAGTTTCATTTGCATTGGCGTCATGATAAAGGCCGCGATCTTTCCTTTGCATGCTTGGTTACCCAATGCTTATACGTATGGGCCCATCGCGGTTACGGCATTTCTGGCCGGTACAGCAACCAAGGTATCGCTCTACGTCCTGTTGCGATTTTTCTTCAGTATTTTCGGTTACGAATACAGTTTCGGACAACTACTACTCAATAGCGTGTTGTTGCCTGCATCAGTTGCCGGTTTTATTCTGATGTCTCTGGTGGCTATTTATCAAACCGATTTGCGTCGCATGCTTGCCTTTTCGAGTGTCGCGCAGCTGGGGTATATCGTGGCCGGAATATCACTGGCAAGTCAGGCAGGTCTCACCGCTGGTATCGTGCATATCATTAATCATGCGCTGGTCAAGACTGCGCTGTTCATGGCGGTGGGTTGTATCATCTACCAGATAGGCCATGCGCATCGCCCATCGTTCGACAATCTGTTCAAACGCATGCCGTTTACCTGTGTTGCGTTCATTATCGCCGGTCTGGGTCTTGTCGGTGTTCCTCTGACAGTGGGTTTTATCAGCAAATTTGCGTTGATGGAAGCGTCGATGGATCGCGGCTGGTGGTTGATATCAGCGCTTATTCTTGTCAGCTCCCTGATGGCGGTCGTATATGTGGGAAGGGTTGTAGAGGTCATGCTTTTTCGACAATCCCGGCAAGCCACCCCTGAGTCATCGGGATTGTCAGAAGCGCCGATAAGCATGCTTGTACCCATGTACCTTCTTGTATTTATCGGCCTTTACTTCGGAATCAATGGTAATGCAACACTGTCGCTGGCTGGTGATGCTGCCAGACAACTACTGGGTGGTTTCTAGATGAATCCACTATGGACATTGGTACCGCCGCTTGCGGTCATACCTTTTATTCTGTTTTTCGGCGAAAAACGTAAAAATCTGCGCGAAGGATCGATTATCGTAGCGGGTTTGTTGTTGCTCCTGATCAACAACCTTATCTATAACGATCTGGTGGCAGGCGGCTCGCCACAGAGCGGTGAACTGCCATTGATGGCTGATTATTCACTGAAACTATCGGCAGAACCGATGGGTGTGATCTTTGGCTTGCTGGCCAGTTTTCTGTGGGTGGTGACTACCGTCTACAGCATTGGCTACATGCGCGGGCACCATGAAATAAACCAGACACGCTTTTACACATGTTTTGCGCTGGCACTAGCTGCAGTAATGGGTGCGGCCTATGCTGACAATCTCCTGACACTGTTTGTAGCCTACGAAGTCATCACGATTTCCACTTTCCCTCTGGTGACTCACGCCGGTGGCGAACCCGCTCGAAAAGCGGGCAGAATATATCTGGGCATCCTGATGTCAACGTCCATTGCGTTTCTGCTACCAGCGATAATCTGGACTGAGACTGTATCAGGCACTATGGACTTCATACCGGGTGGTGTTCTGTCAAATGTCGGTATGAGCAATACAGCGTTGGCGATCCTCATGGGTTTGTTTGTTTTCGGCATTGCCAAATCAGGCCTGATGCCTTTTCATCGCTGGTTGCCGGCTGCGATGGTTGCACCTACGCCCGTCAGTGCATTGTTGCATGCTGTTGCTGTTGTTAAAACAGGCGTATTCAGTGTACTGAAAATTGTCACATACACGTTTGGTATCGATCTAGTTACGATCAGCGGCGCGGCAACCTGGTTGCTGCCAGTGGCAGGCTTTACCATTATTGCTGCATCAATAGTCGCTTTCACCAAGGACAACCTCAAGGCTCGCCTGGCGTATTCGACCATCGGGCAGCTTGCGTATATCGTGTTGGCGGCCTTGCTGGCAACGGTGATGTCAGTGAGTGGTGGCGTGCTGCATATTGTCATGCACGCTTTCGGTAAAATCACGTTGTTCTTTTGTGCAGGTGCCATCCTGGTGGCTTTACACAAAAGCGAGATATCCAAGCTTGATGGAATAGGGCGGCGAATGCCGATCACCATGGGTGCCTTTTTTATTGGTGCTGTAAGCATTATCGGATTGCCACCCGCTGGCGGTGCCTGGAGCAAGGTAATGATCGCCGGTGGTTCACTGGATACCGGCACTATTATCTGGGCGCTGGTTTTGATGCTCAGCACGCTACTGAATATCGCCTATTTGTTACCTATACCGGTAAGGGCTTTCCTGAAGCCTGATCCAGATCTTGCGCCTGGCGAGAAGGCGACGATGCAAGAGGCACCTTTTGCCTGCCTGTGGGCTATCGTGCTGACAGCGACCGCGTGCATTGTTCTGTTTCTGTACCCTGCGCCACTGACTGAACTCATCGGGATGATCCAATGGCGGTAAAAAGCTCCAAAGACGATGTTGCTCCACTGGCTCGTCATTTCCTATGGGTAGATACATCATCGGGCCTTAATCGCCTGATCACGGGCCTGGTCTTGCTTTGTGTTTTTCTCTTTGCGATGGACTTTTTCTGGCACCGCCACGTCAAGGTCCCGGGTGAGGAGTTCTATGGATTTCACGCCATAGCCGGATTTGTCTCTTTTACCGTCATTGTCTTCGGGGCCAAGGCTTTGCGTGTACTTATTCGCCGTGATGAGAGTTACTACGGGGATGGCAGCGTCGATGGAGAAGAATACCCGGATGCCGACACACGCCGAGTACAGCACGCTGACTGGTCAAGTGACTCTGTGTCAGATCTCGCCGATCAGATGATGGGTAAGGAGGAAGATAGATCATGACTACCTTGTTGGCGCCTCCGTTCATCTATTTATTTGCAGCACTGCTGTGCCCGTTGCTTGCACCACGTTGGCGTGCATTGCTATTGCTGGGCACACCCATTGTCGGTCTCGCTGTGATTCTAAGCTATGCTACCGGACAACACGCTGTGGTCTCGGTAATCGGCTTTGATCTGACGTTCATGCGTGTAGACAAGCTGTCACTGATTTTCAGCATCATATTTTCCATTGCGGCCTTTCTGTCCGGCCTATATGCCTGGCATGTGCGTGATACTGTTCAGCAGATTGCAACGCTTGCCTATGCGGGTTCTGCCATAGGTGGGGTCTTTGCCGGCGACCTGGTGACACTGTTTCTGTGGTGGGAAGGGACAGCCCTGGCTTCGGTCTTTCTAATCTGGGCAAGACGAACTCCCGCAGCCTACAGTACCGGCATGCGTTACCTGATCATTCAGGTGCTCTCCGGCGTGTTGTTATTGGCCGGACTTTTGGTTCACTATCACGATACCGGTTCCATAGCGTTTGAGCATCTTGGTCTGGTAAGCGTGGGGACGTGGTTGATTTTCCTCTCCTTTGGTATCAAGTGTGCCTTCCCGTTAATGCATAACTGGTTGCAGGATTCGTATCCGGCGGCAACAATTACCGGTACCGTCGTTTTGTCTGCGTTTACTACCAAGATGGCAGTGTATGCCTTGGCGCGTGGCTATGCCGGTACCGAACTTCTGATCTACATCGGTGCGATCATGACGCTGTTTCCGATTTTCTTTGCAGAGATCGAGAATGATCTTCGCCGAGTACTGGCCTACAGTCTGAACAATCAGCTTGGATTCATGGTGGTAGGTGTGGGCATTGGTACTGAGCTGGCGCTCAATGGCACCGCTGCTCACGCGTTTTGTCACATCCTGTACAAGTCTTTGTTGTTCATGAGTGTAGGCGCGGTTCTCTATCGGACCGGCACCTCCAAGGCATCGGAACTCGGGGGGTTGTACAAGACAATGCCTGTGACGATGGTCTGTTGTCTGGTAGGGGCGGCATCCATATCCGCTTTCCCATTATTTAGCGGTTTCGTATCGAAGTCGCTGATACTAGATGCATCTGCATCCAACGGCTATTATCTTGTATGGCTGGCACTTTTGATTGCCTCTGCCGGTGTATTGAGTCACTCGGGCATAAAAATTCCTTACTTTACCTTCTTTGCTCACGACAGCGGCAAGCGGCCTGCCGAGGCACCTGTGCACATGCGCATCGCGATGATTATCACCGCCATTCTGTGTGTCGTTATAGGGATTTTTCCAGGCTTGTTGTACAGTTTGCTGCCTTACGAAATCGACTACCAGCCTTATACAGTGGACCATGTACTGGTGCAGATGCAACTGCTTATCTTTGCACTGCTGGCGTTCCTTTTCCTGATGAAAACAGGCCTGCATCCGCATGAGGTAAGGGCAACCAATATTGACAGTGACGTGATTTATCGCAAGGCTATTCCGTCTGTTCTGCCATTGCTGGTTTCAGCGGTGGTGAGTGTGAATGCAGCTTCTCGTCGGCATGCACTGGCGTTGGTTGGCGGCGTGGGCACTGTTATCGAACGGATATCCAGCCCGGGTGCACCGCTGGCTCGCGGATGGAGCGTCGCCAGCATGATGTTCATGGTTGTGCTGTTGATGTTTGTTGTACTGGTGTTTAACCTTTTATAGCGCTATGTGTCTGCGAGACTGGACTTTCCATGGAAAGTCCAGTCTCGTTCGGTGGAATGAACATAAACTAGAGAATATCTCTCAACTGATTCAATCGCTGCGACTGTCTCCGTTCATTGCGTTTGATTTGTTCGTACAGGATGCTTATTTGGTCCATTAAGTCAGCGAATCGCTGAGATTCTTTATTGTCAGTCGTTGCAATGACTGGCAATTGATCGTTCTGTGTTTCCTGAATGGCCTCGGCAGCAGCCGAGGTACCAACTTGCAAGCCTTGTATTGCGCGCTCCAGATCAGCAGGCACGTCCAATAACCTGCTGCTCAATTTAGCCTCTGCCAATTTCTGTTCAGCCACTTCTCCATTTCCCTGTTCGAGCGCAAGCTCACTCTGCCGGAGAAATTGTCTGGCACTAACGAGTTTGCTTTGTTCAACAATAAGATCCTCCAGCGTAATATCAGAGATGGATGTTATGACGGGGGCACCTATCGCAGTATAGAAATTCCGGAGGGCCGCTCTGGTCTTGCTTCCAGGTACGCCATCAGGGATACCTGCCGGATAACCCAATCCGTTTAGACGCGTTTGCACATCGGCAACGAGTTTTTTATAGGCCTCTCTACGCGCTTCTGCTGTCAACCTTGCAGTCTCTTGAGCCTCTGCCAGCGGGTCATTTTCCTGAGTGTCTGAAACCGGGGGCAAGGCTGCGATGTTAGTTTCTCGCGATGTGTCAGCGGGTTTGATAGCAGGAGTAGGACTCACTGGTGGGTTCGGTTCTGGCCTGCGCTCAGGTTGTGGTATTTCCACAGCGGGAGCAGTGGCTACTGTAGTCTTACTCTGCTCGCTTTCCAGTTCAGCTAGACGAGCCCGCATCCGATCACCATCGTCATCGGTCAGTTCCATTCGTCGCTTGCACGCCGTTATGGCTTCTTCTCCGGTTTTAATCAGACAGGATATTTTCAAGGCTCCCTGATCCAGTGACCGCTGGTTCAGTTTCGCTGAACGGGCAATACGCTCTTGCTCTGTGGCGGCCGTCGTGATTATTTTTTCAAGTGCCAATAACTTTGCGTTACCGGGATGCAGTCTTAGCGCATCATTCAGCGTTCTGTTGGCCAATATTTGTTGTCCCTCCTGAAACTGTGCAGACGCGAGTTTCCAGTAAACATCTGAATTGCGGCTGCCGTTGTCCAGTATCAGTTTGCACAGGGTGAGTGCTTCCGTCTGGTTGGCCGTCATGCAATCATCAACGGATTGCGCAAATGTCCGGGCCGGAAAAACAGCGGCCAGGACTATGGCTATAGCCAGGACTGATTTGAGTATGAAATATGGCATGAGTTCTAGTAACCAGCACCGGCTGAGCCACGGCTACTACGTGAGGCGAAACCCCATTGTCCGTCTGGAAGTTTGACAAGGTTGAACAGGTAAAATGACTCCACAGTCTGATAGGGAGGATTTTCTCTTTCGACCATGGATTCTATGTCTTCCCTGAAGTCGTAAAGACTGTAGGATCCACTAGTCTCCGGGCCGCCGGCAATCGTTTTTAACGACCGAACAATCTCTTCTGCAATGATCTCCATTTCGCCGACTGATTGTGCATTTGATCCAGCGTCAAGATATGCCAGCAGTTCGTCGGAACGGTCGATCAGATCGGAAGCCTTGATAGTCGTATTGGTAACAGTCCTTTGAACGTTAGCGCTGGCATCATCGGTTTCACTGGCTAATTGAAGGTGAGTTATGGCTTCCGCAGCCGCTTTACGGAGTCCATATTCACTTGAGTTGCTATCAGAGAGAAAACCGGGATCTACGGATTTCGCGGTTTCGTTAAGAAATTTACGTGCGCGCTCCATATCGCCATCCCTTGCAGCTTTTAGCATCAGTTCGCCCGTGGTGGCAGCTGCAATGGCAGAGAGCTCCGCTACCACAAGCAGGCCTTGTTTTTTGGGAGCTTGCGGCCAACCTGTGATGGCGTGGCCGATGTGAATATGCGAAATGGATGGAGGCTCCCGGTTTACAATGGTTGCGCATGAAACCAGTCCGGCGGTACACAGGGCAATCAGGACAGACCTGGGGAGTGCAGAACAGAAGTAGGTATTCATTTTGTACAATCCGTCATTTTCAGCGAGTCTTTCGTCGTTTGATGATAACGGCCAATCAGTTGATCGCAGGAACTTATCATCGTGAATTTTCCCCTGCAAACCTGGTATCCGTATGGAGCCCTAGCCAGGGGTTGCCATCTCATTATCCACGGAAAGTTCAAGGATAGCGTCAAAATGTGTAATTCTGGTTTTGTCATGCCTGAACACATTCTGAGCCAATCTGCTCGATTACTGTGCGCACTGCCTGATTCTGGACCAGACTTGCGCGAACGAATCCAGATCCAGCTCCATGACGTGAGTATCCGCAGACGACAACTGTGGGGCATAGGCAAACCTTACGGACAGAGTCGTTCCGGTTCGCATCGCATCGACAAGTCGTCCAAGGTTGTCGTCCACAACCGCCGTGACTTCGTTGAGGAATCGGTCGAACGTAATGGGAAATCCGGCATCAACGCGATAGCCTGTTTCCAGCGCTTTGGTGTCAAAAGTTGCATCTGTGCGGAGAAACACGGCCTCTGCGGTGGCGATGATCGAGGCGTTTGTGTCGAGTGCACCATTTCGAACAACGACGGGTGTGGAGACAGCGGCGCATAGCGGACGTCCGTCTACAGGGCTCGGATAGTTCTGCAGAGTCCAGACGGCACCGTCACCGATCAGTTCTGGCTGCCCGGCAACAAGTGGGTCTTCAGCGGAGGACGAACCGTCTGTTTGGTTGCCAGGAAAAATTGAGTCGTTGTCATTTTCCTGAATTGAAGCAGGCTCGGTATGTGTTTTATCGTCAGTATGGGCATCGGCTGAACGGGTTGCATCCAGACTCTGGATTTTGGATGCAACCCGGTATTCTGAGCGTTGGCGTCGTTCATCTGCCGCCTGCGCACTGATCAGCTCACTTTCCAGTGTTTCGTAACGTGCGCGTTCCTGATCTCTCAGTGCAGCCTGACTAGTGCAAGCGTTCAAAACGAGAACACTGCACAGCAAGGTCAGTCGGTAGCTCGGTGATCCTGATACCGTACTGATACGGGAATTCATGCGACAACTCCATATGCAAACCGGCACGTGGTGCTGGCTGGGTCTGTTTGAAATATGACAATACTGTGGGTCCACGTTGATCGAAAGTACCACAAGGGCTTTTCCGGAGCGTCGTAGTTAACTGAACTCGCCCCACCAGCCTTGCCCGTTCGCGGTGGTGAAAGATGCTCCAGATTAGCGTGCAGCTTGTCAGATTAGATCGAAGCCTGTGGTGAATATTTACCCTGGGCACGTGCGACATTCACACACACAGTGTAGCCGGACAATTTCCCGTGTCTTCCAGAAAATGAGTAAACCTACTGCAATACACGACGTAACACACATGATTCCAGAAAATGAGAATAAGCTAACGTCAAGACCATTTGGTCATCTTCCGGCGCTAATGGTGTCCTTGGGAATGCAGTGGTTGATTTTTCAAATACCTGTCGTTGATCTAGTCGCGGCCCAATGGCTGCCATCATCAGTAAATTGTATGACCAAGGCCACATTTGTCAGCTTGGGCAGAATTTGGAGAGTCTTCATCATCTTATTTAAATCAGGTAGATAGCAGCGATGAATGGAATGATTACCCATCTAGGTCATGGAGCATATTACTTAGATGTGTTATCAATCTACACTGTAGGAAAGCGCGTGCTGCATTCAGGAGGTTCTTTGCCCCTCCGGCACCAGCATCAGGCCACGGATCATAGCTGTCATCGTCAGCTCAAGGTAAGAACTTAATGAAAGTAAAATGTGTTGCCGCGGGCTTGCTGTCGCGCAGGTTGGATTTCACCTTTTTTCACTGGCTCATGACCACGTTGCTTTTTGCAACGTTAGTCTCACCCGTGGCAGCTTTTCAGAACCTCTGGGAGGCGGAGTCGCTCGATTTCACGTCAGGAGACGATGGTAGTTTTAATTGCACCTCCTGCCACACGATCAGCCAGGAGAGCAGTTTGCAAATGACGGTACCTGCCTCCGTACCTTTCGATGCATCCAGCGCAGAAATTTCGCTAAATGGTTTTAACAACGGCAACCTGTTAGCCGCTTGGCGTTATCAGATAGTAAACGGTGCGCAGGGAGAGTTGGTCAACAACGTCCGCCCGACGCCAAGTTCCGGGAGCACAAGCGACACGATCCAGTTCGACATTTCTCAAAGCCCGATTTCGGTGCGCTATTGCCTTTTGGATTCAAACAACAATACGCGAAGATGGAACTGCGATACGGTATCGATCGCGCGAGACGAAGAGCCGCCGAACGAAGCCCCTGTTTTAGAGACTACAGCCCCCCCTGAGTTGACGCGACTCTTGAACAGTGATCCATTCGAATTCACGGCGACAGCGACGGATGATTCGTCTGAACCGGTCATCACCGTGGAATCATCGGACACATCAGTAGTCGCCGTAGACGTGAGTGATGCCCCGAATTACTCCCTTTCCTTCGTCGGTGTGGGCGAAGCGTCGGTTTCTGTTACAGCACGTGACGCGCAGGGTCTTTCTACGGAAGAGACTATTGACGTTACTGTCGATTTCGGTTTAGTGATGAATCCGCCAGATATTGCCTTTGAGGGAGACTTCAATGGCACTATCGATTTGTTTGTGGGTGGCACGCGTTCCCTCGGCGTGAACGTCTCATCCGTGTCGACGGCTCCTTTGAGCTTTGAAACCAGTTCCAGCGATTCAGCTGTGGCAACTGCCAGATTCGAAGAGCCAGGTTCCTTGATCATTGAAGCCAACGCCGCTGGAAATGCTCGACTCACATTGACAGTTGCGGTCAACGATACGCTTTCGTCCAGTATCTCGGTCGATGTCACCGTGTCGCTCGAGAACACTGCACCTGTGGCGCAGCCGGATATGTATGACATCAGCGCCCGGAACACCAGTGTCCCACTTTCCGTACTGGACAATGACACCGATGCCGATGGTGATGTTCTGAGCATTGCACTGGATTCGGAAACCACATCGCAGGGACGTGCTATCACTGTTACCGGCAATGTTGTGACTTACCAGGCTGGAGATCTCTTGACGACCGATGATTCGTTTACCTATCGTGCCCGTGATCCATCCGGTGCTCTCTCGAATTCTGTCCTGGTGACGCTGACGCCTGCGGAAGAGGACGCAGGCACCGGTAATGAGGGTGATAACTCTGGCAACGACGATTCTGGTACCGAAGACGATGAGTCTGGTACCGAAGACGACGAGTCCGTTACCGAAGACGATGACTCTGGCAACAACGATGGCAACGACGATGACAACAGCGATGAGACGAGTGACAACGAAGCACCGGTTGCCCAACCCGATGAAATTGTCATCAGAGGTCAGAACACAACAGTCACGCTGAACGTTCTGGGTAACGATACGGATTCCGATGGTGATGATCTGAGCATTACTCTGCAGTCAGAAACCTCAATGCAGGGTAACCCTATTGTGGTAAGTGGAAATGCCGTGTCTTACCGTGTGGGTGATTTTTTAAGGATGAACGATTCTTTCCGCTATCAGGCCAGAGATCCATCGGGTGCCTTGTCAGAATCCGTTGTTGTCACCCTGATTCCCTCAGATGAAGATGACGACGGTGTTGTCGATGCTACGGACAACTGTCCTCAATTGGCTAATCCTGATCAGGCAGATATGGACTCGGATAGTATGGGAGACTTGTGTGATCTGGATCCGGACGGTGATGGTAACCCCGGAATCAACGGAATCGCCTTCGAAAGTGGTCGAGAACTGGTCGAGGAGAAATGCCTGACCTGTCACCTGACAGGTACCGTTGGTGCGCCGTTGTTCAACGATTCTGACGCATGGGATAGCCGAATCGCCGCTGCGGGCGGGCAACCTGAAGATCTCTTGCCCAGTGTCCTCAACGGGCTGGGTAATATGCAGGCGTATGCTGGCGAAAACAGCACGCAAGAGCTACTACAGGCCATCCTTTATCTGTCTGGCCGAGAGGACGATTCCGGGCAACCCGCTACCGGACCTACCGATCTTGATCTGGATGGGATAGCTGATGAATCGGATAATTGTCCGAACGTGCCCAATCCTGACCAGATTGATAGTGATGTCAACGGCCGCGGTGATGCCTGTGAACTGCTGGCTGACCGCGACGGAGATGGTTTTCCGTTTAGTCTCGACGACGATGACAGTAATGCCACGCGATTGATTGCCACTTTACCCGTAACCAACGACACCGTGTTCACCAGCACAAGTTCGTTGCGACTTGGGCGTGTTGCCAGCGCCGTTGCCCGGTCGAATAATTTTTCAAGAGCTGCCGTCGTATTAACGAAAGAGGAGTTTGCCCAGGCTATCGGTCAAGTATTCCCAGGTGTCACAGCTTCAATAGATGCTGGTTTCAGCAGTCTTATTGGTGTGATCAACCTGGATATTCAGTCTACCTCCGAGGGCTCACAAGTTATTGTCGATCTCAGTTCCAATTTGCCAGTCAATCCTTCAATGCGGGTGTTTGATACAAGCTCCGGCTTGTGGAATAGTTTTTCAATCGATGGTGGTGATCAGCTGGCCAGCGCGCCTGCCACCAATACTGGGTGTCCTAATATCTCCAGTTCCAATTACCGATCAGGACTTACTGCAGGTTTGTCTTGTGTGCGGATTAACGTGCGGGACGGAGGTGTTAACGATGCAGATGGTTTGAGCAATGGGCAGGCCGAATTAATAGTCAATATTGCACGGGGAAGGGTGCTGGACAGTGAAAGTGCCACACCTGCCGTGGATACCAGTCCTGGCAAGAGTGGCGGCGGTAGCATCGGTCTCTGGATTCCGGCATTATTGCTGTTGGTCCTATCCTTTCAATTTGCAGGTAGAAACACGAGAATGCTTAGATGAGAAAATTCCTGACCTGGACTGCAATCATCTTCGCGAGCTTGTACTCGCTTAACAGTGTCGCAGCCGGGTTGAGTGGAGTAGATCTGAAATTCATCAGTGACAGTAATCCTGCCAAGGCAGAATTCGATCGCGATATCGACGCTACGTCATCGTTCCTGGGGAGAGTTACCGGAAATTTCTATGCTCGGCCATTGACCAGTAATGAATTCATCAACAGCGGATTTTCTCTCAATGGATCTGCAAGTTACGAACACAACGCAGACATCGATGGTCTGGGTGAATCGCGGTATCGGGTTGGTGCAAACTGGTTTCGCGAGAACAAGCAGGGCGCAGGATCGCCTTTTCTACGCGGCGGTTTTGGCTTGTCGTATATAGATTCGGAAACACAACGTCGTGATGGAGCTGCCTTTGATGCCAGCGTCTCCATTAATTTTCAGCCAACAAACTTCTTTGATACTACGTTAGGTTTGCAGGCAGCCGTTGTCGAGGCAGAAACCGAGGTTTTTGATACGACTAAGGCCACTTTGTTCGCCACAGCAAATTTTTCGCCCATGCCCAAACTGGTGTTGCGCACTGGTCTGCGTTTTGTGATCGGTAATGAAGTATCCACGGCGACACCCACGACCAATATTGTCAATAACGCAGAAGTCATCGAGCCCGATGAAGCGTTTGGAGGTGCTGCCGCAGAACGCTTTGCCTATCAGATTGCAGCAAACTCGGCGATTGCAGAGGCGGGCATTGGCTATAACATCACCGGCACTGTACAGGCAAATTTGCTGTATCGCTTCGTCAGCACGGAAGCTGACGGTGATATCAGTTATGAGCGCAGCCTTGTCGAATTTACATTGGGAATGGACCTGTGAGGCTTCCTAACCAGCCATTGCGAGGTACGCCTGTCATGATCAAGCCTTCCATTGCCATCAGCAGAACAGTATTTTCACTCCTGATTGTGATGACTGTATTGCTTACTGGCTGTCGTGGAAGCGATGAGACGGATATCGTTGATCCGCAATTCCCACGAACCAACGATCCAGACGCCTTCGGTGAGTTCCTTGACCCGTTGCCGGCAGTACCGCGCGATGGTGTTGCTGCAGGAGAAATCGACAACGTCCGGGATTTTCCAGAGGCCTATTACAATACGATTGATCCGGAAGGGACACGCGACTCCTTTTTCAAGTGGCGCGTGGCGAACGGTTTCCTTAATCCTGACGGTAGTGAAGCTGACTGTGACCCTTCCACCTGTCGTCAGACTCACGTACGATTTCGTGACACCAAGGATCTGGGTTATGGGCGAAACATGTTCATGCGCTGGGATACGCTGAACAACGATGTTGCCGTTTACGTGGAGAATTTCCAGGTTGATGCAGTACCTGGCGTGCCCTACGGACCGTTGAATCTTGAAGCGTTGATCAATGATGACAGGCAATGGAATTTTGGTGTCAACGCCATAGAGTTCAGTGCGTTTCCAGCCACCGGTATCAATGCTCCCAAGTTCACGAAGTTCTATAACTTCGCCGGCGATGGCAAGCGTGCAAATGACGCCAGTGGCACTCAACAGCATTTTGTGGATCTTGACAACCGGGGAGACAAGCCCATGCCGAGTGCGTGCATTATTTGTCACGGTGGACGAAACGAGACGCTTGTCTACAGGGCAGGCGATGGCCAACTCAAATTGGCACCGACGCTGGTCGATGGCACACCCGGTGATTTACAGGCGCACATGCAGACCATTGAATTCGACACGCTGCAGTTTGCTGCAGCTGCGCCTGGGTTTACCGAAGCGGACAACGTAGACGGAATACGGCTGATCAATGAAGCCATATTATCCACCTACCGCTATCGAGCTCAGGAATTTACAGGCGGAGGAGACTGGGATGCACAGCTTGCGATCGAGACGCTGGTAGGCCGCTATGCTGGAAATCCGAGTGACCCTGCAAACGCCTACAACCGGAATTTTGTGCCTGATGGCTGGTCCTCTGATCCGCAGTTGTATCGGTCCCTGATGGGGCCGAACTGCCTGGTTTGCCATGCGTTGAGGGGGACACAAGCCAATACTTCTGCGGCATTTCCCACATTCGATGGGTTTCGCAATTATGCCCAGCGGATCGATCATCTTATCTACGAACAGGGCAAGATGCCGCTCGGATTGCTCAACTATTCTGATTTCTGGGATGACAAGGAGCCTGCCTCCATGGCTGCCGCTCTGGGGCTTGCAGATCGGATTGACGCAAACAGCCGGTCCATCAGGCCCGGCGCACCGATTGCGCAAATCAGTGCCTCACCCGTAGTCACTGGCATCGATTCCGATGGGTCGATTCTGGAAATTAGCATTACCGGCTCAGGAAGTGCGTTTGCGACGACCAGTGGTCATCGCTGGGATGTCAGTCCTTCCACCGCGACGGTAACATCCAGTGGAATTAAAGGCGATGCGGTGTTAAGAGCCAGTGTTACAGGCACCTATACGCTGACGTTGACTGTTGATGGCATTAACGGGGGCACGGATTCCACCACGCAGACAGTTAGGGTACTGCGTGCCGGTGACCCCGGAGCGCCGACTCCGGAGGCAGACATTCGATTTTTCGGTGACGGAGGCATCTATGAACTGCTGAGCAACAATTGCACGCAATGTCATAGCCCTGTATCCAACCCCGGTCATCTTCAGAGCCCTGCAAATACGTCCCTTCCCATTCACTACACGCTCTGTCGCAGCAATGAATTCAATGGCAATGAGTTTCTTTACCGCAGTGTTCTGGCACGTGTAAACTTTGATACACCTCTGGATAGCCTTTTTCTGCGAAAACCGACCAATGGATCCACAGATCCGGTTGACCGGACAGCCAGCGAGATTGAGGGTTATCATGCAGGTGCCAATGTCCTTGGCGAGGATGCCGATTACAGCAGAATCCTTAGCTGGATTCTCAATGGAGCACAGTCAGGTGATATTCCTGCATCTAATACCATCCCCGCAGGAGCGCCGCTTTGCACTCCGACCCAGTGAGTTTTAACGTCTATGTCCAAATTGAACACAGCCGCGAAAACACCGTCGCTTGCGGATATCGACTTTTTCAAGGCGTTTCCCGATGATGCCATCATCAATCTGGAGCGAGCCGCAACGTTGCGCAAGTTCCGAAAAAATGCACACATTATTGTTTTGGGAGAAGAAAGCCACGCAGCCTATGTGCTGATAGAAGGCACAGCCTATGCGTTTACTGATGATGAAGACGGCAACGAATTCATCGTCGGCACATTTGGACCCGGGGACTGTTTCGGAGAGCTCGGTCTGCTTGATGGGCACACGCGTACGGCCAATGTCATCACGACCAGTGCCTGTCAGTGCCTTGTCGTTCCTCGTGCAGATATCAACAACGCGATTTTCAATGAGCCGAAAGTCGCACAAGCCATTATTCACATGCTGGTCGGCCAGATTCGCGAGATGACCGAAGACGTAAGCTGTCTTGCATTGATGGATGTCTATGGCCGGCTGGTGAGAGCGCTGAACAATGCCACGACTGAAACTGATGACGGCAAACGGATGACGGCACGTATCACTCATCAGGAGTTGGCCAGTCGGGTGGGGTCAAGTCGCGAGATGATCAGTAAGATATTGAAAGAGCTGCGTGTTGGGGGCTATATCTCCATTGAAAACCACTGCGTCCATATTCACAAAGATCTCCCTGAACGCTGGTAGTCGATATGAGCTCGCAGACACTTACCGTCCTGTTCGCCGACCTTGCGGGTAGCACACGCCTGTACCAGACCGAAGGCGATGTTGAAGCCCATCAGCGTGTCAGTGATTCCCTCCAGTGCATGCGCAAGATAGTTGAGCATCGCGGTGGCACGCTACTGCGCACTGTCGGGGATGCGGTATTGGCTAGTTTCCACCAGACAGACGCCGCTTATCTGGCAGCCGTCGATATTCAGCATGCACACAAGGCGATGAATTTGTCAGTTCGTGTAGGATTCCACTATGGTAACGTGATTCCTGACGGTGGCGATGTTTATGGTAATGCCGTCAATCTGGCTGCGCGCGTGGCGGCTTTCGCCGAAGCTGACGAAATCTGTACGACAGAAGACGCGGTTGCCCAGCTGTCTGTCCGGCATAGAAACGCTGCCTCGTTTCTCGATAAAGTTGATTTCAAAGGTATAGAATCGCCCATGGCGGTATACCGTATCCAGTGGACTGACGATGATAGTGGACACACCATGATCGTTACAGGGGTCAGCCACACCGAGCGTTATCAGACCAACCTTGTGCTGGATCTGCTGATTGCCGACAAACGTATTCGCATTGACAAGGATAATCCTCTGGTTACTTTCGGACGATCGGCAGACAACGACGTGGTTATTGATATCGACCCTGCATCTCGCAATCATGCGAAGGTTGAAATGGCGAGGGGCCGTTTCATGATCCATGATCACAGTACCAATGGGACCTACCTTGTCAGGGGTGGGTATACACCGGAATTCATTCGTCGGGAATCTACTTCCCTTGACAACTTTGGTAGTATTGGGCTCGGATTCAACCCGGATGACAGCTCTGAGTATGTCATTGAGTTTCGTGTAACGACGGTTTCTCGATGATGGCCACCTGCGGTTCACCTCATGGAGTGTCCATGTCTTTTTCCTTGAGCAAGATGCAATGGTAGACGACAGGACGGCATTGATGTCGGCCAGAGCGCTGAGCCCCGGCTATGAAATTCTCTGGTATACGATTGACAGCGTATTAGGACAAGGTGGTTTTGGCATCACCTATCTGGCACACGATCGCAACCTTAATCGCGCTGTGGCAATCAAGGAGTACTTGCCTACGACGTTTGCCTACCGACGCGAAGACTACAGTGTGAAACCCATTACCGGAGGACACGAGGATAACTTTCTCTGGGGCTTGGGCAGTTTTCAGAAAGAGGCGCAAACTCTGGCGCGTTTCAGCCATCCCAACATTGTTCGCGTGCATTCGGTATTTGAAGCGAATAATACGGCCTACATGGTCATGGAATACGAGCACGGGCAGAACCTTGCGGAGCTCTTCAAGGCAAGTTCCACGTTAGAGCAGTCCTTGTTCGAAAGAGTGTTCTTCCCCATATTTGACGGCCTGAAGGAAATACACAAGTTTGAATTCATTCATCGGGATATCAAACCCGCGAATATTTATATCCGTGAAGACGGCACTCCGGTTCTGATTGATTTCGGATCAGCGCGCCAGACCACACAGCAGCAGACAGGTGAAATGACAACGCTGGTTAGTCAGGGCTACACACCACTGGAACAGTACAGTGCAAACTATGGTGACCAGGGCCCGTGGACTGATATCTATGCGCTCGCAGCGACTATTTATCAAGGTGTTGTTGGCAGTAAACCGGATGAATCACTTAGCCGCTCCGCCTGCCTGATGCGTGCAAAGCCAGATCTACTGAAACAGCTTGATTCGGACGTTTATCCGGGTTTCAGTCAGCGCTTCCTGGATGCCGTGTTTGCCGGCCTGAAACTTCAACCAGAAGACCGCCCGCAGACAATTGAAGACTGGTATCAGTTATTCGATGGTGGTGTTACACAGGTTGCCAAGCTTGCGCAATCAGAAGGGCTGGTCGATCCGGACAAGACTCGCTTGAATCAACAACGCCCCCCCCCTGAGTCTGGCGTTGTTGATATGGGTTTGCTGAATGACACAGGGCGCCGCCCCACGTTGTCCGAGCGATCCGGACGCGCTGGTCCAGGATCAGATACAGAGACCAGAGTCAACGCTTTCGGTCGTCGTGCACAGTCCGGCACTGATGTACCTCGTTCGCCGGTCGACGAATCTCTGGATTTTGATGACCTTGATTTTGGCGATGACGATTTGTCGTTTTCGAACAACTCAAGAGCGGCAGAAAGATCGGGGCCTGCGACTGTGCCAGGTAGGCGCGGAAAAAAGAAGCGCAACGGCGCATTGGTGGCTGCCGTCGCATCACTGATAGCGCTGGGAGCTGCAGGTGCCGGGTACATTTTTTTTACATCCCCTACGCCGACCACTGAAATTACGAAAACTGCCGAGAACGAAGTCTCTGAGCCTATCGGCATAACGCAGGCAACACTAAGCTCGATGCCCAGACCGCCTCAGCCAATACCTTTTGCACTGGCTGCGGACAACACACGGGTTCAATTGCAGGATATGACACGGCTTGCACCTATGTTGGCGCAAGCTTACTCGTTGAATCCGGTTGATCCGGTTTTGCTGGATACTATCCGTAAAACCGAATCAAGCCTGATATCAATCGCAGCTATCTGGAACGCGACCCGATACGCTGAAGTGGCCCGTTTGATCAATACAGTATCCGATGCACTTCCGCGAGCGGTACATGACAGAGAGCAGGTACGGGACATTCTTGATGCGTCCAGTCGCTCGTCTGGCTATAGCGAGGTTTTTGGTTTGATTGATAGAAAACACTATCTAAGTCCCCCCGGAAACTCTTTACTTGACCGTGTTTCTTCGCTTGATCTGAGCGAATTTCAACAACTGAAAAGTACGCCCCAATGGCAGAACATGATGTCGGAGCTGTCCATGGCGGCAATGGACAAGCTATCGCGTTCTGAATATGATGATGCAGCCAGATTAACGGAAGCCGCATTGACCATGGATGCAGAGCATCCGGGGTTTAATACGCTAAAGGATTGGCTTACGAGTCCTTGACCGAGGGTTCAAGGATCGCGATGGCTTCAGGTAGATGAGGGTAGGTGACATCATCCCGAGGTGTCGGGTGTGATCGCCGCGAAGGCATTGATCCATGACTACCGTGAATAAAATCCCACCGCTGCCGGTATAAAAAATAGCTGTAATGCGCAGGCGAGTTGCCTGGATCATACGCGCAAAACAGACGCGAAGATGCATAAGGTGTGTCGGTAATATAACCGATAAAATAGCCGTGTTTTCAAGCCTGATTCCGGAGTGAATATACCAACCCGACAGTGGTAATTATCACATAGTTCAATTGTGACGTTTAGTAAACTTTCCGCATTGTTCAACGAGCAGCACGGCTGCTTGAAGTAAAGTAACAGGAGAACGAACGATGCTTGCGTATATTGAAATTGCCTACGATCGGGTGCTTCGCGTACTGGATTACATGGGGTACTTGCTCATGCTGACTCTGTCACTTTTGCTCTGGTGGGGAATCTACTCAGGTGTGAACATCACCGTATCTCAAGGTAGAACGCTTGTACAGGTGTCGCCTGAAGTTCAAGACACTCCCGCTGCCACACCTGTGTCGATCCCCATGCGTATTACTCCACCAGCCGTGGCCGTTGAATACGATCTTGACAATGCGTGGTCCCTTGCCTCTGGTCTGTAACTTGTTTTTCGCAGGGTTTTCATCGAATCGTAGGATAGAATCAATGCAATTGTAGAAGTTGTTGGCCAATGGAAAGTTGAATGAATATTGGACTCGCTGCCAGGCGTTGCTCACTCCCGGTGAAGACTGTTCGCTATTACGATAATATTGGTCTGGTATCGCCCGGTCGGGCTGACAGTGGATATCGCGAGTATTCGCCCGATGATATACATCGATTGCAGTTTGTTGCCAGATCTCGTGGCCTGGGGTTTTCACTGGATGATTGCCGACATCTGCTGTCCTTGTATGAAGATCGCAGTAGGGCCAGCGCTGATGTAAAGCTTATCGTGCAGGAGAAACTGAACGATATCGACCAGAAGATTGGAGAGCTACAGGAACTTCGTCAGACCTTGTCCCAGCTGTCTGAAAATTGTCGCGGCGATAACCGGCCAGAGTGCCCTATTCTTGCCGACCTTGCGGGTATAGCTAAATAAAGTCCTTTGGTCACACCTGTAATAGCAAAGCCACGCTTGTGCAATGCAGAGAGTGCCCGAGAATACGCATGCAGGGTCTCAGGCAATTCCTGGCATTCTCTTTCTCCTAATCGCGAAGACCCTGACATTCTGCAGCCAGTCGCGTAATACCTTCCCAGTCTTCTGCATCAACCATGCTTTTGGGCGCCACCCAGCTCCCACCCACGCACAGCACACTGGGCAAGCTCAGGTAGTCACGTGCGTTGTTGGCGTTGATGCCGCCGGTGGGGCAGAACACAGTGTCAATGAATGGGCCTGCGAATCCGCTAAGAAGGGAAGGGCCACCGGCTTGTGATGCCGGGAAAAATTTCAAGGCCGTGAAGCCCTCATCGCGCGCTCTCATGATGTCGGCAGGCGTCATGATGCCGGGTAGAAGTGGCATGTTGATATCGTTGGCTGCCTTGCCGAGTGCTTGTGTAAACCCGGGGCTGACGGCAAATGTAGCGCCATGATCCTGTGCACGTTTAAGATCTTCAGCATTCAGAGCTGTCCCGACGCCAACTATGGCACCTTCTACATCGCTCATGGCCTGCATGGCGTCGAGTGCCTGCGGAGTTCTTAGCGTGACCTCCAGTGTCCGCAATCCGCCAGCAACCAGCGCCTGGGCCAATGGTCGTGCCTTGCTGACGTCATCAATGACCAGTACGGGAATGACAGGGGCAACCTGCATTAACTCTCTAACTTTCATGGTGTTGCTCAGATATTGAGAAGGGAGATCAGTCGTCGAATACGCTAACGGCGCCAAGCTCGGCGCTGCTGACGTGATGTCGAAATGCGGTAAATAGCTCACGACCCATATTTACAGTTTTGCGGCTAAGGTCAGGATGTTCAGGTTTTCGAGCATTCCAGTCTGCCTCATCGACCAGTGCGTTAAGCGCACCGGTGTTGGCATCCAGCTGGATGATATCGCCGTCGCGCACTTTGCGTAGCGCTCCATCCAGCAGGCATTCAGGAGACACATGAATGGCCGCGGGTACTTTGCCGGACGCGCCTGACATTCTGCCGTCTGTAACCAGCGCAACCATGAATCCGCGGTCGAGCAATACACCCAGGATAGGGGTGAGTTTATGCAGCTCTGGCATGCCGTTGGCACGTGGTCCCTGGTAGGCAATAACAGCCACAAAATCCTGATTAAGTTCGTCATTTTCAAAGGCGGTACGCAAGGCATCCTGTGAATAGAATACCTTTGCCGGAGCCTTTATCGACAAATGCTCCGGCTTTACCGCAGAGGTCTTGATGACTGCACGACCAAGATTGCCAGACATCAGTCGCAAGCCACCGTCTTCCCTGAAGGGCGCGGCTGCGTTACTAATGACAGTAGTGTCTATGGACTTGGAAGAGCCAGCACGCCAAGCCAGTACATTGTTGTCCAGCCATGGCTCTTGCGTGTATTGATAGAGGCCGCTGGAGCCTCCTACCGTTTGCACGTCTTCATGCATGAGCCCTGCGTCGAGCAGTTCCTTGATTACCAGTGCCATACCGCCCGCAGCATGAAACTGATTGACGTCTGCCTGGCCACTGGGGTAGACATGTGTCAGCGTCGGTATGGCATGACTAAGCTGGTCGAAGTCATCCCAATTGATAATGATACCGGCAGTCCGGGCAATGGCGACCAGATGCAGAGTGTGGTTTGTTGATCCGCCAGTGGCGAGCAAGCCGATGATGGCATTGACGATTGCTTTCTCATCGATGAGTCTGCCTATTGGTGTGAATTCGTTTCCGCGTTTGGTGATGGCAAGCGCTCGTTGTGCTGCAGCCGTTGTCAGTGCTGAACGCAACTCAGTACCCGGGTTGATAAAAGCAGCCCCTGGCAGATGCAAACCCATGACTTCCATCATCATCTGGTTGCTGTTGGCAGTTCCGTAGAAGGTGCATGTGCCTGGACCGTGATAGGAGGCGCTTTCTGATTCCAGCAGCTCCTCGCGCGTGGCCTTACCCTCTGCATAGCGTTGACGGGTTCGGGCCTTGTCCTTGTTGGGTATGCCGGAGGTCATGGGTCCTGCCGGAATGAATACTGAAGGCAGGTGACCGAATGACAGAGCGCCCATCAACAGCCCGGGTACGATCTTGTCGCAAACGCCCAGAAAAACAGCTGCATCAAATACGTTGTGTGACAAGGCAATGGCGGTAGACATAGCAATAACGTCGCGACTGAACAGCGATAGCTCCATTCCCAGCTCGCCTTGTGTAACCCCATCGCACATGGCAGGTGTGCCGCCGGCGACCTGGGCAGTTGCACCGACTGCGCGTGCCGCTTCACGAATTTTCTCTGGTGCGTGTTCGTAAGGCTGGTGCGCTGAGAGCATATCGTTGTAGGCAGTAACGATGGCCAGATTGGGTGCGTGCTCGGCATGTAACACCAGTTTATCGCTGGAAGGCGCAGCCGCAAAGGCGTGTGCCAGATTGGTACAACCCATGCCAGCGCGGCCGGACGGTGCCGCGGCCAGTGCATCGATGCGCGCAAGGTAAGTTTTACGGCTGTTTTGACTACGTTGCACTATTCGGTCAGTTACTTCGGAAACCGTGGAATTCAGGTCAGGCATATCAATATATCAGGGGTTGTAAGCTTGCTACATTATTATGTCATATCTGACATGGAAAACTCTCCGAATATTTAAACGGAAGGTTGTGAAATTGTTTAGAATTAGCGCTCTTGAGGCACTCTGACGTTTTGTAATTAAACTACAAAAATGAATCTAATTTCCAACGAAAGTCTTCAACCCTTCGATTTCATCCTGTTTGGTGGAACGGGCGATTTGTCCCTGCGAAAGCTCATTCCAGCCCTGTACTTCAGGCATGTGGAGAAGCAATTGCCCGAAGATGGGCGCATCATTGGTGTTGCTCGTAGCGACTACAATACCGATGGTTTTCGACAGATGCTGAACGCGAGTGTTAGAGAGCATATCGAGGATCAGGACTTTGATCAGGGCAGTTGGGAAGAATTCTTACAGCGTGTTCACTATTGCTCTGTTGATGTCACTCAGGAGGCAAGTTATCAGTCCTTGGTCGATACGCTCAGAGGTCGTGAAGACTACGTACGTGTTTTCTACCTGTCTGTTGCGCCGAGTATTTTCACAGCGATCACCAGTGGTGTGCATGCGGCTGGGCTGATAACGGAGAACAGCCGCGTAACACTGGAGAAACCACTTGGCCGGGATCAGGCCTCAGCTGAGGAAATAAACGACAGTCTGTCGGCGGTATTCAAGGAGGAGCAAATCTACCGAATTGATCACTACCTGGGAAAGGAGACTGTACAGAATCTTCTGGCGCTTCGTTTTGGTAATGCGTTGTTCGAACCGCTATGGAGAAGCGAACGCATCAGCGATGTACAGATCACGATCGCCGAGGATTTGGGCGTGGAAGGGCGTGGAGGATTTTATGACCAGACGGGCGCGCTTCGCGATATGGTTCAAAATCACTTGTTGCAATTATTGGTCATTATTGCAATGGAACCCCCGGTCAGTATCGACCCGGACGCCGTGCGTGATGAAAAAATAAAGGTGTTGCGTTCACTGAAACCACTGGAAGGCATTGATGCTATTGAAAACACAGTGCGTGGACAATACAAGGCTGGCGCTTACAGCGACGGTCCTGTGCCTGGCTACCTTGATGACAACGATGTCCCTGACGACAGTACTACCGAAACGTTTGTGGCTATACGCGCAGAGATCGGCTCATGGCGTTGGGAGGGGGTGCCTTTCTTCCTTCGCACTGGCAAGCGGATGGAAAGCAAGACCACAGAGATCGTTATCAATTTCAAGAAAGTTCCGCATTCGATTTTTCCGACTGCGGATGGCTTCAGTACGCCTAACCAGTTGATTATTCGTTTGCAGCCTGAAGAGAAGATACGCATGCGCATCTACGTCAAGGCATGGGGAGACGATATACAGTTACAGCCTGTTTACCTGAACCTTGATTTCAACGATGTCTTTCAGAAACGCAAGATGATCGCTTATGAGAGATTGCTACTCGATGTTATTCGCGGTAACCCGACGTTGTTCATGCGTCGCGACGAGGTCGCCGCTGCGTGGGCCTGGATAGATCCTATTCGTGAGGCCTGGGAGCAATACCAGTACTCGCCAAAAAACTACACTGCCGGTACCTGGGGCCCCAGTGCTGCAAACGCACTGATCAGCAAGGATGGTCTACGCTGGAATGAGGATTGAATGATGAGTGAGATATCGGCAAAGAGCTTGTGTGAAAAAGTCGGAATACGCTGGCACGAAGCAGACGATGCTCAGGCTCTGGCTATTGAACTGGCAAGGTTTGTGGCAGACGCATTGCAGTCTGATATCGAGGCACGTGGGCAGGCATCCCTGGTGGTGTCTGGTGGCAGCACGCCTGCGCCTGTATTTCACCAATTGTCGCAAACGTCTATCGATTGGAGCAAGGTGACCGTCACGTTGGCAGACGAGCGTTGGGTTCCACCCGGCCATGCCGACAGCAACGAGTCTCTGGTCCGCAATACACTCTTAGTGGACAAAGCTTCTGCAGCTCGTTTTGTGTCTTTGTATCGCGAAGGCTTATTGCCGGAGAATGCCGTTGCTAAAGTGGCGAGCGATGTAGATGCCATGATACAGCCCTTCACGGTCACTATTCTGGGTATGGGGGGAGATGGACACACAGCATCACTGTTTCCGGATGCTCCAGAGGCGCAGCTTAGTGCCGCCATGGACCTCGATAGTGCGCTCAGTATCGCCTTGCTGGATCCGCCCAGCGTCGATCAGTTACGCATCACCCTGACACGCGCAGCCTTGTTGAAGTCAGCTCACCGCGTAGTGCACATCACAGGTGATGGAAAGCAACAAGTGTTGGCTGATTCGCTGTTGGACAGCGCCACTGATGGTAAAATCCCCGGCGTCTATACAGCGGGTCTCAAACCAATCATCGGTTTATTGACCAGTCAGCCTCAGGCAGCGTGTGTTTTCTGGAGTCCGTAACTTTTAATGCTTGCGAAAATCAAGGCTGCCAGAGATAGTCTGCGAAAATCTGAGCAAAAGGTAGCTGATGCAGTCATTGCAGATCCCGAAGCCAGTGTGCAATCGTCCATCCATGCCATTGCTACGCGTGCATCGGTAAGCGAGCCTACAGTCATTCGCTTTTGTAGAGCACTGGACTGTGTTGGTTTTCAACAGTTCAAGCTCAAGCTTGCGCAAGACCTGGCAAGGCGTGGTACGTTCTTTTATCAGGACGTAACGGTCGAGGACACCAGCAAGGAACTGGCTAACAAACTGCTCGATGGAGCCATTTCTTCGCTGGTACAGATAAAAAATCAGATTAATGAAGAGTCGCTGGATAAAGCGATTGCGCTGTATGAGGAATGTCGTCGAGTCGAGCTGTATGGTTCAGGTGGCTCGGCAGTTGTTGCAGAAGATGCACAACTGAAGTTTTTTAAGCTAGGTAAACCTGCTATCGCGTATTCTGATCCACACATACAGCATGCTGCAGCCGCACTTCTGGATCGCGATGCGCTGGTTATAGCCATCTCTCATTCCGGGCGAAGCAGTGATATTCTCAAGACCGTAGAGATTGCCCGTGCTGCAAGGGCGCGTGTTATTTCAGTAACCGCCACTCGTTCTCCGTTAGCTCAGTGCAGCGATGTGGCCTTGACCGTCGATGTCAATGAAGACAGTGATATATTCTCGCCGGTGAAATCGCGGCTCGGTCAGATGGTGGTTCTGGATGTGCTGGCGGTAGGTGTCGCTGTACGTGGTGGTCCACACATGCTTGAGCAATTAGCCAAAGCAAGACGTGCGATTGATTTCAAGTTTGTATAGTCGAGTCGTGATGCATCGAGTTGCCTATACTGAACTCGAGAGAAGTATGTCATCCGCGCGAAGGCCAGGGGATCCACTACGAGAACACTACAGACTGCTAGTTGCTGCTGGTTTCGCCGAATGCAGACACCGAGAACGGATCAAGCAGCACACGAGCTCGAGTAAACACCTGATCTTCATCAACACGGAATACGGCTGTACCTGTTTCGTTGATGTCAACACTTAGCGGGTCAGTGAAGGCCGCATCGCTGGCTATCTGGATCTCATAGCCTTGCGCTATATCCGGTCCGTTTTCTACGGATACCAGAAACTCACTGCCTTGGCGCACAACCGTCGTTGATACAGGCTCAACAGCGGGATCAATCTCGGCTAGCGTTATGCGGGTATTGGATGTAAATCCAAGTAGTCCATTGGCATCGACAGCACGCAGAGTCAGAAAGTAATCGCCCACATCGACAGGCTCATCAAGCGTTGCCTGCAGATCAAAAACCGAACTGCTCCGAGGCAGGGAGAAGTCCGTCAGTGTTTCATTGGCAGCCTCATCAGTTGAGAGCACGGCCAGGTAACTCTCAGCATCAATAAATGGCCACCACTCGATAGTATCGCCAGCAACAAGTCGGGCGGGTACGCGTTTGAAGACGGGGCCGGGAATCAGCTCTATTGGTTCTCCGGGTGGTTCTCCTTCTTCCACTACCAATCCGAAGCCGCTTTCCAGTGCCACGAGCTCATTTTGTGCAGATATGTCAACGAAGCCTTCGGTGACACCCACCAAAAGCTGCTCCGCAGCATCGACATCGAACAGGGTGCCGCGCACTGCGGCCGATGCGTACGGCGTGTTGATTCGAAAATCAACGGGTTGTTGATCGCGTGATTCCACATCGGACGTCACTCGACCACGTTGTGTATCTATTTCTATCAGGCAGCTATCGTCTACTGACAAACACGTAAGACGCTCCAGAGTCGCGATGGTATCCGGTTGCATGTTGACAACCGAGCCAGATGAAAAAGCAATGCTGACATACCCGTCTACCGATGTGGTGATTAGGTCACCAGCGAATACTTTGGCGTTACGGGTAAGTTTTATGACTTGAGCTTCGCGCTTACTTGCAGAAACATCTACCACGTCACTGGCATGGCTGGCACTCACCAGCCTGGCCTGACCGCCGGATTCCACTATCCGTAAGGCTGTAACGGTGCCCTTGACGAAGACGACTTCAGCGTACTCGCCTCGCGGCGGAACTTGAATGGGAATTCTGACGATGGAGCCAGGGATCAGCTGCTCGGTTGGCGACATGTTGTTGTATTCGGCCAAAAGCGGTGCCAGTCCGCTTCTACCCAGTTCGCGGCGAGCAACAGACGACAAGGTATCGCCTTCCTGAACAGTAATGTCCCGGGATATAATCGCGTGCTCGCTGGAGGAAATTTCAGCTGCCTGAGCCGATACGCTAACGGCTTGGCTTCCAATTCCAATGGTAAAGGCTGCGAAAGCAAGCAGCGCTAACAGTCTATTTGACGTGAGTTCCATAGGTGCTCTGGTCACATCTAGCAGTTGGGAAGAGCCTAAAGGATACCCGATTGGCGGCTACTTATTAGTTTCATCGGGCAGTTCTTTGAGACGTGTCAGTCTTAGCATATTGGTGGTGCCTGTTCGGCCAAACGGCATCCCGGCTGTGATGGCGATTAGTTGGCCTATTTCGCCAAAACCTTCGCTTAGCGTAATATTGATCGCGCGGGGCACCATCACATCAATACTGTTGTCCACATCCTGAATAACCGCATGAACGCCCCATACGAGTGCCAGTCGGCGTGCGGTCTCTTTGTTTGGAGTGCAGGCGATGACCGGTGCTTCAGGGCGTTCACGTGCAGCACGAAAACTCGAAAATCCTGATTCTGTATAGGTGAATGTTGCTGCCAGGGGAATGACGGATGAAACATGGCGTAGTGACGAGCTGATAGCGTCAGCTGCTGTGTCACCCGGTGTCGGAAGCGAGGCATCGATTGATTTTCGGTAGTACGGGTCTTTTTCCACCTCGATAATGATGCGGTTCATGGCGGTAGCGGCTTCAATCGGGAAGCTACCTGCCGCCGTTTCTGCCGATAGCATGACTGCGTCAGCACCATCGTAGATTGCTGTGGCCACATCAGAGCTTTCCGCGCGTGTCGGCACAGGTGAATGAATCATCGATTCGAGCATCTGGGTGGCAACCACCACGGGTTTGCCTTCCTGACGGGCGCAGCGAAGAATCATTTTCTGTACAACAGGCACTTTCTCCTGTGGCATTTCGACGCCAAGGTCGCCGCGCGCAACCATCACACCGTCACTCATCTGAACGATAGCCTCAAGATGCTCAATGGCGCTCGGTTTTTCAAGTTTGGCCATGATGGCGGCCTTGTCGCCCACCAGACCACGGAGCTCCTGCATATCCTCTGCGCGTTGTACAAATGACATGGCAACCCAGTCCACGCCCAACGTCAGACCGTATTCAAGATCGCGTCTGTCTTTTTCCGTTAACGGCGAGATAGGCAGGTACATATCGGGTACGTTCACGCCCTTGTTGCCACTGATCTCACCACCCACCATGACTTCTGTCAGCGCTGATGTTTCTGTAAATTCCAGTACCTTGAGGCGGATCTTGCCGTCATTGATCAATAATTGAGCACCAACGCTCAAGGCGGCAAAGATTTCCGGATGGAGCAGCGGTGCGCGCGTGTTGTCGCCGGGAGTGGGATCTTGATCCACCGTGAATTTCTGGCCCGGTTCCAGCATCTCCTTGCCATTGGTGAATGTGCCAACTCGCAACTTCGGACCTTGTAGATCCAGAAGAATCCCGATAGGGCGGCCGCGTTCAGCTTCGACATCCCTGATGATGGCGTGCGTTCTGGCGTGGTCCTCATGAACTCCGTGGCTGAAGTTGAGCCGAAATACGTCGATACCGGAATCAAACAATTTCAGGATGGTTTCCCGGTTGTTGCTCGAAGGGCCCAATGTGGCAATGATCTTAGCGTCGCGGTTGCGTCTCATCGTAGAATTTCCGGCACTCTTGTTCGGTTGTGTAGTTTCTTTACGCAAAAATCCAGCGCATAAAGACTGAATTTGGGTAGTTTAACGCACCAGAGCATTGAATATACGCTGAACGGGCAATTCATCAGTGAAGCGTATGTAGTGAAATTACATTTGATGCAGATCAATGGTGTTGATTTGTGGGGTAATTGGGCGACTCGCGGATTTGCCACGTAAGGTATTCTTCAGTCTCTATTTCAAAGGAGTATTCACATGTCAGCGGAACCTGCAACCGTATCGGCCGCAGTTAATAGCAAAGTGACGCAAGCTCAGGCAAGTGAAGTCGCTGCGGCTCGGCAGGCTCGACGCGAGCAGGCGGCGGCAGAGTTATCTCGGCTGATGCCTTCCAGAGCGATATTGTGGACCGATGAGCAGCTCAGGCCATACGAATCAGACGGTTTGACTGCCATGAAGGCAACGCCCTTACTAGTGGCGCTTCCGGAAAGTGTGGAGCAGGTACAGTCGATCATGCAGTGGGCAAGAGCTTCGCAGACTCCGGTCGTCGCGCGTGGTGCGGGAACAGGTCTATCGGGCGGCGCATTGCCTCATGAAGACGGGATTCTGTTGGGACTGGCGAAATTCAATCAGATCCTTGAACTGAACCCGGAATACGGATTTGCCCGAGTGCAACCTGGTGTAAGAAACCTTGCTATATCTGAAGCTGCACGTCCACATGGACTTTATTACGCTCCGGATCCTTCATCGCAAATTGCCTGCACTATCGGCGGCAACGTCGCAGAAAACTCGGGGGGTGTGCATTGCCTTAAATACGGCCTTACTGTGCACAACGTGCTCTCTGCCACCATTGTCACTATCGATGGGGAGCTGCTTGAGGTGGGGGCTGCGGGTCATGACAATGCAGGCTATGATCTACTGGCGCTGCTGAACGGGTCGGAAGGCATGTTGGCTGTCGTTGTAGAGGTGCGTGTCAAACTGTTGCCTGTGCCGCCGGTTGCAAAACTCGTCATGGCTGCGTTTGACAGTGTTGAAGCTGCAGGTAATGCAGTAGGGGATGTTATTGCTCAGGGCATAATTCCGGCAGGGCTGGAGTTGATGGATAATCCGGCCATTGTCGCTGCTGAGGCATTTGCCAAGTGCGGTTACCCCACGGATGCGGCGGCGCTGTTACTCTGTGAACTTGACGGAATCGAGCAGGAAGTAGACGCTCAGGTGGAAGGCGTATCGCGGGTGTTCAAGGCAGCCAATGTTTCAAGCCTGCACATTGCAAGTACAGAGGCTGAACGCCTGTTGCTTTGGAAAGGGCGTAAATCGGCATTCCCTGCAGTAGGTAGACTAGCCCCGGATTACTACTGCATCGATGGCACTATCCCGCGCAAGCAACTATCGCATGTCCTGCAGCGCATGGAGCAGATGTCGGCTGAATACGACCTCCCCATCGCCAACGTTTTTCATGCAGGCGATGGCAATCTGCACCCCTTGATCATGTTCGATGCCGGTAAACCCGGTGAGCTTCATCGCACGGAGGAACTCGGGAGTCGCATCCTGCAGCTGTGCGTGGAAGTGGGTGGCACGGTCACTGGTGAACACGGTGTCGGGATGGAAAAAATAAACGAGATGTGTGTGCAGTTCGATGCCAATACGCTCACTCAGTTTCATTCTGTCAAGGAGGCATTCGACCCGGAAGGGCTGCTTAATCCGGGCAAGGCGGTGCCGACATTGCAGCGTTGCGCCGAGTTCGGGGCCATGCATGTCCACCACGGTGAGTTGAAGTTTCCAGAGCTGGATCGTTTCTGATATGTCGTCTAATGATGTGAGTGAAGTCCTTGTCGAACAAGTCCGACAGGCTATTGAAAATGAAATGCCTTTGCGTATTGTTGGCGGGGATAGCAAGGCGAGTTTGGGAAATCAGGTTAATGACGACAACGCGACCTTACTGAACACCCGAAGCCATGAAGGTATTATCAGTTATGACCCGACCGAGCTGGTTGTTACTGTGCGCGCCGGGACCCTGCTATCTGAACTCAACAATGCGCTTTCGGAGGCTGGGCAGATGTTGCCCTTTGATCCACCAGACTGGCCGGGCTCCACTATTGGTGGAATCATAGCCTGTGGATTGTCAGGGCCACGCAGAGCCTTCAGTGGCTCAGCGAGAGATTATGTTCTGGGTACTCGCGTGATCAATGGACAGGCCCAGGACCTTTCATTCGGTGGCCAGGTGATGAAAAACGTTGCCGGTTACGATGTTTCCCGAGTACAAGTAGGCGCCTGGGGCACCCTGGGTGTGCTTCTCGATGTGTCCATGAAAGTGCTTCCGAAGCCTGAGCGTGAACTTACCATCAGACAACACTGCAAACACCGTGATCTGGCAGCGTTCGCACCCTTGATGCGTAAACCCTTACCTTTGTCAGGTGCCATGCTCATAGATGATCAAAGATACTTGCGGCTCAGCGGCAGTGATGCTGCAGTGCGCGTCGCCGCTGCCGAACTTGGCGGGGACATTATCGAAGACGACAAGCTCTGGCAGGCCGTAAGGGATCACACGCATCCGTTCTTTGTCACTGCCCGTGAAGCCGCTGACAGTCAGGATAAGACGCTCTGGCGAATATCTGTAGCCGACTATACCCCGGCGCTCGGATTGCCGGGCGAGTGGCTGCACGAGTGGGCAGGCGGGCAACGCTGGCTACTGACTGCAGCATCAGCTGAAGAAGTATTCCGGGTTACCGGTGCAGCGCACGGCCACGCCACGCGTTATAGCGTCGGTGAACGTCAAACCCCGGCGTTCCAGCCGTTGAACGGTGCCATGCAAACCTTGCAGGCGCGCCTCAGAGACAGTTTTGACCCGTTGCGTATATTCAACCGCGGACGTTTTCATCCCGAGCTGGATGTCTCCTCCAAACTTGTCGCCTCAGGGGCCTGATCCATGCAGACTACATTAGCTCCAGAACTGGCAAACGATCCTAGAGCCATCGCCGCAGAAGCGATATTGCGAAAATGCGTACATTGCGGTTTCTGTCTGGCAACATGTCCGACCTACAATCTTCTGGGCGACGAACTCGATAGTCCTCGCGGTCGCATCTATCTTATGAAACAGGTATTTGAGGGGCACACGCCGACCGAGGCCACACGAACGCATCTTGATCGTTGCCTGACGTGCAGAAATTGCGAGACTACATGCCCGTCGGGTGTCGAGTACGGACATCTGGTTGATCTGGGCCGATCGGTAGTCGAGGAGAAAGTGCCACGCACTGGCAGGGAGAAGTGGTTGCGTAAAGGCATCCTTAGCGTGTTGCCATATTCGAGGCGGATATCGCCACTGGTAAAACTGGGTCAGACCGTCAGACCTTTGCTCCCCGGATTCCTGGCTAGCAGCGTACCGTTGAAGCAGTCGCCGGGGGCAATACCTGAGTCTGTGCACGAACGACATATGCTGGTACTGGATGGTTGCGTACAACCCTCAATGTCACCGGCGACCAATGCCAGCGCGGCTCGTGTACTGGATGCGTTTGGAATAGCGTTGAAAGGTGCGCAAAAGTCCGGGTGTTGCGGGGCTGTTCATTACCATTTGAATGAACAGGAAAAAGCGAAAAACTTCATCCGTCGCAATATTGATGCGTGGTGGCCCTCGGTTGAAGCTGGAGCAGAAGCCATAATTGTCACCGCCAGCGGCTGTGGTGTGATGGTCAAGGATTATGGGCACGTGCTTGCGGACGATCCTCTGTATGCCGACAAAGCGAGAAAGGTAAGTGAGTTGGCTTGCGATATCGTAGAGGTGCTTATTGACGTTCTGAATGACGAAGATGTGTCTCGCTACAGCGAGGCTGCTGCGGCTGTCGGGCGAGTAGCCTTTCATGCACCCTGCACCTTGCAACATGGACAGAAGCTGCCACAGGTAACTGAGGCGTTGCTGGGCCGGTTTGGTTTTACGCTTACCCCCGTGGCTGATGGCCATACTTGTTGCGGCTCAGCAGGTACTTACTCGATATTTCAACCTGCGCTAAGTAAGCAACTCAAGGAGAACAAGGTGAGCAATCTGCTGGCCGGGCGACCAGATGTCATCGCTACTGCGAACATTGGTTGTCAGTTGCAGATTCAGGGTGGCGCCAATCAGTCAGTTGTTCACTGGATAGAGCTTGTAGATAGAGTGGTGACAGCTCAGGTATAGTAGGTGGCTGTTATCCTTTGTGTGCAGCCGTCTTAATCATGCGTCAATACCATCATATCGATTTATCAACCCGGAAAATAAAAACCGATGAACTCGAAGGCGAGTCCATCGTACGTGCCGGGCGTTACCTTATTGCAAAAACGTTGACAGAGCGCAAGCTTGCAGACGTCGAGCCACTGTCCCCGCAAAACCCGCTGATTTTCTCGGCGGGGCCTTTTGCAGGCACCAATTTTTCCAATGCCAATCGAGTCAGCGTGGGATGCAAAAGCCCGCTTACGCTAGGCGTAAAGGAAGCCAACGGTGGTGGTACCTTCGCATTTGCATTGGGGCAGTTGAAAATAGCAGGTCTAACGCTCGAAGGTGCTAGCGATGACTGGATAATGATCCAGTTGACCAAGGATGGTCAGATTCTTTTCCACGATGCCAGCGACTACCTTGGCATGGGCAATTTTGAAACCGCTGCGATGTTGCATGAACGCTTTGGCAAGAAGATCAGCCTTGCCGTGTGTGGGCCTGTGGGTGAGTATCAAGGCTTGATGTCAGGTATTGCCTTCAGTGATGTGGATTTGCGTCCGTCACGCCTTGCTGCTCGTGGAGGAGTCGGCGCTGTTATGGGGTCCAAGAAGGTCAAGGCCATCATTGTTGATCTGGACCGGATGCCGCCTTTGCATGAGCGCAAAAAAGTCATGAGCGCTGTCAAGGAATATCGCAAGATGCTGGATGCTGAACCGGCTATCCAGGCGTTTCAGAAAACCGGTACTGCCATGGTTGCCGATTACACCAATCACGTCGGTGGAATCCCGGTGCGCAATTTCACAGCCGGTCAGGCCAAGGACACAGAAACCGGCAAGTTCAAACTCGGTGGCGATTTCCTGCGCGAACAGAACCTGGAGCGTGGCGGTGAACAGACGCATGCGTGTATGCCCGGATGCATTATTCAATGCAGTAATGTTTATGCCGATGCCAATGGTAAAGAGGTTGTATCACCCATTGAGTACGAAACCATCGGCTTGCTCGGAACCAACTGTGGTCTGGAAGACCCCGATGATCTTGCCAGGCTGAATTTTCAGGCAAATGATCTGGGTATTGACACGATAGAGCTGGGTGGCACCATCGGTGTACTGATGGACGCTGGCAAAGGCAGCTTCGGCGATGTGCAGTTTATGCATGGGGTGCTTGATGATATCCGCGCCGGTAACGAGGCGGGGCGGTTGTATGCTCAAGGTACTGCAAGAGTGGGCGAGGCACTGGATGTTCAGAGAGTACCTGTCATAAAACGTCAGGCCATCAGCGCCTATGATCCCCGGGTCATAGAGGTCACTGGCCTGACCATGATGCTGACAGCGCAGGGCGCCGACCATACCGCTGGTAATCTGCCTTCCTACGACAGTACCGGCAAGACGGTCGAAGAGTTGGTCGCCGTCAGTCTTGACATCCAGACGATGTGTGCGGCTGTGGATTCACTGGGTCTGTGTGTCTTCGGACGCTCAGTGACCAATGAACAACTGGACTTTATAGTGCAGGCTATCAACGATGCACATGGCGTAGAATTACCCACCAGTTTCTTCACCGAGCTTGGCAGGCAGACATTGAAGCTTGAGTACGATTTCAACCGCGCGGCAGGATTCCTTGACGACGATGACGAGTTGCCTGAATTCTTCTATTCTGAAGCGCTGCCTCCGACTGACAAGGCCGCGCGTTTTCATACCTCTGAAGTCAACCGTGCCGCTGAACAGTGGTGGAACTAGTTCACTAATTGTTACGCAGCTTCGTCGTTTATGTCGATGCGTGGCACACCGTTGTCCAACAGGTACTGGGTTATTTCGCGCACGGGCTGGGGTTTGCTGAAATAAAATCCTTGCAGCAAGTCGCAGCCGTGTGCGATGAGCCAATCCGCCTGACTGGAAGTCTCGACACCTTCGGCGACGACTTCAAGACCCAGCACCTTGCCCATGTTGAGAATAGTACGGGTAAGCATGGAACGTTTGCGATCTTCCAGAAACACTTTATCGATTTTCAGGCAATTTAGCGGGTAGTTCTGCAAATAGGCAAGATTGGAATAGCCGGTGCCGAAATCATCCAGAGCCAGCCTCATACCCATCGCACTGATTTGCTGCAAGGTCGAGTAGACAGAGTCCGGCTCACCGATAAGCATCGATTCAGTAATCTCCAGTTCGATCATTGCAGGATCGCAGCCAGTCTTCTCCAGTGCATGGGAGATGTCGGCAAGCAGATCGTTCGAGCCAAACTGTCGTGCCGAGATATTCACCGAGACGGGTATTGCAAGTCCCTGGTCGTGCCATCTGCGTTGCTGTCGCATAGCGGCAACGAGTACCCAGTTACCCAGATCGACGATCTGCCCGGTCTCTTCGGCGATGCCGATGAACTTGTCTGGCGGCACCATTCCCCGTAACGGGTGATGCCAGCGAATCAAAGCCTCGACGCTGGTAGCATTAAGGGTTCTGCAAGATATCTTTGGCTGGAAATACAATTCGAATTCGTCGTTGACAATTGCGGTGACCATGTCATTTTCAAGACCCATACGGTCTTTGACGTTTTCACTGATTGACGAGGTCATTTTGGCATCATAAAAACAATAACCACACTGATTAGTCTTCGCCATATACATTGCAGCGTCCGCGTTTTCCATGATGGCACTCACACGTTTACCGTCTGTCGGGTAGATGCTGATGCCAATGCTTGGAAGCACGCGCAATTTGTGACCAGACACCATAACCGGGCTCGTCATGGCAAAGAGCGTCTGTTCAGCGATGCGTTTCAGATCTCCATATTCGACCGAGCGTGTGGTAAGCATGACGAATTCATCGCCCCCAATGCGACTGACAACACCTTCTTTGCCCAGCGCCTGACGCAGTCTCAGCGCGACATCAATCAGTAGTTGATCGCCTACGGCGTGTCCTAGTGAATCGTTGATGACCTTGAAGCGGTCCAGATCCAGAAACAGGATAGCGAAGCTTACCGATAACTCGCTTTCAAGGATTTTATCAAGATTCTTGTTGAGCGCTGCCCGGTTCGGCAAGCCCGTGAGCGAGTCGGTAAAGGCTAGTCGGTAGACTTCCTGTTTCGCTTTGCGTTCCTCGGTGATATCGATTTCCGAGGTCAGATACATGGTTCGACCATTAGTGGGGTTGATGCAGCGCTGTACATGTACAGCGTGCCAGCGAAGCCCGAGCCGCGTTTTAATCTGCACCTCCGCATCGCAGGTATCGTGATGATGAAGGTGGTCAACAATGCCCTGTAATTGCAGGGCATTGGGAATTCGTTGCTGTGCAGTTGTTACGGTTTCAGGTATGGATTGCCGAGCGGCAGTGTTGCAATAGACCAGATGTAGCTCCTTGTCGAACGCACTGATCATGGTTGAGGTGTGCATCAACGCGGTGGTTTTCAACGCTATCTCGTCTTCGCTTATGGCCTTCTCGTTCACTACGTGCATCAATAACAACTGCCGGTCACCTGAGGCGTGGAATGCTGATATCCGGTAGGCGGCGCTCTTAGGGATGTTCTTCGGGTAGACGGTCCAGTGCTCAGTGACCGTTTTGCCGTGGTTGAAACACTCCTGTCGTATCTGAGAGAGTCGCAATTTGACTGTTGTCGTCGCATTGCTGCCCATATCCCGTTGGCACAGTTCTTCCGATGAGTCTGCTTCCCAGAAGTCTGTTGCGGCATCATTCGCCCACACAATAGCCACCGTGTCCACATCGAATAGATAGAGCGGTACTGCAAGGATCGACATAATCTGTAGACGCGGATCAGTCAATGTGTCCATTGTGGGCATAGTCGGGTTTTCAGGATCTTGCATGAAATGCGGCCGTCATTAGTCTGGACAATTCATGAGCCTGGACAATTCATGGAAGCGCAAAGCCGCTAGTCCGGAAAGAATTCGTGATTTCATGAACAATCAAGGCTAGGGAGCTGAAGCAGGAAGGCGAGCCTCCCGGCCCGAGCTTCGGACTAACGTGAACGGATTTGGTAATTTCATCAAGATTCCAGCTAAGGCAGTATTGTCTATGGTTGTCATGCAAGGGTGACGCAAAGATGCCACACGACTAACCTGTTGAACGGCTGGAAAAGGCGGTCCGGGGGCGTAATGCCGGATAAAGAATATGACATTGTGAACAAACTCACATGGATTCTGTCGGTGGCACGTTAGTATGCCGCCTCCAAAACGACTGATGGTTCTCAACGTTTTTGCGTCAATGGTCTGACTTTGGTGGATAACATTGATTGCGGCTGCGGAATTACCGCTTTATGAGACTTGGTTTACGATGGTCCGGTCGCTGTGGTGATAACTTCGCTGAAAATCCGGGACTCCCCCGGGTAGCTACATTTGTCTGGAGCCGCCTCAATGAAGCGCACGTTCGATTTTGTTGGTTTGAATACTGTTATTTCCGAAGCATCCAAACCTTTGCACCAAGTGTCACCCTCGCTGGCGCGTAAAGCAGGAATGGATGCTGGTATTAACGGCACGAATCCTAAGAATTGTCATTTTTCGTATTTTAGTGAAGAAGAACTTGAGTCTGAGTGGTATCGCGGGTACCGCTTGGGTAAACAGAACCGCGAAGAGCTCTGATTTCAAACAGTTGGTATCCCGGAAGTCATCCGGACACCCAAGCGTCCCGGTGCAGTCCATTGGAGTGCGCCCAATTGCGCTCCGGAGTTCAACTGGAGTCCGTGGCAAAAGGGTGAATCCCGTGCAGTTGGGGATCTGGTGCTCGCTGAAGGCCAATGCTGTCCTGAAGAGCGGTCGTCCTCACATGCGGGTACCCTGCTTGCGTAGATAGTCTGTGCTCCACTGGAAAACGGCTATCCCCGCGCATGCGGGGATCGGGCATGATATCTGCGTCGATCATGGCGTGGATTCCATGCTTTAGCGGTAGTGACATTTTCTGGCATTCATTTTCTGGCATTCAATTTTCTGGCATTCAATGGCAAGTTGCATGAACTTCATGGTGTAAAATCATGGGATGAGCTGCCTTGAACTTGACGATGACTCCGCTTTGAAAGTTGCCGAACCCATGATGGATGACATCATGGCGGGCATCAATAGGCGTGACTATAAGCTGCACAGTAATCACTTTTCGGTGGTTCTGAAGAGTGTGTTGGGCCCGGCCGAATTCCTCGAGGCCTGCGATCAGCGAGAGAGTGATTGGGGGCTTCCCGGTGCACGTGAGTTAGTAGCAATCTTCCGCAAGGAGAAGTCTTTTACGCTGATCTGGGATCAACACTTCGATCGTACTGAAGGGCAGGTGGTTGCGATGACTACCATCGCTCTCAAGGGCGGACGATATTTTGTTGATCACTTTGCACTGGAGTAGTGTGTCGGGTGGTGGGGGATGCTCACACTTTGCGCCGAATTATGCCGTTGCTCCTTGCGAGCGTACTGTACATTTTTCAGGGCTTTGCCAGTGCCGATATCAGGGCTTTGCCGGTTGATTCTGCCGAGATTGCCAATCCCCCTGCATTGTCCGGTCCGGCTAACGAGCTCCATCTGGCGCGTCTTGTATTCGGCCATGGTGCGCACAGCAATTGGGGCCCCGGTAGGCCGTGGTGGCGGATCGACTGGCCTTCTGCCGAGTATTTCTTCACCGGCGGGGTGCAGCGGTATACCTCAATCGACATAGCACCCGACAGCGTCCATATCAACCTGCTCGATCCGTCCATCTTTGATTATCCCTGGTTGTTCGCACAGCAGGTGGGTAGATGGTATTTGAGTGATGAGGAGGTTCTTGCACTGCGCGAGTATCTCTTGCGCGGCGGTTTTCTGGTGGTGGATGATTTTCACGGGCCCGTCCAGTGGCAAGTATTCGAAAGCGTCATGCAACGAACATTGCCTGGTCGACGTATTGAGGATCTGGGTGCCGGTGATCAGCTGATGAACGTACTTTACGAACTGGATCAGAGAACCCAAATCCCTGGACGACGCCATCTGCGGGGAAATTCAGGATCGCAGGTCAGAGTTGACATGCCACATTCTCCACCCCGATGGCGCGGCATTCACGATGAGGATGGTCGATTGATGGTCGCTGTCAATTTCAATATGGATATGGGAGATGCCTGGGAGCATGCGGATGATCCCGTGTATCCCGTCCCGATGACGTCACTAGCTTACCGCTTTGGCATCAATTATGTGGTCTATGCGATGACTCACTAGTTATTTTTGGCGGCACCTTGTGATGTTCTTATTGACTGGCTTCGTCGAGTTTGTCACACCAGATTTTTATGACGTCATCAGCAACATTGGGTGCCATATTGCCGATGTCGGTAACGTGGTTTCGAGCGCTGGTGAGAAAATCGGCATCTGATCCCTTGAAGACGTACATGACGGGGAACATTCCCACCGCAAACAGGACCAACCAGAACACCAGAGCAAACCCTTTGCGTACAACCTGGATAAATCCCGTCAGTGCCAGGATACTTCCAACCACTAACATGATGATTTCTGACTGTGGATGCGCCAGAAATTGTTGTACAAGTTCCATGCGTCTGCTTCCCGAAGTATGATCGTGTAGTGTAGCGTAGCGTACCGACGGTAGTACACTCGCTGCCCAACCGGCTTAAAGAACTTTTCAGCTATCAACAAATGTAAACAGTCCTTTTTTATTATGAGTCTATCTACGGTTTATTCGCGGCGCCTTATGTGGATGGGGTGTCTGTTCTCGGTTATCGGTCTGATGAGCTACGCTATCTACGCTGAAAAAGTGTTGTATCTTGACCCTTGTCCCTTGTGTATTACGCAGCGCATGTTCTACATCGGTGTCGGTTTTTTCGCTCTTATCGGTCTGTTCATGATCCGTAATCTATGGGCGCAGAGGCTGTCGGCCATTCTACTTTCAGTGTGTGCGGTAGGTGGCATCATCACAGCCGGGCGTCAGGTCTGGCTACAACATTTGCCTCCAGAGTTAGTCCCTGAATGTGGTCTGGGATTGCAATACTGGTTAGAGAACGAACCTTGGCTAAAGACTCTGTCATTGCTGTTCAAGGGAGATGGTAACTGCGCTGAGGTTCACTGGCGTTTCCTGACTCTGAGCATGGGGGAGTGGTCGCTTATCTGGTTCACCGGTTTGCTAGCGGTTGGCCTTATCCTGATTTTCAAGCGGAAAGAGGGCGTCTGGAATGCACGATGAGCGGTATTCAAGCAGTGGGTGATTACTGAATGGAATAGCAAATGACAAGGAAGCCATGAAGATGCGCTTGGCTGAATTTTATGTACCGACCACCGTTTGTGGGTATCAATTCTCGTTCAAACGCTGTTGGAGCGAAAGATAGGCAGGCTTCACTTGATAACGTTCGTCGAGTATCAGAGGGTCAAGGCCGCGACGCCATGAATACATGTCGGTATAGCCCCAGGTCTGAAATGCCTTGCATCGCGGTTGATCCAGACAGGCGGATAGTATCTGCTCGTAGAGTTCGGCTTGCTGTTGTTCAGTCTGGCCTTCGCCAAGGGAGATATCCAGTTCAGTGATGTAAATATCCAGATCCATGTTTGCCACCTTCTGGAAGCTGGCAACGACTTCGTCAACTTTATCAAAATCGGCAAACAGATGAAGCTGGAAACCCACACCATCCAATGGCGTGCCCGCATCCTTCAATTGTTGCATCAAGGCCAGCATACCGTCGGATTTCGGTCCTGCAAAGGCAATATCATAGTCGTTGTATATAAGCGTTGCGTCCGGTGCAGATTCTCGCGCTTGTCTGAAAGCGATATCGATGTAGCTGGCACCCATGCCTTCATACCAGACAGATCGTCTAAGCGTTCCATCCTCTTCCAGTGATTCATTCACGACATCCCACAACGGAATGTCATCGGCGTAGCGAGCAAGTACACGGTCAATGAATTCACGCATGATCAGTTCGCGCTCTTCCAATGGGGCGCGTTTGACCCATGGTGGGAGTTGCCGATGCCAGACAAGCGTGTGCCCATGGATGAGCTGTCGTTGCGCTTTCGCAAGTCGTACAAGATTGTCCGTGGCAGCCCAACGGAATTGCCCGGGCTGCGGGTTGATGAAGTCGAACTTCAGCGAGTTTTCGGTGCTTACTATGTTGAATTCGTCGCCGGCGATCTGCGCATAGATAGCTCCATCAGGGCGTTCGTAGTAATTTTGTAGCGCCGCATATCCGAGCAGAAGATCCCGGGCAGAGGCGAGTTCTCGAAGCCGGGCGCCCGGCCGGTCAAATGCATTTGCTGGCAGTGCTTCTATGCTGACGGTCTGTCTTCCTGTCAGAGTCGGGTCAACTGAGTCTATGGCTATGAGATCGAGGTTTATGCTGCCGGGAGTTTCGGGTACAAAGTGCAAGATCGTTATGGCTTCCTCATCATGATGAGGGGTCAGGGTTGCCCCTGCCGGAAGATTGAGGACTTCCAGATTCGGTATGGTTCCATTGGGGTCACCCACTTTGATGTAGATCACCACAGGATCATTCACACGTACAGTGTGGGGGCGGATACGGTTGACAGAAGGTGAGAGGTTTCTAATGGTGCTTAGATCACTGGGTAAGGACACCCTGATACGAATGGTGTACTCGGCCCGATACTGCGGGACTTCAGGGTCAACTGCCGTCACCGTAAATTCGTGGATGCCGACATCGGGTTCAAGAGGCCGCCAGCGAAGTGATTTGGTACCGTTGCCGTTATCCGGAAAACTGGCACCTTCGAGCAGATTGCCGGGGAACATGCCCGGTAGGCCGCCATCAGCGTCCTCGGGATCATAAAGCACGACCAATTCATCACCAGCAAATACTTCAACATTTGTCAGTCCGACGAAAAACGGCGGGGAGTTGTTTGTTGGATCAACGCCTTCAGGTCCAGTGATCACAACGGGCAGCGGCCCCTCTGCGAAATCTTCATCCGTCAGTTGATCACCGACATCCAAAAGATCGCGTACCGGATCACGAAGCGCAAAATACTCGGTGACGGTTGTTGTTTTGGGTTCTGCGCGAACCGGCTCGCTGTCTTCACCCGGTGGGGGAGTTAAAGGCGGATCAGGTAAGGGTGTCAGAACCAGGTTTGGAGGAATGGTCTCACCGGTATTTTCGCTAGTGACAGGAGCCACCGGGCCAACATCCGGATTAACTGGCGTCGTCTCTGGAACAGCAGGGTCAGGTACCTGTGCGTCGGTATTGTCACCGTCCATGACAACACCGTTGTCAGCGGTGGGCGCGGTATCGGAGGATGAGCTGCATCCTCCAATCATGGACAGTCCGACAGATATTGACAGCAAGATAACTGCGGGTGATGTGGTTACGTCTATTGTTGGGTGCATGAGTAACGAGTTGATGTCTTGAATATCTGTTAAGGGAAATGATAGCTGCGTGTAAGTTGAGTAACCGGTAACAATTCTGCAGAATTTTGGAAAAATTATGCACTCAAGAGTATTGCGGGATGTAATAGTGATAAATGTTAAGCACCGGACAACAGAATAGAAGATAGTCGGGGGCTTGCAATGTCAATTATTTCCGGTTGACTCCCTGGGTTGAATTCAGCGCGAAAAGAGGATGTAGAAATTGGGTACTGTGCATCACCTGTCTGTCACATCTGATGCAAAAGTGAGGCTTCTGGAAAAGTTGGTGAGCGATATGATTGCCCAGCACCCGGATGCTGAAGTTGCCAGACGCTGGACTGAGATGGCCCGTAAGACCATGGGTCGCTATCCCGGCCCGCCGATGCCCACTCACCCTGTTCTTGACCTGGATAGCGTCGAGGGGCTCAGCGCATCGCAGGCGAGTGCGGTACACAAACTCACCGAACGCTGGTTACAGAGCTATTTTGAGGATGTGCGTGATCAGCTCATGAAAGTACACGGTGATTTGCTGAAATTACAAAAGACAATAGCGGAGCTTGAAGCGGATAAGGATTCGCTGAAGTAGAAGCTGTAAGTATGGCGCTGTTTGAAATAATACCCCTCGCAAGTGAGCGGGATCTGATCTCTAACTCTGGTCGACCGGATTCCCGCTTGCGCGGGAATGACGTTCAGAGGCGATGGCGTCGATGCTTCGGGCGTTTTTGATTCCGGCCTTCGCGGCAAGATTAAGGGCAGCGGCAAGTTGTTCTGGATAAACTTATTGTCGTATCACAGCGATGTGTCAGGTTCCGTGACGGTAATTCGCTTCATATCGCTGAAGCCAAGACGCCCGATTCCGGGAAGCTTGATGGCAGGTGGCAGCAAATCAATGCCAGCTGTCAGGCCCAGCAGATTTAATTCAATGCCTTCTTCCAGACCTGCCAGCAGCCCGGCATACCCTCTGGCGGACACCTGGACTCCCACGCCGCTGGGTGTTTTGCCGAACACGCCTCCACCCGGCAAATAGTCCTTTCCTATGGCGGTTGAAGGCAGCTCCAGACGAAGCTGCGGTACTTGTCTCGCCAGATGAGCGATAAACGTGTTGCTGTTCGGACCCGGCCAGACACGGTAATAGTGATTGTACGGGTACGAGTGCGCTGCTGCATGCAACGTATCGATCCACTCATTCACCTGTTCATCGCCGCGAATTTCACGCAGCAATGTCGGTTTGTTTCCAAACCACATGCCATCGGGAACACCAGTTCTGACCCGCACCGCATCACCGCCCCAGTAGGCGCGATAGCCAATCACTTCCAACCGCATGTAACGTTTTTCATCGGTGCGTTTCGTGGCGATCCAACTGTGTACACCAAAAGCACCACGCCAGCGCGCAGCTCTGGCGGCGTAGACCTGAATAACGGCCTCATTACTATTGGCATCAGGTGCCTGCTGGGTGCTGGCATGGCGGCTGGATCGCTGCCAGCCGGTATCGTCGGATGAGTAATGGGCAACGACCATGCACCCGACCGGTGCCACGAACAGGCCGAAGGCAATCACGGCAAGTTTGAGAAAAGTGGTGAGACTGAATTTCATCACTTTCCATGCACTCTTATGGCAATCGTTGCTGTCATGCGGTAGTCTTTGGCCCCATGAAACTCAGACTCGAAGGAAGGCGTGCCCTGGTGACAGCAGCGGCGCAAGGTATCGGTGCGGCAACTGCGCGGGCCTTTGCTGCACAAGGGGCACAAGTGTTGGCGACCGACATCAACACCCAGAAGCTTAAAGATCTGGAGACGGTGGAAAATATCAGTACAGCGACGCTCGATGCCACCGACAAGCAGGCAATCACCTCGCTCATCGCCTCGGAGGCCGCGTTTGATGTGTTGTTCAATTGCGCAGGTTTTGTTCATCATGGTTCTGTACTTGAGTGTACCGATGATCAATGGGACATGGCGTTCGATCTCAACGTAAAATCCATGTTCCGAATGTGTCAGGCCGTTCTACCAGGCATGCAACAGCTGGGCCGGGGATCTATCATTAACATATCGTCCATCGCCGCTCACAAAGGTTTGGTCAACCGATTTGCTTACGGCACCACCAAAGCGGCTGTTGTCGGCCTGACAAAATCCATTGCGGCTGATTTCGTCACTCAGGGAATACGCTGTAATGCGATTGCTCCCGGAACGGTGCAGTCTCCCTCCCTCGATCAACGTATCAACGCTTTTGAAGATCCGGAAGAGGCGCGTAAGCAGTTCATTGCCCGTCAGCCCATGGGGCGCCTTGGTACTGCCGAAGAAATTGCTCATATGGCCGTTTATCTGGCCAGTGACGAATCTGTCTTTACAACAGGAACACTCATGAAAGTAGATGGTGGAATGTCCATATGAAACTGCTCCGATTTGGCGAACCTGGAAGCGAAAAACCCGGCGCTCTGGATGCCGATGGGCGAATCCGGGATCTTTCATCGCACATCGATGATATTGGTCCGGAACAGCTTGACGATGCAACGCTTGCACGGCTTGCTGCCATTGACCTGAAAAGCCTGCCGGCGGTTCCAGCCTCTATCCGGCGCGGACCTCCGGTGAACAACATACGCAAGGTTGTCTGCATCGGGCTTAACTACTCCGATCACGCTGAAGAGTCAGGCCTGCCTATTCCAGCAGAACCTGTGATTTTCATGAAAGCCGATACGTCAATCTCCGGTCCAAACGATGATGTGATCATGCCCCTGGTCAGCAAGAAGCTTGATTGGGAGGTCGAGCTGGGCATCATTATGGGAAAGCAAGCGCATTACATCGAAGAATCCGAAGCGCTGGATTACATCGCAGGTTATTGCGTGGTCAATGATGTGTCGGAGCGGGAATTCCAGATAGAAGGAACCGGTCAATGGACCAAAGGCAAGAGTCATGACTCGTTCTGCCCGCTCGGGCCCGAGCTGACCACCCGCGACGAAATTCCCGATCCGCAGGTACTGGACCTTTGGCTGGACATCGACGGGCAGCGTGTACAAACCGGCAGCACCTCATTGATGATATTCAGCGTTGCACATATTGTCAGCTACCTGAGCCGCTACATGACGCTGCGACCGGGTGATCTTATATCTACAGGTACACCACCGGGCGTGGGTCTGGGCTTTAAGCCGCCACGTTATCTCAAGGCCGGGGAGGTCATGTCATTAGGTATTCAGGGACTCGGTGAGATTTCGCAAAAAGTCGTGCACCATCCCCGTCATTCCGTTTGAACTCGCCAGTACTCAGCCTACTTGAACAAACAACAGAAAACTAACAGCAATGAGTGATAAAGAACGCGTCGGATTCATTGGCCTTGGTGCAATGGGGGTGGGCATGGCAGCTAACGTCTGCAAGGCGGGATATCCCCTTACCGTTATGGGGCACACGCGCCGTGAGCCTGTCGACCGCCTGTTGGCCATGGGTGCCAGCGAAGTAAAAACGCCAGGTGAGCTTCGGGAGCAATGCGATATCATTATTCTGTGCGTTACAACGTCAGATGCGGTCGAAGAGATCGTCAAAGGCGAGCACGGACTGTTATCGAAGGGTGACAATCCCTTTCTCCTGATTGACTGCGGTACATCGCGTCCGGATTCCACACTCGCTCTCGGCAAGCTGCTTGAAGAGTCAGGTTGCTCAATGATTGACGTCCCGCTTGGCAAGTCAGCAGCCGCTGCCGAAGAAGGCACGCTCAACATGATGGCAGGTGGTAGCGATGAGAATTTTGCGCGTGCAAGGCCGTTATTGGAAACCATGTCAGAAAACCTTTTCCACGTTGGTGGGCTGGGCATCGGTCATCGCATCAAATTGATCAATAACGGTTATTCCATGGCAGTAGCCATATTGGCAGCCGAAGCCATGGCGGTCGCACGTGAAGGTGGTGTTGACCTGAAGCGTGTGCATGACGTTATGGGCGCAGGACCTAATCGCAGTGATTTTTTTGACTGGATTATGGAATCAGCCGTGAACGGTGACGAAAGCAAACTTCAGTTTGCGTTGAAAAATGGCTACAAGGATATGGGCTATTTTCAAGCCATGGCCGACGAGGTCGGTGTGGATGCGACGTTACCGGCTGCCGCACATGCGCGAATGGCAAAGATTGTCGAAGCGGGTCATGGAGAAGACTACGTTCCGGCAGTCATGCGTCATATTCGCAAGTAGTTCGGCAATAGTGATGATGCCATCATGAGCCAAGCCAACGACGACTCCGGCAAGAACGAAGCGCCGGTGGTATGGCTCGATGGCAAGCAAGCCTCAGCTCAGGCTTGCTTGCGTCTGGCTAGCGAGGACAACGTTGCAGTTGCATTGCGTACGTTGAAACCGGGCGAACCGCTGGCTGACGCCGAAACAACGCTCGGCTATATCACGGCATCCGGTCGAATCATGAAGGGCCACAAAGTAGCGCTGAACGATCTTGCGGCAGGCAGCCGGGTTATCAAGTACGCCCAGCTTATCGGTGTGGCTAGTGCTGATATAAAGGCTGGTGATCACGTTCATACCCATAATCTTGATTTCACAGCGAATGACTCGGCATCTCAGGCACGCCGCGATACCGTATCGGTGGCCGTTGATAGTACGGATACCTTCGCCGGTTATGAGCGCGCCGATGGTAGGGTCGGAACACGCAATTTCATTGCGGTTCTCAGTAGCGTTAATTGCTCAGCTACCGTGGCACATCGGATCGCCTCGCATTTCGACCATCATGTCCTGTCGGATTATCAGAATGTGGACGGCGTAGCGGCATTTACGCACGGCACAGGGTGTGGAATGGATTCAGCCGGTGAAGGGTTTGCCAACTTGCAGCGGGTTCTGTCCGGTTATGCAAGACACCCCAATGTTGGTGGCGTCCTGATTGTCGGGTTGGGATGTGAGACCAGCCAGATAACGGAGATGCTCAAAGCGCACAAATTGTCCGATGGTCCCTTATTGCGCACCATGAATATCCAGACCAGTGGCGGGCATGTCAAGACCATCGCACGGGGCGTTCAGATGGTTGATGAGATGTTGACTGAAATTAACCAGCTGACGCGTAAATCCTGCCCCGTATCGTCTTTGTCGCTTGCGCTACAGTGTGGTGGCTCCGATGCCTGGTCAGGTATTACGGCGAATCCGGCGCTCGGTTATGCAGCTGACTTGATTGTTCGACAAGGTGGTAGTGCGGTGCTGGCGGAAACACCTGAAATCTATGGTGCGGAGCATTTGTTAACCGAGCGAGCTGTCAATCAGGATGTTGCCGATGAGCTCATGCGACGCATTGACTGGTGGCAGGACTACGTCGCTCGTAACAACGGTTCTCTGGATAACAATCCATCACCGGGAAACAAGCTTGGTGGTCTGACGACTATCCTTGAAAAATCTCTGGGAGCCGTCGCCAAGGGGGGAACAACGCCGCTTGAAGGTGTATTTCGGTATGCTCAGCAAGTGGATCGTCAGGGTTTTGTTTTCATGGATTCTCCAGGCTACGATCCGGCATCAGTGACGGGCCAGATCGCCTCGGGGTGTAATCTGGTGGCATTTACCACGGGGCGTGGATCCACGTTTGGCAGTAAACCCGCGCCTTGCCTGAAGGTTGCCACCAATACCGACATGTATTTGCAATTGGCAGATGATATGGATATCAATGCAGGTACGATTGTCAGTGAAGGTGATTCCATAGAACTTGTCGGCACACGCATATACCAGCGATTGCTGGAAGTTGCCTCGGGCAGCTCCACGTTAAGCGAGTTACACGGACTGGGTGATAACGAATTCGTGCCATGGCAGATTGGCGCAACGATGTAGCGTCGCCCGGCTGACTACACAGGCTTATGCACACACTTGTTTTAGGCGCAGGGTTCAGTGGAACCCACATTGCACAGCATGCGCAACGTCAAGGACCGGTGTGTGTCACAAGGCGTAGCGCTGCGTCACTCGATGCACTATCGGCCGAGGGAATGGACGTAGTACAGCTATCGGCACCCGATTTATTGAGTGATCAATCGCTCATCGAAAAAGCCATCAGCAAAGAACTGAAACAGCAATTGTCGAAAACAACACACCTCATAAGTTGTGTTGGACCAGGCAGGAGTGCCCCGCTGGATGATCCGATATTGCGTTTGCTGGAATCAGAAAACGTACACCTGCCGCAATTGCAGTGGGTTGCCTATCTCTCAACCATAGGCGTGTATGGACATCACGACGGCAACTGGATAGATGAGGATACCCCATGCACCTCTGAACAATCACGATCAATCATGCGTCGTGAGGCCGAGCTTGGCTGGCAGCGAAAAGCGGCCTCCTGGCAAGTGCCGCTATCCATACTCAGGCTATCAGGCATCTACGGGCCAGGCCGAAATGCGGTAGAAGATGCAATTGCCGGTCGCGCACGAATGTTGATCAAGCCCAATCAGGTCTTTAATCGCATTCATGTGGAGGATCTGGCTGCAGCAACTCTGTTGTGTGCCGAAAGACGCTTCGATGGAGTCATCAACATTACAGATGATCTGCCAGCTGCGCCGCAAGACATCATTATGTACGCGCATGCTCTTGTGAATAAGCCTGCACCTCAGGCAATGGATTTTGCTACTGCAGATATCACTGATATGGCGAGATCTTTTTATAGTGAGAACAAGCGGGTGAGCAATGCCCTCAGCAAGCAGGCACTAGGTATGCGCTATCGGTACCCTACCTATAAGGAAGGGCTGGATGCACTTTATCAAGCCAGGTCGTAGTCACCCCCATTGTTCAAGTTTGCTCCGCAGGTGCGCAGTGAGCGTTCCGATTGCAGGTTGCGCAAATGCTGGGTGAGCTTTCTGATACGGTGCTGGCGTCACTGGCCACTGACGAACCTCTGATACTTGTCGTTGTTGCAATCCTTGTTTATTTCTTTGCCGGTGTCATCAAAGGCACATTGGGTATTGGGTTTCCAACCGCTGCTGTCAGTTTGCTGGCGCAGGTAACCGATTCACGCACCGCCATTACTGTGGTCATCATGCCTATGCTGATCACCAATGCCTGGCAAGTGGTACGAGGGCGAAAGTTTCTGTCAGTCGTACAGCAGATGTGGATATTGCTGTCGATGATGCTGTTGTTTATCGTTGTTTTCTCTCAGCTGGCATCCAAGGTGAGCGTTGAGTTACTGGCGGCGGTGCTTGGTGGCATCGTGGCGGTTTATGCCCTGAATAGTCTGTATGCTCGTCCTCTTGAGCTTAATCCTGAGTTTGACAAGCCTGTCCAGATTATCGCAGGTGTGAGTGCGGGTGTCATGGGTGGCCTGGTGAGTGTATGGGCGCCGCCAATACTGATTTATCTGCAAACCTTACGCTTGCCAAAGGATCAGTTCGTGGCCACCGTGGGTGTGCTGCTTTTGCTTGGGAGTTGTGTTCTACTAATGAGTTACATCAGTAGTGGCGTATTGAATTACGGATTATTCGTGTTTTCCACACTGCTCATCGTACCGTCTCTGTCAGGGTTTACGGTGGGAGAACAAATTCGCAAGAAACTCAGTGCAAATCGATTCGAGCGAATGCTGCTGTGGTTTTTCTTCATCATGGGTCTTAACCTCATTCGTCGAGCAATGTTCTGAGATGAGCGCTACCTATCCATTGATACCTTGTCTGCCTGTGCTACTCGAAGATGAGTATTTGCTGGTTGTCAACAAACCCAGTGGGATGTTATCGCAACCGGGTAAAACCGAAGATGGTTCTGTTCTGACGCGTGTTCAGGAGAGCGGTAGATCATTGCATGGCCCTGTTCTGGTCCACAGACTGGACATGGATACCTCAGGTTTGTTGGTGCTGGCAAAAACCCGCAATGTCCATCGTGCCCTTCAACAGCAGTTTGAAAAACGCAAGGTGCGCAAGCGATATCGTGCGCGGCTTGAGCGAGCGATTGATGCTATGGGAGGACGAGTCCATCTGCCGGTTAGACTGGACGTTGAGAATCGACCCACTCAGATCGTTTGCCCACTGCATGGCAAGCTTTCGACAACGCTGTGGCATCGTGCTGATGTCAGCGATGCACGCACGATTGCACTGTATCCGATCACCGGACGAACTCATCAGTTGCGCGTTCATTCGGCATCAGCGCAAGGCCTGGGAATTCCAATCTGCGGTGACAGGTTGTACGGCTCGGCATCAAAGGGCGGGCAGAACTCATCAGCTTCGCAGCCCGTAACAACCAGTAGGCTGCTACTGCACGCAGACTTTCTCGAATTTGAGCATCCTGTATTGCAGACGCTACGATCCATTGCTAGTCCAGCGCCGTTCTAACCTGCGTTCTAACCTATGAGTCATCAATCAAACAACCAACCACGCTGGGTAATGTATAAACCGCTTCTATCACGTTGTCCCAGTGTTGAAAACGAGTTAGGTCAATGAAATCATATGCTATTGCCTATAGCGCAGCTGTTGTGGCCTTTCTGGTGTTGGACGGAATATGGCTGGGATTGGTTGCGAAGTCGTTTTATGTAGACCACCTGGGTGAATTACTGCGCAAGAATTTTCAACCGGCTCCAGCGATTGCGTTTTATATGCTTTATACCGCGGGCTTGGTTTTTCTGGCTGTCCGCCCTGGACAAACAGATGTCAGTCTGGGTAATGTCGCCTTGTACGGCGCGGTCGTTGGCTTTCTCGCTTACGGTACCTACGATATGACTAACCTTGCAACCTTGCGTGACTGGCCCTTGATTGTCAGCCTCGTTGATCTCGCCTGGGGCACAACCTTATCGGCATCAGTGGCGTTTGTGTCAGCCCTTGTCTTACGGCTGTTTGGCTGACATACGGCAAATCAGGCCACGTGTGATTGATCAATATCTGTGTGAGCGGTTAGTGCTTGCACATCACAAAACACCTCTATCCAGCGACTTGCTGTCTCGGCTGGCACCATTTTCTCCAGGTAGTCCTGACTATACGCATGTTGAGATGCGTTTTTCATATCGACATAGTGCGTCTCCAGATGACGAATGGCGTGCAGGATAATCAGTGGGGTAATTTCCAGTGCTGAGCGCGGCGGGGACTCTTGTTGAAGTGCAACTGCTTCAACGACCTGTTCGGGCAACAGCCATTGCTTTAACAAATACGCTCCCAGCAGGTCCGGTGTTATTTCAGAGGTCTGTTTTGCGATGTCAGCTTTTGAACTCAGAGTAATTAACTCGCCGATGTTACTAAGCATTCCGGCAATCTGTGAGTAATCAACAACCGTTCTGGGTACGCGTGCAATTCTTGCCATTTGGTTGGTCAATGCGCCAATTCTGTTAGCGTTGTCATTTAGCTGTCTTAATTTCTGTAACTCGATTGCGCCACCTTCAAATTGCGCAAACACTTTTGCGGTTAACGTAACATTCTTTATCAAGTGAACACCTAGCAGTGAAACACCCTGTGAAACTGATTCGACGCTTTGGTTAAGACCGTAAAAGGCAGAGTTCACAATCTTCAGAACGGTAGCTGTTAGTGCACTGTCTGTCTCAATAATTCTGGCAACGTTCAGTAATGAGCTTTGCGGCGACGTCAGTTCGCTAACCATTTGCTGGTAGATTTCAGGCAACGAGGGGAGGCTGCCCACGTTACTCATGCAATTTTTCAAGGATTCAGTGCCAAGCGTCTCTTGAAGTCGAAGTGAGCTCTCGACAGAGCTCACCAGAATATCTTGTGATACTGCCCGGTTGATAAAGCGATGGTGAACCCTCGAGTTTTCCCGGAGCACTTCCGGATCGATTTCGCCAGACAAGGTAATACGGATAATGTCAGGATAGTTTGCCTGTAGTTTGCTCAGTAGTTCAAAGCCGCTCATGTCCCGCAGGTCAACTTCGGTGAGGATACAACAGGCATTCTCTGTACTGAGGTGTTGCAAAACGTCGATACCGCTGGAATGGCTGACAATATGCCAGTCAGGTCGGACAGACTGGAGGCTGCTGAGCAATGCACCACACACCGCCTCGTTGCTGTCAGCCAGAATGATAGTTGTCATTTCAGAAATGCTCGGAAGTTCAGAGTACAGGTCGGGCCCGGGGGCTATTGACCGTATTTTGTTGGTCGCTACTAGCGCTAACACATTGTTGACCAACTAGCTGCCCAGCTAACTCCTCGATACCTAAAACATCAGCTTGTCAGGGGTTACGCACGTTTTTTATGCTGTCTGACCAAATTCTGGTACCAGTGTGCACTATTCTTTAGAGTACGCTGTTGCGTCTGGTAGTTGACATGGACAAGGCCAAAACGCATGGCATAACCCTCAGCCCATTCAAAATTATCCATCAGGCTCCATGCAAAATACCCGCGTAACGGTATACCCTGTTCGATGGATTGACAAGCTGATGTCAGGTGGGCATCGATATAGTCTATGCGAGGCTGATCATCAACAGCACCGTCCTTTACCTCGTGATTGAAGGCAGCGCCGTTTTCGGTGATGTAGCATGGTGGAAGCGAATATTGCCGGTATAGCGTTGAAAGTAGATGGCTCATGGCATTGGCATCGATTTCCCAGCCAATATCGGTACGCGAAACGTTTTCACGCTCCGTGCGCTTTGTTGCTGGAAACGGCATATCGTCGCCTGCCATGGTGGTGATGTATTCAGGCGTGTAGTAATTAAGTCCCCAATAGTCGAGCGGTTGTTGAATCGTCTGCATGTCAGCTTGCCAGTGTTTTGGCAGACGATCACCCAGAGTGTTCAGGATTTCGGCCGGATACTCACCTTTGAACAAAGGGTCGAGAAACAGTCCATTGTGGAATTGATGATGCCTTGTTGCTGCAGCAACGTCTGATGGAGTGTTCGTGGCGGGTTTGATAGCCAGAGGGTTAAGAACAATGCCTGCGTGAAGCTCGGGTCGTTCAGCCCGAATCGCCTGCACAGCAAGCCCATGCGCGCGATGTTGTCCGTGGATAACGGCTAGCGTGGTGTCAAGATCTTTCAGGCCCGGAGCATGAATGCCGTAAAGGTAGCTTAATATTGATGAGCACCAGGGCTCGTTGAAGGTACAAATTGAATCAATGCGATCACCAAATAGTCGGGTGACTGTACTTGCATAACGTGCAAAGAGCTCTGCGGTAGGGCGATGTGTCCATCCACCAAGATCGTACAGGTGCTGTGGCAGATCCCAATGATACAACGTGACATATACTTTAATGCCTCGCTCCACACAACCATCAATCAGTTTGTTGTAGAAGTCGACGCCGGCCGTGTTCAGCTCCCCATCACCGTTAGGATAGAGTCTTGACCAGGCAATTGAAAACCGATAGGCATCGACTCCGAGAGAGGCAATGATGTCCAGATCCGATTGCCAGCGGTGATAATGATCGCAGGCAATATCGCCTGTATCAGCATTTCTTACATTGTTGGCTTCATGGGAAAAGGTATCCCAGATCGAGCGGCCACGCCCACCTTCATTCACTGCACCCTCTATCTGATAAGCGGCGGTGGCTACACCGAACAGAAAGTCAGAGGGGAATTCGGGTCTGGAAGAGGGCTTGTCGATGAGATTTATACTCACTGTGTACTGGGCGATAAACGAAGGGCACTCACTCGAGAACTAACGCCGCTACCCGCTATTCCCGCACTTGCAGAAACCCAACGGTATTGTAAGTTGGATCGCTGCCTGCGCGGAGAGGACACTGATAAACATAGTGCTGCCGATCGAACAAATTAGTATAGCCGTTTCGCCGTGATTGCTACCAGCCCTTAAATCTGTTAGCTAGTAGCAATTTCCCCCTTTCTTATGCACGACCGTGCTGTTGGCTGTTGCGCGCCTAGAACAATCCTTCGACGTCGCCAGCATCATTAAGACGAATGACTTCCGCAGAAGGCTGACGAGGCAGGCCAGGCATAGTCATTATTTCGCCACATACAACAACAACGAAACCTGCGCCTGCCGATAATCTCACCTCACGAACGGGCACTGAATGGCCTGTGGGTGCTCCTCGTAACGTTTGATCGGTGGTAAAGCTGTATTGCGTCTTGGCCATACAAATAGGTAGATGGCCGTAACCCGCGTCTTCCCATTGCTTCAACTGATCACGGACTTTCTTGTCAGCCAACACTTCGTCTGCGCGATAGATCCGCTTGGCAATGGTTTGAATCTTGTCGAACAAAGGCATCTCATCGGGGTATAACACATTGAATTGCGATACGCCGCTTTCAGCAATCTCCACTATTCGGGTTGCCAGTTCTTCTGTGCCTTTGGATCCGTGTGCCCAGTGTTTGCATAAGATGGCTTCGGAACCCAGAGATTCGACATAGGCCTTGACGGCGGCCACTTCGGCATCCGTGTCAGTGACAAAATGGTTGATCGCTACGACAGCAGGTACGCCGAAGGACTTGACGTTTTCAATGTGTCTTCCGAGATTGGCACAGCCTTTGTTAACGGCATTGACATCTTCAGAACCAAGATCTTCTTTGGCCACGCCGCCGTTCATTTTCATGGCGCGTACGGTGGCTACAATAACAACAGCATCCGGGGCGAGTCCTGCCTTGCGACACTTGATGTTCATGAATTTCTCAGCACCCAGATCAGCACCAAAGCCTGCTTCAGTAACAACGTAGTCCGCAAGTTTGAGTGCAGTCTTGGTGGCGACGACGGAATTACAGCCATGGGCGATGTTGGCAAACGGGCCGCCGTGGACAAATGCCGGATTGTTTTCCAACGTTTGGACAAGGTTGGGTTGCATGGCGTCTTTCAGTAGTACCGTCATCGCACCATCAGCCTTGATATCCCTGCAATAAATGGGTGTCAGATCTCGTTTGTAGGCAACAATGATGTCACCCAGCCGTTTTTCCAGATCTTCAAGGTCGTTTGACAAGCATAGTATTGCCATCACTTCAGAGGCTACGGTGATATCAAAACCAGCTTCGCGTGGGAAGCCGTTGGTTGCACCACCGAGGCTTGTGGTGATCTGACGCAAGGCGCGATCATTCATGTCCACAACGCGGCGCCACACCACGCGGCGTGAATCTATTTCCAGTTGATTACCCCAGTAGATATGGTTATCTATCATTGCAGAAAGCAGATTATGCGCTGAGGTAATCGCATGGAAGTCACCGGTGAAATGCAGGTTCATTTCCTCCATGGGTATTACCTGCGCATAGCCACCGCCAGCTGCGCCGCCCTTCATACCAAAGCAGGGACCGAGGGATGCTTCGCGGATACAAACTGCTGCCTTCTTGCCGATGGCATTCAGCCCATCACCAAGACCTACCGTTGTAGTTGTCTTGCCTTCTCCGGCGGGTGTTGGATTGATTGCGGTTACCAGAATCAGTTTGCCGTTGGGTTTGTCAGCCTGGGCAGCGATGAATTCTGCCGATACCTTGGCTTTGTCGTGTCCATAGGGCAGCAAATGTTCGCTGCTGATGCCAAGCTTCGCTCCGATCTCCTGAATTGGTTTCTTGTCAGCTGCGCGAGCGATCTCAATGTCTGTCAGGTGTGCCATGCGTGTTTTTCCCTGTGGTTGCAGTTAATGAAAGTGACTGCGTTATTTTTGATTGTAAATTTATAGTGTTCTGACGTTGCGAGAAGATGGGTATCTTTTCAGTTATCACGTTTAGTTAAAATCTGGATCCCCGCTTGCGCGGGGATGACGTACGTTGATTCAGGATGGCCTACAGTTCCAGGCTCATTCAACCGCCGAAGGTTCGACGGCCGAAAGACGTACATTTGCTGCAGAATACTTGAACTCGGGTATCTTCCCATACGGATCAAGTACGGGGTTTGTCAGTGTATTGGCAGCGGCTTCAACATAGGCAAAAGGCATAAAGACCTGGCCTTCTGCCACCGCTCTATCAGCTCGTGCCATGACATTGATTGATCCCCGGCGTGTCTCTATACGGACCATGTCGCCAGCTTCTGCACCCATTGCTTTTAACGTTTTTGGATGTAGTGAACAATTGGCTTCGGGTTCCAGCGCGTCCAGCACCGTCGTGCGTCGTGTCATGGATCCTGTGTGCCAGTGTTCGAGCTGGCGGCCGGTGATGAGCACCATGGGATATTGTTCATCAGGCACTTCTGCAGGCGGAATAACCGAGGCTGGGGTGAACTTCGCTCGGCCCTCCTTTCGTGGGAAACCATCGCCGAAGACGATAGCCTGGCCGGGATCGGTTGGGCTTAAGCTGGGGTAGGTAACCGCTTCAGTCTCAAGACGATCCCAGCTGATATTGTCCAGCGAATGCATAGACAGCTTCATTTCGGCAAACACTTCCCTGGGGTGCGTGTAGGTCCAGTCAAGGCCCAGGCGCTTGGCAAGTTCCGTGGTAATCCACCAGTCCTCTCGCGCATCTCCCGGAGGAGGAACTGCAGGGCGGCCCATTTGTACCTGCCGGTTGGTGTTGGTGACAGTGCCGGTTTTCTCAGGCCAGGCTGCAGCCGGTAGAATCACATCGGCGAAATTGGCGGTTTCGGTCAGGAAAATATCCTGAACAACCAGATGTTCAAGCTTTGCCAGAGCACTGCGTGCGTGGTCCACATCCGGGTCTGACATGGCAGGATTCTCGCCTAAAACATACAAGCTCTTGATCTTGTCTTCATGCACAGCGTCCATGATTTCCACAACTGTCAGACCTTTCTTGCGGGAATAATCATCGTTGCCCCAGATCTTCGCGAAGGCCGAGCGAACGCCATCATCCTCAACACTTTGGTAATCAGGGAGAAACATCGGTATCAAACCGGCATCGGATGCGCCCTGGACATTGTTTTGTCCACGCAAGGGATGCAAGCCTGCGCCTGGTCGACCAATCTGGCCACACATCAAGGCAAGGGATATGAGGCACCGCGAGTTATCTGTACCGTGAATGTGCTGTGATATGCCCATACCCCAGAAGATCATGGCAGCGCGTGAGGTCGCAAACGTACGCGCAACGGATTTTAGTGTCTCGGCATCTATGCCGCAGATAGCCGACATTTTCTCAGGAGGAAAACCTTTGAGGTGCTCACGCATGGCGTCAAACCCTTCGGTATATGCCTGAATATACTGTACGTCGAATAGTTCCTCTTCAACGATGGTATGCATGATCGCGTTAAGCATCGCAACGTCGCCACCCGGTTTGAACTGGAGGTTGTGCGTTGCATAGCGGCTCAGGCCCATGCCGCGTGGATCCATCACGATAAGCTTGCCACCACGTTTGGTGAACTGCTTGAAGAATGTGGCTGCAACTGGATGGTTCTCGATGGGATTGGCACCGATTACAATAGCGCAATCGGCGTTTTCGATTTCGTTGAAAGTTGCCGTTACCGCACCGGAACCGACGTTTTCCAGCAGTGCCGAGACTGATGAGGCATGGCACAGGCGCGTACAGTGGTCGACGTTGTTATGGCCAAGTCCGGTACGTATGAGCTTCTGAAAAAGATAGGCCTCCTCATTGGAACATTTGGCAGAGCCGAACCCTGCAATGGTTTCACCGCCTTGTGTATCACGCAAATGTACCATTTGGCTGGCGGCATGATTCAGCGCTTCATCCCAGGTGGCTTCGCGAAAGAACTCCATCAGGTTACCGGGGTTGACGTTTAGACCCTTGGGTGGTGCATCTTCGCGCCGGATCAGCGGAGTCTTAAGCCGATGTGGGTGCGCAATGTAGTCAAACCCGAATCGCCCTTTGACGCATAGGCGCTTCTCGTTGGCTGGCCCATTGACGCCGTCCACCCACATGATTTTCTGATCCTTGACCTTGAAGCTCACCTGGCAACCAACCCCACAGTAGGGACAGACGGATTCCACTTCTTTATCAAAGGCCTGGCTGTCGCCAACCTGCGCCTCATCGAGTGCCACAGCTGGCATGAGTGCACCGGTGGGGCAGGCTTGTACACACTCGCCACAGGCTACACAGGTACTGTCACCCATCGGGTCGGCCTGATCGAAGGTAATACGCGCATTGCGGCCACGTCCTGACATGCCAATTACATCATTTACCTGAACTTCACGGCAGGCTCGTACGCAGAGGTTGCAGTGAATACAAGCGTCTAGATTGACGCTCATGGCCACGTGAGAGTTATCCAGAAGCGGCACCTGATCGATAGACACCTTAGGAAATCGGCTTTTGTCGAGACCTTGTTGTGTTGCCATTGACCACAATTGCGAGGATTGATCCCGTGCGCTGTCTTGTGGCGGTTGATCTGCAAGAAGAAGCTCCATGACCATCTTGCGCGAAGCGGTAGCACGGTGGCTGTGAGTATTGACGACCATGCCTTCCGATGGTGTGCGAATACAAGAAGCGGCCAGCACTCGCTCGCCTTCAATTTCGACCATACACGCGCGGCAGTTGCCATCAGAGCGGTAGCCTGGTTCATCGGCATGGCAAAGGTGCGGCAAGGTATTGCCTTCGCGCTTTGCAATCTGCCACAAGGATTCATCGGCACCTGCTGTTACCGACTTGCCATCCAGAGTGAAGGTCACCATGGGTATTGTCTGTTTAACAGAACCTTGTGAGGTTGCTGTGCCTGATTGAGACATCTAGATCTCCTCCGCAAAGTGCTTCATGACAAGTCGAATCGGATTAGGTGCAGCCTGACCCAGACCGCAAATGGAGGCATCGACCATCACTGTCGACAACTCCTCAAGCAGTTGTGTATCCCACTTGTCCTTTTCCATTAATTTTACGGCCTTTTCGCAACCCACACGACATGGTGTGCATTGCCCGCAGCTTTCATCTTCAAAAAACCGCAGCATGTTAAGCGCCGCATCACGAGCCTTGTCTTTGTCAGACAACACGACCACCGCTGCCGATCCGATGAACGAGCCATGCGGCTGCAAGGTGTCGAAATCCAACGGTACTGAATCAAGGCTGGCGGGTAGCAAACCCGAAGAAGGGCCGCCGGGTTGATAGGCTTTGAACGTGTGCCCTTCAAGCATGCCGCCACAGGCCTCGATGATGTCGAGAATCGTTGAGCCTGCCGGTAGTTCCTTCATGCCGGGGTTTTTGACCCTTCCGGAAACGCTATAGCTGCGTAGACCTTTCCGGCCGTTTTTTTCTACACCATTGAATATCTGAGGGCCCTCGCGAGTGATCCGGGCGATCCAGTGAAGGGTTTCGATGTTATGGACCAGAGTTGGACGATCAAACAGTCCCCTTTGAGCAACATACGGTGGGCGATGTCTCGGCAAACCTCGCTTGCCTTCGATGGATTCAATCATCGCGGACTCTTCGCCGCAGATATAGGCACCAGCGCCACGACGAACTTCTATATAGTTGGGGTCGACGAGGCCGGCGTTCTGCATGGCAAGAATTTCCTTGTCGAGGATATGCAGGACCGCAGGGTATTCGTCGCGCATGTAGATGTATGCTTTGTCGGCGTCGACAGCATGCGCTGCAATCAGTAGGCCTTCCAGGAATAGATGAGGTTCGCGCTCCAGATAGTAACGGTCCTTGAATGTGCCGGGTTCACCCTCATCACCATTCACGGCGATGTAACGAGGGCCTTTTTCTGCACGAACAAATGACCATTTTTTTCCGCTGGGAAAACCTGCGCCGCCCAGCCCTCGCAGTCCTGACTCCAGGACAGTGTTCTGGATGTCATCGACACTACGATTACCTGCTCGAAGTTCATCAAGTGCCTCATAGCCACCAGATGCTCTGTAGGCGTCAAGGTTCTGGTAGTCGGGGATACGGGCGTGGGTGTCACCGCTGGCAATGGCTTCTTTTACCGTGTCCAGTGTTGCGAAATCGATATGTCGATGTCCCAGTTCCAGCGTCGGTGCTGTATCGCAGCGGCCCATGCAAGGAGCTCGAACAACGCGGACCTGAGTAGCATCCAGATCAGACTCGAGTGCCTTTTTCAACTGTTGTGCACCTGCAAGTTCACACGATAGTGAATCGCAGACTCTGATGGTGAGTGCCGGCGGCGGAGCTTCATTTTCACCGATAACATCGAAGTGAGCGTAGAAGGTGGCTACCTCATACACCTCGGCTTGAGACAGTCGCATCTCTTCTGCCAGCGCGCGAATGTGCAACGCTGATATGTGACCGTAGGCGTCCTGCACAAGGTGCAGATGTTCAATAAGTAAATCCGCTCGCCGTTCTCGATTGCCTAGCAATGCCTGTACTTGCGATTGCGCCAGGTCGTCCAGGTGCCTGCCTTTTGGCCTGTGCCGTCCCTTACCGCGCCCGGATTTCCAGACGCCTTGTTTCTGATTTATCTTGTCTGGAGCTGTTGCCACTTTTGTTATTCCTCTATGTGTGTGTCCGGCTACTTGTGAGATAGCCGTATTATTGTTTTGATCAAACCCAATGCTGTGTGGCACCGGGTTTTATTACGCAAGTAAGCTGTTCCTCATGAAGGTTTAACGGAACGGGTGATTTCATGGGTAACTTACTCATTTTTCCTCGACGTTTTGGAATGAGGTGGTAACCGCATGCAAAAAACTCGATGCGGAGGAACGTGGTGAATACAGCCTGAGATGATCAATGTCTCGCTTTTCCACAATGACGGAAAGGTGCTCCATAGTGGTACGGGCAACGTGCGATGACTGCATGGAGTCTAGATCAAGCATGCATATTCTTTCAAGGGCCGGTAAGCTCAGTCTGCCGTGTATATCGAGAACTGCCCAGCTGTCAGATTGATCGCTCAGATAGGCCACGGGACCAAGCGCGTCGTATATATGCGAGACGATGTCTCTTGCAGATTTGTCTGCGGGTTCTGCGACCAGAAAACACTGGTCCAATTGCAAGCCATATAACTCTGCTGAGGATGCTAGACCCTGAAGCCTTGCGCGATCAATGCGGGTGCACTGCCCTGTACCAGGGAAACAGGTTTGCCAGAGTTCATTCAACTTCTGATTAAGGGCGCTCAGGCCATCGAGCGGTACGCTAACGGAGAGAATTACCAGCGAGCTGACTTCGCGAACGCTGGTGTCTTGGAAAGTGTTTGTATACCCACTGAGCGGGCTCATGGCCGAGAGCATATTGCTATCCACGCAGACGCTCCCCGTAGGGATCGACAAAGTGCGGCGATACAATCATTACCTCGGTCTCGTTCCTTCTAAGAGGATCACAGGCCATAACGGTTTCTCCCTTACGATTGGCGCCATCACGGATAAAGCCCAGACCGATTGAGCTTTGCAGGGTGGGTGAATAGGCAACCGACGTCATCCAGCCTTGATCGTTTGCGACTACTCGCTTTGCACCATTCGCAATAAAGTGTGCACCTGCATGCAGGGTACGTGTCTTGTCGACGGGCAGGAATCCGACCAGTCGCATAGCATCATCACGATTCATGGCTGTTCGCTGAGACAGCGTTTTGCCAATACAGTCTTTTTTCGCGGCAACCATTCGCCCCATTCCGAGGTTGAGTGCCGTTATCTGACCGTTAAGCTCGTTACCTGCTGCATGACCTTTTTCGATACGCATAACCCCCAGTGCTTCAAGGCCGTAAGGTACAGCATTGAATGGCTTGCCGGCGTCCAGCAGAGCCTCGATCATGCTGTGCGCATAACGGGCAGGTACTGCCAGTTCGTAGGCCAGTTCTCCGGAAAAAGAGATGCGAAACAGTCTTGCTTGTGTACCGTTGCAGACTGTCAGGTCAGCGCAGGACATAAAGGGGAAGCCTTCGTTGCTGATATCAAACGGTTTGTCAACGATCGTCTGCAGCACGCTTCGTGAGTTGGGACCAGCAATCGCAAACTGCGCCCACTGTTCGGTTGCCGAGATAAGATGCACGTCCAGGTACGGCCAAAGGCATTGGCGACAGAATTCCATGTGGCGAAACACGCTGACCGCATTGGCGGTGGTGGTCGTCATCAGAAAATGGTTTTCTGCGAGTCTTGCGGTGGTGCCATCGTCCATGACAAAGCCGTCCTCGCGTAACATGAGGCCGTAACGAACCTTGCCCACTTTTAAAGTCGAGAACGTATTGGCATAGACTTTGTCGAGAAATGCCGCGGCATCACGTCCTTGTACGTCAATTTTGCCAAGCGTTGTGACATCACAAATACCCACAGATTCACGGGTTTGCATCACTTCGCGATCAACGCTTTCCCGCCAGTGAGTCTCTCCCGGTTTTACAAACCACTCAGCACGCAGCCACGCGCCGGATTCTGTAAACGAGGCGCCATTAGCTTCAGCCCAGGCATGTGTCGGGGTATGTCTGCAAGGACGAAAGTGTTTTCCACGCGAACGTCCGGCAAAGGCTGCGATAGCCACTGGTGTGTAGGGTGGACGAAAAATAGTGGTACCGGTGTCTGGAATACTCTGCCCGGCAAGTTCAGCCATGACCGCAAGACCTAGCACGTTCGATGTTTTTCCTTGATCCGTAGCCATGCCAAGCGTGGTATAGCGTTTGGCGTGTTCTACCGAGCGAAAGCCCTCGCGATGGGATAGTGCAAGGTCTTTGGTCGTTACATCATTTTGCAGATCGATCCAGGCGCGGCTCTTTATTCCAGGTACTTGCCAATATGCGCTGATTCGGAATGACTCGTCGCTGGCCACGGGTGCTGGTGACGGGCTTGATGTATTGCCGGCATCCTGAAGCGCTTGTACGGCACCCGCATGACCACTATTCAAGGCTTGCGACAATGACATCGCAGCATTGGCGGCGCCGGCAACCTGCATGCCTCCCGGTAGGTCATCACCAGGTATGAAAGCTGCAATATCGTCACGCCATATAGGGCGACCGCGCTGATGGCAGGTGAGATGGACGTTCGGGCTCCAACCACCGGAAACGGCAAGACAGTCACAATGGATAGTGTTCCCGGATGCCAAAGTAATTGAGTAGATACCCAGACGTCCGGCGGTGTCCAGAACCTGATTGTTCATGTAGACGGGCACACCGTCGAGCTTGAACGGTGCTGGTTTGTCCCGTGTATCGATAACGGCTGACACTTCAACACCGGCCGCTACCAGGTCAATAGCGGTTCGCCAGCCATCATCATTGTTGGTAAACACAGCGACTTGCCTGCCAGGCGCTACACCAAAGCGGTTAAGGTAGCTTCGTACTGCCCCGGCCAGCATGATGCCTGGTCTGTCGTTGTTGCCGAATGCCATGGACCGTTCAGTCGCGCCGCTGCACAGCAGGACACGTTTGCTGTAGATGCGCCAAAGTACCTGCCTTGGTTTTCTCCCACCGTGTGCAAGGTGATCCGTTCGTCGCTCCAGAGCACCATAGATTCCATGATCATAGCCACCGTAAACAGTGGTGCGGGTGAGTATCCGGACATTCTGTAACGTGCCAAGTTCTTCCATGCTCTGAAGTGCCCATGCAGACCCGGACAGCTGGTCCACGACACATTGTTCGTTGTTCAGTCTTCCACCGGGCAGGAAGTCTTCATCTGCGACCAGTACACGTATCCCTGCACGTCCCGCCGTAAGTGCTGCACTGATTCCAGCGGGGCCCGCGCCAATGATGAGAATGTCAGCATGCAAAAATCCCTTGTCATAGGTATCAGGGTCTTCGCGCATAGACAGAGAGCCGAGGCCCGCAGCTGCTCTGATAGCAGGCTCGTAGACTTTTTCCCAGAAGCGCTTGGGCCACATGAAGGTTTTGTAGTAAAAGCCTGCGCTGAGAAACGGCGAGAGATAATCATTGACAGCCATGACGTCAAAACCCAGGGGCCCGAAATGATTCTGGCTGGACGCCTCGAGACCCTCAAATACTTCGGTAACTGTTGCTCGTGTATTCGGCTCGCGATGCGCACCGGTACGCAAGTGTACGAGTGCGTTGGGCTCTTCCGGGCCGGCAGAAAAAATACCGCGCGGTCGGTGGTACTTGAAGGAACGAGCTACCAGTTTCTGTTCGTTGGCAAGCAGGGCTGATGCAAGGGTATCACCGGGTCGGGCCGTATAGCGTTTTTCGTTAAAAATGAAATTTAACGGAGTTGAATCTTGCAGAAGCCCATCATGGACGCGCATGACCCCATCTTGTGCTTGACTGAAAGGGCCGCTCGGATTGCATGTGGTTGTGTTCACTTGATCAACCACGATCATTCTTTCTGGTGAAATTCATGGCAACATCACGAGCCAGTTCGACCGAGCTAATCTCGTGTGTGAGTGTATTGCGAGTTACCACTAGCCACGACCGATCGCCTTGCTCGTGATACCAAAGCTCTCTGTGGCTGCCAGCAGGGTTATCACGCAAGTGCAGGTAATCATGGAATGCTTCCGCAGCATTAGTACTTTGCGGGTCTGGCCGATTCAGCAGTTCTGCGTCGCCAAGATAAACGAATTCCGAGCTGTCTCGCAGGCCTAGCAATGGATGAGGTAGTAACATGTGATGTCTCTATCTCAATGCAGGTTGGGTTGAGCGCCGGCACCGCGCTCGTCGATTGGGGAACCGCTTTGGAAACGATCAAGGCGCATCGCCACTGCGCACTCATGCGACTGACCGGTAGCGATCAGATGTGCATAGCACCATCCGCTGGCAGGCGTGGCCTTGAATCCGCCGTAACACCAGCCACCGTTAAAATACAAGCCTGGTATCGATGTGGAATCAATATAGGGAGAGCCGTCCATGGACATGTCCATGACGCCGCCCCACATGCGCAGCAATCTGGCCCGGCCGATGGCAGGCATAATGGCCATTCCGCCCTCACACACGTCTTCAACGACCGGTAGATTCCCGCGCTGTGCGTAAGAGTTGTATCCATCGATATCACCGCCGAAAACCAGGCCGCCCTTGTCAGACTGGCTTATGTAGAAATGTCCTGCGCCGAAGGTAATGACACCCGGAATTGTGGGTTTGAGACCTTCCGAGACAAACGCCTGCAGTACATGGCTCTCAATCGGCAAGCGCAGCCCAGCCATCGACATTACACGACTTGATGATCCTGCAACGCATACAGCGACTTTTTTTGCCCTGATGGTGCCTCGAGTGCTCCTGACGCCTGCACACTGTCCGTTTTCCATGATAAAGCCGTTAACTTCGCAGTTCTGCAGGATGTCTACACCGCGACTGTCTGCTGCGTGTGCATATCCCCAGGCAACGGCATCGTGTCGTACCGTGCCGGCGCGTGGTTGCCATAGTCCACCTTTGATCGGGAATCGCGCGTTGTCGAAATCCAGAAATGGGTACTGATTGCGGACACCTTGCTGGTCAAGCAGTACGGCGTCAGCGCCGGAGAGTAACATCGCGTTGCCACGGCGAACATAGGCATCGCGTTGCGAATCACTGTGGTAGAGATTGATGATCCCGCGCTGAGAAACCATAGCGTTGTAGTTGATATCCTGCTCCAGTCCTTCCCATAGCTTCATCGACAGCTCGTAGAAAGGCTCGTTGCCCGGGAGAAGGTAGTTGGACCTAATGATGGTTGTATTTCGGCCAACGTTTCCGGAGCCCAGCCAGCCTTTCTCCAGAACGGCCACTTTGGTTATGCCATGTTCTTTTGCCAGGTAGTGTGCGGTTGCCAGCCCATGGCCGCCGCCGCCCACAATGACAACATCATATTCTTCAGCAGGTTCCGGAGAACGCCAAGTGGGTTGCCAATTCTTGTTACCGGCAAGCCCTTGCTTGAGAATCTGAAAGGCGGAATAGCGCACTTGGATCACTTCTTCGGTATGTTTTTCAAGGATGACTGAAAAATGTCACGCTGTGTTTCTCTAAAATAGACGTATACTTATCTTATATGGACATATCCGAAAGAGATTCATCACCATTCAGGGTTGGCCTTGTACTGGTGGATGGTTTTGCGCTGATGTCATATGCGTCAGCGATGGAGCCGTTGCGGGCGGCCAATCTCATTGCACGGCACACCCTTTACGACATTCGGCACATGCCCGTAATGGGTGCGCGATCCACCAGTTCGTCCGGAGCGATGGTGGGAGCTAATGCGTATCTGGGCGAAAATGTTGACTTCGATATGATTTTAGTGGTAGCTGGCAGTGGTCCACAAATTGGTCAGGTTCGCAGGCTGGAGCATTGGCTGCGGGTGTTGGCCTCGAGAGATGTTCTTCTGGGAGGGGTTTCCGCTGGCCCTCTGATACTGGCTAGGGCAGGTGTGATGGAAGGTCACCGCCTCACCGTACACTGGGAGCACGCAGAAGCGCTGTATGCTGTATCGCCTAATCTGATTATCGAGCGGACCTTGTTTGTGCGTGATCGTGGCAGATTGACGTGCGCTGGCGGTACCGCGGCCATGGATATGATGCATGCATTGATCGCTGAACATCATGGGGCGCGCTTTGCCCAGAGTGTCAGTGACTGGTTTTTACACACTGATGTCCGGTCGGGTGAAAATCCTCAGGTAGCAGGGCTGGTAAAGCGCCATGGTGTTGCGGATATCGGCGTTTTGAAAGCGCTGCAGGCGATGGAGAATCATATGTCTGATCCGCTGACCTTAACGCAGATCAGTGACATCGTTGGCGTCAGCGTACGCCAGACGAATCGCCTGTTCAGACAACACATGGGCGTGAGCACACAGGACTTTTATACCAGACTCAGACTTGACAAGTCTCAGGGTCTGCTGCGCGGTAGCTTGTTATCAATAACGGATATTTCCCAGGCAACAGGATTTGCCAATGGCGCGCATTTCAGTCGTCAGTTTCGTCGGGCGTATGGGCAATCACCCTCGCAGTATCGCGCGCAGCTACTATAGTGGAAACTATAATAATATGAGGTATACGCAGGGCGTGTTCAGTTTGCACTCCCAGTATATGGCTATCGTGAAAATGACGTACAACATCGCAAGCTAAATTCAGCAGTAATTATCGAGTCCCTTAAATGGTTACACGACAAGCAATACCTGTTGAATCAGCGCTGGCAATGACAGCCGGTATCAAATTGCAGCAAGATCCGCATGCAATCCGCAGCGGAGAAAAACGGCTTGAAGTTGCCATCGGACTTGAGGTTCGGCTTCTGCGCAAACATGTCGGCTTGACGGTTGCAGAGCTCGCTGAAAAAAGCGGTGTGTCATTAGGCATGTTGTCCAAGATCGAAAACGGGCTGACCTCGCCTTCTTTAACCACGCTTCAATCCATTGCGCATTCGCTCGGAGTGCAGATATCACAGCTCTTGAAACGATTTGAAGAACAACGTCCTGCGCATTTCGTCAAGGCGGGTGAGGGTGCCGCGCAGGAGAGACGTGGCACCCGTGCAGGTCATCAATATCAACTACTGGGATTCCTGGGATCCAACGACTCAGGGGTTATTGTAGAGCCTTATGTAATAACACTTACTGATGATTCCGATGTGTTTCCAACCTTTCAGCATGATGGTCTGGAATTTCTCTATATGCTGGAAGGATGTGTTGAATACCGGCACTGTGATGAGGTGTTCGTTATGCAACCGGGTGATTCAGTCTTCTTTCATGCCGATGCACCGCATGGACCGGAGAAGTTGATTACGTTGCCAGCCAGATACCTGTCTATTATTTCTTACCCACAGGGTGGTACGGGATGAATGCCGTGACCGGAGCGGCATTGAAGGGTCGTTTGTGCAGCGTGGGTAGCATTTTCAGTGCCTAATTCTTGTATATGGGTTGGCATCTGGCCACGATTCGTGAAAAACATTGATGCTGGTGCAATGACGCCGTGATAAGTGCGCTACGACAAACAACCCATGATCATGATCGGATTCGTTTATTCATGATCGGTTTGTACAATCGGGTTGTACTGGAAGGGTGACGGTAAAGCGCGCCCCGATACCTTCTTTGCGCACACTCTCGACAAGCAGTAACCCACCATGGGCTTCTGCAATGCGTTTACACAGGTGAAGTCCTAATCCGATACCACCGGTTTTTCTGGTACGTGAGGCGTCAGGTCGATAGAAGGCATCGGTGATAGAAGACAAGTGCGCCACATCGATGCCTGGACCGTTATCATAAACAACAATTTTCAGCTGCTTGTTGTCTGGTTTTAATTGAACGGTAACTTCAGGCGCTTCTCCTGACAACGGTTTTCCATGCTGTAGTGCGTTGTTGATGAGGTTGCGTACCAATACCTGCAGACGCGTTTCATCCACCTGAAGGAGACATGACTCCCGTGGAGCTTGCCAATTTATCGGAGTATCGAAACTGCTCACAATATCGTTGACAATGCGTGAGACGTCATGACTGTGTAAATCGAGGACGACATGATTCTGCAAACGTTCACTTTCGACCAATTGCGCAATCAGTTGCTCCATCTCGTCAATATCCTTGATCAGTTTTAGCTGATGTCGAGAAGGTTCGAGCATCTCGCAGGCAACACGCGCACGCGTCAGTGGAGAACGCAGTTCGTGGCTTATTGCCAGCAATAGTTCCCGCTTGGCGTTGAGCATCTGTTGGATTCGTTCTGACATCTGATCAACACTTTGCGCAAGCAGGGACAAGTCCCCGTGTCCGCGTGCGTGTGTACGGGCTGCAAGATCACCGCTGCTAATCTGTTGGACCGTATTCTGCAGTTTACCGATGGGTTTGAGAAGATGGCGGATAGCGTAGTAACAGATACCTAGCAGCACAGCAAGTCCGATGGCGGCAAAAAACATTTCGTGACCACCGCGTCCTCTGCCTTGGGCCCTTGCAATCTGCATATAGGCTATGTAGTCCCGGGATTGGAGTCTGAGTACGGGAGAATCCCTGTTTTCTCCGATGGAAATGTTGTCTATTCGTGGTGTTGGCTTTGTGCGTTTAGAGCCAGCAGCGACGGCACGCCAACGTCGGGAGGTCACAAACTTTATGCGTTCGACGTCGATTGGTGTGCTACTTGTGGTAAATACCCTTTCGCCACTGTCGGCCTGGTGTACCTGAATCGTTATGGATAACCTTGCAGCGAGATCCCGAGCACGGGTCTCATCGGGTGGACTGCCAATATCGTCCTTGACGTAAGCAACATACTGAACGAGATGAGGCGCGATGGTTCGCTGCCATTGTGAACCGAGTCCACGCGAGAACAGGCTTGCCATCAGTATTACCGCGGCGATTGCGGTTATAAGGAAAACTGCCAATAGTCTGGATGATAGCGATGTGGGCAACCAGCGTTTCATGTACGACGCCGTCCGACAAATGCGTAACCTGCACCATGAACGGTTTTGATCGGGTTGGAAGGTTTGAGTTTCTGGCGCAAGCGGCTGACCAGAATATCTATAGAGCGTGAGAACAGTTCAAGATCACTGCCTTTGAGTGCAGATAACAAATCATCACGTGAAAACGTCTTGCCGGGCGATTGGGCTAGCAGGCATAGTAGCTCATATTCCTTGGTCGTCAGGTCAAGAGATGCATTATCAACGGTGACCTGCTGGACATCCAGATCGATCGTCAGCTCGTTAAACGACAGCAGGTGGCTGCTTGCCGATTTTTGCTGGCGTTTTATGTTGGCTTGCAGGCGCGCCATTAATTCCCGAGGTTCAAACGGTTTGGGCAGATAGTCATCAGCTCCGAGTTCCAGCCCGACGATGCGGTCAGTAACATCACCTCTGGCTGTGAGCATGACAATCGGAATATCGCTGAACTGTCGTATTTGCCGGCAGGTTTCAAATCCGTCGATGTTAGGCAGCATGACATCAAGGATGATAGCGTCGTAGTGTTCCGGGTTCTGCTTCAGATTTGCTACTGCTTTGAGAGGGTCATGGCATGCAGTGATTCTCATGGAAAATCGTTCTGCGTACTCTATGAGAAGTTCGGCCAGATCTTCATCGTCATCAATCAGGAGTACGTTTGCCATGGAGTCTTTGATTGTCGAGTTGGCATGGCCCACTAGTGTACTGGAACCTGCGGAATGAGGATGAACATGCCAGTATTCAGTGGGTTCCAGTACGAAGATCGGAGCGTTCCGGGCATGTGCAGCAGGAAAAATCCTGCTGCACAGGATGTTCAATTTGCCGCAGACTAGTTCTTGTCGCCGTGCCGTTTGCCACGATGATCTGTCAACCATTGCATACGCTCGTTCAGTTCTTGCTTTTGCTCGGCATTCAGGCCATCAAGGAACGTTGCTGCCGCTGCTACCAGCGTCGGTCCTTGAGCCTGGAGCGCAGTGGTACGCGCAGTGATCATCTCAAGCGCTGCGCCCTGATCGAAAGTCTCGGCGCCTAGCAGATCACCCAGTGTCTGTCTGTCTGAATCGAGGTTGCCGCGCATCAGTTCACGGGTTTCCCGGACTTCACTTTGCAGGGCCTGGAGTGCGATTACCTGCTGTTCGTCAAGATCGAGCTTTTTGGTGATCTTGCTGACCATCCGATCTCCCATTTTGCCGTGACCGCCACCGGCAACAACGACCGTGGTGGTTGCGATGGTTACAGCGGTGATCGCGGCGAGTACAACTTTGGTATGGCGTTTCATAGTTAAGCTTCCGGTTCAAGTACTTTGCCGTGCCCCAGTGGCATGGCTTGAGACAAAGTATCGGCCAGCGCCTCGCTCAAGACATTGCACAGGCGCATCGGTTGGTAACAAGTTGTAACAAGTGCCTGCGTGTCTGACAGCGGTTTACAAAACTGCAGACCGTAGCTTACGCCTACGGTACCTCAATGGCATAACTGTCAATCGGTGCAATATCGTCGATCAGCCCCTGTGTTTTCATGAAATTACTGAACGCTGCGTAGCGTCGTCGATCCAGTGCCGCGGGACGCAGAGCAAACCGCGGCAAGGTGTCACCCCAGGCGCGTCGATTCAGTTCATTGTCCAGATTCTGTGGGTTCGAATCGCGAAACACCTCCCATGCTTCATCCGGGTGGTTAACAAGGTAGATTGTTGCTTTCTCTAGTGCATTCATGAATGCTGAAAGCTCAGGTGCGTCTCGCTTGTCGTTGTTGGCAACCAGAATGAGCTCGTCGTACGCAGGTACACCATGCTCTTCAGGAAAGTAGGCTCGCCCCGAATAGCCTTCGATATCCATCTGGTTCAGCTCGAAATTGCGAAACGCTCCGATAACTGCGTCCACTTGCCCGGTGATCAGAGACGGAGACAGTGAGAAATTGACATTAATCAGTTCAACATCAGACAGTGTGAGTCCGTGACTTTCCAGCATGGCTCTTAACAGCGCGTCTTCAAATCCACCAACGGAGAATCCGATCTTGCCTCCCTTCAGATCGGCAATCGATTTTATGGGGCCATCGTCAAGGACTACCAGCGAGTTTAACGGCGTGGATACCAGTGTACCGAAGCGTGTCAGTGGCAGACCCTGGGCAACCTGGACATGCAGTTGAGGCTGGTAGGTGACGGCAATATCTGCTTTGCCCGCAGCAACCAGTTTTGGTGGCAAACTGGGATCAGCCGGTTCCACAAGCTCAACGACTAGCCCTGCTTCTTCAAAGTAACCCAGTTCTTGTGCCAGAATCAGTTGAGCATGATCCGGGTTGATAAACCAGTCCAGCAGTACGGTCAGTTTTTCGGTGGCATTGGCCGAGGTAAAAATCTGTAGAGTGCAGAATACAAGGAAAACGTATTTTTTCATGAGTTCAAGAGATCCTGTCCGGAGTTTGATTGATGAGAAGTTCGGTAGAGTCGTGGTGCCAGTACAGCGCTCGATCGAGAAGATAGCTGATCAGGCTATAAAGGCTGTAAGCCATCAGGCACAGACAAAACAAGGCGGCAAACATCAAATCCGTTTGCATGCGTCCATTGGCCTGGAGCATGAGAAAACCCAGTCCGCCACTGGAGCCAACCCATTCACCAACGACCGCACCGATAGGGGCAACTGATGTTGCGACTCGAATGCCTGAGCCAATAGAGGGAAGTGCTGCCGGGAGTCGGATGTGCACAAGAATCGACAATGTGCTGGCATTCATGGTTCTGGCAAGATCGATCATGGAATGGCTGGTTTGGCGTAAGCCATCAAAGGTTGCGGCTGTCACTGGAAAGTAGATGATCAGCGTTGCCATGATTATCTTCGACCCCATTCCGTAGCCGAACCATAATGTCAGTAATGGCGCAAGAGCAAAGACCGGCAACGATTGGCTAATGACCATCAACGGCAAGGCCCATCGGCGCGCCGGTGTATACAGAGCTAATCCTGTGGCACTGACAATACCCAGCAAGGTCCCTAGTAACAGAGCACTGAGTATTTCTGTTGCGGTAATCAGGGAATGTTGAATCAACATCGAAAATTGATTGATGACAGTGGACAGTACAGAGGCTGGTGCCGGCAAGATAAACGCGGGGACTCCGGTAAGTGTGACGATCAGATGCCAGACAATGATCACGCTGACAGATCCAATGACGATCGATAGCAACCCTGAACGATGGATGAACATGTGTTTTAGCATTCGCGCTGACGTCGGCTGTTGTCAGGAGTCGTCCGTTCAGACAGTAACTGCCAAAGTTGCGGCAGGTGCTGTGTAACAATCTGACTGTTCAGCGGACGTGGAGGGTCGCTCTTCAATGATATGCGAGGACATTGAGAGTTCGCACCTGATGGTATGACATGTACTACATGGGACAAGCGAAGAGCTTCACTGGGGTCATGAGTGACCAGAATTACCGTGCGCTCTTTCAAGAGCCCGGACGACATTGCCTGTAGCTCGTGCCGCGTGATGGCATCCAACCCACTGAAAGGCTCGTCCATCAGTACGACAGGTGGGTTCTCGAGCAACGCACGAGCCAGGGCTACGCGTTGTCGCATCCCGCCTGATAGCATCGCTGGTAACGCATCAGCCCAGTGAGCGAGCCCTATTCGTTCAATGAGCTGCATGGCTTGTGCACTTGTTTCTTTGGTTTTCTGCCCTCTGAGTCGGGGGCCAAGCTGCACGTTGTCCAACACCGATAACCAGGGCAGTAGACTATCCTCCTGTGGCACGTAGGCTACTTGATGATGAACTGGTGCCTTGCAATTATTATCTGCATCTGAACCAAGCAAGTTAACGCTGCCACTATCCGGTGTTTGCAAACCTGCAATCAACCGTAACAGTGATGTTTTTCCTACACCGCTACGACCGAGAATGCTATGCCAGAAACCGGCCTCGAAGCACATGGTCAAATCATCAAATACCCGGTGGTTGGCGTAGGTAAGGCATATCGATTCGAGCGAAATGGCTCGCACTTTATGATTGATTCCATAACGCGTGAAAGTGATGGACGGGACCATGGCCACTTCCGACATTTAAAGTGTCTGCGGCGACGATTGCATTGTGCACATAATGCGACGCTAATTCGACAGATTCGAGAATGCTTCTGTTTTTTGCAAGTCCTGCTGCAATGGCTGATGACAAAGTACATCCTGTGCCATGCGTGTTCTGTGTGTTTATCCTTGGAAAGGAGAAGTGATGGGTGTCTCCATCGATGTACAGCAGGTCGGTGCTGTCGGCCGTATGCAGGTGTCCGCCCTTAAGCAGGACAGCGCAGGCTGCGCTGGCACTGATCATCTGAGCCTGCTCTTGCATTTGTTCCAGTGAGGTCACCTCATCGCGGGAGGCGAGACACGCCGCTTCTGGAATATTAGGTGTGATTACCGTGGCTAGCGGGCACAAGCGGTGGAGCAAGGCATCAATGGCGTCAGGTTTCAATAAGGCATCCCCACTCTTGGCAATCATGACAGGATCAAGTACGACGGGAATGTCCGGGTGTTGGCTCAGTATTGTGGCAACGGCTTCTATAATGGGTACGCTAGCGAGCATTCCGATCTTGATTGAACATACATTGAGGTCTGATAACACGGCGACCAACTGCGCTGTGACAAATTGTGGCGGGACTTCATGTATGGCAGAAACAGACTGTGTGTTTTGTGCGGTCAGTGCCGTGATAACACTTGCACCATAAACGCCCAGTGCGCTGAATGCTTTCAGGTCGGCTTGTATACCTGCACCGCCGCCTGAATCAGAACCAGCGATGGTTAGCGCGATGGGTGTGCTGACAGCTGAAAGCTCTGGCACTTTTCCGTTTTTTCGGTCAGTTTGTGCTGCTTGCATTTTTCACTCCGAGTAACGCCGGAGTGAAGAGGATTGCGGGTGAGAATCTGATTGATTCCCAACGCTTGTATCCCTTCGTCGGCATTATCCGCATCAGGTTCATCGGGATTGTGCAAAAAGCATCATCTCAGCCGAATACTCCGAATAGCTCGGACATTCAGCACCCCGTCAAGTCGATATGAGGTTAACACATCTCAATCTAAACAAAACAATGGACTGCCAATGAAAAACAGAGTTCTGGTCCGGGTTCTACTCTGATGGCTAATTCTGGCAAACGCGGTATGATTCTCTGGAAACTCCCGAAATCCCCTATTGAGAAATTCCATGAGTCCGATTGACGCCCGATTTGCCTTCGCTATCGAGATAACAGGCAAGGCTGCTCAAAGCGCCCTTAAACTGTTTCGAGACAAGGACAAGCTCGATATTGAACAGAAGGGTTTACAGGATTGGGTTTCCAATGCTGACAAATCGGTGGAAAACCTGCTGAGAAAAGCACTCAGTGAGACTTTTCCTGACGATGCGATTGTAGGTGAGGAGCATGACAACACGTCAGGAAGCTCCGGATTTACCTGGGTTATCGATCCCATCGATGGCACTACCAACTTTGTAAACGGCACTCCCGGATGGTGCGTGGTGCTTGCCTGCGTGCATTCAGATCAATGCGTTTGTTCTGTAATTTGCGACCCAGTCAGCGATGAATTGTTTACCGCATGCAAAGGCAACGGGGCGACGGTCAACGGTCGTCCCATGAAAGTCAGTGTCGCTAATGAGATTAATCAGGGCACTTTGGGTGTTGGCCATAGCACGCGTGTGCCTGCACAATCGACCATCGATATGCTTACTGCGTTAATGAAACGAGATGGATTGTTCCGTCGTAGTGGCTCCGGTGCGCTCGATCTTGCCTATGTTGCAGCAGGACGTCTGATCGGTTTTGTTGAACCACACATGAATGCCTGGGACTGTATCGCTGCATTGCTGATGATCGACGAGGCAGGTGGAATTGTAGAACCCTTCGAAATGCAGACCATGCTTGAAAAAGGCGGGCGAGTGGTGACAGCATGCAGCGGTGTCTACGACGAGGTGGCAGAAATGGCAAGCGCGGCCTACCGAGTCTAGCCCGGACTGTACGGTTGCCCGATATCGGTGTACACAAGCGCTGAAAGCAGTGCATGTACAGGCTCGGTATTGCCGTTAGCCGATCGATCAATCATCAACACGGTGTGCGAAGAGTGTCAGTCATCAGGGAGAAGATGGCCTGATGAGATTGCCTGTTCAAATGTCGAACTGACACCAAGTAGCTATACAAGCAATGCATCATGTAGTGCCGCGTGGCTGTCAGGGTTTGTTGTGAGCTTTCGGGATAACTTCGTAACCGGGTGATTCAGGTTCGTCGTCGACGATTTCGGCAGGAAACCCATCGGCTGTTATCTTGATATTGCAAGCGTCTTCAAACCGACGGATGATGTTTGGAGACCACTCCCGCATACCGTATTTTTCAGCTCCGTCTTGCATGATCCTGATCATTAGCGGATTTATCTCAAGAGGTACGCCGGCACGGTCGGCAAGCTGCTGAAACAATCCTATATCCTTCAGCACCAGATCCATCGTAAAACTGATATCTCTGGAGCCATTGAGAATCACCTGGCTTTCCGTTTCATGCACAAAGGAATTTCCGGAGGATATGCGAATTGCTTCATAGGTGGTTGCCAGGTCCATGCCTGCGGCAGCACTGGTTGTCAGTGCTTCACATAGAGTCAACAGGTTGGCCGTTGCCAGATAATTTGTCATCACCTTCAATACGGAAGCAGAACCAAGCTCGCCTGTATGCAGAATCCGTCGACCCATGGTTGTCAGAACAGGCAGAAGCTTCTCGAATGTCGGTCTGTCGCAACCGGCGAATATGGCGATATTACCGGTCTCGGCCCGATGACAGCCTCCTGAGACAGGGCAATCAACAGCATATCCGCCCGCGGCTGCTACCTTGTGAGCCAGACGTTTTACCTCGGCCTCATCTGTTGTGCTCATCTCGGCCCAGATAGTGCCAGGTGTCAGCCCTTCCAGTACACCACCCGTGTCTTCCATGACAGATGCGCTGATGGCAGGTGAGGGAAGGCAGGTAATGATGATGTCACAGCTTGTTGCCATCTGCGCTGCTGACTCCCCAAACGTTGCGCCTTGAGCGAGAAGCGATTGTGCAGCATCTCTGTCCACGTCCCTGACGGTCAGTGACAAGCCATTACGTAAAATGCTACCCGCGAGTTTTGCACCCACATTTCCGAGGCCGATAAAACCGACATGCATAGAGATCTCCTGTAAGTGATGTCGAGTAATCATAGGAGACTATGTCGATTATGCAGTTCAAACTGTGCCAGAGCGCACCGGGGTGTCGCTTCAGTAACATGGAGTATCTGGTAAAGGTGCGAAAGAGCTACTGCGTTCTTGTCATGGGCGCGCAGGAGACCAGCACCTTTGGAGTATCGCTGTATCTGTAAGGGAGAAAATCGGTTGACCGGAGCAAACGCCTGCCTCGTGTAAGCAAGCCATTATTAGTCATATTTTTTATGAAAACCGAGAAAAAAATGACACAGCGAATATCCTGAAAGGAACCTCAATGGCTAAATGGTTTGCATCTGTCTATATTTTTTTCAAGCTGATTCGTGGTATTAATTAAGCCCCTCAGATGATGTTGTCGGCGATTTAATGTTCACAGACGGTTATGGGTGTTCGTTACCCCTTTTTTTTCAAGTTAACGCGCTTGTCCAATGAATAGCCAGCCGGTTGCTGTTTACACTGCGCATTCCGGTGCCACCGATGTCGCCGTGAGCATTCAGCGTATTGAAAAACGTTACGGTAGTTTCACAGCGCTCAAGGACATCGACCTTGACATAAAAGACAACGAGTTTTTCACCTTGTTAGGTCCGTCGGGTTGTGGAAAAACGAGTTTGCTGCGCATTATTGCCGGTTTTGAGGCCACCAGTGCCGGCATGCTGTTTTTGTACGGCGAAGAAATAGAGAACCTTCCACCACATAAACGCCCTATCAATACAGTATTTCAGAATTATTCTCTTTTTCCTCACATGAACGTGACTGACAATATCGGTTTTGGTCTGCAAATGCTCAACTGGCCGGCAGACGAGGTAGAAAAGCGGATAGAAGAGATGGTAGCACTGGTTCGACTCGAAGAATTTGTCCACCGCAAGCCTTCACAATTATCCGGCGGGCAGCAGCAACGGGTGGCCTTGGCCCGTGCCATGGCGCCACGACCCAAAGTGCTATTGCTGGATGAACCACTGTCTGCGCTCGATCTCAAACTTCGTCAACAGATGCGAGCGGAGCTTAAAACGCTTCAACGCAATACAGGCATTACGTTCGTATTTGTCACACACGATCAGGAGGAGGCTTTGTCGATGTCTGACCGCATTGCCGTGATGTCTGCAGGTCGAATCCAGCAAGTTGGGACACCGGCAGAAATCTATGAAAAACCGGCGAATCGATTTATCGCTGATTTTATAGGAGACACCAATCTGATTGACGCCGAGGTTGTCGACGTCGATATAGAGACAGCCAATGTGCGTCTGCAGACAGGTGGTGTTATCAAGGCAGAGTACTCGGGCGATGCCGCAATAGGCAGTAAGGGGGTTGTATCACTGAGGCCCGAGCGCCTGCGTCTTGTGCCTTCAAACGGTTCCGGTCCTGATGACGATACTGTACAGCTTCATGGTGTTATCAGCGACGTTGTCTATCTGGGGACTGATCGCCAGTATGGTGTTGCATTATCCGACTTGCTGTCAGTCACTGTACGAGCGCAGAATACAGATGACGGCAACGTGTCTTTGCAAATCGGTGATCACGTGGGCGTCAAGCTGACCAGCGGTGCCGCACGGTTCTTGGTGAACTGATGGCAGCGATCGACAGTGGCAAGACAGTTTCAGCGACGTTCGCTCCGGTTAGGGGGTGGTTGTTACTGCCCTCATGGCTGGTCATTGGATTCTTTTTACTTTTGCCAATGCTACTCATGCTCGTGTATTCCTTCCTGACGAAGGAATTCAGGGGTGGGGTGATCTGGGAATTCTCGCTGGCGGCCTATGATCAGTTTCTTTTCGATCGAGGATTGTTTGGTGATGAGGCACCCAGTATTGAATGGACATACATTACGATATTTGCCCGCTCAATTTTGCAGGCATTGATAGCCACAGTACTGTGTCTGGCCATTGGATTCCCTACCGCCTATTTCGTTGCAACACGATCGGCTCAGACGCGTTCCCTATGGTTGTTCCTCATCACCATTCCGTACTGGGTAAATCTTCTTATCCGTACAGTGTCGATGAAGTTTCTGATACGCGACACTGGCCCATTGAACGAATCACTCTTGTGGTTGGATGTCATCGACACGCCCATACAGCTCATCAATACCAATGTGGCCGTGCAACTGGGTCTTTTTTATTCCTATCTGCCTTTTATGGTTTTGCCCATCTATGCATCGGTAGAGCGCTACAACGCCTCGTTGTCGGAAGCAGCGGCTGATTTGTATGCCACGCGGTGGCAGATACTTCGCAAAGTCATTCTACCTGTGATAAAGCCCGGTATCATTGCTGGGTGCATTCTTGTTTTTGTGCCCAGCCTCGGTGCTTTTCTGGCGCCGGATTTGCTGGGTGGTGCCAAGACGTTCATGATCGGATCATTGATCGAAGAGCAATTCAAGGGCAATGCGGGAAACTGGCCATTTGGCGCTGCCGCATCCATGATCCTGCTGAGTCTGGTGTTGTTGGTGCTGATGATATATGCACGCTCTCAAGCTCAAGCCACGGACAGGTAGTATCCATGAGCCGTTATTCGAATCGTTTCAATGTGCGTCATTATCCAGGATTTTTAGGTGTCACTCTGCTGTGCCTTTTCATACTCTACACACCATTGCTCGTGGTCATGGTGTATTCGTTCAACGACAGCCCATCCATCACGAACTGGGGTGGGTTTTCTTTACGCTGGTACATTGAGATTTTCACAGGCGTTGAGTCTGCCAAGTTCAAGACGGCTGCATGGAATTCATTAACCATTGCATTGGCTGCGGGTTCTACTGCCACACTGATTGCGGTTGCTGCAGCTATTGCGATGGTGCGTGGAGGTTATTTTGCAGGAAAATCACTTAGTTTTGCTTTGCTGTCAATGCCCATCATGGTGCCCGAAATTGTCACCGCTGTAGCCACTCTGGTATTTTTCTCTGCTATTGGTTTCACCCTGGGATATGCCTCGATTCTCGTCGCACACATTGTCTTTTGCATTCCGTTCGCCTACCTGCCCATCGCGGCGCGTCTGCAAGGTATTGAAGCGAGTTTTGAGGAAGCCGCACAGGATCTCTATGCCAGTCGCTGGCAGGCATTCCGTTATGTACTTATGCCAATCATGGCGCCCGGTATACTTTCCGGATTCCTGCTGGCGTTTATCATTTCGCTTGACGATTTCATCATTACCAATTTCATAAAAGGCGCTGGTGTGGAAACGCTGCCAACGGCTATTTTCGGATCAGTCAAACAGGGAATAAAGCCCAATATCATGGCCTTGAGTACACTCATGCTGCTGTTTTCAGTCGCTATTGTGACCGCGTCATACCTCATCGGTAAATCGGGCAAGGTTCCGCAAAATGATGGCGCAGAGTGAGCATGGTTTTAAAGTGTAATACTGCACGGGGGTTGCCTGTACGCCTTTATCAGGGCGTGCTAGTGCGTATTTCCTGCACTTCAACGTTTTCGCGTAGACCGGAATCCCCTTGTCATTAGCTCTGGATTTCCGGCTGCACAAGAATGATGGTTAACAAGGTGGTACCATTTTATATCTAAATTCTGTTGCGAAAAGGCATATATGTCGTGCATTGTATAAATACGCCGTAGCTATTTGTTCAACATTCAACATCTCTTAGGGGTTCTAGCCAATGTCGTTGTCGAAACCATCTTCCCGTCGCTTGCTGGCTATCAGCATTGCCGCATCGTTTACCGGGCTCTTGTCACTTGCCCCCATCGCGGCACAGGCTGAGGGCAAGTTATCGATTTATCATTGGTTCGAGTACATCCCTCAGGAGCTTCTGGACAAATTTGCGGCAGAACATGACGTAGAAGTGACGATGGACACATTCGACAGTAATGAAGCTATGCTGGCAACGCTCAAAGCCGGCAAGCTGGGTTCCTACGATGTTGCTGTACCGGGTGACTACATGGTTCAGATTATGGCTGGAGAAGGCTTGCTCGATACCATTGCTGATGGCGAGCTTGCCAATTTCGGCAACATCGAAGACCAATGGTTAGATGTACCGTTCGATGATGGGCGAAAACATTCCATACCTTATCAATGGGGTTCCACAAGTTTTTCGGTAAACCGTGATATCTACCAAGGTGATATTCAAACTACCGACATTCTATTTAATCCCCCAGAGGAGCTTGCCGGCAAGATCAACATGCTGGATAGCCAGGGTGAGGTAATGCTGATGGCCGGTTTGCATCTGGGGATTCCACAATGCAGCCAGGATCGTGAGCAATTGAAAGCGCTTGATGAGTTGTTACAGAGTGCAAAAGCGCAGTGGGCCTCTTTCGGGTCTGATATCGCGAAGGATGTCTTGGTCTCTGGTGATGCGGCAGCCGGTATGATCTACAACGGTTTCTCTGCCAGGGCACGAGAAGAAGGGGCTAACGTCGAATACGCTTATCCGAAACAGGGCTATGTTGTCTGGATGGACAACGTCGTTTTACTCAAGGACGCACCTAATCGCGACAACGCTATCAAATTCATGGACTTTCTGCTGGAGCCTGAAAACATCGCAGCTGTCACCAATTTCGCCCAGTATTCGGCGGGAGTGAAAGGTGTCAAGGAATTCCTTGATCCTGCTCTGGCACAATCCCCGGAAGCCAATCCACCGACTGGTCCTGAAGGGGTATTCGTTGCAGTTTGTGACCAGGCAACCCAAGAGGTCTATGACCAGCTCTGGACTCGACTTCGAAAATAAAAAAACCGACAAACCTGAATTGTCATTCAGGACAGGCATAGGGCGCTAATGTCGATCGAAGAAGTTGAAACACTGATTGTAGGGTGCGGACAGGCCGGTATTGCCATGAGCGAGCACCTGTCCACAATCAATGAATCTCACCTGGTTCTCGAACGGTCTCAAATTGCAGAACGTTGGCGAAGTGAGCGCTGGGATTCATTGGTTGCCAATGGCCCTGCTTGGCATGATCGTTTTCCGGGTATGGAATTTGCCAACCTTGACCCCAATGCCTTTGCGACAAGGCAAGGGGTGGTTGACTACTTCGTTGCCTATGCAGAGATGATTAACGTGCCGGTTCGTTGCGGTGTTGACGTCAAGCAGGTAAGAAAAAGGCGAGGTGGCCGTGGGTTCGACGTGCATACATCCGCAGGAGATATTCATGCACACAATGTGGTGGCAGCAACGGGTGCGTTTCAACATCCTGTATTTCCACCCATCGTGCCTGATACCGCGGCGATCACACAAATGCACTCCAGTGGCTATCGCAACCCTGATCAATTAGCTGACGGTGCTGTTCTGGTGATTGGAGCAGGTTCGTCCGGCACTCAGATTGCCGATGAACTTGCCACATCTGGTAGATCGGTCTACTTATCAGTAGGCCCTCATGACAGACCTCCCCGTCGCTATCGTGGGCACGATTTCGTCTGGTGGCTGGGTGTCTTAGGAAAATGGGATACGCAGGCGCTTGAACCCGGTCTGGAGCACGTCACAATTGCTGTCAGTGGTGCGCATGGCGGAAAAACGGTCGATTTCCGACAACTGGCTGCCGATGGCATGACGCTGGTGGGACTTACGCAATCATTTCATGAGGGTGTATTACGGTTTGCGCCTGACCTCTCGGCCAATCTGGCGAAGGGGGATGCAAATTACCTGTCAGTACTGGATGAGGCCGATGCATATGTTGAACGTAATGGTCTTGATCTTCCCGAAGACCCGGATGCACGCAAGCGTGCGCCCGATCCTGCCTGTGTAACCCAGCCGATTCTCGAGCTGGATCTCCAGCGGGCGGGTGTTTCAACGATCATCTGGGCAACCGGGTATACGGTCGACTACAGCTGGTTAGAGGTCGATGTATTCAGCGATGATGGTAGGCCAAGGCACCAGCGAGGGGTATCTTCAGAGCCCGGAATCTACTTTTTGGGTCTACCTTGGCAATCACGACGGGGCTCTTCCTTCATCTGGGGAGTCTGGCATGACGCAAAGTATCTTGCTGACCATATCGTTACGCAGCGGTCATATTTACAGCATCATCTGGCATCGCGAGGATAGCCTTGTTGCGGTTGACTAAGCGGCACGCAGACGCGGTCTGGTTAGGCAAATACCTGTTTAAGCGGTTGACGGCGAGTCAAATTTGCAGCAACATTCTGATGCTATCGGATTAAACTCCGAGTTGTAAGCGGGAGAGTGTAATCAATCTTACGCAGATTGAGAGCCGCCGAAGGGGAATCCACCCGTAAACTCTCAGGCCCAAGGACCGCTTGCAGCAACAGCACTCTGGAAAGTCGGGCAACATGCCCGCGCCGACGGTGTAAGCAGCACGCAATGTGTTTGCGAGTCTCTCAGGCAAAAGACAGAGGGGTATGAGTAGCGTCAAATGCCGATGGCATTTGCGTGGTTATTTCATGTTCCCCGGAGTGTGTATGTCAGCTAAAGATGAGAGTTCACAGTCGGCAATTCAAGCCGCCCCCAGACGCACCGTGCTCTACGATTTACACAAAGAGCTGGGCGGAAAAATGGTGGATTTCGCAGGTTGGGAAATGCCAGTTCAGTATTCGGTCGGCATCATGGCAGAACACAGGCAGTGCAGGGAGCATGCAGCTTTGTTTGATGTTTCGCATATGGGCCAGCTTGAACTCAGAGGCCATTCGGCTGCTAAGGCGCTCGAGGCACTGGTACCGTCCGATATTGTGAATTTGCCTGAGGGGAATTGCCGATACACGTTTTTTACCAACGCGGACGGTGGCGTGCTGGATGATCTTATTGTTACTAATGCAGGCGATCATCTGTATATCGTCGTCAATGCCTCAATGCGTGATAAGGACGTTGCTCATCTGCAGGAACACCTGGTTGGCGTGACGTTAACGGAGCTGACACAACAAGCACTGATTGCCATCCAGGGGCCGGCAGCCATAGATATTGTGTTGGCGTTGTGTCCAGATGCCGCGAAGCTGTCGTTCATGCAATCGATTCAGACGACGATCAACGAGGTGCCGTGTCGCGTATCGCGGTTGGGATATACCGGTGAGGATGGCTTTGAATTGTCAATTCCGGATGAGCATGCCGACAGGGTAAGCAGAACTGTTCTGGATAACAATCTTTGTTTGCCTGCTGGACTTGGCGCACGTGATTCGCTGCGTCTGGAGGCGGGTCTATGTTTGTACGGGAACGATCTGGATACCAGAACAACCCCTGTGGAGGCGTCGTTAACCTGGGCGATTCAAAAGCGACGTCGTGAGTTCGGTGGGTTTCCCGGGGATACGGTGATCACAGAGCAAATCATAAACGGTGCTTCACGCAAGCTGGTTGGAATTCGACCGGATGGGCGACTGCCTGCTCGCCATGGTGCACAGATATGTGATCCATCAGGATCTGTTGTGGGGGTCGTCACCTCTGGAGGATTCGGCCCGACTGTGGGCGCACCGGTTGCTATGGGGTATGTAGATATCGGGCACGCGACCCATGGTACAAGTGTGAGCCTGTCTGTGCGAGGCAAGCTACACCCTGCGACGGTGAGCTCATTGCCATTTGTCGAACATAACTACAAGCGCTAGCAAGTCGGCTTGCTTCACACAGTGGCGTAGACGTCATGTCGGAAAGCATCGTCGCATTCGCAGGTGTAGAACAAACCTTCAATCAGGGCCACTCAACATCAATCCAAGTAGAACACTTGTCTGAAGAGAGATAACCATGTCATTTACACCAACAGATTACTTTGCGTACGATTTTGCCAACCGGCGACACATCGGACCGTCAACGTCGGAAATCGATGCCATGCTCGAGGCGATTGGTTACGACAGCCTCGATGGGCTAATAGACGCAACCGTACCGTCGGCAATCCGACAGTCAGAGCCGCTTGACTGGGGTCGAGCAATGACTGAGCGTGATGCCTTGTACTACATGCGTCAGGTGGCTGACAAGAACACGTTGCATACCTCCCTCATAGGGCAAGGCTATTACGGTACAACCACGCCTGCGCCGATACTGCGCAACATCATGGAGAACCCTGCGTGGTATACCGCTTATACGCCTTACCAGCCGGAAATCTCTCAAGGACGCCTGGAAGCGCTACTCAATTTCCAGACCATGGTCAGTGACTTAACCAGTCTGGATATTGCAAATGCGTCCCTGTTGGATGAAGCTACTGCCGCGGCTGAAGCCATGACCATGGCAAAGCGTTCGGCCAAGTCCAAAAAGACCGTGTTTTTCGTGGATGAAAACTGTCACCCGCAGAATATTGCGGTTATAAAGACACGTGCTGAGCCTCTGGACATACACGTCATTGTCGGTTCGCCAGATGAGCTGGATGCAAGCCAGGTATTTGGAGCCATTTTTCAATACCCGGGGACCTATGGGCATGTCCGTGATTTTACGGGCACTATAAAAGCGCTTCACGAGCACCGTGCCTTAGCGATTGTCATTGCGGACCTACTGGCTTTGTCACTGATCAAGTCCCCGGGGGAGATGAATGCTGATATAGCGGTTGGCTCTACCCAGCGCTTCGGAGTGCCCATGGGATATGGCGGACCTCATGCAGCTTACATGGCAGTCAAGGATGCCTACAAACGCGCGATGCCGGGACGTATTGTGGGCGCATCCATCGATTCACGGGGCAATCCTGCCTATCGCCTGGCACTGCAAACCCGCGAACAACATATACGGCGTGAAAAAGCCAATTCCAATGTATGCACAGCGCAGGCCCTGCTCGCCGTTATGGCATCCATGTATGCGGTTTATCATGGACCCAATGGGATCCGTGCAATTGCGGAGTCTGTTCATCGCAAGGCTGCGCGGTTAGCCAAAGGACTTGCTCAGCATGGCTTCGTCAGCGAGCCTGACGTGTATTTCGATACCATTACTGTAGATGTGGGTCAGTTGCAACGCACGGTGATGAGCGCAGCCGTCGCCAACGGCATCAACTTGCGCAAGGTTGGCATGACCAGGGTAGGGATCAGTGTTGATGAGCAAACACGGCCTGAGACGATAGAGGCCGTGTGGCGTGCCTTTGGTATCGAGCAAAAGGATGATAGTCAGGTAAACCGAGAGTATCATTTGCCGGATAACCTACTTCGGTCAAGTGCAATTCTTACGCACCCCATTTTTCACCAGAACCGATCTGAAGCCCAGTTTACGCGCTACATGCGCCGTCTGGCTGATCGGGATCTTGCGCTTGATCGTTCTATGATTCCGCTGGGCTCGTGCACCATGAAGCTCAACGCAACCGTTGAAATGATTCCTGTAACCTGGCCGGAATTCGGTCAGCTACACCCGTTTGTACCTGCGGATCAAGCCACCGGTTACCGGGAGATGATTCACGACCTGAATGAAAAGTTGTGCCAGATTACCGGTTACGATGCTATCTCTCAACAGCCCAATTCGGGTGCCCAGGGAGAATACGCCGGGCTTTTAACCATTCGGAACTATCATATCGCCAACGGGGAAACCGATCGAAATGTGTGTCTGATTCCAACATCTGCACACGGAACCAATCCGGCTTCAGCACAGATGGTGGGTTGGAAAGTCGTGCCTATTCATGCCGACAAGCATGGAAACATTGATGTCGAGGATTTCAGAGAGAAGGCTGAAAAGCATAGTGCCCAGCTTGCCGGGTGCATGATTACCTACCCTTCGACGCACGGTGTGTTCGAAGAGACGGTCACGGAGGTATGTGACATCACCCATGAACATGGAGGTCAGGTCTACATAGATGGCGCTAATCTGAACGCCATGGTCGGTCTATCGCAGCCAGGCAAGATTGGTGGCGATGTGAGTCATCTCAACTTGCACAAGACGTTCTGCATACCGCACGGTGGAGGCGGTCCCGGAATGGGGCCAATTGGAGTCAAGGAGCATCTTGCGCCTTACTTGCCGGGACATCCTGAGCATGATGATGCGGTCGGTCCGGTTTCTTCGGCACCGTTTGGATCTCCATCCATATTGCCGGTAAGTTGGGCCTACATCCTTCTGATGGGAGGCAGTGGTTTGACCCAGGCGACCAGAATTGCCATTTTGAACGCCAACTATATTGCCGCGAAGCTCAAGGACTCTTATCAGGTACTTTACAGTTCAGGCAAAGGTCTTGTGGCACACGAGTGTATTCTCGATACACGTCCATTAGCGGTTAGTGCCAATGTCACCGTAGACGATATTGCAAAGCGTTTGATGGATAGCGGTTTTCACGCGCCTACTATGAGCTGGCCTGTAGCAGGTACGCTGATGGTTGAACCGACAGAGTCAGAGCCCAAGGCCGAACTGGACAGGTTTATTGATGCAATGTTGTCTATTTACCATGAAGCGAAAGCGATAGAAGCCGGGCACATGGATGCCAAGAACAATCCGCTGAAAAATGCTCCGCATACCGTTGCTGATCTCGTCGGCGACTGGGACAGACCCTACTCGCGGGAGCAGGCTTGCTATCCTCCCGGTTCTTTGGGCGTAGACAAATATTGGCCGCCGGTCAACCGGGTGGACAATGTTTATGGGGATCGTCATTTGGTATGCACTTGTCCACCAATGGACAGTTATGCGGATGAAACTGAAACGCTAAAAAAAATACCAGAAATCAATTCTGATAGCGCAACCAACGTGGAAGAAGTCACTTCGTAGCAAACGACCATGAAGAGGGTAATTGTGGTCCGATACATCGTTAACCCAATGGAACTGGAATCGGTTACTGAATGATATTGACTTCAGTAATCGATCCAGCATGGCCTTCAACAGGCTGCCATTATGAATATCGCCAGCGACTCCCTATTACTGTTCAGTCAGAGCGACTCGCTTGCCGGATCCGGGCCATCTGCTAATATTCAGCGGATTTTTCCTACCTGAAAAAACGGTTGGCCGGAGGGTAGCGTTTCGCCGGTGTTGGGCCCGTTCTTGTCATGCCCCCTTGGTACGAAACCCGCTTTTATTGTTCTCCATAACAGACTGGCCAATAGTTATAGATAAAAACCTATCCAATAGTAATATTAATGAGAATGGACAATAGATATATTTCACTGTTCGCGTAACTGAGTAAACTATCCTTTGAGTCAGGTTACTAGTTTCATGAGTGAGCGTGGGTGAGGTAGCTACCGTGCTGTACTTGGCTTGAACTTCTCAAAAGCTGTAAGTGCGAATGGTGCAAACTGTTTCTGTTACGAGGCGAAAATATAATGACTTCAAGTGTTAACAAAGGATCCGCTTAATACTATGCAGACTCAGGATATTTCCTTGTTCACCGCAGCCAGAAGCTCAGCGGTTGCCAACCCGATGATTCAGGACTTTCTAAAATATCCTGCTCATGAAGCAACCAGTTTTGATGTTGCCGAAACTGACCATTCAGGGGTCTTCGAAAACAGCAAGAACATTGTCGAGAACTGTAAAAGTTGTGACAGAATAGTACCGGCAGGAACGACCCTGTACCACGAAGGCGATGTGTGCAAGAAATTGTACATCTTGCTCGAAGGTTGGGTTTCAACCTGCAGAAATTTGCAGGACGGACGTCAACTTATCCTGAATTTTCAGATGCCTGGTGCATTCCTGGGATTTCAATCAGATCTTCTGGCACCGATGCACAACACCGTCAGATGCATGACAGATACAGTTGTTTGCGAATTTCCACGAAACACTTTCATGTCTCTGCTGGAAAACAGTCCTGCGCTTGAGTTGTCCCTGGATCAAAGCAAGGCGAACGAAGAAAAGGTCATCATGGATAACCTGATCAATATTGCTACACGTCCAGCACGTGCCCGGGTGGCTCATTTTCTACTCGATCTACATGCCCGAGTCATCGAGGTATATGCCCATGATCTCCCTTCGGATATCTACTTTCCTCTAACTCGGCAGGATATTGCGGACACGCTCGGCCTAACCAATGTTCATGTCAGTCGAGCAATATGTGCTTTACAGCGGGAAAACCTGTTATCGCTCAAGAAGAAGCGCCTGCAAATTTTCGATTTCGACAAGCTTGCAGAGATAGCCAAGTGCTCAAATCGATGACATTTCTCCGTTGCGCCAACACGATGAAAGTACCCGGCGAGTGAGTTGTCCGAGGGGCTCAATCACGCCCTTGGTTCAAGCATGTTCTGCATTTTCGCAAATAGCGTAACCATATCGACTGGCTTGAGAAAATATTCACAATTATCAATGTCGACATATTCAGCATCATTTGAAACCAGCTCGCCACTGATTATGATGGTAGGAATGTCTGGAACAAGTGCTCGTAGTGCTGATATCGTTTTATAACCAGAATCGCCATCGGGTAGTCGCATGTCCAGTAGCAAGATGTCAGGAACATCCACTTTGGCAATTTCGACTGCCTGAGGAGTGCCGGATGCTTCACTAACCCGGCTTCCTGCAGTCTCAAGCAACGTTTGCATACCACGCCTTACCTCACGATTGTCGTCAACAATAAGTGTGTGAATACCCGCAAAGGTTTGTTCGGGTGCATCGCCTACATTCACGGGCATATGTATTTCGCTCCGCTTACATTCAACAGAGTCGGTTGAAGCCATTTTCGCGATGCTAACACTGAAAGTAGATCCTACACCGGGCGTGGACACAAGGTGCATTTTTGCGTCCAGTAGATTTGCTATTCTGCCCACTATCGAAAGCCCTAGGCCCAATCCATTTTTTCGATCGCGTTCAGGGTTGTGAAGCTGATAGAACTCTTCGAATACCCGTTTGTGTTCAGTGTCCGGAATACCTACTCCTGTGTCTTCGACCTGAATTACGCACCTGGAGTCTTGTTCAGATACCTTGACAGTTATGGAGCCGCTATCGGTGTATTTGACCGCGTTGTCTACGAGATTTCTGATCGTGCGGTCAAGTAATATCCTGTCCGTCAGTAGCGTTAAATCTGTATTGTAGATCCCTGACAGCTTCAGTTTTTTTGCGTTGGCAGCGGGGAGGTAATCGCGGACCAATCGCTCAACCAGCGGATTAACAGGAAATCGTGAAATAGTTATTCGCGTAGCGCCGGCATCCATCTTGGAGATATCAAGCAGAGAATCCAGCTCGGCGGAAAGTTCTCCCATCGCTTCGCTGATCCTATTGGCAATGGCGGCACTTTCATTGTCAAGTGGCCTTAACGTCAGGGCCGCGCTCAGCATTGACATGGTGTGTAGAGGTTGTCGCAGATCATGGCTGGCAGAGGCAAGAAAGCGCGTTTTAGCTGCGTTGGCATTGGTCTCTGAATCCAGAGCCTCCTTAAGCTTTTCGGTCAACTCGCAGTTGTCCTGAAATGCCTTGAATACATCCCGTGACGACACAAACAGAAATATGCCAAGTACACCGATCAGAAGTACATTCGCATGTTCCCAAATAGTCAGGCCATCAAGTGGATGGTATGCCCAGGCTATGGATACCGAAACCAGCTGAGGCACTGCAAACCCGATGAACGTCGGTGGGTGGCCGTGAGAGCCGACAATGTGACCTGTACAGACACCAAAAATGATCATGGTGTAAATAGAGCGTGAAGCATCGTCCAGAGACGGAAAAAACATTATTGAGGATGCTTGAACCAATCCGCTCGCATACGCAAGACAAACAGCAACATCAAGGCGCTTTTTGGCACCCGGCTTATCCTTGCAATTCAGTTGCGGGATAACATGGTATCGAGTAGCCTGTACGATAAGTCCGCAGAGCACCCATACAATTACCAGTGGGATGTTTGTCTCGTTGACTGACAGGGCGCCAATAACCAGTATTACTATGACCATGGGCAAGCCGTCCCTGAGCGTGCGCCGGTGCAGCGCCTCCAGTAATGCTTGGCTTCGGATCTCTACTATTTCATCTGGCAAACTATTCACAGTGGACTTTTTTTTGAATTGCATTGCCTTTGCAGTAGTCAGGCATTCCCGATTTCATTGTTCATCGGTAAGTCTGCGTCAGTCAACCCCGATTCGGATAATAGAAACACAGCTTCTGTTCTGTTACCCACACCCAGAGCTCGGTACGCTGCCGAGAGATGTAATTTTACGGTACCTTCGGAAATATTCATTTCACGAGCAATGGACTTGTTAGCCTGGCCTCGGGCCGCCAGTAATAACGCGTGACACTGCCTGCGTGTGAGGGCCTCAACGCCACTGACGTTATCCCGCTTCTCGGATTCTCCACCAACAAAACACTCCGGAGGCAGATAGATTCCACCGGCTAGAATGAGTTTGAGAGCGGCTATCAGAACCGGTGGATGCGAGCTTTTCGGAATGTAGCCCGAAGCGCCATGATCAATACAATGACGTATGACTTCAGGATCATTTTCTCCGGATATTACAACAATAGACCCTGCCGGATTCATTGCTCTGATCGTTGACAACGAACCAACGCCGGTGCTGTCGGATGTGGTCAGGTCCAGTAGGATCAGTTTGGCATTGGTGACAATATCGTCATCCAATTGGCCTACACCATTGGCCTCGTGGAACACTAATTCATCAGACAGGCCGCTGAGTAACAATCTCAGTCCCTCTCGAAAAAGCGCGTGATCGTCGATGATCAGAATATTCATTGTGTTTTGAACAAGCAGGGTTTTTAGTGTATGCGGTAGCAAATCGAAGATCGTTGAGCCTATCTCCGTTCAAAGCCCTTTGAGTGTACAACAATACGGTGGGATGTAACGTTGTTAGTTAGTGTGTCAGTGTCGTGCGCCTAGAAGCCTGGGCAAGCCGATGGGCATCTGATAGTCCGGTGCCGGAATCGTACGCGCCTAAAGGACTTTTATTCGACCAGCGTCGCTGGGGAATGTGCATGGGTGTCTACTGAGCTGAGTGAGGAGGGCATTGTGCCCCAATTGGAATCTGCAGTCACCACAACAATGCCATTCTCACTCAGACGATAGTGCAACGCATCGTTGACCGGATCGTAGCCGATTTCTGTTCCGTCAGCGATGTGCGTTTGAGAATCGATAATGGCATTTCTGATGCGGCAACCCGCTCCGATGATAGCATTTGGCAATATCAGAGAGTTATCAATCTGAGACTGTGCGTGGATCTGCACATCAGAGAACAGAACAGAGTGCCTGACCCGTGAGCCTCGCAGAACGCAGCCTGAGCCGACAATACAATCCGTTGCCAAGCCTCTGTGCCCTGTTGAGTCTGTCGCAAAGTGCGCAGGCACGGCGCTTTGGGCTCGGGTATGTATAGGCCAGTCGCGATTGCTAAGCTCCATCGAAGGCTCTGGGGCAAGGAGTTGCATGTTGGCTTCATAGTAGGCGTCGAGGGTTCCCACGTCGCGCCAGTAATCTTCGTTTTGTGCTTGCTCGAAATCATAGGCACTGACACGATGTGATTTGATCAGATCTGGAATAATGTCGGTTCCGAAATCGTGACTTGAGTCAAGGTTACGGCTATCCTTTGACAGGCGGTCGAGCAACAATTCCGTTTTGAAAAGGTATAGCCCCATGGATGCCTGCACTACACCCGGGCGGCCGTGCATACTACTCGCACTTGCTGGTTTTTCTTCAAATTGGATGATACGGTTGTGTCTATCACATTCTACGATGCCATATTGCCCGGCATCCTTTGTCGGGACTTCGCAGCAGGCAACGGTTACATCCGCATTGTCCTTGACATGTTGCTGGATCATTCGGCGATAGTCTGCCTTGTAGATATGATCACCCGCCAGAATCAATGTGTATGCTGGCGATAGTTGGCTCAATAAGTCACAATTCTGGGTGATAGCATCCGCCGTACCTTGATACCAGTTGTCGCCGTGTCGTTGCTGGGCCGGCAGCACGTCGATGAACTCATCGTGATCACGTCGCAGGAAATTCCAGGCTTCCTGCAGGTGTCTGATCAGTGAGTGTTGTTCGTATTGAGTCAAAACGCCGACACGTCTGATTCCGGAATTGACGCAGTTTGAAAGCGTAAAATCTATTATCCTAAAACTACCACCGAACGGGACAGCAGGTTTGCACCGACGCTGCGTCAAGGGAAGCAACCGGGTGCCACGCCCACCCGCGAGTATCAGCGCAACCGTGTCACTAACAGGGTCATTATGCCGACTCTGACGTATCAATCGGGCGCTATGCGTGAGGCTTTGACGATCGTTGTACTTTGAATGAATTTCTGTGGTGTCAACAGCCAGACGTGGAAATGACGGTTGGCGTAGTCTATTCATTAGCACCTCCATGCTGTTATGTACCGCGTGGACACGAGCGCTGGATTCTGTTGATTTAACTATTCTGTAGCATCAACGCCCACTGATAATTGTCTCGGTTTGTATTCTTTTGGTCAGCAACTTGTTTCGAAGTGCCTAGTCGGCCTCAATTAACGTTTTTTTGGTAGTGTGCATTGAGTTACATGGATGTTTGTGTACCGTCTGTGCATGCACCGTCTAATTGCCGATATCGGATCCAATGGCGAAACTTAATTACGGATGTGAATAAAGTGAGCGCGTCGAGTGATTTCCTGTATTTCGAAGAACCCAAGAGGGTGATCCGGTTTTTCGCTGTTGAATTCAACCCGGACGAAGCCTCGCCAATCGTGAGACATCAACCTTGAATAACGCGCGTTGTGCGATAGAGGCGCTTGTCGCTCTTGAGCCGATAAAAGTGTGGTCATTGATCATCACGTTATTTGGTGATCGAAGCGCCAAAGGCGCGTCGGTTGCACTCTCCGGCAAGCAGATTCGCGGCCTTCTGGAGCACATTGGCGTTAAGGCCGATACCACACGTGTTGCGTTACATCGATTAAAAAAGGAGGGATGGATAACCACCGCCAAACATGGCCGAGAGGTGGCCTACCGTTTGTCTGATCATGGATGTACGCAGACAGCGTCGGCTTATGACGATGTTTATCGCCAAAGCGTAAAATACGAGACTGGTTGGAAACTGCAACTGAGCTTGCAAGAGACAGGAGCTTTTTTGCCAGGTGCCATGCCGGTACTCAGAAACATAGTCCTCTTGCCAGAGGAGGCGCAAGATACACACTCCGACAATATGGACTTGTCGTTAGTCGCCGCGGATGTTCCGCCGTGGTTCGTAAACCTTGTTCTGCCTCCCAAACACCTTGCCATCGCTGAAGGGTATTTGCAGATTGTTGCCAATTTGGGGCCCGTAATAGAATGTAGCGCTGAGCTGGACAAATCTGCGCTACGACTGCTTATCGTTCATCATTGGCGCAAGATGGCATTGCGCAATAGCACATGGTTTCACATCTGGGTTGATGAGCAGGGAGCTTTTGGAGCGTGCCACAGGTGGGTTATGACACTGTTATTGGGCAGTCTGTATCGCCGGCCTGATAATGCTATTTCGGTCTCAGTATGCGACCATGGTGAGTAGATCGTATTCAGCCACCATTAGGGATTCCTGGTTAAGCAAGGTAACGTGCCATTGAACCTCGCCATAATCATTGTTGCGTGGCGTTTTTTTCCTGACCGTCAAACGGACGTGGATGGCATCGCCTGCGACCACGGGTTTCATGAAAGCCAGATTTGATAGTCCGGTATTGGCAAGCACAGGTCCTTCGTTGGGTTCAACGAACAATCCAGCAGCAAAACTCAACAGCAGATACCCGTGAGCAACGCGGCCGGGGAAAAACGGATTACGTTTTGCCGCGTCTTCGTTCATGTGAGCGTAGAAGGTGTCGCCGGTGAACGTCGCAAAGTGCTCTATGTCTTCAGTGGTTATCTTGCGTGCTTGTGTGTGTATCGTCTCTCCAATTTCCAGCTGGTGAAACGAACGCGTAAACGGGTGTGCGGGACCGGTTATCTGCTTAGATCCTGTTACCCATTGATCAGTGATGGCGCTGAGGATATCAGGACTACCCTGAATGGCCGTTCTTTGCATATAGTGTTTTACACCGCGCACACCGCCCAGTTCTTCACCTCCGCCAGCGCGCCCTGGGCCGCCGTGAACCATATGAGGCAGGGGGGAGCCATGCCCGGTACTTTCGTTCATGCTGTCGCGGTTATTGAAATACAGCCTACCGTGGAAAGCCGCTGATTGTAATGTAATTTCACGAGCAATCTGCTGATCGCGAGTAATAATCGACGCCACTAGACTACCTTCTCCCCGATTCGCAAGACTAACCGCATGGTAGATGTCGGTGTAGCCCATGACCGTAGCGACCGGTCCGAATGCTTCGGTGTCGTGGACACGTTCTGCTGTGTCTGTATGTTCACAGTGGAACAGCATCGGAGGTAGAAATGCACCTTTGGTGGCGTCAGCTCCTTCTACATCGAACTGGTAAGGATTTCCAGACACTCGCTCAGCTTCCTGACCGATGAGAGCGATCTTTTCAAGGACATCTCGCTTCTGATTGTTTGAGACCAATGATCCCATCGTTGATGTCGTCAGGTGCGGGTTTCCAACAACTGTTGTTGCCAGACGTGCGCTGAGTTTTGTTATTACGGCATCGACCTGTGATTGCGGAACCAGAATTCTTCGAATTGCGGTGCATTTTTGACCCGCCTTGACCGTCATTTCCCGATGCGCCTCTTTGATGAAAAGATCAAATTCGGGTGAACCGGGTACCGCATCCGCGCCCAGAATAGACGCATTCAAACTGTCCTGTTCTGCCACGAACCGGACCGAATTATTAACAATACAGCGTGTAGATCTCAGCCTTGCGGCGGTATGTGCTGAGCCGGTAAACCCGACAACATCCTGACCCGTCAGACGATCGAGCATGTCACCAAGCCCCCCTGATACCAATTGGATACTGCCAGCGGGTAAAACCGCGCTGTCGAGCATAATGCGTACTGCCAATTGAGTGATGTAGCAGGTAGCAGTAGCAGGCTTTACGATCGCTGGCATGCCTGCCAGAAGTGTTGGGGCGAGTTTTTCCAGCATTCCCCAGACTGGAAAGTTGAACGCATTGATGTGTACCGCAACGCCTTGCAATGGTGTGCAGATATGCTGTCCCAGAAAGCTGCTATTACGGCTGAGTTGTTCGAGATCACCATCAACATAGATAGGGGAGTCGGGCATCTCTCTGCGTCCTTTGGATGCATATACCAGCAGTGTGGAAATGCCTCCATCGATGTCAATGACGTGGTCAGATTGCGTAGCACCTGAGGCGAAAGAGATGTCATACAGCGCTTGTTTGTGTTCATTAAGATGCAGAGCCAGCGCCTTGAGCATGCGGGCGCGCTGGTGAAAGGTCATGTTCCGCAGGGCAAGACCACCTTTGCTGCGCGCATGATGCAGCATGGATTCGACATCGAGACCGCTATTGCCCGCCTGAGCAAACGTTTCTCCGGTGATCGCGTTTTCAATATCGTGGGCTTGTTCGTCAGGTGATATCCACTCGCCGGCAACAAGGCTTTGTACCTGCAGCAGGCTCATGTTGTTATTCCTCTCATGGATATTTTGACCCACTGGCTGGTTGATGTAAGGGTAGCGTCATTGTATAAAGGATTTGCCTGTAACATATCAATGAATTTTCAAAGGCTAGTGCACATGACACCAAAAGAGCGCGCTGAACGATCAGCTGAGGCAATGCTTGCGAATGATCAAGCCAGTGCATGGTTTGGCATGGAGCTCTTGGAAATCGATGAGGACGTCGCTGTCATGCGGCTGACAGTAAAGAACCATCACGCCAATGGTCTGGGCATATGTCATGGGGGCGTAACATTTGCCCTTGCAGATAGTGCGTTTGCGGTTGCGTGCAATAGCCGTAATCAATCGACTGTTGCCCAGCACAATACGATCAGTTACATCGCACCTGCTAAAATCGGAGATACGCTTACGGCTACCGCGACCCAGATGAGTTTGGCGGGTCGCAGCGGAATCACCGATGTAGTGATCAAAAACCAGAATAGTGAAACCATTGCTTTTTTCAGAGGAGCATCACGTGCCGTTAAAGGGCATCTGTTCGACGAGGTGTCATCACAATGAAAGATCTGGGTGCAAAGCACGGCGAGCTCGACCCCATCGAGATTGCCAGTCAGGATGAGATATTGGCATTGCAGCTACGCCGTATGCAATGGTCGCTGCAGCATGCCTACGACAATGTGTCGATGTATAAAAAACGATTTGATGAAAAAGGCGTTCACCCTAAGGACCTCAAAACACTATCAGACATTGCCCGATTCCCGTTTACGGTTAAACAGGACCTGCGTGATCACTACCCGTTTGGTCTTTTTGCTGTACCGCGCGAACAGATTCAGCGTATTCATGCCTCGTCAGGGACAACAGGTAATGCTACGGTTGTGGGATATACAAAAAACGACTGTGACGTTTTCGCTGATATGGTTGCGCGATCGTTGCGGGCGGCTGGTGTCAGAGCTGGGGAGATGGTTCATAACGCCTATGGCTATGGGCTTTTTACAGGTGGTCTGGGGGCACATCATGGTATCGAACGGCTGGGTGCCACCGTAGTGCCGATGAGTGGTGGACAAACCGCAAAGCAAGTCAGTTTGATTAATGATTTCAAACCACACGCCATCACCGTCACACCATCGTATATGCTGAATATACTTGAAGAGTTTCATCGACAGGGACTTGATCCGCGTGAATGTTCTTTGCAAGTAGGGATCTTCGGTGCAGAGCCCTGGACAAATTCAATGCGCTCCAGCATTGAAGATGCCTTCGACATGCATGCTGTAGATATCTATGGTCTTTCAGAAATTATGGGTCCTGGTGTGGCCAATGAATGTGTTGAAACCAAGGATGGGCTACACATTTGGGAGGATCACTTTTATCCAGAGGTTATTAACCCTGAAACACTGGAACCGGTGGCAGACGGGGAGAAGGGCGAGCTGGTGTTCACCACGTTGACCAAAGAGGGAATACCCATGATTCGTTACAGGACCCGTGATCTGACAAAACTGATGCCGGGCACTGCCCGCTCCATGCGGCGTATGGAGAAAATCACAGGCCGTTCAGATGACATGATAATATTACGTGGTGTCAATTTGTTTCCAACGCAGATAGAAGAGCAACTACTGGAAACCGAAGGCTTGTCTCCTCACTTTCAGATAGAGCTTTTCCGTACCGGTAGTATGGACTCCATGCGTGTACATGTCGAAGTAACTCGAGAAGCTGCGGATGTAGCCAGCAGAGAGGCAGTAGCAAGCAACTTGACCAGAAAAATCAAAGAGGTACTTGGTGTTTCTACTGACGTTGTTGCGGGTGAGCCGGGGACGGTAGTTCGGTCTGAAGGCAAGGCCAGGCGAGTGGTTGATCATCGAAAGGAACCCTAGTGGTTTCATGCTACGATAAAGGCTCGGCTATTCGCTAACGTCACAGACCACTACTCAACAACCAGTGGGTTCCTATCTTCTCAAACGTCTGCTGAACTATGCGATTCTCTTGGTCGTTGCCACCAATCTGAGTTGGATTCTGGCTGCCACACAACTTGATCCAAGATCGCTTTATGAGGTGTCTAACCCGCCCATCGATCCGGTATCCATCGAGAACAACCTGCGATCACGTAACCTCAGCGATCAGGTGCCATTGTTCGATCGCTGGCTGGTCTGGTCAAAAGGTGTCGTGTTTCATTGGGATTGGGGGCAATCTCCGCGTGGTGGTAGTGTTGGTGATGAAATTGAACGTCGTATCTGGGTGAGTGTCCGGCTTATAACGTTAGGTTCCTTACTAGGGGCTGCGCTAGGCGTCCTGATAGGTACATGGTCAGCGGCGAAACAATATAGTTGGTCAGATCGTACGTTTACCTTCCTTGCTCTGCTGGGCCTGTCGGTTCCGTCGTTTGTTATTGCCAGTCTTCTGCAAGTATTGGCCACCTGGATAAACACGACGACTGGAATCCGGTTCTTCGAGTTTGTCGGTGAAACCGGTGTACACGGCGACTGGTTTGGTGCTAGTTTGATAGATCGGCTACAGCATTTGTTATTGCCCACACTCGCTCTGACCATACTGGGCGCTGCGTTTTTCAGCAGAATTCAACGCAGTGTGATGCTCGATTCCCTGAATTCGGGTTTTGTTCGAACGGCAAGAGCGAAAGGTTTGTCACGCTCTCAAGCAATAGTCAAACATGCGCTCCGGGTATCCCTTATCCCAACCTCTACTTACTTTGCATTTAGTATCGCCACGTTGTTTGTCGGGGCGGCGTTCATGGAAATCATTTTTTCATTTCACGGGATGGGTGACTATGGCGTTAAAACCATTCAGGGGCAGGATGTTCATGGGGCTGTAGCGACAGCGGCTTTCGGCGGTGTCTGTGTTTTGCTGGGTGCGCTACTGGCAGATTTCATGGTTGCATGGCTGGACCCTCGTGTGCGTCTTGGCAGCCATACCCAGGGTGGTTGATTCTATGGAGGCCACCAACAGCGGTAGCGTGGCTGACAAGCCGGCAGCCCCGGTTCAACAAAATCGTAGTCGATTACTCTTTAAACGATTTTTACGCAATCGGACTGCGGTCGCAGGTTTGATGGTGATTGGCTTGCTGATCATCCTGGCGATATTCGGGCCATGGATGTCACCCTGGGACTACGATGACGTAGACCGTCAGGCGTATTTGCAAGCGCCAAGTCTTGAGCATCCCCTGGGTACGACTCAATCAGGTCGTGATATGTGGGCACTGACGCTACATGGTTTGCGCAAGTCGCTGATTATCGGATTGGTCGTTGCTGTACTGTCGACAGCTATCGCTGCACTGGTCGGGGCATTTGCCGCTTACTATGGCGGTTGGATCGAGCGCTTTTCCCTCTGGATTATCGACCTGCTGCTGGTGATACCGTCTTTTCTGCTAATTGCACTGGTTGCGGGGAACTCCTCCGGAGGTGCTTCGTCTTGGTTGTTACTGGTTTTTTTGCTCACTCTCTTCGGCTGGATGTTGTCAGCAAGAGTCGTGCGCAGCCTGACTCAGTCTGTACGCCAGCATGAGTATGTGCTGGCTGCAAGATATATGGGCCTGTCCGGTCCCAGGATTGTCATTCGGCATATCTTCCCCAATATCGCTTCTCTGTTGATCATCGATGCTACTCTCAACGTCAGCGGCGCTATTCTTGCCGAGACGAGTCTTGCGTATTTCGGTTTCGGCGTGCAGCCACCGGATACATCCCTGGGTACCTTGCTGGGAGACGGGGCGCGGCAAATCAGCAGCTTCCCGTGGTTATTCACAGGACCGGCTGCGATTATTGTTCTCTTGATTCTATCCGTCAATGCTGTCGGTGATGGATTGCGCGATGCTTTTGATCCCGATTCTGGTTCGTCCAGGCGAGTCTGAGGGTACATGACAGATTGTATTGTCAAGGCAAAAACGCAGTCAGTGCTTGAGGTGCATGAACTGAACGTCTCCTTTGCGACAGAATCAGGTCCTCTGCATGCTGTGCGCGGATTGAGTTTTTCACTTTCTGCCGGTGAGACGTTGGCGATCGTAGGTGAGTCCGGTTCGGGTAAATCGGCAACGGCCATGGCCCTGATGGGTTTGCAAGCATCGAGCACTCATGTTTCAGGGTCGATTCTATTACATGGTGAACAACTGGTTGACCGTGATGATCACTCGATGTCACGTTTACGAGGCAATTCTATCGCCATGGTGTTTCAGGATCCGCTGGCATCGATGACACCGGTGTATACCATTGGTGAGCAGATTATCGAATCAATACAGATTCACGATACGTGTTCAACCGGGGTAGCCAGAGAACGAGCCATCGACCTGTTAAGGCTTGTCGGTATCCCGGAGCCAGAACAGCGTGTTCATGCTTATCCTCATGAATTTTCAGGTGGTATGCGCCAACGCGTTCTCATTGCCATGGCGGTAGCCAACAATCCCGACGTGATTATCGCTGATGAGCCGACTACAGCGCTTGATGTCACGATTCAGGCTCAGGTACTTGATGTGCTGCAAAAAGCCTGTGAAGAGACACAGGCAGCCTTGTTGCTGATTACTCATGATCTGGGTGTGGTTGCACGTGTCGCGGACAAGGCGCTGGTTATGTACGCTGGCAGAGTGGTGGAGGAGGGGGACGTATGGTCCTTGTTTCATCATTCGCGAATGCCCTATACGATGGGTTTGCTGGGTTCATTGCCGGGAAGTGAAAATGCGAAGACGCATGGATTAAGCGCAATTGAAGGAAACCCGCCATCGTTGTTTGAGTTGCCAACGGGTTGTCCGTTTTCACCGCGTTGTCCACTGGTGACTGATGCATGTCTATCAGAAGAGCCAGCATTGGTGCGAGTTGGTGGTTCGAAACAATTTACTGCATGCATTCGTCATGACGTGATTGAATTGCAATCACTGACACATACCAATCTGTTTCAGTCTCAAACGACGTTGGCCGAGTCATCCGGAATTGCAGCTCCCGAAGGCAATTCCAAGGTGCTTGAAATGTCATCGGTTAAACAGCACTTTCCGTTGCTTGAAGGTGCCGTGTTTCGTCGACGTGTGGGTACCGTCCATGCTGTGGATGGCATTGATCTGCATGTTCGCAAAGGTGAGACGCTCGGGTTGGTGGGAGAATCCGGTTGTGGCAAGAGCACAACAAGCTTGTCGATTCTTGATCTCAAGCCACCGACCGATGGGACGATCAGATTGTTTGGCATCGATGTGCGCAAGATTGAATCGCGCAGCCAGCAATTAGCGGTTCGTCGGCAGCTTCAGATCGTGTTTCAGGACCCCATGTCATCGCTGGATCCGCGTATGCCGGTATATGATCTCATTGCAGAGCCCATGGGTGTATTCGACTATTCGGCAGCAGCTATTGCGACAAGAGTTAACGAATTGGTGGCACTGGTCGGCCTCGACCGCATTCACCTTGAGCGGTTTCCACAACAACTCAGTGGCGGGCAGTGTCAGCGCGTGTGTATTGCACGGGCGTTGGTACTGGAGCCTCAACTACTGGTTCTTGATGAGCCTGTATCGGCTCTGGATGTATCTATTCGTGCAGGCATCATTAACCTGCTTCAGGATCTGAAGTTATCTCTTGGTCTTTCCTATCTGTTTGTGGCCCACGATCTGGCCCTTGTCAGGCACATTGCAGATCGGGTTGCGGTCATGTATCTGGGTAGAATCGTGGAGACTGGGAATGTTGACGATGTATATGGCAATGCGACGCATCCGTATACCCGCTGTCTGCTTTCAGCCATGCCTATACCTGATCCTGATATCGAGCGACACAGGCTTCGGATAATACCGGTTGGGGAGTTGCCCGGACCTGCCAACCCGCCTTCAGGCTGTCACTTCCATACGCGTTGCCCGAAGAAAACTGGCTTGAACGATGAGCAGCAACGGCGCTGTGTGACTGAAGCTCCTGTGCTTACGCAGGTTGAAACGGAAGGGGTGGATGACTTTTCCAGCGATAGGCATTGTTCCGCTTGCCATTTTAATGCGCTACCGTGGGAGCCGGTCTGAAGGAGTTGCAAGCTGTCCGGGGCGAGTTGCCGTATCAGTAGCATGAATGAGTTTTTAAACTGGAATTTGCATGAGGAGATTGAATTGAAAAAGCCCTATTTGTCAGTGTCTGTGCTTGTTGTTTGCGTGTTTCTGTTTGCTTGTGGAGGTGGCAACGATGAATCCAGATTAACGAGCGACCCTGATACAAACGATGCGACTGACCTCGTTACGGCGAATGCTGATAGCAATCAGGTTTCTGCAACAGCGCAGGACATCAATGTACAAGAGCGCAGCAATCTACGAAAAGGCGGGGAGCTAACGCTGCGTGTTACAAATTTTGCCGAAAACTGGAACCCGATGCACGTGGACGGTAACAACTACGATTATTCGAGGATACGCTCGGCCATAATGCCGGCCTTTTTCAATTTCGATGCCCAGGGAGTACCCATTCCCAACCCTGACTATGTGTTGTCTGTTGAGGTGATTAATGAAACGCCGACAGAGGTTCGCTACCAGCTGAACCCTGAAGCGGTGTGGGGCGATGGCAGTCCGATTGATGGTGATGACATGGTCGCGAAATGGAAAGCATGCAACGGAGAAAACACAGAATTTAATTGTGTGTCAACAGCATCATTTGAGCCGATTTCCGCTATTACAGTTGGGGAGGATAAGACTGATGTAACGGTCACCTACAAAAACTCTTTTCCGGATTGGAGTCAAGGGTTCAGTTCCCCGGGTGTGGTAAAGGCTGAAGGCCTTGTCGATGCCGATGTATTCAATTCAGGCTGGAGTGAATTGAATAATGATTGGCTTTCAGGCCCATTTAAAGTGGAAAGTTTTGATGAAACACAGAAAGTCATGACGCTGGTACCAAACGATAAGTGGTGGGGTGAGCCTCCACTGCTTGAAAAAATTATCTGGCGCGCGATTGCGCTTGATGCGACCGCACAGGCGTTTGCCAACAAGGAGATTGATGCATTCGATATCGGTTCTGATCCAGACGGTTTTCAGCGAGCACTGCGTGTCGAAAATGCTGAAGTACGAAAAGCAGGTGGTCCTAACTTCAGACACTTCACGTTTAACTCGAAGGCAGGACTGTTGCAGGATCTGAAAATTCGCCAGGCTATTGTGTATGGCCTGGACAGGCAGTCGATTGCTGCGAGCGACCTGGCTGGCATTGACTGGCCGGTAAAGCCTTTGAATAATCATATATTTCTGGAAGGGCAGGCAGGTTTTGTGGATACAGCCAGCATTACCGGTTTGGACTATAACCCTGACAAGGCGCGGTCTTTGCTTGATGACGAGGGCTGGGTTGTTGGTGAAGACGGAATACGAGAGAAAGATGGGCAAAAGCTGATCGTGCGATTTTCACAACTGGCGACTGTCAAAGCGTCGGAGAACGAAGCCTTGCAAGCTCAGAGTATGTTGAAAGAGATTGGTATACAGCTGGATATTGTGACTGTACCTGTCGCGCGCTTTGGACCGACCCTGACCGGAGCGGAATTTGAAATTATTGCTTTCTCCTGGGTTGGCACTCCCTACCCGTTCAGTGGTATCCACCAGATTTATGGAAGCGGATCAGATAGTAACTTTGCACAACTATCGATGCCCGAAGTTGATGAGCTGGCAGATCAGATAGCGATAGAGACCGATCAGAAAAAAAGAATTGCGCTGGCGAATCAGGTTGATCAAATCATCTGGGAGAACGTGCACACCTTGCCTTTGTATCAACGCCCTGAGTTAATAGCAACCAGAAGTGATCTGGCTAACTACGGTGCATTCGGGCTGAGCAGCAGGCGTTGGGAAAGTATCGGTTTTACTAAAGAGTGATGAATGAGACTAATGTTGTGGAATGTACCAAACGTTTGTTCAGTCGAGGTAGGGACGTTTAGAGAATTGCATAATGGAAACTCGCTTGAGAGCGGATGATGCTTTCAGGCAATGCTGATTTCACGTGTCATTAACACGAGGATCAATTGCTTGAAAATGGGTCAGACGACACTGTCTGACCCATTTATCTCCAGCCTAGCGTACAGCAATATCGCCGAGTACAGACCAGCCACCCACCAATTTGTTGTTTTCCCATTTACCGTCAACGACGGTTAAATCGTTTGAGAACAATATATAGGTATTTCTGGCATCCAGCTTCCAGGCCTGGGTTTTTGCCTTATCAGCATTGGGCTGGATAATTCGAATTGCAAGTCTATAGGAGCCCGGGTTTACCGAACCCAAATCCAACGTGCTGGAGAACGTAAACATTGATCCAGGCATGATTGTTGTCAAGTCATTGGCTGAATTTGCCGTAACCACCGGATTGTTATTTTGATCCAGCAGAGCAAACTGAACATCCCAATTGAAATACATTGGTGCAACACCGATGTTTGTACCGATCACTTCAGCACCCAGTGGGCTTGTTCTATTTACGTCTACAGAAAATCGAGCAACATCGATCTGATAGTTGTAACCCATTTTCTTGTGAAGTCGCATATAGTCTTCATAACTGCTGTCATCTTCGCCTACCCGGTAAGAGCCTGACTTCATGGTTGAATAATGACCCGCCTCAAGCATGGCATCGCCTGCGCCTCCAAACAAATCAGCTCTCTCACTATTTGCCTCGCCATTGCCTCGTGGAGGTACTTCGCCTCCTATGGGGCCCTCAGTCCATTGATTACCCGCCGTAATGGCTTCGTCAAATTGGTCGCTGTGACCATTGTTGACGACAAAATAGTCATTGTGAAAACCGATGCCACCCGCTGATTGTGTTGGTTCACGCCAGGGATAGCGTGCCATGATTCCAGCGTTTTCAAAGTTGTCTTTGTAAGCACTAAGTATCGAATTCTTTGTTACATCGCTTATTTCATAGGAGTTCCCGTTAAAACTGGATCCCCAGCTGTGCCATTCACCCCAATATCCTATAATACCCATTTGAACGGCATAGATACGTGGATCGTCATCGTAGTTTTCAGCTAAAGCCTGTATGGCTTCTTCAGCTTGTTTGATGTATTCAGGATCATTGAAGTCAGTAATGTATCTTCCATTGTCGCCACGCAAGCGTGCAACACCTGCATCGTCATACATCCAGTTCGGACAGTCAGACTCAGCATCATTACCGTGCCAGTCGCAGTAGAGACGCAAAATAATATGTCGGTTTTTACTGCCATCTTTGTCGATGATATCTTCGACAGCATTGGTATCAAAGTTACCATCACTTGGTTCAAAATCTTTCCAGGGCAAGTACTGGAAACCCACTGACGATTCAGGATTGTCATTGCCTCCATCCCAACCGGAATTCCAGCCTTTCAGCGGGTTTTTATATGGACCTTCATTTTTGGTGTACGTATGATCGTTTTCCAATGCAGTCGGTCCATCGACAGGATCCGGGTCAGGTAACGGAACCGGTGTTGGATTGGCTACTGGATCTATTGCTGGATCAACTGCCGGATCAACTGCTGGATCAACTGCTGGATTTACGGGCGGAAGACCTCCACTTGCAGATGGTGCTTTATCTCCAACGATACCAGAGCTGCAGGTCCAACTACCGTCTTCCAGAGGATCACAATCTCTGCGCGGCAGGTCGGGGCAATTTAATGCATAGGCTTCAATGGCTGCGGAAAGGCTGGCACCTTGAGCGTCACAATCGTTATCCATATTAACATCGATGGGTACGAGTGGTTCGTTGTCTGGTTCTGTAGTCGGCTGAGGCAGAACTGGCATTAATGCAGTGCTGGCAGTAATAGCATCGGTTGAACACATCCATCGATCACCACTTACCGGATCACAATCCTCCCGTTTCAACCCTGGGCATGATTGTGCAAACTGTTGCTTTGCCGCAGAGTAAGATACACCTGCTGCCGTCAAAATCGAACAGGTATGCGTATCGGCAGATGCATAAGAACCCATTGACAACAATGACAATGCCACAGTACTTCCCATTTTAAATCGGTATTTTTTCATTATTTGGCACAACTCCTGACTATGGTGCAAGAATGAGTGAAGCGCCTGTCAAGACCAAAGCGTAAGGTGTAATTGCATGCGGTCCGAAACAGGCGAGACAGAAATAACATTCCTTTTAAATTGCTGTATTACCAGTGGTGCTTTCTGGCATACAAGAAGTCCACAATGACAGGACGGTAGTACAAGTGTGCTTGAATGCAGACGTAGGTATCAATAAATGACATTTATGGAAAGGGGTTGAAAGCGATGCTAGCGCATCTGGATCAACCATTGCTTTGAGTATTAACGATACAAACGTGCGACAGTATTTGTTGAACAGTAATGCTTACAACTAAAGCGTCGGGCGTCTCGATCCTGTATGGTAAATATTCTAGTCGTGCTTCCCACCAGCTGAACGCCATCAGAGTGCATAACCCTTCTTAGTCGACACAAGATCTGTAATGTAATACAGGCAACGTTATGGTTGGACAAGCCGGCATGGGTCAGCATCGAAGTGATTCAATAGAGATTGCTGTAGTGGTTGATTTCTGACAAGCATTTGCGCTGTAAAGCCAACAGGAAAATTTGACTGTCAAAATGGTCGTGAGTGTTATTTCACGGATACACTGCACCTGAGCCGTAAACGTAAGGCAAATCAAACAACTTTCAATGTCCAGCCTGATCGTAGTCCCAGGCAATATCGTCAGAGACGGGGTAGCACTGACAGGTGAGTACAAACCCTGCTTCTACTTCGTAGTCTTCAAGCGCGTGATTGGCAATCATCTCTACTTCGCCGTGTAGCACTTTGGCTCTACAGGTAGAGCAAACACCCGCTTTACAGGCAAACGGTGCGTCAAGGTTATTGGTGATTGCAGCTTCCAGTAAACTAATGTCTTTTGTCATGCTGAATGATCGGGTTTCACCACCTACAGTTGTTCTGGCGCTAACGTTAGCGATTGAATTATTTGTCGTCAAAGCACGTTGTTTAGCAAGTCCCGGCTGCGCGCTTTTAAATAATTCAAATCGGATATTCTGTTCGTCAAAACCCTTGACTTTCAATATGTGCGCAATGTTAATCATCATTGCTTCTGGTCCACAAATATAGACTGTAGCAATACTCTGCGGATTGACGCATGAATTAAACAGTTTTTCACACTTTTCAGTATCAAGTCTGCCAGTGAACAGTTCAATATCCTGAGATCCGTCGCTGAGAATATGGAAGATACTCAGCCTCTCCATAAAATTGTTCTTAAGATCTTCCAATTCTTCGCGGAACATGATGGAGTTGATACTTCTGTTGGCATAGATCAGCGTAAATTCTCTTTCTGTATCGGTCTTCAATCCGGTCTTCAGGATAGAAAGAATGGGTGTGATACCAGATCCTGCTGCAATACATAGTATGTGCCTGTGCACAGGCGTTGCCGTCTTTCGAAAGAAATTTCCCATTGGAGGCATGGCCTCTAGCTGATCACCAACTCTCAAGTCTGTATTTGCCCAGGTGGAAAATGCCCCTCCGTCTACCTGTTTTATTCCAACCTGTAAAACGTTATCGTTGCAGGCTGCGCAGATAGAATAAGAGCGTCGTAGTTCTTCGCCGTGAAATTCCCGGCGAAACGTCAGATATTGGCCCTGAACAAACTTGAACGCATCGGGCGCATCAGTTTGCAATGTGACGACGACGGCATCGCGAATCGTTTTCTTGATGCCAGTGACGGTCAACTTGTGGAACTGTGACATTTTCTGGTGTGCAAACCTATCGTGGGAAACTCATGGAAAATTCGAATGTCCATATCGCGGTAGCCATCATATGGATACCCAGAGTCAAATACATTTAAAGTAGTCGAAGGGTTCGAGACAGCTTTTGCAACGCCACAGAGCCTTGCAGGGTGTGGAACCAAACTGACTGACTTTTTCTACATTGCCGGATTTGCATTGTGGGCAGCGTTCGGGAACACCTGCAACGCGCGGTGGGGCGATTCCGTAGTCTTCCAGGCTTTGTTTGCCCTTCTCTGATAGCCAATCGGTCGTCCATGCCGGTGCAATTTGCCGTTTGATCAGAATTTTTTCTATTCCTCGCAATTTTAGTTCGTGTTCAATGTCCTGAGTAATCACAGCCATCGCCGGACATCCCGAGTAGGTTGGCGTTATGGTGACTTCCAGCACATCGAGTTGCCATTCAATGTCGCGGATGACACCCAGATCCACAACGGAAATGACGGGAATCTCGGGATCTGGAACCGCTTCCAGCCAGTTCCAAATGTCGTTGGTGGGCGCTTGTACAATGCTCACCAGGTTGCACCGGGGTAGGATCGTTGCAGGACTTGCATTGTAGCCAGCATATGTCCAAGGTGTTCCGTGTGTCGCCGTCCGTTTTTACCACCCTTGTGGGCAAAGTTAGTGTCAGGCTCTTTCAAGCATGCGTTACGCAGGGCAGGAGACACGGTAGAGTCCCATGTTGCTTTTATAGCGGATGGTTCTGGGGCAATCCCCGTTTCTGCCATTTCCTTGTCTACGGCGTCTGCGTCAAACATTTCGCCGGCATAAGGCCACAGGCGGTTCAAGGCATCCTGCATTCTGGTGTTACTCTCGGTAGTCCCATCACCCAATGCTACAACCATGTACATTGAGCGTTCAAGATGATAACAAGCTTCTTTGCCGGATTTTAGGGCGATTTCTGCGATGCGCGTATCTGTCGATGACTCCAGCGCCTTGAGAAAAGGGACCTGAAAGGCGTCGAACAGAAATTGACGCATCATGGTGTACGCAAAATCACGATTTGGTGTTTCAAGCATCAACAGGTTGCGAAAATCACAGGCATCGCGCAGGTAGGCCAAATGATCGGCTGTACGGTCCTTGCCTTCTGCTTCTGCTGCATAGCCAAGCCATAATTGTGTCTGGCCGATCAGGTCAAGCGCGGTATTGGTGAGTGCTATGTCCTCTTCAAGTGCAGGTGCTTCGCCGCACCATTCGGATACACGGTGTCCTAGCACAAGCGTGTTGTCGCCCTGACGTAGAAGAAACTCGAACAGAGCACTCATCACATCTTGCCCACTTCATCGGGAATATCGTAGAAGGTCGGGTGTCGATACACTTTGGAATTGGAGGGTTCGAACAGTGGCCCTTTGTCAGACGGGCTTGATGCGGTGATGTTTTTTGCTTCAACTACCCAGATGCTGACACCTTCGTTACGGCGCGTATATACGTCTCTGGCATTCCTTATGGCCATTTCCTGATCTGGAGCATGCAGAGAGCCCACATGCCGGTGACTCATTCCGTGTTGACCACGAATAAAGACTTCCCATAAAGGCCATGTTATGGACATTGATCTACTCCGCCACAGCTAATCGAGCCGCTGAACGTTTTTCAGCATGAGCCATCATGGCATCGCGAACCCATGCGCCTTTATCCCAGGCATTCTTGCGCGCTTCCAGTCGTTCGGTATTACAAGGGCCATTGCCTCTAAGGATGTCGTAGAACTCGTTCCAGTCGGGTTCAGCATAGTCGTAGTGTCCACTCGCCTCATTCCAGGCAAGGCTCGCATCCGGAACACTCAGCCCGAGGTACTCAGCTTGCGGAACAGTCTCATCAACAAACTTCTGTCTTAGCTCGTCATTGGTGTTCATTTTAATTCGCCATGCCATGTTCTGCGCCGTGTGAACGCTGTCCTTGTCAGACGGACCAAACATCATCAATGCGGGTTCCCAAAACCGATTCAGTGCATCCTGCGCCATCCGTTTTTGCTCAGTGCTTCCCCTGCACATGGTCATCATGATGTGGAAGCCCTGTCTCTGGTGAAAACTCTCCTCCTTGCAGACACGAATCATCGCGCGCGAGTAGGGGCCGTAGGATGTCTTCTGCAGCGGTACCTGGTTCATAATGGCGGCACCGTCAACCAGCCACCCCACGGCGCCCATATCCGCCCAGGTCAGGGTGGGATAATTGAATATGGAGGAGTACTTCATTTTTCCGGAATGCAGCATGTCGAATAGCTCGTCCCGGCTGACACCCAAAGTCTCGGCCGCACAATACAGATACAGTCCGTGTCCCGCTTCATCCTGGACTTTTGCCAGCAGATTGGCTTTTCTTTCGAGGGTTGGTGCCCGGGTTATCCAGTTGGCTTCGGGTAGTTGTCCCACGATCTCGGAATGTGCGTGTTGGCCAATTTGCCGAACCAGCGTCTTTCGGTATCCCTCAGGCATCCAGTCCTTGGGTTCTATTTTTTCACCCCGATCGATGCGTTCCTGAAAATTCCTGTCTTGCTCTGTGAGTTCGCCTTTGGAGGGTTCCGAGGTTACCAACTGTGCGTACATGTGTATTTTCCTGAAACGCCGTAGTGAAACAAGCGGTCATGTTCTGTACGCCACCTGCAACATAGCGGCCAGAGAGTTTTCGCACGTTGTGCGCTAGCATTATGTTACCAAAAATACTCTAGTCTGTAATTTGGTAACGTGAGATAACGGACGACTACCTTCCACAAGCTTGTGAACTAGCCATCAGGCCAGTAAATCATAAGGATGCTGCCATCCATTCAGCATGGAAAGTCTGTTTAGCCAATCCTGAACAAGTACAGGCACCTCAAGGTCGGCTTCCCCTGCAAAAAAAAGATAGCCACTCAGAGAAAAGTCTGCGATGGAGGGGGTGTCTCCAGCGAGAATCCACTCTCGCCCGTCGCTGAATTCTGCGTCGATCGTGTTGACATCACGCTCGTAACGTGCAGTCAGCCAATGGTAAGCGGCATCGAGATTGGCATCCGATTCGAATTTTGCGCGGCTTCTCAACTGGGGTAAACACATACCGATCTTATTGGCTTCCCACATCAGCCACTGCGTGCAAAGGTCCAGGCGTTCCGGGTTCTCCGCACCCCATCCTCGGGTTTGTCGAGCCAAGTGCAAGAGGATGGCATTTGACTGCACATGTGCCCGTCCATTGTCAACCAGCACCGGTACTTCTCCAAAACGGGCTACGGACTGAAATTCAGATGAACGTTGATCTCTGGGAATCCAGATATCCACCTTTTCGTAGTCATGCTGAATTTTTGCAACTTCCAGAAAAAAGCGGATTTTAAAGGCATGGCCGGAGTCAGGATGGCCGAATAGTTTCTTCATACCGGGAACTCGCTAACAATGATACGTCAGCGAGTTTACAGGCTTGTTCGATTTAGAGGATTCGATATTTCCGGCATGGATCAGGAATCACTATGTTCAAGAATAATGATGTTTGATTTCACGACCTCATTCCTGTCAGATTTTTCAACAGCGGTTTTTAGCCATAGAAGTTCAATCGTCATCCCGTACAACCCAAACTCCTGCTCGACCTCTCGTTTTATCATTTCCTTCAATATTTCCGAGTTTTCAAGTAGAAAGTGTTGCAGCGTCACATGAGCACCCAGCTCGTGTTCTATTTCATTGACTCTACGGAAATAGATTTTCCTGACATTAAGTACACCCGGCAAATTTTCGAGAAAGCCCTTGACATCCTCGATGGAAATACCATCAGGGGTGTAGTCGATATTTTTTCGTGCAATGAGAAGAAGTCTTGTACTGTGGGTGTAGGTCACATAGAAAAGCACTCCTAACCCTACCACGGTGTCTGTTACTAACCGGACAATATCGTATTTCAAGCCAGCGATGACTATGACAGACAGCGCGACCAGAATTCTGATCATTCTCCGCTTACCGGGCTTGCCTATAGGTTTGGCTCCGACGGCGATATTGTCTGTGATGAAAAACGCTAAATCAAACGCTATGTATATCAGAGCGAGAAGTATGCTCTGTTGAACGCCTATCGCAGGTGCAAACGTGATTCGCTGGAGCGACAGCGCCAGCAGTGCAACCGATGCACCGATCAACAACGCGCAGCTGATCAGTTCGACAATTTCCTTTTCTCGAAAACTGCAGAACCCGTTTGAATAGTATGTCGGGATGCCCTGTTCCGGCACTTGTGACAGGTTTCTGACTGACGCCAGGACCAGTGATGGCAAGCAATGCGACAACACCAGCATGCCAAGAGCTATCAGTGCCTGGTTGTTTACAGATATTCCGAACGAAACCAGAAAACCGAATAAGGCAAGTTCGATCAGATGGCGTTGTACGTTCGTTTTAAACAGCATGAATGGCCTTCCCCGAAGACCAATATATTACATCACTCCTGTCTGTTCATGAGTAGATCCGGCTGGAGCCTGGGACTGTGAGGGCCACTGTAGCCGTTACTGAGTTCTTCATGTGAGTTCCATGTTCTTATGCTGGCTTTGATTAGTTAAGGTTCTGATCTATTTGACAATATCAGGTTCGAATGCTTGAAAATCAAGCTCTGCCAAGGCAGCTGATGATATCGATATGCCCAGAAAGTCGCTGCTGATAACACAGGTTACATCTTGTTGTCGTCGTGATGCCACTGCATCGTCGATTTGATTACACAACGTTACTACCTAGCCATCATGTAGTGACCTGTCCATCTCAATGATAATCCACGTGCTTGAGATGGACAGGTCACTACATGATGGCTAGGTTATTTACGTTGACGACGCAATTGTAAAAAAACAAATTCTGGTTTTCGTTTTCTTGTAGAAAATTATTGGCAATCCTTTGCATTGAATAACATCGAGCGTCGGTATGGGTGGAGCTTTGCCCGCTTAACATCAGGATGTCGTGTTGTGAACGATCGAATCCTCACTTTGTTGCTGATACTGGCAGTAACTGATCTTAGGTGTAAAATATGGCATATCGGCAATGTTGATGAGTAAAGTATGGAACTGAAGTTACTGGCAATCGGCGAGGCAATGGCAGAGCTTCGTCATTCCGCGGACGCAGGTTTCAATGTTGGTTTCGCTGGTGATACCTTCAACACAGCCCTGTATTGCTCCAGAGCGCTGTCGTCGGACGCTTCGGTGGGTTTCATGAGTCGCATAGGCATGGACCCACTGTCGCAGTCGTTTATCGATCTTGCAAAGGGGGAAGGTTTGAATACTGCCTACATTTCCCGCGATCAAGACCATAATATAGGCATCTATTCGGTATCAACCGATGGTTCCGGCGAGCGTAGTTTTCATTACTGGCGAAGTCAGTCCGCTGCGCGTAGGATGTTCCTGATCGATGAAGCCGTTAATTTCGTGCCGCTTGCAGGCATCACATACTTGTCAGGTATCACATTGGCCATCATGCATCCTGCAGCGCGGCGCAGGCTCATGGATCATCTGAAAGAGTTATCTGATGCCGGAAAGAGTCTCATTGCATTCGACTCCAACTTTCGAGCGCAACTCTGGGAAAGTCGAGAGACGGCTAAAGACATCATCAGTGAAATGTGGACAATAGCTGATATCGCCTTACCATCCATTGACGACGAAATGGATCTTTATGATGAGAAGGGTGAAGGGGCGGTTATTTCACGATTTTCATCACGCGAGTGGAGAGCCTGTGCCATCAAGCGAGGCGTGAGAGGTCCGGTATCCCCCAGTATGCAGGCAGATGCCCATCCGCTGTTCCCGTCTGCCGACAAGGTCATAGATACCACCGCTGCAGGAGACAGTTTCAATGGAGGGTATCTCGCTGCATTTATTCAAGGACAGTCTGAAGTTTCATGTTTATCGGCGGGTCATGCCTGCGCATCCAGAGTGGTCGGGTTTCGTGGTGCTATTATCCCTTCAGATCAATATTGAGGTTTTTTTGCTGTTCCGGAAAAAGCAAGAGTTTTAATTTATGCTCTCATATTTCAAAAGGGCGATAGTACCTATAACTCATGTTCACGACGGGCAGTGTTTTACAAGATTCGATCACACCCATTCGCAAGTTATATGCAATAGCGTAAGAATTTTTCCATTTAATACAACCCTGAATTAGGGGGGCTGTAAGTGTGTTTTGACCAGAACATATAATGTGTGCCCGGTATTTCCCCAAGGCCGACAATTAACATTTTATTCACTGAGCCGTGATACATTTTAGTCTGGAAGGCTCTTGCCACAGAACGCCATGCGTGCGCCATCTGTCCATCGCCAGGTTGCCATCTCCAGGAACAAGATCAATTGATGATAGGCGGTGGGTATTGTTAAGGTGGTGTTGACTAAGTTTAAGTCGCTGGTGAAACGATAAGTCAAGTCAGGCCATTTACCTGATTAAATGAATTTCTTCGAGCCTGTATAACGTCGCATTATGATTCGCATCAGCAATCGTGCTAAAGGCAAGACCCAGATAACAATAACCAACACTCCCAGAGTGGCAGCTATTGGTCTTGAGAAGAAGCCAGATAATTCACCATCAGCTTTTATCATAGAGGACATGAAATTTCTTTCAAGCATTGTGCCTAGAACAATTCCAAGTATTGTCGGTGCAACAGGGAATCCGTTTTCCTCCATGATATAGGCCATTACGCCCATGACCAGCATAACGCTGATGCCAAATACCGTGTTGTTGATCGCAAATGCGCCCACGACACAGAACATCAGAATGATGGGGATGAGAACATGTCGGGGTACTAAAAGAATCGAGCGTGACAGTCGTATCGCTATGAAGCCCAGCGGCACCAGTGCAAGGTTCGCCAGGAAAAAAACGATGAATACAGCGTGAATCAATTCTGGTTGCTGCATGAATACTGTCGGTCCCGGGTTCATACCTTTCATGTACAACACACCTATAACAATGGCGGTTATTGAATCGCCGGGTATTCCAAATACCAGTGCGGGCACCCAAGCACCTGCAAGGCCTGCGTTGTTGGCAGTGCCTGCATCGACTAGCCCTTCTGCGTGGCCTGTACCGAATTCATTGCGCTTTTTTGAGAAACGCTTCGACATAGCGTAGGCGATCCACGCGGCAATATCAGCTCCTGCGCCTGGCAGGATGCCGACAAAAGCGCCTATCGTACCGCCGCGGACTACGTTAATTTTGTATTGCGAGATGATGCTGCCAATGCCACGGAACACATGCTTGATGGGTTGCTGTGGAACAGTATGTTGTGAGTGGGGTGCAGCTATAAAACGCAAGACTTCAGAGATGGCGAACATACCGATCATGGCAGGAATAAAACTGATGCCGCCCATCATTTCTACATTGCCGAATGTAAAGCGTGGATGTCCGGCGGTGACATCAATGCCAATGGTTGCGATGAATAATCCTATCAGCAGTGAGACAAGGCCCTTGATGGTTGAACCCGTTGATACAACAACGGCACAGGACAGACCGAGACAGGCTAGCCAGAAATATTCGAACGAGGAAAATTTGATGGCAAATTCTGCCAGTGTTGGCGCGGTCATGGCCAGCACGGCGGAACCCATAACCCCGCCGATGGCGGAACACACAAGGCTGATACCAAGCGCTGTTTCTGCCTTGCCTTTACGCGTCAGCGCATAGGCTTCATCGCAATACGCTGCGGAGGCCGGTGTGCCGGGAATACGTAAAAGGGCACCTGGAATATCGCCGGCAAATATCGCCATGGCAACGGTGGTGACGATAGCCGCAATGGCAGGCACCGGATCCATAAAAAACGTGAACGGGATTAACAGCGCAGCTGCCATTGTAGCTGTGAGCCCGGGAATCGATCCGACAAACAGGCCGAACAAGGCAGCTAGCAGCATGACGCCGAGTACGCTGGGGTCCAGAACGAGGGACAATGCGAGCCAGAGCGCATCCATCGCTGCTTACCCGAGCCAGTGGAGCAGCAGCCCCGGCGGTAGTGGTACCAGAAGGACGTCAGCAAACAACAGTTGAAGCACGAGTGTTGTGATGACGGCAATGAGTAGCGAGCCGAGCGGGGAAGACCCGAGCCGGTATAACAACAGACTCATAACGATTACAGACAGGGGAATAAAGCCAATGAAATCAGATGTAAGAATATAGAGAATCAGCAAACCGGGAACCAGCAGCATGGTGAAGCGCCGGGCGCTATCGGTCATCCAGTCGCCCCACTGGATCCAGCCGTGAGTGTGTACGGTGTCAGTCGTATCCGGATGGACGTTTTTGTTTATTGGTGATTGACGTCGGTACATTTGCACACCACGAACGATCAATACCAGACCACAGGCAAGCAGAGCGCAGCCAATCAGGATGGGAAAAAGGCTGGGTCCGTATGCTTGTCCGTGCAGCGAGGGGAACGTGGTGCTGTAAGCGATCATCGCCATCGCAAAAATGACCAGCACCACGCCTACTATCGCGTCGTTTAGTCGCACGTATTACTTGGCCATGCCTACAGCTTGCATAACATCGCCCAATGAAACATCACTGGCTGCCATCCAGTCTACGAACTCGTTTCCAGGCTTCCAGACAAGGCCGAAACCGCGGCCATTCATGAAATCCTGAAATTCAGCGGATTGCCAGACTTTCTCAAAAGCTGCCGTAAGCGTTGTCGTTACTTCTTCTGGCATTCCTTTGGGACCAGCAATGCCACGCCAGGCAGCGAGTTGCCAATCGATGCCTGTTGCCTCTTGTAACGTTGGAACATCTGCAAACGCATCAATGCGCGCGTCATTCATGATTGCCAGCGACTTTACCTTGCCCGCATCAATTAATGCCGCAGCTTCTACTATAGAACACGTCACCACATCGACCCCTTCAGCTACAAGCTCCTGGAGTCCGGGGGCTGCTCCTTGTGAGGGTACCCAAGGCACCGCATCCGGACTGATATCTGCTGTATTCAGCATACCGGCAAGCGCCAGATGCCAGATACCGCCCTGACCAGTGCCAGATCCCTTGTGTGTGCCTGGATTTGCTTTGGCAGCGTCGATCACATCCTGGGCAGTTTCCCATGGAGAATCGGCCCGGACCAACAGGCCTGCTGCGTCGGCGTTGTATAACGCTATGGGGGTGTAGTCTTTACCGGTCAGCTCAGTAAGGCCGGCCCAGTGCATCATTCCGATTTCAACCGTAACAACTCCGATCGTATAGCCATCAGGTTTTGCATTGGCAATAGCAGAATGTCCGACAACGCCACTTCCGCCAGTACGATTGACGACGTTGAATGGCTGTCCCAGCTCCTTTTCAAGTAACGAGCCGATCATTCGGCCTGTAGCATCTGTGCCGCCGCCTGCACTCCAGGGCACGATGAGTGTTACCGGCCGCTCAGGCCAGTCTGCCAAGGCAGGGCTCAGAAATTGAGTGGCCAGGATGGCCGCAACTGTCCCTCCTGCAAATATATTTTTGATTGAGCGCTTCACTAGCTTGCGCATGACGTAGCTCCTGTATGTGGTGAAATAAGTGGTAGTGCTTATATGGACAAACTTATCGGTTTAACCGAAGGGCAAAGATCCGGGAACGAATACAGTTAAACGTCGTTCCCGGACAGGTAGAGCAAAAACATCATTTCTGAATGAGCTGTGCGAACTGTTAATCCTGAATGAGTCGTGCGAACCGTCATTCCCGCGTAGGGAATCCATCGATACTACCCACTGGCCCCCGCCTGCACGAGGACTGCGTGAATGCGTTGATTGTAATTGCTGACACATCAACACGCTATTCAACTTCTTTGAGTTCGTATCGTCGACATTTTAAAACTGCATTCATACAAACCATTGCTTGCCCATTTATACTAACTTAGGCCATCGGGTATATCAACAAACACTCGTACTTAACTTCCTCCATTCTTGCTTTGTTCTCAGCTAAATACTGCGTCATGAAGAAACCCTCAAAGCAACAATTCAAAGACCATGACACCCACGCCCTTGTCGCCAGGGCAATCCGTTGCGTTAATGAGAAATCTCACGGCATGCCAATGGCACTGGATATTGCCTATCGTGATAAAGAAACTGCAGAATTTCTTGGGTAGTTATCAAATAATGGCCGAGTAGATGCAGCTACACTCAGCTCTTATCGTGATGGTTCGATTGATTTACCAATAGTAAAAAAATATGGCACTGTATTGTGAAATTTGGAGTTTCAAGTAATGCCAAACGCGAATAGTCCGAACCTTACGTTGCCACATCAAACGTTTTTGGTACCACGATCCTGAAACTTCGATCTTCAGAGTCGGTAAAATACAAGTCGCAGTCATAGCCCTGATCATCCAGGAAGCTGAAAATGCGACGGGGACTTTCCAAAGAGTAGGGGACAATCAGCGTCGCAATGCGATGCCGTGTCGCTTTCGGGAACCGTGCGGTCAAACACGTACTAACCGGCAATCCTTCATAATCCACCGGATCAACATCTGTGAAATCAGTGAATTGCGATAGTTCTGCGGCCCCGGCTTCCGACCATAGAATCTGTCCATAGAATCCTGCTTTTTCACCGGTATAGCGAAAAGTCTTGCTGCTCAAAGTCATGGGAGAGATGGTATGAATCAGCCAGTCAATTGAGACTGCCTGGTCTGCATCAATGGCATCCACGATCACGAAATAGCTGTTGCTCACGAAATAGATATCACGTAATACTTTCGTGACCTCGGGGCTTAGTGACTGATACGCTGCAGTGGCATCGCCCTGAATATAGATATGATCTTCTCGCTGTTCCGCACAGATCAGTTGTCCGGATGATCTCATGGCGAGGGCTTTGTCTTTCGCTGCATATTGGCCTTTGCCGTCAATAAGAATGGCATTTTTAGAGCGAGTCTGACGCCGCCAGTTCTGATGCATTGTGCTGTTGAACGCAACATAGTATCCAGACTGAATGGCCAGATCTTCACCAAAGCCTGCCAGACAAAATGCATTCTGATCACCATGGCTATGACTGATGGAGCCAAACTTTGAAGACTTCATGACAAATTGAATGTGTTTATCGGGATCAGCCATATCCACTTGAATGGCAGCCCAGCCTATGCCTTCGAACCAGCGTAAGGTATCGTCACCTGCAGGTGGTCTGGCTTCAACAATGGGGAAGTCTGTTCGATAGGCAAGTTCGTCAAAATTCAGATCCCACCATCCGTAGTTGTAGAACGCCATCTCAGTACCCGTGTCATTACGCTTTATTTCATCGTAGTACCACTGGTAAGCACCGTTTCCCGTTACCCCTGCAAACTGACGCAGGTTATAACCAATTTTCAATGAGGGAAGGTCCCCCATCGTACTGTCATCTCCGAACGTTGCGCGACGTGTGTTGGGTGCCTTGGTAAAAAGAGGAAAATCCCCCGTTGCCTGAAAAAACGGTCGTTGGTATAGATCGATTCCGGTATAGCCTTTCAACAGATTGGCAGCGTCAATTAGATAGGCCATACCTGTCATCCAGTAATGTGGACCTTCTGCCCATCCACCTTGTGCATCACCCCATGGAGAGTACACGGTTGCCAGGAATTCAATGGCATAGTTCAACCAGTCTTCGGCTTCGGGTTCGTCGTCAAGCATGGCAATAGCAGCCGGAATCAGTACTGCTGACACGGCACGTACCGCATGGCTGTCAAAAGGAAACAGGTGAATGTTGGCGTGCTTGATTATATGGTCGGCCGTCTCGCGAGTACGGGCCAGCAACGCTGCTCGCACCAGAGTTCTTTCTTCGGTGCTCAACTCATCGTATAGCCAGTCGTAGCCCCAGGCCAAAGCACCATTTACGCGAAATGCCCATTCGTCGGTGTAGCTGCGTGATGTGGTCCCTGCCGGATTCCATGACGCTGTTTCGAGCAGCCACGCTTTGGCTCTTGCGAGCATCATATCGTCATCAGTGATCGTGCCTGCGACCGCCAGATGCCGTATAGCGTAGATCAATTCCTGGCATTCAATATAGGTTTTTCTCCATACAGAGGCCACGCGTTTGTGGTTTGGATAGCCTGCCGGCGCTTTCATGATCTCTCGATCCATCCAGGGGCGGGCGGATTTTTGAAAGAATACATCCCAGGTGCAATACGCAGGATTTGTAGACAGGCTTTCCTTGAATGACGCTATCTTGTCTTTGTTCATCCACAATCGTGGATGATCTCTATTGGAGCGTTCAAATCGTTGACTACGACCGGGAAGTGCCGTTTCGGGAAGACCGGCTGTAATTGTAAACTGGCGATTAGAGCTCCACGTACTGGCAGGGGCATTATCGTGTTTGGACCAGACAGCATATGACCAGACATAATCGCCGGCTGGCAAGGTGCAGTCTGGTGTGAAAAAATTCAACGGAATAGAGTGGAACACCCGAGTGTTGTTGGTGCTGTACTGCGCATCGCTGGATAAGCGAATAATGTATTCAGCCTCATCCTCAATGGTGGGTAACCAGGTAAAGCGGGGCGGGTTTTCAATAATCTGTGTAGCAGACGTTGGCGAGTATTGAATGGTGAGCCTGCCCACGGTGGGTTCATCGAGTGCTAGCAGCGCTTCACTACGGGTATTGCCACTTGGCATAGTGTCTTTACTGTTGGTTTATTGAACTGATAAAGGGGGCAACGCGCGGTGCGAGGCCCCCACGACTAAAATGCGAACTACCCGTACTGACGAGAGTATGCGGCTTGCATGACTTCGATAACGTCGTCGTAGCCCATCTTCTTCAAAGTGGCTATGTAGTCGTCCCATTCAGCTTCAATGTCACCTGTACCCAGAATCCATGCCTGCTGACGCTCCAGCATGTAGGTACGAATTGAAGACCAGTATTTATCGAATACTTTTTGCTCATCGGAATTCATGGCAACCCCGAGAAACTGGTCAATCAGGTAGTCTCCTTCGTCATAAAGCGCGATACCTTCAAGCGCTATGGCATTTGACCACTGACGCTAATAGTCGTAGTCCTGAAAGAAGCCGCGTTGTATTTGTGCTCCCACTGCGTACAATTGCGAATTGTAGGCCGCCAGGGTTGTCTCGACAGGCGTTAAAATCACATTACCTGCTGCTGCCTGAAACCCCGAACTGAACGATACTGCAGCTACGTAGATGAATGGGTACAACGCAGATATTGCAAATACGCCGATAAGAAACATATTCAGGACAACGAACATCTTGTCGCCGCGGGAGTACAGGTTAGTGGTGTTCATTGTCTGGACCCCCTTACCATATTGATGTATTCGAATAGCGTCTGGAGATTGAGTTGGCAGTGACTACCATGGCGAATGCCACAACCGCATTGAATAGTCCAGCGGCAGCCGCCAGATCATACTGGCCGCCGAGAAGTCCCTGCCGGTATATGAACGTGTTGACGACATCGGCAGTTTCATACGTTGCTGGCTGATACAATAGAATGATCATCTCGAAACTGACCTCCAGCAGGTTGCCGATACGAATAATCAGCATGATGAGTATGGTTGGCAAAATGGAGGGCAAAGTGATCTTCCACATCATCTGCCATCGTGATGCGCCATCGACAACAGCACTCTCATAAAGTGTGGGAGAAACTCCGGCAATAGCAGCGAGATAGACAATGGATTGAAAGCCAGCTTCTTGCCAGATGGTGGTACCAATGAAGATGGGTCTGAACCATTCGGGCTTGGTCAGGAAATAGACGGGTTCGAATCCAAGTGCTGAAATAACTGTGTTGACCACACCTGAGGAGGGGGAAAAACCTGCAATGACAATTCCTGCAATGATGACAGAGGAGATGAAATGTGGAAGGTAGACGATGGTTTGAGTTGTTTTCCTGAAAGCCTGATTTAGCACTTCGTTAAACATCAATGCAAGTAAGATCGGTATAGGAAATCCGATAAGCAGTGTGTAGAAACTAATGGCAAAGGTGTTTTTTATTGCACGTATGAATTGATCATTGCCAAACAGGGTTTCGAAATGTTCAAACCCAATCCAAGGGCTGCCAGCTACTCCACGAAAAACACTGTAATCCTTGAACGCTACCTGCAATCCATACATGGGTTTGTAGAGAAACACGAGCAACCAGATGACTGTTGGCAGTAACATCAGGTAGATCTGCCATTCCCTTTTCAGGTGGTCAACTATTTTGCTCATACGGCCTTGCGGAACATCAAGAATGCCCTTGCCGTGCAGCTCAACCTTCTCGGCCAGCTTGCTCATGCGCACTGCAACTGGTCCGCAAGGGCAACGCCAGATTCAGCATCAAACAGTTTGATCAGCTCAGGCTTTATGGTGAAGCCTGTGACCGACTCCAGCATATCAATTCTTCCCAACGTACCGGTACGCAATACAAATGGGTCAATTCCGAGTTTGGCGTGTAGCAGGGCTTCAGAGCCGAGGGTTTCAACCAGATCCAGCTCTATGTAAACCTGATCCGTGGTGTCTGCTGTCGCTATTTCTGCAAATTCCGGCCGAATACCAACGATGATTTCTTTGCCGATAGACTGCTTTAATGCAGGCAATGCTGGCAGAGGCAATATCTGTTCACCGATTAGTGCAACCGGACCTGAGGTATTATCAGTCAAGGTTGCACGAATCTGGTTCATGGGTGGCGAGCCAAGAAATCCTGCTACAAACGCATTGGCAGGATTCAGGAACAGTTCCATCGGCGTGCCAATCTGTTCGATGTTGCCATCCTGCATTACCACAATTCGATCGGCCAGCGTCATTGCTTCTATCTGGTCGTGCGTGACATAAATACTGGTAGCTCCCAGACGCTTGTGCAGTCGTTTGATCTCTGCTCGCATTTGCGTGCGCAATTTGGCATCAAGGTTTGAAAGGGGCTCATCGAACAGGAAGACCTTGGGGCGACGCACAATGGCGCGACCCATAGCAACACGCTGTCGTTGCCCTCCGGATAAATCTGCGGGACGACGTTCCAGATAAGGCGTCAGACCAAGAATCTGGGCAACTTCATCAACTGTTTCCTTAATGCGCACCTTGGGTTCCTTCCTTATTCGCAATCCGAAGGCGATATTTTCTGCGACATCAAGATGGGGATAAAGAGCATAATTTTGAAACACCATGGCCACGTCACGATCCTTTGGTGCGACTCTATTTACAACACGACCATCGATAGTCAGTACACCCGATGAGATCTCCTCAAGACCTGCAATCATTCTCAACGTGGTGGATTTACCGCAGCCTGATGGTCCGACAAGAACAACAAATTCCTTCTCGGCAACCTCAAGATCAACGCCGTGAACAACCTGTATCTCTCCATAGGACTTGACGATACTTTCAAGCTTGACGCCAGACGTACTCTCTCCAAAAGACCGCTATTGCCTGCCGTACAGCGTTGATGATAAGCGTTGACTACTTGCCTACACGATTAGCAAAGCGTGACGATCTGCCCTTAAAGCAGTTGAATCAGCAACAGCTCTCGGCTGAGCAGAAGATCTAATACGACAAATGGTATACTAGTATCTCGTAACGTGCAAATCACTTTTGACGTATTGGCAATGATCTATTGAACATGAAAATAGTCGAAGTACTGATTACTCCAATTGCCATCCCCGATGTACCGCTGGCGAACGCCAAGGGCGTCCATCCTTCAGTATTTTTGCGTGCCATCATTCAGGTTAAAACCGACAATGGACTTATCGGGCTGAGTGAGGCGTACGGGGCAGCCCGAACACTCACAGGGTTACAACGCACAGCGTCCGCACTGGAAGGACTGGATCCCTATAACCTGAGAGAGTTGAGGCGTCGAATTGAAACGGCGTTGCCCGAAGGTGGCGGTGTTAACGCTCCTACGGCATTGGCAGATCACAAGGTTGTTGATGTGGTTTACAGTGCTTATGAAATTGCGCTGCTGGATATCCGTGGAAAAGAGGCTGATCGTCCACTTTATGATTTGCTGGGGGGGGCTGTTCGCAAGAGTATTCCTTTCGGGGGGTATCTTTTTTACAAATTCGAGAAACAGGATCTGACGTTTGGACCTGATATCATGGGTGAGGTGATGACTCCCGACGCTTTGGTTGCTCAAGCCAAAGAGTTCTCAGCTGAATACGGTTTCAAGTCCTGGAAGCTCAAGGGGGGGGTGCTGGAGCCAGAGCTGGAGATTGAAACCGTATTGAAGCTGCGTGAGGCGTTTCCGAACCACGGTCTCAGAATTGACCCAATGGGCGCATGGACGGTTCCCACTGCGATAAACGTCGTCAAAAAACTCGATGGTGTTCTGGAATACCTTGAAGATCCGTGTAGGGGCATGGATGCCATGGCAGAACTCTCATCGCATATCGACATGCCACTAGCGACTAACCTTGTGGTCGTTGAGTTCGAACAGATCATTGAGGCTGTAAAGAAGGATGCCGTTCAGATCGTGCTGTCTGATCATCACTACTGGGGTGGTGCAACCGGTGCTATCCATCTTGGTGAAATCTGTCGTGCAGCAAATTTTGGTGTATCGATGCACTCCAACTCACATCTGGGTATCTCACTTGCTGCGATGTGCCATGTAGCGGCAGCAACCCCCAACCTGACGTACGATTGCGATACACACTATCCATGGTCCACCAAGGAAATCATCAAGGGTGGACGACCGGTTTTTAAAAACGGGACATTACAGGTCCCAGAAGGTCCGGGTCTTGGCGTAGAGCTTGATGAAGAAGCGGTGGCAGAGCTTCACGCTCTATACAATGTGGCTATGGTCAAAGATCGTGATGATACTGACGAAATGTTTAAATACATTCCTGATTATGTGCGTAAGGTTCCACGGTGGTAGGTGAACACGCGAGCAATCTCTGGCTATACTCTCTGGCAGCTGAAACTGCTGTGCTGAATGCGTACGCTACTGATATCAGTTATGAGATACGATATTTTAATTCACGCGATTCTGGCGGACAATACTTATGGTGCAAACTCTGAAAATAGCCGATCGTCGCACCAGTGTGGATCTGGTCTTTGACCACCTTTATGCAGAAATTGTGGCAATGCGCCTGCTGCCCGGGGCGAAGATATCTGAAGCTGAAATAGCCAGTCTATTTGATATATCGCGCCAACCTGTGCGTGATGCCTTTAGCCGGTTGGAAAATCTCGACTTGCTGCTTATAAGGCCGCAACGGGCAACCACCGTCAAGCGGTTCTCTTCCAAAGCAATCAATACAGCACGCTTTGTTCGTGCAGCGGTCGAAGCCGAAGTCTTGCGACGGGCAGCTCGCGTTTGCGGCAAACAGGGAAACGCGCTACTTGAAGAGCGATTGTCTGATCAACAAGCGGCTGTCACTGATAACGATTATGACCGTTTCAGGTCGCTCGATTACGCATTCCATGCGGCCTTATGCACGGTAGGGGAGGTTGACTTTGCGTTCGATGTCATTGCTAGAGACAAGGCCAAGGTTGACCGGCTATGTGTGCTGGGAATGGCCGGTGATGAACGTATGGAGCTGCTGCTAAGTGACCACATCAACATTGCGTCAATGATTCGAAACAATGATGAACAGGGCGCAGTCGATGTGGGTATGCTGCATTTGTCGAGGCTCGATGACACCATCGCTGCTATAAAAGAAGAGCATTCTGACTACTTCGAAGATTAGCGACATCATCGGGCAAGGCCTGGGATCAGGATAAATACTGCCTTTGCTCATTCCCGTGCTGCCTGATCTCAACCAGTATCGTGCAATGTGTCCCCTCCAATGGGCGGGATGGCAGCAGGGTTTATGAGTACGGCAAGGATGACAAGTGTCGAGGACATCCCATTTGATATCAACTATGTAATGATGTACCTAAGATTCACATTTCCTACCCTCGCAGGAGTACTGAATGCGCGAACATACTGATGAACTCGCTAAACTGCAGACACCCTGTCTTGTCGTAGACGAGGCGAAAATGAAGCGCAATATCGATCGTCTTGCTGAGCGTGCACGCAATTTGAATGTACTCCTGCGTCCGCACTTGAAAACCGTCAAGTCTGTCGATGCAGCGAGATGTATTTTAACCAACGGCACAGGACCAGCCACCGTATCCACACTGGCAGAGGCGGACGTCTTCTCTAACGCAGGAATCAAGGATATTGTCTATGCGGTAGGTATCTCACCTCAGAAACTTGACCGCGTCCTGACGCTTCGACGTGCCGGTTGTGATTTGGTCGTTATTCTTGATTCTATCGAACAGGCGAACGCCGTAGCAAGTGCATCACGCGCGTCAGGCATCGAAATTCCGGCCATGATTGAAATTGACAGTGATGGTCATCGAGGTGGCCTGTTACCTGGTGAACCTGAACTGCTCACCATCGGTAAAATCCTGAGTGAAACCGGCGCACAGTTACGCGGTGTGTTAACACATGCTGGAGAAAGCTATGGTGCGACAACTGTTTTAACGCAATCTGAATTTGCCGAGCAGGAGCGGACGTCGGTAGTTACGGCAGCACAATCACTAAGAGCCGCCGGTATGTCTTGTCCGGTGGTCAGTGTTGGTTCCACACCTACTGCTCATGCTGCTACCGACCTGACCGGGGTTACCGAAATGCGTGCCGGTGTATATGTCTTTTTTGATCTGGTGATGGCAGGCATTAATGTATGTACCCTGGACGATATCGCTTTGTCTGTTCTCACAACGGTTATTGGTCACCAGAAAAGCCGTGACTGGATCATTGTTGACGCAGGCTGGATGGCCATGTCACGTGATCGGGGAACAGCTACGCAATCTGTTGATCAGGGGTATGGCGTGGTCTGTGATGTAAACGGTTGTGTCCTGCCTGACTTGATTGTCGTTCAGGCAAATCAGGAGCACGGCGTGATAGCACATCGCAACGGCCGTCAGGGAGCAATTCCGGAGCTTGCTGTTGGTACTCAGTTGCGAATTCTTCCCAACCACGCTTGTGCAACGGCTGCCCAATATCAGGCTTATAACGTGTTATCCGATAATGCAGATGCCCCCAACGTGCAATGGCCCAGGTTTGGAGGTTGGTAGTCAGCTACTATCTATTCTAACTCAGGGTACGTTTAAGCTATACAGAATGAAATCGGATTTTTTTGTGTATGAATCATACAAGCAGCGCCCCTTGTAATTGAACTCCTGAGTAAGCCATCGCACGTTGGGAATACCGCGTTGTGTCGCGAACTCGATTACATGATCGATCATCAGCCTTCCTGCTCCGGTACCGCGGACAGAAGGCTCAACGTACAAGTCGCTAAGGTAGCAGACCATGCTACCACTCAATGAACGGTGCATCAGCTGATACTGAACAAATCCAATTGCCAGGTTACTTTCATCCATGGCAATGTCACACCAGAAATCGTTGTTTTCATCAAAAATCCAGTCGAATACCTGTTTCTCGGCAATGTGGCTGATTTGGGTTCCGTAAAAATCTGCATAGGCACGGAACAGTAATTCCCAATCAGTACGATCGTCGGGCTTCAAGGGTCTTATTGTCACTGGCATTTTATTTCAGTTCTCGTCGGGATATGTCGGATTAACCAGTCTTTGTGGATGGCACTAATTTTTACAGGGATCAAAATCGGTTTTATCGGGGTGAGGATTTGTCCGGTCGAATTAGGGATTGTTTCATGATGACACCACCTGTCAAGTGTCTAACTGGACTGTCCGGACAGAATGAAATCTCGAATTGTGAGCAGGCTTTGATTTCTGCAATTGATCCAGAGAATCGGGTGTTAGCCAGATAACGCACAGCATGTCTGTGGAATGAGCTTTGCACAAGACTGAGGCAGTAGCTTCAACTCTTGATTCTCTCCGTTGTTGCTTTTCTTAGCTATTTGTTTGCGGGGTAATACCGAGGTCAGGATACCCTGGCGTTATCTCGCTTTGAAGAACACATGCCTGCGACTGATCACCACGACAATTTCGACAGTGCACGAGCATCGGATTCCGTGTTTCATGGTGTTGTCTCGAGTAATAGCAGTTCAGCTAGTGTCGATACGCGATCATTGATTCGTGCCACGCGCGCAGAGTTTATCGCTAATCGGCAAGCGATGGTCCTTGCGATAATGGCCGAATTGCTAGGGCCACCTGATCTGGAAAGAGCGCTTGATGCGTTTGTTGGTGCCTTGCAACAACGACTGGGCGCACAACGGGTATCTCTTGGACTCGTCGAAGATGATGGTTCCCTGAAGCTTGGTGCGATATCTCAACAAGCGCGAATAGACATGGCATCGAATGAGGTTCGCCTGCTTTTGGATGTGATGGATGAGTGTCTTGAACACGAATGCGTGGTGTGCTATCCGGTCAGGCAGACAGGATTGGGTTCATTGCCGGCTCATCAGGCATTGGGTACAAGGCGCGAGCATACCAATCTGGCATCCTTACCGCTGTACCGAAATCTGGAGCCCGTTGGTGTGTTGCTGCTTGAGCGCCATCGTGCTGATCCGTTTTTACCCTCAACACTTGTGTTGCTTGAGAACATCGCAACCAAAGCCGGACTGGTGCTGTCATTGAGGTGTGAAGCTGATAGGCGGGCGTTCAGCCGCGCCAGGATTACCTGCGAAAATACGTTGAATCGCTTCTTTGGAAGCGCTAGAGCCGGTAAACGATTTTTATTTGCGCTATCCCTTTGCCTGACGGCATTCGCGGCGGTGGCACCGTTGCCAGAGCTCGTATCGGCACGGGCTGAGTTAGTGCCTAGCGAGCGACGATTGGTAACGGCGCCTTTCGATGGTTTTGTAGAAAGTGTCGCTATCAAGCCCGGTGAAAGTGTTGAGTCCGGCCAATTGCTGGCTCAGCTTGAAACCCGGGAGCTGGAACTGGAAGGAATTCGTCGTGACGGTGAAATCGGTAGCGTAGAGTCACAGTTTCGTTCAGCGATGGCCACTCGCGATCGACAGGCGACGGCCGTAGCACGCGCACGTCTTGCACGTGAACGCGCTTTGCGTGCGCTTATCGATCAACGTCTTGGACGTGTCGAACTACTAGCGCCAATCGGCGGGCTCATCGTGAGTGGAGATCCTGCTGATGCAGTTGGTGCACCGGTAACTCGAGGTGATACCTTGTTCGAAATTTCTCGGGCTGATGATTACGAAGTACATCTGATGGTCCATGAGCGAGATATCCATAATGTTCATGAAGGGCAGAGTGGCAAGCTCTACCTCAGAGCTAGACCCTCAGAGGAGCTTGATCTGCGTGTTCACGCGATTCATCCTGTCGCCGAAAGCATGAACGGCGCAAGTCGATTTCGTGTACGCGCAACACTGATTCTTCCTGATGGTGTCAAGCCGCGCCCGGGAGAGAGTGGAATTGGTCGGCTGATTGTTGGCAAGACCAGTATCCTGCATATGCTCGGCGAGCCCCTGGTCCGTGGGGTAAGTCAGTTGTGGTGGAGAATATCTCGATGAGCAGTGATCCTCTGTTCAGTGCTCATTGGCATCGGGTGCGACATGTGCGTCCCAGTCTTGCTCCTGATGTTATAACAACGCGGCATGTGTACCGGGGTCGTGCCTGCTGGGTATTGCAGCGACGGGCGACTAATGATTTCCACAGAGTGGATGTGGGTGCATTTCTACTGGTTGATCAGCTCGATGGGAAACGTACCGTCGAAGAGATCTGGGAACAGGCACTTGTTCAACATGATGAGTTAGCACCCACGCAGGACGAATGGATTGCCCTTCTGGCAGCACTGCAATCTGCCGAACTTCTGATGGTTGATCAGAGAGTTTCGGCAGAGCGGCTCTTTGAGCGGCGTGAACAACGCCGAACACGTGAACGCAAGGATCGTCAGTTGAACCCGCTGCACTTGCGCTTTGCCCTGTATGACCCTGACGCTTTGTTGACATGTCTGAAGCCAGTGGCCAGAATTCTATTTTCCAAAGTCGCTCTGCTTCTCTGGGTGTTACTGATTGTGGCAGGTGTTGTTTCCCTCGCACTGAGTGGCGATACATTGCTCTCCTTATTGTCGTCCCCTGCGTTTCCATCACCGCACATGGCATTGATCATGATGTGCACCTATCCAGTGTTAAAGTTTCTGCATGAGCTAGGGCATGCACTGGCTGTCAAGCTCGGTGATGGTGAAGTTCATGAGATCGGGCTGGTGTTAATGGTGCTCGTGCCTTTACCTTATGTTGACGCGAGTGCCAGTGCGGCTTTTCCAGACAAGCGCGACAGAATGTTGGTGGCATCTGCAGGTATCCTCGTTGAGCTGGCATTTGCCGCTATCGGAGCGATTCTCTGGGCGACCGCTTCAGGCCTTCTCGCTGACATCGGGTTGGCGCTGCTACTCATTGGTGGGTTCTCGACGTTGCTGATCAATGGGAACCCGCTATTGCGTTTTGATGCCTACTACCTGCTGGCTGATGCGATCGAAATTCCCAACTTGTCAAAACGTTCAAGAACGACCTTGTTCAAGTGGCTTCGCGACGGTTTAAGTGGTGAGCCTGACCGTAGTGCTGTTCGTGAAGATGCCGCTGAAAGGCGTTGGCTGTATGGTTATGGCCTGGCTTCCGCGTGCTATCGAACGGCACTGATGCTCTGGATAGCGTGGTGGCTAAGTGGCAAATTTCTGCTCTTTGGTGTCCTACTGGCGATCTACGCACTTGTGACAGCGATTGTGCTTCCGCTGTATCGGGGATTGAAAGTGGTATCACGCGATCCAAAACTACAGGCGGCTCGGCCTTTGTTGATCCTGAGCGTAGTGCCGGTTATTCTGGTATCGCTCGTTGCATGGTTACCACTGCCAAATGCGAATCTGACTCGCGGTGTCGTATGGCTTCCGGATGAGGCCATCATTCGAGCCGAGAGTGGTTGCGAGATTGCATCAGCATCCATTCATCCCGGTCAGACCGTGCAGGCAGGGCAGGCCCTCTTTGACTGTTACGATCCGGAGCTGGCATTACGAGAGCTAGAGCTTGTTGCAAGAATCGATGAGCTGAATGCTCGTCTGGCCGGGCTCGCAGTCAACAATCCCGCCGAACATTCGCGGCTCGAATCGGAACGCTTTGCCAATACTTCTGCTCTGGAAGATGTGCGCAAGCGTATGGATGAGCGCTATCGAACAGCTGCTCTGGATGGTCGATTCGATACACTGGGTACACTCTCGTTGAAAGGGCGTGTATTCGCGCGTGGTGAGATCGTTGGCTACGTGGTCCCGCCGGATCAACGCACCGTGCGAGTTGCGCTGAAGGAAAAAGTGGCAGGTATGCTCGACGGGGATCTTCGCCGAGTTGAACTACGTGTCGGATTCGGTAAAAATGGCTCACAAATTCATCACTCGGAAATACTGGTACGCACACCCCGGGCAAGTCGTGAAGTTCCGAGTGCAGCGCTGAGCACAATTGGTGGAGGTGAGCACCGTGCCGACCCAATGGGCAATGGCAAACAGGTTCTGGAGCCGGTTTTCGATGTCGAGCTTGCCTGGCCAGAGGGTGCACTGGTCGCCCCAGTGGGTTCTCATGTCGACGTCAGATTCGTGCATGCTCCAACGCCGCTTGGTGGTCGTATGGTGGACGCGTTTCGTCGCGTCTTCAACGAACGGAGCAGCACTTAGTTGTTTGTCTGAACGTTCGTTACTGATTTCCCGGCTTTGCAATTCCTGTTCGGAACACGACTTGTATTGGTGGCCTAAACTCTGGTGGGCAATGGAACGGGTGCGGGGTAACGGAACTACTAACCGATTCATTCGCGCGGTTATGGATTGTATTCTTTACCCTAACAATTATCACGACGACGGGCAACAATAGCGGCTTCAACTCTATTCCTGACTTGCAATTTCTGAAAAACGTTGGTGACGTAATTTTTGACTGTCTTCTCGGCAATGTTGAGTATTTCACCGATTTCACGATTGCTCATGCCTTGCGCTATATGTTTCAGGATTTCTTCTTCTCTACCGGTCAGATTGGAGACAACAGGGCTTTGAGGTTCAACAGTGGATGGCTCAGATGCCAACGATCTTGACTCGGAAAGGATTCTGGCAGCCAGGCTTGGAGATACGTACATCTCGCCACGATGAAGGCTCTTGACTATATTGATCAACCCTGTTGAACTGACACCTTTCAGAACATAGCCTGCGGCACCTGCCTTCAGCGCCAGCATGACGTCATCATCGTTTTCTGAAACCGTTAGCATGGCAATGCGGATCACAGGACACGCCTGACAAACTTGATTTGCTGCATTGAGGCCTCCCCCTGGCATACTGATGTCTAGCAGCAAGACATCAGGAAGCAACTCTTGTGACAACTGTAAAGCGTCATCGGCACTTGCGCCTTCGCCAACAACCAGTATGCCAGGGTCGGCGACCAATGTTTGTCTGACGCCTTCGCGGAACATGGGGTGGTCGTCGACTATTACAACTCGAATCAAATCAGGGTGCATCATGGCGTCGGACATCGTGGTGCTGTTCTCTATTGGCGCTCAGGTCAGGTCTATTGTACAGCCAGACATTGGTTGAGAATCCCGTGTCATAGCAATTGATAGTGCGGTCTCAAAATTTCACGCTCCAGTCATGCTTACGAGACTGTATTCAATTACTATTGGGACTGTTCGGGACCTACGTCCTGGTCAACGCAAGACGTTTGACCCCATTTTCCGAATCATCATTAGCGTACTATTCGGTTTTACATTGAATCGAGTCGCAGTCGCGACAGGGACATGGTGACACTTTTAACCTTGGAGATGGATCGACTACGATGAATACGCTTACTTCATTCTGGAATGGACTTAGCCTGGCGAGGCAATTTGCTCTTGCGTGTTTTATCATCCTGCTTATTGGTATGGCCAGTGTATCGGCGTGGGTGAGCCACAAGATAGAAAATGCAGTAGTCCACAGCTCAAGCGTGTCGGCAGCACTATACATGGAGAGTTTTATCACACCGTTGATTCAGGAACTGGATTATTCCCATGAGCTTTCCGAACAGACCGAGCAAGAACTCGACAAGCTCATCGCAAATACACCTCTGGGCAAGAGCGTCCGCTCCTTCAAGATCTGGCTGCAGGACGGGTATGTAACATATAGCAGCAGGCCCAGTCTTGCTGGCAAAACGTTTGAAGTGACGTCCAATCTTGCCAGCGCGTGGGAAGGCAACTTGTTCGCTGAGTTCGATCAGCTGGAGCACGTCGAAGATGCTCTGGAGCAGGATTCGGGGCTTCCGTTGTTGGAAATCTACAGCCCGGTCCGCTCTGTAGAGTCCGGGGAAGTTCTGGCGGTATCCGAATTCTATTCTGTAGCCGAGGAACTCAATTCTGATCTGTTATACGCAAAGCTACAAAGTTGGTTGCTGTTTGCAAGTGCTGGCATCGGGATGTTCCTGACGTTATCGACTATCGTATTCCGAGGTAGTCAAACGATCGAATTGCAGCAACAAAAATTAGAGGAACGTGTTCAGGATCTATCCGAATTACGCAGGCGAGTGGAGAATGCATCGCGCAAAACAACAGAAATCAACGAACGGTATCTGCGGCGGATAGGGTCAGATCTGCACGATGGCCCCAGCCAGCTGATTGCATTGGCATTGCTGAAAATGGATAGCCTGAAACATCAGACCACCAGAATGGAGGGGGCATCACAAGATAATGATATCGATATCACACGTGATGCGCTGAACGAGGCGCTCAATGAAATCAGAAATGTCTCTGCAGGTCTTGCCATGCCTGAAATAGAGGGTCTCAGTGTTGATCAGACAGTCGGTAAAGTCGTCAAGGCACACGAACTGAGAACAGGAAGTTCAGTCTCCCTGATTGCTAGTAGATGCAAGGAGCAAATTCCTCATTCGATATTGATCTGTCTGTATCGTTTTGTTCAGGAAGCTTTGAATAATGCTTTCTACCATGGTCAGGCAGACGTGGTTAGCGTGCTCCCGACGTTTGCAGATAATACGCTGCAGGTGAGCGTCATTGACGATGGCAGGGGATTTGATATCGCCGATATCAATAGCCAAAGCACGGGTTTCGGATTGCCGGGGCTGCGCGAACGAATTGAGAGTGTAGGTGGTTTTTTTGACATCGACAGCCGGCTGGGGCGCGGCACGGAAGTTAAGGCAAGATTCGTATTCACGCCGCCAGAGCATCACATTATCAGCGCGGAGGCGTCTTAGAGGCGCATTGAGGAGGACAATAGTCCTATCGAAATCGGGACGTTTCGGTTATTTTTTCATGCCGATAGGCCCTATGCCCAGTTTCAAGCGTTTTGATAGGACGGTAACTCATGTCCGGGTGAGGCGGAAATTATCCCGGTGGATTCGAAAGTCAATTGAGTCATGAATAGATAAGTCTTGCCGATTTTCAGGCCGGCTATCGAGACCTTCATGGTGCAAGCGGTAGAACACTCGGAATTGCCGAGTATGAAACATAGCAGACTCACCCGAACGGAGAATGATATGTCCACAATACTGCGACATTCAATCTTGCAATTACTCCAGAGTTCAAACGTTAAAAAAACAATAAAGACGACGTGTTTCTCTGTTTCAGAATTGCTTCTCACTATTAGACATGTTTCTCACTAATAGAAGTTGTTCTCGCTAATAATGGCGCGCTAGTCCGACACATTACCGTAGGCATGTCGCAGATGCTGATGTGCTGATATCAGGTCCACAAGGGAACTCCGACGCACTTCACAAGAAAGTGACCGTCGCCATTATCGAGAGCATATGAATACTAGATTACTGTGCGTCGCTGCACTTGCGTTGCTGACTGTCCATGCAGCTCACGCCGCTCTAGCATCGGAAGGCATTTCCGTCAGCATACGTGAAGGTTGTATTGATGCCCCTCCTCTGAACAACGGATGGGGGTGGGATGGTACAAACTCTTGTAGAGTTTCAGCTTCTAACCGAACAGGTTTGAAATTGATTGCGGCCAACGGAAACTGCATTGACACTATTCCCTTGAATGACGGATATGGCTGGACAGGTACAGTCAGATGTGATTTACCACCTTTAGCGTCGATCGCTCCATCGACCCAAAACGGCATTACCGTCAACGTTCGCGGTACTTGTGTTGACGCGCCGCCATTGAACGACGGCTGGGGCTGGAACGGAAGCGAGAATTGCATGGTCACTGCATCAACCAGAACGGGAACGTTGCGAATTGCTGCGAACGGCAATTGTATTGATACCGTCCCTCTCAACGACGGGTATGGATGGACTGGCTCTACCAGTTGTGATCTGCCCCAAGCAACGGTAACGCAAGCACCAACCCCCCAACTAATACCGACAACGCCTGAGCGGACAGCCATAACAGACTCATTGGCGCCCGAGCCGTCAGCTGATAGCGGTGATTGGTGGCAACCTCGTGCTAGTGAAAACCTGACATGGCAAATCCAACTTCAAGGTGATATTCGGCTGATCGACGGTGTTGATGTCTATGCTGTTGATTACACAGCATCACAAGCGTCAGTCAATGCTGCTAAAGCAACGGGTGCAAAGCTAATGTGTTACTTGTCAGCTGGCAGTGCCGAAGACTGGAGGCCGGATTTCAACCAGTTCCCGCCCGCGGTCGTGGGTAATGCCTATGACGGCTGGCCGGGAGAGTGGTGGCTTGATACTCGTAATATCGATGTTCTTGCCCCCATAATGCGAGCAAGAATACAAGCCTGTAAAGACAAGGGATTTGATGTTATCGATCCTGACAATGTCAATGGATTTGAAAACGACACAGGTTTCCCTATAAGTCGAGCTGATTCCATTGGCTATATCAAGTGGCTGGCTGCAGAATCTCATCGTAACGGAATGGCGTTTTCTCTTAAAAACTCTGAGTCATTGGTTATCGACCTACTGGATGATATCGATATGATGCAATCGGAGTCGTGTTTTCGTTGGGGCAATTGCGGCAATGCTTCCCGATTAAGTGCCGTTGACAAGCCCGTATTTGCTGTGGAATACGAGGAACTGATCAACGCTAATGATTTTCGAAATGCTTGTAATATCGCTGCTCGATACAATCTGTCGATGATTTATCGGGATCTGTACCTGACGCCTCAAGGCACTTACGAGACATGCTACTAGGAAGGTATGTACTTAAATTTTAATTGAGTCGATACGTAACCCCCAAAATGAGTCATCCATGGCATAGGCAGAAATACACGCTTATGCCATTATCAATTACTGTAGAGGCGTCCGATACTTAATAGTTGACAGATCGTTGGGACCATCCATGAGCACGTTCCCCAATTCATCGATGGCCCCGATCATCAGATTGAATCATTACAGTGCCAATCGAATAAGGTAGGCGGTAACCAGAACAGCACCCACGCCCGCAAGCCAGAGCCCGATAAACCACAGTAGCCTTTTGACGGTTACGTTGAGCACTAGTGATAGCCCTCATTGGGATCGATCTTGCCGCGAAAAACCCAGTAAGCGTAGGCGGTATAAATCAAGATGATTGGTATCAGTACGACTGTGCCTACAAGTGCAAATCGCAGGCTCTCATCAGGTGCAGCGACATCCCATAGTGTCAGCGTTGGAGGTACCATGTATGGAAAAAAACTTATGGCAATACCAATGAAGCACAGTACGAATAGCACAAGTGAATAAACAAACGGGCTACTATCCTGTTGTGCCTTCAAACCCATGAAGAGTCCTCTTGCAACGAACAGTAACAGTACAGGCATAACCACGCTGACGATCGCGCTCGGCCAGGCAAACCAGCGCTCAAAGTAGACTGGATCCTGGAAGGGCGTAAGAATGCTGACAGCGCCAATTAAAATCAAAGTGCCTATTCCGGAATTCCAGGCATATCGCTGCATCTGGATCTGGAGCACTCCATCGGTTTTCATGTTTAACCAGGTAGAGCCCAGCAATGCATACCCGATGACGACCGCCACGCCCACCAGCAGGCTGAACGGTGTCAGCCAGTCCCACCAGCCTCCGCTATAGGCCCGGTTACTGACCTCAATGCCCTGAACCAGGGCCCCTAAAGTAATACCCTGCATCATTGCGGCGATCATCGAACCTCCCGCAAATGCAACGTCCCAGACCCTTTGCCATCGAACAGTACGCCAGCGATATTCGAAGGCAACACCCCGGAACACGAGCGCCAGAAGCATTATCGTAATAGGCATGTAAAGGGCCGGCAAAATAACTGCGTAGGCCAGGGGAAACACAGCAAACAAACCGCCACCACCCAACACTAGCCATGTCTCGTTTCCATCCCAGACAGGAGCAACGGAGTTCATCATGACATCCCGTTCCGTGCTGTGTGAGGCAAAGGGAAAGAGGATGCCAATCCCCAGATCGAATCCGTCAAGGATGACGTACGTCAGTACCGCGAAACTGATAATGCCAGACCAGATCAGGGCTAAATCCCATTCCATCAGTTTACTCCTATCGGCTCTGGCTTAAGGTATTTGGTGGCTGCTGCACCGGGGTAATTCCAGCTGAGCGTATTGGCCCGTCGTTCAATCCCAGCTTCTTCGTTCCTGGTAGTTTATGCATCATCCTCAGTAGATAAAAGGTGCCTGCGCCAAAGACGAAGAAGTAGACGATGATGAATGCAATTAACGATGCGGCGACTGCTGGAGCTGCTATCGGTGCCAGCGAGTCGCTGGTACGCAACAACCCATAGACGGTAAAGGGCTGTCTACCCACCTCAGTGGTAATCCATCCCGCCAGTACGGCAATAAAACCCATGGGCCCCATGAGAACACTGGTTCGCAGTAGCCAGCGATCTTCGTACAGCGTTCGCTTCCAGCGCCTCCACAGGCCCCAGCAACCCACGACCAGCATGCAAAGACCTATGGCTATCATGATACGAAAGCTCCAGAACACGATGGCGATCGGTGGTTCAAGATTGTCCGGGACGGTATCCAGTCCGTCCAGCGGTGCGTTTAGATCGTGCTTAAGAATCAGGCTGGATAGCTTGGGAATCTGTATTGCATAGTCAATACGCTTTTCCTTACTGTTGGGTATACCGAAGAGAATCAAGGGTGCTCCTTCCGGGTAGCTGTCGTAGTGGCCCTCCATTGCCATGATTTTTACGGGTTGGTGTTCCAGAGTGTTAAGCCCATGAAAGTCCCCAGCGAGAATCTGTATCGGCGTTACTACAATAGCCATCCACATGGCCATGGAGAACATGCGGCGAGACGGCTTGTGCGTGTTGTCTTTCAATAAGTGCCATCCAGCCACACCTGCAACGACGAAAGCGGTTGTCAGGTACGCAGCCAGCACCATGTGTACCAGACGATAGGGAAACGAGGGGTTGAAGACAATTTGCCACCAATCGGTCGGTACAAACTGGCCTACCTCGTTAATGGCATAACCGACGGGTGTCTGCATCCACGAATTGACAGAGAGAATCCATGTTGCTGACATCAGGGTTCCAAAGGCAACCATGGCAGTAGCCAGCATATGAAGCATTGGTCCGACACGCTCGCGTCCGAAGAGCATAATACCCAGAAATCCAGCTTCCAGAAAAAAGGCAGAAAGCACTTCATAGGCCATTAGCGGACCGAGAATGGGGCCGGTCTTGTCAGAGAACACACTCCAGTTGGTTCCGAACTGATACGACATGACGATGCCAGAGACCACGCCCATAGCAAAGGCTACGGCAAAGATTTTTTTCCAGTAGTCAAATAGCGTGAGGTAGGTTTGATCGCCGGTTTTCAGCCACAAGGCGTTTAGCACCGCAAGGTAGCTGGACAGGCCGATGGAAAACGCAGGGAAGATGATGTGAAACGAGACGGTGAAAGCGAACTGGGCTCTTGCCAGTATCTCGGCGGACAACAAATCCATGGCCATGATCTCTTCCATTAATAATTTCGTGTATTCGGTATAATTTGTAGATTATCATAGGCCTGTAACAGGTCTATAAAAATTAAACTTTAGTGTCCCCTTGATGAATGATGCAATGGATTCTAGAGATCCTATGATATAGACGTTTCAGGCAAGCGCTGATTCAAGTTCATGTTGACGAGTATTGTGAGAAGACACGCATCATGCAACTGATAAGCAATACTATCTATGCCTTACGCTAATTGCAGCTGGCAGCCTTGAATACACTGGGGCTTGGTTCGCATCGATGACATCGTTCTGGTGCATGGATTGGCAAAAACCCATGTACGCACGATCGTTCATGAGCTGGGTCGGGCAGAGCTACTGATTACACATTGTGGTCGAAGCGGTGATTTCCAGCTGACGTGACCAGCCAACACCATTGTGGTTGGCGATGTTGTGCGAATGACCAAGAGCCGGATGGATGTTGTCTAGTGCTTTTAGTTACCGAGTTCTTTTTACTGGAAGTTTTCGTACGCGGAATGCGTCGATAATAGTCATCATAGGGTGTGAAAAAACCAAAAAATACAGAAATATAGTCGTTTACTGCGATAACTGAGCAGTGATTGGCGTAAAGTTTCCTGACACGAAAGAAATATCTACTATAATGCGATGCTAGGTGAATGAAGATAATGGTATTGGTAACAGCACCTTGCTGGTGGGTCTTGCGAGCGTTGCGCGACCTTTCCCACTCGTTGTAAATTGCTCTCGATGTTTAGCCAATACGTCCATGATCAAATCTTATGCTCTATTCCTGGTACGACTCGACTCTGAGATCAGCTTCCGCAATGCGGCAATCAGCTGAATTAACACGCTCATTGCTTTCAACGATGAATCCTTCAGGTGGCCATTGGCCATTGCACAGGTCGATGACTTCAAATCTTGAATTTATCGAATTCGTTACAAAACCCTTTTACAAGCCTGATTTTGAAATCAGTTCCGTCACCATCGACGGGGATCACGTTGCGGTTGCCGAAGACGTGGTGATGCATAAGCCTTTTTGCGAACTTCGAAGTTTCAAGCGAACAGGTGCAAAAGCTACTCAGGAGAAAGTACTGATAGTCGCTCCGATGTCTGGGCACTATGCAACGCTGGTCCGTGAAACCATACAGCGCATGCTCGAGCATTACGATGTGTACGTCACTGACTGGATTGATGCTGCTCAGGTACCCCTCGGCGAAGGATGCTTCGATCTGGATGACTACGTGGACTATTGCCGTGAGTTCATGCAACTACTGGGTCCGGATTTGCATGTACTTTCGGTGTGCCAGCCAGGACCACCGGTGCTGGCTGCCATCGCACTGATGAGCGAAGACGATGACCCGTGTACACCGAGCTCCATGGTTTTCTTTGGCAGCCCGATTGATCCTCGAATCAATCCTACGGAACCCAACCGCCTGGCTCAAATGCACTCTCTGCAGAAGTTTGAAAATAATGCAATCTGCAAAGTACCTGGCTCGCGTCCCGGTGCTGGCAGATTGGTATATCCCGGTTTTTTGCAGTTATCGGCTTTTGTGAATATGAATCCTGATCGTCATCGCAAGGCTTATGCAAAATACTATTCGAATTTAATGTCGTCAAAAACCGAAGCTGCCAGTTCTCACGAAAAATTCTACTCTAACTACAACGCAGTGATGGATATGACTGCAGAATTCTATCTGCAGACAATAGACCGGGTTTTTCACAAAGCCGAGATTGCCAACAACACCATGGTTCATCGGGGCAGACTGGTTAATCCTGCGGCTATCACGAAAACAAGACTAATGACCATCGAAGGTGAGAAAGACGATGTTACCGGTCAAGGGCAGACACGAGCGGCGATTGAGCTTTGCAGTGGTTTGCCCTCTAATCACCGTCTGCATCATCTACAAGCAGGTGCTGGTCACTATGGTGTGTTTAGTGGACGGCTATGGCGAAATGAGATTGCACCTGTGCTGGTGGAATACCTGAAATCCTAACGTACTGTGCAGCCCTTCGGGTGTCGCACAATTTGCGGGTCTGAATGAACGTTTTTACATTCTACTACACCCCGGCTATCAGCGCTGAAAAGGTTGGCTGGCGGTGCATTGATAGCTATCTTGAATGAAGTAACAACGTTCGACGATTAGCGTTCTGTTTTTCGCAGACCTTACCCTTATGGGTTCGTCTATAACGGTCTTTGGCGAAACGATAGAATGGTTACAATCGCCAGTACGCGGCATCGTGACCCCGTCACACTGTTCACAGCATTGACATAGCAAGCACATCTAGGGTTTGTTGATTGGCCGGGAAAAAACCAAATGTGGATAATTCGCTAATTAAAGGCTCGCTAACACCGAAGTCACGCGTGTTTTCGCCCTGCAGCACAATTTTTCAGTAATTGCGTGCTCCAGCTTCAGAAGCGATGCGCGGAACCAGTGCCCTGACCAGACTGGTCATCTCCAGGGTGCCGACAGCCTCGTTGTCGCGCATGACGATGTAAGCATGCGAAGTATCACCCCCTGACCGTGCGATCATGCTCTCCAGTGTATCGTCATACTGCACTTCGCCATGTGCATCTCTTGGTATGGTGCCATTAGTCAGTGGGGTCATGATCGAACGAATGCGTAGCACTCGCGCGCGGTTTATATCGCTTACAAAATCTTCGATATAAGGATCGTTGGGGTTAAGAAGAATATGTTGCGGTTCACCCTGCTGAACAATATAACCGTCTTTAAGTATCACCAAATGATCAGCCAGTTTCAGTGCTTCATCAAGATCATGCGTGATGAATACAATGGTTTTTTGTAGCTCTTGCTGCAATTCCAGTAGCAGGTCTTGCATATCAGTCCTTATAAGCGGATCAAGTGCAGAGAACGCTTCGTCCATGAGCATGATAGGAGAGTTTGATGTCAGCGCACGCGCGATGCCTACGCGTTGTTGCATGCCGCCAGAGAGCTGGTGAGGGTAGTGGTCACCAAAGCCTTGAAGGCCCACCCGATTAAGCCATTTGTCAGCCTCGACCAGATACTCGCGTTTTGAAACGCCGCGTACATGCAACATCGTACCTGCGTTTTCTGCCACGGTACGATGAGGCAGGAGAGCAAATTTCTGGAAAACCATCGACATTACCAAACGGCGCAGGTTGCGAAGTTTTTCGTCGTCGTAGGCAAGTACATCATCGCCATCGACCTCTATCCGGCCAGCTGTGGGTTCAATCAAGCGATTCAGGTGACGAATAAGGGTTGATTTACCTGAACCGGACAATCCCATGATGACCGTGATGGCACCGGCGCGGATGTCGATGTTAATGTCTTTTAAGCCCAACACATGTTTGTGCTGATTGAGCAGATCGACTTTTGAGATGCCGCTCTGAACATGCTGCAGAGCCGTGGCCGGGTCAGAACCGAATATCTTGTACAGATTCCTGATTGAGACTTTTATGTCGTTACGCACAGTAGTAATCTCGATTATCCGGGTTGAGAAGCGTTGACACGATCAAGTGCGGCTTTGGTAACGCGATCGAGAACTATAGCGAGGAGCACCACACCAAATCCTGCGACCAGGCCGACGCCAAGCTCAAGATTGCGAATGCCACGCAGCACCAGCACACCCAGGCCGGGTGCCGAGACCAGTGAGGCGATTACTACCATGGCAAGACTCATCATGATGGTCTGGTTAACGCCTGCCATGATGTTGGGCAAGGCTAAGGGAATCTGTACACCAAACAGTTTCTGTCGATCGGTCATGCCAAACGAATCAGCAGCCTCGATAACATCTTTATCCACCAGCCGTATACCAAGATTGGTCAGGCGTATCACCGGAACAATGGCATAGAGGATGATGGCAATCCCGTAGAGTTTGGGTTCAGTGATTGAAAAAAGAAAGATCAGTGGTATCAGATAGACAAACGGTGGCAAGGTCTGCAGCATGTCCAGTATCGGAATTACTATTCGTTGCAGTCTGTCACTGCGCGACATGGCGATGCCAATGGGGACCCCAAGCGCGAAGGCCAAGTCTGTCAAACACGAAACCATAAAACGCCATCGAGATCAGGTCCTTACGGTTTGAGCGTTGTGGTCGCCAAGCTAATTTGGGAAACTTTTACCGGAAATTACGACTAGTTTGTTGGGTATTCCACCGGACGGCTATGGTGCGCCCGGTGGAAATACTGACCTACTTGATCAATGCACTGAGTTTTTCGCGCGCAGCATCATCCACCCAGGCTGACCAGACATCGGAATGGTTGCTAAGGAAGTACACAGCGGCTTCTTCTGCCGAGGCGCTCTGGGCTTCTTTCCAGGCCAGCAGGCTGTTTAGAAGCTCGACATCAAAACTGACGTTACTCATCAATGCGGACACCTCGGGCTCGCGTTCAGTGAGTTCTGTATTGACAACTGTCAGTACCGGGGCAGGTGGGAAGTCTGAGACCGAAGCATCAGGGTTGTCTGCATTGCCATTGGCTAAATGTGCTTCCACGTCGATATCACCGAGTATCACTTGAGCCATCGGATATTTTCCCAGTACAGCTGTCGGTGCCCAGTAATAACCAAACCACGGCTTCTTGTCTTCATAGGCCGATGCGATGGAAGTACCCAGGGTCTCGCCCGAACCGTGATCAAATATTTCCATGGTGTCGCGTAGGTTTAATGCTGTAATTAGATTGTCATTGACGATGCGGCATCCCCAGCCGTCAGGACAATTATTGAACTTGCCGCCGACCAGTTCGGGATTAGCCATTACGCCTTCGATAGTGAGCAGTTCAGGGTTTGAATCCGCCAAGTACTGAGGAATCCACCAACCTTCAACGCCGCCCGGATTCAGGACTTCAGTGAGTCGTGTTACTTTTCCATCAGCCTCCATCTTGGAAAAAACGTCGCCAGTTGAATTGAGCCACAGTTCTGTCACGATATCGGGCTCACCATTTTCCGCCAACGATGCTACGGATGTCATAGTGGCAGATGGCACTTTTTCGACTGAGCAGCCGTAACCTTGTTCCATCAAAAATTTCGAGACTTCAGTGACGATCTGGGCGGATGCCCAGTTCATTTCGGTGATGGAGACTTCTCCGCATTCTGCGGTTGCAGGTGATGTTATGGACATCACCCCAAGCGACACAATGCCGGTAAAGAGTTTTTAAAATTTTCTCATCTAGTTTTCCAGGATAGTTTTATGCTGCCCCTTTTGTGCTGACAGAGCGTGACCCGGGGCATTCTGGTTTCGCTTGATGTAGTACAAGATATTCGGAAACACGGATACGGCGCGTGTTTTCAATATGCGGGGCGAACAAAACGTTGTTTTTTTGAAATATGCCCCGCGCATATCATAAGCGGTTCTTGTAGAGATAGCTAAGGATAGCGAGAAAAGTTTTGCGAAACTGATTTGTCAAGTCACTATTTAAAAAGAATTGCAAAGATGTGACCAGATAGCCGATATACTAAGCAGTGGTCATAGAAAATGTGCCGCCAATATACTGTTGAAACTGTTGCATGGTTTGTCTCTTAGCCGAATGCGGGCATGACATCATTGATGAATCGTTCCAGCGATGCCTTCTTTTTCTCGAAGCTTACGCCGTTGAGCCGTGCGACGCGATACACAAGATGACGATAACGAGCAGCGACAGCTCCTGCAATCATTGCCCCCACGGAGTTCTACCGGATCATTTTTAATCAAGCGGGGAACACGGTGGCATGGGTCATTGTGCAACGCCTCGATAGACGTATTAGTCGCTTGCGTGCATTGACGTTGTCAGTTAGTGATCGAGAGCAATCAGGTATCAATCACATGAAGGCTATACATGATGCGATTGTGAGTAAGGATTCAACCGCTGTACGTCTTGCAGTTGAAGCTGATATAGATGATGCGTCAACGATTGCAGTACGATTACTCAGTAACGAGGCAGAACGGGAGGTTGCAGGTGGCTAAAGGTTATTGGATTGCGTTTGTCAATGTCACTGATCCGGAAGCTTACGCGGCCTATCAATAACTGGCACCATCTGTCTTCACCAAGTACGGCGCACGCTTTCTGGCCCGGGGCGATCATGGCAAGACATTTGAAGGGCAAGATTGGGAACGGCATGTTGTTATTGAATTAGATAGCAGGGAGCAGACAGTGCCTTGTTACAACTCTGCTGAATACAAGTCAGCCCGCAAGCTTCGCTCTTCAGTCTGTGAAGCCAATATCGTGATTATGGAGGGATTGTTACCCGCTTAGACGAACTCTCAGGGTAGTTTCAATTTCTCTGTCATAGCGTCTGAATAAACATCAATTACAGTTACCTTGAGTCAGCAGTTTATCGCTCAGTCGTCTCGCACCATCAACCGCCTTGCAGGCGTTGACTGTTCCAGTTTCGGAATTTGCCGTACTTGTCAGCAATTCTGTGAGTTCAGTGGGTGTCAACGCTGGCGATACGCTTCTAATCAGTGCGGCAAGTCCGGTGATATGTGCTGTTGAAAAAGAAGTGCCATCAAAAAAGTCGTATTGTTCATTTGGTTTGATACTGAGTACGCTACGGCCAGGTGCGTTGATTAACGCAGATTTCATGTTTGGCATATCAACCGCTATGGTTCCCGCAACGGATATTGGGAACGCCTCTTCATCATGAGTTGGTTTTGCACCTACTACAACGATGTTCCGGGCCAGTGCTTCCAGTACCAGGCGCTCCAGTAGAGGGTCTGGTGGCCCTGTAAGGCTCAAATTGATGATATCCACTTCCTGGGCAATGGAGTAGTTAATTGCCTTGGCGAGGGTAAGTGAGTTACATACGGCCTTGCTGTCGTCCTCACTGCTATGCCAGCAAGCTTTGAGAGCCAGAAGTGTCGCATCCGGAGCCATGCCCACCATACCAGTCTCGTTATCTGCATTGGCGGCAATAACACCGCCCACTGCCGTGCCGTGAGTATCAGAACGAAACGTTGTTTCGTCATTGTCAACGAAATTTCTTGTTAACTCTGTGCTGGACAAAAGTTCTGAATGGGCGCTGTCTATTCCGGTATCTATAACGGCTATCCTGACGCCTTGACCGCGCGTCCATTGATGAGAACTTAGGGCCTCGATTGAATGGATGCCGTGTTGCATTGAAAGGTAGGGATCGTTGTATTCCTGAGCCTGTGTGCCAAAGGTTTGCACAATCTGGGCTGTTTCCACGCCTTGTTCCTTTTGCAAGGCGTTAACCACGGCTTCCCTGCTGTTGGGATCTTCGACTTCGAAGACAACGCAAAAGACGTCGATTGTTGCCAGCGGCCAGTTCGCAACACGCGTGAGTGCGTGCCTCGAGGTAAGCCCGTCAATAAACTCTGCGTAGGGTGCAGGTAACTCTCCGCCAATCGGTACTTGCTTGAGCTCGGTTAATCGAGCATGGAAATCCGATGTTAACGTGATCAGAACAAGGGCAGGTTCCAGATTTTGGTCGTAGTGGCCAAACGTCTGATCGGTGACAAAACTGCCTGGTTTCGATGCAGGGGATACGCACGCTGTTGCAACGATACACAGCCACAAAATCATTAGGTATCTAACCATGATATATATAGTCTCTTGTGGTGATATTCGCAATATGGCACTAACTTAACATAAACAGTAATGTTTAAAGTCAGTGCCACATATCGATGGCTCAGTTACGTTAGCTGATGAATTTTGCAGACGATTCAAGTGGGTTCGATTGACCCGTCTTTAGCGGATCTGGCGTTGAACTGATGGGGACAAGTCAGACAGCGCTGCGACGGTCGGTGGGTAGGTCGTGATATCCAGTACTTCAATGTTGTCCGTTCCACCTCCATCGACAATCTCACGTTTTGTGCACACAACATATTCAACGTTACGTAGATTCAACCCGACGCGCAATCCGTCGTCATCGGTGCGTTCACCCGTATCAAAAGCGTTGGCGACCCCGCGCAGGCTGAATCGAACCAGATGATCAAGAGACAATGCAGCTAATTCTGCCGGATTGGTAGAAATGTCTAGTACCGTACAAAAGCCCGGTGAAGTAGCTACATTCACAATGGGAAGACTGGTCTGGGGATCGAGAAATATCCCATCGAAATTCCCACTGCCGTCAGTGCCTGGTGGGCTTACGTTGAAAAACGGAGCGCCTGCGGTGTTGGCGTTGTTGTCACGTTGCTCTCCCAGAAGGCCAAAAGCGATAACATCCGTTCCCGGACCGCCGTCAAAAAAGTCGCTTCCATCGCCCGGTGACCAGATGAATAGATCATCACCAGCGCCACCGAACGCGCGGTCACGATTATCTGCACCGCGATCGTCGCCATCCACACTGGAATTGAAATCTTCGGTTCCACCGATGAGGACATCATCCCCGTCACCCCCTATCAGGACATCAACGCCCAAGGCGCCGATCAGGACGTTGTTACCGGGTCCTCCTTGCAGTACATCACCGCTCCGCAGGCTTTGATTGGGTGAACCCCCGGGGCCATCAGGATTTAATGATAACAGTGAACTTCCGATATTGTTCCGGTCATTGCCTTGTAAAACATCCACGAGTTGATCCTGTTGAGGTGGCTCGACAGCATCAGGCTGAGGTGATTCGACAGGACCTGGTTGCGGCGTCATAACAGGGCCCGCCTGAGGTGTAGCAGGCTGCGTAGCTTCATTGTCCGAGTTACTGCAACCGACAAGCAGGACTGTGATAACAGAGAGCATACCCAGCTTGCTGGCTGTGGGTGGTAATAATGTAGAAATACGATTGGATTTCATGATAGCGATACTCCAGATATGTGTGTGGATGAGTGATTTATCGAATGAGTGCGAAAGATAGAGGAGGTAGTTCAGATACATCAATCGGTGTGGGAGGGCTGGTTGTCAGGTCCAGAGCCACAATTTCTCCAGCATTGGCAGATCCACACACGAGATACTCAGTGTTTAAAAGGTGAATGGCTATTCGCAGTCCGGTATCGGGGTTTGATGTGTCTGCTGCAGGACCGCGTAGCGTAAAACGAACAAGATGTTCCAGACCCAGGGCAGAGAGCTCCGTCTGTTCTGCATCACTATCAGCGCCGTCAACGACATCGCAGAATCCGGGACCGCCAGCGACATCCACGATCGGTAAACCTGATGATGGGTCTATGTAGATTCCATCAAAATCCTGGCTGCCAGCGGCGGAGGGTGGGTTTACGCTGAAAAACGGGGCACCTGTGTTGTTACCTTCAGCATCGCGCTCTTCACCGATTAACCCCAGTACCAAGACATCTTCGCCTTCGCCACCATCGAATAGATCGTTACCATCACCGGGTGCCCAGACGAATACATCGTCACCACTACCACCAAATGCTCTGTCGCGGTTGAACGGGTTGAAATCTTCAGTTCCTCCAATGAGGATGTCGCTACCGCCGTTACCCATCAGCACATCAATACCCAGAGCACCAACGATAATGTCAGCGTCTTCAGTGCCAATTAGCGCATCTCCGCCTTGCAGGCTCTGGTCACCGCCGCCATTGGTTCCGCGATTGGCGGACAAAAATGACTGTATATTTTCATCGACCCCGAATAGAGCGTTCTGATCTGTACCGATGAGTACTGATGATGCGTTGGCAGTGGCTAACATCGTCATGCTTGCTGTGAACAGGAGCCCAACCATTCCTGATGAATGAGTGCGAGTTGTTAATTTATTTGCTGACATGATTTGATATCCTTGTTGATTAGTTGTTAGTTAATATGAGCACTTGTTATTTAATGTGTAGGATGACTCAGCAATGGCAGATTGATGCACATGTTTGATGTGTATGCAGTGGCCTAAGTCATTAAAAAAATCACCTTGCATGACGATCAACATGTGTACTGAAATTACTGAATTAAAAGTAAGTACCCACGTCTGCTGTTCTGGTTCAAGACAAGTTTCAAAAATTGTAAAATAGTGTTTCGACATTCCATTGAGCTAAAAGAAATGATCTGACGAAAAAGATCATCAGTAAAAAATCGCGATATTGATAAACATGCCTGCATGACATACAGATAGTCAGTCTTGATTCAACAAAAGCCATGTTGACTTGGTTAACACTGCAGTTGGAAACAGGAAAACAGGGATCGCATACCGCACAGAAAAAATGTTGTTTATTGCTGGTATTGCCATGAATATTTTTGGAAAGCGTTCCTCAGTCGTGCCATTGATAAGCGGGTCAGAGAAACCGTAGGTAGCCGGCTTTTCAAGAACGGTTCAAAACACTGATGATTCCGGTAATTGAACCGTTTTTCCTTTCCTGGGTACCTACTTTCAACTCGAGGAGGAATGGTGCGATTGATACGCTGAACGCAGGGCGTCACTGGGCTGGACCATTCGTGCAAGAGATTCAAGGAAAAATGAAATACCCAGTAAAAATGGTTAATACCGTGACGTACAAGGCGCGTCGTCAATGTCTAATCGCTCTTCGGGATTATAAAAATGTCAATACAATCACGAGAAAGTTCTGAACACGAAGAAAGACTGGTCTTATTGCCCTGGTTTGTTAACCGGACACTTGAAGTGGTTCAGCGAGAAAAGGTATCGATGCACGTTGGGCGTTGTGAAAGTTGTCAACGTGAAGTGCGTTTTCTTTCTCTATTAAACGAGACACTCAGAAATGATGCTCAAAATGGTTATCATGCAAATGTCGATGTGGAGAAGAGCCTGGCAATCATGATGAGCCGGATTGATGCTGAAGAGCGACGGCAAGGCACGATGTTGTCATGGGTTTCATTTTCAAGTCACTGGATAAACAACGTCTCTCAATTTGCAAAGATCCTTGGTGGAACCCAGTGGGGGGCTGCTGCCATAATGGTTTTGTTAGTCGTGGTATCTGGCATCCAGTGGTTCCACAGCCCGCCCGACAGCGATTATTCCGTGCTCAGTTCGTCCGGTCTGCAAAGTACATCCATGCGCCTATCAGTCATACCTACATCTGCAGAGCGTTGGGATCAGGTTCAGTCGGCCATAAAGGAAGAATTTGACCGGCTCGGTCACTCTATTGGTTTAAGAAAAACGGGTATTGGTGAATTCATCGTTGTTCTGGAAGGCGACGGTGGTATTGACGAGCTAAGTGAGATGATTGGCGATCTTGAAAGCATGGAACTCATCAAGCAGGTTAAGCTTCGTCCGTTACACCGCTATGAAGTGAATTGACACGGAGTGCGGTGCCTTATGGCACCACAGTTTGTCCCTGTCCTTGCCGGATATCAGCTGTTTGTCGGGTTCTGGTCATGGTGGTGACGGTCGAGAGCTGAAGACAGGCGGACGGGTTCCCAATGATTGTATGGATGGTCATTTTGCATACGAATGCAATTTTATCTTGCGTTGATACAGGATGCAGGCGTATCCTTTCGCCAGCGAATGCAAAACCCGTACGGGGCAATCAGGATACGGACCAACAATGGCCGAGATCGTACTACGCAATTTGTGTAAGAGGTGGGGCGACTTTATTGGTGTCGACAATGTTAACTTAACCATCGCCGACCGTGAATTTCTAGTGCTGCTGGGGCCCTCCGGTTGTGGCAAAACCACTACCATGCGGATGATTGCGGGTCTGGAGGACGTCAGCTCTGGTGAGATTCTTGTTGACGGGAAGCTAATCAACGACCTTGAACCCAAGAATCGGGATGTGGCGATGGTATTCCAGTCTTACGCACTATATCCCAATATGAATGTTTACGAGAACATCCGGTTCCCGTTGAAGGTCCGCAAGATTGATCCGGCAACTCACGACGAACGGGTCAAACGCGCCTCAAGCATGGTTGAGCTGGATGAGTTCCTGCACCGCAAACCTGCCGAACTTTCGGGTGGTCAGCGCCAAAGGGTAGCTCTGGCTAGAGCGGTCGTACGTGAGCCGAACGCTTTCCTGATGGACGAGCCATTGTCTAACCTTGACGCAAAACTTCGCGTGTCTACGAGAGCGCAAATCAAGAATCTATGTCACGAACTGGCAGTGACAACGGTTTATGTCACTCACGATCAAATCGAAGCAATGACGCTTGCGGATCGTGTGGTGGTCATGAAAGAAGGTGTGGTTCAGCAGGTCGGGACGCCTACAGAAATATACGACAATCCTGGTAATGCTTTCGTTGCCAGTTTCATAGGCTCGCCAGCAATGAATCTGGTCAATGGACAAGTCGATGCCGGGACGTTCAAAGCCGACCATACCTCGTTGCCCGGTATCAAGACAGCCAATGGGCCGGTCACTCTGGGATTTCGTGCAGAAGACGCCACGCTTGCCGAAGGTCAGTCAGGCCAGATCAATGCGCCGGTCTACACCCTGGAGTTATTAGGTGATGCCACCATGATTTCTGTTCGAATCGACGGTGTTCTGGTATCGGTCAAGGCAGACAAGAATTTTCGAGCGAATATCGGTGATCCGGTTTCGATCAATATAGATCCCCGGTTTTGTCATCTGTTTGATGCCGGAACAGGTGCACGGTTATAGCGCTAACTGACTTTTTTCAGTTTTACCCGGTGCAGCCGCACAGCTGACGCCACTCTATTAACGATGGGAGTTAAACCATGATAGTAAGAAAGTTAACACTGGCCATTTCATTGGCACTGACCGTGAACGGCGTATTCGCTGATTGCGGAGATATAGCGGGCCGAGTCAGCATAGTAGGCAATGAATTTCCTGCAATCCAGACAGTTGCCATAGGTGCCGAGGCTTGTGGTAGTGATGCTCTTGAAGTTACCTCCAACCTGACTGCTGATCACCAGAAGATTAACCTGGCAGGCTTGCAGGGCGATCCGGCCGAATATACAACTGCGATCATTGCCAATTCTTCAATTGTTGCATTGATGAACGAAGATGTGCTTCGTCCGCTGGACGATCTAATCGCTGAATACGGACAGGATATTCCTGACAACAACCTTATAACCATTGACGGCAAGGTGATGGCAGTAGCATTTATGGCTAATGCCCAGCATCTGGCTTATCGAAAAGATGTGTTGGAAGAGATCGGTGTCGAACCACCGGCAACCTACGAGGAGCTTCTTGAGGCTGCCAGCATGATTCGCGAGAAAGGAATTATGGAAAACCCCGTGGGAGGTGCCTATCAGGCAGGTTGGAATCTCGCTCAAGAGTTTGTCAACATGTACATTGGCCATGGCGGTGAGTTCTACAACGCTGGCACTGCAGAAGTCGCTATCAACAATGAGCAAGGTATTGCAACGCTTGAGATGATGAAGGCTCTGTCCGAATATATGAACCCCGATTTTCTTACACATGATTCCAATGCTACCAATGCAGAATTTGAAGCAGGTAACACAGCGTTGATGAATATGTGGGGATCACGTATCGGTGTGCTCATGGATGATGAAGGTGCAGAAGAGGTGGTCTACAGCAACGTGGCCGTTGGTGGCCCCATGACAGTGGGTGGTGGTACAACACCTGCGACAACGCTATGGTGGGATGGCTGGACGGTGGCTAGAAACATTACTGACGAAGATGCAGCAGCAACATTCATTGCTATGAAGAACGGTACCAGTCCCGGCATTCTTAACGCTGACACCATGGGTGAAGCGGTATGGATGATTGAGGGCTACCAGCCTGAAGCGGTAAACGATGGAGTGTTTGCGGCAATTAAAAGTGGTGCCAGGCCATACCCCATGCTGCCATATCACGGCCTGTTGCATACCGCTCTGGGTGACAACCTGGCAGACTACCTACAAGGTAAGGAAAGCGCTGAGCAAGCGTTGGCAGATACGGAAGCCGCCTATACAACGGCTGCCAAAGAGAAAGGATTTTTGAATTAGGCTCTTGCCTTGCGGGGCGGTAAATCACTGCCCCGTTGTTCCTATTCAAATTCATTTAGCCACACCATTCAACAGCAACAGATGAAACACAATACGTTTTTCTGGTTTGTGCTTCCGTCATCAGTGGCGATGTTGCTGTTTATTTTTTTCCCCATTGTTTCCGTCGTAATTCAATCTGTTTACGTTGATCATGAACAAGTAATCAAAGAAGTTGAAAACTGCGGCCCGTTCGGGTGTCAGAAAACCACAGTTGTTGATCAGGAAGCCACTCAAGCGCTTGAGCGTGAAAATCCATTGGGTCGGTATGCGGGGTTAACCACCTATCTTGATCGCGGGCACCTTGCGGTTGATGAAGTTGGTGCAGCGTGGCAAAGCGCAAACAGCATCTTAGATTTTTTTGGCAAGCTCGTTAATCTCCCGTTTTACAAAGCGCTGAGTTTTACGCTGGCCTATACGTTTGTTGTCACGCCGCTGGTAATCGTTTTTGGTTTTATCATTGCGGTTGCGGTCAACAGTACGATCAAGTGGGCGCGTGGCCCACTGATATTCTTCTCCTTGCTGCCGATGATGGTTACACCGTTAGTGGGCTCTTTGATTATTTTCTGGATGGTCGATGCGCGTGGTGTCGTCGGTGCTGCCATTCAGGCTCTCGCCGGAGATCCCGACTTGTCCGTTAAAGCGTCTACACCACTGACCTGGGTCATGCTGATGGTGTATGGAGTCTGGCACTCTGCACCGTTTGCATTTATTGTCTACTACGCAGGTTTACAGTCGGTCAACAACGACACGCTGGAGGCTGCCATGATTGACGGTGCCAGTCGTTGGGAGCAGATTCGATATGTAGTGATTCCCCATCTTTTTCCGCTTACGGTCTTCATCGCACTTATGCAGTTGATGGATAATTTCCGTGTCTTTGAACCCATCGTAAGTTTTTCTGCCTCTGCACATGCGACATCACTTTCGTGGGCTATCTACAACGATCTGGGTGGTGAGACGCAACAGTTGAGCTCCGCCGCTGCCACATCGGTGCTTACCATCATCGGTATTGCCATCTTGTTATCGCCGGTGCTGGTTCGCACCTGGCGTGATTTCTCACGCAAGTAGGGGCAGATCATGACTGCGCGAACGCAAAAAAGATCCCCTGCACTTAACATCCTATTGGTCGGTATTCTGATTGTCTGGATGGTGTTAGCCGCGTTTCCTTTCCTGTGGACGTTGTGGGGATCGTTCAAGGTAGAGGGCGATTTCTTTTCGAAGGCTGACTGGGCAAACGCTCTGTTTGGCCCACTGACAAAAGATGAGACCGGAGGTGCATTTACCGGCGCTGGCTACCATGGAGCCTGGATCAAGGAAGCGTTTGGTTTGGCGGCACTCAATACTGCGATAGTCTGTTTGTTCGTTGTTACGATTTCATTGACGTTTGGCACGCTGGGTGGTTATGCGCTGTCACGCTCCACGTATCGATATACCTTCTGGTTTCTGATTATCGCGTTGATCTTCCGTGCCATGCCACCGATTACGCTGGTGTCCGGTTACCTGCCTGTGTTCTTTACGTGGAATCTGTGGGGACATTTGCCGACGGCCATAGTCGTATTGGTGGCAATCAATCAGCCTTTCACATTGTGGATGTTGCATTCGTTCTTCAAGAATATACCGAAAGACCTGGACGAGAGTGCAATGGTAGATGGCTGTACCCGTTTTCAGGCGTTTCGCCATGTCATTGTACCTGTCATGTGGCCTGGTGTTATTACCACCGGGTTGTTTTCATTCCTGCTTGCGTACAATGACTTTGCGGTCACAGCCTTGATTTTGTCGAAGGAAAACCAAACCATGGTGCCAAAGATTGCCAGTTTTCTCGGTACCACACAGACGAAAGGAAACGTAATGTTTGCCGTTGCTGCCGTGGTATCGGTCACCGCGCCGCTTTTTGTCATGATTCTGTTTTTCCAACGTCAGATCGTGTCCGGCCTGACCGCTGGTGCCGTCAAAGGGTAGAGCGTGATGAAACTGTGCAAGGTTGAACCAGAGTACTCTAGTGTGTATCAACCAGGGACGTGTGCTGTCAAGTGTGCTGAAAATCCCTGAAGTAAAGATGGAGCCGTGTGCATTGTGCCGTAATCAAGCGAACAAAGAGCGTGTGCGGGCCTATTGGGACGCGATAGATTCGGCCAGCACTAATGAATTGCCCGACGTGGCTGCGTCCTGTCTGGCTGAAAACTTTTGCTGGAAAGGTCCAGCACCTCTGGGTGTGATCGTTGGTCCTCGTTCACTGGCTGAACGCATGCTGATTCCGCTGAAACAGGCCATGCCGGATATGAAGCGACAGATCCACTTGTTTATGGGTGGTCAGTCGGTCAACCACGTAGATGCTGATGCATGCGACGCTTACTGGGTTGCTGGTACTGGCTACCTGTCCGGGATGGCCTGTCAGGATTTTCTGGGAATACCCGCTATTGAACATCCTTTGCGTATTCGCTGGAGTGAATTCATCCGGTTCGACGGTGACATCATGATTGAATCGCAGATGATTCTGGACTTCGTCGACTGGTTCGATCAAATTGGCCTGTCGGTGCTCCCGAAATCGCGTGGTGCTGAACATGTTTTTCCAGTAGCCACGGGGTTTGATGGTGTATTGACGGAATCTGAGAATAGTGATGAGACCGCGCAGACGCTCCGCCTGGGTCATGATCTGCTCTATGGAGGATTGAACGGGTTTGATCAGAACGCACTGGTTAGCATGGGGATGGCTGATTACTTTCACCCAAACTTGAAATGGTACGGGCCGGGTGGTATCGGGGCGTGCCTGTCATTCTCCGAATTTGAGCAATTTCATCAGAAACCGTGGCTGGACGCGTTCCCTGACCGAAAAGTGGTCGGTATTGAATCTTTGTTTGCAGAAGGGCGTCTATTGGCTGCCTCTGGCGTAGCCGGCGTGGAAGCAACGCATACCGGAAGCTATCTTGGGGAAAAGGCATCAGGTGCCAGTCTCAAGATCTCTGGAATAGATTTCTGGCTACGTTCTGATGGGCAATTTACTGAAAACTGGGTGTTCGTTGATATGATAGACCTGTTTAAGCAAATGGGTATCGATCTGTTCGAGAGGATGGCAATGCTGCGCGACAGAAAAAGGAGTATTCAGTGAAGCGATTATCCCAAGTGCACGTGAGTAGGATTTGCATCCGCATTGCTCGACAAATTGATCCTGTTTCAATACTTGACTATGGCCGGAGTTCAGTCTGATGGCAGGCGAAAAAGTTACTTCTGCGCAAGTTGCCAAACTGGCGGGTGTCAGCCAGTCAGCGGTGTCACGTGTTTTCACACAAGGCGCCAGTGCATCTCCGAAAACGGTGGAGAAGGTTCGTGCAGCTGCGAGCGCACTGGGCTATAGGCCCAATGTCGTGGCGCGATCGCTAATCACTGGCAAGTCACGCATTATCGGTCTCGTGGTTGCGTATCTGGACAATCAGTTTTATCCCGATGTGCTGGAAAAACTATCCAAAGGGTTACAGGCAGAGGGCTATCATGTACTCGTATTCATGGTCGACCAGTCACCTGACAATGTCGATCACGTGCTTGAGAAGATTCTCGACTATCAGGCAGACGGTATTGTGCTGGCGTCGGTGGCTATGTCATCTGAGCTGGCGTTGCGCTGTCGTGCCGAAGGCGTGCCGGTCGTTTTGTTCAACCGTACGCAGGATAACGATCTACTATCCTCCGTTACGTCAGACAACGTGGCAGGTGGACGCAAGATAGCCGCACATCTAATACAAGTAGGGTGCCGGCGGATCGCCTATATTGCAGGGTGGAGCGGAGCGTCTACCCAGCGTGATCGTGAGGCAGGTTTTCGTGAAGGATTGAAAGCGGCAGGGCAAGAGCTGTTTGCACGGGAAGAAGGCGACTTCAATTTCGAACAGGCAAAGCGTGCAGCCCATAAGATGTTTTCGGCTGAGGTCAAGCCGGATGCTGTGTTTGTTTGCAATGATCATATGGCATTTGCGGTGCTGGATGTCTTGCGTGAAGAAATAGGGCTACGCGTACCAGAAGATGTTGCGGTAGTGGGGTATGACGATGTGCCAGCTGCGGCCTGGGGGGCCTACAAACTTACCAGTGTCAGACAACCTGCAAACCGGATGGTTGAACAGACGATTGAGACGCTGTTGTCTCAGATAGAGAATGATCAGGCACCGCCACGAAGACTGCTTCTGGATGGTCCGCTCGTGATACGTAGTACCAGCAAGACGTAACACCCAATAGTTGGTGTGCTCGCGTCGAACCCTTACAAGAGAGAACTTGCATGCACGGCTTTGACCCTCGGTTTAAAGATTTCCCGGATTACATTATCGGTATTACCAAGGAGATCTGGGAGGACCGTGGGATTGCCACGCTGCACCAGTATTATTCACCGGACATTATTGTTCGCTCCCCAAGCGCGTTGGTTGTCGGTAACCAGGGTGTCATCGCTGCAACGCTTGCAACGCTTGCTGAATTTCCAGACAGGACACTGCTGGGAGAGGATGTGATCTGGAGTGGTACGCCTGAGCATGGCATGCTCTCTTCGCATAGACTGTTTTCCACCGCTACGCATACTGGTGATGGCGTGTACGGCAAGGCAACTGGAAAGCGTTTGGCTTACCGCATAATCGCCGATTGCCACGCCATTGACAATCAGATTAATGATGAATGGCTAATACGTGATCAAGGTGCCATTGTGCGGCAATTAGGATGGCAGCCAGAAGATTATGCACGGACACAGATTGATCTGGAGGGAGGCGTTGAGAACAGTGCGCCTGTTTTTTCGCGCGCCATTGATAAACCAGGCCCCTATGTCGGCAAAGGTAATAACAATGAGTGGGGGCAGCGTTATGCTGACTTGCTAAACCGCATTATGTCGGCCGACCTCGCAGCGATACCTGCAGAATACGATCGAGCTTGCCAACTTGAATACCCGGGCGGTTTTAGCGGCCATTCACATGCCGATGCCGATCGATTCTGGACATCGCTACGGTCAAGCTTGCCGAATGCCGACTTCACCATCGAACATCAGATAGGTCGAGACGACGATCTACTGTCGCCGCGATCAGCGATTAGGTGGAGCCTTGAAGGTAAGCACGATGGTTGGGGGGTGTTTGGAAAACCCACAGGGGCCGATGTGTACATAATGGGCGCGTGTCACGCGGAGTTTGGTCCCTGGGGTTTACGACGTGAATATGTGCTGTTTGACGAGACCGCTGTCTGGAAGCAAATCGTACTCAAAACGGGGTAGAGGATATGACACCTTCACAGATGGAAGCGCGAATTGTCCGGTATGGTGATTTGCAACCCTGTCGTACTGCGTTCATTGATGCGCACACACCGGGCTCAGATCAGAAAGAGAACTTCACGATCATCGGGGGTGGTGTATCCGAGAGTCCTGATCAGCATGTGCATATCGCGGAGACACCCGGCTTTAATATCGGCGCAGCCGGACAACCACCCAGAGTCCGAAATTCATTACACACACACCGAACTGCCGAAGTGTTTTTTATACTTAAAGGGCGATGGCGTTTTTTCTGGGGCCGCTATGGTACGGCAGGCGAGGTTGTGCTCGACGAGGGTGATATTTTCGACATTCCCACCGGTATATTTCGAGGCTTCGAGAATATTGGAACCGACTACGGCATGATCATGGCAGTGCTCGGTGGTGATGACGCTGGCGGTGGTGTTGTCTGGGCGCCTCAGGTTATTGAAGAGGCCCGTGCTCACGGTTTGGTGCTGGGAGACAACGGTATACTCTACGACAGCAAGAAAGGTCAGCAATTGCCTGCTGGTGTGCAGCCTATGCCTGTGATGAATGATGAGGAGCTCGCGAAAATCAAGGAACCCTCGGTTAAAGAGGTCGTGGGTCAATATGTAGCCCGCTACCACGACATGATGGCGTACTCGGCTATGGGACCCTGTGATGTGATAGGTGCGGAAGGTCTGATAAGGGATCGTCCGGGCTTTGAAGTTGACTTCATCTCTCGTCATTCGCTCGATAGCGCTTTACGTAGCAGCGAGCGACATGAAATTGTCATGATCATGCGTGGCCATTGGCGACTGAGTTGGGAAGGTGGCAGGACTGTTTTAAATCCCGGTGACACCTGTGCCGTGCCACCGGGTTTACCTTACGCACTAGAGCCGAGCATGAGTGGTGAGGCCAGTGTTTATCGGGTACGAAATACTGATGACGTGGCGGGGCTGACGAGGGCAAATTTCTGAAGCATTCTAAAGATTGAGGAAACAATGTGAAAATTCAGGATTTACATTCATCGATGCCCGCGTAACTGAAATATCTGAATATAATTCAGAAGGCCCGCATTACTCCCTTGTTAAGGCAAGCATTCCCATGAAAGCAGATCAACACAACCGACGTCACTGGCTAGCGCGTGCAGGCACGTTACTAGGCTCCGCATTTTTATTTCGAAGCAGTTATGCTGACGCTAGAACAACTCCTGCAGCTACCGAAGGGCCTTTCTATCCGAAACCTTCAATGCGTACGGCTGATACAGATAATGACCTTGTCAAGGTTGAGGGTATCGTTACTGAAGCCGGTGGAGAGATCGTTACGCTGAAAGGAAGGCTGAGTGACAAGAATGGCAAGGTTCTAAGCGGACACCGTATCGAAATCTGGCAATGCGATGTTAACGGTAAATATTTGCATACCGGTGACTCGCAGAATATCGAGTATGACGTTGCGTTTCAGGGATTCGGGCATGACATCACCAATGATCTGGGTGAGTATAGTTTCAGGACGATCAAGCCCACCAAGTATCCCGGTCGGACTCAACATATCCACGTGAAAGTATGTATCGGGGACAAAGAGCTGTTAACTACCCAGTTTTATATCGACGGTGAGCCGAACAACGAACAAGACCGAATCTTTCGACGAATGTCATCAGACGATGCGAATGCTGTTTCCATGCGGTTTGCCGAGAACGAGGGGCGTATGGAAGCGGTCGTGGATATTGTCGTTTAAACGTGACAAACCCCCATCTGTTGAGTAGCTCTTAAGATGATTGTTTCGTAGTCTTGACGGCGTGCGTATGGTAACCGTTGTCGATACATGGAGAATGGAGACAGTGCCCGGCACTCATGCATCACCGGAACGTGAATCAAATAATTTTGTATAGCTCAGCGTTTGCCTGAATCGCTTTAACGCCTTCAACGCGCCGCAGGGTCCCATCACGCGTGTTGACGTAACGTATGGAAACCTGCATCAACGCGATGAGATCGCGCGGCTCACGTTCAGAACGCGCAGAAGTCAGGGCTATTAGACACAGACGCTGATCCAGCTGGCCCGCAGAATGCGCGCTGTTATCCTGAGGTCGGACCTGGCTCGCCAGAGTGAGGCGCTTCCTTATGTTTGCAATCTCCCTGAAAAGTGACTGGGAATTTAATTTATATATAAACTATTTAACCTTGTATTAATTGGTATTGAGACATATACTATTGTCTCGAGTAGATTTCTGTATCAACTCTGGACGACACGTCAAATGCGAATTGCTTGTCTAGGAGGTGGCCCGGCAGGGCTGTACTTCGCTATTTCTGTAAAGCTTCGGCAACCTGATGCTGAAGTCGTCATTTTCGAGCGGAACAGGGCTGACGATACCTTTGGCTGGGGTGTGGTTCTGTCTGATGAGACGCTGGATAACCTCAGGCGAAACGATCCCGTCAGCGCTGCGTCCATTAAGGAGCACTTTGCCTATTGGGACGATATCGCAGTACACCACCAGGGACAGAAAATGCTTTCAACCGGGCACGGTTTCTGTGGAATCGGAAGACGGCAGTTACTCATTCTGTTACAAGCCCGAGCTCGCGAACTGGGTGTGGAATTGCGATTCGAAACAGAGGTTGGAAGTGCATCCGATTATGCAGATCACTACGATGTCGTTGTAGCCAGTGATGGTCTGAATTCCAAGACACGCACCGAATTCAATGAGATTTTCAAGGCAGATATCAAGAACCTGCAGTGTCAGTTTGTGTGGTTGGGAACCAGACAGAAATTTGATGATGCGTTTACGTTCATTTTTGAGGAAACAGACAAGGGCTGGGTTTGGGCACATGCCTATCAATTTGATGATGAAACGGCCACCTTCATTGTTGAATGTTCTCAACAGACCTTCGATGCGTTTGAGTTCGGTACCCTGAATCAACAGCAAAGTATTGCCATTTGCGAGGATATCTTCAAAGAGCATCTCGGTGGTCATTCACTGATGACAAACGCCAACCATATTCGAGGCTCTGCGTGGATACAGTTTCCCCGAGTGCTCTGTGAAAAATGGAGCTACAGGAATATGGTGCTGTTAGGCGATGCGTCAGCAACGGCTCACTTCTCAATAGGCTCGGGTACCAAGCTGGCTTTGGAGAGTGCCGCAGCGCTGGCTGGATTTCTTTGTAACGAGCCTGATCTCTCCAAAGCGTTCGCACAATACGAAGATGCGCGCCGTCTGGAAGTTCTAAGGCTGCAGTCGGCTGCGAGAAATTCTGTTGAATGGTTTGAAGACGTCGAGCGTTATTTGCATCTTGATCCAGTACAGCTCAACTATTCCCTGCTGACGCGTTCTCAGAGAATCAGTCATGAAAATTTGCGTTTACGTGACCCTGCATGGCTGGAGGCAGCTGAGAAATGGTTTCAGATACAGGCAGGGGTCAGCCCGGATAGTAAGGTTCGTGCGCCGATGTTCGCACCGTTTCAGTTGCGAGACCTGCAACTCAAAAACCGTATTGTTGTCTCGCCGATGGCTCAATACAAAGCCGTTGACGGTTGCCCGACAGACTGGCACCTCATCCACTATGGCGAGCGAGCCAAGGGCGGCTGCGGGTTGCTATACACAGAAATGACCTGCATCTGTCCAACCGGTCGTATCACGCCTGGGTGCCCAGGACTGTACAAACAGGAACATGAAGCTGCATGGCGACGGCTGTGTGAGTTTGTTCATCTTGAAACTGAAGCCAAAATCTGTTGCCAGATAGGACATTCGGGGCGAAAAGGCTCAACACGTGTTGGATGGGAAGGTATGGATCAACCCCTACCGGATGATAATTGGGAATTGATTTCAGCCTCTGCCATTGCGTGGTCCGATGAGAACGCGACACCTAGAGAGATGAGTAGAGACGACATGGATGCGGTGACGCAGCAATTCGTAGATGCAGTTAACATGGCTGATAGGGCTGGCTTTGATATGGTTGAGCTTCACGCCGCTCATGGATACCTGATTTCCTCATTTATTTCGCCGTTGTCTAATTCGCGAACCGATGACTATGGGGGCTCGTTGGTAAATCGTATGCGCTATCCGCTTGAGGTATTTGAAGCCATGCGTTCAGCGTGGCCCAAAGAGAAACCGATGTCGGTTCGTATTTCGGCTACCGATTGGACAAGCAACGGTATTAAACCTGATGATGCTGTCGAGATCGCTAAATTATTTCATGCGGCGGGCTGCGACATTATCGATGTATCAGCAGGCCAGACATCACATGATGCAGAGCCTGTTTATGGACGTATGTTCCAGACCCCGTTTTCCGATCGCATCCGTAACGAGGCGCGAATAGCGACCATGGCTGTCGGCAACATCTATGAGCCAGATCATGTGAACTCAATACTCATGGCAGGGCGAGCTGATCTTGTGTGTCTGGCCAGACCACATCTAGCAGACCCTTACTGGACGTTGCGTGCCGCGACACAATTGGGTGACCGGCAGGAAAGCTGGCCACGGCCTTACGATGCCGGTAAGGATCAAGCGTGGCGGCTGGCTGATCGCGAGGCGCAGATGGTCACAGAAAAATGACAGGGCTAAGTAACAAGCACGTTGTGATCTCCGGAGGTGGGAGTGGGGTCGGCGCTGAGATTGCAAAACAGTTTGCTGCTGGCGGAGCCAGAGTCTCCATTCTCGGTCGTCGAATAGAACCCCTTCAGACTGTGGCCTCGGGTACAGGTGCCATGCCTGTTGTCTGTGATGTCACTGATTTAAATGCTGTCGTGTCTGCCTTGTGCGTAGCGCGCGATGCTCATGGACCCGTTTCGATAGCTATCGCCAACGCGGGAGGAGCAATCAGCAAACCGTTTTCGTCCATGACAGCCGATGACTTTTCATCGATGATGAACATTAATGCACTGGGTGTTTTCAACCTATGGCAGTCATGCCTTGCTGATATGCGAGAACTCAATTGGGGACGTATGCTGGCCATCGCCTCGAGTGCCGGATTGAAAGGCTACCCGTATGTGTCAGGTTATTGTGCGGCAAAGCATGCTGTCGTTGGGCTTACTCGCGCCCTGGGTGTTGAGTTGGCAAGAACCGGCATTACGGTTAACGCAATTTGTCCCGGTTTTGTCGATACGCCGATGTTGGAAGAATCGATAGATAATATCGCTGCCAAGTCGGGTAAAACAGCAGAAGAAGCTGCCGGCATTCTGAAATCCAACAATCCAATGAACCGCTTCATAACGACTCAAGAGGTGGCGTCTACTGTCAAGTGGCTAGCCTGTGAAAGCAGCGGGTCCATCAACGGCCAGGCAGTGTCGGTAAACGGGGGAGAAGTATGAGTCAGGCAGTACCGAACGTTGTGGCTGAACCCGCTGCAAAAACTCGGCTTCGACTTTGGCTGAAGCTGTTGAAACTCTCACGTGAGATTGAAGGCGAATTGCGCGACAATTTCCGCGTTGAGTTTGAGTCAACGCTGCCCCGTTTCGATGTGATGGCCGCTTTACATCGATTTCCGGAAGGCTTGCGAATGAATGAGTTGTCTGCGGTTCTGAAAGTGTCCAATGGTAACGTCACAGGAATTGTAGACAGGTTGGTTAACGACTCGTTAATTGTGAGAGTTGCTGAGCCTTGTGATCGACGTGCGATGCGCGTCAAATTGACACCTGCGGGGAAAAAGGAGTTTCTGAAGCAGGCAATTCAGCATGAGGGATGGGTGGATACGCTTTTGGGTAACGTTTCCGTAGACGATGCTGAGAACATGATGGAGATAGCTGATAAGGCATTCTCACGTAATCCTGAAGAGCACCCGGACCAATGAGTCAATGTAGAACAGATGTGCTGCACTTTCGATGCAAGGTTGATCATCGCATTGCTCAGGTTTCACTTAATCGACCTGAGCGCAAGAACCCTCTAACCTTTGATAGTTATGCGGAGCTTCGCGACTGGTTTCGGGATTTGTCTTATTGCGATGATATTGATGCCGTCGTTTTTGGATCAAACGGAGGGAACTTCTCTTCGGGTGGTGATGTGCACGATATTATCGGTCCACTCACCAACATGTCCATGAAAGAGCTATTGCAATTTACGCGGATGACGGGAGACCTGGTTAAAGCCATAATGAACTGTGGTAAGCCCGTTATTGCAGCTGTTGATGGGGTCTGTGTGGGGGCAGGGGCTATCATCGCCATGGCCTCAGACTTGAGAATCGCTACGCCTGACGCTAAAACGGCTTTCTTGTTTGCTCGCGTTGGGCTAGCCGGATGCGACATGGGCGCCTGCGCCATATTGCCACGTATCATTGGCCAGGGAAGGGCCGCAGATTTGTTCTATACCGGTCGCTCCATGAGCGCTGATGAAGGTGAACGATGGGGATTTTATAATCGGATCGTCGAATCTGCACAGCTTGAAGAGGAGGCGATGGAATTGGCCAAAAGGATTGCCGCCGGGCCCAACTTCGCGCATATGATGACTAAAACCATGTTGCAACAAGAATGGTCCATGTCGATTGATCAGGCCATTGAATCTGAAGCACAAACGCAGGCTCTATGCATGCAGACAGAGGATTTTAAGCGTGCGTATCTGGCCTTTAGCAACAAAGAGAAGCCGGTTTTCGAGGGCAATTAGATGTCTGACAAGACCTATTTGCAATGGCCATTTTTTGAGGAGCGGCACCGGCAGCTATCAGCCGATCTGGAAAAATGGTCTACTGATAATCTGGCAGGCATTGACCATAACGATACTGATGAAGCCTGCAAATCCCTGGTAAAAGCGCTTGGGGATGGTGGCTGGTGTGATTACTCTGGGGTTGATCCTGATTCGGCCACGTCAACCCTCGATGTGCGAAGCCTGTGTCTTATTAGAGAGACGTTGGCAAGATACGATGGATTGGCAGATTTTGCATTTGCCATGCAAGGACTGGGCACGGGTGCAATTTCTCTGTTCGGCACTTACGCTCAACAAAACCAATGGTTAACGGCTACTCGTACGGGTGACGCCCTATCGGCTTTTGCGTTGACCGAACCGCAATCGGGTTCTGATGTTGCAAACTCGACGATGAGCGCGATACGTCATGGTGATAGCTATGTTCTCAATGGTGAGAAGACATGGATATCAAACGGTGGCATTGCGGATGTATATACGGTATTCGCACGTACTGGTGATGCGCCCGGAGCTCGAGGGTTGTCGGCGTTTGTTGTTCCTGCCAGCATCCCCGGTTTCGAGGTGGTCGAGCGATTAAATACGATTGCACCACATCCACTGGCAAGGCTTCATTTCTCTGACTGTCGTATTCCAGTATCAGCATTGTTGGGTCAGCAAGGTCAGGGTTTCAAAATTGCCATGTCAGTGCTGGATGTATTTCGGCCTACGGTAGCAGCGGCTGCGCTGGGATTTGCACGTCGCGCATTGGATGAAGCGCTGGACAGGGTGCTTTCTCGGGAAATACAAGGTACTGCCATGGCAGAACTGCAAATGGTGCAAGGCCACATCGCAGATATGTCCTTAAACATTGATACCAGTGCCTTGCTGGTCTACCGGGCAGCCTGGCTTAAGGACACTGGTGCTCCTCGCGTCACGCGTGAGGCTGCAATGGCCAAGTTATTCTCGACAGAACAGGCGCAGAAAGTGATCGACCAGTCGGTTCAATTACACGGAGGCGATGGTGTTAGAGAAGGCATGGTTGTTGAAAAACTGTATCGGGAAATCAGGGCACTGAGAATATATGAGGGTGCCTCAGATGTTCAGAAAATCATTATTGCACGTCAGACACTCGCCTCACACTTATAGGTGACCCATGATGCTTGGACCTACTGCACATATAGATACGTTCTCACGGGACAATCTGCCACAGCAATCACTTTGGCCTGAGTTCCTGCTAGACAGTTTCAAGTATCCTGAATACTTGAACGTAGCCGTTGAACTCACCAACAAGATGGTCGAGAAAGGCTTCGGCGATCACACTGCTCTGATAGGCAATGGACGTCATCGAACCTACAAGGAGTTAACTGACTGGACAAATCGTCTGGCGCATGTGCTGGTTGATGACCTGGATGTACGACCCGGCAATCGTGTGCTTATTCGTTCGGCCAACACGCCTGCAATGGTCGCTTGCTGGCTTGCAGCAACTAAAGCGGGCGCAGTGGTGGTCAACACCATGCCTATGTTGCGCGCCGGGGAACTTTCCCAGATAGTTGATATCGCCGAGATATCTCATGCCTTGTGTGACAGTCGATTGCTGAGTGAGATCGAAACGGTTAGACAAGGAAGCAAGACACTACGCCAGATCATGAGTTTTGATGGAAGCCAGAACCATGATTCAGATCTGGACCGTCTGGCTTTGGAGAAGCCGGTACAGTTTGATGCCGTGCAAACTGGTCGTGATGATGTTGCATTATTGGGGTTTACCTCAGGGACCACAGGGATTCCAAAAGCCACAATGCACTTTCATCGCGACTTGCTGATAATCGCTGACGGGTATGCCAGGGAGATACTTGATGTTACGCCTGACGATGTGTTCGTGGGCTCACCACCCCTGGCGTTTACGTTTGGCTTGGGCGGATTGGCCATATTTCCACTAAGGTTCGGAGCTACGGCTACGTTGCTGGAAACCGCCAGCCCACCCAACATGATAGAGATAATAGAAAAATACAAAGCTACCGTATGCTTTACAGCGCCAACAGCTTATCGATTCATGCTGGCTGCTATGGATGACGGTGCAGATTTGTCCAGTTTGCGCGCTGCTGTGTCTGCGGGAGAAACATTACCCGCACCTGTGTACAAAGACTGGATTGAAAAAACCGGTAAACCTATGCTCGATGGCATAGGGGCAACGGAAATGCTGCATATTTTCATATCCAACCGCTTCGATGATCACGCACCTGCCTGTACCGGCCGACCGGTAACAGGGTATGAGGTGCGGATTATCGATGAAAAAGGTCAAACAGTACCCAGTGGTACCGTTGGGCGATTGCTTGTTAAAGGGCCTACGGGATGCCGGTATCTTGCTGATGACCGGCAAGCCAATTATGTGATGGATGGCTGGAATGTGACGGGTGACAGCTTCTCTATGGACGCTGAGGGCTATTTGTATTTTGCCGCGCGAAATGACGATATGATCATTTCCGGAGGCTATAACATTGCCGGTCCGGAGGTAGAAGCCGCTTTGCTGGCACACGCGTCAGTGTCCGAATGCGCCGTGGTAGCGGCCGCTGATGCCGAGCGAGGTTCTGTCGTTCAGGCGCACGTGGTACTTAAGGAGGGAGTTGAAGAATCTGACTATACTGTGACACAGCTTAAGGATCATGTAAAAGCGACGATTGCCCCCTACAAGTATCCGAGGTCAGTCGTGTTTTGCGACAGCCTGCCAAAAACAGCCACCGGAAAAATTCAACGGTATTTGTTGAAATCGTAGTCCGGTAAAAAATAACAAGGAGAAGATAAGTGCCAACCGAAGTAATCCAGCCTGATGGCTGGGCCAAAGCCCGAGGATACGCTAACGGTGTATTAACTGAAGGCGGATTGCTTTTTGTAGGAGGGCAAATTGGATGGACAGCTGAACAGCAGTTTGAAAGCCATGACTTTATTGGGCAGATGGAACAAGCACTGAGAAATATTGTGGCCGTTGTTGAACACGCTGGCGGATCGGTTACCGATATTACTCGTCTGACCTGGTTTGTCATTGACAAGAAGGAGTATGCAGCTCGGCAAAAGGAAGTCGGGGAAGTTTATCGCCGTGTGTTAGGCAGGCATTTTCCGGCAATGACCATGGTTGTTGTTGCCGGTCTCATTGAAGATGAGGCGCTTGTCGAAATTGAAGCGACGGCTGTTCTTACCCGTGGAACGCCATCTTTATAGGATTGTTTAGGTAATAATCCAGGCTAGGAGCCTGCGCGGCAGAAATCAATCGGCTACGAGCAGCCCACTTTTGACCAAATTTTGCGCTCATTTTCGTCACTTAGCCGGCTAAACTCCTCAAATGAGCACAAAATTTGACTCAAAATTGGACTACTCTCGCTCGATCGCTTTCTACCGCGCAGACTCCTAGCC
>JBGCEH010000036.1:0-43287 GCA_045106195.1 Granulosicoccus sp.
GTGAAGATTAGGCAAGAAGCGACGGCGCCGACGATTCTTGGCGTGCGACACGTTGTTACCTGACATTGGGCTCTTGCCGGTGACCTGGCACACTCTGGACATGCGAGACTACTCCGAATTAGGACTTTCACAAAGCTTAGCTCGAGGAGTCTAGCGAAAATCTGGCCAACGCTCAAGCTTCAAGCGACTACTATTTAACCATCTTGGCAAAATAATTGATCATGGACCGTATTTTCATCAATAATCTTAGCGTTGAAACGATCATTGGCATCTACGATTTCGAACGCATAACACCGCAGCGAGTGATTCTGGATCTGGAAATGTCTGCCGATATTGCCCACGCGGCGGCTACTGAAGACATTGAATCGACACTCAACTACAAAACCCTGAGTGAAACCCTGACACAGTATCTGCAAGCTAGTCGTTTCCAGCTGATTGAAACGATGGCTGAACGGGTTACAGAGATCGTTCGGCGTGATTTCGGTGTTCATTGGGTCAAACTCACGCTACACAAGCCGGATGCCTTGCCGGGTGATATCGATGTAGGTGTGATTATCGAGCGCGGCGCCGAATCCTGATGACGCAAATCGAGCTTCCGGAGCCTGACGACCTTGCCCGTGCTCATAGCGAGCGATTAAGGGCGCTGATTGTGGACAGTACGCATGCCGCTGGCGGTGTTATTTCGTTTTCTGATTACATGAAGAGCGCCTTGTATGAGCCCGGCCTGGGTTATTACATGGCAGGGGCGGCCAAGTTCGGTGCTGAAGGGGACTTTATTACAGCGCCTGAAATATCGCCTTTGTTTGGACAGTCCATCGCCTCGCAGATCGCAGAGGTGCTGGATTGTGTGGGAGGTTCGGTGCTCGAGCTGGGTGCTGGCAGCGGCAAGCTGGCGCTAAGTATTATTGGCCAGCTTCGTTCGCGTCCTGATTTCTCCTACTTCATTCTCGAACCCAGCGCAGAGCTGGTGCAGCGTCAAAAGCGACTGTTGCAGTCAGCGCTTCCTGCTGAAGACCTGGCGTCAGTTGTCTGGCTCGATAAGCTGCCTGCAAGGTTTGACGGGGTGGTGATTGCCAATGAGGTTATGGATGCGCTGCCGGTAGAGCGCTTTCAGGTTGCGTCAGGGGCACTGCAGCAGCTTTGCGTGACGGACAATCTGGCTGTGGAGCCGCGCCCCGCGAATGATGCGCTGATCAAGGCGGTTGCTGCAATCGAGGCTGATATTGGACACGCAATGCCAGAAGGTTACGAGTCAGAGGTCTGTATGCTTTTGTCGCCATGGGTGGGTTCGCTTTCAACCCTGTTGGGAAAGGGAATAGTGTTGTTGATAGATTACGGATATCCGAGACGCGAGTTTTATTCTCAGGAGCGTAACCGCGGAACGCTGACATGTTATTACCGACATCGAGCTCACGACGACCCCTTCTTTTTACCCGGCCTTCAGGATATAACCGCTCACGTGGACTTTACGGCGGTTGTTGAGGCGGGTCTGGCCAGCGATCTGGAGCTAATTGGCTATGCCTCGCAGTCAGCATTCCTGTTAGACAACAAACTGCTGGAATTAGCTGATACTGTGCGCGCCAGTCTAAGCAGTGAGGCAGATCGCATAATGCTGACTCGCGCGATCAAGACACTGACTCTGCCTGGCGAAATGGGCGAACGGTTTCAAGTAATGGCGTTGGGCAAAGGCTATGATCGCCCGCTACAGGGATTCCGCTCGCAGGATCTCGCTTACCGCCTCTAACGCAGGCTCTAGCCCGGACTAGAACGTTCAAATGGAACTATCGCACATCATCTGGCTGGCCCTTATTCAAGGGCTGACCGAATTTCTACCGGTCTCCAGTTCAGCGCACCTGATTCTGGTGCCCAGTTTGCTGCAGTGGCCCGATCAGGGGCTTGCCTTTGATGTCGCTGTACACCTCGGAACTCTTATGGCGGTCGTGGCTTATTTCAGGCAAGACATCGTTACCTTGTTCTTTGCCTGGATAGCATCGATGAAGCCCGGCAACATGACATCGGAGGCGCGTCTGGCCTGGGGTGTGATCCTGGGTACCATTCCTGCCGGGCTGGTCGGGCTGGCATTCAAGGATGTTATTGAAGTGCACCTGCGCTCCCCTCTGGTGATCGCTGCTACCACGATTATTTTTGGACTTTTGCTGTGGTACGCCGACAAGCGCAGCCGCCTGGAACGTAGTGAGTACACTCTCAGCTGGCAGGATTTTCTGATCATTGGTGGGGCACAGGCCATGGCGCTGATTCCAGGTACATCACGCTCCGGAATAACCATTACGGCGGGTTTGCTGTTGGGATTGACTCGTGAAGCCTCGGCACGCTATTCGTTTCTTTTATCCATTCCCATCATCGTGCTGTCAGGACTGGGTGTGACCAAGGATCTAGTGACAAGCCCGTTGCCGGTTGAGTGGGGCACCTTGTTTTTTGGCACCGCTATCGCAGCTCTAAGCGCCTTTGTTTGCATCCATTACTTTCTCGCCTACATCAACAGGATGGGTATGACGCCTTTTGTTATCTACCGGCTATTGCTGGGTGCGTTGCTGTTATGGGTTTTTCTGTAGCGTCGGCACGTCCCACTAGGGCGTGGGGACCTGCAATTTGAATGTCTCCCCGCCAAGGCCATGAATCGAGTCATTTGCCCGCAGGGTGATCGAGCTGATCCCTGCTGGAATCTCCAGTGTCAATGAACGCGTGAAAGGTTGTTCTTCGACGTGGGGGTGGGCAAGTTCACGAACGCCCAGTACGGTCCCATCCGGACTCAGTACATCCCAGCGATCGGCGTAATGGTCCCAGCCAGCATCAGCGTGTTTTACGGTGGCATCGATTCTATAAAGTCCATCACCCAGTGCGGTAATACGACCACCGACAACATCGGCTTCGCCTGCGTAAGCCGTTCCGCCTATACAGCTGGCCAGAGATAGCAACGATACCAACATCCAGACATACAGCCTGCCGAGCTTTTGTCCTCGCAAGTGAGTCTTGTTGGAGGTGGTGGTCAATGGATGGTTCATATCGGAAATTCCTGCGAGTCTATTCGTTGCACGTTGTCTTTTGGGGCGTAGATTTACGATACAGTTAGCTGCTGCAAGTTCAGAGGTGTGTTTCATGGGGATAGTTCCCTGAGCCTTTAACCGAGCGCTCTATAGTGTGTTTCAGTATAATCTGTGCTTCGAGACAAGCGTAATAAACAACTCATTGTCGCTGGAACTGATCGTCATGCCGTTACAACCCACTCCTCCCGTCATAACCCGAACTATCGGCGGGGATCCTCGCATCGTTGGCCCGGTTCTGCAATTTTCTTTGTTCATCGTTCCCATCGTGATGAACTGCTTTTATATGGTCTACTCGCTGGCTGGCTGGATAATCGACGGACGTGACATGCTCAACTGGTCATTAGAGGCACCCACCGTTGGCCTTTGGGTGTGCGCGGGTATGCTTTCGTATTGTGTGCTTGTGTTGGGATATGTGCGTTGGCGAGGTGGAAATATGTGGCATCCCTTGTCGGTCTCGAGCATCGCTCACATCGTCATTGCCCTGTTACTAACGTTTTCAATCTTCATCACGGTCCACTTGTAACAGTGATTCATGTACTGAATCGGCCAGCCGATAAGTGTCACAACTTTCAGATTATTCTCCATGCAACAGTACCACCTCATGCCGTTTGATTTTTCGCCATCAGGATTATTCGCTGTCAGGCATCTGCGCTTCAAGCGGTTGTGGATCAGTGTTGGCATCTTGTTGGTTGTGGCGGTTACAGTAGGTTCTGTCATCTCGCTTCCACTCCCACTCAAGGCTGTCATGCTGCAGGATAAAATTCTGCACACCGTGGCTTATGCCTGCCTGATGGGTTGGTTTGCGCAAATCTATCGCCACGATCTGACGCGCCTTGTTCTGGTTGTTGGTCTTATTGCCCTGGGTATCGGGATCGAGTTTATCCAGGGTAAAACCGGTTATCGCCATTTTGATGTCATGGATATGGTTGCCAACACCTCTGGTGTTCTCCTTGCCTGGGCGCTTGCCTATACTTGGGTGGGAAACGTGCTTTCGTGGTCAGAGCAGTATTTTTGCAAGGTCTTGCTGAAGGCCTGAGCCTGCGTTACTGCCCCAAGCGTTTGGCCATATTCAATGCAATGTCTCAATCATGAAAATCTGGGTAGATGCTGATGCATGTCCGGTCAGCATGCGCAAAATACTTTTCAAGGCAGCACAACGCACTGGCACTGAAGTGACGCTAATAGCAAATCAGGCTATTCCAGTGCCTCGTTCGCCATTGATTACCATGCGGCAGGTAGCGCATGGATTCGATGTTGCCGATGATGAAATTGTTCGACTGGTTGAAGCAGGCGATCTTGTTATTACTAGTGACATACCACTTGCCAGTGAAGTTATCGATAAAGGGGCCATAGCGCTGAGTGGTCGCGGTGAACTGTTTGACGAGGAAAACATCAAAGGTCTACTGAACATGCGCGATTTCATGGATACCCTGCGTGGTAGTGGTATCCAGACTGGTGGTCATTCGGCGTTGGGACAATCTGAAATCAAGGCCTTTGCTGATCAGCTTGACCGATGGTTAGCCCGTAAGGCACGACGCTAGTCCGGGCTGGACAAGCGGGTATGGTTTGCCGGACACTTACGTTCTCGCCTGATAGTGATCCAGAATACATGATGTTTCTGTTGCGTATTAGCCTTGCTGTTTTGCTCGTTTCTCTTTCACCGCATGCCATGACCGTAGAGCCTGCCACTGAAAGTCTTTACGATCTCGAGCCAACGGTTGTATCCATTGCCCAAGAGAGGGGCAGGACAGTTCTCCTGGTGAACGGACAGCCGTTTTCAGTCAAGGGTGCGGGGATGGGCTACTCCGATAGTGCCGGTGTTTCAAGCCTTGCGGCAGCAGGTGGTAATGCCTTTCGAACCTGGGATACCTTATCAATGGATGCGCAGTTGGAGGCCGCCTTGCAGCATGATCTGATGGTGCTCGTCGGTCTTGATGTTGGCAAGCAGTTGCAAGGATTCGATTATGACGATGCCGTGTTAGTCGAGCAGCAGCACCAGCGCCTGCTTGGCGTTGTGGAAAGGTATCGCAATCATCCGAGTGTCCTTGGCTGGATTCTCGGCAATGAGCCTAATCTGATGGTCAATGGGGAAGGGCGAGTGATTCCTGCAAACCCCGATATCTATTCGGCGATTGGTAAGCTTGCCCGCGACATCAAGGCAGTCGATCCAAACCACCCGACGACAGTAGCGTTCGCGTTTACAGCGACACTCGCAGATGACATTCGCTCAGCCCTGCAAGCGGCTCCCGATCTGGACTTTGTCTCCTTGCAAGCCTACGGTGCCTTGTCTGTCATTCCGCAAGTGGTTCAGGATATGAAGTTGCCACGACCATTCATGATCACCGAGTTTGGCCCATTGGGACATTGGGAAATGCCGGCCACCGAATGGGGGCGTGAGATTGAAGAGCCTAGCGGTCATAAGGCACAAGGTATGCTGGCACGTATGAAAGATAGTGTTATCGATGACCCGACAGGCAAATTACTTGGCAGCTTTGCATTTCTATGGGGGCATAAGCAGGAGCGTACTCCCACATGGTACGGACTGTTTCTGGACACTGGCGAGAGAACCGCATCGGTTGATGAGCTCACTAGAGTGTGGACTGGGAGTTGGCCGGAAAATCGTGCACCGTCCGTCTGGTCAGTAACGCTTCAGGATCAGACAGCCGACACAAGCGTAAGGGTGAAAACATCCGAGCCGCTTAAAGCCAGTGCAATTATCAATGATCCAGAGAATGATGCGTTGATCGTGGGCTGGGAACTCCTTAACGAGGTGGATGAGCGCAGCCATGGCGGGCATTTTGAACGTCGCCCGGATGCTGTGGAATTGCGCAACGCTAGAATGACCGAAGATGGGGAGAGGTCAGGGTTGGTGTTCGACGCGCCGCGATTACCGGGTGAGTATCGGTTGTTTGTGTACGCTCGCGATGAGCATCGTGGCGGTGCCACAGCAAATATTCCGTTTTTGGTAACTGAGTAACGGGTTCCATTTACACGGTGGATTTTTGGCTTTTTGGTCTTTATCAGTTTTTATAGACTCCGAATAGACCTTCACCCTTGCGTAGATGGTATACAGACAATAATTTTTCAGCATATGGTTGAGAATGGTAAATCACCCCCGTGCGTGGTGAATATACTCATCTAGTTTGTAGAATATAATAGACAGTGTTAGCATTGAAAATCTCGGATCGGCAGCGACCGGTTTCAGTCTGGTTGTCGTACTAACCAATACTCAAGCCCGCCCTGTAGTTTCGGCCGCTTCGCCTTATTGCAGACGAGGCCATTTCATCGAAGTTCACCCTCTTTTACCCATCGTCCTTTTACTCATTGTCCTAAGCAGTTCATGCCCAATAACGGAGTCGTTATGAACAAAGCCGCGACCATTGCCGCACCCTTGTCTCAAGGTCGCCTTGCGGTCCGAACCAACTATGCCGCCGACGAGTCGGCTGTTGTTCATCAGCTTCTGGACCTGATCAAGCTCAGTCGGGAAGAACGTGTGCAAATCGCCGCAATCGGCGCGGAAATTGTTGATCTTGTAAGGCGAGATACCTCCCCATCCATGATGGAGAGTTTTCTCGCCGAGTACGGACTATCCACCTCAGAAGGCGTTGGTCTCATGTGTCTTGCCGAAGCCCTGCTGAGGGTTCCCGATGCAGAGACGATTGACGAACTCATTCACGACAAGATTGAACCTTCAGATTGGGGCTCGCATCTTGGCCGTTCATCCTCGTCGCTGATCAATGCGTCTACTTGGGCCTTGATGCTGACGGGCAAGGTACTGAATGATGATGAGAAAGCCCCTGCCGCTGCCTTGCGTGGTCTGGTGCGCAGAGTGGGTGAGCCGGTCGTGCGCACAGCCGTGGGTCAGTCGATGAAGCTGCTGGGTAAGCAATTTGTTCTTGGGCAGAGCATCGAAGAGGGTATGAAGAATGCCCGTGATCTCGAAACAGAGGGCTATACGTTTTCTTACGATATGTTAGGCGAGGCTGCGCGCACAGAAGACGATGCCGTACGTTACCACCAGGCGTATGCCAAGGCCATTACCGCCATTGCCAAACAGGCCAAGGGCGATGTTCGTTCAAGTCCGGGCATCTCGGTCAAATTGTCAGCGTTGCATCCGCGCTACGAATATACGCATCGCGATGATGTAATGAATTCATTAGTTCCTCGTGCTCTGGAGCTCGCCCGACAGGCTGCAAAAGCTAATATCGGTTTCAATGTGGATGCAGAAGAGCAGGATCGTCTGGACATATCTCTCGACATCATTGAAGCGTTGATGGCAGATCCTGAACTTGCCGGTTGGGATGGCTTTGGCGTCGTTGTGCAGGCCTACGGCAAGCGTGCATTGCCCGTCATTGATACCTTGTATCAGTTGGCTGAAAAACTGGACCGGAAGATTATGGTGCGGCTTGTCAAAGGTGCGTACTGGGATACCGAGGTCAAGCTTGCACAGGAACTGGGTGTAGAAGCATTTCCGGTGTTTACGCGCAAGATCAACACCGATGTCAGCTACATGGCTTGCGCGCAGCAACTCATGGAGCGACGTGATCGAATCTATCCCCAGTTTGCCACGCACAATGCACATACGTGTGCAGCGGTACTGGCGTTAGCGGGCAATGACAAGGAAGGATTCGAGTTTCAGCGACTGCATGGCATGGGTGAGTCGCTTCATGGTATCGTCCGAAAAAACCACGGTACTCGTTGTCGAGTCTACGCACCGGTAGGTGCCCACCGTGATCTATTGGCGTATCTTGTCAGAAGATTACTGGAAAACGGTGCAAACAGTTCATTCGTCAATCAGGTGGTGGATGAGTCCATTCCATCGGCAGGCATTACCCGTGATCCCGTGGAAGACGTGCTGGCGTTGGGCGATGAAATAGCCAATGCGACTATCCGTTTGCCGGGTGAGTTGTTTGCCCCACATCGACGCAACTCGAAAGGGTACAGGATAAACGAGCCTGCATCGATTACACCCTTGCTCGAAGGTCGTGAGGAATGGGTTGAAAAACAGTGGGTAGCCAAACCCATGATTGCCGGCCAGAAAATTCCTCAAGGACAACCTCGTGATGTTGTGTCTCCTGCGGATTTGAATCGCGTGGTCGGCAAGGTCTATGAATGTACGCCAGCGGAAGTTGAGATAGCGATCGAAGCTGCACAAGCCGGGTTCACTTCGTGGTCTGACAAGCCTGTGTCTGAGCGTGCCGATGTCCTGCGCAGAACGGCGGATCTCTACGAAAAACATATTGCAGAACTTACGGCAATCACTACGCGTGAAGCCGGCAAGATGATCCTCGACGGCATAGCCGAAGTACGCGAAGCGGTAGATTTTTTGCGTTACTACGCCAATGAGGCAGAGCGGCTTGAAGAAGAGGAGCCTGGTGCAGCGTTAGGTGTCTTCGTGTGTATCAGTCCGTGGAATTTCCCACTGGCGATCTTCAGTGGTCAGGTCGCAGCAGCTCTTGCCGCTGGTAATGCCGTGCTCGCCAAACCTGCAGAGCAAACCGCCATGATTGCCTGCCGTGCCGTTGAGCTTATGCGTGAGGCCGGCTTACCTGAAGATGCACTGCAATTGTTGCCAGGAGATGGGCCAACGGTTGGTGGTCCCTTAACAGCAGACCCTCGCATAGCTGGCGTCTGTTTTACCGGTTCAACTGAAGTTGCGCAGATAATTCACAAGGCACTGGCGGACAATGCAGGTCCGGATGCTGTTCTCATTGCAGAGACCGGGGGCCTGAACGCCATGATCGTTGATAGCACTGCATTGCCTGAGCAAGCCGTACGCGACATTCTCATGTCCTCGTTTCAATCGGCCGGTCAACGTTGTTCTGCGTTGCGCCTTCTCTATGTTCAGGAAGAGGCACGTGATCGCCTGCTGGAGATGCTGTTTGGGGCCATGGATTCATTGACCATTGGTGATCCATGGCATCCGGCAACCGATGTGTCGCCGGTTATTGATGCTGAGGCGCGTGATGACATCAGTGCCTACGTTGAACAACATGTCAAGGCCGGTACATTGCTGAAGCAACTGGATGTGCCGTCCGAAGGAACTTACGTGACACCCGCTGCTGTGAAAGTCGGTGGTATCGCGGATATGGATAGAGAGATATTTGGTCCAATTCTGCATGTGGCGACATTCAAGGCACGTGATATCGACAAGGTAGTGGACGATATCAATGCTCGTGGATATGGTCTTACGTTTGGTTTGCATACCCGTATCGATGATCGTGTACAGCAAATTGTTGATCGTCTTGAAGTGGGCAACGCCTATGTCAATCGAAACCAGATTGGAGCCATTGTCGGGTCACAGCCATTTGGTGGTGAGGGCTTGTCCGGTACAGGGCCTAAGGCTGGTGGACCACAATATCTGACGCGTTTTAGACGTACTGGCAAGCCCGGTACGCTGCCTGCGCCTAAGGGCGATGTTGTCACGGCTCACGCGGTGCAGGAAGCGTTTGATTCGCTGGATGCCCGCCACTGGGCAGCTCGTCCGGATTGTGTGGCAGTGCTGCGCCAGTGTTTGCAATCGGTTGCCACCGTCACGATTAAAAAGGCTCTTTCAGCGACCGCGGCTTTTGACATGACGTCCCTGTCTCTACCGGGACCGACAGGTGAGAGCAATCGTTTGAGTATGCATCCGAAAGGAGCGGTTTTATGCCTCGGTCCAACTGGTGAGCTTGCCATTGCGCAAGCTGTGCAGGCGTTGGGGGCCGGTTGCCCGGTAGTTATTGTTGCTCCGGATTCAAAAGCATTGGCAGGCCCGATGCTAGCGGCAGGGCTGCCTGTTGCCGTGATGGATGGCATCATTGAAGCGGACACTCTTGCAGCGCTTAACGGTGTTGCTGCAGTCGCTGCTGCCGGTAATGCAGACTGGACAAAGGCATTGCGGCAAGTTCTGTCCAGACGCAAGGGGCCGATCGTACCGCTGGAAACACAGCTTGTTTGCCCTTCGCGCTACGTCATCGAGAGACATCTGTGTATTGACACTACTGCCGCAGGTGGTAATGCCAGCTTGTTGGCGTCTACCGAGTAAACGGTTGTTGTCGATTCTGTTCTGAAAAATCGACTACTCTGCCTTCATCATGAAGGCAAAGTATGCTCAAAGCACAATTGCAGAAAAATATTTTGCGGGCGATGAAAATTTCGTCAGCTTGTTAAAACGATAGTCGCAATGCTGCTCCGAGAATCGATGCTAAAAGTAAGATTCTGGTGATACTCAATTGCACGCGAAAAGCGAGAAAACTGCTGAACAGGAACAGGGCAAAGGCGAGCCACTCGACCGATGCCAGTTGTGGCGTCCACAGCGTTAACAGCCCGAGGGTTTCGCGTCGCACGGTTGAGAACAGTACGTGTAAGGCAAACCAGATTGAAAGGTTAAGAATGACTCCCACCACAGCAGCAGTTATGGCTTGTAGAGCACCTCTCAATCTTGGCTGGTTTGATATCCGGTCAATATAAGGTGCGCCGGCAAATATCCAGAGGAAGCACGGAGCGAATGTCGCCCAAAGCGAAACGAGGGCAGCTGTGAACCCCAGCAAGAGTCCGCCTTCTCTGAACCCTGCCAGAAATCCGACAAACTGGGTGACCAGAATCAAAGGCCCCGGTGTTGTTTCTGCAAGCCCCAGCGCGTCTATCATTTCCCCGGCATTAAGCCAGCCGAACTGAACAACAACATCCTGCGCCATGTACGCCAGCACGGCGTACGCGCCACCGAATGTGACAACGGCAAGTGTGGAGAAGAATTTTCCGACATCAACCAGCAATGCAGGCGCACCTAGCCAGACGAGAGCCAGCAGTGGAATCCACCAGATGGCTAAGCCTGTAATGACGGTATGCAGGAATTTACCGGTTGTTAACTGTTCGCTATTATTTACCGGGTCTTCGTTTGAGGTGTGTCCCACGAACCATCCCAGTAGGCCGGCACCCAGTATGATCAAAGGATAGGGGATAGATAGAAAGAAAATTCCGATAAACGCAAAGGCTGCAATAACCCAGTGTAGCCTTTGTGTAAGTGCTTTTTTCGATACGCGTACCAGTGCCTCAATGACAATGACAAGCACTGCTGCCTTAATGCCATAGAAGAGGGCCGACACCAGTGGCACATCACCAAAAATACTGTAGGTTAGCGCAAGTGCCATGATGACAACGGCGCCTGGTATAACGAATAATAGCCCTGCAACCAGTCCGCCTGGTGTTCCATGCAAACGCCATCCCGCGTAGGTAGCGAGTTGCATGGCCTCGGGTCCGGGCAATAACATGCAGAAACTCAGTGCATTGAGAAATTGTTGCTCTGAAAGCCATTGCCGCTTTTCGACAACTTCCTTGTGCATCAGTGCAATCTGAGCGGCTGGACCACCGAACGATAGAATGCCTATTCTCCACCAGACCTGCGTTGCCTCTGCAAGTGTGGGGGGGGTGTTTGCAACTGCGTTCTTTCTTGATTCACTCATTGCAATTATTTTTCAAGGCCGCCGGCCAGTCATGGCCCTCTTAAGTGGCATCGCTTGCTCATCGGTAGCAGATATCCTCCATTTGAGTTCTATAAGGGGAAGGATGCAAGATCTGGCAAGAGCCTCGCGAGGTCCATTGCAATCCCCAGCCGTGGGGAATAGCGTATGCCCATTGTTCGTGTCAAGTGTGTATACCATTGTTGTCCTCGCCGTGACGTTTTACTGAGCGTCTTTGACAGTGTTGTTACCTGTAGGTTTTTTTCACCAGCGCACAGTACATTCACGCAAGAAACAAGATGTCATAGCAGGTGATTGTTGTCATCCTTATGGGCAATATGTATCAATCGATTGGCCGTCTCTTTCTGTCTGTAATCCGAGTACGTAGTTAATGATTGAAACATTTTTTCACTCCTGCGTGACGAAACGTCACGTGCCAACATCGATTCGACTTATAGGCTGAACGACGTTGATCTGCACGGTCAGCGCCATTGTCAGTAATGGGGGCAATTTGTACCTCTAGTCTGCAGGTGAGCTTAAGTGTAGGTGGGTGCTTTAATTGGTTTCTTCACTAGATGGTGCCATAGCAGTAGCGTTGCAGCAGCGCACAGTCCCAACGACATGATGACAGGCGTTTTCCATAACACAAGGACGGCGATCAACAAACGAAGCACGGTTTCAGAGAACGAGATGTTTGTCTTGTCAAAGCTTGCCAGTGCGGATGCCACCAGGTACAGACACAGTGCCAGCCTCGCTAGCAACAAACCCAGATGTCCCCAGTCAGGTTGTGCCGAGTACCCCTCAATCAGCACTTTTTGTCCTACCTCATTGGTAATGGTCACCGCCTCTTCGATCAACAGGATTTCGGGGTACCACGCGAAGACAAAAGGGATGGTGAACATGACAATCCCTACCCGAACAGCGGCAAGGCCGGTGCGCATCGGTTCACCACCGGTAATGGATGCTGCGGCAAATGCGGCCACGGCAACCGGAGGCGTGATAGCCGAGGCAACGGCGAAGTAGAACACAAACATATGCGCTGTGAAAAAACTGACACCCAGATTCGCCAGAAGTGGGCCAAGCAGTAATGCCACGTTGACATAGGCAGGCACAGTGGGCATGCCCATCCCAAGAACAATGGCGCAGAACATCGCGCAGCTCAGTGCCAGCATAAGATAGACACCGCCAATAATCGGAATGTCCCATCCAAACAGCGTCAGCATCGTCGCGGTCTCTAACCAGCCGGTCACGGCACGCGTCAATTCTCCGGTCAACCCGCTTTCATTGAGAAACGCTGCGATGATCGAGACAGCAAAAAGCAGTAGAAACAAGCGTGAAAGTAGAACTCCACCCTCTCCTAATGAGGTGAGTATATTTGATGGTCTGGCTCGTGTTTCAGGGTCCAGAAACAACAACGGTATCAATACCGCAACCGCCCACCATCCAGCAGACACGGCATCGCCAGTAGCATTGACGATGGTTTGCAGGATGCCACTGCGCTCTGTCACCACGCGCACACCGTCCTGCACGATGATCTCGGCACCCAACAGCCAGCCTATTGGGCCAAGACCAACCGAGTCCTTGTTGCCGAGCAGCAAAAACAGGATAGTCAGAATCGGCACGAAGATGATAATTAGATTGATCCAATCTTGCCGGTGCATGACAAGATCTTCCGGGATGTCATTCATCGGTTCTATGTTTTCTCGCCTGGCTTGAAACACCACGGCAAGAAAGATTGAAAGGAAAAATGCCATGGCTGGCAGGAAGGCTGCGGTTATGACTTTTGTATACGGTACCGACGTTAACGCCACCAGCACAAAAGCGGCAACGCCCATCACGGGTGGCATGATTTGTCCACCCGAGGACGCGGCAGCCTCTACCCCACCCGCGAAATACGGATTAAAACCATTTCGACGCATCATCGGTATGGTCAGTCGTCCGGTAGACAGTACATTGGTGACCGGCCCTCCGGTGATAGTCCCAAACATGGCTGAAGAGACTATCGCGGCATGGGCAGGTCCACCACGTAATCGTCGTGTCAGTCGAATGGCCAGTTTGATCAGCGACGTGCCTCCGGCAGACGTACCGAACAGTGCACCAAGGATGACATAGGGAAAGATCTGATTGACGACGATATCCATGAAACGTCCCATGAATCCGTCGGGCGAAATAAACACATTGGTCGCCTTCTGAGTGGCTGCCGCCAGTACGTCCCCTCCATCTGCCCCAAGCTTGGTCAACAGGAAGTTGTTGTCCGATAGATCGAATACCCAGATCAGGGTTGTGCCGACGGTATAGAGCACGACAACGCTGGCTACAATGACCAGTGGCAGCCCCCAGACGCGGGCGTTGTACATAAAAAAAAGGATAATAATCGTAAATAGTAAAGGAATGGTCCAGATACCAAAGCGTGTTTGACACGAAGGGACTTCGGCATCAAAGGAGATCCCGGGGATGACGTTCGAATTCTGTGCGGCTTCTGCGATCAAGCGTGCCCGTTCCCCCGTGATTTGGTCAATCAGGCAAACGCTGTCTATTTCCACCAGATAACCAAAGGCACCGAGAAAAGCGGCGATCAGCAATCCAATATCCAGAAGCAAACCCAGCCAGGCAAGCGTCGGTTTATTAATTTTCCACACCCGGTAGACGCTGGCATCGAGTACCACGATGGTCATCATCAACAGAAAGACCGGTGGGAAAAAATACTCAGTGGAAAAACCTGACACCCGAAAGTACGGCTGGCCGGTTAGCGCTCTTGCCCAGTCCTGCAGACCGGCAATTTCGGGCATGGTATTAACCATGCCCACAACCACGAGTAACAACGCCAGCATCAGCGCGATGCGCTGTCCTGTCCCGCGAGGGGATTTGGCGGCATCTTTCAAGGGTTTAATTGCGGAAGCAGCGGTTTACGGTTTGACAGCTGGGGCACAAGTTCACGCTCAACTGCAGGTATGGCACTCAGGGGCGCAAGCAGTCCGCGATAGTATGTCCGGCTGCCTCGTAGGCCCGAATTGCGCCCGGATGCATCGTGACCGCCACAGCGCCACAGGCACCTTGACTAACGCCGTCAACATCGCCGAATGTCAGCGCAAGATTAGGCCCGATGGGTGAACTGGTTTCAAAGCGTTCTTGTGCTTCCAGGAATGCAGTGACTATGTCGAACACCAATTGTTCATCCATACCAGCAGCTACGATTTGACCAAACGCAGTAACGTAGCTGTCAAATGTGTCGTCATCAGTGACAACGGTAATGTCGTTGCCTGCATAGCTTGCCCGGTATTTTTCAACGGGCATTGAAAAGGGAGCATGGCCCGGAGCTGCAACAATTTGCTGGCCCAGCTCACTGGCCAGTAGATCTGATGGGACATCATATATGGTCGTGCCACCTGCCGCTGCTATTTGTATCTGCCGGCCAGATGGCAGCCCATCCGGAGCGGTCCAGGCTTCAACACCACCGCCTGTGATCGTGGAGACTACGTCAGGCCAGGCAGTTTGAACTCCCTCATAACCTTCACTGTCCTTCAAGCCAGACAGCAGTTGGATCATCGCACGACCAGAGGTTAACGCCGCTCCTCGAGGAGGACCGTTCCAGATGCGCAAGCCATCGAGCTTGCGAATGTCCATTATAGGGGCAGAGTTGTAGTGCGCAAAAATCTGGTGTGAGCCAGCATGAAAGAAAATCACACGGATATTGCTGGCAAGTTCTGCACCCTTGTCAGCACCGACGCCGCTGTAAGGGCCTATGCCGCGCGATAACAGAAACGGCAATATCAATGGTGCTGGTGTCATATCCAGACGACCTTCAGCGACCGCTTGAACGGAATTGGTTAGCGTTGCGCCTTCTGTGATCTGCACAGTAGCGACATCGGCGCTTTCAAGTACTGCAGCGAGGGTTGTATCCACATAGTGTGGTGACGAACCGACACTCGTTGTCTCTGTTGTCAGGGTGGCTTGTGCTGCGGCTGTTAGTGGCGCAAGCACAAACGAAGCAGCCAGAAGTGTTGTTCTTAGCATGGTATTCCTCATGGGTTTGCGGCCATTTGCAGGCGCAATACGTTTTTTTAAGAATCCTGTTGGTTAGACTCGCAGAAAATATATGACTTGTCACCTAATATTTTTCGGTGTTTACTGTAGTCATAAATCATTAGCATTAAAGAAACAGGGTAGTAAACGTTAAACGATGAAGCAGCCGTCAGATCGTCAAGTTGAGAGAATCAGGCAGCGCCGCGCGCGTGAACGTCTAAATATCTTCTCTCGTCTCCCAGCCACATATGCGGTGTCGAGGCTTCAGGGGCAGCGCCTTCTACAGCATGCTGGCCCGCTCTCCATTCTGGAATGGCGTGTGTTATGGGACCTACACGAATGCGGTTCGATGACTATTCGTGATCTGGCTGAAATCCATCGCACCGATCATTCGCAGTTGAGCCGGGCGTTACCTGCCATGCGAGACAAGGGTTACGTCACTATGATCCGTGATAGTGACGATGGACGACAGGTTATGGTAGAACTTGCCGATGCAGGAAAACGTGCTTATTCAACGTCAGCACCCGTAATGAAACGACGGCGAGATGCTCTACAACAGGAATTTACCGCTGAAGAGCTTGCAACCTTTGCCGCTTTGCTGGATCGGATGGATGATTTTCTGCGCCGCCCCATTAACCAAATTCTAAACAGTGAAGTTACCGAATGAGCAATACTCCCAATGTCTTGTGGATCATGGCCGACCAGCTTCGGTTCGATTATTTAAGCTGTTATGGGCATCCTCACCTACACACACCACATATCGATGCGCTTGCATCAAGAGGTGTTCGTTTTAACCAAACCTATGTGCAATCACCCGTGTGTGGACCATCGCGGATGTCTGCCTATACCGGACGCTATGTCCGCAGCCATGGTTCTACCTGGAACGGTATGCCCTTGCGTGTGGGTGAGCCTACGCTGGGTGATCATTTACGGGAGGCAGGGGCGAGGGCTGTACTGGTAGGCAAGACTCACATGATTGCAGATCGTGAAGGCATGAGCTGGCTGGGGATTGATCCTGCCAGTGATATCGGCGTGCGGGTATCCGAATGCGGCTTCGAACCTTTTGAAAGGGATGATGGTCTTCATCCCGATAGCCATAGACAGCAATGGTCGGCCTATGATGATTACCTGCTGAGTCTTGGTTACATTTCCGATAACCCTTGGGAAGATTTTGCAAACTCCGGTCTGGATCCTGATGGTGAATTGATGTCTGCCTGGCTGCTGAAAAATTCACAGATGCCAGCGAATGTGCCAGAAGAACACTCAGAAACCGCCTACATGACTAACCGCGCTATGGACTTCATGACTGACGCCATGACAGATGATACAGCCTGGCTTTGTCACCTGAGTTATATAAAACCGCATTGGCCTTACATCGTTCCAGCACCTTATAATGACATGTACGGTCCTGAACATATCGTGGCCCCCATCCGATCAGAGGCTGAGAAAAATACCAATCACCCCTTGATGCGTGCCTATCAGAACGCTCGTGTATGCCGCAGCTTTTCACGTGATCATGTGCGTGAGCATGTCATTCCCGCGTACATGGGATTGATCAAACAGTTGGATGATAATCTGGGGAGGCTCTTTGCCTGGATGGATGATAAAGGACTAACCAATAATACGATCATCGCTTTCACGTCCGACCATGGCGACTACATGGGTGACCATTGGTTGGGTGACAAGGACTTCTATCATGATGTCGCAGCCAGAGTTCCTCTGATTATAGCCGACCCCCGCGCTAATGCTGATAGCACCCGAGGTACCACCAGTGATGCATTAGTCGAGATGATTGATCTTGCTCCGACCTTCATGTCAGCCATGGGCTGTACACCCAAACCTCAGGTGGTCGAGGGACGTGATCTGAGCCCCTTGTTGAACGGGGGGAGCGAGTTTTCGCGACGTTACGCGATTAGTGAACATGACTATTCGAGCTTTGAAATGGCTCGTGCACTCAATGTTGAACAACAGGATGCCCGTACAGTCATGATCTATGATGGGCGCTGGAAGTATGTGCGTTGCGAAGGCTTCTCGCCAGTATTGTTTGATCTCGACATCGATCCTCAGGAATTGACTGATCTTGGTGAGTCCGACACGGCCGAACACCAGCAGGTACGTGCACGAATGGAAGCTGCTCTGTTGTCCTGGTCGCTGCAACATCACACACGCATAACAGCAAGCCCTGAGGTTCTGGCCAGGCAAGGCAAGGCGGCTGACAATGGCATATTGATAGGGTTCTGGGACGAAGTAGAATATGAAGAGCACACCGGTAAAGCTTTCAGCAGTCTCGTAGCATCGGGTCGTCCTGAGAGTTGAGCCTTCTATCGCTGAGGTAGTGCATGCTTGCATGGTGTCACGGTTAAACATCGGAGGCCATGTTGTGCGTCCCTGTGTCAACGGGGGGCAACGAATCGTAGCTCTGGATGGCATAAACCATCTACAGGCGTTTTTCAGGGACACTCCATAGACTCCACCACGTCTCGGGAGCATTGAGGTAAATGGAGCGTATCGGATTTGCTGACACGGTCAATGCTTGCTATTGACATGATTGGTTGGTATTTCGTTTATTCTGCTGCCTTCGTGGCGATATGCACTTTCGATTGCTGCGTTGCCAACCAGACGCCCACCGCGGCCAAACCCATCCCCAGCCAGGCCATGTTGCTCATGTATTCGTCGAGAACCAACCACGCAATCAAGGCGGATACTGGTGGCACCAGAAAAAACAACGCCGATACTCGCGTTGCCTCACCGCGCCTGATCATCATCAATAACAGGCTGATAGCCAGTAGCGAATTGGCAAGCACCAGATAGGTCAGGGCCAGCAGGAATGGCACAGTAACAGTGATATTCATTGGCTCAAAATAGACGGCTAACGGCAAAGTGCCTGCCAGCCCAACACAATATTGAACCATATTAGCCGTTAACGGATGATGTGAAACACCAAACCGCTTTTCCCACACGGTGGCCAACGTTATGGCACAAAGGGCTGAGATGGAAAACAGTAATACACTCAAACTAATAATCTGGAGACCTGCATTGCCGACGAGTACGAGCGTCGTTCCCAACAAGCCCAGCACCAGCCCCAGCCAACGTCTGCGAGATACGTGCTCGCTGGAGAACATTGGCATAAGCAAGGCCACTAGAATCGGCTGTAGTGAAGTGATCAGGGCGACGGTACTCGCCGAACCACCACTGGCGAATGCCAGCCAAGCGGTGCCAAAGTAAACCACTTGAATCAGGAAGCCTACCAACATCAGATGAATCCACTGCTGACGATTATCTGGCATCGGTGGTTTATAGATCAAAACCAAAGGCAGTAACAGCACCACTACGCAGGCATAACGAAGCGCCAGGAGGGTAAGGGGGTCTGCTTCGGATATTCCTATCTTGGCAACCGTAAAACCACCAGACCAGAGCAGCAGAAAAATTCCAGGCGCACAGACGATTAGCAGACGCACACGATGCTTCCTGTCACGACCTGAACAGGCTCAACGCAGCTGACTGTCCTTGCTTCCGCGTCGATTGAATCCGGTGTTATCTCTCAGATTCTTATCGAGCTGCTCCTGGCACGTTACGCACAGGCGCACACCACGTACCGCCTTGCGTCTTGCTTCAGGAATGGGTGACTCACACTCTTCGCAGTCAGCCAGACTCTCACCGTTGGGCAGCTGTTGTCTGGCCCGCGTGACCGCCTCGTCAATGCTTGCATCTATCTGGTCCTGCACGGCCCCGTCTCTTGACCAACCACCTGCCATATTTCTCTCTCAGTCTCTTGAAGTGCATACGGCGATCAGCGGAAAAATGACCGCATCTTCACAGCCCGGAAATTCGGAACGAGATAACGTTAACCTATCAGAGTCTTCATTATGCATAATAACTGAGTGCCCACATGATTGCCTGGACCTGCATGCCCGAGTTAACACGGAGCCAGGCTCTGCGGTATAACCGTGGCGATAGTGTGTCAATCTCTATGCCCGAAGGGCTATCTCCCAGCGCAGTTTTCAGGATAGCTGCTACCCCGGCCTCTCAGACGTCAGGTTAAGGGTACAAACACTGCCTCTGAAATCCCGATCGACAAAAAGCTCCACCCAGCCCACAGTCCCTCTGGGCACCAGCAACATGCGCAAGCCGTCGTTGTAAGGGCCACGACCGATGTTCGTTGGCGTGTTGTCATAAGTGTCCAGATCGACAAGGTCGTTGTTGTCCAGTGCACTGACAAAGGCGGTGCCGTCGTCGCGCCGAAAGTACAATAGTATGCTGCCCTGAACACTGCTCCGCACCGAGCTTGTACCCACACTTTGTGTCCATTCAGGACACAGCTCCTGTGTGCCTGCTTTTACGCCATACGCTGTCCATTGTTTGTTTGCCAGCTCATTTGCAATCGGAGAATGGGGCCACAAGTCTGGTCCACGCAAGGGTAATTCATCGACGGTGTCTACGCTGTGCAGTAATTCCTCAGTGTCGCCAACGATGCGTTCTACTGGTACAGCCACACGTGTGCCATTAACGTTCATCTGGATGATCCGTGCAGGCCCAGAGGTTTGTGCTGGATTGTCTGCACCCTCAAAAGGCAGAGTGTCATCGCCATCATTGATGGAGTCTCCGTCTGAGTCTTCATCAAGGACATTCACCAGATCATCGTTGTCAAGATCATTGGGCGACACCAGTAATTCATGTACATTGGCAATTCCGTCATTGTCACTGTCTTCGTACTGATAAAGCCTTCCCGGCAGTGTCACCGTGCCAATTTGTGTATCAGGGAGTGTGTATTGCGCCCGTGCCAGAGGCAATTCCTGAGTGTTGCCTTGATCTGCCGGTACATAGAACAGAACATCCAGCTCATTAATTGTCTCGTTCAGGGCTGCGGAAGGAATCGGCAGTGATGATATAACCGATGTCCGAATGGCGGTATCGGTCAATACACTACCATTTACAGATGCCCTCAAATGAACGGGAATATCAGTGGTATTACGCAAAGTGGATACACTGCGTGGCTGAGGCAGGGCATTGTGATTGTTGTCTGTGGTATCAATACTCTGCGTATCGACGCATCCTGCCAGTACAGCGTTTGCCAGTGCAAGTGTTAAACACGGATACTTCATTGCGCTACAGTGAATTCGATATCAATACGCAAATCGTAAGCCTGGTCAAAATCCAGGTCGGTGCCACTCAGGTAATAGCAGTACACGCCAGCCGTTAAAGCCCAATCGGTGATACTGGCACGCAGATTGGATGAACTGACGCCGGTGCTGTTGGTCAGCGCAACATAGTTATCGTCGTTATCCAGCTCAAATAGCACAAGAGTAGTATCTGTGGGGCCACCATCGCTGTGCGTAATCGTCACCGCACCCAGTTCCTTGACGGCAATGGAGTCCACTAAAAAAGGATTACCTGCCGTGTTGATAAATCGTGGGCCTGCATCATCAGGCAGCAAAACGCTGGGCGGAAACTGAACCAGCGGGAACTGTGGATTATTCTGTCCCACGCGGAAAACCTCGGGTATCCGGCAATCATTCTGTCGTGCATTCACGAATGAATCAGGTGCGTCTACAACGTCAGCAGGACCATTAACAATAATCGTGATAATCAGCTCCCGCGTACCGTTGTCAGAATTGATGACGAGCTCTGACTGTGCCGGGCGTTGCGCCGGTAACAAATCCGGATCAATCTGTATCTGCAACACGGCTGTTTCACGATTGGCAATGACACCTTGAGAAGGCGTGACTCTCACCCAGGGATCTGTGGTAATTGTAAAAAATCCGGTGTTTTGCAGGTTACTGCTAAGGCGTAGACTTTTGCGCACCTCGGTGGGTTCGAATTGCAGTATCGAGGCACTGGCGTGCAGGCCGATAGCGCTACTTTGTAGTGCAAAGTTCACTTGTGTGTCAGTCCCCGGTAATGCGATGACTTCAGTTTGTGCATCGAGGTAGGCAAAGTGACTGGCTATAACACGAACAGGATCACCACCCGTCTGGCTCACGGCGAGAACAAATTCACCATCGATGTCCGTCACTACTTCCTCACTGGGTGGGTCGGTACGTACGGTGGCACCTCGTATGGCCTCACCACTGACGCTATCCATGACATTGCCTAGCAGGATAGCGGGGGCTAGCGTTACGCCATCGTTAGTCATACCTGATGTCGGTGTAGAGCTATCACTGGAGCAGGCAAGTTGGGTGAGTGCAACAAGTACGAATAGCAGCGTATGTCGTTGCATTATCCATGGCCAGAATCTGTATATGTTTAGCGTTTTCATGCAAGTCGTATCCTTTTTCCGCTTCAGGGCGTGGGAATCAGCACAGTTATTCCAGTTTCCGGAGCACGATCATCGCTGTCTGATGAACTGTTTGCAAGCAGTACCCCAACGGCCAGTGCACCTGCAATCGTTGCAGCTATCTTCCAGACAGGACGACGCTGACGAACAATCGCTGGCTGCGCCGCATCGTCAAGCGCTTGAGTGGGAGTTGATGTAGGAAAATCAGACTGGTCTATGCGCTGTTGGGTAAGTTCCAGTGCAACATTACTCATAGGCTGAGTAAGTCGAATATCGCCGCTGTTTGCGCCGCTTATATAGGGAACCTGGGAAGGAATGCCTAGTGTATTATTGTACCGGATAACCTGATCACGAACATAGTTGAACAGACCGTTCACGGTTACCCAGCCTTGAGAGTCTTTTTGCGCTGCGCCTGCCAAAGCGTTGGCGGCAAAATGGGAGAACACACCCTGGCGCAACGATCCGGTCTCGTAAGAGAACTGACCTGGACTGGTGCTGAACAGGATAGACAGGCCGCTTGCTTCAAATTCATCCTCAACAAATACTCTTTCCGGATTGTTGGCTGAACGTGCCGGATCATTACGGCAGGCATCAATTAGTAGCACCTGTCGACCAATGCCGGAATTAGCCAGCACGCTTTTGAGTCTGTTCATCGACAAGGCGGTGCCCTGCAAATTGGATGGATCTGCATCGCCCATGGCCAGATAATTCTGCTGATCCTGTTGAAAGCCATGCCCAGCATAAGTGATCAATAAGGTGCCATTTTCCCGGCCTACCGTCCTGTCCAGCTCGTCGCCAATACGCACAATCTGTTGCAGCAAATAGTCCGGACTTACTTGAAAATTATTGAGCTGGATGGGAATGTAGCCCTGTTCACCAAGTACCTTGGAAAACCGTGTTGCATCTTCTACTGCATGTTGCAGCGGTGCCAGGCCAGTGTTGGTGTAGCGGTCAATTCCGACAACAATGGCATAGCGCCCCTGTGTGGATTCCGGCGCAAGCAGATCGTTGATCTCTTCCGCATGAGCTATCGTGGTACCTATAGCCAGTACGGCTTGAATCAGCAGTATGACCCACAACCTGTGCCACCGTCGTGTCATGGATGCAAGACCCCATTTGGCGTTTGGTCAAGCCCAGTGACGATCTCGTGCATCATTGGATCCATTACAGTGTGCTCGCCACAGGGCATTGCCAGTGTCTGCTGCGAAGCGGATCATCGCACCATGCGCATGGGTTCGTTGAAAGAGTCGACAGCACATCAGACAGCGAAGCTAATGGGTGACTGGCCCACGCTGCCAGCGGTTGGGAATGCGTTGCCAGCTGGCCGGGGCACGCATCCCCGGCCTTACAGATGCGTTCCTCATAACAACTCTGGCCCTGTCGCTGATCCGCCTTGTCCGGCGTGCCGCCGGACATAAGCGCGATCACCACGGGGGCGCCTTCACGCACCGTGTACACAGGCGAGCCCGAATTGCCGCGAAACGTATCCAGAGTTGTGCGATAACGTCCTGAAGAGAAACCGGTGATCTGGCCCTGATCCGCAGCCTTCATGGGTAGCCCATGCGGATGTCCAACCACGTGCAGTTCGGCAGTGGTGGGCAGTTTCTCACCTGAGTAGATCTGCAATGGTGTACGTGGCACAGCACGATCAAGTTCGACGACTCGCCAGTCTGGTCCTATGCGAGAATCCTGACCTGCCAGCACCTCGATGCAGTGATAGACCTGATCTGCCGACAGGGAGGTTGGGGTTTGCCCGTCGATTCCGAGTTTGAAATCAAGAACGAACACACTTTCATTGCAATTGAGACCCGGACCTGCTGCGTAGTCAGGTTCATTAATGCAATGGCCGGCACTAGCGACGCGTGTAGGGGCAATCAGAAAAGCGGTGCACAGGGCATTGGCCGGTTGTTGGGCGAAACGTTGGTTTGCGCACCAGCCGATGTCTGTCAAACTGCGCGCTTGAGCCAAAGACCAATTATCAGCGTTGACTTGTTGCAAACCGGTGGATCGAAATACAGCAAACACCGCACTACCAACCGCACAGGCTGACGCTTTTGCGTCGATCATTTCAACGCGATTGTCCAACCCGAACAGAGGTCTGCTGCTGGCAGGTTCTACTGACTGGCAACCTGCCAACAATGACGTCATGATGACAAACAGCCAACAAAGTGTTCGCTTACTCAATGGGTAGTGCTCCGCTGATAACCAGAGCTGCTGCATCGCAGGCAGCGGCAGTGTCTTGTTCGGCTGCCTCTACCCAGCGATTGATGGGCGTTGCCAGGACGGCCAGTGGCGGATGCGATTGCACGATACCTGCAATGCGCTGAAGTTCCGGCAGGAGTTGCGTCAGGGCCTCTGCGTTTTCCTGGCATTGCCTGAGTTGATCAATGGCCAGCCCTCCCAGCGTGAACAACGCAGATCGTCTTTCGGTACACGAAGCATCATCGGCCTGACATGCGTGAACCTGTTCAGGCAAGTCTTGCTGTGAAGGCCCTGTGCCCGGATAGGAAAGCTCAATTAATTGTGTTCGTACGCCTGTCAGTACCGCATCAAGGTCGTCTCTCAGCACGCTATCCTGAAGCAGACTCTGGCTGGATATTGGCTGTGACCATGCTTGCCAGAAGTCCTCGGATGTCGGTGGGCGTTGACTCACTGTGCCAAAAAAAAGTAGCGCTACAGCCGCTGCAACGCCTCCGGCTGATATCCAGGGTCTGTAGAAAATCCACTCTTGCAACTGCTGCCAGAACGCTCGGGAGGGTGGGTTGATCTTTTCGCGAACCGGCAGATAAGCGTCGACTACCTGCGCCTGTTCTATTTCAAGTGTTGTGGCCTGAAGCTCTTGCCATTCACTGAATAGCTCTTCATCCTCAGCCAGATGCGACAGGATCTCGTCCCGCCGAACGTCGTTGACAACGTTGTGCATGAAGTCCCACAGTTCGGCCAGGTCTGGACGATCACCCCGGGGTGAATTGGGTGTACTCATCGCAAGACCCAGCAGGGCAAGACGGCGATTGACATCGTTGTTCTCAACGCCTCCTTCGTCCTGGCTCATGTGATGCACCTTAAAGCCATGTAAACGGGGTCAGAAATCAATGTCGTGTTCCTGGCAAAAGTGTCGGATACGCTTGTAGGCACCTGAACGAATTTTCTTGATTTGAGATTCTGGTCTGCCCAAGGCCATCGCTGTCTCTGCAATACTTCTGTCATACAAACAAGACCGTAACACGACTTTTTCAGTGTCGCTTAATCGTGGTCGGGGTAACGTTCGCAATCGGTACTCAAGTTTGGAGCGGGACGCGTTTGATGTTGTCGGGCGTATCTCAAGCCACAAGTCCAGCAAGCGCTTTTGTTCGCTTGTCTGATATTCGGTATCAGGATCGGGAAAGGGGCCGTTGGCATTCTCCTCCCTGCCTAGCAGGTCTGCATCCAGCGGCTCGTTGGCGGTGGATAGTGCGCCGTGCACACCGGGCTTTGGACACTTTTTTTCCCGCGTCAGCCAGGCTACCAGACTGCGGACTTCTGCTTCGTGAATCTGGCAGTACGCAACCAGATCGTTGATTGAGCATTTATTCAGGCAAAAATCCCAGAACAGACGCTTGTAGCGTTTGCCTTTTTCCTTGAGTTTCGATGGGACCGGCACGCGGGAGTAGAGTTTGTCGCCATAGTCCTTGGTGGCATTGCCAAAACAGGTGTAGACGAAGCCTGCCGGCTTGTCGGTGTGTGTCAAATTGAGCTTCGGCAGTATCCGGTTCAGTAACTGATCCAGTACCTCCGTAAACGCAAAATCCGGGTCATCGAAACGCCAGGCAAACTTGCGATCGAAATAAGCTCTAAGCGCGCTCTGGGCAGATGCGGTTTTGAATTCCTGGTGCCAGTCCATCGTGTAAGTGTTTTAAAAGATCACGTGTTTGATGACACCATGCAGTTGGCTGCCTGTGCCATGGGTATTCTGCCCGTTGGTATGGGGACCGAATTTTTTTTACCTGCCATGGGTACCTGCTGACAAAAACTTCCGTCTATCTCGATAAGCCCACAACGATACCGAGGCAGGACTCATCATGATAAACGTTAATAGCAGCATACCGTTATCCGCGCATGAGCGGGAAACGATTCGTGCCGAACCTGGCCGTGACAACGGATTGGACAAAAAAGTCTATCGGGAAGAGATTTGCCTGGCGCTGGATTCAGCCACTCTGGATGAAATTCGGGTGTTCAGAAAACGTGAATATCGCCATGTCTATCCGATGATGGATCTGGATAACGATTTATTGGATAAACAGGCACTTATTCTCTATTCACGCAATGCATCAGGCGTCATCGACAGCACAGCGCGTTTGACGTTCGATGGTCCGCACTCGTTGCCTGAAGAACAGTATCTGGGCAGTTACCGCGAGAAAGGATTTCGCGTTATGGAGATGGGCCGGTTCATCAAAAAGCGTGCTGGTCTGAAGCTTTTGAAAAATTACTACCGTGCTTTCTACCTCATTGCCCAGCGAGCAGGATGCGATGTGATTGTGATGGCTATGCAGCGTGAGCACATTCGATTTCATCAGAACAAGATGGGCCTGGAAATTATCAAGCTCGAAACCGGTGAGTATTACGGCGGCAAGCACAACCTGGCATGTGTTGCCTGGCGCATCAAAAACACTAAAGCTGAATTTCTTCAATGGATAGCCTCATGAAAAATAAAGAAAAACTTGGTATGACACCAGTAAATGAAAGTACTTCGCAAACCGTCGGACAGCGCGATGTTATCGGTACTCATCAACAGGTGGGAGACAGTGCAGACCAGCGGCCTGTTGTATTGACTGCTATTGCTGACTGGGATGCCTACTCAGAACCCTTTTTGAGCGTTATGCCATCACAGATGTTGACCTTAAACCGACAGGTAGCGTCGTATTGTATTGGCCATGTCGCTGACTTCGGATGTGGTGCGGGAAAGATTATTCCCTTTGTTCTGGAACGGGATTGTGTTGACAGCTACACCGGCATTGACTCATCACTCGATATGATTCGCCGTGCTTGCTGGGTGGCTGAACAATTCAGCCACAAGCGAGCAACGACGATACACAGCTCTATTGAGGCTGCCACCTTGTCTATAGTTGACACGGCGATTTCCATAAACAGCTATTACGCCTGGCGTGACTCGGAACTAACGCTTCGACATATTCATAGCCAATTGCATCCCGGTTCGCGCTTTGTGCTGGCCACTATCAATCCGTCCATTGACATGATGGGCTTATTGGAAGCGGCTGAGCTGGAGCTGTTTGCTCATCCACATTGGCAGGCGTTTAAAGAGCACAACGAGCACATCAGCAAGAGCCGTGATGCGCGATTCATTGCCTTGGATCCTTTAATTGGTGAGGTACGCCGGGTTGGATTCGTTGTGGAGGATGCGCACACCCATCTGTATGAGGGTGGGCTGAACATGTTGCAGTTGAGCATCGCCTGACACTGGGTGTTTATTCATATCGTTGTTCGCAGGTTGATGGGTTGTGGTTGGCCCGTCAGCTGAGAAGTAGGGTTTCATACCTTGTCAGTGCGTGGTTCCATCGATTTTATGCCGGAGCCATCTACACATCTAACATTCTGGATGCGTGTGTTTCTCGAATTGACTATGTGCGTTGATCAGGAAGGGATCCGTTATCGGCTGCTGTCTGCTATGGGCCAGTAGCCGGTTTAGTCCGTTAGTGATAACGGTTCGGTGATTAATTTAAAACGAGGAATATTGCTATGAAGTATCCATCTTCCGTGTGGGCGACTGCAATTGTTGCGTCCATGGTCATAAGCGCTTGCACTGGATCATCAGATAGTGATTCATCGGGCAATGCCCCTGCAACTGTCGATACGCCGGATACCTCTGGGCCGCCGTCGAATGGACAGACCCAGGATGATAACGTTGCCCCGCTAGTCGGCAGCTTTTCGGCAAATCCGACAGATACGCAGACTGGTGAGCCGCTTGAATTCTCCTGGAGTGTCAGTGATTCTGATGATGAGCCATTGCGCTGTACTTTGGATGTCGACACTGATGGTGCGGCAGAATACACTTTTGTCGATTGTGAAAGTGTGTTGATGCAATCGCATATCTACGATGTGCCAGGCAGTTTTACAGCTACCCTTCGAGTGACTGATCCTGCCGGAGGTTCTGCAAGCAGCACGACAGATATTGTGGTTACAGGGACGGTTTCATCAACTGTTCCGACCATATCCAGCTTTTCGGCCACGCCAGCATCAGTTGCTATCAATACACCGACAGAACTTGCGTGGACTATTGCAGACCCTTCAGGCAATGGTGTCTCTTGTACTATCGATGTGGATAATGACGGCACAATGGAATACGGGATTACCGATTGCTCCACCGAGCTGTCTGTCTCACATACATACTCTGAGGTGGGTGATTACACGGTGCTTATCGTGGCCACGAACTCTGCAGGGGAGAGTCGTGAGCGGACAACCGCTGTGAGTGTGACAGAAGCTGAGGTCATGGTAGATGGAGATAATAATGAACCCGTTATCGTCAGCTATCTGGTTGATTCATCATCAGTGATGATTGAGGAGCCGGTGATGTTTACCTGGTCAGCTACCGATCCTGATCTTGATGTCGTCCAGTGCTCAATCGACTTTGACGGCGATGGCAACGCCGATTTTCAACAAACAGGCTGTGATACCGACACCGTTGTCAGTCATATCTATGGTTTTCCTGGCTCCTACGATGCGGTCCTCACAATTGATGATGGTCGTGGAGGGATCGCATCCGAAGTCAGAACCATCAGCGTAGTACCGGTCACCTTTAAACTCAGTGCTGATGGTCCTGTGGTGCCAGGTGGCTTTTTGCGATATACCTACACGTTCAGCAACGTCTCCTTGACTCCGGTTGATAACGTCCGGGTCTTGTTTCGTACACCAACCGGGTTAAGCTATAACGGGCGTGCCGATGCAAGTCCTGACGCAAGCTGTTCACGGTGTGATGAGGATACGGAAGCATCGTGGACATTTGCATCAATGGATGCCGGTGAAAGTCGCACCATTGAGATACTTGCTCGGGTGTCAGAGAACATTGTGCCAGACAGCATCATCCGTGCAACGGTTAGCGTCACAGCCGATGCGATTTCCGGCAGCATAAATCGCAGAATGGAAACTCCAGTCACTCCGCGCAGATCAGCTGATCTGAGGCTAAGCGCATCGGCTGATGCCTTGATTGCCGGTGATTTACTGACGATGACAGCTGATGTCGGAAATCTGAGCAATGACTCGCTCGGTGATATCAACCTGCAGATGACCCTGCCTGAAGGTTCAACGGTGAGCAACATCTCCGATGGTGGAATGCAGGATGAGAACGGTACGGTAACCTGGGCCATAGGTACGCTTCCCGTGCTGGAAAGTGTCAGTAGACAAGTTACCTTCGGCTTGAGTAATGATGCCATTCCTGGTCAGATCAAGATGACATCTGCGACGGTGTCAGGCACTGGTAGCGATCGTGTGGATAGCTCGGCCATGCTACCGATTTCAATTTCGGAAGACCGTTCGCAACTACAAGTGGAGGTAGCCGCGATCAACGAGCTGGTGGATGCAGGCGGTAGTGTTCGGTATCAGATTTCAGTGGGTAATCGTGCATTGGTGCCGGCAAGTAATGTGCAGGTGCTGATGAGAACCCCCAGCGGTCTGTCCTACAACGGACGATCCGATGCCACACCCGATGCCAGCTGTTCCCGGTGTTCGGAAGGCGTTGAAGCGATTTGGTCTCTTGGGAATATACCGGCGGGTGAGAGTCGTGTGATCGAACTCAATGCGGCGGTATCGGCTGATTTGCAAGCTGGTTCATTGATTCAGGCGTCAATATTGGCTGCAGCAGATACTTTGGGTGACACGATTAACGTGTTCGATGTGGTTGCCGTTGACAACCGCGATAGTTCGACCGTTGCTTTCAGTACCCCTATCGATGGGTATATGGCGAGTGATACCGTTGATATTACGACCCATATCGGCAATGCTAGCACCGGTTTTCTTGAAGGTGTTTCATTGGGTGTGTCATTGCCAGCGGGTGCAACCTTTATTTCTGCCACTGATGCGGGTGTTCATGATGCAACGCTGAACGAGGTGAACTGGAACGTAGACAGTGTTCCTGTGCTGACTACCGCGCAACGCACCGTCAGTTTTTCATTGTCTGGTGATGCTTTACCAGGGGAGCTTGCGCCGTTGGCGGCCCGTGTATCGCATGATGGGGGGCCAGAAATTGATGCTGCTACGAACTATCGGGTTAACATCGTAGAGACAGTATCACCGCTTGAGGTGACCGTCGCGACAGATGAGGCATCCGCCATGCTGGGTCAACGTCTGCGATATACAGTGACGCTGAAAAACAATGCCTTTGTACCGTTGAACGACGTTGGTATTGTTTACAGAGTACCGCCCGGTTTGTCGTTCAACGGACGTTCTGATGTTGAGCCTGATGCCTCATGTTCCAGATGCACAAGCGGTATAGAAGCTGCCTGGTTGTTCAACAGCATTCCTGCCGGTGAGACGCGGATTATAGATATCAATGCCGCCGTATCTACTGATATTCAAGCGGGCAATCTATTAGTCGCGCCATTCGTTATTCGGGCGACAAATCTGTCGAACGATGTCTCGGTAAATTCTGTTACAAGCGTCACTCAATAAGCGGAAGACTTTCGCAATCGCTGTAAAAACGTCTGAACCCTCAGTACGTCGATGAGGGTTCAGCGTTTCGCTAACCGCACCCATTAGAGAACAGAACACGATCAAGTTCGTGGGTGAGAATGATGTTGTTGGCGACTGGCGTGGCATAAAAATCGCCGAAGGAGCCCTCAGCCATTTCTTGTTTGTTGATAGTTACTATGGCGAGGTATGCGATTCACTGCGAGCGGGCGAATCGTTCGCCAATAACCCTAACGGGGTGGCCTTGTTCTGAGTGGCAGTGCAGTAGAAGAGCATGGTTTTCAGATCACTGACATCACAGTGTCTCGATCCGCAGGGCATGGGCGTGTATCTGTCCAATAATCTGAATTGTGGCGTCTGATTGGATTGTGTGGCGTGATATCGGGTGTGTAGCCAAGACTCCCGGTTTTAATCGATTGCGCCAGTTGAATCAGAATCAAATTGATTGAGTGTTCTTTTGACCAATGCATCTTTGCAAAACACAAGGCTTCCACCTTCTGCTCCGGATAGCGCGGTATCTTGCGCCAGCGAAGCTGACGAGGCTACCGGTGTGTCACGGCAGTCAACGTCCATCAGGCAAAACGTCTCAGCAGTCTCAAAGGATTTGTAAAGAGTATGGCTGAAACCACGGAGGCAGTACGATTAACACGGAAAACAAATACCGAGTATCAAGTAGTGAATGCTATCTCTAAAAGGTGGTAAACGCCTACAGTTTCTCTGCGTAACTGAGGATGTTAACTTGGCCTGCATAGTAGAGCAGTTGATTTCGGTTAATTGTTGGTTTGTCGTGCGGTTCTACTCCCGAAACCTTTCGACGCATTTTCAACATCACCTGCTCAAGGTATTTTTCAGAACGACACAGCTCGCTGGCGATTTCTGCCGAGCATTTGCCCAGTGCCAGTGCCGCCAGTAGCCGAATTTCGAGTTCATTAAGGTTAGCAAATATCGGCTTTACAAAACTGCTGAGGTAGCCTGTGTTTGCCAGTACGAAATTACTGTACAAACTGGTGGCCACTTTCAGGTGCTGCAGGCGTTCGTCGAACAGCTTGTTAAATCCATAGCGTTCGCGAGTAATGAAGCTGGCGCCGGCAATGCCTTGCTCGCTGCTCATCAGGGGAAGCGTTATGCCGTGTTCAATGCCGTAGTTTCTAGCGACATCAATGACTTCGCGACTCTTCTTGTCACGCTGCATGTAGTTTTCACAAACATCACCTGCCCAGTCGATGGGAACGCTGCAACCATCGCGGACTGCACTGATTAGTGGATCGTGTCTGTCGAATCGCGCCTCTTGATAATGCGATAGATAGGCGGGGGCGTAGTCGCTAGAAACCTGATAAACCGGCTGCGACGTGATTTCGTTCTTAACTATGATGCTGGGTATATAGGTATACAGAACCCCGTCGAAACCAAGCTTTTCAGCTTGTTTCTCAAGCAATCGGAAGGCAGTTTCAAGATCTGGCGCACTGTCAAGCGCTTCTGCGTAATCGTTAAGTTCACAGGTCAAAATAACTATATCCTCACAGAATACTACTTTCCATTTTGCAATCTGACGACATGGAAATAATTAAAGACGGCTGAGGCTAACATTATCTGCGGCGATATGGAAGTGCCGAATCTTGGTCGCGGACATAGATTTTTTCAACTTTTTACATTTGTTTAATTGCTACTGTCAGGCCTTATCTAGTAGGTTCAAATGGGTAGTCTCCCCTAAAACTGTGAGTTTTTCGCCAGATTAATTCCTTGTGTCTGATATGTAAGACGCACTAGCCTATGGCAAGCGAAAGCGTTCGGTCAGATAGGGCATGCGCATTTGCGCGTCCTGTACTCCAGATTTGGTAATGCTTGCCCTTGAGATACAAGCAAGGTTGTCAGCTCTGGCAAGTTCGTGACCGTCAGGCGCGACTATGCAACTTCCACCATAATACTCCTTGCCAATTTCAAACCCACAATGGTTTGCATAAGCTACGAATACCCCATTCTCAAACGCACGAGTAGGAATAAGCTTCTCTGACACCACGCCCCATTCTTTGGCCAGTGCAGTCGGTGCGATCACCAGTTCTGCGCCGGCCGCCGCTACATGCCGCATGTTTTCTGGAAACTCGATGTCATAACATATGAGTATGCTTAGCCTGAACTCGCCTAGTTTGAATACCTCATAACCTTGTCCTGGGATGAAAATCGACGGTTCGAAACCAGGTGGCAACAAGAGTTTGCGATGATGCCCAACGGTCTGGCCACGCTTGTCAATACATTGCGCTGAGTTGTACAAGCCCGCCTTGGTTCTTTCCGCATACCCATAGGCAATGGCAAGGTCATGCGTTTTGGCAAGGTGCCTGATCTGTTGCGCGAATGGACCATCCGAGGGTTCAGCGACCCTGGCAATGGTGTCTGGCGTGTTGTAACCGCACTGGAATAACTCGGGAAGAATCAGTAGATCAGAACCGGCAATGTCATGTTTGTGAAATTGCGTGTTTAGCCAGTCCAGCCGTTTGTCAGAGCCGTCAAGTTCACCTGGCGATTGAAGAACAGCAATATCGAGCTTATCGTTCATGAACTACGCCTTGCTCAGTAAGATTTCTCGCGGATAGTTGGTGATGTATTCAGAGCCGGTTTGTGTGACCACAATGGAATCCCCGATGCGGCCAGCCGTGACACCATCAACGGAAATACCCCCGTCCACTGCGAAAGTCATACCGGCTTCGAGAATGGTTTTATCTCCGATTTTCAATTCCGGTGACTCCAGATAAGAAACACCAATGGAGCGGCCTGTGCGATAACCGGTCTCGTAACCATGCTCTTTATAAACCTCATCAGCTGCAGCTGCGACATCCTCGGCGCATACACCCGGACGTATTGACGAAATGGCTGCCTGTTGTGCATCGATAGCCGCCTGTTGAACTTCGCGGTCAGTATCCTTGACATCACCGACATGAAACATGCGATCGAAACCAAGCTTGTACTGCTTGAATTGCGCCATGTTACAAAAACAGAAGTATACGGGATCAAATTTTTCATACGGTTTGATACTGGCCCGACGATGCACCATTGAAGCATCAGCACCACTTTGTAATATCTGTAAGTTATGGATCATGGGTGAAACAAAGCGTTCCCATCCTTTATCTGTAAGAAACGTTGCCGCCTTGCGTGAGCCGGCATTGATGACTGCTAGCGCAGATTCATATTCTGGCGCACCTTCTTGCAGGCTGTGATGTGCAGCGCTCATCATGGCTCCGGCAATTTCCCCCGCCTCTTTCATTACCGCGATCTCGAACTGCGATTTAATGACCCGCATGGCTCCGAGAATCGGGGAGATATCTTTTAGTGGAATCGAACGGTATTGGTCGTCCAGGAAGTTCCTGACAACAGCGGGCAGGCTAGGTCGTTCAATCCAGATTTCCGAAGGTTTGTCTCCGAGTGCGGTTTTCAACGCATTGGTCCAACTTCGAGGGCCTGTGTCTTCCCATGTCTGAATATTCTCTACCCAGGTCATCGCACTGACCATTTCAGATTCCATCATCGGCGTGATGACAATCGGCGCGTCGGTTGCCTGGATGACCAGCATTGTGGGTCGACCGAATTCGATGCCCAGATAGCCCCAGAAACCTGACAGGTAAGCAATGGAGCTTTCGTCTGTGAATACCACCCTGTCTATGCTTTCATCAAGCATGCGCTGCTGAAGCTTCAGGGTGCGAGATTTTGCTTCTGCCAACATCGGCGTGTTCCTGATCTGGAATTTTACGTTTTTGTGTTTACTGGCCGTAGACATGCAACCATTCTTTAACAGCACCTACCTGAGCAAGTGTAATTTCTTCTGCAATCCTGGATTTGACAAGCGTTGCACGAGCAACTGATGCCGTATCAACATTTGAGAACACGGCGGCGGCATTGGTCATGAATTCAGCTTGCGGGTAGGGACGATCTTCAAAACCCAGACGCCCACGTTGGTCTGCCTCGCAGACAAGTACAAATTGTCTGAATCGCTCTGGCTTTCGAATGACGTCAAGAGACTTCAATGTCTTGACAAGCGTTGTCGCCTTAAGCTCGCTAACTCTGTGACAATGCGTGTGGAAGCGTGCCGTCATGATAGCGAGATCCCGTGGATTCTTAGGTACACGCAAGCGTGCGCAAAGCTCCTCGGTAATTTTCGCTCCACGCTCCTCATGTCCATGGTGTGCTGGCAGGATGTCTTGAGGTGTTGCTGCCTTTCCCAGGTCGTGGCACAGCGCTGCGAAGCGCGTAGTCACTTCGGTACTTAAGTGTGTTGTCTGCTCCAGTACCATCATGGTGTGGATGTAGCAATCAATCTCAGGATGCCACTCGGCTTTTTGCGGGACGCCGTCCAGTGCTTTAACCTCGGGCAGAATCGCGGCCAGTGCATCACAGGCATTCAGTGCGTCGAAAAACGCCCGGGGAGTTCTTGCAGCCAGCGCACCGTTCATCTCCTGCCAGACTCGTTCTGCTACCAGATTATCGACTTCACCATCGCGCACCATAGACTGCATTAAGATTTTTGTATCGTCGGCAATGGTAAACCCCAGATGGGCAAAGCGCGCCATGAATCTGGCAACGCGAAGCACCCGCACAGGATCTTCTACAAAAGCGCTGGAGACATGGCGAAGGATTCGATTGTCCAGATCACTTTTGCCATTGTATGGATCGATCAGCTCGCCATCGGATGTCTTTGCCATCGCATTGATCGTTAAATCGCGACGGCTCAGATCCTCTTCAAGAGTGACTGACGAGTCGGTGTTAAACGCAAATCCGTGGTAGCCAGCGCCGGTCTTGCGTTCGACGCGGGCGAGAGCATATTCTTCGTGTGTTTCCGGGTGCAGGAATACGGGAAAGTCCTTTCCAACCGGCTTGAAGCCTGCATTCAGCATGGCTTCGGGTGTGCTTCCAACCACGACGTAGTCACGATCGAAGACGTCCAGCCCCAGCAGTTCGTCGCGCACGGCGCCGCCCACTAGACAGGTGTTACCGGGTAGCTGTGTAGTTCCTGATTTCATAGGTCCCGATGGTACACTCATCGGCATGATTCCTCGATTCCCACTGCTCGTGAAGTATCTCCCCTACAAAATTCTGACCTTATTACTGGCGTCCACCGTGCTGGCCGCAGGCTCCGGCTGCAGCTCGGTTGGTTATTACTCTCAGGCGGTAGGCGGGCATCTCAAGCTCATGCGGGCGCGACAGCCGATTGCCGAGGTTCTGGCAGATGAGGCAACGTCTCCTGAGTTACGCGAAAAACTACAGACTCTGGTGGAGGCCAGGCAGTTTGCGGTAACAGAGCTTGGCCTGCCGGACAACGATAGTTACAGCACCTTTGTCGAAACCGGCAAGGCTGCCGTAACCTGGAACGTGGTGGCGGCTACCGAGTTTTCTGTCCGCCCGAAAACCTGGTGTTTTCCCATTGCAGGCTGTGTCAGTTATCGCGGCTACTTTGACCGTGCGGACGCTGACGCCTACGCCGCGGGGCTCGCCGAAGAGAATTTTGATGTCACCGTCGGTGGAGCATCGGCGTATTCCACACTGGGCTGGTTCGATGATCCCATCCTCGACACCATGCTGCGGGGTAACGACACACGCTACGTGAGCACCTTGTTCCATGAACTTGCCCATCAGGTGCTCTACGTCAAGGATGACAGCAATTTCAATGAGGCCTACGCCTCCTTCGTTGAGCAAGTGGGCACACGCATGTGGTTGGAACAACGTGGAGAGCCTGAACGCATCGCCCAGTACGATGCATCACTGAAGCGCGTGGAAGAGTTTGTGAACCTGCTGCAGGACACGCGAAAAAACCTGCAAGCAACCTTTGCCAAAGACATTGACGAAGACACCATGCGAGCGGAAAAGGCCGCCGTGTTTGAACAGATGAGAGCAGGCTATGAGTCCCTTAAAGTGGAATGGGGTGGATTCTCAGGTTACGACAACTGGTTTAAACGTGATCTTAATAACGCAAGGTTGGTAGCGGTCGCCACCTATCGCCGTTACGTGCCTGCCTTCTATGCCATGTATATAGAGGCAGGCGAGGATTTACAAAAATTCTATGAAGTCGCGAGTGTAACCGCTGAGCTGCCTGCCGACGAACGGCGTGAGCGACTGGATGCGTATCTGGCGGCGTTGAATGCGACGTCCTGAGCGCAATACATACTGTACGTAAACACGCGGCTGTTATGCATAGATGCATTTTTGATGTTGTCGTTGTGAACCGGCCCGGTTCTGTCATCCATGGCGCGCTGTTGCGCTGTGTCCTCGTCAGGTAGGCTTTCGAAGTTATGCTTTGTTGTACACTCAGCCAGTGAGTTTACTCAGGAAGTTTGTGCGTGCAGACCGCAGCGCCGGTTTTTATCAGTTATACGCGAGACAGCGACGAGAGTGGCGCCCCGGGTGTCTTTCAGAACTGGGCTGTTAAACTGTACATTTTTTTGGCGCCTTCGGCGCCTAGAGTTCAGCGGCCGGAAAGCAGTGTTCAGTTGAAGGGGGACAAACAGCTCAAACGAAAACCAAAGCGGTTGTAGTGGTTGTCGGAAAGGAGGTTGCGGCGGGACGAGCTGCGGCAGAGGTCATCAGTGCTGATCCAGGAGCCGCCGCGCAGCGCACGAGAGGCACTTGTTGAATTGGACCCTCTGGCGCTACCATCGGTGGGCGCTCCTTCATAATCATCTTGCCACTCATCCAGACACCATTCCCGGACATTGCCGTGCATCTGGAATAATCCAAAATGGTTCGGTTGATACTGGTCTACAGCTACCGTTCCTTCATTTATATTATCGTAATTGGCTTGGTCATGGCTAAGCGTTTTACCGGTGTTCCAGGGGGTTGTGGTGCCTGCGCGGCAGGCATATTCCCACCTCGCCTCCGATGGTAAGTCGTAGTCTTTTCCGGTCATGTCGCTAAGCCACTGGCAATAGGCGATGGCGTCGTGCCAGGTCACATTGATGACTGGCTGTTTGTCCCGTCCGAATTTGTCACTGACCAGCTCGCGTTGAGTGGATTGGCAGAATTGGTCGTATTCTGCAAAACTGACCGCGTACTTGCCCATGGAAAAAGGCTCTTTTATCGTTACTTCGTGTTCAGGATGTTCGTCACTCATTCCTTCACCGTCCGGGCTACCCATAAGAAAACGCCCGGAAGGGATGACGACCATTGCAGGGCCGTGGCTGCCATCATTCAAGGTGTCCCGATAGGTCTCTCCGGGTTGTTTGTTCGGTGGCTTTTGCTTTGAGGGCTTGAGGGCTTCCGGTTTATCGGTACCCAGTTTGATGGTAATTGCACTGAATAGTTTGTTGTACTCCGGGTGAGACGGTTCGCCGTCCCACTTACAGAGATTGACCGTTTGAAACTGTCTGAAACCGTAGGGGATTTTGGTGTCTTCTATCAAAACCGGGAATAGCACGCCACGTTCTACGCCCTCGTTAGCTTCATCAAGAACAAAGCGACTTGTTTTTGATTGTTCTGACCACAGAACCACCACAGTACGTGAGGCGTCCAGTGCCTGTTCAAGTTCCACACTGAATTGCGAACCCGCGTTGATGCTGGTGTCGATAAATACACGCAAGCCTTGCTCTTGGAAGTTTGAGAGCAGTTGATTGGCTGTGGGCCTGTCTTCGTGCTTGTAGGCGATAAAGATGTCGTATTTAGCGTCCGTCAAGAGCTCGTCCGTGTTGGTTGCCGCTGGTTAGTGAATGTAAGTGGTGGTAGGCGCGCGATAATGTGTGGTCTTTGTAAATGTACACTATTACGTGGCGATGCAATGCCGGTAGCTAAAGAGTGATCGCCGTAAGACGCTTCAGATCGAAAGGTTGAGATCTCTTGGGATGCGCCGTGCATTGCACTTTACCCACATTGCACTTCACACATTACGTCATTGGCGAACCCCATTCAAGGTCTCTCAGATCGTCCTCAACCCCGGCGATCTCTCCAAGCATGCCAGTGTAGACAGTCAGCGTAATCTGTAGCGCGCGCAGCTCGTCCCGAAATAGCTGACACTGTATCGGATCACTGAATTCAAGCGGGCGACGCTGCCTTGAAAGATCGATCATCGCCGTCCCGCAACTCTATCGCTGTTCAGAGTTCAGCGATAGAGAAATCAACCGCGCGCAGACTCCTTTATAAAACTGCCATCGTTCAGGTCTTTCAGTGCTTGTCGAATTTCCTGTTGAGTATTCATCACGATAGGCCCATGCCACGCGACAGGCTCTTTTATTGCCTTGCCGGAAATCAGGAGAAACCTTGCGGGTTCATCGCGTGTCTCTACAGCAATTTCATCCCCGGTATCGAACAGCACTAATGTCCGGTTACCCGAGCGGTCACGCAGGAATACCTCCTCGCCATCAATCTCCTTCTCTACCTTGATACCCATCGGATCGGAGGCGTTGCGAAATGATGCGCTGCCTTGAAAAACATAAGCAAAGGCGTTGCGATAAGCATCTATCGGAATCACTTTACGTGTGTTGGCAGGCACCGAGATATCCAGATACTGAGGATCAGCCGCAATACCGTCAACCGGGCCTTTCTTGCCGCGCCAGCTTCCCACAACAATGCGAATTATCGTTCCATCGTCCTCATACAATTCGGTGATTTCGTTACCAGCGATGTCCTGATACCGTGGCGAGCTCATTTTCATGGAAGCAGGCAAATTAGCCCAAAGCTGAAAACCATGCATGCGGCCCGCTGCATCGCCCTTGGGCATTTCCTGATGCAGAATGCCACTGCCAGCCGTCATCCATTGAACACTGCCAGCGCCTAGCAAGCCGGAGTTACCCAGGCTGTCTGCATGCTCGACAGAGCCCGCCAGAACATAGGTAATAGTTTCGATGCCGCGGTGAGGGTGCCAGGGAAATCCAGCTGAATAGTGTGCCGGATCGTCATTTCTGAAGTCATCCATCATCAGAAACGGATCGGTTTGCGTGGTGTCACCGAAGCCGAATACCCGATGCAGATGCACGCCGGCACCTTCCATGGTTGGTTTTGCTTTCGATTCTGCCTTGACTGGGCGTATGGACATGGGGCTGTGACTCCGTACTTGCGAATCGTTTAGAATTGTTTTAAGTATGCACCACGTGGCGTGAAATCAATAGTGCGTAAAGTCTGAACGGTGTTCAACTTCCTATCGATACGAGCTCTGGCACTGTGACGAGGCCGCTCAGTGTCATGAATGACCGAGTGTCTCAATAGCGTTCCTTGTGCTAGTGGGGCATCAAGATTACGTGCACCACCCAAGCACACTATTGCCTTCTCACTAAAACGAACTGAGATAGTTGTGGTTTCTGAATCCTGAAGATTGAGTTTCTGAAACCTACACAACAACGCTACTCATCGGAATGCCGATCAGGAAGGTGGTCCCTACCGCTGGTTCAGAGCTTACTTCAAGAGTCCAACCATGCGATTCACATACTTTTTTGCAGATAGCCAACCCCAGTCCGGTTCCCGCGACGTCACTGCCGTTCAACCGTTCGTATGGCAGGAATATTCTCTGCAAGTGTTTCTTCGGGATACCGATGCCATTGTCGCTCACGCGGATGAGCAACAGATTTTCAGGCTCGTCAGCGCCATGGCCCACACTGATATTAATGATGGCTGGCTTGCCTGGCTTACTGTATTTGAGTCCGTTCGTCATGAGATTTCTGAACAACTGCGCCATGCCTAACTCATTGGCAAGCACGACCGGTAAATCTTCCACAACGAACGTACCGTTTACATCCTTGGTTGCCAGGTCCATTTCATCACGCAACTGCTGTAGGACGTTTGAAAGATCAATCCTGATAATTTTCTGATTGCCACTGCCGGAACGCGAGTAGGCAAGGGTCTCCTTGATAAGATTGCTCATTCGTTGTGCTGAGCTACGGATGGTTTCGATAAAGTATCTTGCGTCCTCATCCAGTTCGGGAGCGTAATCCTCAATCAGTAATTCGCTGAACTGTCGAAGTTTACGCAGAGGTTCCTGGAGATCATGCGACGCGATATGCGCAAATTGCTGTAGCTCCTCGTTAGCTACTTTCAGCTCGTTGTTGATATTCTGCATCTGCAGATCCTGTACTTTCCAGTTTTTTTTGGGCTGTGTCCAGCTGGATCATGGCAGACGACAATGCCGAATTCTCCTTGAAATAGTAGTTGGGACATGTTGTTGGGAAGCGCACACTGCCTACATCGTCTAATTGTCTGGTTATAGCAATCAGCGGCAAAACGGTTTTTCGGTAAAGCAACCAGTAACTGATCGCTCCCAGCAAGAGCATCGCAACGGCACTGACAATCATGGGCAGCAATCGATTAATACGCAGTCCATCCAGCGATGCGTTTGTTAACTTATTGACCATATCTCTAGTGTTGGTGCGATAACTATCGGTACGCTCCAGAATCGATGTTGTCTGTTTTTTCAGGAGTGCTGATAGCGATGTCTGATCCTGTTCCTGAGTGACGACGATATCTTGAAGAGAAAATATACGTTGTTTATCGCCTAATTGTGCTCGCAAGCTGCTCAAATGCTTCAGCAAGGTATCTGTTCGACCAGCATTGCTGATGTAGGTGCTCCGACTGGTCAATGCTCTTATGAGAAGATCATGCGTTTTCAATGCCAGCACGACTTCTTTTTTGTCAGTAAGAAGCGGCAGTTTTTCCAAAACCGAGTTGAGCGAAACAATATCTCGACCTAATAGTAAATAGTCTTGAATAGCCAGACTGATGTCATCGTAATCCGACACTCGATCGGAAAAAATGTCGGTGCTGGAGCAATTATCTCGTTGTGCAGCATTATCCGTTACTATCGAATTACTGATTGAAAGTAGCCGGCCGGTCAAGGAAAAAATTTCTCGTTCTACGTCTTTCTCGAGATCACTCAATAGTACGAAAATATCATCAATTTCTTCTCGAACGTTTATCTGTATATCAATCTGCTCAGATCTGACGGTACTCAGATCAGCAGCAATTTCAGAAACGCCATCCACTGACTGACGTAAATAGGTAATGACATCTGCTTTAATAGTGGTGGTGGCATTCAGTGTCTGTTGAATATCTGCGATGGTCAGATCTAATTCGATTTGGTGATCGCCCAGTTCGTTGGCGGTTTGTGACGAGCGTAAGGACAAGCTTTGCGATTGCAGCCCTGCAGTTGCTGATGTGAGTTGATGAGCGACGTCCAGCTCAGGTAGTAATTCGTTTATCAATTGTTTTTCCCGAGAGAGGATATTGTTAGTGGACATCCAGATACTCAGTGTCATGATGCTGAACAGCGCAGCAATACCTGCCATGGACAGCAGAAAACCTCGCAGAAGCGATTGTTTTCCTGCGGGGGGGGGATTTGCATAGCGCGGTTGGCCTATTGATGTCTGGTCGGCGGGTCTTGAATAGTTCAGTAGAACGAGTGCCACGTGTTACATACTGACTGATGGACACATCAGCATACCTTCCAGCTTCTGTCACCTTACAGTGGACAGACCAGTCGATTTAGATATCCGGCAGCTATACCGGCATCCCCGACCTCGATAGGAACTTCACTGTAACACCAGAAGCGCATACTTCACCATTTGCCACGTATGCTAATTCTTGGCGAAGTCCCTGATTCATTGTTTTTCACGACAAACGGGTTTTTAATAGTGGTTTTCTCAGCGCTGTAAAGGGTGTAGTGATTGTCGAGTAGAACTATGTGATCAGCTGGATGATGCCCAGCCTGCGTGTCAGATGCCATCAACCGGTGTCACTAATCAGGCTGTGCCGGCAGAAATTGCCCAGCGACACTCAAATCGCCATCAGCTTTCCCGTAGTTTTCCTGAAAGATCGCTGGTAGGCGTTTCACGGTTTTGCCAAGTGTGTTGCCGGTAAGGTCTGCTTTTAGCGCAAAGGCTTGCTTATCCCGGTAATCGTAATTTTTCTGGCAGCAGTGGTACTTGCCCAGTACCGTAGATTGGCGATAAACGTACCGTGCGCGCCGTGTCCATACAACGCCTACTGGTTTGTGACTGCGTTACCAATGCGGATCAATGTGTCGCTGAAATTGCTATCAGGGTTTAATTGTGAGGTACTTGCCTGATAATAGCCTCAAGATCTGTAATCAAATGCCGTTCCTCGTTGAGAACGCGCTTGGGCGACTGAGATAAGAACACGCAGGTTCTTACTGTAGAAACATTTGGTCTGCTTCACCTCGACCGTAGGGATCGACGCTTGCCGCCTTTAAAGCGTTAGTGGATTGTTTATGCACAAGTGGAATTGATTTTTTCAGACTACAGGAACAAGGCAGACATTATAGTTTCGTGTGCTTTTTCAAGTTTTAGCCGGGAGTTTTTCGCTTTGAAAAGATTGCGACGGGTGGAGGAGCGTAAGAACCGTTGAGGTAATGGATGACTGAAGCAACAAAGCATTCCCAGACGGTTATTGCAGTTTTTCAGATATTCTTGCTTTTTTATCAGGGTGTTTTCATCACTGTCTTGTCCGAACGGCTAGTCATCCAGAATCCATGAATAGACGAAATTGAGAAATAAAATACATCTTTTTTCAGAGATCTACGAACTATTTTTTCTGGACAACTCACACAATGTTGTTCTGAGATTTTTGCCTGCATTTATTTATCAAAAGACTGAATTTCCTCTATGAAAATGTCCCCGTCTCTTATCCCGATTGCAGCCATTGTTATAGTGGTATTTTCTCTTGGCGTAAAGCAGAAATATGCCAACATCGAAGATGATACTACGGCTGCCGTAGATACCGTAAAACAGGTCGGTATCGAAACTGCCGAAGTGAATATGCTGGAAGTAGATGCTCAGAGGGTAACTGAAGAACTAGCCGCTGCGGAAGAAGCGCAAGCCAAGGCACAAGCGCA
>JBGCEH010000037.1:0-20074 GCA_045106195.1 Granulosicoccus sp.
TTCGGATCGGCAATGGTTGGGCAGTTGTCGTTTTCGATGACGCCATCTCTGTCTGTGTCTCTGTCATCCACGTTATCGCACGCATCACCCAGGCCATCCCCGTCTCTGTCAGCCTGCGTCGGGTTGGCGATGGTTGGGCAATTGTCATCATCACCGATTAGGCCATCTCTGTCTGTGTCTCTATTGTCCACATTGTCGCAAACGTCGCCTATATCATCATCATCCCTGTCTGCCTGATCGGCGTTGGCAATTCTCGGGCAGTTGTCAATGGTGTCACGACGACCATCGCCATCAGTGTCCGTGTCATCCCGGTCATCGCAAGCGTCACCGATGTCGTCATTGTCCCGGTCAGCTTGATTGGCGTTGGGAATTGCAGGACAGTTGTCAGCCTCATCGCGCCTGCCATCACCGTCCCTGTCTCTGTCGTCCCTATCGTCGCAAGCATCTCCCAGACCGTCGTCATCAGCATCCTGTTGCCCGGGATTAGAGTCTCTGGGACAGTTGTCATCGTCAAACGACAACTCATCGCCATCAAAATCGGGATCCAGACTGTCGCCTGGATCGGTTCCGTTGGCAAGCTCTTCGGCGTTGTTGTATTTATCACCATCGTCGTTTAATGGATCCATCGAATCCTTGAAATCATCTGGTTCAAAAACTACGGTACCTCCCGAACCAATCGCACGGCTGCGCGAACGATCCACGAGATGCAGCACCCGTTCTGCTGTGTCGTAGAAATTGATCCTGACCAATGGCTCCGTATTTTCAGTGACAGTCGCCTGTCCTCGCCATACATCACCTTCCCGATTCAAAAGTGCAGGGATGCTGTTTACCGCTGCTTCTGCAAAGATCTGTGATCTGACATCACTTGATGCTTCTTCCAGTACATCCGGCAGGTTTATCTCAAGTATGAGCGTCACAAGAACCGGTGCTGCTACCGGGCTTCGGTCATCATCGTAGAGAAAACCACTTTGACGCTCGGCGAGATTTGAAAACCCGTCACCGTCGTCATCTGGCGAGGAGGTATCAAATTCATCGTTCATGAATTGAAGAACAGCCGGACTTGAGCGCGAACCAGCATTCAAAGGCTTTGTGGCTGTCGCCAGGAGGAGTATGTCATCACCAATAACTTCGAACCATTCAAGTACCACTCGTGTGGACGTATTTTCAGGCAACTCGGTAACGAGTCGGTACTCGCCATTTTCGTCGGGTGGTACCTCGAATTTGTTACCACCGATGGTAACTCTGAGAAAAATGTTGTCTGTGTTGATCATGCGCGACGACACCAGAAATTCCGGTGCAGTGAAGGCCATATCAGCCGTGCCTTCGCCCGCGATTATTCTGTCGGTGGAACTACCCTGATCACAGGCACTGATCAGCAGGCATACGGGAAGCACTGTAGCAAGCAACGTACGATGCAATATGGTGTTCATGGTAGTTACAGTTGGCAGCTTATCGAGTTGCATTGAAGGGTTCGCTGATTATGGTGACGGGTACCGTAGGACCCGACGGGCCATCTCCCCCACCGCCAGAGCTGCTATCCCCAGCCGATACAAGCGCACCAACCACAATGATTCCTGCAAGGCCAATGACTATTTTCTGACCGGTACTCATGGAGCCCAGTAGAGATGACGATTCCGATTCGGCACTGACAGCGTCACTCGCAACCGTCGCAGATGAATCCAGCAACAACCGCTCCAGAGGATCAAAAGAGAAGCCTTCGAGCACTCGGTTGCCTGCCTCATCCTTGGCTTCGACGTAGTACTGAATAGCGCTGACTGTCGTGGTCACGCTTGATCTTGGAACAATGAAAGAGAAGCGATCAGTATTACCAATACGCGACATCACCCCTTCCACGAATTCAGTTTCTGAATCGAAGCGATAAAACAATACAACGGAGCCGACGGCCTGATTGTCGGTGACTGTTGCCGTAAAGACCTGCGCATCCAGCCTGTCAGCTTCTTCAATGGTATCAATCTGCAGACTGGGAGGGGCAGTATCCACAGATTGCGCATAGACCGGTGTCAGACCAAAAAATATACACGACAACATGATCTGGCAAAAGCAAAGCAGATACGCAACACGGCGTCGAAAAGGTGAACACTTCATAACCTGATTTATCATTTGAGTAGCTTACCAGCGAATCGAAGACCAGCCATCACCATCTCTGGTGGACGATAGACGCACCGAGGAAAGGTCGAGGGGCGGACCGGTCACTGAACCGTCTGCTCGCACAAGGCGAGTGATTTGCAAAGTACCCTGAATCTCCCCGGTCGCATCAAGCGTGGACACATTACGAAGTTGTGCCTGGATAGATACATTGTTCTCAAACATCTGCATCATTTGTTGAATTCTGACACCAGAGCGTTCCGTCAGCTGAATAACGGCATTGACATCGCGACTTTCTATCGCACTCTCCAGCAATGCAAATTGTCCATACACCAATTGGAGGTCTGCATCTGTTATGGGTTCTGGAAGAGGTTGCTGTACTTGCCCCGCCGGCTGTTGAGGTGAAGACGGCCCGGTAAGGGCGACATCAAAACCAGAATCGCCCTGTGTTGAAGAATTCGTGGCAATTTCCTCATCAGCAACCTCTCGGGCATCAATCAATCGCTGCTGACGTGCTAGTTCACGCTGCCGCTCGGCGATCTGCTCTATGGACTCGCGCTGGGTTCCGGCGTCTGCTGCTCCCTGCCCGGCCCTTGAAGACTGCTGCTGTTCCAACTGAATGCGCTCCTGTCGGGCTATTTCCAACTGCTCCTGACGAGCTTGTTCCTGAGCAAGTCTGTCAGTGCGAAGTTGCAAGTCGGCTGCCGCCTGCCGTTCCTGTTCTGCTCGCTGTGCTGCCAGACGAGTGGCCTCTGCAGCGGCCTGCTCCGCTTCTTGCTCACGTTCAGCGGCAAGGCGTTGCTCTTCTTCCAAGGCACGCGCTTCCTGCTCAGCACGTTCCTGCTCAGCACGTTGCGCATCTTCAGCCGCCGCCTGTTCGGCGCTCTCACTCAGTAATCCTGCGTCTATGCGTTCCTTGATGACAGTGAATTCAGGTGCCCCGTAACCATAAACAGCTCTGTCCATTGTCTGGAGGATTGTTTCTGCCTCAACGAGGTTGCCTTGTTCCAGCAACACTTCCAACTGGGCAAGTACTTCTCTGAACTGCGTATTGAGAGACGGTGGCGCGTTTGATTGCACAGGTGCTGGCAATGCAATTTCAGTCTGGGTTGTGGCGCCCGGCTGCTCTACTGTCGAAAGCCCACTATCGACCGACGGTGCCAACGGGGCATCTATCGCCGCAGGTGCCGCTTCTGGCATCGTGTTGCCAGCTAATGCGGGACTGTCGTGTCCAGCCGATGCGGCTGCCTTGATGCGAACCACTGTGTTTTCCAGTGTACCCATAGCATCAGCGACTATGGGTTCTGCCCATGCGCGCACCGATGGCTGGCTGTAAAGAGCTGCAAGGGTTCCCGACACGATCAGCAGGCCTGCCAGCAGATACCCTAACGTGCGCAGGACGCTGGGTTTAGAATTTCGGTAGTTAACCGGCTGCACTCTATGGAGTTCATCAACCCATTGATCGCTGCCAGGCCACTCTTCGTTGTTGTCCAGATCGAAATCGAGATCATCCAGATCGGGATTGGCTCTATTTGGAGTATTGGCAAAAGGTACGGTTTCGCGGACACCATCGGTGAGGGGGGGTGGCGGCTCTACCGGTTCGCCTGGACGTGGCGGCCGCAAGGCACCAGTCTGAGCTACGGATACCGGTCTACGGATGACAGGGAAAGGCTTTCTGGATTTGGACTCTTTCATGGAGTTCGGTATGGACTCGCGCATTGCGCGCCTGGCGTTATTTTGCCTGACACGGTCCACCGGTGCTCGCACCGGACTGTTATCGGTAACGTTCAGAAAATCGAATTGAGATTCCGAATCGTCTATGTTCGCTTTTTCAGGCACAGATTGCATGTTCCGAGGTCACTTTCCGTGTTGTACGTCAACAGAATTTCCAAGTGCATGATAACGGATATAACACATCTGATTGGTGAGAATCCTGTGATGCTTCAACGGTTTACCACACATTTATAACCAATAATAGGCGAAAGTGCGGGCTAAATCGCTGTTTTAGCTCAAAATAAGCACGAAAAAAGTACAAAAAAAGCAAAATATCTCAGCAATTCGAAAATTATCAATCGGTTAATGAAACCTGCCATTGCTCGTACGCCAGGCCCAACGACGGATTCGACGGCAACAGGATCGTGACACGTGTGGCAGCTACAGGACCTGAGACCAGCCAGGCACCTGAAATGTTCCCCTGCTTCGTGCCGTCTGCCCCGTCAATATGGTTAGGCGCATGCGATATGCGGGGGTCAGGCTCGTTCGTACCGGCATGGAAATTCCCTTCATCATCGATCCATACCAACATGGCAATTCCGGGCGCAAGCAGGGAAATCAGCTTATCCATGTCCGGCTGCATGAGCGGCCTTGCCAGCGACGCCGTGACATTTTGCCGTAAACTCTTTTCAGAATGAGGTCGCACGATTTGGCTGACGCGATGACCGGCGTTGTCAAAACTCAACAATACACGTTGCTCGTCAGCAAATACCGGGATCGACAAGCAAAGAAACCACAACGCGTGGAAAAACGTCAATGCAGAAGATCTCATAATGCGCTGATGCTCCAGGTCCAGGTAAAGATACCGGAATGTGGAGGTTTAACTCTGATCCTATTGCTGGTGTCAGACACCGTTAGCGAGAGCTGATGCTGACCAGGTGGCAACGACAAGTCGAGTTCGGACAGCGTCTCGTTAGCCTGCGCCTCAAATGCCAGGCTGTCGTCTGTGCTGATGTGAACCCTCGACGTGTCGAAAAGAGGCGACACCTCCGAGCCGGGGGCCACAGTCATCGGATGAGTCCCAACGAATTCCCCGGCTGGACGCAATGGCAGGCCGTTCAAACTCCAGCTGATCTTCTGCACATCAAATCCGAAAATGGGTTCCACGCTAAATCGGTTGGGCTGCCCGGCCACTACCTGCATAGCCTGAACCTGTGGACTTAGTTTGCGGATACCATCGGTGAGCGTATACAGACGCAGTATCCACTGTTCGGTATTGACAGGCCCAAAGGGTTCACTGTAACTGCGCATACGACTATCGGCAGTTCCCCGGTAAACACCGGTTGAGCGATACAGCCCTCCCTCAAACACGCCAACGCCTTCATCGCTGGCCCTGTTTGGAAGTGGTAACGAGGGATCGATCCAATGGGCCCACGGTACGCTGACCGGATCAGAGGATGTGGAGATATTCCTGAAGCGCCCTTCCTCAAAAGGTGGAAGCTCGGGTGTTGCAAGAATCAGCGGGTCGACGTATTCATCGGCCAGATCTGCCAGGCTATGTCCCATTTCATGTAACGCAATTTCCGGATAAAAAGCAGACGTGATGGCGATACGTCCTCCGCTGTTTCCACTACCACCAAAACGCAAGTCGTTAACCAGTAGGATGATCTGGTCGACGGCGGGATACTCAGCGAGCGACGCTTCATACAATTTCAGTACATTGGCGCAAATCAGACGAGGTACAGAGCGACAGTTGTAAGTGCTATCAAACACGGTGTCTACGGTATCGTTCTGGTCGCCGTCGTCAGCCCCCGACTGCCTCGATACTGATTGAATCATGTGAATATTGAATGCACCGAGGTGCTCGGCGATCCCCTCATCTGATCGAATATTGTCAAGTACATCCTCTACATGTCCACGGAAAGTGCGCGCTTCGTCTTCGGCGTACCCATCTCCAAGAATGACGATATGAACACCTCGGCCTTGCTTGTAACCCAGCACGGTAGTGCCCTTGCCTGATGCGGTTCGCGGGAAGATATCAACCGGGATTTCTTCGCGTACCACAGCCCCGCGCTCATCACGACCCACGATCGTCAACATTGTCGATGTTGCCTTAATGACATCGTTCACTTCCAGGCTTATCCGGCCATCGATAACGCTTGTCTCAAACATCGGATCCGGTTCGACACTGACAGTCACACTATCGTTGTCAATATCATCAGGGTAGACGTCGAACATGACTGACTGACGTCCAAAAAATTCACGGGGCACCTGTGTAACGTTCAGCATCGGAGCATCGTTAATGTCTTTCACTTCCATCTGGAAATCAGTGATGGTATCGGTAAGGCCCGTGCTGTCAATTACGGTTAATGTAATACCGCCAAGTTGCCCGACATCTGATTGCTGCGGCACGCCAGACATCACACCTGTTTGCGAGTCGAGCGTCAACCAATCAGGCAGGTTTTCGGCACTGTAGCGTAACTCGTCGCCGTCGGCATCTACTGCTGAAAGATGCGCCGAGTAAAGTCTACCCTGATCCGCTACAGTCGCCACATTCTTGTCCAGCACCGGTGCATCCGGTACTGGATTGATGGTTATAGAGACGGTAATGTCGTCACCATCGGGGGTAGCATAAACAAAGCTGTCAGTTCCGGAATAGTCCGGCTGAGGCTCGTAGTTGAACACTTGACCTGCTGAACGCAAGGTCAATATTCCCGATGTCGGTAGCGATACGATGATGAAACCGACGCTCGACATATCCCGCTCCCCGGACGGAGTAACCGGGCTCTGGCCGCTGGAATCAGGTAAGAGGAATTGCCCATCGAACGCATGGTCCTCGTCGATGGTAAATTCCAGCGTAGCAACGCCAGCTTCGTTACTGAATACTCCCGCAACGGGTCGATTATCAAGCGCGGAATCGTCGATAGCAACAACAGGTGCCTGAACGAGCCCGGGAGCATCACAGGCACTGAGCAGCAACCCGCAAGATGCCAGCAGCAACACTATCTTACACATGAAATGACTTGCTGGTTTAACGACAATCTGGCGTCTCATGGCCTCCGGCCTCGATGACGACTGGACTGGCAGGGCACTACAAGCCCAGTGAATCCAGCGCTAGTTCGAAGTAACCTATTATTACAAGTCTTGGTGTTCCCGTGCTGTCTCAATATAGACTTTTCGCAATTCGCGTGACACAGGTCCCGGTGTGCCATCGCCAAGCGTGATCCCGTCTATGTTGACCACTGGCATGACAAACGTCGATGCACTCGTCACAAACGCCTCCGATGCCTGTCTGGCCTGTTCGATAGTGAACGGTTCCTCTATGACGGTATACCCTGCTTCTCGCGCAAACCTGAGAACGGCCTGGCGCGTTATTCCGCTGAGAATTTCCGTACCCAGGTGTCGTGTTTGTATTTTTTTGTCGGCGGTAACAATGTAGGCGTTATTAGACGTCCCTTCTGTTACCAATCCATCCTCTATCATCCACGCATCGTGCACTCCTGCATCGATCGCTGCCTGCTTGCCCATACTGGGCGCAAGCAGCCCGACGGTCTTGATATCCCGCCGTTTCCAGCGCAGGTCTGGAATGGAAATAATATGCATGCCAGTCTCTGCCATCGGGGATGCCAGCAGGTTTTTCTCTTGAGTGAACATCACCAGGGAAGATTTGGCATCTTTGGGATAGGCAAAATCCCGGTCAGCAACACCACGTGACACTTGCAGATAAAGCAGCCCCTCACTGACGTTGTTGAGCTCAAGAAGCTTGATCTGGGCGGCCACGATCTCTTCGTCCGAGCAAGGCGGTGCCATGGATAACTCGGAAAGCGATCGACCAAGGCGCTTCAAATGAGCCTTGTTGTCAATCAGTTTGCCATCAAGCACTGTTGACACTTCATAAACAGCATCAGCAAACAGAAATCCGCGATCAAGCACCGATATCGTGGCATCCTCTTCCGCTACAAATTCGCCGTTTACGTAGAAGGTTCGACTCATGGCGTCAGTTGTCCTCATGTATGCGCAACACCGGATAAGACGGGGCGTGCTGCGAAAAGTTACGTCTGCAGTGCCTTCACTACAGCTAACCCGCTATTTTACTCGGATATTCACCACGACGTAAGTGTTAATGTGTACACGGAAAACAGACGGCGTTCTAACTCAGTAACGCTCTAATCTGTTCGATGGATCGCACCTCAAAGTGCGGTGCGGCAGACTTCTCAGGCCAGTCGAGCCCATGCTGGTTGAACCATAGCGTTTGTACCCCTGCAGCAAGGCCACCAGCGATATCCGCCACAGGATTGTCGCCAACGTGCAGCATCTGGTGAGCGTTCACATCGAAGTGCCTGAGACAGCGATGGAACATATCGCTATGGGGCTTGGCCTTCATTTCCAGATCAGCAGCGTAAACCTGATCGAAAAATTTCTCAATGCCAATGTGTTCAAGATCTGCATTGCCATTGGTAATAGCCGCCAGAGAATAGCGCCCACGTAGCGAGTCCAGTAATTCAGTTACACCCGGGTAAATGTCAACCTCACTCCTTGCACGATAGAAGACGTCAAACGCCTCATCTGCCAGAGACTCCGGGTAATCGAATTCTGCAAGCAAGCTTCGCAATCCGCGCAATCGCATGGCTGTAACACAGCCTGCCAATTCCGGATGCAGTGCACGCACCTTCAGGCGGAATTGCAGAAGAGTTTCCGGATCATGAACGGCCGTTATCCTCGGCGTATGTTTTACATGCCAATCGAATAGCACCTGCTCGGCCCTTTCAATAGCCGGAGCACAATCCCAGAAAGTATCGTCCAGATCGAAGGAGACCACACGAATATTGTCAGTCAAGCCCATGGTAGTTGAGATCTTTAGTCTGGTAGTAAAAGCACATGCATTCGTCGCGGTCCGTGAGCACCAATCTCCAGTGTCTGCTCTATGTCTGCAGTACGTGAAGGCCCCGTGACAAAATTTACCGCTCTGGGCAATAGGTCGAGTGAACGCAACAAAGGAAAAACATCATCGACGTGTCTTACCAACTGTGATTCTCTTACCACAATGATATGCGTTTCGGGCAAGAAATTAAGCGTCGCTGGCGTCTGCTCTCCACTAACGGTAACAATGCTGCCAGTTTCTGCCACCGCCGCAATGCAAGGCGTGATGCTGACCTTCTCGACACCCGTTGCAGGACCTTTTGCATAATGGCCCGGCCAGGCAATCGATCCAAGGGCCGGCGCTACCGTCACGGCACCTGCCGCCGATACGTCAATACCTTCAGACTCGAGATACCAGTCAACTGCCGATACGCAATCGTCGATGGATTGCAACCGCACAACACTCATCAGAACCGATTCCATTGTGCTGATTAGCGTTGCAACCAGATCGTCATCGACATGCGGCAAGGTATGACGATGTGCGCCTTGCAATCGTGCCGAGACCTCAGGTGGTTGACTGTCCAGACTCACAGACCCATCGACTCCGGACCGACCAAGCGCTCCGGCAATTTTTGCCAATACCGCATCACGCGCACTCATGAGTTACGTTGCCGACTGACGACGCTGTTGCCATGCCCTGAGTCACGGTATTGCTTCATGAAGGTTGCAGGTCCTTGAGGTGCGGGGAGATCCCGCCCCTTCGTCCAGGCACCGGCCAATGGCAGACGTTTGAATCTACCTCGTTTACGTCCCGCGCGTGCGAGCACTTTGACACCAATGGATGTCAGAACGCGATACATGACTGGACGCCTGGCGACTGCCGCCCAGATACCCAGCCCATAGCGTGCTGACGGTGTTTGCAAGGATTTGATAAATGTCTGACGACGATGTTCGCGCAGTAATCGAGGTAGAGGAATACTCATGGGGCAGACCTCTGCACAGCGTCCATTCAGCGTACAGGCATGCGGCAGATCGGGAGCGTTCTCGATCCCAATCATCGCAGGTGTGACCACTGAACCCATGGGGCCAGGATATACCCACCCGTAGGCATGACCACCGACAGCTCCATATACCGGGCAGTGATTGAGACAAGCACCACAGCGAAAGCAACGCAGCATCTCCCGCAGTTCACCAGCCAGCATATCGGTGCGATGGTTATCCACCAGAACCACATGAAACTGATCGGGGCCATCTGTATCTGAATCGCGTGCAGGCCCACTCATGAGACTTGTGTAATTTGAAAAGTGCTGACCTGTTGCGCTGCGTGCAAGTAGTCTTAACAGGCAGCTGGCATCCTCCAGCGTAGGAATCACTTTTTCGATACCGACAATGACGATCTGTACGCGCGGCAGGTTGGATGTCAGATCACCGTTCCCTTCATTGGTGACGAGCACATGTTGGCCCGTCTCGGCTATCAGAAAATTGGCACCAGTGATACCCACATCCGCTGCTCGAAATTTCTCGCGAAGAACCGATCGCGCCTCATTGACCAATGCGGTGCGATCAACGAGCCTTTCATGCAAACCATACTTTACGTGATGCTCGTGAAACAGATCGGATACTTGCTCGCGAGTCTTGTGAATGGCCGGTGCAATGATATGGCTCGGCGCTTCCCCGGCCAGCTGAATAATGTACTCGCCCAGGTCTGTCTCGATCGGTTGCATTCCAGCTTTTTCAATGGCCTCATTCAGGTTGGCCTCCTCGCCAACCATCGACTTGCCCTTGGTGACGGTACGCGCATCGACTGATTTGCAGATGTCAACGATAATGTCATTGGCATCTGCGGACGTTTGCGCCCAATGCACATGACCACCGTTGGCAACCACCTTTGATTCATAGGCCAGAAGGTAATGATCGAGGTTCTCCAGCACGTGGTTCTTGAGCTGCTTTGCCTCATTGCGTATCTGTTGCCACTCCGGGACAAGTGCGACAGCGGCAGCCCGTTTACCGATAAAACCGTTCTTGACGTTGCCCAGAGCCTGTTTGAGGTTGTCATCAAGCAGAGCTCTGGTAGCGTTGGTCTTGAATGTCAGTGACTGGGATTCCATGATCGCTTTACCGGTTACTTTGAGAGCGCTGGTGCAACAACTGCACCCTCGGCGATAGCGGGGCCAACTGCCATTCCGGCAAGCACCTCTGCAAAATGATAAACACGCAAAGGTTGCTCAAGCCGGCTTAGCCGTCCACTGATATTCAGCAAACATCCCATGTCACCAGCCAGAAGCGTACTGGCACCTGTTTGCTGAGCCAACGCCACCTTGTCGCTGACCATGCGTTCGGAGATATCGGGATACTTGACGCAGAAGGTACCCCCAAAGCCGCAGCATACGTCGGTATCTTCCATCTCTTTCAGTACAAGACCCTTCACACCCTGCATGAGCTGACGCGGTTGTTGCTTGATACCCAGTTCTCGCAGGCCGCTGCAACTATCGTGATAAGTCACCGTTGCGTCAAAACATGCCCCGAATTCAGTCATGCCACGAACATCGACCAGAAAACTCAATAGCTCATGGCATCGATCCGCAAAGTGCCTGGCGCGGTTTGACCAGTCTGGCTCATCTTTAAACAACTCGGGATAGTGCTTGATCATCATGCCGGCACAGGAACCGGAAGGCACAACGATATAGTCAAATTCCTCAAACGCATTAATGGTGTTGCGGGCAATGTCACGCGAAGTTTCATCATCCCCACTGTTGAACGCCGGTTGTCCGCAACAGGTTTGCGCCTCGGGGACGACCACCGAACAACCTGCCTGTTCAAGTAGCTTAATCGTGGCAAAGCCGACACTGGGTCGGTGAAGATCGACCAGACAGGTAACAAACAACCCCACTTGCGGGGTAGTAACGGGGGCATCGACTTCAGGGCTGATCATGCATTCTCCAGGTTAAACTCGTGAGGCCATATACTGAAATATCTCAAAGGTCGGATTCCACCAATCCGTCCCGCTCGAGCGGTGGACCGGGTCGAGCGCTCTGAGAAATCCGCGCCTGCACGGAATGATGAGACGTAAGCCACACCTGCTGTGACTATAATACTCTAATGACTACTCCCACTGATGTGACCTTTAGTACCCACGGCCATTCCGGCGATCTTGAACTGGCAGTTAATCACAGCCCCTCCTCAAGAACAGGCGATGTGCCTCATATCATGTTCTGTGGTGGGTTTCATTCAGCAATGCAAGGCACAAAAGGCTCAGCCTTATCAACACTGTGTCGTGAGCATGACTGGCACTACACACGATTCGACTACCGTGGCCATGGACAAAGTGGTGGCGATCCTGCAGGTTTTACACTAGCCGACTGGCTGGATGACACACTGGCGATACTCGACCAGCAACAAATGCCTACCGTGCTGGTTGGCTCCTCCATGGGTGCCTGGCTGGCGACCCTCGCCGGCTTACGCCGACCCGATTCTGTAAAGGCTCTCATGCTTATTGCAGCGGCTCCCGATTTCGTTCAGGAGCTTGTCGTCCCGAACCTGTCTGTCGCTGAGGTCTGGGATCTGCAACAAGGTCAGATTGTCGACAGGGCAAACGACTACGATACGCCACATCCGATAACCCAGGCGCTTCTGGACAGTGCAAAGCCCTTGTCGCTGCTTGACGGTGAAGTGCTGCAGACGCTTCACTGTCCAATCAGATTGATACATGGCACAGGCGATACCGATGTACCCTACGAGCTGGCCGCCCGCCTGATGGATAAGTTGCCACCGCAGCATGATGCAAGGCTTTCATTGCTGCACGACGCCGATCACCGCTTATCCGATGAGCGCTCATTGTCGTACATAGAGCAAGAACTGATTACGCTGATCAATACCCTGTATGAACAATCATGAAACGAACCCGGGACGATCCGCCGGCATTGATCCCACGGTTTGAAATCGCAAGTTGCCATGAAACCTGCCGCCAACTCCGCTGATGCACACAGACAGATAATACGCGCCACTGACGCTGGACTCGTGTGCGACGCTGGCAACTTCGTTATTGATCCTTACAAGCAAACCCGTACAGCATTGATCACACACGCGCATGCCGATCATGCGCGACCGGTTGCGCAGGTCTACTATGCCAGTGAATCGTCCGTGCCCTTGCTGAAGAAACGTCTCGGAGAAGACAAGGATATACGCGGTGTCAGGTTTGGCCAGGCACTGGCCTTTGGCAATACGAACGTCTCTTTTCATCCTGCGGGTCATGTTCTGGGTTCCGCTCAGATCCGGGTTGAAAATGATGAGTCAGTGTGGGTATTTACAGGGGATTTCAAACGCGATCATGACCCGAGCTGTGAAGCGTTTGAACTAGTCCCCTGCGACACGTTTATAACGGAAGCCACTTTTGCACTGCCAGTTTATCGCTGGCAGCCGGGCGCTTTAGTCGCTGCAGAAATCTGGCAATGGTGGCAAGCTATGCGCAACGCACAAAGGCCTGCTGTCCTGTTTGCCTACTCGTTGGGAAAGGCCCAGCGCGTACTGAGTGAACTGACTGCATTTACGGAGCAATCTGTCTATGTGCATGGTGCCGTTGATGTCGTGACGGAGATCTATCGCAGCGCAGGTATCAAGATGTTACCCACTCGGACAATCGATCTTAAAGACAAGTCAGTGGACTACCGAGGCGAGCTAATCATAGCGCCACCCGGGGCTAGCGGTTCATCATGGATGCGCAGATTTCCCAAAGCATCCACAGGTTTTTGCAGTGGCTGGATGCGCGTACGTGGCAACAGACGAAGGCGCGGCTATGAGCGCGGGTTTGTCTTGTCTGATCATGCCGACTGGCCAGGACTGCTCAACACCATCAAAGAGACCGGAGCAAAACGCGTATTGACAACACATGGCCAATCCGGCGCGCTTGTTCGTCTGTTGCGTGAACGAGGACTGGATGCGTCAGCGCTGGAAACTCCCTATAACGATGATGATACCGGCAATGATGACACCGGGTTAGCAGGTTAGTCGTGCAAGCGTTCAGCCGTCTGTACCAGACTCTTGACCAGACAACGTCTACCAATGCCAAAGTGGCTGCCATGACGCAGTACTTCGACACAGCAGATGCACGGGATGCTGCGTGGGCAGCCTACTTTCTCAGCGGTAGGCGTATAAAGCGCCTCATCGGCGCTGCCAACCTTCGTGCCTGGTTGATGTCCAGCTGTGATCTGCCCGACTGGCTTATCGAAGATACCTATGCAAGCGTCGGTGATCTTGCAGAGACCATTGCACTGCTTGTGGCAACGCCCGGCAATGCCACTGAGCACAAATCACTAAGCGATTGGGTGGAACAACAGATCCTGCCATTGCGTGACGCCGACAGCGAGGCACAGGAATCTACCGTGCGTGGATGGTGGCAATCACAAAACTACGAGCAGTGCTTCATCATCAACAAGCTGCTAACGGGTGCGCTTCGGGTTGGTGTCTCTCAGATACTACTTGCGCGCGCTGTTGCGGAACACGCAAAGTTACCTCGAGCGCTCATCCTGCATCGGCTTATGGGTGAGTGGTCACCGGATGAGCACTTCTGGCAGAATCTGGTGGCCATCGATTCAGGTGAGGTAGTGCCATCACGTCCCTACCCGTTTTGCCTGGCATCACCACTTGAAACAACACCGGAAACTCTGGGTGATGTCTCACAATGGATTGCCGAGTGGAAGTGGGATGGCATTCGCTCACAACTCATTCGACGCCAGGGTGAAACCTATTTGTGGTCTCGCGGAGAAGAGTTGATTGGTGCGCGATTTCCCGAAATCGAAAACGCCGCCACCGCACTACCTGACGGCACCGTACTTGACGGTGAAATTCTTCCCTGGAACGACGATGGCGTCATGCCCTTCGCGCAACTGCAACGTCGCATAGGACGCAAGACGGTGGGTAAAAAACTGCTTGCGGCGGTACCGTGTATTTTTCTTGGTTACGACATAATGGAAGCTGACGGCCGTGACATAAGATCAACACCGTTCAGTCAACGACGGATCAGCCTGCAAAACACAGTTCAGACATTGGCTAATGAGGCGATACGCACCTCCGAAACCATTCTGACAGATTCATGGGAAGAGCTTACCAGCCGGCGCGACGAATCACGTAACAGGCAAGTTGAGGGCCTGATGCTCAAGCATGACCGGTCACCTTATGAAACCGGACGCAAACGCGGCCTCTGGTGGAAATGGAAAGTGGAACCTTACACCGTTGATGCGGTGATGCTGTACGCTCAGGCAGGCCATGGCAAGCGAGCTAATCTGTACACCGATTACACATTCGGCGTTTGGCAGGACGCTCAGTTAGTACCCATCGCCAAAGCGTATTCAGGGCTCGATAACGCCGAGATCAACGAGTTGGACAAATGGATTCGCAAACACACCATCGAAAAATTCGGCCCGGTACGCTCGGTAGTAAAACAGCAAGTGTTTGAGCTTGCGTTCGAAGGTATCAACCTGTCATCACGACACAAATCAGGCATAGCGGTCCGGTTTCCGAGGATCGCCAGATGGCGCCGTGATCTCGCACCCGGAGATGCCGACACGCTCGATCAGGTCAAGGCAATGATTCATCTTCAAGACGCTCCAGCCGAATGAAGCCACGCTGGGCAATAGAAAAAACACGGCAATGGTACGCGTCCAATGAATGGACTGTGTTCGATTTCCAGAAACAAGCCTGGCATGCCTGGCATCGTGGTCAATCAGGATTAATTCATTCACCGACCGGTAGCGGGAAAACGCTGGCTGCCTGGCTTGGGCCAGTACAAGGTGCTATGCAACAGTCAAATAGTGCAGACGATGAGCCCTTACGCGTTTTATGGATCACGCCTTTACGGGCGCTGGCAAACGATACATGCAGCAACCTGCAAGCCGCCTGCGATGCACTGGATGTTACTGTCAGCGTAGAAATACGCACCGGCGATACCTCAAGCAGCCGACGTACAAAACAACGCTCTCAGCCCCCCTTTGCCTTGGTAACAACACCCGAGAGTCTTTCCGTCATGCTCAGTTACCCAGGCGCGGAAACAGGACTACAGGGTATTCACACTGTCATCGTTGATGAATGGCACGAGCTCATGGGTAGCAAACGCGGCGTGCAACTCCAGTTGTGTCTTGCCCGTCTGCACAAACTCTGTAGACAACTGCGTGTCTGGGGAGTGTCCGCTACACTTGCCAATCTTGATGAGGCCATGAACACCTTGCTTGGACCGAACAGTAACGGTGTATTGATTCAGGGCATAGAACCCAGAACCATAGAAGTCGAGTCCATACTGCCGTCAAACAGCGAACGCTTCAAGTGGTCAGGGCATCTGGGACTGCAACTGGTGCCGCAGGTTCTACAAGCAATAGAAGGTGCCGGTACTACCTTGTTATTCACCAACACGCGATCGCAGGCAGAACTATGGTTTCAGGCTTTGCTGGACAAGCGCCCGGACTGGCTTGACAATATCGCTCTGCATCATGGCTCACTGGACCGTAAACTGCGCACAGAAATAGAAGACAGGCTTCGCGCAGGCAGCCTCAGTTGCGTTGTCTGTACCTCATCACTGGATCTGGGTGTGGATTTCAGCCCGGTTGATCAAGTATTGCAGGTTGGCAGTCCCAAAGGCGTCGCTCGGCTTCTGCAACGCGCCGGTCGCAGTGGACATCGTCCGGGGGCAATATCGCGTGTGCTCTGTGTTCCGACCAATGTGCTCGAACTTGTTGAGATCGCTGCCGTTCGGCGAGCGCTTGAAGCCGGACGTATTGAAGGACGTCATGCGCCAAAACTCTCACTGGATGTGCTGAGTCAGCATCTTGTGACGATAGCCATGGGCGCAGGGTTTGACGCCACTGACATGCTTGAGGAGGTTCGCAGCACACAAGCCTTTTCCAGCATCAGTGACGATCAGTGGCAATGGGTCATGGATTTCATCACTCGTGGGGGGCAAGCCCTGCAAGGTTATCCTCAGTATCACAAGGTGCTAGACGTTGCTGGCACACATCGCGTGATGAACAAGGAAATACAACAGCGACACCGAATGTCCATCGGTACGATCAATAGTGATACGCAAATCAGCGTTGCATTCCAGGGCGGCAAGCGTCTGGGCAGCACGGAAGAGAATTTCATAGCGAGACTTAAACCGGGTGAAACATTCCAGTTTGCAGGGCGTCATCTGGAGCTGGTACGCATCCGTGACATGACCGCCTACGTGCGTAAGGCCACCAGACGCAGCAGTGCCGTACCACGCTGGTGGGGCACGCAGATGCCACTGACTACTGAGCTGGCTGACAGTGTGCAGGAGACGCTTGATCAATGGAATCGAAATCTGGCCAGTAGCCCCGAACTGAACTGCATAAGTTCGACGCTTGATATGCAACGTCGCGACTCCTTGTTACCAGGACCTGATGACTTTCTGATAGAAGTCATCAGTACCCGCGAAGGACACAGCCTGTTCTGCTTTCCATTTGCCGGACGCCTTGCGCACGAAGGTCTGGCAATGCTGATTGCGCTCAGGCTATCCGCGCTGGCCCCGTTAACCTTTACGTTACAGATCAATGATTACGGATTCGAACTTCAAAGTCCAACAGCATTCACTGTCGATATCAATCAGCTAAAAACCGTTTTCAGTACGGACAAGCTGCTTGATGACATTCTCGGCTCCATCAATGCCAGCGAAATAGCCAAACGCCGTTTCAGAGATATTGCACGGATAGCAGGTCTTGTGTTTGACGGCTACCCGGGGAGACCCAAATCAGCTAAACAGGTACAGTCCTCCAGCAGCCTTATATTTGACGTACTGGTAAACTACGACGAAGGCAATCTGTTACTGGATCAGGCGCGAAGAGAAGTGCTTGAACAACAGCTGGAATTTTCTCGACTGGAGTCAGCTTTGAAAGGCCTTGAAAATCGACGTTGGCACCTGCGCTACCCAGAGAGATTGACTCCCTTGTCATTTCCGTTGTGGGCAGAAAGCCTCAACAGCCAGACCATGAGCTCGCAGAGTTTTCAACAACGTCTGCAAAGCGTGCTGGACGATCTTGAACAATCCGCCGCGACTGTCAATTGATGTGATGCACGTGTGAACACCTTTTCCAGTCAATGCCTGTCTGTGACACAGGGTGGCGAGAATTTTCTGTTACACCCACAGCGCGTCATGTATTGGCCATCGCAACAAATCCTGTTTGCAGCTGATGTCCATGTCGGCAAGGAACATGTATTTGCGCGTCATGGCATCGCCATACCCGGTGGTATCAGTGAGATGACACTCCACAGACTGTTTGCCCTGGCTGACAACAGCGGCGCCCGAAGGTTGATTGTGCTCGGAGATTTCATGCACAACATACCTTCAGCCAGTGAAGGCTGGCTTGGAGAACTCAGTGTGCTGATGGATACCTATCCGGAACTGGGCGTTGAGATAGTGGCCGGTAACCATGATCGAAAAGCCGGACGCAAGCTCACCGATCCACGGCTCATCTGGCATTCATCATCATTGAAAGTTGCCAACCTGGCGCTGCATCACGAGCCCTGTGAAGATGCACACGGGTTCGTCCTTTGCGGCCATTTACATCCGGCCTACCGCATTGGCAGCAGCAGGCGTAGCGGGGTACGCGCTCCGGTTTTCTGGTTTCGCAAGCACTACGCAGTATTACCCGCTTTTGGTGAATTCACTGGCGGTGTTATCATACAACCCAATGCCAAAACCGATACTTTGTACATGACAGGACCAGAATGTGTCGTGCAGGTACCTGTCGTTAAACGGCCGCGATTGTGAAGACGACACAAGAGGTCGCCACCCATACCATCATCTTCAGCATTTGCGGCAATGCTGCGCTTGCACTGATCAAGGCCATCGCCGGTGTCACGGGTAATTCCTATGCGCTGATTGCCGATGCGATTGAGTCTGTTACTGACGTATTTTCCTCCTTGCTGGTATTGGTGGGTATCAAGTACGCCACCAAGCCCCCCGATGACAATCACCCGTACGGTCATGGTCGCGCCGAGCCATTACTCACATTCACTGTTGTGGGCATCCTGCTGGGCTCTGCAGCACTCATTGCGTACGAAAGTATTCAGCATATACGCACACCGCATGAAGTTCCCGAGACGTTCACCCTGTTTGTGCTAGCGGGTATTATCATCGTGAAAGAGTTGTCCTATCGTTATGTGGTGAAACGCGGCAAGCAGATAAACAGTACCTTGCTCACAGCCGATGCCTGGCATCATCGAAGCGATGCGATTACCTCCCTGACAGCCTTCATCGGTATCAGTGTGGCAATAGCCCTGGGTGATGGCTATGAGAATGCAGACGATTGGGCAGCCCTGCTGGCCTCAGGTTTTATCGTGTTTAATGCCTATCTCATTTTTCGCCCGGCCCTGGGTGAGCTTATGGATGAGCAACTGCATGATGACTTGATCAGCAAGATCAGACATGTTGCCATGAGTGTTGGTGGTGTTGTTGAAACCGAAAAATGCTTTGTCAGGAAAGCCGGGCTGATGTATCACGTGGATTTGCACCTTGTCGTGTGTGGTGACATATCCGTGCGTGCTGGACATACCATTGCACACAACCTGAAGGCTGCATTGCTCACGCAACTTCCCCAGCTATCGGATGTGCTCATCCATGTAGAGCCGTGCAATCAGCCGCCAGCGCCAAAAAACAAGGATATTACGGTGGTTTGGCAAGATCGGCGCATGCTCGACTAACGAATCGTGTAGCTCACAGGGATACGAACCGTATATTCAGCCATATCCAGATCCTCGGGAATCGCAGGCATGGGGGCGGCATCCTTCAATATCGCCAGAGCTGCCTTGTCAAGTTGGATCTCTCCGCTACCTTGCAGAATTTCATAGTGCAACAAGTCCCCCCCTGAGCCGACAGTGAACGCAAGTATGACTTTACCTTCAACGCCCCTTCGTTTAAGGCGCTTAGGGTAGCGTTTGTACTTTTGCACCCACGCCAGAAGTTCCTGCTCATAACTGCGAACGACATCAGGATCACCACGTTCAATGTCGCTCGCATCTGAAGCGAGCAAAACGGCAGCTTTTGCGACATCACCAATATCCCTCCATTCTTCTGCAGACGCTTGTGAAGCTTTCGGCGTTGCTGCTGGTTCTGGTTCTGGTTCTGGTTCTGGTTCTGGCTCTGGCTCTGGTTCTGGTTCTGGTTCTGGTTCTGGTTCTGGCTCTGGTTCTGGCTCTGGTTCTGGCTCTGGTTCTGGTTCTGGTTCTGGCTCTGGCTCTGGTTCTGGCTCTGGCTCTGGCTCTGGTTCTGGTTCTGGTTCTGGTTCTGGTTCTGGTTCTGGTTCTGGTTCTGGTTCTGGTTCTGGTTCTGGTTCTGGTTCTGGTTCTGGTTCTGGTGATATCGCAGCAAACGTCGGGATTTGACTTAACTCGC
>JBGCEH010000038.1:0-8870 GCA_045106195.1 Granulosicoccus sp.
ACCAGGTATGAAACCGCCAATGGTTCGCATGAGAAATTGACCGTAGCGATTGAAAGCTTCGCTTGACCCGGCAACCACAAAATTTCCACCCTGTGGTGATGCTCTCAGGCCCTGACCCCTCCGATTAGCATTACCTCGAAACTGTGGCCACCAGTTCGGGTCGGTAAAGGTTTCATTCATATACCCGTATGACGAAGTGTACGCCCAGTTAGGATCGCGATTAGCACTTTCGTATCGACCTGCCTTTCCAGCATCGAAACCATCGAAAAGCGTCTGACCTTCAATCGACCCCTTCTGGAAAAAAAAGCCAGTGAACCTGGCGCTCGCTGTGCTCGGCGCAACTGCGCCCGCGACAGCGATAGCGACTGCTGTGAGGGTGGTGGTAACACCGTGTTTCCTAATTTTGTAATTCATATAGTTTTTTCTCTACCCTGAAAATGTTTTTCAATCGACCTGCGTCCTTACCGCCCGGATTGCTTGAGAATCCGAACTCAAACAAGGCCGAGCAAGCTGATAACAATCGTGACGGTCTATGGCGCCCTGTTCGCTGAAATTCCGTTTGACGAAAAGTCAGCCATCCCGTGGTGCAAGGGGGCCTGACTTCGATAAAAACTGGTATCGCAGTACGTCACAGCGCTTTCCTCGCGTGACAGGATTGTCACCGACTGCTGCGCTAGACTTCCTCCAGCTCATTGAGCTACTTGTAACGGTTACATCAGGCCGTACTTTATACCAGTTGGAAAGTCAGCGCATCTGATCGAAGACGAAATTTTGTGACAAACCGACCAAACGTCGATATTTGCATGCGACGGAGGCGTTCGAAGAGTGGTAAGTCATTCTTATTGCTAATATTTTTCAAACGCGGAACTATCTCTTAAAAACTGTGTCCATTTGTAAACAAACCTGAATAATGGTCGATTTAACAGTTGAAAGTAGAGACGGCAATGAGTCAATAAATCAACGCCATACTTGCATTTTTCGCAGAAACAGGCTACGTGCAGCACATATTCGTGCTGAAGCAGATCAAATCACCGTTGTATCGAGGGATTCATGTTTTTTGTTCCATCAACCTTCGACCGGCATAATTTATAAAGAGCGTCACGTATAGCCGATAATCTGACAAATGCAGACACCAGCCCAGCAACATCCACCTGACCTACATGCGGATAAGGCACAGAATGGGACTTGTGATGTCAAGCACGCTAGGTTGATAGTTGTTGTGCGACCCAAATGTATCTGCTGAAAATCAAACCAGACGGTCATGGCGCCTACACGGCACAACTTGATGGCAGAAATGACCGAAAGTTCGTCTGTTGCAAGCCGTGAAGCCCATTCCCCGAGGCTATGCCAACACCGATCCGACAAAGGCTTTTCACCAAATGATCAGCCCAGCTACTCGCCAAGCAAAACGGAAATATCAATGCTCCCTGTCGAAAGTCGGTAGGAATCCTCCTCGCGCAGACGATCCATGATGTGTGCTATGAGAAGCTCAGCGTACTTGTTAAGAGGTGTGGAGGAACACTCCTTGCCGCTATTTTTCTGAACAGTGAAGATGCCAGTTTTTAAACTAAAAACAAGCTAAAAAGCTTATTCCTATTCCGCACTCTCAGTTGTAAGAATTTCGCCTGATTTACCCTCGTCTGACCAGAACGTCCTGCGCGTTGCATTGCTGATGTCTGCATCGAGTTGCTCTGCGCCAATCAGTATTTTTGGGCTGTCGGGTGCATCTGCTGTAATAAATATCATTGCTTCCGGTGGAATGCCGCTTCGCGTAAGCTCCTTGCTCCTGTCACGAATCGACAGAACAGGATCTGAATCTGAATCTGAATCCAGATTGACAACAGGTGCCCCACTGGCAACGTCCAGCACATAGACTCTGCCAGATCCGATCTGTGGCTCACAACTGGATAAATTGGCGCCTGGAATATAACTGGTAAAAATTATCTTGTTGTTAAACGTAATGCTGGTACCCAGAACTTTTTCACCCTTATTCTCGAGTTCAAGATACCAACCATACTGGTTAGTATCTGGAGTTGCAGTAGATGTCACATTCAAGAGATCAGACTCTTTAATCGGCGTGTAAGCGAGCGAATTGCCGACTTGTCGTCCATAACCTGGCGGTTTTTCATAAACAGCATTCTGCCGAAGCATATAAAATCTGTCTTCGGTGGTTACATCCAAAGGATGAGCGCGCCAGCCAGAACCTATACTGACACTCAGAAATTTCTCTCCATTATTTTCAACCAATGCCACGTCCGGCTCATTATAAAAACGACGATGATCTTTTTCCCGCGAATCGCTGAAGTCTGCTATCACCCCGCCATAAACGAGCTCACCCATGCCACTTTCATGATACGGGGCTATATCAAAACGCCATAGCTGGCCGCCGGCGTCAGCGGCATACATCTGATCAACAAAGCCGTCTCGGTTGATATCGATGGTGCGAATGTTGCCGTTAAATCCGTATCTCATGGCACTGAAAGCCCCCCCATCGCCGGATGGACCCATACCGGACCAAATCAACTGTCCCGTTGTGGCACGCACGATGTAAATACCCGCACCCGAGGAATCGGTCAAATGGGATCTGGTATTTGTATCGGGGTCAAAATCCTGATTTTCATCATAACCACCGCCGAAAACCAGAACATCTTCTGATTGACCATTAATGTACATTTTAACAGGCGTCATGCGTGACCATGATTGCCCTAAAGTTTCGAATCCTGCCTTACCCCTCTTGATCGTCCAGGCAAGTTTTGGTTTATCTGGATTAGAAATATCAAGCGCATAGTAGCTGTTCCCACCGCGACGCATCCCAGCGTACAGCATAACCTTTTCGCCACTGTCCACTACTTGGTTATCGTTGGGATCTTCTCGCCATACCGTTATTGGACCATCAAGCCCGTAGGGGCGATCTAACATCCGTTCATTTTCGGCAAAACTGTTCAGATTACCCAGCAGTTCATAAGGCACGTAGGCGAATTGTTCCTTACCATCTTCAGTATCTATCGCATGCAGGAATCCTTCGTTAGTACCAAAAAAAGCCAAAGAGCGCACGTCGGAGGTGCTGGATGAGGAGGCATAGTTGACGATGACGGGGCTTGAGTGCAATGGATCACCCAATGTTCGTCGAACATCGGTGGTACTGCCATCGCCATCCTCATCTCCAACATCAACTCCTCGAGCCCACTGAAGCAACCGCGTTTTATAAGCCGTCTGGGCTTCGGCGGTTGGCTCTTTACCAGCAATGTTCAAGATAGCGCTGGTTATCAGACCGTTGTCCTCATGAATTTTCTGGGCATCAGCAGTCAGATCGATTGGCGAGGTAATCGTTGACGACGCATCGCCAATCCAGGTGTATACATTACGTTGAGCGACTCCATCTATTCCAACTTTCAGCGATATCTGATTTGCAGCCCCTCCTCGCGCCACTATATTGCCATCGGGTTCTGTCAAAACTATATTTTCGTCTGTTTTTTCTGGCCACCAGCTGTAGGAATTGTCAGAGAAGAATCCGGTATCAGGATCAATCGCTGGCGCTCCATTTCTATCGCGAATCAGGATCTCGCCTGCGCCACTGTTATCCTTACCTAAGCGGAAACGCTTGATGTTTCCATCCCAATCAGCATTCTCCGAAGGATTGAATACCGTAAAGTACAGATCATCACGGTGTGTCAGCCTGTTGAACTGGTTGACTGACGCTGAAGGGGCAGTGAAACTTGTATTTACAGTGGTTACCTCTGATACAAGTTCAGTGAGCACCTCCACTAATTGATCACTCGTATCTGCTTCATAGGCAGTGCCACCACCTTCTGCAGCTACTCTGCCCAGAAACTCCTTGCCTCTCCCATCCAGATTGTAGGCAATCGTATGGGTAATTATGTTCTGTTCACCTGCCAGGTCGTTATGGTCTGTTTCAAGTAACCAGCTGGCAAGTTCTGTTGCACAACCTTCCTCACCCGAGTCTGTACAGGCACCGGCGCCCGTCAAGGAAAGGATTTTTGACCTCGAGTCGTTATAGTTTGTTTCTCCATCTGAGAGCAAAACAATATGACTCGCCTGACACTCCCCGATCATGGGTGATATATAGGTTGGCGCACCATTGATGCGCTCGCTGTTGCAGGCACTTGAATTCAGATTGCCATCGGTACAGCTTGCATCTCGTTTTACCACACCGCCGGTGTACGAATCCTGGTGCGAAACTCTTAAGCGTTCACGAGGAACCCATGGATGAACTATGCCACGCTGCCTGCCATAGTCTACGTTCTCACCGCGCAGATAAAGCGCTGCTTCGTAGAATGCATCAACCGTTGGTGTACCACCCGATGCAAACAACCCGTCTACTACCTTGACCATCTCATCACGTGCCTTGGTGATTGTGTAAACTGGGGTAGAAGTTATTTCAGGTTCCGCTGGAACAGGCTCACCATTAACACCGGTGCCAGAACTCAACCCCGGAGTAGAATAGGTAATGAAGAGCTCTGGCGCACTGTTAGGTGTTGACGTGTCCTCAGTGCCGTATACCGCAACCGAACCAGAACCAGAAGTGATTTTCACCGCAAAACTCATGGTTTGATTGGCGCCGCTTCCGTCCCAATCTGGATCATTGACCAGAGTCTGTATCAATGCACTCAAGTCAGGGGATTGGATGGGCTGTCTAAAGTCGTACCTCATATCGTTCCACGGAATAGGATTCGGCAGGTAGTACCTAGCCAAGCTTCCCGTCGTCGTTGGACCTCCAGTTGTGCTACCGTAAGTTACCGAGGCCGAAGAATCTTCCAAGTGAACGTTGCTATTCATGGAAGCGCCGGATGAACCACCAGCTACAATAAACGTGATGCGGGCATCTTCTATTGTTGCACCATTAGGAATATGCACGTCCTGAAAACGTAGACCTATGGCATCGGTGTATGCATCACCGCGTGAGTCCGTTCTCAGCCACATTCTACTATTGCCAGTTTGTAAATTACTACCGGAAAGACGTTGCTCCGCATCATCTGTACCAAGAGTTGTTCGTCTACGTATTGTGACTTGTTGGCCTGAGCTCTCGCAGTTGGTTTCGCTGATGGCAGTAGAAGGATCTTGAGTGATAATCAGCTTGGGCATGTATTGCATGCCTTCACTGGCTGCACTTTCATGTGTGTAAGCCTTTCTTGATCCATTCGTCGTCTCAACCTTGAACGCAAGTGGGTTATGCTGGCACCAGGTATCGCGACTGATAATGTCTTGAACCAGCGCTTTGATATCAGGGCTTTGATAGGCTGTTTCCCCATACCACTCTTCAGGATTCCACTCCACACTCGTGCCATTGAATACTCGGTTCGTCAGGTGGTTGTTATCAGTAGCGAAAGCCTGTGGATTGGGTGAATCCTGGACTTCGATAACCATCGTGGCAGGCTCTTCATTAGTCTCTCTGGCTACCATCTCCAGTCGAGCGTCGAGGATCGTTGCTCCACGGGCAATGTTGACTTCTGCAAATCTGAGTCCAATCAGATTTTGTTGTCCTGACGCTGCGCTTTGGAAGTCCAGACTAAATCCAGTCGACGAAATTGATCCGTTTACGCTTTGCTCTATGTCACCCAACTCACCATCTACAGGATAGGTGTTAACCCGATACGAAACAGGCTCGGCACAGTCAGTCCCTTCGCACGTAACTTTCGGAAGATAAGTTACCGGATACAACACCGGCCCACCGCCGTAGATATTGTTGTAAGACATTAGTCCGATGTTCATGTCATTGTTGGACATCAACATCTGTTTTACCGCATCCTTCATACGGTCCATCCGGGATTGCGTGCCGCCATCGCGGTTCCCCATTGATCCTGAGGTATCAAGGACCAATAGAATATTAGGGAAATTATCAGCCCTGCTTTCCAGTGCGGCACTGCCGAAGAAGACATCAGTATCGTCTGCGGACGCTGTACCCGCAATGCAAAGGAGCAGTGATGCCAGGAAGCCCTTTAAAATTTCTTTTTTAAAGTATCTAGAGTTTGGGACACCATTCATCATTACGCCGGTAACACCATCGTTTTGGTTCTCTGTTCAAGGCATATCGGTTCCGTGTTGCCGAACTTTGCGTTTGATATTGAAAAAGAGGACTACCTCCCAATTCTGAAAAATGAACACTAATTTAAGACACGTTTTAAATCCCAAGTGCATTGGGAGGGAGTCGACTAAAGACGAATAGCACTAATCAAACCTCCGATTACCAGAAAACGTCATACCCGTAAAAGCAGGAATCAAAGTCCTACCGGAGATGGATACTCGCGTTCGCGGTTATGACGAGCTTAAGTGAGTGCCATTCGGCTTGATACTAGAAAAACTAGTTGTCGAGGGGGTTTTAAATCTCATTACAAAATGCGAGTTAGTAGACAGTATTTCAGAGAAATGAGCAACTCCATACGCTACAATGGCGAGCTTTGCGATGCTGCCATATCAGCAAAAATTGGCATTCAACTCGCCATCTGATGATCAAACTGGTAAAGCCGTGCGCTATCGGAAGTATTTCGAGACAAGGGAACGTAAGACATGTCAACACACACATTCCAAAAACACGCCGGTACTGGTTTGGCAGACCTAACCGCACCGCAAATAAATCTGCAGTCGACAGGCAGCATTGATTTCCGCAGCGGCTTTCCTCGCCCAACATGCAGCCTACTGGCTACTGTCCTGTTGATATGTAGTGCAACATCTTTCCAAGTGATCGCTCATGAAAGTCATGGAAGTGTCAGCCCAGATGGACGCTTCACTCCCAACGTCGATGGTGCGGTGTTTCCTCCACAACCACGTGACGTAAGCAACGTACGCGTCCATACCCCTTCAATCAGTCTTGGCGCGTCAGCACAGGTCAGAGGCGCTGGTACGCCAGATGTCGAGGCCGCGCGGGCAGCACAGCGTCACGCTGATGTGCAAGTGTTGCTCGGCGATCGTTACTCCATGCTGCAAAGTGCACGTGTGCGAGACAAGGCAGCGCGTAACAAGAAAGTGTTCCATGTTGAGTATTTCAGTCGCAGCGAAAACAGGACAGTGATCGCCAAGTCAGTCAACGGCGTCATCACTGAGGTCAACAGCTATGCCGCCTCGGAAAGACAGCCGCCTTTGGGAGAGGAAGAAAAAGCACTGGCGATTAACATCGCCCGACAATACTGGGTCGATCAGGATGATCCACGCGTGGGGGAACTCGCGGGCTATGCCATTCAGACATTCCAGCCTGATGGCTCACCCTACGCCAGCAGGGTAGCTTACGTGTCATTCCACGCTCAATCGCCCGAGCCCCCTGAGCTGTTTACCTGGGTTGACCTGTCAGAAGAAAACGTGTTTCGTGCTGAGGTCGCCCGATGAAATTTTCAGTTCCAATGAAATCAATGAGAATCAGCCTTTGGCTGCTTGCCTCTGTTTTATTCTGTTCTCCAGCGGCTGCACAATCGTTCGATGCTGAGATCAATGTCGGAGATTCGATCATTGTAAATTCTTCCTTGGCTCCGTCTCCGGGTGAATTGTTTTACTACCGCGTAAACAATCCGACCGATGAGACCAGAGTGGTTGCCACACTCAGTGAGCTAATCAGGGACCATGATCTGTACATTCAGTATGGACGGCTCCCAACGTTAACTGATTACGCTTGCCGCTCCTGGGTCGAAGGTGATGCGCCGGAGCGCTGTGTGATCAACTTCGAGCCCGGGGTAGCCGTTTATATTGGTGTGTTTGTATGGCTACCAGGCGAATACACCCTGTCCGTTAACGAGCGCCTACCGGAATCAGGCGGTGGCACCATCATTGGGGAACGCGGTGGTCGCATAGAGTGGAATGGCTGGAATCTTGACTACGACACCTTTGCTCTGAGCGATGGCCTGACATTGCACGATGTCAGTTACGAGGACACACCCATCCTGAGTCAAGCCAGCTTCCCTGTAATGTCAGTTTACTATGACGATGACGCCTGCGGGCCTTACGCTGACCGACTTAACGGCCCACAGTCTCCCGTTGAGTGGGCAAACAATGCAAGACTGGTTGCACGAGAATATACCCAGGACGGAGAGCAGTTTTTTGAGCTGGGCATACGTGAATTTATCGGATCCTACGATATTTATCAGGTGTGGTATCTCGGTGCTGATGGAACATTGGACGGGCATGTTTTCAGTCGTGGCCTTCAATGCGATGTCAGCCACATTCACTACCCTATGTGGCGCTTTGACTTCGATATCGATGGCGAAGGGGATGATCGAATCCTGCGTAAGACCGCTAACGGCAGCTTCGTGAACTATACGACTGAATTTGAAACGAGCGCGGAAGATGCCTTTGAACATGGCTGGTTCGTCGAGGATGCCCTGTCAGGCTATCGTGTGCGTATTGATTTCGACAACGGTGCCAGGAACGTACCGGGTGTTGTCGTGCCTGCGACAGCCTATGCAAACAATCGCATCGGAGGCATGCTGTATCGAGATACCGAGAAAGGCTGGGTGGGCGGCCCTTCGACCAATTTTCTATATAACGATGGTGAAAGCATCGATGGCGCCGATATCGTGATGTGGTACCGCGGGTATTTGCCACATTCTCCCGATGAAGGCAGCGAACTCTGGCATTCCACGGGCGTCCGCCTCAGGACCAATGTTCCGCCCATCATTGACACCGATGGAGATGGTCTGCCCGATGATATAGATCCCGATGATGACAACGATGGCATTCCAGATGAAATCGACCCCAACCCTCTCGTTCCTGATGATGATAATGCCGGCGTCGTCTCATTCGAAACGGTTATTGCGGCTGGAAATGATGATGTAGAGCAGCGAGGCGGTGGTCGCGTTGACTTTGACAGCAGTGACTTAGAACTTATCTTTGATGCCAATGTTGATCAGGTCGTGGGACTACGCTTC
>JBGCEH010000039.1:0-14421 GCA_045106195.1 Granulosicoccus sp.
GTGATGGGGCGTGTATTGAATGAACTTGGGCTGGTTGAACAATGGGGTAGTGGCGCGCAAAGAATGATCAGTGGCTGCAAAGAAAATGGATTACCGGAACCCCGTTGGGAGGAAATTGCAAACAGATTGCGCGTAACTTTGCCATTGTCACCAATCAATCCAGTGTTGATAGACAAAAGAGACGAACAGATTCTGTACATGCTTGCATAAAACGACGGACTGTCAACCAGTGAAATTGCTCATTCAATTGGTATTTCAGCAAGAGCGACGCGTTCACGTTTGGTAAAACTTGTAGCGCGAAAGTTGGTAGTGGAGATAGGCACAGGCCCTAAAGATCAACACGCAAATACCATAAGTTGACATCCTCCTCTACCTAAAGGGCACATCGTTACGCATAAGTTATGGAGCTCGAGCGGCGTGGTGAGCGTCGAGCGCTAGTACAAAATCTTGAGTTCTTTGAAGACCGATCCATATTGTCTGAGGGTCACCATCACCCTTTCGGTTAAGGAAGCCGCCCATACTGGCGATCATTCGTAGAATCGTATTCAGAGTCGGAATTTTGTCAGGTGCATGTGTTTGAATACTCACCAGATAAATGGCTTGCCGCTCTTTCGTTTCGAATACCAAATCACACGGCAGATCCGGGCATTCTCTGCCCAGAAGTGTGAGATATAGAATCCGCCATGCGACGATCATGTACATCGTTAAGGCAGGTTGCAAGCGTTCCGGGCATTCGAATTGTAATTCTTCGACCTTGCAGCCACTTTTCAAAATACGGAAGAAGATCTCGATCTGCCATCGGCATAGATACCATTGCAGTTTTTCCAATACCTGTTTGCTAGCGGTAATGGGCAGATTGGTGATCAATATCCAGGTGATCGGCTTCTCGCCCGTCGGTGGTCGAACCTCTTCAGCGAGTATCACAGCGACTGTAACGGGTGACAATTTCTGGATTTTGTTTTTCGGTGGGCGTAATTCAACACGAACAGCCTTGAGGTGCTGGGTAACTGGTTTACGTTTTCTCGAATGCGTTGAAGGTAGCTCGAAGGTTGCTTCGCCCAGCACTGGCGCGTGGGCTAGTTTCTCGCTCAGACGGCTATCATCAGTAACGATTCGATCATGGCGTACGCGCACCAGAAAGTCGGCTGCATTTTCCTGTTGCTCGGCTTCGACAAACAGCTCATAGATATTACTTTCTCGATCAGCAACATACACGCACTGTGTATCGGGAAGCGTCTCGCTGATCCGACATACTTGTTGATAGCCTTCAACCCAGCGATAGCTTTCCTTTTCCTCGATCGGTTTACTGGCGCGGTACTCACGCTTGCCAAAGGTCTCGTTGTCTCGTGACCAGATGTGATTCTTGAGTACCCCAAGAGTGAGTCGATCAGGCGTGATGGCTACTGTTGGATGAATCAGCAGGCCTTGTTGATATTCAAACCCCAATGGCCCCAAACCACGCATCTGTGGCTGACTGGTGTAATCCAGTTCGCTTGTGTCTTGAACACATAAGACGACACTGTGTTCGGCCATGCGTACACGCGTTGCCTCTTGATGCGGTGCCAGCACTTTCTCGGCAGTAACCTTTTTGTTGTCAAAGAAGCGATAGGCCGCTTGTGTTTCTGCCCATCCGCGGCAGGCCACGGGTAGGCTGGTTGTTGGTTGCGCGATCATTCTCTTGAGTAGTTGCTTTGCACGCTTGTCTAATCGCTCATCACCCATAGCGACACAAGCCAATTCCTGATCTACCCAGCCCACGCCGCTACCACCAGCTTTTGGCGAAAGTCCTTAGTCAGCGGGCGAACATAAAGATCCTTGATCGGCAGCTTTGCGGAGGAAACATTGATATGGCGGTATTCGCACAAATCCTAAGTGGTCGGACGCCAGAAGTTTGAGCGATCATGTCTGAGAATGATCGATCTGAAACTAGTAGATTTTGCTGGTCCGTGATGGGTATTGAAGATGAAGTCGAAACGCTCAATAACGCTGTCAGTGGGTAGTCCCACAAACCAATAGGTAGATTGTTGACTTTTCGAACGGTTGGATTTGGCCAGTTTTGACCTTACCACTATATATAGGGGGTAGTCGGCTTGGTCCCCAATCCAGTCATGCCCTTAAGGTGGTTGCCCGGCATTCCGAAACCTATGTTTAATGTTTCTAAACGGGTGTTACTAGTTCGAAGGGAGTGCTCATCATCACATGCTAACCAAGATCAAACAATCTTGGATTCAGCTATCTGGCTTGAGCCTGGCGGGTTTTCAGCCACGCAACGCCCTTTATGCAGAGGACTAACAGCAGGGCTACCAACGCAATAGTGGTCGAGATTGACTTGGCTAATGACCAATTGCTAGCGGTGGAGACCATGGCTTCGGTAAGTGCATCTGGCTCCACTCGCAGCATGACAGCCACTGCACTATTCTCAAGGTGGTCTAGGGCCCCAGCCGCAATCGCTAGAGCCGCCAATGCCCAACCCCAGTATCGTGGAACCAAACAGGCCAAGGGGATTGCGATCGTAATCGCCATCAACGTGGGATAAAACCAGTCCAGATACTGTTGAGTATTGAGATAAAAATCGCGCCCCTCGTCAGTAATTGCCGTAAGGAACGCGCGAGCGTCATCTAAGGAATAGCCGCCCGGGCGCATGTCAAAAGGCACACTACCGCCAGCCATCTCGCTTATCAATGGAAGAGACCACAGAACCATAGTCAGGTAGTTCGTTACCGTCGCGGCAACCACTACCCAGTAAATTTTCAAACCTATTCTCATGGCTTCCGCTGATTGCAAATTGAACGTATAAGAAGGCAATTCTTTCTCTAAAGAGTTCATCTGGTACTTTCCTGAGTTTGCGAAATCTGTAAGCTATTCTCTATCGCAAATTCCACTGTGGCATTAACAAATGATAAACAATCTCGATGAATTCACCGCCGTATCGGTAATACGGCTAATTGATTCTATCGAGAGCGGTTGTGGGCATAGTTTTAAAGCATTGATACCAATGATGAGCAGTCATGAAATTGACCGAAAAGAGATGCTTTTTCAGGCTGGTCAGGAAAATCGAAACGAATACCTACTGCTGAGTGGATTGCTGAGATCATTTATCTTGGATGTAAAAGGCAATGAGACTACTGTGGCATTTCATAGTGCACCCTGCGTGATTACACCCTGTATAGCGAGAAGCGAAAACACCAGATCACTGGTCTCCTGTGAAGCGATCCAAACTAGTCGCATCGTTCATTTTTCAGAGTATGAACTTATGAACCTTATGATCAACGATGAGAATGCGCGTAGGTGGGGAAACCAAGTTCTGCAGGCAGAGCTGGTTAGACGTGCTCGTCGAGAATGGTCTCTTGCAGCCGAAACGGGTGCTCAGCGCTTGGAAAGGTTCGGTAAGGAATACCCCGATATAGCCTCTTTGGTTTCAGCAAAAATCATAGCCACCTATCTCGGTATCACGCCAGTCACATTGAGCCGTTTGCAATCCTCTTCACGCAAAGATAAAAATTAGAACGCTTGGCAGGATCTCCGAGATACAAATGTCCGCATTGGGCACAGGCTGTGTGAAAACCATCGATTATAATTGACTCGATTTTGGATCCTTGGGGCCCAAAATGAGTGAATTTATAGAAGGAGACAATCTCCAGCAAGCGACGTTGTTTCCCGAACGACTCGATGATTACATTATCAAGGGAAACCCAGTTCGCGTCGTAGATGTTTTTATTGATTCACTGGATTTGACAGAGCTAGGTTTCAAAACCGTAGCTGAGAAAACTGGCCGCCCAGGATTCCATCCTACAACCATGCTCAAACTATACGTCTGTGGTTACTTGAATAGAGTCCAGTCTTCAAGAAGGCTCGAGCGTGAAGCCCAACGCAATGTGGAATTGATGTGGCTGCTCGGTCGGCTTGCCCCTGACTTTAAGACGATTGCTGATTTTAGAAAAGACAACGGCAGGGGCATAAAAGCTGTCTGTCGGGAATTCATTCTGCTCTGTAAAAAACTCGGTTTGCTATGAAGTGCCTGTGTTGCGGTCGACGTTTGTAAGTTCAAAGCCGTCAATAGCAACGACCGTGCTTTCACCAAAGCAATAATGGATCTCCGACTAAAGAAGCTTGATGGGAGTATTGACAAGTACTTATCTGAGATACAACGTATCTATAACGAAGATATAATAGAAGCTGAAAATACCAAGACCCGGCTCAAAGATAAACTCACCAAGGTCAAGACAGAGGCTGAAAGCCTTGAGCTCATCGAGAAAGAGATGCTGCAAATGCGCGATCAGCAGATCGCGCTTACTGATCCTGATGCTCGAGTTATGAGCACGAGTGGTCAAGGCACGCTAACCGTTGGTTATAACGTTCTAAAAATTGTAGATACAGAAAATCACTTGATCGTGATCCAGAATGGGTGGATCAACAACGTCCAGAATATGCACCTTATCAAGTCGCTTGGCAATTTTCTCAGGAAGTGAAATTGTTTTTCGTATCGTGCCCATGCCGATAGTATGAACATGTAAGTATGAAACTGGAAGCTCAGCAGGCAGCTTCACACAGCAGGCATTCCCAATTTGATGAGTGCCGACCTTTCTAAGGTCCGGAGTGTGGAATTTTGCCTAGTTGCCTGAAACCGCAAATTGCATGCTGAATGGAATGTTGATATCGTCACTTACGACAAAGTCGGTTGGTAATTAAATGCTCTCTCTAAAATCAAGCGGTATTTGGTATTAAATAGAATTTATTTCCATCCCAGCTCGTTTCAGTTTTAAACATTCCCCAAATCGCCAAGAGTAATTTACGCATAACCGCAACAAGCGCCTGTTTTGCTCGCACAGCCAATCAACCCTCAGCCAGAGACTCCAACTCCTCCCATCGTTCAAACGCTGCATCCAGTTCAATCTGAAACTTCTCGGAGGCCTTAATCACTTGATCAGCCTTGACCTTGTCGGCGTAGAAATCCGACGCGTTCATCGCAGCATGCGTCTCTTTGATTTTCTCTTCAAGCATACTGATGGTCTCTGGCAACGCCTCAAGCTCCAGCTTCTGCTTGTAGCTTAACTTGACCGCCTTTTGTTTCTTAACCGGCGTAGCCTGCTCCGGCATGTTGGTTTTAGATGTATTCTTTGATGAAGTTTGCGTATCTCTGGACTGTTCAAAGACAGGCTTGAGCGTGGACGATGTAGCCCGTTCGCGTTCAAAGTCAGCATAGCCGCCGGCAACATCCACAAACTTGCCATTGCCTTGGTAGATAAGGCTGCGAGTTACAACATTCTCTATCAGCTCGCGATCATGGCTTATTAATATGACGGTGCCTTTGTATTCAGCCAGCAAGTGTTCCAGTAACTCAAGCGTTTCAACATCCAGATCGTTACTGGGTTCATCGAGTACGATCAGGTTTGACGGTTTCAGGAACAACTTGGCCAGCATCAAGCGTCCAGTCTCTCCACCTGACAAGGCCGTGATGGGAGCTCTTGCACGTGAGGGTTCAAACAGGAAGTCCTGCATATAACTCATGATGTGTTTTGGATGGCCATTGACGATCACCGTATCGCGGCCACCACTGACGTTATCGGCTGCCGATAAGGTTGGATCGAGCATGGCTCGTAGCTGGTCGTAGTAGGCAACCTCGAGCTGTGTACCGCGGGTAACCACCCCAGTAGTGGCGTCGTGTTCGCCCACTAGCAGTTTCACTAACGTGGATTTGCCACAGCCATTAGAACCTATTATGCCAACGCGATCATCGCGCATAATGGTTGTCGACAACGATCGAATGATAGGAATATCACCGTGCGAAAAGCTCAGATTTTCCGCTTCGAATACGATCTTTCCAGAGCTTGACGCCTCGTTGACAGACATCTTGGCAGTACCCACGACATTGCGTCGGGCAGAGTGTTGCTCACGCAGTTTCTTCAGCGCCCTGACGCGGCCTTCGTTTCTGGTGCGGCGTGCCTTTATGCCTTGTCGTATCCAGGCCTCTTCCTGTGCAAGCTTCTTGTCAAACAAGGCGTTCTGTTGAGCTTCGACTTCCAGGGCTGTCTGTTTGTTCTCGCGGTAGGCAACATAACTTCCTGGCCATTGCGTCAGCTGGCCACGGTCTATCTCGCAAATGTTATTGGCCAGCGAGTCAAGAAAGCTTCTATCGTGCGTAACGAACACCAGAGCACATCCAAGCCCCGCCAGATGATTCTCCAGCCAGTCGACGGCACCGATATCCAGATGGTTGGTCGGCTCATCCAGCAACAGAACGTCGGGTGCCGAGACCAGTGCCCGCGCCAGAACAACGCGTCGTTTCATACCACCGGACAATCCTTCCACCAGAACATCAGGGTCGAGCTGCATGCGTGACAGCGTCTGTTCTACCCGTTGGATCATGGCCCAGCCATCCTTTGCGTCAATCTGATCCTGTACTTCGGCAAGGCGGTCGATAAGTGCTCTACTGCCATCTGCAGTCTTTGTTTCGCCCTGTCCTAGTCGGTAGGACTCGCGATGATACTCGGATAGCAGCGAGCCGATATCTTGCAGACCCGAGGCCACTACATCGTAAGTGGTGCCGGTAAAGTCAGTCGGTACAGACTGTGGCAGGTAGGCGACCTTGAGTCCGGTCTTGAGGATGATCTCGCCGGTATCGGGCTGGAGGATGCCCGACAGCATTTTGAGCAACGTCGACTTGCCTTCGCCGTTGCGTCCTACCAGTGCCGTACGAGCACCAGCTTCGACTGTCATGGATACCTTGTCCAGCACCGCGGTAGGACCGAAAGCGATGGACGCGTTTTGCACGCGAATCAATGACATATGAGCTTGTTTACACGAGTAGTGAAGGCAGCGGGCAAGAATACAGGAATACGGCCTTTGTGCCCCATTATCGTGGCTCGCAATGCGAGTCAGTGAGCCATTTTCAGCCTAGCCGACACGTTTGAGCAGTACTGGCTCGTTTGACGAATCAGACGCAAGTCGATTATCTGCCCATGTGCTCAACCACCAGGGTGTCGGTGAGTCTGAGAGATCCAGATAGAACGTGGCGTAGATGAGTCCCAGATCGTGCCTCGGGTTTTGTGCCTTGAACAACTGGAACTGGAAGTCGGTACGCGTCAGGGTATGAAATCCAGACCATAGCAGGGGGTTGGCCAATGGGCCGCCGGCAACGCAGACATGCACGACATACTGCTTGCCCGCTGAGTAGCCGATGCCGTGAAAATGCGGCGAATCAAAATGGCTGATTACTGTACTGGAATCGGCTGTGGTCAGTTTGCTGGCGTAAGCCACGATTGGTCGGGTATCACCATCAAGTACATCAACCAGTCGGCGATTGGGCTGCACGACCACGCGCTTGGCCCTGGGCGCTGCAAAGGCTGCCATGCGGATCAGCTTGTTCATGTTGATATGCTGGCTATCAGCACTTAGACGATGGGGTCTGGATTGCTGACGTGCATCGCCCGGCATTCCCAGCTGTTGCAATAACTCGCTGACGGCCTTGGAGATGATGGGCGATACCGGGCTGCGTTTCTCGCTGATGGGCTGAACGCTGACGCGTCGACGATCTTCTACCAGTTGTAGATCGTTCTGTCTGGCGAAAGTATGCAAATAGCGCAGAGAATCTGGCTGCAGTTCAGCCATATCCGGAGGTACGTAGATGGACGGTTTGCCCGAGAGTATGTCGCAACTGACCATGGTGCGAATGCGAGACTCGGGGCTTTGCTGCGTGATGCTGGCAAGTCTCGCCAGTGAGCCCAACCAGTTCTTCTGCGGTGCATTTGGCTTGGGATGCAGCCGCGTATTGGCTGTCTGATTTTTTTTACTTTTCTTCGCCATCTCAGCTTTGCTCGCTTCTGCCGATGCGAAATTAGCGCCTGTACAAAAAAGCGCGAGTTCAGCGGCATCAGAAACCTCACTATTGAAGGACTGGGAAAAGCGAGAATCGCGCCAATACCTGCACGAATATTACTAATGAGCGTAACGGTTAGCGACGCCGTCAGTCAGACACGTTGTGAGCGTGCCTGACCTTATGCATCGTTGTGCTTCACTACTGCTCTGAATTAGCAGCCCATTCGCTCTTGGTGAAGGCCTTGATGCTCAGCGCATGAATAGCCCCGGACTTGATGTGCTCGTTCAGAACCGCGTAAACCAGTTTGTGGCGTTTGATGGTTGACAGTCCTTCGAAGGAATCGCTGATAACGCGAGCCTCGAACTTGCTGCCATCACCTGTGACTTCTACCTGGGAATCGGCGATAGCCTTCTCAACCAGGTCACTAAAAAAATCCATCCGCATAGTTATGTTCTCCCGCTGCGGCGCGCAGTATAGCGCGGCAGGGTCCTCGAAAAAAAAGGGCCCGACAAGCGGGCCCGATTTGGGGGTGAGAACGCGACACCGACTCGTGATCGGGGTTCGCCCTCATACTTTAGTAGCTACTTTAAGTAAGTCAAATAAGTTTATGAAATTAAACGTGTTGTATGTGTTAATTATGTGACGCAAATCTGCTTAATCAGGGTTTTCATAAAAAATATAGGACGTGGAATAGTCACTGAACTCGAAATAGACTTTTTTCTCGCCCTTGTCCGCCGCACCGTTCAGATTGACATCCAGCACACCGTAACCAAAGCGATAGGGCCGCGCCTCTCCTGAGTTTGTGCCAGAAGCGGTGGATAATTTGTCAATTTGCATGAATCGCTTGACCAGTTTGTCACCAGCGTAAATCTCGATGATGCCGTCAGTTCCCGTCCAGTTCTGGATGGATCGTCCAATGGTGTTTTGTGATTCCTGAGTACAACCCGTCACCAGCACTGCGGCTGACAGGGCCATAAGTGTTGCAAGGCGATAGTTCATGGGCAGGTTCCGTTAAGCCGATTGATGACGCATTATCCGTCAATTTGGCTTGCAACGCCCTCAAGGGATGTTAATTTCTCGGCTTATGTACTCACCATGATCATCGCCCGGTCGATATAGCGGATAATCGCAGCGTCAGCAGCACAGAGATTGATACAGTGAAGACAGATAAAAAACCCTTTGGCGTCAAGGTAGAGATGCCCGAAGGTGACCCATTCAGAGCGTCGCATTTGCTCGGTGATGACTGGGCAGGCATACGCTGGTTTGCTACAGCTCAGGAACGTGATGTGGCTATGGCGTCAATCCTTAAACAACCTGGCAACTACCGGAAGGGAGACATCCCTTCGATACAGGTCAGCGCTATTGATCCTTAGCGGGATCAGCGATTTTTGAGTAAGTCGTCAAGATGATCTCATTGTCAGGATTTATCATAGATGATGCTTTTGGGATAATCCTCGTGAATCAGTTTGATGGCCTGCTCGCTGTCTACCTGAGCGCCCTGGTTTGCCAGTTGAGTCATTAATCCGCTGATAGACGGGCAAGAGAACTGGCGTACGGCAGCGGTGGGCATGGTGTCAGACGGGATGCCCTGAAGCTTTGCACTTAAGTCCTCAATGCCGGGATTATGGGCAATGACCATAACGTGCGAGATGTTGTCTGGAACCTTTTCCAGCTCAGCGAGCAGAGTATCTGCCGAGGCCAGATACAGGGCATCCAGGTACTGTATTTGCGGTGAAAGATCGCCGAACGTGCTCAGAACGTAAATTGCTGTCTCCCGAGTGCGCTGTGCGGAGCTGCAGAGAATCAGGGTCGGGATGCTGTCACGCGCCATCAAGCGTTCTGCCATCTCGGGTGCATCGCGGATGCCACGCTTGTTCAGTGGTCTTTCATGATCAGGCTGTTGTTGAACGTTCCAACTGGATTTTGCGTGACGCAATAGGGTGAGTATGGAATGTGGCAAGGGTATCTACCTGCTTTTCTATTTGTTTTGTAAACACTACGTTACTCTATCAGGAGGCTGTCACTCTCGCGTATGTAACCCACACCTTCATCGGTAACAATCTTGTACCAGTCGTTAACCTTGCGCTCCAGAGGAAATATGGTTCCCGGTGCAGCTCGTTGAATCAGCCGCGCATAGTCTGCAGGCCCTTGATAGATGCCTTTGGGGAAATAGGTGCCACTGACTTTTATTCGTGGCGCCACTGTCCTGTCACCGGGTTCGCTGTCTGACGTCATAGACGTATCCAGAGGCTCCAGTTCAAAAGAGCGATTGACTTTAATAGACGACACTGTAATGTCGCTGGAGTAGTCGGTTGACGAGGAAGCTGCACCGGTAACGCTCACGGCATTGCCAGGTGTCACTGAAATAGGTGAAGACGCGCGATCCCCAAGGCTTGGTTTTTCACGCACTGTTGTGGTCGCGTCCGGCTCGATAGGTGAGCGTAATTCAGGTTTGACTAGTGCTATTGGAATACGCAGTATCTGCCCTTCAGCCAGCGTTCGCGGATCAGATATACCGTTATGGGCAGCAATGGCGCTCCATTGATAGAACTGGCCGGTAACACGTTCTGCAATGCTGCCAAGTTGATCGCCACGTTTCACCTCATAGACGACCTCCTGTTTGATGGCCCGGTCTTCTGCTGGCGGCGCTTTGACGCTTGTTGTGCAACCATTGACACAGAGTAGAAGAAAAACGATAACAGGCGATAATCTACTACTGGTTGTTTTTGTCATTGTTGTTCCAGTGCTCTTTTGTCATGAACGTCATATCACTTTAGTAACTGGTAGCAGAATATTACTTTGCCGGATGCCTTTTAGTTGAACAACAATTCCACTGTGTAACCTTGCCAGTGCGGAACTGCACATAAATTCGCAACAGGGAACGTTACAAACACTGTGCAATCAGACTGATAATGTGCAGCGCAGTCGTGATCAGCCAATAATCGGGTCGTAACCTTCGAACCCGTGTCTCAAGGGTTACATTCCTGATTCACTGCCTGCGTATTCGTCTGTGATCAATGGGCGCTCTGTGTGTACGCGTGCCGATTTCCGGATCGAGAGACGGCAAGGTGGTGGATTGGGATACGCCAGGAGCTTGCGCAAAAAAAAGCCCGACTTATTCAAGCCGGGCTTTTGTGAATTCGAGGGTGATTTTTTTGGGAATCAGGTCAGACTTATCCATGTTGTCATGAACGCTGTGTTCACTGAATATCGCGCTGATGGACAAAGCCGACCCCCTTTTCAGTTTGAACTTCATACCATGTTCCCATTGCACGTGACACCTGCAGTGTTGTACCGGGAGAGACACGCATTAACAGGCTGGACGAGAAATCGGCATTGTTGTAAATCGCTTTTGGATAGTAGGTGCCGCTGACGACCACCTTGGCAGGGATGTTCTCGTTTTCACCCATTTGAGCAGGCTCATTCTCTGCTGTAATGGGCGACAACTCATCGTCGGTCTTGTAAGTAGCGTCGACAATCTTGACGGGTTGCGCATCTTCCACTGTTGTCGTGTCCACCGCTAGGTTGGCGACGTTTTCCACAGTAGGGGTTTCGGCTTCAGGCAGAGCAGGTAAAGCGGCTGCCGCCTGTTCTACGAGAACGGGCGTGGGCTGCTCTGATATGGCCGCCGTTGCTACGACGTTTTCAAGAGGTGTTCGGACTTCAGCGGCGGGTGCCGATGCCGATGTGATTTCGTCTGGCTCTGCTTTCAGTAGGGCGCTTGGTACGAAGATGGTCTGCCCGGGACGCACGGTAACCGCCTGCTTTTCGGTGAATTTATTTTGATCAGCAATTGCCTGCCAGTTAAGGGCATTGCCGGTGGTGCGTTTAGCGAAATCCCAGAGCGTCTCTCCTTCGTTCAGGTCAATTGCCGTAGCGTCCTGGCTGACGGATGCCAGTTCAATGGCCGGCTTCTGCTGAACGGTCAATTGATCCGTTTGCGGTACATCTGACGCCGCACCGTCATTACTGGAAGGAATGGTAAGTCGAGTGCTTTCAGACAAGGCGTTCACCGAGGCGCTCTCGCGGTTCTGCGAGTCGATAATGGCGGCCGGTTGGTCTGCATCAGGTGATGCTGCAACCGTGTAATAGCCCGGTTTGATCATGCTCGATGGAATGAGCAGTTTCTGACCCGGAAACACCATGGCGCTTTGTGTCAGATTGTTAAGGTCGGCCAGAACGTGCCAGTTGTTGGCATCGCCCGTGGTTTTCTTTGCGATATTCCAGAGGTTTTCGTTGTCCGCTACTTCATGAACCAGATCTTTCTCAGCCAGAAAATCGCTATCGCCGGATTCTATGCTCGCAACTGTTTCAACTGTTTCATCCAGAGTGGGCAATTCTCCCGGGGTGGCGACGGGCGGCGCTGCAGTTCCGGGAGCGTCCGTGGTTTGATCCAGGGTTGATACGGTTGTCTCGAGCGGCGCGAGGGCATCTGTCGCCGCCGCTGTCGCCGGCTCGACAAGAACAGGCAGGTTGTCGTCAACTTTCAGGGCATCTTCGAGGCTTGTGGGTTGCGGAATCGGCAACTTGGCAATAGGCAGTACCTGATCAAACTCTGTCTGTGCAATTGGTAACTGCTCATCAGATGGATCGACGACCCCTCTGCCATCTTTGTCGTCAGTAAATCCCAGCAAGTAGGCAGTGGTGTTCCATGTCCTGCGAGTGACGTCGGCAGTTGCCTTTCCAGCTTTGATAATCCCATCACCAACCCCGCCAAGATCCGGAACCTGCGGCATGGTGGAGCATGCGCTAAGGGACAGCACAGCCACGGCAAGCAGGCTTTTCTTGAATACAGTAGGGGTGCTCTTGAGCATAGGGTTGTCTCACCAACGTAAAATCTTTAGATTCGGTAGCGGTTGAGTCGGAGCGCCACAGGGCGCAGCGATCAGCGCGCCAGGGTGCAGTCGAAACTCCGCCGTTCTCTATAGTTAATAGTCGGTAGATGGCAATCCGTCAATGTGAACTGAGTTACTCCTAATGGTGTGTTCGAGCATGCGAGAGCCGAACCTGTGAGGCCTGTCGGGGTATTGCGTGATATCGTTATGATTCCTCGCTTTTTTCGACTATTTTGCCCAGGTATCTCTTAGCGTCACGGTGCGATTGAACACCGGCTTTTCCATGCTGTGGTCACGCCGATCAGTCACGAAGTAGCCCAGACGCTCGAACTGGAAATGCGTTTCTGGTTCGGTTTGAGCAAGTGAGGGCTCAACCACACATCGAGTTAGTACCTGCTCGGATTCGCTATTAATCACCGATGAAAAGGACTCTGCAGATGCCGGATCTGGCACGGTAAACAGCGGCTCGTACAGACGCACCTCTGCATCGATGCCCTTCTTGGCGCATACCCAGTGCACGACGCCCTTGACCTTGCGTCCTTCCGGTTTTTTCCCCAGTGTCTGAGGGTCGTGAGTGCAATGCAGGGCAGCAATATTGCCAGCGTCGTCTTTCACAATCTCATTGCATTTGATGACATAGGAGCCTCGAAGCCTGACCTCGCCGCCGGGGATCAAACGTTGGTACTTTGGCGGTGGTACTTCTGCAAAATCGTCTCTTTCGATCCAGATTTCACGCGAGAACGGAATATCCCGCCGCCCATAGGACTCGTTCTGTGGGTGATTGGCGAAGCTCAGCGTCTCCTCATATTTCTCATCCAGATCGGTGATGATGACTTTGATCGGATCCAATACGGCCATGCGCCTTGGGGCTTCAACATTCAGTTGATCCCGAACGCAATTCTCAAGCACCACCATTTCTATCCAGGCATCGTTTTTCGTGACACCGATAAGCTCGCAAAAATTGCGAAGCGATGAAGGTGTATAGCCGCGTCTGCGAATACCGGTGATGGTCGGCATGCGTGGGTCATCCCAGGCGCGCACGTGCTTCTCCTCGACAAGCTGGATAAGCCTGCGCTTACTGAGAACGGTGTACTCGAGTGAAAGACGTGCAAATTCTGTCTGCTCAGGCGAACCGCCGGTTTCCAACTGCTCGAGAACCCAGTTGTAAAGTGGGCGATGATCTTCGAACTCGAGGGTGCAAAGAGAGTGCGTAACCTTTTCTATGGCATCCGATAAGCAATGGGTGTAGTCATACATCGGGTAAATAGACCAGTTATCACCGGTGCGGATATGCGAGACTTTTCGAATGCGGTAGAGCGTGGGGTCGCGCATGTTCATATTGCCCGAGGCCAGATCGATCTTGGCCCGAAGCACATGGGCACCATCGTCGAATTCACCGTTACGCATGCGCTGGAACAAATCCAGATTCTCTTCCACGGAGCGCGAACGATACTCGCTGGGTGTGCCCGGCTCTGTCAATGTGCCACGGAGTGCGCGAAGCTCCTCGGCACTGCTGCTGTCCACATAAGCCTTGTCCTTCCGGATAAGCTCGCAGGCGAACTGATACAGTTGTTCAAAGTAATCAGAGGCATGCGTTAGTTCGCTCCACTCGAAACCGAGCCAGCTGACATCGTCCTTGATGGCCAACGCATATTCTTCGCTTTCACGTACAGGATTGGTATCGTCGAAACGCAGATTGCAACGCCCGTTGAATCGGGAGGCCATGCCGAAATTCAGGCAAATGGACTTGGCATGACCAATATGCAGATA
>JBGCEH010000040.1:0-21912 GCA_045106195.1 Granulosicoccus sp.
ATGCTCCAGAATCTCCTTGGCACCACAGACGACGAAATTGTCATTTTGAGTGGCGACGAGAAAAAGCAGGATAGGTTGCGAAACTCGCTTCGTTGTCCTCGGGTCCGTTACAGGATTGGCGATATCAGGGATCGAAAGAGCGTCGACGATGCGATGGTGGGTGTCTCTCACGTGTTCCATGCGGCGGCCCTGAAACAGGTGCCATCATGCGAGTTTTTCCCAATTCAAGCGGTAAAAACCAATGTGGAAGGTTCGGCCAATGTCATCGATTCTGCCATCGGGCATAAAGTCAAATCTGTCGTTTGTTTATCCACTGACAAGGCCGTATTCCCTATCAATGCTATGGGCATTTCCAAGGCTATGATGGAAAAAACAGCTCAGGCAGCCGCCAGAGAGCTAGGGAGTGAAGGGCAAACCCGCATTAGTTGTGTACGCTACGGAAACGTCATGTGCTCTCGTGGATCGGTCATTCCGCTGTTTATGAAGCAGATCACTGAGGGCAGGCCCATAACGATTACCGTGCCGGAAATGACGCGTTTTCTTATGCCACTGCGTGAATCAGTCGATCTTGTCAGATATGCCTTCGAAAACGCTCGTCAGGGCGATCTCTTTATTCGTAAGGCGGCTGCCTCCTCAATGGCAGATTTACTCACCGCTATCAAAAACATCATGAATGCGCCCGATCACCCGGTAGAGACCATAGGCTGGCGGCATGGCGAAAAGCTCTATGAAACGCTCGCCAGCGCTCAGGAACTGGGCACCGCTGAGGATTTAGGGGACTACTGGCGCTTGCAAACCGACCTGCGAGGTCTTGACTACAGCCCGTTTTTTAGCGAGGGCGATCAATCGACCGTACAGCATGAAGATTTTCACTCACACAATACACATCAGTTAACAGTGCCAGAAATAGAATCACTGCTATTATCACTGGTTGAGGTTCAAACTGCTTTAAAACTTCACGGAAGCTGATGTCTACAGGGAATAAGGTCTGCCGCGTCCTGATCACAGGCGCAAGCGGACTGTTAGGTTACCATGCCAGGGCGGCAGTACTCGCTGAGAATTGCGCCAGCGACTTCGCCAATCGTCCCCGGCAATACGAGTATCTCGAGCTGCCGAGGCTGACTGAATCGACCCTGCAACAGTGGACTGATGCGGCAGGCTCTGCCGATCTGGTACTGCATTTGGCAGGCATCAACCGGGCTGAACCTGACGAGGTCGAGTTCGGCAATGCCGCTATTGCTAAATTGCTGGTGCAGGCTCTGGAGCAATCGGGCTCTTCTGCGCATGTCATCTACGCCAATTCCACGCATGCCGTTTCAGACTCTCCTTACGGAAGAGGCAAGCAGGCAGCCCATGTGCTGCTTGAAAATTGGGCGCAGTCCGCAGGCGCTAAGTACACAAATACCGTTTTGCCCCATATCTTTGGTGAAACTGCCAGGCCACATTACAACAATGTAACGGCCACATTGTGCGAACAGGTTGCTGCTAACGCCCAGCCTGCTATCCACGAAGGCGCCAAAGTGGAACTGGTGCATGCGGGCGCTGCCATCGACGCGATGATGGACGATTTTCACGCAGGCTTCACCGGAACTAAAAGGATGGTCGGTACTCCCATTTCCGTCCTCGATTTACATGAGCTGTTGGTTAGTTTTCGTACCAGTTACGAGATCAACACGTACCCTGATTTGTCCGATTCTTTCATAACCTCACTGTTCAACACCTATCGCTCCGTGGAATATCCAACTGCCTTTCCCAAATCGTTGCAATTGCACAAGGACCAGCGAGGTGTCCTGTTTGAAGCGGTAAAGGGAGGCGGCGGTGGCCAAACCTTCCTGTCCTGGACAGATGCAGGCATCGAGCGAGGCAACCACTTCCATCGGCAAAAGGTCGAGCGTTTTCTGGTGGTATCCGGTGAGGCAGAAATTCGCATACGGGCGGTGTTCGGCGAGAAGGTGGACGTCTTTAAGGTAAATGGATCACAGCCAGCTTACGTTGACATGCCAACCTTTCACACGCACAGTATCGTTAATACCGGCACGGAGCCGTTACTCACGCTGTTTTGGGCCCACGAGGTGTTCGATCCCGAACACCCCGACACCTACTCGCATCCTGTCTTAGCGCTGTAACGAGACCATGCAAAGCACACCACTCAAAGTCGTCACCATCCTCGGTACCAGGCCAGAGATTATCCGTCTGGCGCGTGTCATGGCGGCGTTGGAACGATTCTGCTCACATGTGCTCGTGCACACGGGGCAAAATTATGATTACGAACTTAACGAGGTATTTTTCAAAGACCTTGGGGTGCGTCAGCCAGATCATTTTCTGGGCGTTGACACCTCATCGCTGGGCGCAACGGTTGGTGGCATTCTGGTGGAAACCGAAAAAGTCCTTGCACAGGAGAAGCCCGACGCGGTATTGATCCTCGGTGATACCAACTCGGCAATTTCTGCCTACATTGCAAGACGTATGAAAATTCCGGTCTACCACATGGAGGCTGGCAACCGCTGCTTTGACAGAAACGTACCAGAGGAGACAAACCGCAAAATGGTTGATCACCTCTCAGACTTCAACCTTGTGTACACCGAGCATGCGCGCCGCAATCTCATCGCTGAGGGGCTGGCTGCCAGGCGAATTTACAAAACAGGATCGCCAATGCGGGAGGTGCTTGAGCACTACCGGCCTCAGATTGAGGCATCCACTGCGTTGGATGACATAAGCTTGACGGAGCAGGGTTACATTCTGGTGTCAATGCACCGCGAAGAAAATGTGGACAATCCCCAGAACCTTACGCATCTGATAGGTGCGCTTAACCGACTGGCGGAAGTCTACGATTGTCCTGTTATAGTGTCGACGCATCCGCGAACGAAAAATCGACTTGATTCGCTGAGCTCAGTGGTATCAGACACGCGCATTCAGTGGATGAAGCCATTTGGGTTTCATGACTACAATCACCTGCAGATGAAGGCACTATGCGTCGTCTCAGACAGCGGTACCATCGCCGAGGAGTCCTCCATCATGGATTTTGCCGCTGTAACCCCACGTTTTTCCATTGAACGCCCCGAAGCAATGGACACCGGGGCAATAATAGCCTGCGGATTTTCTGCTGACAATATTGTGCGTGCTGTGAGTGTCGCGGTTGCTCAATTCTCTGACGCACAGCACTCCAATTCGTCCTCTTTTGTTCCTGAGGACTATTCAATTACCAACACATCACAGCGTGTCGTCAACCTGATCGTGGGTACGGCCAAGCTGTCCAACCAGTGGGATGGAATCCGCGAGCATTCTGCAGATTAGCTAATGCCTCTACAACACAGACTCATAAAACGCTTGTTCGACTTTGTGGCCTCCGCCATCGGTTTGGCACTGCTGTGGCCAGTTATCGTCATATGCATGATCATTGCGCGCAGAGATACAGGCCTTTCCGGCATTTTTTCTCAGTCGCGTGTTGGTCAGTATGGAAAGATGATCAAGGTTCATAAAATCAGAACCATGCGCAGGGTAGAAGGGGTTAACACCTCCGTCACTGTCGTCAATGACATTCGAATTACGCCAGCCGGGCGGAAGCTGCGTCGACTAAAACTCGATGAGCTGCCGCAATTGTGGAATGTATTTATCGGTGATATGTCGTTCGTAGGACCGCGTCCGGATGTGCCCGGCTATGCAGACAGTCTCAAGGGTGAGGAGCGCTTTATTCTCGAGCTGAGACCGGGTATCACCGGCCCTGCGACCATCAAATATACCGATGAAGAAATGCTGCTCAGCCGCTTTGCTGATGCCAAGGCCTATAATGATGCGGTCGTATATCCGGACAAGGTTCGGTTGAATCTTGCCTATTTGCGCGAATGGTCCCTAATGGGTGACTTGCGCTACATTCTCATTACCTTGCATCTCTTGTCGAAACCGGAGGAGTTGGATACCACCCGATTGCTTGATGGCGATAAAGCGTGAGAGTACAGTTTTTCTATCAACACTTTTGGCCAGACAGTCCTCCATACGCCAACATGCTACGTGCTATTGGCAGTCATCTTATCGAGCAGGGCCATGCGGTCAGCGTGCTCACAGGTGAGCCTTCCTACAAGACATCTGATCGCGACAACGACGTAGCGACATCACAAGCGGTTGATGGCATCAGTGTCCGTCGTCTCCGTTTGTTACCGGGCTCGCGCTCAGTGAATCTGCTACGTCTTCTCAGCAAGGCCTTATGGCCGTTGAGAGCGATGTTTCTTGTTCTTTGGGAGGCTTTGTGCGGTCGCCGGCAGGATGTGGTTGTGGCAGCTACCATACCGCCTGTGGTCAACGGCCTTTGTGGACTACTGGCAGCACGGCTCACCGGTGCAAGGTTTGTATATCATCTGCAAGACATCTATCCAGAAATTGGCAGTGCAGGCGGATTATGGAGCGAGAAAAGCCTGAAGCACAGAGTGTTGTTCCGCATGGATAGCTATATCTGTCGTCATGCTGACAGGTGCATCGTGTTGTCACAGGATATGGCAGATGCTCTCTATTGTCGCGGCGTGCTGGCATCGCAGGTAAACATCATCAACAACTTTATGCTCGTCACCTTTGATGAGACGCAAGACAATGCCGCAGTACATGCGAGCTTGCCAGAGTCGCAGGGGCGATTCAGAGTGGTGTTTGCTGGTAATCTGGGCCGTTTTCAAGGGCTGAACGTCCTGTTAGGTGCGTTTCTCGAGCAGTGTGAATATAGCGATGAACTCGAGCTGCATTTCCTGGGTGAAGGCGCTGCGATGAAATCACTTCGTGACACCGCCAATGGACACAAGAACGTATTTTTCCATGGACACAAGCCGTTCGAACAGGCTTGCCTGTTAATGTCAGAATGCGATGCAGGCATAGTATCTATTCAGCCGGACATTTATCGCTTCGCCTACCCCAGTAAAACGCTCACATACCTTGGATTGGGACTGCCGGTGCTTGCTCTGTTGGAACAGGAATCAGCTCTTGCGAAAGAGGTTGTATCGTTGGAGCTTGGTGTGTCTGCCATCAACACTGATCCAGCAGCGCTCAAGCAAGGTTTTGCAGATCTGGTTCAATACCTGAATTCTGATGCAAACAACCGCGAGCGTATAAAACAGGTCACCGATTCACTGTATTCGAAAAATATAGCCATGTCTCACTGGACGTTACTGGTTGACGATTTGGCACAGATACAAGCCTCTGCAAGGACAGCTACATGACCCCGCTCTCGCATGGCGCTCAGCCTGTCATCATTGTTGGTGCCGGACGGTCGGGCACGAATATGCTGCGCGATGTGCTAACCCGCCTTGAGGGTGTCGATACCTGGCCTTGCGATGAGATTAATTACATCTGGCGACATGGAAACCGCAAGGTGGCACTCGATGAATTTGATGAATCGCATGCGACAAGTAAAGTGCAGGGGTTTATTCGGTCGGCCTTTTCCAGTCGGATCAAGCAGTCGAATTTGCGTGACTTTCCGGAAGATCATCGCTTTATCGTTGAGAAGACGTGTGCGAATTCCTTGAGAGTGCCTTTTGTAGATGCAGTGCTGCCGGAGGCCAAATATTTATTTCTGATACGCGACGGTCGCGATGTTGTGGCATCTGCCCGGGAACGCTGGCAGGCATCGCTGGACATTCCCTATCTGCTCGCCAAAGCCAGATATGTTCCGCTTACCGATCTTGCCTACTACGCCAGTCGTTACTTTGGCAATCGTCTGTCCAGGCGTCGAAATCAAGACAAGGCATTATCGGTGTGGGGCCCACGTTTTGATGGCATGGCCGAGATTGGAGAAAAATACAATTTGGATCACGTTTGCGCACACCAATGGGTTCGTTGTGTGGAACGGTCCCAACAAGCGTTTGCTGAAATCGATATGGCCAGGCACATGTCGTTATATTATGAAGACTTTGTTAAACAGCCGGTCGCAACCTTGCAGAAAATCGCAACATTTCTTGGTCTGGTCCACAGTGAAGATGCCCTTGAAAAGGCCTGTTCGCATGTTCGAACGAGTTCGGTTGGCAAAGGAAAGACGGATTTGGACGCCGATTTGATGGGTGTCATGCAACCTTTGCTCGAACGGCATAATTACTTATAGTTGTTTACCTACTGAAACATGTTTGAGCGGCATAACGCGCTACTCTTCGGTCTTGTCAATATTTTGAATCTGATGGAAGCTGTTCACAGTGCTTAATACACCATTTCCGCCTTGGCCCTCGTATTCTCAGGAAGAAGCAGACGCTGTGCACCGCGTACTGCTCTCCAACAAGGTCAACTACTGGACGGGCAACGAAACTCGTGAATTCGAGTGCGAGTTTGCGGGGTATACCGGCAGCAAGTACGCGATTGCTCTGGCCAACGGCACTTTGGCCCTCGATCTCGCGTTAAAAGCACTGAATATTGGCCCAGGCGATGAGGTCATCGTCACCCCCAGAACCTTCATTGCCTCCATATCCTGCGTCGTCACAGCCGGAGCCATACCAGTATTCGCAGATGTGGACGCCGACTCGCAAAACTTGACAGCTGAGAGTATTGCAGCTGTATTAACCGAAAAAACCCGTGCCGTTATTGTCGTGCATCTTGCCGGATTGCCTGCCAATATGGACCCCATCATGGCGTTGGCAGAAACGCACTCGCTTAAAGTCATTGAAGATTGTGCGCAGGCGCAAGGCGCTGTTTACAAAGGCAAGCCTGTCGGCGCTATTGGGCACGTGGGGGCGTGGTCTTTCTGCCAGGACAAGATCATGTCCACCGGTGGCGAGGGCGGCATGGTCACCACCAGCGATGAAGCCTTATGGTCGAGCATGTGGTCATACAAGGATCACGGCAAAAGCTGGGAAGCGGTGTATCAGCGTGAGCACGCGCCTGGTTATCGCTGGTTGCACGACAGTTTTGGAACCAACTGGCGAATGACAGAGCTCCAGGGTGTTATCGGCAGGATTCAGACTGCGCGCATGCCGCAGTGGCACAAACAGCGACTGGCCAATGCCACGCAAATCTGGAACGTCTGTAAGAGTATTAACTGGCTTCACGTGCCTGAAATCGCTGACGATATCGAGCATGCTGCGTACAAAGCTTACGTCTTTGTAAAGCCGGATTGCCTCCCAAACGGTTGGGATCGGGACACGGTGTTGCACCACCTTTCGCAACAGGGCATCCCGGCGTTTTCCGGATCTTGCTCTGAGGTGTATCTGGAAAAAGCCTTTGACAATAGTGGGTTTCGGCCTGAGAAAAGGCTGCCTGTGGCCAGGCTTCTTGGTGAGACGAGTTTGATGTTCCTTGTCCATCCCACGCTCGAACAAAAACATATAAAGCAGACCATCACGGCCTTGCAGGCGGTAGATATTCTGGTAGAACAGGCAAGCCATTCAGCCGCGGGGTAATATCGTGGCGCTTTTCCGGCCGTATTTCCGTTACACGCGTAAATTGAAGGGCTTTACGCGAGTTCATTACACTTGGCACAAATCTTGTTTTTCCAATCTCCTCAATCAACCCTGACTATTAAAAACAGGTACCATTCGAGAACTGCATCAATTCATCCGATGCAACAACAATGGAGATTGACTATGGGTTGTTGGAGGAATGTGTTTGTTGGTGCGTTAGCGACTTTTGCAGTTTTACCAGCGCTGGCGCAGCCGATAGACCTTGTACCCATCATTACGTATGACGAGTCCCACCCACTGGTGGAAAAAAGTAGAATCTTCCCCATGGTACGTGTGTATGCCACCGGGGATGTCGTTGTCTACCGGGCTGAGGGTTACAGAAATCCCGGCTTGTATGAACTCAAACTCACCGATGACGAGTTGAACGAAATCAGACGTCTGGCGCAGCAGGGGGGCGTTACGCAGTTTGATGAGAATGAGATCGTGGCAAGGCTGTCTGAGAATGCAGAAGGTGAAGTTTTCTACTCATCCGACCCCACCACATCTATTTTTGAATTCAACCGTGTCAATGGGGCAGACAACTTGTCTGCCGGTGATGGCACCACTGCGGATACAACGCAAACCGTTGCGCTGCAAGATGTTTCCATGACGGCTTCGACGGTATCAGACTCAACCCTGCTCGGCCCGCTCAGTGCGTTGCACGAACGTCTCCTTGAACTGTTTACTATCGCGGGCCGCTAGCATGACAAACACTAAAAAAACGACATTTGTCTTCGCGGCTTCCGTATCAATCGCCTGTGGCATGGCCTTGCTGAGCTCGGCGGTGCAGGCAGGCGGCTTTATATTCAATCGCAACCTACCCGACTCAGTCACCTTCCCGGCAGGATATACGGGTGCGGGTGGGCAGGTCGATGTCAAGGTATGCATCGTTCCCGGTACCCAGTTTGCCGATGAAATGACCAGACCAGTTCAGAATAATATTGCCGTGTGGAACAAGCTGCAATCCACCTCTTCCAATTTGCGCACATCGCTTCCCGCCAATACCAATGATTTCGAATCGGTTTCTTTACACGAGATAGGGCATTGCATCGGCCTCGATCATCCGAATCTTGGTGCAATCCCGGGCGTAGGGCAAGGTCAGACAAACTACTCATCATCTACCCGGGGCCCGGACAATCAGTACAACTTCAATGCGGGTCCAGACGGATTGATAGGGTCGGGAGACGATATTCGTGGAGACGATGTCAGCCTGAATTATTTCTACCCCGATTCCAACAACCCGTTTGTAGAAAAGGCAGTAGTGGATTCTTCCACATATAGCAGGGATGTTGCATCACTTCCCTTTGGTGACACCTTTGCCGCTAATGCCGACAGAGAGCTGGCAGCCACTCCTCGCTATAGCGTGCCGAATACTGAAGGCGTAATGCAGCAGGGCACATTCGGCAACGAGGTGCAGCGCACTCTCAGCCATGATGATGTGTCTACCGTGCGTTATGCAATGAGCGGCGTCGATGCCATCGACAGCACTGATGACGATTACACCGTTAACCTGACGTATGGTGGTATCAGCTCCGACGCAGACTGCGACATCAACATATCGATGAACTCTTCACAGACAGGTTTTGCGGTTTGTGTGGTGGGGGCGACGAATGGTGGGGTTGGTGACAATTTTGTGATAACTCAGGGCAATATCTTTTTTGAACCGAATATAGATTGGTACTTCAACGACCAACCACCTTGTTCGGAGTCAATTCCCTTTGAGGCAAATGTCTGGCAAATGATTTCATTGCCTTGCCAGGTAGGTATATCCAGTCCCGGAACCGTCAGGGCGGTGTTTGCAGACGACCTGGGAGAAGCTGCTCACGAGGCCGGTACCTGGGCGATGTTCACGTACGAATATACCGAGCAGGCAGATGGCACGATGGCACCTGGCTACCGACGCATGACTCTGGATGATGAGCTGGATAGTTCCAAAGGATATTGGGTACTCACCAGAAGTGCCGGCCTTGTCGTTGATGTTCAAGGTGAGTACAACGGCCAAATGGATACTGAGTTGCACGTCGATTCCGCTGCGGGCAGCAGTTACGGATGGAACCTGGTGGGAATGCCACACCGCTTTCCGGTGACCTGGGCTGATGCCATAGCCATCGACCCCGTCGGCAATTTGCTGAGCCTTGCTGAATCCGATCCCGCTGATCCCGTCGTAACCGGTGGCACAGCTTGTACAGAGCGGGCTGAGCCATCAACTGACTGCAAGGTCGCTCATTTTGCATTCAGCTTCAATTCGGCAATCGAGGATTATAATCCTGCTCTAACCCTGTCTTCAGGCTCTGTCAACAAGTTTGAGGCCACGTGGGTCTTTGCAGGGGATACAGGTTACAAATTGCGTTTCCCGATGACGGAGGTCGATAGAACGTCACCTTAAAAACCAGTCGGCATTGGTGGTTTGCGGGTATTCTCATCCATAGCGACAATTCTTTCTGCAGTGGCTGTAGCGCCTGTCGTTCCTGCTGATGCCCAGTCTGCCTAGCGCTCTGTTCTATTGAGTAAATCAGACAATCTGCCAACAATACACCTGCTCAACTCGCCAGCATTGCCGATTGGTTCGTTGTTCCTCATGTTTTTAAGTGCTACCTTCTAGCTCTGTCGAATAGTGCGTGACTGAGAAGTACCACGCGGCTGTTCAAAAAAATATCCACACGGAAAATCTGGAGAAATCTGTGCGTCAATTATCTCGTACGTCGTCTTTAACCGGCGTCTCATTACTGGTGTCGTTAGCACTTGTTACCGGATGCGGCGGCAGTAGCGATCCGGCAACGCCTGTCACACCAGATTCTGGTGATGGTGGTACACCCGATGTCCCCGTCGAGGGGCCGGCACCGGAAACACCACTGATCAACGCCACTACAGCCCGAACCATCGCGACCGAGTCTCTGGAATTGGCGGATACACTTGTCTATGTTTTCTCAAACGCAAGTGGGCAGCTCGCCAACATCGATGCCGGATCCATCGACTGTGGTCCCGGTTCAGTTGCGGTTACCAGCGAAGGAACATCGCAGAGCTTTCAGTTGAGCGACTGTGCCTTAGGTGGTGCTGACTTGAGCCTGAACGGCCAAATGGCTCTGGATGGTGCTTTCAACAACGGTTTTACCGGGAGCCAGACTTTTACAAATTTCCAGATTGCTCTGGGTTCGCGAACTATTTCAATTGATGGAACGGCTAGTGTGCTGGCCACACCGGGTAATACGGTGGTATCCGCGATGGAGCTTGAGATAGACGACAGCCAGTCTCTGACGACGCTATCTGATTCAACGCTCACCATTATCGGTGGCGGCACTCCCCAGCAAAGTGTACAAATGGGCTTGACGGCTGCTTCGCCCAGATTCGGACTGGTGGGTGCTCAAATCGAATCAAGCGGTTTGAATGGTCAGGCGGTTGGCTGCCCGCAGTCAGGAAATCTGAGTGTAAGCACAGAATCCAGTGGCTCGTTAGTGGTCAATGGCGCAGTAGGCACTAATCTGATGTTCACGGTAGACGGCAATAGCGATACGCTGGCTTGCGCTGAAGTCACCACCATCGTTGAGCAATCAACAGACGTACCGTTAACGCCTCCACCGGTGCCGGGCGGTCTATAAGTCTTCAAGGCCAGTTAGTCTGGATGTTGCAGGTTTGAAATAACGCGTCATGCTCTCTAGTGCATGGCGCGTACCGTAGGGCAGGGCTTTCGTTTTCTCGCTTTCCAGTTCTACAAGGGCAGTTCGGTAATCTGAAGTATGTTGCAAGTAACCAGCACGTCGATATTGCTCACCGAAGACTGAAGCCTGGCATCGAAGCGCGAGGTTTGTTCGAAAACCAGACTACTGAACGTGAGTGTATCTGTCTGATTGTTCAATACAGCGTTCATGGTTACTGTGCCTACGCCATCAATTTCGCTGACAGTATAGGTAGCCTGAGAGCCTTCCAGCTGTCCGCTTCGTGTGCTGTAAGTACCGCCGATGCCATTGGGGTAGAAACCCAGAAGCAAGTCAAGGCTGTCGTCAATCGCAATGCATTGCCATAGCTGTCTCTCCAGACCAAACTCTGAATCGTCATTGATAAGCGATTGAGAAACGCTCGTGAGGTCTCCGCCAGTCCCGTCACTGGTACCATCACTGAGTGGGTTCAACAGACCTTCATCATCGGCATTGACAGCACCTTCTTCGATAGACAACACGCAAATGATATTCGCGTTGGTTGTGGTAGCCGATGTGTTTGCCAGCTCGTCCAGTGATTGTCGATAGGCGATCGCTGCAGAAAAGGTTGTGGGCGATCTCATACTGACAAACCATCGTTCAACAGGTATATCTCCCGTATCGTTTACCAAATCAATATATCCGTCATCCGCGCCGCTGATATCCCATGAAAAAGTGTTAGAACCGGTTCCGATAACTGAGACACCCGACAGGTCCGTAAAAAATTGATAAGTACTCTCCAGCGCCACCGATGTATCGTCCTGGCTCAGACTGCAGTTCCAGAAGTTTGGCTCGGGGCCAATACCACCGTTATTCATGAGGCTGCTGACCTCAAGTGGCACTCCGGCATTCCCGGGGACTTCCGTTCCAGCGGCGCTGGGGTCGTTGAGAAGCGGGTTATCGTCCGCTCCAGTGCTTCCACCCGAACACGCCACTTGCGCGAGCGAGATCATTAGAAAGGGAAGTGTCCAGTATTTCATGAGTGGGCGTTGCTCCTGCTGGTTGACCGGCCTGTTAAAACGATAGGCACATTCTGACAATGCCTGGTGCGAGTCGTGAGGTTAAGGGCTAAGAGGGTGATGATCCGTGATATCTGTCTGTTATTGGCAGCGATGGGGCAACAATTCGCCTGATTGTCTGGAAATTGCTCCGAACGATCAAAACATGCGGTTTTATGCCAAAGTTATCGGTACTCTTTTAACGACGTTGTGAGCATTACCTTAAAAAAAAAGTGTTTTGTGGCTCAGTTTAATGCCAGAACGCGCACTACTGGATAAAGTGATAAGTCCATGAAATCGATGATATTGGAAATAAGGACTGACGATGACGCCTACGGACGGTGATACAGTAACGAGGCGCTCCCAAGCTGGTCGTTTCATCGTCGATGTTCTGACACACAAGCTTGATACCTGTAATTTAACGCACCTTTCAGAAGAGCTCGACTGGCACGACGTGCTGGCGATATCGGGTGATTACCTGGTTACGCCATCTCTGTTTGTGGCGTTACGCAACAGCGGGGGGCTGGAGTCGATTCCTGCAGACCCCAGAGAGGCCCTTGAATGGATTTACGAGGCCAATTCACAGCGTAACCGCCAGCTTTTACGCGCCTGGGCCGCATTGGTGCAAACGCTTGATAATGCAGATGTTAAGTGCCTGCCCCTAAAGGGTATTGCGTTGTTGTATTGCGGGTATTGCCCGGACAATGACCGGGTTCTCGCTGATATCGATTTTCTGGTGCAGGGCTCTCAGCTTCCCAAGGCGCTGCAGGTTCTGCAAGCGGCGGGTTATCGACAAATCAGCAACGTTAACGACCCCAGGTCGTTCAACAGCGAACCCGAATATCCCATTCTGGATCCTGATGATTTCAGAAACAAGGTACACCCCGTGGGATACCAGTTACCGGCAATTCTGCCACCCGACGAGGAAATTGTGTTCGAGCTTCACTACCGGATAGGCGAAGACGATCGTGGCATCTGGCAGTACATGCAACCTCTTGCAAACAAGCTGTTTGAAGAGGGCGGGTACACCCTGCGTAGTGACACGCTGGATACCTTTCTGATTGCTCATACGTTTTATCATTCACATATCAAGGATGCAGGGCACGCAACCGGAACACTGGATTTACGACATATTCTAGACATTGAACGTTTTTTTGCCGCAGGTGCTGATGTCAACCGGGCCCTGGAACATCTGCGTAAGCATTTTGTCAATACCAAAGACCTTGCCGCATTAGCCAGCTTTGTACATGTTTGTGCTGAAATCTGGCCCGAAAGAATTAAAATCTGGAGAGACATTGATGCTGCGGAGTTGAAAGGGGTAACGCACTTCGACACCCTTAGATCCCGCCCAGTCCGGGCACGCTTGGCGCGGTGGAGGTTGGAACTGAGTAGAAGAGCACGTTTCGTGATTGTACCCGGGTGGCTGAAGTCGCTATACGGTGACAGGAACGCCGTCGTCTTGCTCTTCCGTCTGGTACGCTATGGCCTCATAAAAATATTCCATTGGTTGAAACACAAGTTGTAGCGGTTAGCTGTTTGTTTTTTGATACTCATCAACGAGTCATGTCAGCTAGAATTTCCATTGATTTTGTTTTCATCTCGAATCGACAGCAGCACCTATGAAATCAGTTTTGCAATTTCACATTTGGCTTGTGTTTGCGTGAGTACATCCATGAATAGTTTGCCAGCAAGTCAGTGTGTCACCATGAAGGTGCCGTTTGCGCGCGTGGATTGTTCTGGCAATGAGCTGGAATATTTGCGGCAAGTGCTCGAAAGTGGATGGCTGACCACCGCCTCCAAGGCAGACGAACTGGAAAACAGGTTTGCCGCCCATCTGGGCGTCAAGTATGCCCTGGCAGTCAACTCCTGCACCTCGGCATTGCATTTGGCTCTTGAAGCGCTCGGGATCAAGTCTGGCGATAAAGTGTTGCTGCCCACCATGACGTTTACCGCAACGGCTGAAGTTATCCGTTATCTGGACGCCATTCCGGTCCTGATGGATGTAGATCCAAACACAAGCCTTGTCACTGAGGCCATTGCCGAGAAAGCGTTGTCCGAACATCCAGATGCCAGTGCCATGATCATTGTTCACTATGGCGGTCAGGCCGCGCCGATGGGTAACGGCTCAGACCACGGTATTCTTGCCCTGTGCCGGAAGCTTGGCATAAAGGTGATTGAAGATGCTGCCCATGCATTCCCCACACAGCACCACGGTCAGTATGTTGGAAATTTTGGCGATATTACCTGCTTCAGTTTCTACGCCAACAAGACAATGACCACAGGTGAAGGCGGCATGGTCATAACCAATAACGACGATCTGGCGGCACGTATGCGCATCATGCGCCTGCACGGTATAGATCGTGATGTCTGGCGCCGCTACACTGCAACCGAAGGTAGCTGGGAATATGATGTAGTAGCACCCGGGTTCAAGTACAACATGCCAGATCTCAATGCGGCAGTTGGCCTTGCGCAGCTCGAACGAGCAGAACAGGGTCGAGCGCGCCGCATGCTTCTTGCGCAGACCTATCTGGCCGCGTTCAAAGACCACGAACTAATAGACATGCTTGATTGTGAGTGCCTTGCTGAGGAACATTCCTGGCATCTGTTCCCTGTTTTGTTGCGCGGTAATCTCATCCCGCGCCGTAATGAGTTTATTGAATGTCTCATCAGCCGCGGGGTAGGGGTATCGGTGCATTACAAGCCATTGCACCGACTGTCTTACTATCGCGACAAGTTCGGTTTCAGGGAGGAGCACTACCCGGGCGCAGAGGCGCTCTGGAAAGCCACGATTTCTCTGCCCATCTACGGTTCATTGACAGCCGATGAGCAGGAATATGTCATTGAGGTTGTTGATACAGTGGCCAGAGAGCTTGCTTAGTGGCTTGACTATCCGTGGCTAATATCAATAACACCTGTCACATCTTTCCGACGGGTGTCCCCTTTGTTTGATTGGCAGTACTCGGTGTTGATTTGATTGTGTCGTACAGTAAGCACTTTCTCGGTCATTGCAAAGCACTGGGTATATGTAGCTGGCAATCGCCGCCCGCAATCCCATAGAAATTCCTATGTATTCCTATGTTTAGTATTGAGCTGGAAGACGACTGCTGGGTGCTTGTTGACAGTTCTGGCACGGGCGTACGCCTGGTCAACGGTGTTGCCAGATTTATCGCCTCTTTGTCTGGGCAGGGCGTCAACACGCAGACCATCGTAGCCCGTCTCATGGAGCGTTATGATGTCGATTCGGGCACAGCAACAGCTGACGTTGCCGCGGTACTGGAAAAACTGCAGGACGATACATGCATCGAACTCAAGGCTGTTGTGCCGTATCAGCCCTTGACAGATTTTGTACCTGCAAACTCTTGTGAGCCGGTCGAGAGCTGTGAGTGTTTCTTGCCCGGTTTCAGATTATCGTTTGCCTCCGAGCTACCAGGGCTGGTCCATTACCTTCAGCAGCTGTTTCCATTGCCGACCGTCAGTGATGAGCCTTTAAAAGACCTGACCATAGAGATTTACAAGGATGGCGACAGGGCGCCTCTCGTTCACCAGGGTAAAACCCTGGACACAGGCCTGGCACTCACCGATACTGCCTTGAAGTGCCTGCGAGAGGTCAATGGCATTATCGGTCGGGAGGTGCCTTACAGCATAATCTTTCATGCCTCAGCGGTAGCTCGTAATGGCAAGGCGGTTTTGTTCCCGGCCGTAGGGGGCAGTGGCAAGACGACATTGTCCGCCTATCTGATGGCGCAGGGCTTTCTGTTTCTGAATGACGATGCGGTACCGTTGTGCAGCGAGAGTGCTTTGTTGCAACCCATCCCCTTAAGCCTGTCCATCAAACGGGGCTCCTGGTCGGTGTTGGACAAGTGGTATCCGGCCTTGAAAAACACTGAAGTATATGGTGCTGCTGATTTTCAAGTGCGCTATCTTCCGCCCTTGGCAGAGTCGGTGTGCAGGCAAGCTGTGGCGTGTGCCTTGGTTGTACTACCCGTCTATTCACCCTCCGCGACAGCGTTAAAGTGCGAGCAGGTATCCACTAGGGCCGCGTTTGAAAACATAATCAAAAGTGGCTGTATTCTGGATCAACCTGTTGATCCGGGGCAGATATCAGCGTTGGTAAACTGGTTGAAAGCGCTTCCCGTGTACCGAGTCACATATAGCGATTTACACGATGTGGAGCAGTGGTTAAATCAGTACTTGTAACCATTATGTTTCAACGCTTGGTAATTAAACCTTCTCTGCGCTTTACCTGAAATTGTTATACACTATTATGCAGGTTAGGGTATCGAGTGCCGTATAATGGGCACTGTGTACTTCGTTGGCTGTACAGTAAACATGGAAATCTAAATATGAAGCTCGAGGAAAAACAGGCAAATCCCGGCATGCCTGAGGAAGACGACTCGCTTGAGTCATCAGAACGCCGTAAAGCCGTCACTAAACTGGCCTATGCCTCGCCTGTAGTGGCTGGCATTTTGTTTAGCCAGCGGGCGGCAGCTATGAGTTCCCCTATACCACCACCGCCAGGGCCTCCGGGCTAGCGTCAGGATTTCCGGGCCAACACACAGCCCTGTCTGCCGGCATCAGCGCATGTTCGACAGTGGTTTGGTTCATAAGTGCAACAAAACCGTCCTTGCAGGCGGTTTTGTTGTTTTGGAAGAACACTCGTGACGCTGATGCAGTACCAGTGTAAGGCGATTTCTACGTTTTAGCTTGTGACCGCACTTTCCGTGTAAGGATTGAATTAGCCTGTATCACCGAATCGAGTATGGAAAGCATTATTCAAGAAGTCAGGTATTTCCTGTATCTGGTAGCATTCTACCCGGGTAGCCGGCAATTCTGGCCTTATGTCTTGCTCTATATCGCCATTGCCTTCTACATCATCAGGCGATCAATGATCAACAGGCAAGAACCTGTAAACTTTTCAGCGCTTCTGGGTAGACTGTTCCCGGCTGCCATTTACGCGCATGCATCGTTCCGCATGGATATGAAGTTCTTTCTGGTGTATTTTGCAGTCGTGCGTGTGGGCGTGATTTCGCTGATCATAAGCGCTACCGCCTACATCAGCGGTGTAGTGGTATCCCACATCCAGCCACTGCTGCAGCCAATAGCTGATCATTCAGTGACGGACAGCTCAGGGCCTGATCTGGCCGACAGACTCTGGTTCACTCTCATTTCTGTTGTCGTACTGGATTTCGGCTATTTCCTGGCGCATTTTTTAAGCCACCGCGTTCCGGCGTTGTGGGCATTTCATCAGGTGCATCATGGCGCTGAACATCTGACACCGATAACGGCGTCACGATTCCATCCTGTGGACTATTTGTGGACCATTTTTGTCAGCACGCTATTGAGCTCTTTTGTGGTTAGTGTGTTCACGCTGTATCACGGTACGCAGGTTCAGCTCATCACGGTCCTCAACGTCTCTGTTGCATTTATGCTTTTCCATCTGCTATCCAATTTTCGTCATTCGCATGTCTGGATCAGTTTTGGGCCAAGGGTGAGCCGTTTTCTGGTTAGCCCCTGCATGCATCAGATTCATCACAGCACGGCGCCCCGTCATCTGGACAAGAATTTCGGGCTGATATTCTCGGTATGGGACAGGTGGTTTAACAGTGCATATATCCCTGAAAAGCATGAATCCTTTGACATGGGATTGGGCAGCGACAGACTCACCAGTCATCAATCGGTATGGCGGCATCTATGGTTGCCACTGTGCGATAGCATAAGGAGTATCCGGCGCAAAAGGTGGTGGGTCGGTTAGTTAAACAATACGTCCTTTTGCAAACGTTGAAAATCATTGGTGTTATTGGCTATTGCCTTCGGCGAATACGGGTTTCATCCATTAGAATTCAGAGTCCTGATTACCATGAATAGCAGTACCGCACAAAATCTATGAATGCTCTCGATTCAAACTCAGCCGCCATTGCCAATCATTGTGGATTTTGCAACACGGGTATATTGAGCAAAGCTGGTAACGACGATAACCTTGAGTGCATAAATTGTGGAATTTGCTACGACCACGAACGACTGGCAGTGGCTAACGATGATGGAAGTTACTGGTGCGAGATTCCCAAAGAGAGTATGGCCGCCCTTTTGCACGAAGCGCGATCCGGTGGTTGGCGCACCGCACTGGAATTGTGGCTATCGAAAGATCTCAGCGACCAAAGGCATTTGTTGTTCGGGGAGAACAGAGCAGACTGGCTTATTCATGCAACCGCAAATCCGGTTCAGTGTCTGGATGTGGGTGGAGGTTTTGGTCAGGTTGCCTGGTTGTTGTCGCAAGATGCCAAACGTCAGGTAATTAGCCTGGAGAAAACACGGGAGCGTGCCCAGTTTCAGACCATACGACGCAATCAGGAAAAGCGGGATAATCTGACCATCGTGAACGGTGATTTTTTCGATACGCCGTTTCAGTGTGAGAGTTTTGACATCATTTCCTTTATAGGTGTTTTCGAATGGCTTGGTACATCGTCCAACGAAATAGACCCTGACGTGTTACAGCAAACAGCTTTGGAAAAATCCTTTGATGCGCTGAAACCCGGTGGTTGTTTATGTTTGGGTATTGAAAACAGGGTTAGCTTCAAATATCTGCTTGGGGCAAGAGATCACACAGGTCTGAGATTTACCTCAATAATGCCGCGAAAATTAGCAGACCTGTGGGTGTCCTTCAGAACTCCAGAGTTTAATTCCAATACGGCCTACAAGTACAGGACACTGACGTACAGCCCGGCGGGATATAAACGTCTACTGGAGGTTTCAGGTTTCGAGAAAGTTGAGATAAGGCTGGCTTTCCCGAACTATACAAATCCTAAGTGTATCCTTGAGCCCAGCAACAGTATTATTGCAAGGTTCATGTCTGATATTTATCAAGCATCATCCAGTCGTGATGCCGTATTCGCCCGAATCTTCAAAGGCTTGGCCCGAATTGGCCTCGGTGTGATAACCGCACCGTATCTGTATGTATACGGATATAAACCAGAACAGTAGCCCGTGAGTATCGCGGGTTTGTCAGATAAATCCTTTTCCAGCTTTAGCCCCAGGAGCTTTGAGCCTGGTACCACGCTGAAGTTTTATTCATCGTCTAATGGTGAGTTTGCAAGTGTTGTGAAACACATGCGTTCCGAATCGGCCAGAACAATAATCATCAAGCGTATAGAAGCGTTATCACCTTTTGTGAAGGTTGAGCTTGTTAAAGAGTACGAAAAGCTTGTGTCGCTGGAAATCGGTCAATTGGACGTGACGAGACATGGCGAGTCTGTATTAGTTATTCGACCAGTTAATGGGCTAAGCGTGCAGTCAATGTATCGAAGCTATCCATGGCGACAGCCTTTGGACAAAATCGGGCGGGGGCTCGCCGCATTGTTATGCATGCTCCACCAAATGGAAACACGGATAGACTGCGACCACTCAGACATCGCACAACAGATACTTTGTGATTTCAACGCAAAGTATGGTGAAAACCTGGCATCCTCAAAAATAATTAAATCGCTTGCCATGGATTCCCCGAGTTTGAAAGTGTGCGTTGTACACAACGATCTCAGTCCGGGAAATCTGCTGTTTGATAAAAAAGTGGTTTCACTCATTGACTGGGAGTACTGGGAAAAATCTTACAGCGTTTTCAATATGCTGGACATTCTGACAACCTTTGGGCCTGTTACCCAGAGATTAAAACTGGGTCGCCGGCGGGTTGAGGATTATTTGTATTTGCTGCAATTGCCTGTAACAAAACTGCCCAGGGCGTTTGAATGTGGGTTAAGAACTTTTTGGACATCGCTTGGCCTTGAGAACGCAACGACAACTCAACTTGACGCTCTGTTGAGAGTCTACCTGGCGAGTAAATCGACACTGCAGTGGCGATCCTATGGCAGTACCGGCGAGATGGACGTTTTCTGGAAGTCCGTGTACGACGAATTTAATCGTTCACCAGCAAGGTATATGACGTTGCTGCTAGGCCTTTCATCGCAGAAGTAGGCCAATTTTGTGGTGCGACATCCTGAGGTTGTAAGCTTGCAACATTTTTAGACATTCAAATACGCGCATTTCTCATACCCGTTTGGGGTTCCTTGAGTTCCTTCAGGATCTTCAGTTTCAGGAGTTTAATGAATTTCCTGGGCTCGTTTGAATTGTCAAGGTCGTTAAAATCGCCTGGTTCATGGGCAATGTCTTTTTAATTGGACTCATCACGATATTTTAGCTCGTTGGTTTTTTAACTCGTGTTCTGCTGTTGCGTGCCGGTACGCTTTTTGTTGAATATTGGGTTGTTGCTGGAATACACAATAATCCCACACAAAGCCATAATAGATAGGTAAGGGGGCTTGTGTTGAAGACGTAACTGGTGGTTACCAGATCTTTCACGAAAATAAACAACAGTAACATCATGGCGACAAGCGCTACGCGAATGTTGCTATGGCGAAGTGTTCGATATGTTCTGAAAAGCAACCAAAACAACACGCAATAGACAAACAGGCCTAGCAAACCAAAAGTTCCTAGTACGTAAAGGATATAGTTATGTGGGGCAGTTATTGTTTTCCAACGGTACACACCCGCAAAAAGTTCTTCCCAATGGCCATACCCGCGGCCAAATATCCAGTCATAGATGCTCATTTGCTCGATCACCGCCTCCCACAACACGCCACGAGTGCTGGTGCCTATTTCTCGGACTCGGAACAACTCTGCCGCAATATTCATAAGGGTGTTACCAAAATACAGGAGGATCATAAGCGTGGTAACTATCGTAAGGTAGCCGATTAGTTTGAACCTGTAGTTTCTGGTAAGGAGGAAACAGAGCAAGGACGCAACGACGAAATATCCCATCTGTGCCTTGGATAATGTGATAAATCCGACAAACAATCCGGTTACAGCCATACCTGATGGCAGTAGCAAGCTGTTGTCGTAACGCTGGTTGCCAATGAAGAGGATCATGAACAGAAAGGCAACGGACAGGCAAAAGGCGTTTGGAGTTTCCATGGCGCTCGCAATTCTTGCGATGCCCAATGTACTGGCCGAAGACATCTGACTACCATAGCCGAAGGCATTGGACTGGCGAAGAAAGTCCGAATGGAGCGCTGTTGGGTGGGTTAGCATCTGCACAAGGGCAACAAACAGAAGGTACATGAGGCTGGTTTGTGCCACGATGGTGAGTCTGATCGTCATGTTTTTATCTTGTGAGAGCATGACTAAGGAGCCATATGCTGCAAGTATCATCACAAAATTTGTCAGGGCTACCAAATGCCAGGGTCGGGTGGATTTCAGCAACTCGCTTAGGGAGTATGCGTCGACGACGTATGAAACAACGAATCCGTAGATCACTGTCATTAAGCCCAGCGCGACCAATTGATGATAGCGCGCAGAGATCAGATGCCTGCCCACCTTGACAAAGTGTTGGGCACGAACTGTGAGAATTAAAAGCATAACAGCGGTAAGGACCCCGAAAGCGGCAAACCGGGGGAGTTTGTAAATACCCGGCCCATCCTGGATGACCGCCAGAAGGATAAGCAAATAGGGGATGAGCCGTGGTTTCAGCATTCCCACAAACACCACGTACATCGCCGCCCCCAGGCCTTGATACACGTTAATCACTACCGCAAGAACGTACCCTGCAGATAGAAGGTGGGCTTCCAGAATGATATTGGAATTGGGGCTGATGGCAGTGCGCATCGCCTATGGCCTGTATAGTCTGTTCAAAACGAGCCTAGCCTGGATTATTCATGAAACACCGAATCCTTTCACCAGACCCTTTTTCTGTAGCGGATTCTGCGAAGGAGCGGAATACAGGCTGTATTTCCGACTGAGCAGGATTCGCTACAGGAAAAGGGGATGCGGAAGGATTTG
>JBGCEH010000041.1:0-5881 GCA_045106195.1 Granulosicoccus sp.
AAATCCTTCCGCATCCCCTTTTCCTGTAGCGAATCCTGCTCAGTCGGAAATACAGCCTGTATTCCGCTCCTTCGCAGAATCCGCTACAGAAAAAGGGTCTGGTGAAAGGATTCGGTGTTTCATGAATAATCCAGGCTAGGAACCGTCGAGCACTATCGCTCCGACAACTACGACGACCATCTAGGGCCCCGAGTATACTCATTTGGCCAAGGCCAAGATATTCATAGCACGATATACTGATATTCCTTACAAGTGTTACCTGAAATCAGGTTTAACACCAGCGGCTACTACCGTAAGCATAACGAAACGTGTACAGCCCTGAGTAGCTATGATAATCGCCGTTGGATAAGTGTTAGCTCAGACCACGACATGCAAGGCTGCGATATATATAAAGGTGGCCTAGGTTCTTTCCTTAATGTCTCGGTAAACGTCAGTTATGCCGAAGAAATGATCATGGAAACGACTCAATCAGTGTTGCGCGGCAGAGTGATTTTTAGCGCCGACGATGGTAGTTCTGCGGAAGTGTATGCATCTGTTTACGACCCTGACAATGCTGAAGTGCTTCTGACGATACGAACAAAGGGACGGTATCCAAGGTCGTGCCTTGCAATGAACTCCTCCCATAGGATTTAGGCAAGGGTGGTGAGCACGGCCGCGTTCTTGAATTGATCTTGAGCCTGGCTGTAAGCTCGGTTTCCAGGCAGAACCGGCGTCTGCTTACAAGGAAACACAAACGTAGAGGTTGCCGGTGGTCAAAGAGATAACTATACCTTCGGCTGGTTTGATGAGCTTCTGATTGACTCGACAAGGTCAGCATTGCTAGCTTTCTGTGACGTGTCATGCAGGTACCCTTCGTTCAGCTAAAAATAACGCCAAAAATCAGACATCATGAACCGTATTCACCCATCTCTGAAATCCTTGATTGCAATGCTGCCTGTGGCTGTTGTAAATACGGTCCATGGCTTGAGCCACGCGCTGCTCAAAGGGCTGCAAGGCTTCGCCCAAAGCCGCACGGCGGATGTGCCCGATAATGCTGGCTGCAATATCCTGGTTACTCTGCTGACGCACAGCACTTTGCAGATTGGCTCCTGAATACCCCTCGCCATCGAGCAGTAGTTTGACCTCTTTAAGCTGCGCTCGGGTCAAATCACGTGGTCGCTTGACCACGACTGCCAGGGCCGCGCTCTGGTTGAGCTGATGTTCGACAAAGTATTTGAAGCAGTCGAGATAATCTTCCGGCCGTTTACACTTGCCGTAACTTTGCTCGCGCACCGCCAACTCATCGTCGTGATCGGAGATGATCGGTCGATAGTCGGTGCTGACGGCGGCTTTGATCTCGCTGACTTGACGTAGCAAGCCGACGTGTTGACGCAAAAACTGTGCAGCGCCCTGAGACCCAAGCTGTCGCAGGTGGCTGTGCAGGCTTTTGGGTTCGACCTCACAGCTTTCATGCAGCCTTGCCAATGTATCGCGTATTTTGGGGTCAGTCGCGGCCTCGTGTTCTGCTTTGCGAAGAACGCGCATCAACTTTTGGCTCAGTTGACTAAGTACTGCGTCGGCTTGGCTCTCACCATCAATTTCGCCGGGACTATCCAGCGCTTTTTGTAGTTGCTGGGGGTCAGTGAGTTCGCTAGTCAATTGCTCGATGGAGATATCAGGATTCTTCACCAGCGGTTTCATGGTGTTGACCTGCTGCAGACTGGCATGGATATCTACCGGGTCATAGATGCGGAAGACAGTCTTGCCGATATCGTCACAGCGGCGCATGGCACGGCCAATCATCTGCTCATAGAGTATGCGCGACTTTACGCGACGCATAAATAATAGATTGCAAATCTTGGGCACGTCTATACCGGTGGTAAGCAGGTCAACCGTGATACCAATATTCGGGTGGCGCTCATTCTTGTAGGATCTTGTCTATCACAAACAGATCCTCAATACTGTGGTCCGACTTTCGGCAATGATCCGGGACGCGCAGTCTTCATTGGACCGCCACAAGCACTGCAGATACTCAGCTTCTTGCCGTTGCATAAAGGTGATCGATGGATAAACGAAGGTTTGATGCGCGCAATTCGACCACAAGAATGGTCAATGGAGTCAAACTTCTATGCCTCCTTTGATGATTCCAGTGGCCGAACGGCGATAAAACGCGCGAATGTAGCGTGAAGTCTATGCAACGAACGCACTCATAATTCCTGGCCCCCAGTAATCGCGTACAAAGAAAAAACTGGCGAACAAAATGAAGACGTTCGCGATGAGCAAGCTTGCACCACTTACCAGTCGCACCCAGGGTCGCTGTAGGAAGCTGTAGTGTGACAACAGGATTTCTACAACCACCAGATTGGGAAGGTAAAACCAGAAATTCATGAGAAAGTCAAACCAGCCTCGAAAGTCATCGGTATGGCCGGACTCTCCACCAAAGCCGATATAAAATCCGTAATACATCCGGTAAAGCCACGATCCGATCGCCAGTGCGAAGAGGCGTAGTGCCCAGGCTCGATGCCGCCTGAAATCACGTTGGCGAGCGAAACGGATAGTTTGCGTCGCTGCCAGCAGCATCAAAAGGCCATAGCCTGCGAATCCGACATCCATTACAGGTCCACCAATGGTTCCCTGCAACAGGATGAACACCAGCCCTCCCAACGCTGCTGACCCACAAGCTGTGACGTACACCCGCCCTGACCAGCGGTGTAACATCGGAAAGCGCCGGCGGGGCCCCTCCAGAAGTTGTAGACATCCCAGTATCAGAATGATACCGCCAGCAAGAAAGTGAACAGCAATCCCGGCAGTAGAACCAGGGTTCTCGGGATCATAGAGCCCAGGTAGCACCTCGTTCCACTGCTGCACATTGTCGCCCAGATAGGCTAATGCGTAAAAGACGAGAATATAGCAGCCGAAAACAAGTGCGCTGCACCAAACCGTGGCACCCAGCATCATGCGACTGAATTGAAAAAAGCGGTCACTCTTTCTGGCGGACGGGACACGTGTTGTCATGGATGATGATCCGGATCGAAAAGGACATGAAACAACCAAGTTATACTCTAATCGAGAGTGTTAGCTTTCTGCACCCAATACCTCGTTAAACCGGATGGTGATGGTTGCTACCGCGTGTGTACCAACAAACCATTTTTCAGTTCACTATCGTCGAGTTTTTCGAATCGTAGCTCCATGAAATTGAACATCGTACGAGATACCTCTAACAAAGATAGGAAGCCAAACTACACTGTTACCTACTACGATCTAGGTATAGAAAAACACCATGTGTTCGATGTAAATCCAGACTGATACCAACGTCTGATAGGAAGTAATCGCACCCTTGATCGATCAATGTCCACTGTAATCAGTGCGCCCACTTTAATTTCATCTGAAAATTGCTCAAGTGCAGAAATCACCTGTTGCTTAATGCTTTCAGGTGACGTATCGCCAGCACGAATCTGCACGACGCTAGAGCCGGAGTCACCCGATGCTGCAAGCACAGCACCAAAGTCCCGATCCTGAGTCAGCACAACCAAATCGTTCGCCAATACATTACTAGCCAGCAAAGAATCTGGAGCACAAGGGTCCGCAACGTATGCACAGTGAACAGCATCTATACCAACATTTGCCAACGTGGTTTACTAACGGGGTGACAGGTTCATATCCAAAAGAACCTTCATCCCGTCTCCAATATGATCTCACTTTCCTGGGACAACCACGCAGCGTACTGCAGCGCTTCAGATACATCATCACGCTCAAAATAGGGAAAATCATCCGTGACATTTTCAATAGTACGTCCGGCACCAATTTGCCCAACGATCATTCCGACTGTAACGCGCATACCTCGGATACAAGCTCTACCTTCCATGACTTACGAATCACGAGTGATTCTGCTCAGTGGCTGTGCTGAAACAACTTGTTGGTCGTCACCTTTTTGAGTATTCATGGTTAACTGCCTCCTGAGGCTTTCATCAACCGTGCACTCATACAGTAATGCGAATGTAGAGTTGTTGTCGAATCTGGGCCGGATTAGAGGAAGGCGGTTGTAGGACTCAGCGCTGACTAGCTCACGCAAAATTCACGCAGTTAAGAAAATTTGCTGTGCTATTCAGGCTATGGATTCCCGCATCCGCGGGAATGACATGGTGTTAGATCTGATAAAGATGCGGGAGGTGGCCAGGGACAGAATCGAACCGCCCGGCGCTCCGGTGCCGACACGGGGATTTTCAGTCCTCGTGACGCCTTTTCAGCCTCGTAGTTTCAACAACTTAGCGGGCTCATTACCCGACTATTGCACTACTGCGCGCAACCGTGCACCACTGATCCACGCAAAATTCACGCAAGGGGTATAAGAAAAATAAACCACCTCACCTCCGAGCCGCCACACAAAAAATACCGACAATCACGATACGTAAACAGTGAGACGGCTACCCATTTGACGCAACCGACTGTTTGACGCACCGGCTGCGACCCGTCAGCACACTCCATCACACATCTGGCACCTGATCAATATCCACCGCACAGCCATTGCCCTGGCCGGGCGCCCCTGGCCGAGCGCCCGTGGCTCTTCAGCTATTTAGCAAACCGCTGGCGGCGGTGCGCGTGCTCCTGGGGGGCGGTGTCGGCCTGGCTTGCACAATCCTGGCCGTTCGATCGAACCCTCACGATAGAGCTTTAACCACTCGCGCAGCGTGCTGTGTGCCACACGGGTTCTAAGCGTTCCTGGAATCTGATGCTGCTCATGACTGATGCGCACAATCTCTTGTTGGCGTTGCTGAGGCGTCTAATCTGTGGGCAATACCCGGGCGATCAGGCCATGTCTGAACAGTGCGATTCTTTCGATAAGCTCTTTAGGTGTCGTGTTCAAGTTGCTTTCCCCTGCCATGACCGATCGGTGATCGGCTCATTGACAGGGTCAAGCACTGCACACGGTGGGTCACGACCCGTTCGATGTTGGAACTCACCTGATCGATTAGTCAGATTATTGCGTGACGGATTAAAGCCCAGTGGGATGGGGAGTTGGCGCAGGTGGCGACGCACTAAATGGCGAAGTGTTGTGAGCACTCGACCTTCACCGCAGCGTGTTGAAAAGCCTGCAATCGTTGGTGGCAAGTTAGCCATCGTCTCAGGCTGCAAGCCACGACAAATAGATAATGCCTTGTGTACCGCTTTGCATACGCGCGATAGATAACGCAGTGCCCCGGGCAGTTCGATCTCCAGGCGTCGCCCCATAGCCACTGATGCCAGAGAGGCTCCCAGCTCCGTTGCCAGCACGTGTGCCTCAACATCGGCCAGCGTACCAGAGAAATGTGAGGCCAGCGCATCAGGCAACGCACTGACCGTGCGCTGTTCGGTAGGGCAATACCAGCGAGCGATCAACGTGCCTCGTGGACGCACGCGAGGATAAGTGCCGTGTCGGCAGAAACCGCAACCACCCTGCGGATGCCACGGGCAAGCATTAAGGGTTGCGCGAAGCCACTGCTTCTCGGTAACGTAGTCGTCGCCGGTGCTTAGCGTCGCCAAACGCACTTGCACAGCACCGGACACGGCCCGCACGGGGCTTACCGTGGCGGGCCACTTCCTCCTTTGTTATTGGCTTATACCCAGTGTGCCAAATCCAGGCAGGTGCTGGCCACGCATTGCAAGTGTGATTTTTGACGGCCTCTGCCATCTGCTGTTTACCGGATTAAACCGATTTCTCCAACAATATAGAACGTTTTATTGCAGTAAAAAACACCGGCGAATTACGGCTTAATGCGCGCTACAAGAGCGTTACACTGCGTTTGTTGGCTAGCCGTCTGGCAACCCAACGCGATATCTCGGTGGGCGTACTCTCACACGCCACCTCTAACATTGCTGATTTCTATCGCGAGATGGGCGATGTGTTCGGGGTGACGATGCGTCC
>JBGCEH010000042.1:0-55738 GCA_045106195.1 Granulosicoccus sp.
CCAGCGAAGCCTCAAGAGCTTCAGTAAAGCGTTGATCAGATATCTCAGATACCAGTTCATGGTAAAAACCATGCAAACCTATCTCATGTCCGCGCTCAAGCAAACCGGGTAACAGATCAGGATTCTGCAAGGCTACAACGCTGGGTACAAAAAAAGAGCCTTTGATGCCTATCCGATCCAGCATTGATATGATTCTGGCGAGTCCACGGCGTATGCCATAGGATCGATGTTCCAATGCTGCCAGAGTTTCTGGCAGGGCATCGCGGTGCTGCCACAGGTACGGTGCGGTCGCGTCGACATCCACAGAAAAGCAGGCGGCAGACTGATACGCTTCAGGCCATGGATACGACTGAGCAGACCAGATCACAGGGCACTCTTCTTGGGCTGGAAAACGTCCATTGTGCCAGCGGAATTACCACCATCCACAGCCAATGAGGTACCCGTAATGTTATTGGCCGAAGATGACACCAGTGCTCTTCCCATGATACCGGCTGCATCCGTTACGACAACACGTTTGCCCTCAAAGCTGTTTCCAGATTCCATACCCCTGCCTCTTGTCGCTTAAAAGCCCTTTCCCATACGATCACCCAGTTTGTCACCAATCAAATTGGCACTGAGAACCAATAAAAACAAAGCTAATCCCGGGTATGTTGCTATCCACCAGGCGGTAGCAACGTAGTTACGCCCAGTGGAAAGCATCGACCCCCAACTCGCCGTTGGCGGCTGCACACCCAATCCGAGAAATGATAGCCCTGCCTCGAACAACACCATCAGACCGAACTCGAGTGTCGCAACAACCAGAAGTGGTCCAAGAATATTGGGCAATATGTGCAATGTGACCACTCTAACGGTGCTGGCCCCCATAGCACGCGCCAGTTTGACATACGGTTGATCGGCGATAGCCAGTGTTTGGCCATAAGCTACTCGTGCATAGCGTGGCCATCGGGTTAGCGCAAGAACCAGAATGACATTGATGAATCCTGGCCCGAGCACCGCTACCGTAATAATGGCCAGTAGTATGGCTGGGACTGACAGGAATACGTCGACCAGTCTCATCAGAAGTGTTTCTGTCCAACCACGCAAATACGCTGCTATCATCCCAACAGCCACGCCAACCACACCAGAGAGAACGACCGACAGCACAGCAACCAGAATGGACACTCGGGCACCATAAATCAGCCGACTGAGTACGTCACGACCCAGTTCGTCAGACCCAAGGTGAAATACGGCACCACGGGCGTCAAAACCCGGCGGCTTAAGTCTTGCCAGCAGGTTCTGTCGATCTGGATCAAAGGGCACCAGCCACGGTGCAAACACTGCACAAACGACCAAAGCGCTCAACAGCCATGCAGGCCACCAATAAAGCACAACGCTGATGATCGAATTGCGTTTGCTCATGCCTTACCGGTCAACCGTACGCGGGGGTCAACGATGGTGTACAGAATATCAGCAGCCAGACTGGCAAAAATAGTCACGAATGCCCCTAGCAACACAATGCCCTGCACGACCAGAAAGTCTCGTGACGATATGCTCTGCACGGTTAACAATCCGAGACCTGGCCAGGCAAACACCGTTTCGACAATCACGGCACCGGCGAGTAATTGGGATATTTCGAGTGCGGTGATCGAAACAATGGGGATTAGCGAATTGCGTAATAAGTGTTTGTGTACCATTCGGCCTGTACCGACCCCCCGAGCCCTGGCCGAGCGTATGTAATCCTTAGCCAGCTCATCAACGACAGCGGCACGGGTGATACGTGCATACGTTGCCAGCGATAACAGACCCAGAGCAATAGACGGCATGATGAGATGAGCCAGCGTGCCGGTACCTGATGAAGGTAGCCAGCGCAGCCACACCGCAAAGACCAGAATCATCATGATGCCAGACCAGAATGTGGGCATTGACTGAAACGCAAGCACAATACCCATAATGATTCGCGAAATGAGTCTGCCGCGTGTCAGGGCCATGACTAGTCCAAGAGGCAAACCGATAAGCAATGCTACAGCCAAGGCACCGGCTGCCAGCTGTAAGGTCTGCGGTATTCGACTCGCAATGATTTCCCACACGCTGATATTCTGGACAAAGCTGCGCCCCAGATCGAAGCGCAGCATGTCACCCAGAAAATCCACGTATTGCAACCACAGGGAGCGGTCGAGCCCAAGCGTGACTCGCATGGCCTCGATATCAGCTTGAGTCGCTGTTTCCGGCAATAACAACGCCGTGGGATCGCCCGACAAACGCTGGATGAAAAACACCAGAGTCACGACACCAAAGGCTGTTATCAGCGCCTGACCCCCGCGATACAGAAGAAAGCGGAACAATCTACTTCGCCGCACTCATCCGGTTCAGAAACATACTTTCATTGGCAGTTGGTTCAAAGTCCAGCTCGGCGGTTGCGCCGTAGAGAACAGCTGCCTGGTACAGTGGCAACGTGTAGAAATTTTCACGTACCAACTGATGGACTTTTGTATAGGCCGCCTGACGAACATCCTTGTCAAGTGTTTCGCGAGCCTCATCCAGCAGAGCATCGATTTCGGGGACGTTGACCCGAGACCAGTTGCTATCCGAATGCAGGGTTGGGTAAGTGATGCCATCAGCATCCTGACAAGCACATGACCATCGACCAAAGCTCAGCTCTGAGTTTTCGGAAGGCTCTGAACGGACAATACCGAGATAAGTTGGCATATCTGACATGCTGATTGAAATATCGAAACCTGCATCGTTGAGCATCTGTTGTATTGCTTGCACAATGCGCTGATCAAACACAGGGGCCGTCGCCAGGGTCGCAGGTGTGGCTGCAAGATCAGGATTGGCAGCCGTTATTGCCCTGGCCTGCTCAGGATCATAGTCAAACAACGGTATATCCTCTGAATAGCCGAAGTGCGCAGGACTTGCCATCTGGGACAGCGGTACTTCGCCAGCTTGCAGCAGCCCTTCTGTAATGCCCAGGCGATCTATAGCAAGACTTGCCGCCTTGCGCATTTGCATATCGTTGAAAGGGGGTTTGTCCAAATTCAGTCCAACATAGCCTACACGTTCAGTTGGCGCTGACAACAGTTTTACCGCCTCATTGCCTGCCATCTGTGCACCAGCATCAGCGTCAATACTGACCACGAGGTCTGCTGTGCCTGCCAGCAAGTCGGCGACACGCGTTGCAGCATCCGGCACCGCACGAAATATCGCGGAGTCAAAAGCCCCGGCCTCACCCCAGTAGTCTTTATTGGCAGTCAGTGTGACGGAGATGCCGCGGTTCCACTCTTCAAAGATGTAAGGGCCAGAACCCACAGGCGCTGCATTAAAAGCCTCATTACCGACCGTTTCAACGACTTTCATTGGAACGATAGACAATTTGACCAGCTGCGCCATCAGCGCAGGATATGGGCTAGCCGTTACCAGAACGACCTTGTTACCATCAACGACATTTGCATCGGCAATCTTGTTGAACTGCCCTAGCTGAGGTGACCCAAAGTCGGGATTGGTTATTCGCTTAACAGAGTAAACGACATCCTCTGCAGTCAGGGGTGAGCCATCGTGGAACGTCACGCCCTCACGAATCGTCAAGCTTAATTCAGTATCAGATAGTTGCTCCCATTCAGTTGCGATTTGCGGAACGATATCGCCTGCGTTATTTCGGGTCACCAGATTATCAAAGATATTGCGGTATACGTAATAACTGTCCGGATTCCACTGCATGTGCGGATCCAGTGACGATGGTTCACCTGCAAGATCAATGGTGATATCCCTTGCAACTGCTGGCGTCAGCACCAACGCAAGGGCAACGAAGCCCAGAACGCGCTTTATTATGTGTTTCATGCTTTTCTCCTGTTAGTGAAAATGAACCGGGTTGGTACCCTACCAGCCTGGACTATCCGGTGCGCCGTGGCAAAATGCTTGTCGCTGACTGCGCAGTCGTGTCGTCTGGCTGATGACGTCATCATGGACCGGGGGTGCAATGGTTGCTGATAGAACAACCGCATCAAACAAATGATGATTGCGCGGTGTCTTGAGCATCGTATAGTCCGGCTCTATCATAGTAACGAATTGCATTGAGACCCTACAAGCATTGATTCGCCTGGCCCACTATCGATCAGGCATTCAAGTCGGAGAGAGATCGCTCGACAGAAAAACAGGCAACACGCCCTGAGTGCACGTCCTCACGTCGCTTGGGTTGTTCGCGAGAGCACCGATCAAATGCCAGGCTACAGCGAGGATGAAAACTGCAGCCACTCGGTGCATTGACCGGACTGGGAACCTCGCCAGACAATGGCACACGATTCGTGTTGGGATTGTCGATGTCAGGAATGGTTTCCAGCAGCAGTTTCGTATAGGGATGCATGGGATTTTCAAACAGCAATTGCTTATGAGCAATCTCCACGATCCTCCCCAGATACATGACAGCAATGACGTCCGCCATATGCCTTACAACCGACAGATCATGACTGATAAACAAGTAAGTCAGACCCAATTCACGCTGTAGCTTTTTCATGAGGTTCAATATTTGCGCCTGAACCGAAACATCCAGTGCTGAGGTGGGCTCATCGCACACAATAAACTCTGGACTACCAGACAAGGCTCTTGCAATTGAAATACGTTGACGTTGCCCACCCGAAAACTCGTGAGGATACTTGTTACCATCCGTACTGCTGAGACCAACAAGCTCCAGCAACTCGTTAACACGTTTTCGAACAATGGTCTTGCTGGTTTGTGGTTCCAGAGTGAGTAAAGGTTCGGCGATAATGCGTGAAACTCGCCAACGTGGGTTGAGACTGGCGTAAGGGTCCTGAAAAATCATCTGTATCCGGTTAGGGTCACCACGATGAATAATGCGTCCTCCAGAGGGTTGCTGCAAACCGGTAACCAATTTCGCAACGGTAGATTTGCCACAGCCACTCTCACCTACAAGTGCCAGAGTTTGCCCCGGCAGGATACTGAAATCCACACCGTCTACAGCACTGAGAATCTGCCTGGGGCGACGTTCGATCAAGCGGTTGAGCCACGGGGCAGACACATCGAAGTGCCTCTCCAGAGAGATAGCTTCCAGAAGTGGCAGTGTTGCCATCAGAGCCTGTCCTCGGCAACTGCCCAACACGCAACGCCAGCTGTGGAAAGATGAGGTGCCTCGCTTCTGCATCGATCAAACGCTTTTGGGCAACGCGGGTTGAATGCACAGCCAGCGGGAATGGACGCTAACCTTGGCATGCTGCCGGGTATTTGTGTCAATTCTGATACGTCACGGGTCAGGCTCGGTATGGACGCCATCAAGCCTGTCGTATAGGGATGGCGTGGGGTGTTCACGGTTGCGCTAACATCGCCCACTTCCGCCAGACGCCCCGCATACATGACAGCAACACGATCAGCCGTCTCAGCAATTACCCCCATATCATGCGTTACCAGCATAACCGCCATACCACGCTCCTTGCATAACCGTCTAAGCAAGCCGGTTATCTGCGCTTGAATGGAGACGTCCAACGCCGTTGTGGGTTCATCCGCTATCATCAACTCAGGCTCTGCGCACAGCGCCAGGGCAATGACCACACGCTGTCGCATACCACCGGAAAACTGATGTGGGTAGTGATCTATCCGGATATCAGGAGCCGGAATACCCACTTCATCGAGCAATTCAAGCGCTCGGCGGCGGGCTTGTACTCTGCTCATTTGCAAATGAAAGCAGATCGTTTCGCACAGCTGCTGACCCACGGTGAAAAGCGGGTGCAAACTGGTCAGGGGGTCCTGAAAGATCGCACCGATGCGCTTACCACGAATATCACTCAGGGCATCATCGCCTAAATGGTCGATGCGCTGTCCGGATAGATGGATTTCGCCACCTGTGATCCTGCCAGGTGGTTCAATGAGACCAAGAATCGCCATGCCGGTCATAGACTTGCCAGCCCCACTCTCACCAACCACACCTAGAATTTCGCCGCGATCTATGTGGAGGGATACACCGTCAACGGCGGTTAAAACACCTTCTCTGGCAGGAAATTCAACGCACAAGGCGTTAACTTGCAGCACAGGCTCAATCATATCGATTTACGCGCGGGTAGCTGGAAGAAAATATAGTGTCAATCGAGGGGTGTCCCAGCGTTCTTTCAGGATACAGTGATGCTATTTTGTCGAACTGTCTTTGCGCACTGATCCAATGCTGATCTTCGTCAAAGCCCGGTAACTGCTTGTCTTTGAGAACATGACGGCCGTTAATGAACACGTTGCTTACATCACGACCGGCCACTCCAGTCATCAAGGTCTGTATGGGATCAGTGGTCTGCAGCGTACGCGACACATCGATAATCGTTACGTCAGCTTTTGCGCCTTCCACCAGTCTGCCAAGATCTGGCCGATGCAGCGCAATCGCACCACCTAAGGTGGCGGCACCAAACAAGTCTTCACTACGACAACTGGTCATTGTCTGTTCAGCGATTCTGTTCATCATGACGCCCAGTTGCAGGTTGAGAATCATGTCCGGTGGCCATGTGTCGGTGCCCATCGCCATATTCATACCATGCGATTTATAGCGGGTTAAGGAACGCAGCACGCCTCCATGTCGTGCGGATACCAAAGGACAATGGACAATCGTGGCTCCGGATTTGGAGAAGTAATGAAGTTCGTCTTCTGACAGGTGTATGCCGTGAGGCAACAGGCAACGCGCTGACAGAAAACCCAGCCGATGAAGCCATTCGGGTGGTGTGCAGCCATGTTGTTCCCGGACCAACGCTAACTCAGCAGTGGATTGACAGCAGTGCAGGCGCACCATCAGCTGGTGTTCATCAGATGCCAATGCTGTGCGTCGCAACAGTTCGGCAGTACACGTCTCGACCCGATCAGGCGCGAGCAAGCCACGGAGCAACGGACTGGTATGTGCATCCATGCGTCGGGCAAATTCAACGGCCGCCTCCAGCTCTGCCAGACCCCGCGCCTCATCATAGTCAGCCACGATGGTCTGGTCACTCTCGACAACCTGATTGCCCGTGCGGTAGGCTGGTCCGAGATAGACTCGCAGCCCCAGATCCTGTGCAGCAAGTGCTGCTGCCTCAAACTCATCAACAGTTTCACCCCAGGCACGGTAGAACAGTGATGCGATCGGTGCCGCAGTTGTAATGCCGTTTTTTATCAGTTGAGCAAATGCAAAACGTTTTTGAAAAGCAAGCTCTTCAGGCGTGTACATCTCATAAGGCCCACGCTCAACGTAAGTACGGGGCCAGACCCGACCCTTGAGCATGGCGGGTGCGTTGTCGTAGCCAAGAATGGTCGTATCCAGGTCACTCAATGCATCAAGATCAATGAATCCTGGCGAGATAATGGATTCGCCATAGTTGAAAGACACATCAACGTTGCCCGGGTATTCATGACCCACAAAGATAATCGAGTCCCCTTCAAGGACAACGTCTGCGTCTTCGAATATCTGATGCGAGGTACCGGCATAACCGATCACCCAGCGGGCATGAAGTCGTGTACGTAGGTTTGTCATCGTATCAAGGGAACGGCATAAGACATTGCCCGTCGCGAGCGATGACCTTGCCCCGTTTAAGTACTAGTTGACGTGGTGGGCGAGTCGCAACGGCCTCGGTCAATGACTCCGCCTGAAGCAACACAGCATCAGCCTTGCAACCTGGAGCCAGACCATAATCTTCAAGCGCCATCACCGACGCACCGCCTCGCGTACAGATATCGAGTGCCAGTTCGACTTCATCATCACGTCGCAGATTGTTACGCTGAGCGATGAACATGGCGCGCTCTATCAAACAGGCATTGCCAAACGGCCCCCAGGTATCACGGATTCCGTCAGACCCCGAGCACACTTTCACACCGGCTGATAGTAACTCTTTGACCATTGGCGCAGGCGCAGCAGCAGGTCCGGTTGTCATGATGTGTATCTGATGTTTCGCCAGTTGCTCCGTCAGCTCCGCCACGTACGTTCGGTCGGGATTACCCAGACAGAAAGCATGGCTGATAGTGACCTGCCCTTGCATACCCAACGCAGCTGTTCGCTCAATGATCAACTCCATTGAGAAACCGCCCATCTCTCCGCGCTCATGAAGATGGATATCCAAAGGCCTGGCATAGTGTTGAGCCAGTTCGAAGATCGTGTCCAGATGCCCCTTGGGATCGCGGTCAATGCCACAGGGGTCCAGACCACCAACGACGTCACAGCCGAGTTTCATCGCCTCATTCATCAGCTCTGCGGTGCCAGGCCGTATCATCATGCCTGATTGTGGAAACGCCACAATCTGTATATCAATGAAGTCTGCCAACTTATCTCGGGTTGCCATGACACCTTCGATACCTTTTAGGGCGTGGACCGTATCCACATCCACATGACTCCGTATATGCGTACTTCCCTTTGACATCGACAGGATGGCCTGCCGCTCTGACTGAACCTGAGGATCGATACCCAAAGCCTGCTTGTTCTCACGTTCGTTGGTAATCTTGTCGATGAGTAGCGGACCAACTTCATTGCGATACCATGGGAGACCAAGCAGTGATTTGTCCAGATGCGTGTGTGCCTCGATCAGACCAGGCAATAAAATGGCATTCCTGCCATCGATTGTTTCTGACGGGCTGAGTGCACCCGCGTCACTTTTCATTACCGCAAAGCAGCCATCCACAATGAGAACATCTATCACCGGACCCGCCATGGGACGAACACTTTTCAACAACACAGAATCAGCCATGAAACTCACCGCAATTTAGGGTTTAAAGCATCGCGTAACCAGTCACCTATCATGTTGACAGATAAAACAATCAGGCAAAGCTGCACAGAAGGAAACAATACGATCCACCATAGCCCGGAAAACAGATATTGATTGCCGATACGAATCAGAGTCCCCAGTGAAGGCTGATCCGATGGCATACCGACGCCAAGGAAACTCAATGTGGCCTCGGAGAGAATTGCAAGCCCGAAATTGAGAGTCGCAGCAACCATGATAGGTGTCAATGTATTGGGCAGTATATGCTGAACAAGGATGCGCACAGGAGTGACCTTGATCAGTTGCGCCGCCTGTACGTATTCCTTGTTCTTCTCTACCATGGTAGAGGCACGAACCGTTCTGGCATATTGTACCCATGACGGTACAGCAATAGCGATAACCAGAATCAGGGCTGCGAGTGATTCACGCAAATTCAATGGCAGCGACTGAGCGGCAATAGCACTAATCAATATGGCAATGAGAATGAAAGGCATTGACAGCAGGATATCGCCAAGTCGCATCAGAACGTTATCCAGCCAACCCCCACCGTAGCCTGCGATCAGTCCCAGGGTGAGTCCGACCGCAAGCGCAAGCAAAACAGATAGCGAGCCGATAAGCAAAGAGGTTCTCGATCCGTATAAAATGGCGGAATACAAGTCACGCCCCTGGACATCGGTACCGAGAATATACGGCCAGCTGCCACCATCGAGCCAGATAGGTGGTATCTCGGAATTCATCAGATCCAGTGATGCGAGATCATACGGATTCTGTGGTGTAATCCACGGGGCGAACACGCTGCTTAATACAATGACGCATAGCAAAGTCACAGAAAAAACTGCAGAGTAGCTTTGCTTAAAGCTCCACCAGAGCTCGTGATTCTGCAGTTTACCAAACAGAGTGCGTTCAATGGCCACTGTTTTTACTTCCAGCAGCTACCCCTTCGTCACGAAGGCGCGGATCGACATACGCATAGGTTATATCCACGATCGTATTGATTAGAACGAAGATAAACGAGACAAGCATCAGATAAGCCGCCATCACCGGTATATCGACAAAGGTCACAGCTTGAATAAACAGAAGCCCCATGCCAGGCCATTGAAAAACAGTTTCAGTAACCAGCGCAAACGCAATCAAATTACCAATCTGCATTCCGGTGAGCGTAATGACTGGCATCAAACAGTTGCGCAACGCATGCCGCCAGTTGACGACACTTAGCGGTAGTCCTCGTGCTCGCGCAAACTTGATAAAGTCGGTGCGCAATGTTTCCAGCATTTCGGCACGAACCAGCCGCATAACCAACGTAATCTGGAATAATGACAGAGAAATGGACGGCAGAACCAGTGCGGCCAGACCACTGGGCGTAAAAAAACCACTGCTCCACCACCCCAGATCGACGGTGTCTCCTCGCCCGAAGGCAGGCAGCCAGCCAAGTCCGACGGAAAAGACCAGAATTAACAGAATCCCGACAACGAAACTGGGAAGTGATACCCCGACAATGGAGCCTAACTGAAGGAAGTCCGCTAACCTGCTATCCCGATAAACCGCAGTGAGAACACCTAACGGGATACCGATGAGCAAGGACAACAACGTCGCAACCATCACCAGCTCAAAGGTTGCCGGAAATCGTTCAGCGATTAGCACCATGACGTCCTGCTGATTTCGATAAGACATACCGAAATTGCCCTGGACTGCCTGACCGACAAAACGTGTGTACTGCACCAGAAAGCTATCGTTCAGGCCGAGCCGTTCCCTCAGCTCAGCCCGGTCGGATTGCGTCGCCTGCTCGTTGACCATCATTTCTACCGGGTCACCGAAGAAACGAAATATCATGAATGCCAGCAGGGCAACCGCCAGCATCACGAATGCCGCATTCAGTAGTCGTTTAACTAGAAAAGCGAGCAAGTTCTATTGACTCTGTCCACGTTGCCTTAATTGAACGCTCTACTTGACAGTGGCAAACCAGAGTCTGGGCTTGTTATCTGGAAATAATGGCATCTCAACGACTTCGTCTGTCACCGCCCAGGCCATGGGCTGCTGATGTAACGGAATCATGATGATCTCATCCTTGACGATTTGTAGCGCTTCAGTTTCCAGTGCCAGACGCTTTTCCAGGTCAAGCTCCTTGCCCGCAGCCTGGACCAGTGCATCGAGTTCAGGAAATGACCAGTCACCCCAATTGAACACGCCCGAATTCCCCTCTTTGGTATGGAAAATCTGCAACAAAGGGCTATACGCATCCAGCATCGGTAACGTTGCCCATCCCAGTGTATAGACATCGGTCTGGCCATTAGTCCGCTTCGGTGTTTGTACCGCGCGTGGCGCAACGTCCAGTTTGGGATTCAAGCCGATTCGACTCCACATAGAGGCTATGGCCTGACAGAACTGTTCCTCGTTAACCAGACCATCCTGCAAACAGTTAAAGTCGAATTCCAGACCTTCAGGTACAGACGCTTCGGCGAGCAACCCTTGAGCTACTTTGGGATCATACGGCAGACGCTCATCAAGCTCTGGCACATAACCGGGTATGGGAGGTGCAATCACCGCACCGGCTGTACGTGATTTTCCCCGCATCACCTTCTGTTGCAGCTGATCTACGTCAATGGCCTGGTACAGGGCCTGTCTGACTTTCAATTCACTAAACGGATTATCGGTACCGTTGTTGAGTTTGTCTCTGAAACTCATCCCGATCATGACAGTGCGAAGATCAACGCCCTCAAGAACATTGACAGTCGGAGCTGCTTCCAGCCGAGGCAAATCCTGTACTGGTGCATCATTGGTGAAATTAATCTCACCCGATAGCAGTGCAGCCACGCGTGTGGCAGGAGATGACACCGGCAGTAGTTCAATACGTGTCAGGTTGTGCTGCGGTGTATCCCACCAATCGGGATTTACCAGGAAAACTGTTTTCGCGTCCGGCTGGCGACTTTCAACTATGAATGGACCAGTACCGTTGGCATTGTACGTTGCATATCCCTCAGTGCCAGAGCCGATGTCTGTGGGCAATTCAGAGTCGTTCTCAATCAGCCAGCCTTTATCAAAGATATGAATGTTGGTCAGATCATTAAGCAACAGCGGATAGGTACCATTCAAAGTAATATCTACCGTCATGTCATCGACAACAGCGGAACTGACATAGGCAGGAAGGTTGCCCTTCAGCGGCGAGGTTTCATGGCTGACGCGCTCAAGCGATGCGACCACGTCCTCTGCAGTGAACGCATTACCGTTGTGAAACGTGACTTCCGGGCGCAGCTTGAATCGCCAGGTGATCTGATCATCAAGAATCTCCCAGGATTCGGCCAGTGCCGGTTCTATCTTCAAATCCTTGTCGTAGCGCACCAGTCCTTCGTACACATGATTCAGTACATTAATGGTAAAGCTATCGCCGTATGAGTAAGGATCCAGCGATCCAATATCCCGATTAGCACCCCATTTCAAGACTTCAGCTTGTAGTGGTGCACTTAGAACACTTAATGCAGATATCGACACGATCGCTGCACAGGTAGCAACACCATGGTGGAATGACTGCTTGGGCTTGGTTAAAGGTGGGGTAGGAGAAGTCCCGAATGTCCAGGTTTTAAATAACGGTAGTGACATGAAAATGTCCCAGGTTGCGTTGAGAAAATTCACTGAATATACGTTTATCTACATACGCTATACGTCAATACAAAGCCTTTGTAAACAGTAGAATCATCACTACTGTCCTGAAAAGAAGTTATGACTTTTAATATATCACGCGTCTTGAGTGGTTTACAAAGTCTCGCCACGCGCTGGAAGCATTATGTATCAGCACGCGGGACGTGTTGTTCTGCAATGCGCGATCGAATACGTCAGTACGCAATGAAATTATTGCACGAAAATGATGCACCTGACGCGGTAAACGTTACGATCTTTTTTTACGCGTTAAAAGCGTGCAATTATGAAGTACAACAACAATCAGGCATTTTCACTCTGTATTGCCGTACTATTCAAACAGAACAAACAAATGACACACAAACAATTTGATTTCCAGACGCTCAATCCACGTGATTGTTACAAACTTCTGATTAGCAGCGTCGTACCTCGGCCGATAGCCTGGGTAACAACGGTTGACTCGCAGGGACAAGCGAACGCGGCTCCCTACAGTTTTTTCAATTGTTTGTCTTCAGATCCACCTATACTGGCGCTGGGTATAGAAAACCGGGAAGAACAGACGTTTAAAGACACCGCATGGAATATCCGTTGTACGGAGATGTTTACCGTAAACATTGTTGATCGTGCAAACATCGATGCCATGAACGTCACAGCAACCGCTTTTCACCGGGAAGTGAACGAGCTGGAGCGCGCTGGACTCACGATGGTCAACGGTACTTCAGTCGATTGTCCACGCATTGCACAAGCGCCTGTATCGTTCGAATGTCGTCGCCACATTGGTATCGAAATTGGTACCACCAGAGAGATTGTGTTGGGCCGAGTGCTTCGAGCCTTCATACGCAGTGATATTGTCAATACCGAAAACTATCATGTAGATCACACCGCCCTTGATGCTGTCGGTAGGATGGGAGGGCACGGCTATGCCTTTACCCAGGACTACTTCGATCTACCGACACCGGCTGTCGAGGCATTTGAAGCCGGGAATTATAAAAAGTATTCAGATAACTAATTTTAATAGCCACACAGCGTAGGACTCCGGGAATAGTGGTTCGCAAGATTGGCAATCTGTTGTACCCCGACTGGTATTTTTCAAGCGCTGTTCAAGCTCAGGAGACTTTTGGCTGACAAATGGGGCCGTAATCATCAGGCTCTCTGTGAAGCGCAAAATTAAAGATGTTCTGCCTGAGCTCGGCACATCTATCCAGATCGACTTCTGCAACGATGACTTCATCTGCAAGACTTGTGGCACTTGCGACAATTTCACCCGTTGGCGCAATGATGCAGGACCCGCCAATAAGATCGCAATTTTCTTCACAGCCAGCTTTGGCGACACCAACAACCCAATTTCCATTCTGGTAGGCACCCGCCTGCATGCACAAGTGGTTATGAAAATCCTGGAGACGATCATGCTCCGGCGCCGGTGGATAGTGAACCGGCGTGTTATACCCCAGCATGACTAACTCGGCTCCTCGCAGCCCTAATACCCGAAAGGTTTCCGGCCAACGTCGATCGTTGCAGATACACATGCCCATAACACCACCGAAGGCCTCGAAGACAGGAAATCCCAGATTACCGTGTTCAAAATAACGTTTCTCCAGATGCTGGAAAGGCCGCTCCGGCTCGTATTCAAAGTGACCTGGCAGATGCACTTTACGATATTTACCAACGATCTCACCCCAGGATGAAACAAGTATTGAGGTATTGAATCGTTGCCGTACGCCGGTGTGATCCATGGTGAGCTCGGCGTAACCAAGGTAAAAACTAATACCAAGACGACGCGCTTCATCAAACAACGGTTGCGTTGATGGATTGGGCATGGTTGTCTCGTAGAACTGATCCAGTTCGGTCTCGTCCTCAAGATACCAGCGTGGAAAAAATGTGGTCAACGCCAGTTCAGGAAACACAACTACCTTTGCCCCCGAACTATGCGCGTGTTGCAACAACACGATCATTCGTTGTACAGCAGATTCACGTGGCTCGTCTCGAGCAATGGGTCCGAGCTGTGCCGCAGCCAGCACGTATTGTCGGCCGATTGTGTCGTTCATATCCTGTAGCGTTCTCTGTTGGTCGAGCCTTCAATAATGTTTCTGCGTAGTGCCATGTTGCTGCATCGTCTCAGATTTCAGCAATAACATTGCCTTTCAGAATCTCGCCGGCACTGCACCCGACCAGCTTTTCATACAACTCAGGATCTGTGTCACCTTCAGTGCCGAAAACCAGTACACGAGCGCCAGCATCCAGACACAAGGCCTCTTTTGCCTGCGGTACTTGCATGGCAAGGTGCAAAGCCAGCAAACCAGCGACAGCAGATTCACCCGCAATAATCTTCGGGTCGTTGTTTTCAGGCATGGCAAGCTGCTGCATGACAGGGGCAACGCCGGAATCAGGAACGGCAACAACCGCATCTGCATGATCGCGCAGAATTGTCCAGGCGAGCAATGAAACTTCACCGCAAGCCAGACCTGCCATTATGGTCTCTGTATCCCCTTTGGCTGCGGTAGGTTTGCCAGCAGCAAGTGTCTCTAACCAACAGGCAGATTGGGCAGGATCAGCCAGTATGATGGCGGGTCTGTGGCGACCGTAACGTCTTGCAAAATAGCCCGCTACCGCTGCTGCAACCCCTCCAACTCCTGTTTGTATAAACACATGAGTAGGTTTGCAAGGCATCTGCTCGTCAGCTTCCGCTACCATGAGTTCATACCCTTGCATGACATCTTTGGGAATGTCGACGTACCCGTCGTATGAAGTATCTGACACTACAAACCAGTTTTTCTCTTTTGCCACCCTTTGCGCTTCACGCACGCTGTCATCATAGTTCCCATGAGTTCGAATTACCGTAGCCCCGAAGCGCTCGATGGCTTTACGTCGTCCTTCGCTGACCGTTGCATGGATAAAGATGACACATTGGCAGCCAAACTGTTGCGCACCCCAGGCGACCGAACGGCCGTGATTGCCATCGGTGGCACAACATACCGTAATACGGTTTACGACAGTTTCATGGTGTTTTTCAAGCAAAGCATGTATGTCAGTCTCAGCATGCTGGGAGGATTCAGATACCTGCTGTTGCAGCAATCTGGCTACGGCGTACGCACCGCCAAGCGCCTTGAAGCTGCCCAGACCAAATCGAGACGACTCGTCTTTATAATGCAGACTGTCGATACCCAGATTGGACGCAAATTCGGGCAAACTGACTAAAGGCGTCTGTTGATACCCTGGCCATGACGAAATGGTGCCACGAGCACGATGCAGTTCAACCTCATTAAGTATCGCGTTCTGTGGACCGGACCAGGGCGCAGTAGGATCGGAGAGCCGATTCCGTAACAAGCTGAATGACTCACCAACGGGAGTCTCAAAGAAATCTGATGAAGCGCTCATAAGTCGCTAAAGCCATGGATGATGTTGTTATAACGGTTGACCTACTTTACAATGCATTCATCGCTCGCCTTGCCTTAAAAATAAATCTAGCACGCACTGAATGCATTGCACTGCCTCCTGCTCTACGGACTACCCTACCAACAACTAGAAGCGAGCCTGCTCCTCTTCTATGGATGCCAACAGGGCTTCAAGCATTTCGGTACCTTCCGCTCCGTATTTCTCTTCGATAAGTTCACGCACCGCAGGTTGTGCTTCGGCCGCAAATTTTGCCATCTCCGCCGGTGGAACAACATTGACTTTCATTTTTGCCGCCAGTGCTGGCAGGCCACGATCAGAGGCTTCGATCACTCTGGACATCGAACGGCCCGCCTCTGTTGCGACATCAGCTGACCAATTCACGATCGTCTGATGCTCTTCACTCAAGCCATCGTAAAAATCCTGATTGATGAACCATACATAAGGCGTGATGATGTGATTGGTTACTGATAAATACTCCTGAACTTCATCAAACTTTGCAAAAGCGATGATAGGGACAGGATTCATCTGCCCATCGGCTACGCCAGTCTGTAGAGCGGTGTATACCTCAGCCCATGGCAGCGGCGTAGGTTGCCCGCCTAACGATGAAATGATGGCTTCATGGGTGGGCAGCGTCATTGTGCGAATGCGAAGCCCTTCCATATCTGCAACGGAGGTAATAGGCCGCTTTGAATTAGTGATGGCAAAGAAACCACCGGAATCGATTAATCCAAGCACTTTCATCCCGGTTTTGGCTTCCATATCAGCAATGAATTTCTTGCCAAAGCTTGACTCTTTATGAATAACCCTCGAAGCGACTCCAATATTAGGGAAGGCAAACGGAATATCAAACACTCCCACAGGTGGATAGCTTTGAGCTACACCTCCAGAGGATGAGATAGTTGATTCAACAATTCCCGCGCTGACCTGATCAATCACTTCATTGTCTTTGCCTAACTGTCCGTTGGCAAACAGTTGTACTTCTATTTCTCCGTTGGATGCACTTTCCACCAATGACTTGAATACAGACGTCATTGATCCGGAATGGCTTTGGAATGGATCCTCAGGATTGAGGTGAGCAATACGCATTGTTACCTCAGCTGCGGATGCCGTCATCGCGACGGTACTGAGTGTTGCTGCCAGTGAAATACCGAGTCCGAGAGTCATATTGAGTTTCATTGTGTATATCCTTTGTATATAGAAATAAGCATGCTACTGATACGAGATGTGCTGGATAGTGAAATCACTTCAAGCTGTGACTTCACTGCAGCGGTTGCATAAATCCAAACGGTTGTGTCGTCCAGATTCGACTGTTCGTTGGATTTACGATTAGAGTTACTTGCCTTTATTAAATTGAAAAGGCAGCACAAAAGAAAATTTGCAACAGCAAGGCAACAAAGCGTTCTCCGTAACTTATGGTCGGTCACTTGTTCACAAGCCAAGTAGACGAGGAACGAACAAGGTCAGGTCTGCCCAGTAGGCAACCATGATCAACACTGCCATTTCAGCCAGAATAAAAGGCCAAAGTGCCACAGATATCGCCTCCACTTTTTCGCCAGTGACGGAGGCGAGTACAAACAGACAGGCACCCACCGGCGGCGTCATCAGTGAAATGTTCAATGCCAGGATAATCATGATGCCGGCGTGCACGGGATCCATACCAATACTTAACGTCAGCGGAGCCAGAACAGGGGCCAGAATGATCAGTGTCGCATTGATGTCCATGACCAATCCGATAACGAGTAGTAGCAGAAGGATCAAACCGATAATAATGTCAGGGTTTGATGATACTGAGAGCAAGGCATTAGCCACCGCTTGCGGTACCTGATTGAACGCCATCCACCACCCCAGAATAGTTGCAGACGCTATGATCAGAAAAATCACACCGGTAATACGGGTTGTACGAACACCTATTTCGTACAGGTCGCGCCAACTCAATGCCCGATAAACAATACCACCAACGACGAGCGCGTAAGCAACGGCGATAGCAGCTGCCTCTGTCGGTGTTGCGATGCCACCCAGAATGGAGCCAAGAATAAAAACCGGCAGGATGACTGCCAGGATACCTTCGCGCAACGCCTTTAACACACCTTTGAAACTGGGGCGGCCCTGGCCTTCCGGTAGCTTCATGCGCCTTGCGGAAACCGCTATAACGACCATACAGACAATGCATATCAACAGCCCCGGAAGAATTCCAGCAGCAAACAAGCCGGCTATGGACACACCCATGATTGACCCATAGATGATCGCAAGCGTTGACGGAGGGATAGTTGGACCGATAATTGACCCTGCAGCTGTCACCGCACAGGCGAACGGGCGGGAGTACCCACTCTTGACCATGGCCGGTACCAAAGTATTACCAAAGGCTGCCGAATCTGCGGTTGCTGATCCTGTAATGCCTGCGAACAAGACTGACGCTACCATGTTCGAATGGGCCATCCCTCCGCGTAACCAGCCAACCAAGGCGTCAGCCAGCCTGACCAATCCCAGCGTAATACCGGATCGATTCATGATTTCGCCCGCTAGAATGAAGAATGGCATCGCGAGGAATGGAAACAAATCGAGGCCTGCAAAAACGCGGTCAGGTGCCATCGTCATGAAACGAGGTCCCATCTGAAGTATGCCAGCCATACCAGCAACGCCAATGACGATGCCTACGGGCAAACCAATCACCATGAGACCAAAAAAAAGTATCGCAACCAGTGTCATGAGATCATTACCTGACAATTGAACCGGTGGGTACGTCAACAGGCGCTGTTTTATCCGGCGGCAATGGAGCGAAAAAATCGCGAATGCCAACTAAAACAAGCTGAATACAGGCGACAGCCGCTGCAAGCGGTACTCCGATGAACGGATATCCTTTCGGCATACCGTAGATCATGGTTACTCGTTTGAAGCCACGTTCCACAAAATCAATTCCGTACCACAGAAGCGCAAAGAAGAACGCGAAAGCAATCATGTCAAACGATATCCTGAGCCATCGCTGCCATGGAAATGGAACACGGGTGAAAACATACTCGACACCGATGTGCTCTCGATAGACTACCCCGCAGGAGACCGCAAGCAATGCCATCCAGATCATCAGATACCGTGCAAGCTCTTCAGTAAAGGTCAGTGGTAGAGGAATGACATAGCGGGCCAGAATGCCAAGCCATACATCGAAGACCAAAACTACAAGCAGGAAAACGCAAAAGGCCTCGATGACCCTGTTCAGTTTCTTACTGAGCAACCCCGCGCTCAGACCAATACCCTGCATTCTGGTGGTATTAGTAGCCTTGTTGTTCTGTTCGAGCATTTCCTGGTCTCACATGATGTCCCGACTTACCGATGGGGCGGCGTACGGGCGGGGTGACCATCATGTAACAGCATTGTCTGCGCCATTCAGGTAACCGCTTTAATTACAACAATTTACACAACTTGAAAGTGTTGAACGATGCGTAAGGCGCATCTTTAGAGTGCGTGAAAAGAAGATAACGCACACTCATGGAGCGCGGCAGTGTGTGCTTAACAGCATGAAGATTGTAATCTGAGTTCATGCCATTCTGAGGCACCTGTGTTTTTTTGCATTAGTCGTTGAGGTCGCCACTGAGATAAGGAAATACCGTGCTTTGATAACTCCACACCCCGTTGACGAACGAATGTGCAAGCTTTGTGTTGGCTTGCGTCTCGTGTTCGATCAGGTGCTGCTCTGTCAACGTAACAATACCGACCACGTGTTGATCTGGAAGGCTTACAGTGTCGATTATCATACGCACTACAGATACTGAGCATACTCCGAGCGGCCAAGCACAGATACCAAAGCAGCACGCTCTGTTTCATCACTGCATAACATCGGACCTTTCACAATATCGTTGGGGAATTGTCCCAGTATTTTCAGGCAAGTCTTCAATCGCGCAGTGGCCTTGTACGACGGCGACCGCCTGTATATCGCCTCAGATAACGGATAGACAAGCCCGTGCAGTTGTCGTGCGGTAGCCAGATCATTACCTCTCATCACATCAAACAAAGATACGATAAGCGAAGGTACAATCGCTGCAAGCGACACCTGACTACCTGCTGAACCAATGGCATAGCTGGTCATAAGATGCTCATCACCCGAACCCAACACGGCTATATCTGGGCGTACTGCCATGACAGCACGCTGCGCCTCCTCATAAGCAGACACCTCCCAGCTTCCTTCCTTTATCGCAATAACAGCATCAATCTCCATCAATGAATTTAGTGTGCTGATCGAGTACGACTGCCTACCTGCTGCCAGTGGTGCGCGATATAGCACCATAGGCAATCCACAAGCATCAGAAATAGCCTGGTGATGCATTCTCACCATGTCAGTATCCTGACCCAACGCCCAAGCATTCGGCGGAAACACCAACATTGAATCAGCCCCCTGCTCAGCAGCAGCGATAGCTGACTGCACTGCCACTGTAGTGGACTCACCCGCTACACCAGCGCACACATGACAACCGACGGGTACGCTGGCAATCACCGTCTTCAGTACAGTTAAACGCTCTTCAGGTGTTAACAAACCTCCCTCACCCGCATGGCCATTAATCAGTAAGCCACGAATACCCGGTGTTTCAGCAACACGACTCACATGCGTCGCGAGCACCTCTTCCAGCACGCGCCCGTTGCCGTCCAGCGGGCACAGGGTCGCTGCGTGAATCCCATGGAGTGGATGACCAGACAGCTCAGAACCAGATACTTGAGTAGTAGATTTCATAAGCGAATCAGCATTATCCCATTGATGTGGCAGTTGGCAGACTTGAAGTAACTGCGCTTGACGAAGTGATCAGTAATCGATCTATGGGAAACAGTGGCATTTCAGGCTCCTCTCCCAACAGCGCCTGTACTAGACACCGCGCGATGTAAGGACCACTGGTATAACCAGAATGCACCGACCCACAAACCCATGCCCCATCTACCCCAGGTACTTGACCAACTGCCGGCATGGCATCAGCCGTTTCCGCTTCGAAACCTGTCCACGCTCGAACAACATTCGTTTGCACAAGCGCGGGTATGGTGTAGCTGGCTAACCGCACATTACCCTGCAAACTGGCGGGATCAACCTGATGTGAATTTGCCTCACGTGAACCTTGTCCTTGCCAGCCACCACCGATGACCACACTGCCGTGAGGAAACTGTTTCAATGACAGAAGGCCACTTGCAATACCCAGAACGGTACGCATGACGGGCGGCGCTCGCTCCGTCACAGCCAGTTGATTAACCAGTGTTTTGATCGGCAGATTCAGACCGAACCAACGTAGCATTGGCTCCAGCCAAACACCGCCTGCCAGAACAATCTGACGCGCATGAACATGACCAGCAGACGTTGTTATACGAAAACCATGAGAACTACAACTTGCATCATGCACATTACAATACTCTTTTAGATCAACAGACGCCGCAGTCAAGGCAGCACGATAGGCAGCACCGGTCTGATAGGCATTGGCAAATCCATCCATGGCACAGTGGCTGGCCATTCGTATCCGCTCACTCAAACCCGGCTCTATGCGGCAGGCTTCGCCGGCGGTAATCACATTAATCGGCGCACCTGCGTCACGTCGTTTCTCTGCACGCTCGACCAACAGTGCTTCCTCCTGCTCAGTGAACGCTACAGACAAACCATCGCAAATTGTTACACCAACATCGTGACCAAGCCAATCCCCCGCGGAGGCCCACATGGATTGCGCCCTGATGGCGTAGGGGATCAACGCTGCCCGCGTCATTTGCAAGGTCAAGGTACCAGCGTTGACACCCGATGCGCCACGCGCCAGCGAATCTCGTTCGAACAGCACGGTATCAAGCCCTGCACGTGCAGCATATAGTGCAACTGTGCCTCCCATAATGCCACCACCAACGACAGCCAAATCATAGGTTTTTGCTGTCATAACGGCGCTGGTGGAGGCACTGGGATGTCATCGTAGTTAAAAGAACCGATCAGCTGATCAACGGGTAAGGGCCGCAAGGGAATACGTTGGGTCAACAAATCAACTCCCATCTTGTTACCCGTTTCAATCGCTAGCAACTCTGCGGCATTTATGGCACACATTCGTCCCTGACAAGGTCCCATGCCCAGGCGGGTGTGTGTTTTCAGCTCGTCGATTCGGCACACACCCTGGCGGGCGGCCTCCACTATGGCAGCACGAGAGACTTGTTCACATCGACAGATGATGGCATCGTCGGGAATCGCGGCCATACGCGCAGCCGGTACCTGCATTAATCGACACGAAGCATCTGCACAGGATTCTGTTCGACGGTAGCGACCTCGTAGCGATTGACCAAGCCGATACATCACTCTATCCGATACCTGGCCCGCATCATATGCGCAGGCTAATCCTGCCAGCATACCAGCAAGCAAGGAAGGCACGGCACCACGAACCCCAGCACCATCACCAGCGACAAAAAGCCCCGGAATACTGGTGCGACCGAAGGCGTCATGCACAACAGAGAATCCGCCTCGAAGCGTATCATGACGAGTAGTGGCACCCAGCAAGCGGGGAACCTCGGCAACCGGAGACAAGCCATTGCCTATAAACAAGGTGTCGACAGCGATGCGATAGCGCCGATCAATCAGCGGCGCACCATTTGGACTCAGCGGCGAAATATCTATCGCTTCCAGTTTTCGATCACCATACGCTGCAATAACAGCGCTATGGCTAACGTGAGGAACCTTCGCACGCATCAACTTACCCACCCATCCGAAACCACGGATCAGCTGCGAAGTAGAACCTGCAATACCTATCGACGCCTGCACCCAGTCACGCCGCCGGGCTGCATCAACAATCAGCGTTGGCTTCACATCGGTAGCCAGTGTTTTCGTTGCTACTGAGACTAGCAGCGGCCCCTGCCCGGCAACAACAATCTGGTGCCCAGGCAGGCTGCCATCACGCTTGAGCATGGCAGTCGCCGCCGCCAATCCGAACACACCTGGCAGCGTCCAACCGGGAAAAGGAACCACGCGCTCGACTGCACCCAATGCTGCAACCACTTGATTGGCACGCACCGTCATCAGTTGGCTCTCACGATGCAACTCAATGCGAAAACGACAAGCTGGGTCGTCCCCAGCAACCACCGACCAGACAACAGTACTTTCAAGCAACAGAACCCCTGATGCGGCCAGGCGCAAGCGTAGCGAATCACCCGCCATCCTGTCGGTATCACCTTGGCTCAGGCGCATGGATGAGGTGGTTGAAGGCGCACGCCAGACTTGCCCGCCTGCAGCAACTGCATCATCGACAAGAAGCACAGACACACCATGACGAACAGCTTCAATTGCTGCATTGGCCCCTGCAGGGCCTGCACCAAGTACAACAACATCGAACCGTGTGTCAGCGTGTCCTTCAGGAAGAATCGTCATAAGCTGACTATTCGCCGCCGTCACCACAGGACGACAAAGATCGTATGCTTGCACCACCCGGCTGAACATGCAGACCCGGATACACCAACACCTGACAAGCTTGTCGCCAGCGTCCATCTATGAGCACACGGCACGCCTGACAAGCACCCATCATGCAAAAAGGCCCTTGTGGGGATTGATCAATCGGGTGCTCGGACAAAGCGTATTGGCCGTTTGCCAGCAATACACTGGCAACGCTTGCGCCCTCTTCGCATTCCACGGGGCAATTATCGATCAGGATCGAGACATTTGGCAAAGCAGTTGTCAGATCGTCTTCCATAAGTCGTCAAGACTATAGCAGCGCCCACTTGATTTTGGTATATATTCGGTATACCGTTCATATACAAATTAAATACCGACTCAAGAGCACTCGCAAAATCTCACCGGAATCAACCAAAGGAGACACCTCATGCTCACCCGACTTCGAAAGCTACTCAGTGCCGTCATGCTCATCTCGGCCGGCGCGGCCACACTACTGCCACAAGCGGCAAACGCCCGCTCACTCGATGATATTCTGTCATCAGGCACCGTACGCGTCGGTGTCAACCCCACATTGCCACCCTTAGGCCTGTACAACGAGAAAAACGAAATTGCCGGATTCGATGTGGACTATGCGAATGCCATTGCCGAGATACTGGGTGTATCACTGGAGATTGTTCCCGTAGGTTCGCCCGATCGCATACCATTTGTGGCCAGTGGCAAGATCGACTTTGTCATGGGCGCCATGACGCGTAATCCAGAGCGTGCAAAGGTTATCGATTTTACCCAGCCTGTGCACACTGAGGTATTCGGTGTACTTACCATGGAAGATAAGCCATTCACGACTTGGCAGGATCTAAACTCAGTGGATGTAACCATGGTTCAGGTCCGCGGCACCACGCCGCTGAAGTTTATCGAGGAAAACCTGCCAGACGCAAAAGTTACGTTGCTGGACAACTACCCGGATGCTGTGCGTGCGCTGGCACAAGGACGAGGCGACGCCTTTCTTGATGTCATTGATTTTGTCGGCGAGCACATGAACAAGCATGACGTTGCCTGGAAGGTTGTAGAGACACCGGTTGATATCTACTACTGTGCCCTGGGTGTAGCCAAGAATTCCACAGGATTAAAGGATTGGTTGAACATTGCCATCTACGAGCTGCATAGACGCGGCAAAACCGATGCCATGTGGAAGGAGTGGTTTGGTATCGATATGATTTACCCAGTCGAAGCTACCCCTTATTTTTAAGGCAAGCATTCGGGGCTGTCAGTTAGATAGCTGAAGTTCTAGCTCCAGTCCCAACCCCGCGCTATGGATTACACCTTCCAGTACGGTCAGATCTGGCCACGTGTACCCGATCTTGCCTACGGTGCCTTGCTAAGCCTGGAAATAGCCTTTCTGGCATTTTGTGGAGGTCTGGTCATAGGCACAGCCTGTGCTGCCGTGAAAACGATGGGGCTACGATGGCCAAGCAAGCTGATCGATGGGTATGTCGTTTTCTTTACCAACACACCGCAGCTGGTTCAGATCTATTTTCTGTACTTCGCCCTGCCGGAAGCCGGCATTCTTCTGTCTTCCTATATGGCTGTGTTGATCGGCATGACACTCAATGCAGGAGCCTACCTTACGGAGATTCAGCGCGCCGGCTTCACCTCGCGCCGACAAAGTGAAATGGAGGCGGCCATCGTGCTTGGGTTTACCACCTGGCAACAGATCCGCTATGTCGTGTTACCACATATCGCACGCGTGCTGTTCCCGGCGTTATCCAATCACTACATTTTAATGACTCTGGGCACCTCCATGGCAGCTATCTTTGGAGTCGAGGAATTAACAGGGCGTGCGTTCAACATCAACTCAGAAACGTTTCGTTCTCTGGAAGTGTTCTCAATAACAGCAGTGTTGTATGTGCTTATCACACTAATCGCCACACTGGTCTTGTCCACGCTTGGTCGTGTCGCCTTTCGTGCTCGCATGAGGTTGATCTGATGATTGACAGATTGCTGAGCGAGTTACCTACATTCTTTGGCTACTACAACGTCATTTTCTTACTCAAGGCAGCCGGGGTTACCATTGCGTTATCGGTTATCGGTTGTGTGTTTGGCGGCATACTTGGTGGCGCGCTGGCTTTTGTACGACTGACCGATGAAGCACTGCTGGCACCTGCTCGATGGCTTGCCATTGTCTTTATCGAGTTTTTTCGACGAGTACCGTTTCTCGTCACACTGATGCTGACATTCTTTGTGTTTCAATTTTCGGGCCTGAACGTATCCACCTTCACAATTGGTGCGGTGACTGTACTGTTGATTGCCGCAGCTTTCATGGCCGAGATTGTTCGCGGTGGTTTGCTGTCTGTTCACCGAAACCAGTGGGATGCAGCGCTGACAATGAATTTTTCAATGGCCCAGACGGTGCGTTTCGTGATTCTGCCACAAGCCTGGCGGGTTATTCTGCCACCAGCATTCAGTTTTTTTCTGCTCTTCATAAAAGACACAGCGTTAGCGTCTCAGATCAGTGTCGTAGAGCTTACCTATGCGGGCAAGGTGTTGAATACGCGCGGCTTCAGCGCGCCACTGGTGTTCGGCACTATTCTCCTCATGTACTTTGCCATTTCATACCCGCTGGCGCGATACGGCGCTCGACTGGAGAAGCGACTTGCTCCATCTGGACATTGACAATATTCACGCTGACTACGATGGTACTACCGTACTCGATGGTATTAGTCTCACGGTCGCGCAAGGTGAGATCGTCGGATTGATAGGTCCATCCGGCTCTGGCAAAAGTACCGTGCTGCGGGTACTGACAGGGTTGCTTACACCCTCAGAAGGTACGGTCAGCCTCTCTGGTGAGACCATTGACTATGGGTCAAAAGCTGCGATACGCAAGCTGCGCGAACGTACTGCCATTGTGTTCCAGCAATACAACCTTTTCCAGAATCTCTCAGTACTCGATAACGTCACCATTGCACCCACGAAGGTACGTGGCCGCAAACGATCTGTCGTTGACCACGACGCAAAAGAGCTGTTGGCACGTGTCGGTCTCGCTGACAAACTCAACAGTTATCCTGAAGAGCTGTCCGGTGGCCAGCAACAACGCGTTGCAATCGCCAGGGCACTGTGCCTGAAACCGGATCTGTTGCTGCTCGATGAAGTTACCGCTGCACTGGATCCAGAGCTGGTCAGCGAGGTACTGGACACCATACGAACACTGGTCGGTGATGGCATGACCATGCTGATCGTCTCTCACGAGATGGGCTTCATACGCGAAACCTCATCAGAGGTGGCCTTCATGGCCGAGGGCAGAATCGTCGAACATGGCCCGCCAGCAAAAATCTTCGACCAACCAGAAGAGGAACGTACGCGTGACTTCGTCAGCAAGATTCTGCGACACTGAACGCCACCGCCCACCGGGCGCTGACTGGCTGCTCGGTGCAGTAGACGGTCACGTTCACGCCTGTCCCCATATCAATGATCGCTGCCTGGACGTGTTTCAGGCCGTCAGGGATGCTGCTGAAGCTGGCATGCACGCAATCGGACTGATGGACAATTTTGCCAATTCATCGGGGCTTGCAGCACTGGCCAATCGGGAGCTTGCACACCTTGGTGTGCAGGTCTTCGGTGGGCTTATCATGGAGCCGCCTGCCGGTGGTGTCAGCGCTGATGCGGTTCGCATCGCCCTTGAATATGGCTATGGTGCAAACGACGGCGCGCGGTTCATCTCCTTCCCCACGCATCACACTCGCTACACCGCACAACTGGAAGGGCGACCTGACGGCTATATCAATCGCTGTTTTCATGTCCCTGACAATGGACCGCTATCAATCAGTACTATTGAGATTCTTGATCTGATAGCACAAGCTGAGGTGGTTTTAAATACAGGGCACCTGTCAGCCAGGGAAGCTGTTCGGTTAACCACTGTTGCACGCGAACGTGGCATCCATCGCATAGTGGTGCCCGCAAATCACTTCGACAAAGACACTATCAAGGCTCTGTGCGCGCTGGACGCCTACGTAGAGTTCTCGTTTTTTTTCGTCAGTCACGCCACTGACGCTGGACTCACACACGTGGACTCAGAACGTCATACGGTACCGAGGATAGCGGCGGCTGACATGGCAAAACTGATTAGCGACGCACCGGACGATCAGGTTATTCTATCTGGCGATTGTGGCGTATTTCTGCTTCCACCGCCGGTAGAGGGACTACGAGAATTTCTCCTTCTGATGAGCAGTTGCGGCCTTCCACAGTTATCATTGCAACGTATGGTGCGCGAGAATCCCATGAAACTCTTCGGACTTGAAGCATCTTGACTCAACACCCTTTTACAATACGCTGTTTATCTACAGGACGATTGCCTGATCGCTGACGCAGCAACCCACTTTTTACTGACACCAGAAAGCGAGCTTCCTATGGACCTGATTATCAAAAATGGCACCGTGGTAACAGCCGGTGATTCAATACGCTGTGATGTAGGCATAAAGGATGGCAAAATTGCGCAACTGGGTGGCGAGTTCGGACCCGCCGCAGAAACAATTGATGCAACGGGACTCTATGTCATGCCAGGTGGCATCGACAGTCATGTCCATATCTCTCAGCCCTCAGGTGACGGCATCGTCATGGCAGATGATTTTGAGTCAGGCACTCGGTCTGCGTTGTTTGGTGGCAACACATTGATCATGCCTTTTTGCCTGCAGGAAAGTGGGCAAACCTTGCGTCAGGCCATTGATGCCTATCGCCTGAAGGCACAAGGTAATTGCTATACCGATGTGAGCTTTCACCTCATCATTTCCGAAACTCGTGATCAGGTTCTGGGTCAGGAATTGCCTGCCGCTGTGGAAGACGGGTATACCTCATTCAAGATATTCATGACCTACGAAGCCTTACGCCTCAATGATGCCGAAATACTCGCGACCATGGATACCGCCAGACGCACCGGTGCATTGGTTATGGTGCACTGCGAAAATGAAGATGCCATTCAATTTTTGATCGGACAGCATGAGGAACAGGGGCTCTTAAAACCCGCTTCACATGCCAGCACGCGACCAGTTGCCGCAGAACGCGAAGCCACACATCGTGCAGTATCACTGGCGGAAATTGTAGACGTGCCTGTCGTGATTGTGCACATATCCAATGGTGAAGCCATAGCCGAAGTGCAACGCGCACGTCAGCGTGGCCGGAAGGTCGTAGCAGAAACCTGCCCTCAATACCTGATGCTTACCGCGGAAGATCTGGATGGCATGGATTGGGAGGGCGCTAAGTTTGTCTGCTCCCCACCACCTCGCACTGAGGCTGAACAAGCGCAGTGCTGGCTAGGCATCGAGACAGGCGCTTTCGACCTGTTCTCATCAGATCATTGCCCATTTCGCTATGAAGACGATCAGGGTAAACTAAACCCGAAAGGCAAGAAACATTTCAAGCATGTCCCCAATGGTATTCCCGGAGTGGAATTGCGAGGACCCATCCTGTTTTCAGAAGGCCTGATGAAAGGGCGTATCGATGCCTGCCGATTCGTCGCCATGACTTCCACCAATCATGCAAAAACCTATGGCTTATACCCCCGAAAAGGCACCATCGCACTCGGCTCTGATGCCGATATCACCTTATGGGACCCCTCGGTGACAAAAACAGTAAGACACGCAGAGCTACATGATGCCGCTGACTACTCACCTTATGAAGGACTGGAACTCACAGGCTGGCCGGTGGCCGTCGTTCTCGGTGGAAGACTAATGATGCGCGATGGAAATCTGCTTGGTCATCGGGGTGATGGTCAGTATTGTGCGCGCGATCGATCACCGTTGGCATCCACGGCCACCAACACATGAACACTCAGGGAGTGGCTCGTTGAGCACAGGACTCGTCAAATCCTCCAGACATCTGTCAGTGCATGTATACGACTCGCTATTTCGCATGATTCGCGAGAGGGAGCTACGCGGTGGCGACACTATCGTCGAATCGCACGTCGCGGAGAAACTGGGCGTATCTCGTACACCATTGCGCGAAGCCATGCAACGACTCGAGTCGCACGGCTTGTTGCAAAAAGGCGCCAATCGATCTTACCAGGTTAGACAGGTGGAACTAAAGGAATACCTGCAAAGCCTCAAGGTCAGGGAAGTGCTGGAAGCAGAGGCGGTGACACTGGCTATTGATCGAATTAAACCAGAGCAGATTCTTGTCGCTCGTGATGCAACGCGTGAACTTGAGAGCACTAACCCCTACGACAAGCTTGCACACTGGCGAGCTGACGATCTCGTGCACCATCTGTTCATCAAGAACTGTGGCAATGAGGTCATGGTCAGACTCACACTATCTCTGCGTATAACCACACAATTATTCGAAATTGAGCGACTGTCCGACCGACTGGGCCCGGACTCCCGAGAACACGAACTGATTCTCGATGCCATTGAAAACAAGGACACACGAGCGGCGCGCAAGTATGTTGCCAATCACATCAGATCATTGTTCGAGTTTGCTGTGCAGTCGACAGTCTGAAAAAGCTCCCGGCTATTGAACGTACTACACGCGAGTGAAGGAAATGTTTTAAGCGTATTCCCAGAGCACTTTGTTTCCATCCTTGAACTGCTTTCTTTGATTGCTGATGATGATCATGAAGTTATTGCCTGCCTGTTGTCCCATCTTCGACAAAAAGTCCACGCCTTCGCATGCCGGTAGAATCTTTGTTTCACTAATGCCTCCCGGACAGAGTATGAACTGTCCTGGGATCGGGTGACTGGTATGGGCCTGATCATCTGGTGTACGCATTTTTTCTGCACGGTGTTGCGTTTATAGCAATGGCGTTATCTGGTACGCGATCGGTATAGTTCGTTGAAGGTGTAACGAAAGGTTCACTTCGTATATCGCGGATAGTTGAAATTATGGAAGGCATTGAAGTCGCTGCACTGGATCTGCTTGGTTCACTTATTTCTGCTCAAGCGCATGGAGAAAGCGAAGTGCAGAGTATCGTTGCCAATCGGCTTCGGGAGGCAGGGTGCGAGGTAGAAGAACACGACTATGAGCCTGCGGATGTACAAGTAAAGGGCGAGTTCGCACTGGAGGCTGCGTGCACGGCAGGGATGCGCAAAGCTATCGTGGGTAGTTTGCCGGGCGATCCTGACCTGCCGAGCCTTCTTATGTTTGCGCATCCTGACGCAGAGCCGATCTGCGACACATCCCGGTGGCACCATGCCCCCTTTTCAGCTGTGATCGAACAGGGACGTCTCTATGGATGGGGTGTTGCGGATGACTTGGCTGGGTGCGCCGCAGCGCTGCTTGCTATCGAACAGGCTTCAGCAAGCAAGGCCTCGATAGGTCGTGTGGTGTTTGCCTCAACACCATCCAAACGATACGCCCGCGGTGTTGCCGCACTCTTGCACAATGGATTCACCGCAGATGCCGCGCTTTACCTTCATCCTGCTGAGTCAGGTGTGGGAATGCGGGAAATCAAGGCCACGGCATCCGGACACATCGAGTTTAGTATAGAGGTATCCGGCCACCCTCCTGAAACGACAGAACCGGGCCACACCGCGTTTTCGCATCTGGCCCACAATCCAATCGACAAAGCGCTGGTCGTCCGTTCGGCACTCATGAAACTGGCCGAAAACCGAGCACAACGTGTACGTCATCAGTTAATTGAGGACGCTGTGGGACGCGCAACCAACCTCCATGTCTCGCAGATACGCTGTGGTGATATGCGAAAGATGTCGCGGATTGAGAGTAGCTGCGTGCTTGGCTGTGCTGTCTCGTTTCCACCCACCGAAACACTGGATGCAATCCAGACAGAAATCACTGAAGCTATTGAAGTGGCTAGCGCAAAGGACGCATGGCTCAGAGATCATCCGCCCACCATAACCTGGATCACCGGTGTAACAGGGGGCGAAGTGTCTGCAAAGCATCCGCTGTTCATAACCTCAGCCAACGCGGTCCTTGCCACGACTGGCGCTACGCCGCATGTCAACCCGATGCACACATCATCCGATATCCGAAACCCCATTGTTGAGGCTGGAATTCCCTGTGTCGGCCTGGGTTGTCTGGGCGGAGACTTGACACAGAACGGTCGACACGATGAATGGATCGATGTCGCCGACTTCCATCGCATGGTGGAGGTAACGGCAAGAATTGTTCAAGACTGGTGCTCAGGCAAACAGACGAACACCCACGAAGTAGAAAACCATTAACGCGACAGACAACCATTAACAACAGCAAGGAAAAATTATGAAATATTTCTCACTCGGTGCCATTGCTATCAGCGCAAGTTTGTTCACGATAAGCGCGTCTGCACAAGATTGCCCTGCCGATCTGCCAACGGTCGAACCCGGCAAATTGACCATGTCGATCAATGCAACACTCCCACCGCGGCAATACATCGATACCTCAGGAGAATTAAAAGGTATGCATCCGGATCTAGGTAACGAAATCGCGAAGCGCCTTTGCCTCGAGCCGGTATACACCAACGTACCGTTTGAAGTTCAGATTCCCGGACTGGCGAGTCAGCGTTGGGACATGATCAATACTGGACTCTACTACAACCCCGATCGCGCCAAGATCATGCAGATGGTGCCATATGTCGTTAACGCGTTGGCTATTGTTGTGGAACAGGACAATCCACTTGGCATCACTGGCTACGAGCAATTGGCAGGTGAGCCAGTGGGGACTGAAATTTCCGGCTTTGCCGATGCTCTTATCCGCAAGATCAATGATGAACAGGTGGCAAAAGGCATGGAGTCAATGAAAATCCAGGGCTTCAATACCTTCGGAGATGCCTTTGCCGCGTTGGGTGCAGGTCAGGTGAAGGCGGTATTTGGTCCGGACGCAACCGCAGCCTATCTAGCAGAGCAAGGTTCGTTTGATGTTGGTGCATCCGGCTTGAATCCGGGTTTGCCATCCTCGTTCGGATTTGATGGAGAGACGGGTGAAGTACTCGCCAATGCTGTGGCAGATGTACTGCGTGGCATGGTTGAAGATGGCACCTATAACGAGATGATGTCAGCATATGGTGCAACGCAGATTCAACTCTGGGAAGACTACACCGGTGATATCGCTGTTTACTACACCCCCGAGTAAAAAAAGCCAGGCACCTCCCGGTCTCTCTTGTATGAGGCCGGGAAACGAGCCTTCTATGGCGCAAGACGCACCGAGGCGATCTTAGTCATGCACCGAGGCGATCTATGTCATAGAGACCAAAGTCGGAGACACCAGTGAACTGGAGTTGGGAGATTTTTTTTAGTTACGTGACCAACGGCTTAATGCTGCGTGGCGCATGGACGACCATCTGGTTGAGCGTCATTTCCATGGTCCTGGGACTGGGCTTGGGCGTTTTGGCAGCGATGATGAAAATGTACGGCAATTTCGTTGTCCGCTGGATCGCAGAATTCTATATCTGGCTGTTCCGTGGCACCCCGGTTCTGATCCAGCTCGTTATCATCTACACGGGGCTCCCGCAGCTGGGAATAAAGCTGAATGTCATTGAATCTGCCATTCTTGGCCTGGCGCTCAATGAGGGAGCCTATCTGGCTGAGATTATTCGTTCCGGCATCATGTCAGTGGATCAAGGGCAAACCGATGCCTCGCGGGCGGTCGGCATGACATGGCGTCAAAGGATGTGGCTTGTGATCCTTCCTCAAGCGACCCGAACCATTATTCCCCCGCTGGGTAACCAATTCAACGGCATGTTGAAAACAACGTCACTGGCTTCCGTGATCTCGATGGAAGAACTGATGCGTATGGCACAAATGCTGGCACAAACCCAGTTTCGTGTTCTTGAAGCTTATACCTGTGCCGCACTTTGGTACCTCATTCTGGTCTCCATCTGGAGCTTGATCCAGGTAAGGATAGAAGCCCACTACGAGAAACCTTTTGGTCCTGACGAAGCAGTCTCAGCGGATAACAAGAAGAGCCATTACGAGAAATCCGGTCTGGCCAGGGGTGAGACATGAGCAAAGCGGCAGAAGAAAAACAAGAGCTAGTGGAGCGTACCAACGGGTACAGAACACTTGGCGACCCCATTGTCATGATTGAAAATGTACAGAAATCTTTCGCTGATAATCATGTTCTCAAGAATGTGTCTTTGTCCGTGCGTAAAGGCGAAGTCGTCGTCATTTGCGGTCGTTCCGGCAGTGGCAAAAGCACCTTGCTGCGCTGCATTGATCAGCTGGAGAGTATTGACGATGGCTCCATCCGAGCGGCAGGACATCTAATGGGTTACCGAGAGGCCAACGGCAAGCGAATTGCCTTGCGGGATGCGCAGATAGCGAGGCAACAGCGTGACCTTGGCATGGTTTTTCAGAATTTCAATCTGTTCCCCCACGTCAGCGTGATCGAAAACATCACCATGGCGCCTGTGCATATCCTGAAACGAGAAGTCTCTGAAGTACGAGAAGAGGCTCGTGTTCTGTTGCAACGCGTCGGCTTGCCGGAAAAGGAAAACGCCTATCCGCGACAATTGTCAGGAGGGCAGCAGCAGCGTGTAGCGATTGCTCGCGCGCTGGCAATGAAGCCCAAGGTGATGTTGTTTGATGAGCCCACGTCGGCCCTTGATCCTGAGATGATCTCCGAAGTTCTGGACGTGATGATTGATCTTTCTCACCAGGGAATGACCATGATCGTGGTAACACACGAGATGGGTTTTGCCCGTGCCGCAGCTGATCGGGTAATACTTATGCATGATGGCCGAATCGTTGAAGAGGCTCCACCTGAAAAATTTTTTACCAACCCGGAAAGTGAGCACACGACCTTGTTCCTGTCCAAGATCCTGACACACTAGTGGCTATAGTGCGAACAGTATTGGGTGATATGCAGGCGGCAGACATTGGTGCCGTGATGTTCCACGAGCATGTTCTGTTTGACATTGTTCCGCCGGGCACAACGGGAGATCGTGACGCGGCCATTGAGATGCAGAACCGCTGGCAGATTAATTATCGATCCAATGAGACACCTTCCAATGCCCATCAAACGGATACCGATATCGCTGCAGATGAGCTTCGGTATTTTGCCATAGAAGGCGGAAGTCTGATTGTTGATCAATCGGTCGGGGGGCTTGCAAGGGATCCTCATGGGCTGGCCTGCGCCGCTCGCTTATCCGGGGTTCATCTCGTTGCCGCTGCCGGAAGCTATACAGCGCCCTATCTGTCCGAATCGCTAATGCAGTTGGACGTTGAGAGCTTAACGGAGCTGTTTTCTAACGAGGTAACAAACGGACTCGATGGCACTTCGATTCGCGCTGGGCTGATTGGAGAGATGGGGTGTTCCTGGCCGATGACTTCGTTCGAACGCACGGCCCTTCGAGCAGCGGCACGAGCAGCACTCGCAACAGGTGCAGCGCTATCTGTGCATCCCGGCCGCGCACTCGGTGCCTGTGCTGAAATCCTGGACATTATCGAAAACGAAGGCCTTACATCGCAAAGGGTCGTTCTGTGTCACATGGATCGAACGTATCCAGATGGCAACGGTGTAACTGACTTGCTTAAACGTGGGGCCAATGTGGAATGGGACTTCTTTGGCATAGAGCAATCGCATTACTGGATGGGCGACATTGATTTACCGACTGACCGGAATCGGCTTAACCTTATAGCGGGTTTCGCAGAGGCAGGCTATGGTGATCAAATCCTGGTCTCTCAAGACATCTGTACAAAAACACGCATGCGACGCTGGGGAGGCCACGGTTACGGCCATATCCTGAGCAACGTCGTGCCACTCATGCACCGCTTTGGTTTTGAGCGAGCACTTGTGGAAAAACTCCTGCGTGCTACCCCACTGCGACTTCTAAGCCTTGAGGAGGCCACCGCATGACCATTCCTTTCCGCGGCACCTATACAGTGATGGTGACGGCGTTTGATCGCCACGGGGGCCTCGATCTGGATGCACAGGCGCGCTTTACCGACTGGCAGGTGCGTGAAGGGATACACGGTCTGATCCCCCTTGGATCCACAGGCGAGTTCCTATCGCTGACATCGGAAGAAAGACGCGCCGTCGCCAAGTGCGTTATTGACACGGTGGCGGGACGTGTCCCCGTTCTGATCGGCGCGGGTGACGAATGGACCGACGCGGTCATAGAGAACGTTACCATGGCGGAAGAGCTTGGTGCAGACGGAACCATGATTATTCCACCGTTTTATTCCACACCCACCCGTGATGAGTTGATTCATCATTTTCGCCGCATTGGGGAGGCCGCGAAACGTCCGGTAATGATTTACAACAACCCGGCAACCGCCAATGTCGATCTGACCCCGCCTCTGGTTGCTGAACTTTCACAGATACCCCATATTGATTACATCAAGGAGTCCACGATGGATGTTACGCGCATTCGCGACATTCTGGAGATGTGCGACGGACGCATGACCGTGTTCGGCGGCATTATGGGTTTTGAAAGTTTTGTCGAAGGTGCAGAAGGCTGGGTCGCCGTTGGCTCTAATATCATGCCCGCCGCTCTGGCCAGGCTTTTCACATTGACCGCAGATGAGCAGGATTACGATGCGGCGCGCGCACTGTATCGCCAGATCCTGCCGATTATACGGTTAGTGGCCGGGCACCGGTATGTTTCCGGCAGCAAGGCAGCGCTGGATCTCATCGGTCAGAGCGTGGGTGCTCCGCGTGCCCCGCGCCTTCCCTTGCCTGTTACCGAACTGGCTGAAGTGAAACAGGCGCTGTTTTCCGTGGGTCTGCTGCCCTCTTCAGAGGCTTGAGTGTCGAGTCTATGCTTCACCTTTGACGGGCGTGAGATCACTGCAGAGCCGGGCGATAGCATCGCTGTAGCGCTTGCGGCGGCAGGTGTGGTCAGGCTGGGTCAGCGCCGCAGTGGCCGTGCACGCGGTACGTTCTGTGGCATGGGCGTCTGTCAGGAATGTCTGGTCACGGTGGAAGGCCAGCGCGGCCAGCGTGCCTGTATGGTTCCCGTCAGAAGCGCTATGCGTGTTGTTTCTGAACACGATTTGGCATTGGCGCATGACACCGTGCAATCGGCGCCCCTGATCAATGAGACATTAAACACCGAGATCCTCATTGTTGGTGCCGGCCCGGCTGGATTGAGCGCTGCAATTCACTCGGCCGCTGCAGGGGCTCAGGTTGTCTTACTCGACGAACGAACAGAGACCGGAGGGCAATATTTCAAACCGCGCAGCGCCGGTTATCGCGGCGATGGGCACGCGGACCGGCAACACCGCAACGGAACTACCCTTAGGGCGGCAGTGCGCGACTCGGGCGCGCAGATAATCACAGGCCAAAGCGTTTGGTTCGCCCGGCGCGATAATGGGCGTTTTAATCTTCGAAGCCTTGGAACACGTCAAAGCCTGCGAGTCCAGGCCCGTGCGGTCATTCTTGCCACTGGCGCGTATGAGCGTCCGGTCATGGTCCCTGGGTGGACGCTTCCCGGTGTCATGACCATTGGGGCTGCCCAAACCTATGCACGTCGTTACGGGATGGCGATGTCAGGCCGAGTCTTGATCGCCGGTCATGGACCACTTGGGTTGCAGTTGGCTGCAGAAATGGCTGCCTTGGGAGCGCACATTGTCGCCATGGCCGAGCGCGGCTCTCCGCGACCGGGTCTTGCAGCGTTAAAGGCTCTGGCCGCCGCACCACGATTGGTGGCAGAGGGCGCGGCCTGTTGGCTGTCTGCCAAACGCGCAAAGATTCCGGTTCTTTCGGGATGGGAGCTCTCAGAGGTTCTCGGTGCGTCTGAGGTTCACGGTGCAATCCTGACTGAGATCCATACCGGCAGAACCTTATCGCTGGATGTGGATTACGTGATTGCCGGAGATGGTTTTGCGCCACAGCTTGAGCTTGCGCGCCTGCTGGGAGTACCCATCGACTCGGAAGCTTCGGATGGCGTTATACAGCCTCAACGCGATCTCGATGGGAAGACGCCGATTAAGGGAGTTTGGATTGCTGGCGATGCGGGAGGGCTCGGCGGCGCACAAATAGCAACCTGCCAGGGAGAGCTAAGTGCCAGAGGCGCAATCTCCTATGTGGGTTATCAAGAAAACGTAGATTTGCCGGATACCCGAAGAAAGCTTAACCGTGCCGTTCGGTTTCAGAAAGCTCTTTGGACTCTATACCACGCGCCAGAGAGTGCCGTGCCAAAACAAGATGTCGTACTGTGTCGGTGCGAAGAGGTGACGGTGGCCACCGCATGCGCCGCAATTGACAATGGGGCCTGTGACTCTGCCACCTTGAAACGCGAAACGCGGGTTGGCATGGGACGCTGCCAGGGTCGATACTGTTTGCCACAAGCCATGAAATTATTGAATAAAACCGGACAACACTGCAAGTCGGGTACGATCTTCGCTCCACAGATCCCAGCGCGGCCCGTGACGGTTGGAGCGATCGCGCTGGAGCGGCCCGAATGGGGCGGGCACCACACCAGTGCTCCTACGGTACGCCCGTATCGACCGGTAGCAGAACCGCTCAGCGTTCAAACCGCCGATCTAATCATCATCGGGAGTGGAATCACCGGTATAACGGCTGCGCTTTATGCCGCGCGAGCAGGCGCATCAGTCGTCTGTCTGGACCGTGGATCTGTGAACGGTGAAGCCTCAGGTGGAAATGCGGGAAGCCTTCATCTGCAGTTGCTTTCATGGGACTTTGGTGGCAAAGCAGTCGGAGATGGAAGCCTGCAATTGCGCACCATACCACTTCAGGAAGAGGGTATAAAGCTTTGGAACGAGCTGCAAAAAGAGGTGGCAACCGATTTTGAAATGGAGGTAACCGGTGGAATGATGGTTGCTGAAACTCCGGAGCACATCCGGTTCCTGGAAGATAAGGTTCGCGCCGAGCAGCGGGTCGGTATTCATTCTGAGGTGATTGATGGCACCGGTGTGAAGGGCATTATCCCGGCCATATCCGATAAGATCATCGGAGCTGCATGGTGCCCGGGAGAGGGCAAGATTAACCCTCTCGTCGCGACACCGGCATTGGCGCAAGCCGCGCGTGACAATGGCGCAGTTATAGAGGAATTTGCGCCTGTGAGAGGCATCAAGCGCGATGGTGGCGGTTATTCAGTCAGGACTGACCGCGGTGACATTGTGGGATCGCGCGTGCTCATTGCCGCAGGGGGCTGGAGTGCCGAGATCGCCCAGATGCTCGGTGCACAGCTACCCGTCCGCAGTGCGCCCTTACAAATGATCGTAACCGCACCGGCACCGCCGCTTGTTCCCTGTTTACTGGCACACGCCGGTCGGCATCTGACGATAAAGCAGGCGGCTTCCGGTTCTGTGATTATCGGTGGAGCCTGGCCCGCAAATACGGGACCAGAAGGATACGCAGAGGTTTTGCCAGACAGTCTTGAAGGCAGTCTTTGGGTTGCTGTGCACACCGTGCCACAGGTTAGTAGCCTGCAAATGATTCGCAGTTGGGCGGCAATGAACATCGACATTGACGGTGCGCCACTGATTGGGCCATTACCCGGTTTCGCGGGAGTGTCTATAGCCGCGACTGCGAACGGCTACACCCTTGGCCCCTTTATGGGTCGGGAAGCGGCTGCGCTCGCGTTAAGCGGTCGTGCAAGACAAGATCTTGAGGCTTTTTCAATGACACGGTTTAGCTGATCCTGATGGCCACGCGATGCACTTTGATACTCCGCACAATCAGCAACATCCCTGATAGTGAGCGCAAATTCGGTGCACACCCATCCAGTCCCATCGCAACGTCAACATGTCGTGGACAGAGGTCGTGCATGATTGTGTGCATCATCCAGAGAAGGTATACCCAGCAAGCGAGGTCGTGCTGAAGACCTCGCTCCTGAATATAAAGAACGTATGTCAGCGATTTCTATCACACAGGATCCGCCTACTACATAATTCTCCCCTGAGAGTACCGCGTCCAGAATTATCTGTCAGTCAGAGGACATGTTAAAAGCTGCTCTTACTCTATCGCTTTAACGTTATTGCTTAAAAACTGCGCAAGTCTTTTGATGGCAGAAAGGCATCTGAGAGCACGGCACTGACCTCGGGTGTATTGGGTAAATCATAGAGTTCCTGGATAACCGCAATAGAGCGTTCCAGACGATCTGGCTCAACGGCACCAATACCCTGGATTTTGGACTCCTCCGAAAAAATAAGATTGTTCAGGGCGAAGTCCAGTCTCTATAAGCTCCAGCTCTTCATTACTCAGTGGCTCAGTGGCTTTGATAAGAGCGACACCCTCCTCGGGGCTGGTAATCACCTCCCGCATCGCTTTGGCAATTGCTAGCACCAGACCTTGTACGGCTTCAGGCTTTTCGTTTATCAGTGCCTGGGACACCATGACGCCGTTGGAATAGATATCCAGTCCCGCTTCACCGTAGGGATACCAGGCGAATTCGGTATCAGGGTCCATGCCGAGTCCGATGATATTCAGATAACTGGTAACGTTGAACACAAGGCTTGCATCAACCTGCCCTTGCACCAGCATCGGTTCCTGCAGGTTGGGCGCAACGTTGATAATTTCAATTTTAGAAGCATCGATACCCACTGCATCCGCACGCGCCGGAAACAATTTGGTGGATGCGGAGCCTGCAGGCGCACCTACTTTTAGTCCTTCAAGACTTTGCAGTGAATCTACCGGCCCGTCACTTTTCGTCAGCACAGCAAACGGGGGCTGATTGTAAATCTGATACACCATGACCAGTGCTGCTTCAGGGTTGGTTGCCGCATTTTGTATGATGGCATTCATGTCACCAAATCCTGCATCGTAGGCACCGGACATGATTCTTGTTACTGTCGCCGCCGACCCTTCACCCTGATCGATGGTGACGTCCAGACCCTATTCAGCAAAGTAGCCTTTCTCTTTCGCCAGATAAAACCAGCTATGGACACCCTGAATTTTCCAGTCCAGGGTAAATTTGATGGGTACATCCCCGGCCTTGGCAGTTCCTACCGTCATGAGCACCGCAAACGCTGCGATTACAATCAATTTCATATCTATAGATCCTCATTTCTATAGATCCTCATTAAAGAATGGTTGTGTGAACTTCAAATCAAGGTTGCCACCGAAGATGAACATCATCAGCAAGTGGCATGTATCAGACCCTACATCAACGCTCTTTTCTCATCGCCCAACCGGCCATACGCTGCTCAATAAGCGAAAAGATGGCGTAAAGAGATATACCCATAACAGCAAGAATCATCAAACCGGAGAAAACCAGTGGCACATTGAATGATGAGGAGGCAATCAGCATCATGTTGCCAATACCACGATTGGAGGCAACGGTTTCGGCTATCACTGATCCAACAAACGATAAGGTAATGGCCACTTTCAATGATGCGAAAAAATATGGCATGGACCGTGGCAGTCCCACATTCCTGAGTATCTCCCAGCGTGTGGCCTTGAGTGATCGCATGACATCCTCAAGTTCAGGCTCAACAGTTGCAATACCTGTTGACACATTGACAACAATAGGGAAGATACAGATGATCATTGCCGTGAGGATGGCAGGCACTGTTCCAGCACCAAACCACAAGACAAATATAGGGACTACGGCGACTTTAGGAATGGACGATATGCCTACTAGCAACGGATAAGCTGTGTCGTAAGCAAGTTTGGACGATCCAATCAGCACGCCAAGCGTCAAGCCGATCAGCACCCCGAAGAAAAAGCCAACTAACGTCGTATACAGGGTTTGCCACGCGTGCGGCCTGATGGCGGGTGCATACTCGAAAAACGCGGCAAGTATGCGCGTGGGTCTTGGCAATATCAGTTCAGATATACCTGCCACAATACAAATAAGCTCCCATGCAACAAACACGCTGACGATCAGAATGGCTGGAGCCATCTTGCGAGCTTGCGTACTCATGCAGCTTCCGATTTCCGAGCAACGGGGTTATGGACAATGAGATTACGCAAATCCTTAACAAGGGATACGAAGGCAGGTTCGAAAGAGACATCAATAGACCTGGGCCGGGCAAACTTCACTTGTCGATCGTCAATAATTCTGCCCGGGCGTGAGCTCATAACGCAAATGCGACTGGCAAGGTACGCTGCCTCTCTAAGATCATGAGTGACAAGCATTACTGTAGGACTACGCTCCAGCCATAAATCCTGCAGCGTTTGCCATAGCTCTTCGCGGGTGAATTGATCCAGTGCACCAAACGGCTCGTCAAGCAACAGCAAATCCGGATCGTGAATTAGCGCTCTGCACAGATTTGCTCTTTGCATCATACCACCTGACAGTTGCCACGGACTTTTGTCCGCAAAGTCTTCCAACCCTACTTGTGCAAGCAGTGAATCTGCACGTTTCCTATACTCATCGTGACGTTTTGCACGAAAGGATTGCTTGAACGGTGGCACGATTTTCAGCGGCAGCATGACGTTGTCCCGCACACTCATCCAGGGAAGCAGTGAGGCACTTTGAAATGCCATGCCAACTCTGACAGGTTTGGAGCCTAGCTCTCGACCAGCAAAAAATATATTGCCAGTCGTCGGCTTGATCAATTCACTGACCAGTCTAAGGATGGTGGACTTGCCACAACCAGACGGACCAACCAGAGCCACAAACTCCCCTTTACTGATTGTCAGTGAGGTTGGCTGCAAGGCTTCAGTCTGCCCCTCGCCCTGGCCAAACGTCACACCAAGGTTCTCCAGCCGCACAAGCTGCGCATCACTCATGTACTACTCCTTTACCGAGCAGTACAGCCAGACTTTGCTCAACGTTTTCAGGTGAAGGTTCTGGCATTTTCTGAATAGCAGTCACCTGCCTGCCATGACCAGCGGTATCCGGCACCCATTGTCGATCACGCTGCACAAAGCGACCACGCACCAACGTATGTACTGGTGCTCCAATGGTTTTCCTGCCACTAAAGGGCGTAACCTTTCCACGACTGTGCAGATGTTGTGCGTCTATTGTCTCTTCGCGATCCATATCAATAACCGCAATGTCAGCATGCGCACCCACAGCCATACGTCCCTTCATTGGCCATAACCCGAATGTGCGAGCCGGATTCGCGGATGATATGCGGACATAGTGTTCCAGTGTCATACGACCACTGGCCACCTCGGTCAGCATCAGAGGCATCTGTGTTTCCACGCCGGGAAAGCCACAGTCGGCTTTCCAGATGACATCGCTGGTTTTCTCTTCCAGCGTATGCGGTGCATGATCGGTTGAGATCATATCAACGACCCCACTTTGCAAAGCATCCCAGATAGCCATCGAGTCTTTGGACTCTCTCACCGGAGGATTGACACGGATGACACTGCCCAAACGTTCGTAATCACTGGAATTCAGAAACAGATAACACGGACATGTCTCTCCTGTGACATCAACACCACGAGCCTTCGCCTCTGCCAGCGGTCGAAGTTCTCCGGCAGAGGATATATGCAGAACATGTATTCTCGCACCGGTCCATTCAGCAAGAATGGCTGCACGTGCTACTGCTTCAATAGCAACAACTTCAGGACGTGCGGCGATATGATGTAGCGGCTCGTTTAATCCAGCAGCTTCGAGACGTTCCTGCCGCCAGGCCATGATTGATGCCGTCTCCGCGTGCAAAGAAATACGCAGACCTGACTGAGAAATAATTTCAAAGCCCTCCAGCATCGCACCGGTAGAAGGTGATGGAAGATTGCCAAAGGTGTTACCCATAAAACACTTGAAAGCATTAGCCCCTCCTTCTATCAATCCGGGAATCTCATGAATATTATCCTCGGCAAGAAGTCCATAAAGGCCATAGTCAACACAGGCCTTGGACGCGTATTCCTGCTTCTGTTTCAACTCTGCAACTGAGCGTGTAGGTGGATGGGTGTTAGGCATTTCAAATACCGTTGTGACACCACCCATGGCCGCTGCCTGCGTGCCGGTTCCCCAATCCTCTTTGTGCGTATAGCCAGGTTCACGAAAGTGCACGTGGACGTCAATGCCCCCGGGTATCAGAAAGTGTCCTGATACATCGACTTGCTCTGTAGCACTACCGAGAGTACCAGGCGCGCCTATTCCAACGATGATCTCGTCCTTTATCGCAATATCTGCATCTTCACGACTGTGCTCGTGTACTAGAGTGCCGCCACTAAGAATAAGATCGGGTATCAAATCGTTCATAAAGCAGCCCATCCACCATCAACAGGAAGATCAACACCGGTTATCTGGCGCGCACAATCCGAGGCTAGAAACAGGGTTGCACTGGCAACATCATGATCAGTACTGATTCTGCCCAGTGCATAATCCGAAGCGTGTTGTCTGGCTGCATCGTCAAGACTTATTCCGTATTGTTCAGCAACCTGTGGCACCACTTTCTCCCTGAACCTAGGGCCATCGACCATGCCGGGTGCAACCAGATTCACGTTGATATTGTGCGGCCCAAGCTCAATCGCAAAACTTTTTGTCAGCCCGCGCAATCCCCACTTCGAACTCGAGTAAGCAAGACGCATGGCACGCCCTCGCATCCCGAAGGTACCACCAATATTGATAATTTTGCCGCCTCCTAAACGTTTCATTACAGGTGCTACAGCACGAATCAAATTGAATGGACCTCCCATATTCAGGCGCACTATGTCATCGAATTCATCGGCCGTCGTCTCAGCACCTGTTTTACCGATTGGCCCCGTGCCACCAGCAACATTAACCAGCACATCAATCCTGTTATCGAATCGATTGAGTACCGCCTCAATCGTATGCTCAACGGCACGGCTGTCGGTGACATCACAGCTGAACACAACTGTCTCCACACCCAGTTCACACGCCTGCCTTGCTACCGGCTCTATCGCGTGAGTATCGCGACCCAGTAATGCCAGCTTTGCACCTTCTTGAGCAAAACCCAGTGTGATTGCAGCCCCCATTCCCTTGGCTGGTCCGGTTACCACGACCACCTTATCCTTCAGATCAAGATTCATGGCGCTGATTTAAAGCAACTTGTAGATACGCTCATCTGACACTGGCAGAAACGCATCGGAATAGATTTCATCCATCGCGGGTGTACGTGGAAGCTCAGAAGCAGATACCACCAGATCGATAGCCTTCTTGAAACGCTCGGGATCCACATTGCCCAAACCAGTTTCGGCAAGCTCAGGGTGATTCATCTCATCTTGCAGCGTGGCTATCAAACGTTCACGCTCTACTGCCTTGTTAATCAACGGCTCTCTTCTGGCAACTGATTCTATTGCGGCATCCGGATCGCTGAGCGTATCGGCTACGCCTTGATTGATTGCCCATATCATGCCTTCAACAAGATCAGGACTTTCATTAGCCATCGCTTTAGGAATGATAAGGCCATTGGAATAAAGGTCCATGCCGTAGTCACCAAAAGAGATAAAACGAATGTCTTCATCCGGATTCATACCAGAAAGTTTTGCTGAAAAACGAATCGTATTGACGTAACCGAAAACACCTTCAACCTGCTCAGACTTGAGCATCTGTTCGCGCAAATTGGATTTAAAATTGAGAATCTCAATGCCTGAGGTATCAAGACCTGCGATATTGGCAAACGCCGGAAACAGCTTTAAAGCACCATCATTCGCAGCACCACCCAGTTTACGTCCTTCCAGATCCTTGGCCGTTTGAATGTCGGAGCCAGACAATACTGCCACAGTAAAAGGCGGCTTGTTATACATTTGATACACACACAGCGGCGCCTCTTCAGGGTTCGTGCCCGCAAGCCTTATCAGCGCATTGACATCACCAAAACCAACATCGTATGCACCGCCTGCAACCTGGCCAACCGCTGCACCAGAGCCATTGCCTTGGTCCATCACCATGTCTATGCCGGCTTTTGCAAAGTAGCCATTGTCTTCGGCCAGAAAAAACCAGGACTGCGGCCCCTGATAACGCCAGTTAAGAATCATCTTGAGTTGTGTATTGCCCTGACCAATAGCAGGTGCCGCTAGTATGGGGGCGACCGTAGCGGCAGTTGTTGCCGCTGCGATTTTAGTAAACTGCCGACGTGATACTTTCATGTGTTTTCTACCTTTGGTTTATCGTTGTCGAGCGCCGAAAGAATGGCGTCACTGTGGGTTGTGAATCCGTAGAGCAGTTGTATGAGATAAATAATTGCGTCACCGACACTCTCCGGCGATACCGTTGCAGTAGCATCCTTTACCAGAATGGCGTCAAAGCCTTGGAAGCAGCCATCCATAAGGGTGGCGAAGACACAACGATCCAGGTTTACACCGGTATAAAAGACGGTGGTGATACCCAGCCTTCTCAATACCTGCTCAAGTTCGTTGTCCTGAAATCCAGACAAGCGATGTTTGAAAATCGTGAGATCGGATGTGTGCTGTTCGATGCCCGGTACACTCGATGCGCCCCAACTGTCCCTGACAAGCACAGTTCCCGATTCCAGCCTGTCGCCGTAGCCCACTTGTCTTCCACACGCAGAACCTTTATCTATGACGTTCGCAGGCAAGTTTGCAAGATCTGCGCGTACTCCCCAGTTGAGGTGTATGACAGGCACGCCACGTTGACGAAAAGCCTGAGACAGCGTGTTGATCGGCGTAATCGGAATACTCAGCTGTGACACCGCGGCTCCACGAGCAGACGCGAACCAACCCGCAGAATCCAGAAAATCATTCTGCATGTCGATAATCACCATCGCGCACTGGGCGAGGTCAACGCGAACCGGATCGGGCTCAGCGTTCAGCGTGACAATCTGTGCTGGAGGAACAGAGCGCACCAGACTTACAGTCCCATCGTGCCATGACCATCTGTCCTGTCGTGATTGAACCGCCGGCATTCTCAATCTCTCTCAGTCGTAGAATGAGTGTGTCCAACTTCCGCGTCATTGTCTTGTGCTATTTTGGATACTGGGCGCTGCCGAAAACGCAGCACGTTCAATAATTCACATCAACAAACGCATGCGAAATCTACCAGTATCCGGCTGATCGGTCATATTTTCCAACATCACAAAACAGGCTCGAATATTGATAGACCTTATTGCCTTGAGAAAAACCATGCTAACGTACCACTGCGTTTTCAGCTTCGGACAAGTGAATCTGCATACGCAACTCAGCGGGCTTTTCACTCAGCCTGCTATTCAAGACTGTTAATAGGCAGGCAGGCAGACACACCAATAAAATGAAACATCTGGCGACATTCCGAATTATTGATGCCATTGAACGCACCGGATCCATCAGGTCGGCTGCTGAACTGATATCGCAGACGCCTTCCGCTGTCCAGCGTCGACTACAAAGTTTTGAAGAAGAACTAGGGTTTGGAATTTTCGAGAGAAGCTCAAAAGGCGTGCGTGTCAATGCAGCCGGTGAACTGGTCATTCACCACATTCGTGAATCCCTTGCAGAGACTGAGCGACTGAAAAGCCGAATCGCGGATCTATCCGGAATAAGACGTGGTCACGTCAGCATCGGGTGTAGTCAAGCACTTATCCCCTATTTTTTACCAACACAAATTGTGCACTACCAAAAAGAATTTCCACACGTAACGTTTGATGTGCAAGTCATAGAACACAATCGCGCCGCCGAAATGCTGAACTCATTTTCCGTAGATATCGTAGTTGTGTTCAATGATCAAAGTGCACCCGACTACGATATCCGATTAGAAATACCACAGAGCCTCTCAGCCATCATGGCAATGGATCATCCGCTAGCCAAGCATGAGGAAGTTCGTTTGTATCAGTGCTATAGATATCCTATTGTGTTAGCCAGCAGGGGATTTGGTGGTCGCTTATTGCTCGATCACGCGTTATCTAAAAAAACGTTTCCCACAACACCCATTTTACAAACAAACTCTTTTGAGTATCTGAAAGCACATGTTGCAGCCTCGCACGCCATTACTTTTCAAATTCATATTGGCACGCCTCACGACACACAAGATGCTGGGATAGTCAGTCGACCGGTAAACTCGACAGACGTGATGAGTGGTGTTCTCACGATTGGTCAGAAGCGGGATAGAACACTCTCTGTTGCGGCGTCTCGCTTTATAGAACAGATCTCTGAATCGCTGATGGAACAGTATCGCTCTCATACCCTCGAATAGTGAATCGAATTCGCACCCGCAAATCTTACAATGGCTATTGCAGTAAACTCTATTTAATGCACATGCCCTGCATGTTCCCAATTAACCCGTCCCTGACATTCCACTATAACGATAAACGATATGACTCAACTGAATATACTAGCCGGACCTTTTCAATTTGACGCACGCCTGGAGACAGAACTTGCCCCCAAAACCTGTGCAGCGTTTCTAAAGACCCTACCCTACGCCAGTAAGCTGGTCCATGTACGCTGGAGTGGTGAAGGCATATGGATACCCCTGGGCAATCACGACTTTGGCGTCGAGTATGAAAACCACACGAGTCATCCGGCCCCCGGGCACTTCATTCTTTATCCCGGTGGAATTAGTGAAACTGAAATTCTGCTAGCTTATGGCGGTGTCGATTTCTCGTCAAAAATGGGCCAACTGGCTGGCAATCATTTCATCACAATAACCAGCAATCAGGACAAGCTGTTTGAACTGGGTAACAAGGTGTTATGGGACGGTGCGCAGGACATATCGTTTGAACAAGCGAATTAGTCAAGCTTGTTCATACTGCGCGGCATTCTTCAGCGGTGGTGCTGCATGTTTTAATACTCTCACGCAACCTAAACAGCTGAATCTTGCCTGTTGTGGTTAATCAGACTCAGTCTTCCACTGCAACTGTCAAGCTTACGAAGACAACGTAATACGGCCTTGCTACCGTGTCTACGGTCAACAGATATTAATTATGTCACCATCTCAATCGACGGCCCGGTAGTAGCGCTTCCAAAGTCTGTTCTCCTTGATGCAAGTCTCACCAAAAGCAACAGTATCCTGCTCAAGCCCTAACGGGTCGGAGTGATCAACGCAGTCAATTTGTATATAGCACTGGGTTGTGCTGATCTGGGTAGCTTTCGCCAGCGTAGGCAAAGCCCTTTGGCAAACCAACCTCAGAAACATTCCCATAAAGAGCCTCACCCGGCAGTCCGCGCAAAAGCACCTCGCGTGTGGCGATCAACGCATCGATATCAACACCTGTGCGCAGGCCCATTGCTTCGAGCATAAATACAAGATCCTCGGTTACAATGTTGCCGGTTGCGCCCGGTGCGTAGGGGCAACCGCCAAGTCCACCAAGTGAAGAATCGAAGGTGGTCACCTCAACTTCCAGCGCAGCCACAACGTTAGCGAGCCCTTGGCCACGTGTGTTGTGTAAATGTGCACCTCCTGTCATCGAAGCACCAATCTCGCGGCCCAAGCGACGGAACATGCGTTTGATCTGGGCTGGGTTGGCGTAGCCGGTTGTATCCGAAAGACCAATACTGTCCGCACCCGCTTTTGCCAGTAAGCTGGCCATCTCAATCACCCAGTCCTCCGACACCGTGCCCTCGAGTGTGCAACCAAACGCTGTCGAAATGCCGACCTCAATTTCCGGGCGCTGATCGACGGTTAGAGAATCGCGAAACGCGCAAACACGACGAACCTCTTCGATTGCCTCGATGGGGGTCTTGCCAATATTTTCAAGACCGTGCGCTCGCGACGCTGAAATCGGCATGGTCAACTTGCGTGCACCGGCTTCAATAGCGTGTTCTGCGCCCTTAAGATTTGGAACCAAGGCCAGAACCGTGAGCCCCTCAAGTTTGTTTGCTTCTTTTACCAGCGTTGCACAATCGGCCATTTGTGGCAGCAGTCGCGGTGATACGAAAGAGCCCACTTCGACTTCCCGAAGCCCAGAAGCCGCAAGCGCTTCTATCCAATGAATTTTGGCGTCCGTCGGCATAGTGCGCTTGACGCTTTGCAGGCCGTCTCGTGGGCCGACCTCACTCACTAGTACATCGATTTCTTGAGGCTCCGTCATACCGCGCCTTCGTTTCTCAACGTTGAGATTTGGATATCGTCATAGCCGAGTTCAGTCAAGATCTCGCTTGTGTGCTCGCCCAAGGTAGGCGGTGGAGAATCGACACTCGGTGCTACGCCATTAAGCTTGGCACCGACCCCGACTAGTTGCAGATGCTCATCACCAACACGGTGGGTTTGTAGCAGGCCACGATCCGCAATCTGCGGATGTGTCAGCGCCTCGGGTACCGACCAGACAGGGCCAGCGGGAACACCGTTAACGGTTAGTTTTTCAACCCATTCTGCGGTGGGCGCGTTTGCAAAAGCCCTCTCCAGTTCGACAGTTAAGGCTACACGATTTGCCAGCCGGTTCTTTCGGTCGGCAAAGCGTTGATCCTGTGCCAGGCCTGCGTTACCGATGATCTCGCACAGTGCCTCGAACTGTTCCTGTTTGTTTGCAGCAATATTCATAACGCCATCGGCGGTTTTAAATGTACCAGATGGACTGGCAGTGAAATTGTCATTGCCGTTTGGCACAGGTGCCTGCCCGGCAATCAAGTGGTTTGACACCACCCAGCCCATTGTTGCAATGACCGCTTCGAGCATGGAGACGTCAATGAAAGTGCCTCGATCTTTCGCTTTATTAGCAAGGGCTGCAGCAACGGCGAAGGCCGCCGTCATGCCGCCAATAGTATCGGCCATCGGATAACCCACCCGGTAAGGCGCGGTGTCAGCATCGCCGGTAATCGACATCACACCACTCATACCTTGCACTATCTGATCATAGGCGGGTAGTGTCGAAAGCTTGCCATCCTGACCGAACCCGGAGATAGCACAATAGACCAGGCGAGAGTTTTCCTGCCGCAGCGATTCGTAATCAAGATTCAAACGTGCCATCACGCCGGGGCGGAAGTTCTCAACCAACACATCGGCCTCACTAACCAGCTCCTTCAAAATGCGCTTGCCGGATGTCGATTTCAGATTTAGCGTGATTGATCGCTTACCTGAGTTTTGCGCCAGAAAGGAGACACCCATCAAATCTGCGTTGCGCGCAGGGTCAGCTCCAAGCTGGCGTGCCAGATCACCCGTGTTTGGCGTTTCGACCTTGATCACATCAGCCCCCATATGAGCCAATTGGTGACAACAAAACGGACCGGCCAGTACGTTGGTCAGATCAAGAACACGGACACCCTTTAGCGGTGACTTTGCCGGTGTCATTGATTGCGCCCTTCGTGCACAACCTTAGCAGCCGTAAAAAACTCACGGCAATAGCTGCCTTTTTTTTCTGGCGCACCATAGGATGATCCTTTTCGGCCAGTCAAGGGCGTGTGAAAATCCATACCTGCCGTTGGTAGATTAACTTGAATCATGCCTGCCTCAGCGTTTTGTGAGAAGTGCTCAATTTTGGCAGTATCCTTTGAAACGATGCCTCTAAACCAACTTATGCATTGCCTCAAGGTCGGTACTTCCAACTTCATCGATTACCCTGCTTCGCAACTTACGCATTGCTCCCAACCACTTGTCATAGTTCGCTGATTTGAACTGAATAAACTGAGCGACATCCGGATGCGGCAATATCAAAAACGATTCTTTTTCAACGCCTAGCAAAACCGTATTAGCCACCGCTTCGGGATCAAGCACTCCGGGCAGATCATCATTGACTGAATCTTGCGTGTAGCCAAGCATTGGTGTGGAAACATATTGAGGACAAATGACCGATACCTTGATGCCGTCTTCGGCATGCGTAATGGCCATTGATTCTGCTAACCCGATGGCGGCATGCTTGGTAGCGGAATATGCCGAGTTACCAATTTGACTCAGTAGTCCAGCAGCAGATGACATCTGCAAGAGATAACCGTCACCACGTTCAATCATGCCGGGTAATACAGCCCTCGCGGCATAAACATGTGCCATTACATGAATATCCCAGGATCGGTTCCAGGCGTCGTTGCTGGCAGACGCAGAATGCGAAGGCTCTTCAAAGCACACACCTGCATTGGAGCAAAACAAATCAACAGCACCAAAATGTGTTTCTGCTGATGTCACCAAGGCCTGGACATCGGCCTCGATAGTTACGTCACATGCCACTGCAACGCCACCAAAAGCCGCTGCAACCTTCTCGGCGGCCGACAAATTTATATCAGCTACAACAACGTTTGCCCCTTCCGCGGCAAAACGCGTTGCTATAGCTGCACCGATACCTTGTGCGGCGCCCGTGACAATGACCGTTTTCTTGGTTAGCTTCATTTTTAGTCTCAATGATGCTCTATCAGGGAACAATAACCACTTTGCCTTTAACTTTTCTATCGGTGACTTTCGTAATTGCTTTCACAGCATCAGCCAAGGCAAATTTTTCGTCCACGATGACTTTTATCTTTCCTTGCACATACCAAGTCAGCATCTCTTGCATATTAGCCATGAAGTCCTTCGGTTGATACCGGGTGAATGATCCCCAAAATACGCCAACCACGGAATAGCCTTTGACTAATGCAAGGTTAACCGGGAATTTGGGTATTTCGCCACTAGCGAAGCCAATGATCAACAGGCGGCCATTCCACGCCATACTGCGTGAGCAGATAGTAAATAACTCTCCACCCACACATTCATACACGACGTCCACGCCTTTGCCATCGGTGTGATTTTTTATTGTGGCTTTGAGATCTTCATTTGAATGGTTAATACAAATATCTGCCCCATTATTTTTCGCCACTTCACATTTCTCATCAGTAGAACAAACAGCAATGACCTTTGCCCCCATGAGCTTTCCAATTTGAACCGCTGCCAGACCCGTGCCACCAGCAGCCCCTGTTACCAGCAGCGTATCACCGCTTGATAGATTCGCTCGTTGCTTCAGCCCATGGTGTGCAGTAGCATGTGCCGTGACTAATGCGGCAGCTTCATCTAAGGGAATACCATCTGGCAAAGGAATAACATGAGAACACGGTAAAGCCACTTTATCTGCGTAGCCTCCTAGCATACAAATGCCAATGACTTTTTGCCCTGGCTTCAGATTAGTAACACCTTCACCAATACTCGAGATTGTGCCAGCAACCTCACTACCTGGAACAAAAGGAAATTCTGGCTTCATTTGATACAGACCCTGAACCAGCAGACTGTCGGGAAAATTGACACCCGCGGCAGCCACATTAATCACCACTTCACCTTTTTTCGCTTCAGGCTCTGGCACATCCTGTAAAGCCAGTTCTGAAACTGGTGCAAACTTATGACAAACTATTGCTTTCATTCCTTTATCTCTTCATTGACAGCTCGCCTGTCGAGTGTTAACGGTCGCTTAAATATCGTGTGCCCCATCATGAAAAGATGCAAACCTGTGATCCCAGGGCGTATCGTACTTACATCCTAAAGCCGGTGATGGAGTTGATGATAAAATCACCGGTACTCGCTACTCTAACAGTGCTGAGTTAATTTCCCTATGATTTGATCAAGCCTATACCCAGTGCTCGCAACCCCGGCATTTATTGCCGCCTGCGGAAGCGTCGGATCTTGTGCGGTATCAGGTGACTCGATTAGCACTGTACCGTTACACCGCTTAATTCGCTGCATCCCTTGAACACCATCATTACCGCCACCTGTGAGCAAAACACCCAGCGCAGACGTACCGTATTGTTCAGCGACCGATTCAAAAAGCACATTGATTGACGGGCGTGCATATTCAACTGGCGCATCAAGGGAGAGGGCGTACTGTTGTTCATTCACCAGTAAGTGATAATCTGCCGGAGCAACCACTATACGTCCGGCGGTGATGGGTAACTTATCGGATGCTTCCTCTATGTTGAGCACGGTGGATTTTTGCAGCGATTCGATCAGATAGTCGTATTCTATCGGCGCGCGGTGTATCACAACCGCGATGGGCACTGAAAAATCAGCAGGTAACCCGGCAAAGAGAGTACTGAGGGCTTTAACACCACCGAGACTGGTGCCAATAGCGATAAATTTACCCGACATTAATCAATCCGCTGATAAATGCGATTGGGGCCATCCAGTTCTTTGTAGTGTTTTTCCAAAGGGGTGAAGCGGAGGCTCTCTTTATTGCCCAACACCAGTATACCGAATCGGCACAGGCTGTTGTGCAACAACTGCAACACGCGAATACGCAAATCGTCGTTGAAATAAATCATCACATTACGGCATACAATCAGGTTAAATTCATTGAATGAGCCATCGATCGCCAGATTGTGACGGGAAAAAATAATCGGGGTGCGCAATGCCGGTGAGATGATCGCGTTATCGTATTTCGCGGTGTAGTAATCCGAAAAGGATTTTTTGCCTCCTGCGCGTTGATAGTTTCCAGTGTACTCCCGCATCACACTTAAAGGAATCACACCGCTTTGTGCTTTTTTTATAATCGCCTCATTAAAATCGGTTGCGTAGATTTTGCATTGCTTTTTCAAACCTTCCTCTTCGAGAAGAATGCTCATCGAGTAGGCTTCCTCTCCCGATGAGCAGCCCGCATGCCACACACGCACGGAAGGATAGGTTTGTAGCATCGGCACCACATTCCGGCGTAGTGAGAGGTACATACCGGGGTCGCGAAACATGGAAGTGACGTTTATCGACAGATTCAGTAGAAAGCGCTCCATAATCTGCTTATCGTGGAGTATGCGATCCTGCAGTGCACTGACCGAGGGCAGCTTTTCAAGTTCGAGCAGATTTCTCACGCGACGCCGCAGCGACGAGCGCGCATATTCCCGGAAATCAAAACCATAGTATCGGTAGATGGCTTCGCAGAGAACATCCAGCTCAATCTCTTCCAGCGAAACCGCGCGATCTTTTTTCGCCGGTTCTGAGGACGGGGGGATTTCCATCACCTGACCTTCAATTAATATGTCCAAAGGCAACAATCCCTATTTTCGCTCTTTGTATAACCATACGCGCACCAATGACAGTAGCTGCTCAGTATCCACAGGTTTAACGATGTAATCCGACGCCCCCGCATCCAGACATTTCTGACGGTCTTCCATCATCGCCTTGGCAGTGACCGCAATAATCGGCAGCGATTTGAAGCGCTCGATATTGCGAATGCGACGCATAGTTTCGTAACCGTCCATCTCCGGCATCATGATGTCCATCAACACGATTTCGATTTCCTTGTGCTGATTCAGTTTTTCCAGCGCTTGTTTACCACTTTCGGCGTAAAGCGTAACTGCCTCATGGGCTTCGAAGACGGACGTGAGGGTGAAAATATTACGCACGTCATCATCAACAATGAGGATGGTGCGGCCCCACAGTTGCGGATCGTTTTCATGCACCTGCTGTAACATCTGTCGCTTTGATTCAGGCAGTTTCGACTCGACACGATGCAGAAATAACGCGGTCTCGTTAAGCAGACGTTCGGGTGATTTGACGTTTTTGACAATAATTGTCTCCGCCACCGAGTTCAGTCGCGTTTCCTCTTCTTCGGAAAGATCTTTGCCGGTGTAAATAATAATCGGCAGGTTGATCAACTTCGGATCCTTTTTAATCGACTCGATCAGTGAAAGGCCGCCTTCATCGGGCAGCATCAGGTCCAGCACCATGCAGTGGAAGGTGCGTTCTTTCAGTGCTTTCCTGGCCTCGGCGGCACTGGCGACGGCTGTCACGTGCACATCGCCGTTGCCAATCAGGTCGATGATTGCCTTACGCTGTTTTTCGTTATCTTCGACCACCAGCAACTGCTTGTGCTTCTGTTTTTGAAAACTATCGATCTGGGTGAAGATTGCTTTCAGGTTATCGTCGTTGAGCGGTTTTTGCAGACAGGAAATGGCACCTTGCTTCAAACTGCGCTGACGAACGTCGTCAACAGAGACAATATGTACCGGAATATGCCGGGTAGTCGGGTCGTGCTTGATGCGATCGAGCACCGTCCAGCCATTCATTACCGGCAGTTTGATATCGAGTACTATTGCGTCGGGTTTGTATTCCCGCGCGCATAACAGGCCCGCATCCCCACTGGTGGCAACTACGCCTTTAAAACCACTTTCGCGCGCATTGTCCAGCAGGATTTTGGCAAAGCTGACGTCGTCCTCGACGATTACCACAGTTCGGTCTCCGGCTTTGATATCGATGCGATCGTCTTCAACCTGACTGATCAAACCGCCGGGTACGGCGGTGGTGATCAGTGGCGAACGGCCGCGATCGATGGAGACGGGTTGGTGGACCGATGTTGCGCGTTGGTCGTTGTCGGCAAGGGTCAGCTGTGGAGTCACCGGATCATCACCGGGCACCAACACAGCTTCGCCGTCGATAGGATCGTCGGGATAGGTTTGCGGAATAAACAGGGTAAACGTACTGCCTTTACCAGCCTCGCTGTGCATCACGATTTCGCCGGCCAGCATCTGGGCAATCTCGCGGCTGATCGAAAGGCCTAGTCCCGTGCCGCCATACTTGCGGCTGGTGCCGCCGTCAGCTTGCTGGAAAGCTTCAAAAACAACCAGGTGCTTGTCGGCAGGAATGCCGATGCCGCTGTCCTCGACGCTAAAGGCCACCACGGTCGTGGCTTCGTTGAGCGTGGTGATGTGCTCACTCCAGCCGGTTTGCGCCTTATAGATTGAAAAATTGACGTGTCCCTGTTCGGTAAACTTGATCGCGTTGGAAAGGAAGTTTTTAATCACTTGCTGCACGCGCTTTTCATCGGTTTGAATGGTTTTTGGCAGGTGGGTATCCAGCGATGTGTTAAAGGCGATGCCCTTAATCTCCGCCATTTGTTGAAAGCCCCGTATCGCCCAGTTCTGAACGCGTTGAAGAAATATATCACCGATCTGAATCGACATTTTTCCAGCTTCGATCTTTGCCAGATCAAGAATCTCATTGATCAGCTCCAGCAACTCGATACCAGAGTCGTGGATGGTGGACATCTTCTCGATTTGTTTGTCGGTAAAGTTTTTGTCAATATTTTTGCGTAGACCATCCGACAACACCATCAAACTGTTCAGAGGGGTGCGCAGTTCATGCGACATATTGGCGAGGAATTCCGAT
>JBGCEH010000043.1:0-52421 GCA_045106195.1 Granulosicoccus sp.
GGGCACCATACAGAGCAGCGAGCCCATTATTGGTTTAGCGATCCAGTGTAAGGGCGACCCTTCACGCGATCCTGTGTCTATTGCCCCCGCCCAAACCCACAGGCAGATCCGGAACGGGGCAGTACGAATAACTAAACCCTAAGGTCTAATTATGCGGCCATTGCGTAGTTGTCGTCGTTGGCAACTATAAGTTTTTCAGCTGGATTTACGAGGTAATCTGAATCCTCGGCATGCACCTCCGGGTTCGCAACTCCCGTCGAAACCATGTCAGCCCCGTTGGTCGATACTTACCACCTCACAAGTATGCGGGTAATCAGTCTGTATTTCAATGGCACAGGCGCTGTTTGTGTCACACGCCAACACGGGGCCCAACCTCCAGTATCATAGCGCCCCTTACGGGCCATACTGGCTGCAACCCTCGGAAAACTACCGGATGATCTGCCTTACCGGTTCTCAGGCTCTGTCGGATTTTCGCCTGAAGCGATTACTCCATGAAATCAATGGCATAGAGCGCATAGCAAACGCTATCAACGCCACCTGGCTGTATTTCGTACAGCAGGATGCTGATGTCGCAACGCCCAGGCTGCTTTCGTTGCTGGACGCCACCAGGCCGTTTGAGCCGAAAGTTAATTGTCTATCCATTAATGTCGTCCCGCGGCTGGGCACTCGTTCCGCGTGGTCATCCAAGGCCACCGATATCGCCAGACGCTGTGACATGGACACTGTTGAGCGTATTGAACGAGGCATCTGTTTCCAGATAGATCTGGTCGAACCGGACGTCCTGACAGAGTCAAAAAGGCGGCAAATAGCCGCCATCCTGCATGACCGGATGACAGAGACCACCATTGAGTTGCCAGAGCAGCTCAACTTACTGTTCACCAAAGCTGAGCCCGCACCTCTGGTTACCGTCAATCTGCTGGATGATGGCATCGAGGCTCTTCAGGCACACAATCTGTCGATGGGTCTGGCGCTCTCGGCTGATGAACTCGAATACCTGGAAGAGAGTTTCTCACGCTTGCAGAGAGACCCCAGTGATGCCGAGCTCATGATGTTCGCCCAGGCCAACTCCGAGCATTGTCGACACAAGATTTTCAACGCCTCATGGACACTCGACGGCACACAGCAGGAGCACTCCCTGTTCGGCATGATCCGTAACACACACCAGTGTTCTCCGGATGGCGTGCTATCGGCTTACCACGACAACGCTGCCGTCATTGAAGGCTCTGAAGCGCACCGCTGGATGATCGGCCCTGACGGGCATTACGTTAGCGAACATGAGCCTACCCATATCCAGATAAAGGTCGAGACGCATAATCATCCCACCGCCATTTCCCCTTTTCCGGGAGCTGCAACCGGCTCGGGTGGCGAAATTCGTGATGAAGGCGCAGTAGGAAACGGCTCCAAACCCAAAGCCGGTTTATGCGGTTTTACCGTGTCCAACCTTGGCATTCCAGATCACACACAGCCCTGGGAGAGCTTCACGGATAAACCTGATCGCCTCGCATCCGCTTATCAGATCATGCTTGAAGGGCCGATTGGTGCAGCGGCTTTCAATAATGAGTTTGGTCGCCCCAACCTGGGTGGTTACTTCCGTACCTACTGTCAGGAAGTAACCTACAGTGACGGTGCAAGCGAAATACGTGGTTACCACAAACCCATCATGATTGCGGGCGGCATGGGCAATATTCGCCCCGGCAACATCGATAAATTACCGGTACCGGTTGGCACGGCCATTGTCGTCATTGGCGGGCCCTCCATGTTGATTGGCCTGGGTGGCGGTGCCGCCTCATCTGTTGCCAGTGGACAGGGTGATAGCGAACTGGATTTTGCGTCTGTACAGCGAGGCAACCCGGAAATGCAGCGCCGTTGTCAGGAAGTGATTGATCGCTGTGTTGCCATGGGCGAGAACAGTCCTATCCTGTCGATACACGATGTCGGTGCCGGCGGTTTGTCCAATGCCTTGCCCGAGCTTATCAACGATGCGGGGCGTGGCGGCCAATTCGAATTACGCAAGATTCTTAATGATGAACCGGGCATGTCGCCGATGGGTATCTGGAGTAATGAATCACAAGAGCGTTATGTCATGGCCGTGGATGCCCACAGGCTGGCAACCTTCGAAGCCATGTGTAAGCGTGAGCGTTGTTTATACGCTGTCGTGGGTACAGCCACCGAAGAGCAGATGCTGCAAGTGTCCGATTCGGTGTTTGATAACTATCCTGTGAACATGCCGCTGGATGTACTACTTGGCAAGCCTCCCAAGCTGTCCATCGATGCCAGCCATCGGCAACAAGCCAGCGATGATTTTACCAGCGCTGGTATCGTTATCGATGATGCGGTAAAGCGTGTTCTGGATCTTCCATCTGTTGCCGCCAAAAACTTCCTCATTACCATTGGTGATCGTAGCATCACGGGCCAGGTAGCCCGAGATCAACTGGTTGGTCCATGGCAGATGCCGGTAGCTGACGTGGCCGTCACTATTGCCGACTACGAAGGCTACGCAGGTGAAGCTATGGCAATGGGTGAACGAACACCGCTTGCTGTTCTAAACCCGGCGGCCTCTGCCCGTATGGCTTTAGCAGAATCACTCACTAATATCGTAGCTGCCGATATCGGTGATGTATCAAACATCAAGTTATCAGCTAACTGGATGGCCGCCTGCGGACACCCCGGTGAAGATGCTGCACTGTTTGATGCCGTGGAAGCGGTTGGTCTGGAGCTCGCCCCTGCATTGGGAATTGCCATTCCTGTGGGCAAGGATTCTCTGTCAATGAAAACCTTGTGGGACGATAACGGAAAATCCCAGAGTGTCACTGCACCGCTATCACTCATCGTGACTGCATTTTCAGCTGTCAACGATGTGCGCAAAACGCTCACACCACAACTGCGTACAGACTGCGGCGAAACGCAATTGTTGTTGATTGATCTGGGAGCGGGGCAGAATCGCATCGGCGGATCGGCACTCGCTCAGGTGCATGAAAAATTAGGTAAGGCCACACCGGATGTCGATGATCCAGCCTTGCTCAAAGGGATGTTCAACGCCCTGCAGCATCTCATTAAGCATGATCTTGTATTGGCCTGGCACGATCGCTCGGACGGCGGACTTTTCGTAACATTGGCGGAAATGGCGTTCGCCAGCAACTGCGGGTTGAAAATCAACCTGAACAGTTTGCCACCTGATGAAATAGCGACGCTTTTCAACGAAGAGTTGGGTGGTGTGCTGCAAGTCAGGGATTCTCAATACGCGCAAATCCTGGCCATCATGGATGCCTTCGGTCTAAGTGACGTTGTCCATCCCATCGGTGCAATAAGTGATAAGCCTGACCTGGAAATTTGGCAGGGCGCTCACCTGCTGTTCAACGAAGCGGTCGCCCAACTACGTGCACAGTGGTGGCAGACTAGCTACCAGATGCAGCGTCGCCGCGACAACCCCCTGGCTGCGGACCAGGAGTTGTTGCAGATCAGTAAAGCGGATGATCCCGGTATATCTCCGCTGCTTACCTTCGACCCATCAACATCGATACTTGAAGCGGCCCCGACCATTGCGGGCACCCGGCCTGCGATCGCAATATTCAGAGAGCAGGGTGTAAACGGTCATCTTGAAATGGCAGCTGCATTCAATGCTGTAGGTTTTGACGCCGTTGATGTTCACATGAGCGACCTTGCAGAAGGACGTCTGAATCTGGCGAGCTTCAAAGGTCTGGCTGCCTGCGGAGGCTTCTCTTTTGGCGACGTGCTCGGTGCAGGAGGAGGGTGGGCAAATTCCATTCTGTTCAATGACAAACTCGCCGATATGTTCCAGCGTTATTTCGAACGCGAGGATAGTTTCTCCCTGGGTGTTTGCAATGGCTGTCAGATGCTCTCACGGCTTTCAGGGCTCATACCGGGTGCGGATAACTGGCCACGCTTCGTCAAGAATGTATCCGAGCAATACGAAGCGCGTGTTGCAACGGTAGAGGTATACGACTCAGCCTCTATCCTGTTCAAGGATATGGTGGGTTCACGTCTTCCAGTCGCGGTGGCTCACGGAGAAGGTCTGGCCGTATTCAACTCAGCTGAAGAAGCCAAGGCTGCACCGGTGTCCCTCGGCTTTGTCGATAACCATGGCACCATGACAGAACACTATCCTCTGAATCCCAATGGCTCGCCCTACGGGATCACAGGCCTATGCAGTAACGATGGCAGGGTAACCATCATGATGCCCCACCCTGAGCGTGTTTACCGAACTGTCAGCAATTCCTGGACGCCACCAGAGTGGGGCGAACGAGGCCCCTGGTTAAGAATGTTTGAAAACGCGAGAGTATGGGTATCATGAATCTTCTTGAAGGAACGGCTCCCACTACCGCCATGGCAGTTGAGCGTTACGAAACTATCCAGCCGCGGCTGCCCGGTGCAAACTTTCCGGCAAATACCATTAACCGTGCGCATCTGGGTGAGCTTGTCGATGATATCGACTGCTTCGTGCTGGATGGATTCGGTGTGTTGAATATTGGCGAGTCAACAGTACCAGGCGCGGTGGAAAGAGTCAGAGGTTTGCGTGCCAGTGGCAAGCAGGTTCGAGTGCTGACCAACGGTGCAACCTTACCCTCCACACGTACCATGGCCAAGTACCAGGCATGGGGCATGCAATTTGAGGCGTCCGAAGTCGTCTCCAGTCGAGATGCGCTGGCACGGGAATTACGTAAGCACAAAAAAATGCGCTGGGGCTTTGTTGCTGTAGAAGAATCAGAGCTGCCCTCATTGGTTGATGATGGCGTGGTGCTGGGTGACGATGAGTCGGTCTACGCAAGCTGCGATGGTTTTGTCCTGCTGGGCACGCGGATCTGGAACGCACATCGTCATTCCCTAATGGCAAAATCCCTGGCAGATAACCCCAGGCCCGTGCTGGTCGGTAATCCTGATCTGGTTGCTCCACAGGTGGGTGAGTTATCCCGAGAGCCTGGCATGTATGCCCATGCGCTTCAGGATGAAGGTCTGGCTACACCTCAATTTTTTGGCAAGCCCTTTGACAACGCTTTTGCCATTGTTCGTGAAACACTGGGGGGCATTGATCCCGGCAGAATTGCAATGGTGGGCGATACCTTGCACACCGATATTCTGGGCGGCGCACAGGCAGGTTGGAAGACTGTGCTGGTTACCGGGCATGGCCTGTTGCGCAATCTTGATGTTGAAGCGGCTATTGCCAGAAGTGGTATACGGCCAGACTATATTGTGCCTACTACGTAGCGTTTCGTCAGCGCTGACTACCAGAATCGGTTTCGATTTTCAAAAGTTCGATAGCCTCATCTTCAGGCGTTTTTTATCGCTTTTTCTTTGTGCATGATCTGGACTCCTGCAAATCGCGCGGCTTAGCACGATTGCTTTGTAGATTGTACTACGCAGTGCGAATCCGGTATTCATATGTAGTGGCAAGCTGTCCGAAAAAGTCCCCTGCGTTAGCCAACCTCTTCTAAATAATGTCCGCCATTCAGTTTTGATGTGCAGTGAGTTGCAGTGCAATTGTTAACGATGGGCGTGCGCAACTACTCGGCCATCCAACCCGTTTTGCCAAGGATGAAGAAAAACTGCAGCAGTAGAACAATTAGTCCATAGAAGCTGAACCATGTCGTGTCACAGCCAGCATTGCACAGAGTTTCAAAACTACGCTATCTGCAGGTGCTCGACAATCGACTCGATATCCAGATTGTTCTCTGAGGCTGTCGCAATCGCCTCCGACAACCAACCTAGCGTATGGGTGATCTGCTCGATGTTGATTTTTCCATCGGCCAGTTGTTGCCGGATACGGCTTTGCGCCTCATCAACCTGAGACTCAACCAGCACATGGTCCATGGTTTGGCCGGAAAAACTTGACAGAACCATGGCCGCGGTCTTGTCTGCATGGCTCTCTACGGAGCCGTATTCTTGTCTCCATTCCTGCAGGCGTCCGGCAATCAGCGCTGCATGGGTGGACAAGGCAGAAACAGGCTGAGTCTGCCATCGCTTACCGACAATACCCAAAAGACGTCGCGTAGCTTCTGCTGCTTGCTGTAGGGTTTCCAGTTCTTGTGAAAAATTTTCGCGAAACGCAGCCCAGTTGTTGATAATAGAAGCGGCCAGGCTCTCAGACCCGATCACCTCCGTCAGCTCGCGTGCATAGTCACTGCTCTGGACCAGCATCGGCCAATCGGTGCGCAAGCCTTTGTAGCCTTTGCCCAGCGCTGCTCGATATTCCACATTATTGACAAACAATTCACGAAAGCGCAGAACCTTCGCCAATTGTGAGAGCGAGCGTCGATGTTCTGCTGTCAGGTTGGCAGCTTTTTTTGTACTGAACTCCATGAATTGCCGACGTGCGTTGAAGTAGTCGGCATCAACAAGGTCTGGTTCTGTTTCAACGTTGCCGCCCAGTTCATTCATCAGGCTTAGCAATTGAGATTTGGCTGGAACCTTATCCAGACGAAAATGCTCCTGCAAAGCTTGCAGCTCATCCTCTATCAGCTTGGCTTGATGCTGTGCGCGACGCAGCAAAACGGTGCTGTTTGCAAAGCACAGATCACCATGAGCCCACTGTTCAACGCTATCAGGCGCTTTGTCGATTAGTTCGATAATACTGGCAAGCTTGATAAGCTCGCGAGCCGACAGTTCTTTTGTACCAAGCACTTCAGCGATAGTCTGTGTCGACATGGCACCTGTCATCAGGTCAGTCCATCGCGCCATTAACGATGGCAGAGACGGCAATTGCCTGAACTCAACATGGTCCAGACCTTCAGCTGCAAGCTTTGCGGAATAGCGTCGTAATCGCGCGGCCCCTTTAGTTGATGATTTTTCGGTTGATTGCTCATCGTGCCCGTCAATGGCGTCTGGCAGACTGAAGTCTGGGATGAGCTGCAGCAAAGCGGTGAGATGTTCAAGGCTTTTGTTGCCGGTGATGCTCATCGCAAGCGCTACATCGAACAACGCCGGAACATCGGGCAGGCGAACGTCATCAGAATCGAGTCCCGTATTGATGAATGCTGCGCTGCCCAGGGCGATGTCAAATTCAAGTTCCAGCTGGGATGAGCCTTGCAGCGATTCCGCCATCTGGGCAAACAGATCGACCAGCGGCATGTCTTCATCGAACGCTGGCAAGCTGCAGCCGTGATGCTGCTTGATCTGTTGGGCGAGCGTGACGTTGTATTCTGGGGTATCACCTGCCAGACGAATCTCGTACCTTTGCTCATCGGGGATTCTGACCAACAAGGCTGGATAGAGCAGCAGGGGTGCGCGCTGCCGATCGGCCTGGCTGTTTGCCTGCGGCCAGCTGATAAAACCGGCCGCCAGATAGAGCTGCCGATCGCCCTTGTGTTTGACTAGTGCGTTTTCGACCAAAATTTTCTTGCACAACAGCAGCAGGTCGGCTTCCGAGTGTCTGGTTAGAAGATTGATTCTTTGTCGTGTGGAGCGTTTGTTTTCACGCCCGGGTGTGGCATCAGGCTCATTGATCGGGTTATTTCCAGAAGTAGAGCGGACGGCATCTGACTCATCAGGTTGTGGAACCAGGTCAAGATAGCCGCCCTTTTGCGACAGGACACCAGCCAGAGCCAGCGGCGAATGGGGCATCAGAGAAATGTCCGAATCGTGTATTGCCCAGTCGAGTAAACGATTCTCGGCAAGCGCGAATTGATCCGAGCGCCGTCTAGAGTGTTTTGAGCCGGTTTGATTACCGTGTAATACTTCCACGAAGAGTAGCACTCACCTTGAATTTGGGGGTCTGGCCATCATCGACCGGTGGGCTTGTAATTCAGGAATCGGGCCAAAGGGCGGCTCTTGTAGAGCGCGAAGAATGGAACCGTTTGAGTTGAACGAAGTCATAACGAATATTAGACGCAGAAACCACCTATCGTTCATTCATGTAACCTGTTTTAGCTTCAATATTATAGAGCGATACCCAATTTATTGACTGCATCACTGACATGTGGGCAAAGCGTAAGCGTAACCGTTAAAGACTGACCCGGCAATCGCCAAAGATCGTTAAACAGTACAACCCTGGAGAATGTACCCGAATGACAGACTGGATGAAGCTTGCAGGTATTCGCAGCAGCGAGATTACTCCTCACGACGTGTTCAAAAAACGCCGGCAACTTCTGCAGGTGCCTGTGGCCGCAGGGATTGGTGGGCTTATCGCAGCCCCCTCTGCTGCTATTGCAGCCGAAGATCTGCCGGGTCCGATCATCAAGAGTGACCTCAGCACCGATGAAGAGCTGAGCTCGTTCAAAACGGTAACCACTTATAACAATTTTTATGAGCTGGGCACTGATAAAGGTGATCCCGAGCGCTACGCTGATCGCCTCAAGACGGAACCCTGGAGCATTACTATCGATGGTGAATGCGAGAAGCCCGGTGTCTACACGCTTGAAGATATTCTCAAGCCACATGCGATAGAGGAGCGAATCTATCGAATGCGCTGTGTGGAGGCCTGGTCTATGGTTATTCCGTGGAATGGATTCTCTCTGGCAGACCTCATCAAGCGGGTAGAGCCTAATTCAAGGGCAAAATACGTGGCGTTCGAGACGGTCGTTCAGGATGATCTGCCCGGTATTCGACGTAACGTTCTGGACTGGCCATACAGGGAGGGTCTGCGTATGGACGAAGCCATGCACCCGCTTACTCTGCTTGCCACAGGATTGTATGGGAAAGTGATGCCTAATCAGAATGGTGCTCCGATACGGCTGGTCGTTCCCTGGAAATATGGCTACAAAAGCATCAAGTCTGTGGTGCGTATAAGCTTTGTCGAGGAAATGCCAGCCACCAGCTGGAACCTGTCAGCGCCCAGTGAATACGGGTTCTACAGCAATGTGAATCCGGATCGCAGTCATCCTCGCTGGTCCCAATCCAAGGAGCGTCGTCTGTCGGGTGATACCAGTGGATTTGCAGCGCTGTTTGCCGGCAAGACTGAAACCAAGTTCATGAATGGCTACGCTGAGGAGGTAGCCAGCTTGTACGAAGGGATGGATCTTCAAAAATTCCACTAGGTCGATTGTGGTCATGGCTTCCTCGCAAGCCGATGTCATAACCAAAAAGCGGGTGCTGCCCTGGAAATTGCTGGCAAAGCCTGTGGTATTTCTGGCGGCGCTTACGCCGTTCATCTATCTGGTGCACGCGTTATTGACTGGGCAGTTGGGCCCCAATCCGATTGACTCGCTCACCGACCAGACCGGTACGCTGGCTATCCGAATGTTGATGATCAGTCTGGCCGTCACGCCCTTGCGCTACGTGCTGAAACAGACCTGGCCATTGAGATTCCGTCGAATGCTGGGGCTGTTTGCGTTCTTTTATGCGTTACTGCATGTCCTGATCTATGCAGTACTGGATCAACAGCTGGATATCGGATTGATCTGGGAAGACCTGGCTGAGCGTCCTTACGTGCTGGCAGGTACCACAGCGTTTTTGCTGCTTCTGCCATTGGCCCTTACCTCCACACGCGGTATGGTCAGGCGACTGGGAAAACGCTGGTCGCTACTACACCGTGCTGTGTATATCGCAGGTACCGCGGCCGTGGTGCATTATGTCTGGCTGGCTAAAGGGGATTTGATAGAACCCTTTGTCTATCTTGGCATACTGATGCTGTTGTTCAGCTACCGTCTGGTTCGTACCATGAGGTAGCGGGCTGTCAGATCGTTGGATAGGCGCAGCAGCGATTGATCTGCCGCGCCTTATCCGGCGTCAGTGTTTGCTAGCCTGGAAGCAAATCGGCTACCGTTTCCAGCTCTTCGCGCAGTTCTGCCTGACTGGCCAGCATCTTCTCCTTGATTACATCCTGCACATCAAGATCGCTAATGATGGTGTAGTCACCGTCTTTGCACTCAACCGGGAATGAGTAGATGAGCCCCTCGTCGATACCGTAACTGCCATCGCTGGGAACAGCCATGCTTGTCCAGTCACCAGAAGGTGTTCCCTGCATCCATGTCGCCATATGATCAATGACGCCATTAGCGGCTGATGCAGCGCTAGAGCTGCCACGGGCATTAATAACCGCTGCACCACGTTTGGCCACGGTGGGAATGAATTCATCATGTGCCCAGGCGTTATCTACCATGTCATTGGCAGCTTTGCCGGCAATGGATGCGTAGGAGATATCCGGAACCTGTGTGGTGGAGTGATTGCCCCAGATAACCATGCGATTGATATCCGAGACTTTCGAGCCCGTTTTACTCGCCAGTTGCGACAAGGCCCGGTTGTGGTCAAGGCGGGTGAGCGCCGTGATGTTCCGCGGATCGATGTTCGGTGCGTTAGCCTTGAGGATGTAGGCATTGGTGTTGGCAGGGTTGCCGACCACACACACTTTGCAATCCTTTGAACCCACTTCGTTGAGGACAGCGCCCAGCGCACTGAAAATCTTGCCGTTGTCGGTGATCAAATCGCTTCGTTCCATCCCGGGACCACGCGGCTTGGCACCAATGAACAAGGCAGCATCAACATTGGTCAAGGCAACCTTGGGGTCATCGGTCACAATGACGTCGTTAAGAAGTGGGAAGGCACAATCGTCCAGTTCCATCTTGACAGCTTCCAGCAGGCCCAGGGCTGGCGTGATTTCGAGCAGGTGCAGGCTCACAGGTTGGTCAGGGCCATAGATGTCGCCGGCGGCTATGCGGAACAGCATGGAGTAACAGATTTGTCCGGCTGCGCCTGTGATGGCTATGCGCTTTGGCTGGGTCATGATGGATGCATCCTTATAAGGTTGGTAGTACAAGTGTGGCCGTGGACCACGCAGTCGATAGAGGGTTATCGATGATGTCTGTGCTCACCTTCACGGTCGTGTGTCGCAAACGCAAGAAAAACTCGTTATCTGACGGTTCGATTCCCTCTGAAATACTGGTCGTGAGCAAGAAGGGGTGCGACTCACACACGCCTCTCGCACAACTCGCGGGCACCTATGATAACCCGATACAGTGATGAAATCGGCAAAACCATAGGTAGCCAGAGGGTCAGTCGGGCGCGATTGTTCGGAAAAATCGGAGAGATCCCGTTCAGTGGAGTCAAACGGCGAATTCAAGCCTGTTCGGGTTAAGATATGCCGCAAGCGGCAGCCTCTGACCGTACTGAAGCTGGGAGAATGCACTCATGCGGTGCCCATTTTGTGGCGCTATCGATACACGTGTTGTTGATTCACGATTGGTAGGTGATTCAGACCAGGTGCGTCGGCGGCGTGAGTGTACGGAGTGCGAAGAGCGGTTTACCACTTACGAGACCGCCGAGCTCAACTTGCCGCGGATCGTCAAGTCGCGTGGAAATCGCGAACCCTTTTCCGATGCCAAGCTACAGGCCGGATTCCAGAAATCACTGGAAAAACGTCCGGTTAGTGTTGAACTCATTGATGCAGCAGTTGCCCGAGTCAAACATCAATGTCTAGTTGCAGGCGAGCGCGAAATTGACGCTCGAAGGATTGGCGAGTGGGTGATGGAAGAGCTGAAGCTGCTCGATGAGGTCGCCTATATCCGGTTTGCCTCTGTATACCGTCAGTTCGAAGATGCGGCAGCCTTTCGGGAGGCCATCGAAACGCTTGAGCGATCACCCGATCCCGAGGCCGTCGCCAATCAATTGTCATTACTGCCTAACAGTGACTGATGAGGCCCGAGTCTGTCAGACTCTGGGGCTACTGATACTGGAGCGTTGAATCTTGTCCACGATAGTCGTTGCCCGCAAAGGCCGTACTGCCTGCATTGCTGCAGATACTCTGACAACATTCGGGGAGACGCGTCTGGATAGCACGCTGGACCGCCATCATTCCAAGATCCAGACCTTCGGAAAAACGCATATGGGTATCGTTGGTAGCGCCGCGCATACCCTGGTTGCCGAGCGCGCGTTTACTGACAAGGATGTTGATGCTGACTTTTCGACACGTGACACTACCTTCGATACACTGATCAGGCTACATCCGGTGCTTAAGGAGCGATACTTTCTAAATTCCAAGGACGCCGAAGAGGATCCTTACGAGACAAGTCAGATTGATGCCGTCTTCGTGAACAGCAACGGTATATTCGCGCTGTTCTCGTTGCGGGAAGTCTATGAGTACACCCGTTTCTGGGCAGTAGGATCGGGCGCATGTTACGCGCTGGGAGCGATGCATGCTGTCTATGACAAATACAAGAGCGCAAAGGATATCGCCAGGGCTGGTGCGGAGGCAGGTGCGTCCTTCGATACCTCGTCGCAGCTACCGTTGACCATGAAAACCATCAAACTGAGCGCTGACGCCTAGTTTTATTCGGTTATTTAGATTGGAAAAGCGCCGACCTTTACATTTCTGCGGTGCACGCCTCTAGCCGAATCGGTTACAATGGTGGGTTGACTATTTTTCAATTTACATCCTTCAGGAGTGCCTAATGGCCGTTGAACGTACCCTTTCCATCATCAAGCCAGATGCCGTTGCCAAGAATGTTATCGGCGAGATCTACTCTACATTCGAAAAAGCAGGTTTGAATATCGTCGCTGCTCGCATGATGCACCTGTCAAAAGAGCAGGCTGGCGAATTCTATGCGGTTCATAAAGAGCGTCCTTTCTACAACGATCTGGTTAGTTTCATGAGCTCCGGCCCTGTCATTGTCCAGGTTCTGGAAGGCGAAAATGCGGTATTGGCGCATCGCGACGTCATGGGTGCTACCAACCCTGCAGAAGCGGCTGAAGGCACCATCCGCAAGCGTTTTGCCTCGTCCATCGATGAAAACGCTGTTCATGGCTCTGATGCCACTGACACTGCTGCTGTGGAAATCGCCTTCTTTTTCGGCGACGATGGCGTTTGTGCCAGAACTCGATAAGGCAGTACGCGACGTAACGGCCGACTGCATCGACACGTAACGATGCTTTGCGTCGTAGAAGGCCGGAACAGTGTGCAATATTGAACTGCCCCCTCTTTTTAGTAGCACATCTGTTCCAGCCCACTTTATTAAATGCCGCTGAATGACTCAGATGACAATTCAGGACCCTATCAATCTGTTCGATCTGGATCGCGATGCGTTCACCACGTTCATGGTGGAGCAGGGCGAGAAGCCATTTCGTGCCAGGCAGATTCTCAAGTGGCTTTATCAGCACAATGTGCGCGATATCGATGCCATGACCGATGTATCCAAGTCAACCAGGCAGAAACTCCGTACCCTTGCGACAACCGTCCTACCCACTGTCGCCCAATCCCAGCTCAGCAAGGATGGCACAGCGAAATGGCTGTTCGAGCTGTTTGATGGGAACAGTATTGAAACCGTTTTTATTCCCGAGGCCGAACGCGGCACCCTGTGTGTATCGTCGCAGGTTGGCTGTGCACTGGATTGCTCCTTCTGCTCAACCGGCAGGCAGGGATTCAATCGAAACCTCACTGTTGCTGAAATCATCGGCCAGGTCTGGCTGGCGACCAACCTGCTGGCACAGGACCCGGCGACCGCCCACAGACGCATAACCAACGTGGTTATGATGGGCATGGGCGAGCCATTGCTGAACTACAAAAAGCTGGTTCCGGCATTGAATCTGATGATGGATGATCTAGCCTATGGTCTTAGTAAACGACGCGTAACGGTCAGCACTTCAGGTGTCATCCCTTATATGGATCAACTTATCAATCAGGTCGATGTATCGCTTGCGGTGTCTCTACATGCGCCGAACGATACGCTGCGTGACGAGCTGGTCCCCATCAATCGCAAGTACCCGATCAGCGAGCTGATGGGTGCATGCAGGCGATATGTGGAAGGCGAAGACGCGGCATCCCAGCGCAAGAAGCACGTCCTGTTCGAGTACGTCATGCTGTCCGGGGTCAACGATAAAGTAGAGCAGGCGCATGAGTTGGCAGAACTGTTGCGTGGATTCCCTTGTAAAGTCAATTTGATCCCGTTCAATCCATTTCCACAATCTGGCTACCAACGCTCCTCACGCAATGCTGTGGAGCGCTTTGCGCGTGTGTTAAATGATGCCGGTATCCTGACACTGAAGCGAACCACACGAGGAGACGATATAGATGCCGCCTGTGGTCAACTGGCAGGAGACATTGACGATCGAAGCAAACGGCACGTGAAGTTCATGGAGCCACGTTTTGGGGAGCATTTCCAATGAAAATAACGGTTATTCAAGTTATGCGGAAGGTCGTGACGGGTGCATCGTCTGGCGTTTTGCAGAAAATTGCGTTGAAATCGCTTGGTGTCCTGCTGGCAGTGGGACTTATGCAAGCCTGCGCCTCACCCCCTGTGGTATCTGAGAAGCAATCTCAGGATGCTGCACAGTATAACGCCCAGCTTGGTGCACAGTATCTGCGTCGTAACGAGCTCGATCAGGCGCGCGAAAAGCTGCTCAAGGCGCTCGATCAGGACGACACAAATGCGCTGGCACATGTTACCTATGCGCAACTACAGGCTCGTGTTTCAGAGCCTGCAAGCGCGCTGGTTCACTTCAAGCGTGCGTTACAACTTGAACCTGATGAGGCAGATCACCGGAACAGCTTTGGCATCTATCTGTGCCAGCAGAAGCAATTTGACGAAGCCAAGAAGCAATTCCGGGCAGCGGCAGACAATGCCTATTACCGTACGCCTGAGTTTGCTCTGGACAACGCGGGTATTTGTATGCTCGATGCTGACCGTTTGAGTGATGCCGAGGGATTTCTGCGTGAAGCTCTGAGGGTGAATCCGCAATTTGCCAATGCCTACCTGCATATGGCGGATTTGATGCATCGCCGCCAGCGTCTGACGGTCGCCGATGCGTACTATCAGCGCTTTAATGCCTACGGTCAGGAAACTGCAAGCAGCCTCTGGCTGGGCCTCAAAATCAAACGCGATGCCGGTCAATTAAAAACAGCCGAACAGTATGCCTCTCGATTACTGAATCAGTTTCCTGCTTCTGAAGAGGCTGGGGAATACCTTTCTCGCCCTATCAAATAACCTCCGCCTCCTAACCACCACACTGATGAAAACGCAATTCACTCGCTTACGCGGAATGGCAGATCAAGTCCCTGCATCCGTAGCTCCCTGGCAAAAGCTGGAGCAGGCGGTCAGGCATGCGATGCGTGCTTATGGCTATGGTGAAATGCGTACGCCATTGATTGAGCGCACTAGCCTTTTCAAACGTTCGATTGGAGAAGCGACAGACATTGTCGAGAAGGAAATGTACACCTTCCAGGATCGCAACGATGAATCGCTGACCTTGCGTCCGGAAAATACCGCAGGCTGTGTGCGCGCTGCCATAGAGAATGGGCTTCTTCAGCCAGGTAGTGTCAACCGCATCTGGTACACCGGCCCGATGTTCCGCTACGAACGTCCGCAATTGGGGCGTCAGCGGCAGTTCTTCCAGACTGGTGCAGAAGTATATGGACTCGCCGGACCAGCCATCGAGGCAGAACTCATTTTGCTCAGTGCACGCCTCTGGCGGGAACTGGGAATTTCCGATGCTGTTCAGTTAGAGATCAATACGCTGGGCGACTCGGATGACAGGGCGGCGTATCGCGATAAACTGGTCTCTTATTTTACTGAGCATAAGGATCTACTTGATGAGGACAGCCTGCGGCGTCTGGAACGAAATCCGTTGAGAATTCTTGATAGCAAGAATCCGAATATGCATAATCTTATTGGCGCCGCGCCCGCACTCCGCGATAGCCTCAGCGATGCCTCACGGTTACATTTTGACAAGCTCAAGGCACTGTTAAACGCATCAGGCATCGAAACCGTAGAGAACCCGCGACTGGTTCGTGGCCTGGATTATTACTCTCACACCGTATTCGAGTGGACAACCGATAAGCTGGGGTCGCAATCGGCCGTGTGTGCAGGAGGGCGCTACGACGGATTAATCGAACAACTGGGTGCGAAAAACATGCCAGGTGTTGGTTGGGCGTTCGGTATGGAGCGGGTTATTGCACTAATGGATGCTCTGGAGCTGACGCCCACCACATCGACACCCGATGTTTTCCTGATGGCGACAGATGATGTCAGCCAGGCAGAATCGTTGGCGCTGGCAGAATCGATTCGTGAAATGCTGCCTAACTGCTCTGTATTGCATAATACGGCATCCGGGAGCCTGAAAAGCCAGTTCAGAAAGGCAGACAAGTCGGGCGCTACGGTAGCGGTTATTGTTGGTGGCGAAGAGATGGCGGCGGGTACGGTGACGCTCAAACCTCTACTCAGCGCTGACGAGCAGAAATCCGTTCAAAGAGCAGAGTTGAAAAATGCATTGCAAGATCTCGTGGCGAGTTGATTTGCCAAGAGGCAGCAAAGCTTAAAGTTTTTATTGGCGTGGCTGGCTCGGGTTTACCACCAGTTACTCATGATGCGTCATTCCGCGAAGGTGGGGATCCATGGTAAGACAATCGTGGTTTTCCGCATTCGCGAGGATGGCAAAGCGATATTGAAGATGACAGAGCCATCTCCAGAATGACTGAGCTCTAAAGAGTGTTGTATGTGTTGGTACTTGCGTTCCAGCATTGATAAAAAGTGACTAAACAATAACAATCTGGGGTTGCAGGCTTATTGCTTCCACCAGAATCACATTAATACGCCTCATTGGGCGTGAATGAACACACTATTGCTCAGTGAGACGTTATTCTCTCGCAGCGACAGGTAAGCGCCATCAGGCGCGGAGAAATAAAGTGGAATACGAAACAGAAGAACAGCAAGTCGAAGCACTGAAGGCATGGTGGACCGAAAACGGCCGAGCTGTTATTGCCGGTGTGGTACTGGGTGCCGGTGTCATTGGTGGCTGGTCATTCTGGAAGGATCTTGCTCAGAAGAAGATCGTGTCAGCAAGTGACACCTACAGCAGTACCATGGAGGCCGTTGCCCAGGCTGACGCTGATACGGCTTTGAATCTTGCTGATAAGGTGCAGAGCGACAATCCCGGACATTTGTATGCCTCCTATGCCAGTTTTGCAGCGGCTCGTGCAGCGGTTGAGAATGGCGATCTTGAGGAGGCGGCCAACCGCCTCGAGTGGGTGGTAGATAATGCCCCGCAGGACGATGTAAAACTCATCGCACAGGTTCGTCTGGCGCGAGTAAAAGGTGCCAGTGGGGATCCTGCCGCAGGCTTGTCAGCATTGCCTGGCTCGTTCCCTGATTCATTTGCGGGACTGGTGGAAGAAGCACGTGGAGATTTGCATGTTATGGCCGGTGACGAGGAGGCCGCGCGCGCAGCGTACAAGGCTGCCTCTGCAAGCGAATACGTCGCTAACCGTGAAGGCCTGACCATGAAGCTCAATGAACTTGCTCAGCCGGGAGATCTGGATAACAGCGGTTCCGAGAGCACCAGCTAAAGTGCTGAACATCGTGTCTGCGGACCGCCTCAGCAGAGTTACTGAAAACGGCCGGCGCGGTGTGTTCGCCATCGTTGTTCTCGTGGCGTTCCAGATTTTGAGTAGCTGTGCGTCTGAGCCAGACCCTGTGCCTCCGGCAGAACTCACCTCGTTCACCAGTGAAGTGCAGTTGCTGAGAATCTGGTCATCCAAGGCAGGAGAATCAGGTCGCGGCTTGTTCGAGCCTTTGCTGGTTGATGATCAGATTATTGTCGCTAATCGAAAAGGTGTGATCTCGGCGTTTGCTGTCGATACGGGTATGCGCAGGTGGCGCCGTGAGCTTGAAGTGACGCTTACCAGTGGCGTGGGCGGGTCGGCAGAACAATTATTTGTTAGTGACGTGAATGCCAATGTGCATGCGTTGGACGCGGCTACAGGCGAGCAGAAGTGGCAGGCGCGCGCGTCATCAGAAGTCTTGATGCCCGTTGTCGCAGGTTTTGGTGTTGCTGTTTTAAGAAGCGCCGATGGACGGGTTGTTGCACTCAATCCAGAGGATGGCAGTGAGCGCTGGAGCGTCTTTAACGAGCCGCCTGCACTGACCCTGAACGGATACAGCCGGCCATTGTTACTGGATGGTGGTGTGCTCGTTGGGCTGGACGATGGCAGATTGCTGGCGCTGGACACCGCTTCCGGAAAAATCATTTGGGAGACGGTATTGAGTGTGGCGAGTGGCCGCTCTGAGGTTGAGCGACTGGTCGATATCGACGCTGACATAGTTATTGATAACGAAGGCATCTATGTCGCCAATTATCAGGGCAAGGCGGCAAGGCTTGAGCCTTCACGCGGGCAGCTCAAGTGGTCCTTTCCTCTATCGACAGGGTCGGGTATTGCATTGGATGATGCGGGTCTCATTGTTATCGATGAAGATGACCAAGTCATCAAGCTGGACAAGGAAACCGGGCGTCAACTCTGGATTAACGACACTTTGACTGGGCGGCGTCTTTCGCCACCGGCGTTTACCCCGGAAGGTGACATTCTCGTCGGTGACGTAGAAGGGTATTTGCATGTACTGGATGCTAGTGATGGAAAGATCCTTGGGCGTAGTCGTCCTGCCACCAAACCTATCGTTGCCAGACCACTGCGTATTGAAGATACAGTTTATGTGCAAGCCACCGACGGTGTGCTTGCCGCTTACAGGTTTACTCGCTAGACAATGAAACCCACCATCGCCTTGGTGGGCAGACCTAACGTTGGTAAGTCGACACTGTTCAACAAGCTTACCCGAACGCAGGATGCCCTCGTCGCCGATATTCCAGGCCTCACTCGTGATCGCCAATACGGTGATGGGAAAGTGGGTGGCTGGCCCTACTTCCTGGTGGATACTGGTGGTCTGAGTGGTGCGCCTGACAGTCTTGACGCGGCCATGGCCGACCAGACACTCAACGCGGTAATAGAAGCCGATCTGGTGGTCTTTCTGGTGGACGGACGCGCCGGCCTGGTGTCAGTCGATGAAGAAATTGCTGTTATTTTGAGGCGGCAGGCAAAGCATGTTGTTTTGTGTGTGAACAAGATTGATGGCATCGGTGAAGACAAGGCGCAGCTGGAATTTCACCAGTTAGGGTTCGAAACCATGGTATCTACTGCAGCATCGCATAACCGTGGTGTTCAGCAAATGATGGATACCCTGGCCGACTACTTCGGTATTCCCGAAGATCAACGTCTTGAGGCATCGCGCAAGCGCCGCAGTCGCAAAAAAAAGCCTGTGCTCAATGAGCTTGGTGAGCTTGTGGAAGCACCGGTATTCGTGCCTTCTGATGATCACGGTGATATCCGTATTACCTTTGTCGGCAGACCTAACGTTGGCAAGTCCACACTGATAAATCGCTTGCTGGGAGAGGACCGGGTGATTGCCTATGACCAACCCGGCACCACCCGCGATTCAGTCTCTGTGCCCTTCGAACGTGCTGGCAAGCAGTACATGCTGGTGGATACCGCTGGTGTGAGACGGCGTGGAAAGGTTAGCGAGAAGGTCGAGATCTTCAGTATTATCAAGACCATGCAATCTATTGACAATAGTAATGTCTGTGTCATGTTGCTCGATGGTGTTGACGGTATTACCGATCAGGATTTATCGCTGTTGGGCTACATCATAGAGAAAGGCCGGGCTCTGGTGGTTGCCGTAAACAAGTGGGATAGCCTGAATGCGAAGCAACGTGAAGAGCTGCGCGAAGATCTTGAAAGGCGGGTAGAGTTTCTGAAATTTACGCGTATTCACTTTATCAGTGCGTTGCACGGTTCGGGTGTTGATGACGTTTTCAAATCCATCAACAGAGCCTATACGTCAGCGTTTGTTGATCTTGCTACGCCAAGACTCACCCGTATGCTGGAGGTGGTGACCACGCAACATCAGCCACCCATGGTCAATGGTCGCCGTATCAAGCTTCGCTATGCACATCAAGGTGGACAGAATCCACCCATTATCGTCATCCACGGCAAGCAGGCCTTGAAGGTACCACAGAGTTATCAGCGGTATCTGGTTAACCATTTCACGAAAGCCTTGCGTTTGTTTGGCACACCCTTGCGTATCGAATTTCGCCAGGATGACAATCCTTTTCAGGAAACCAAGCGGGTCAAGCCTGCGAGAGTAAAACCTGCAGAACGACAACGTCAAAAACGAAATGCTCCTGAAAACAGAGGCGATAAAGACGGCAGAGCACCAGCGTCAGGCAGGGCTTCCGTAAAAAAACGACGCTAGTTGCGTTTAGTTTCCTGAATTAGTCGAGGGCAGTTCAGGCGGTTGATTAGTGTCGATAACCAGTAGGGGATCAACCCACGTTCCGTTCAAACCGACTGACCAATGAAGGTGAGGTCCGGTAACTCGCCCGGTTTCACCGACTGTACCAATGATCTGTCCCTGCGACACACGCTCACCGCTGGCAACATCAATACGACTCAGATGGGCATAAAAGGTTTGCAGACCCAGGCCATGCTCGATGAACACGCTGTTACCGTTGAAAAAGTAGTCGTCAGCTTCCAGGATAAGACCATCAGCGGCAGCCATGATAGGTGTACCTTCGGGTGCTGCGATATCTATCCCCCCGTGTGGCCGGCGCGGTTGGCCGTTGAAAAAGCGTCTTAAGCCAAAAGGGCTGGAAACAGGTCCGGCGACTGGCCATATGAAGGTATCCGTCATCAGGCGCTCGGCCCGTGTGCTTTTGACTACCTTTAATCGCTTGTTTTCGGCAGTTATCCTGACCATGTCCAGCGGTTCGGGATTTACCTTGCGTTTGTTGGTGATGGTGAGGCGTTGCTCGGCATAGATATGTGCATTGACGGCAAACGCGGTCGACGTCTGCTCTCCTGCGTTGTCGACGACTAACAGTGTCTGTTCGCCCGGCTCCACAGACAGGGGAATACCGACAACCGCAAGGCTTCTGTCGTTCTCGGCAATGACCGCGACTGGCCGATCGTTCCATTGCACATAAGGAAGTGGCTTTGATGCCGGTCCCAAATCAACGATGGCAATGCCGCCCGGGCGGTTGTCGGATTCGAATACCGATTGAGCATGAGCAACCACCGACGCTAACAGCATAATCGCGATGACAAGATAACTCGGCATGGGCCGGGCAAACTGTCTGTTGGTGGCCAGAGTCAGTGCTTTACCGTGAGTAGAAGCCGGCTGTGTGCAAGTGGGCAAGTCAATGGCCATGTTTCTGTTTTCTGGGGTTGGATAGCAGGTTACGAGTATATGCAACCCAGTCCTGACTGTCGTTGAGTGTGTAACGCCCATCGGCACCACAATATTTGACGCTGAGTGATGCGGCTACTGGTACCCTGGGCGCGGTGACCTACAACGCAGTGACATCAACCTTCGTCAGTGGAGTGCCAGTGGCGCGATAGCAGATGTAAACGCGCTGTTGGCTGGTGTTACGTTCACCCTTGCTGACGATTACAACAGCAACTAATGATGACTGGCTTGCCACCTCCGTCACAACTTCTTATCGATATAATCGAACAGATCCGTGCCTCTTTTGATGATTTGAATGAGGAGGCCCAAAACAATGATCAGCAAATTAGTCTGGCCCTTGCCGTCGGTGGTATTTCTGTCAGTATCGGGGCGATTCCACCCCGTCAGTTTTCGTCGCGCAAATAGTCAACATACAACGCTGTAGCTCCCGCAACGGCTACCGGCATGATGAACAGATTAACCAACGGAATTGTACTGATAAGTGCAACAGTGGATCCAAAACCATACGCCACGCGACGACGTTTGCGCATGGTACGACGCACGTCCTTGAATAGTGCCCCATGGTTACCCAGTGGATAATCCATGTACTCCAGTGCAAACATCCAGGCACCGAACAAAAACAGCAGAAATGGAGCTATCAAGTTGATCAAGGGCACAAATTGCAGCAGCAGTAAAGGCACTATGCACACCAGTAGGTAGAGCAGTTTGGATAGCTCCGAAGCCATCAATCTGGGTACGCTCTTGACCAGCGTCAGCCAGGATGGAGCGGGGCGGGTGACTTCGCCCACCAGATGAGCTTCTACCCGCTCTGCCAGCAACCCGTTAAACGGTGCACCGATGAGGTTGGCAACTAGCGTAAAAACAAACGCAAGCGAAAATAACAACACTAGAGACACCAGCCAATGCAATATCGTTTGCAATGCTCTCACAATTTTCCAGTCACCCCATTGTGTGAAAAGTGCAAGGGAATCCAGCCAGCCCGTAGCCAGGGCGTTTATCCACCAGCCGAATGCCCCGAATACCAACAGATTGACTAACAGCGGGATGAACACGAATCGCCGCAATCCTGGTGTTCTGACCAGTCGCCAACCGGTGGCTACGTAAGAGGCAGATTGCACAAAGCCTGGGTTATTTATCGTCATGTTTTCGCGATGATGCTGGCGGTGGCGAGTGTTTGGTGGCGCGGGTTAGTCAAGTTGCCAATGAAGCACCAGCGCTCAGAAGCCGATAGTGCGTTTTGCGTCTTGCAGAATATACGCCTTGACGGAGTTTGCATGGTCAAGTTTTGTACTCACGCAGAGCGTAAAAGCCAGTACAATGCTCGCACGTCGAATTTGTTTGGTATTAGTGGGCAAATTGGCAGTTTTACTGTCTTTCGCCAACCTTATTCCAGCTAACATGAACAGTCTGCGGTCACCAGCCAGCGCTCCTCTTTTATGCGTCTAAGCCGTATCAAGATAGCCGGATTCAAGTCCTTCGTGGATCCCACCGATATCAAGCTGCCCAGCTCTCTGGTGGGTATTGTCGGCCCGAATGGGTGTGGTAAATCCAACACCATCGATGCTGTTCGCTGGGTCATGGGAGAGTCCTCTGCCAAGAATCTGCGTGGCGAGTCGATGGACGATGTTATTTTTGTCGGTTCCAGCACACGAAAGCCTGTGGGGCAAGCCTCTGTAGAGCTGGTTTTCGATAACTCTGACGGCTCGCTTGGCGGTGAATATGCAGCCTACGCTGAAATCTCCATAAGGCGCGAAGTATCACGTGATGGACAGTCCAAATACGCTCTGAACAATACGCGTTGCCGACGTCGCGATATCCGTGACATATTTCTGGGCACCGGTCTTGGTCCGCGTAGCTACGCCATCATCGAACAAGGCATGATATCTCGGCTAATCGAAGCCAAACCTGAGGATATGCGCGTGTACCTCGAAGAGGCGGCGGGCATTTCGAAATACAAGGAGCGTCGCAAGGAGACTGAAACACGTATTCGTCACACGCGCGACAATCTGGATCGCCTCGACGATCTGCGGGAAGAGGTTGACAAGCAGCTCGCACATTTGCAGCGTCAGGCCAACACGGCTGAAAAGTATCAGGCGCTGAAAACAGAAGAGCGCCAAAAACGTGGTGAATTACTCGTTTTGAGGCGACGTGATTTTGAAACGGCCCGCGATCAGCAATCCCTGAAAATAGCTGAGCGGGAAGCAGAGCTCGAAGGCACCGTCTCTGAATTGCGGGCAGCCGAAAGCGCTATTGAGCTGGCACGCGGTCAGCAAAGTGAAGCATCAGACAATTTCAGTGCAGTACAGGCAGAGTTTTATCGTATTGGTGGCGAGGTAGCACGGATCGAACAAACCATTGAGCACACCCGGGAAAAACGTCATCAGCAGAGTCGGGAACTGTCTGAGGTCGACCGCAATCTGTCAGAATCCATGGCTCACTTGCGCGACGACACCGCAAGGATTGCTCAGATTGCCGAAGCCATCGAAACGGATCAGCCGGCATTCGACATGCTCAAGGACAGCCAGAAGCTGTCTGCCGAGCAACTATTGCGTGCGGAAACAGAGCTGCAGGAATGGCAACAACGCAACGATGCGTTCAATCGCCGTTTGTCGGAGAGCTCGGAAATAGCACAGGTCGAGCGTTCACGAATAGAGCAGTTGGAGCGCTCGATCGCAAATGCTGATACGCGCCGCGCGCGACTCAGGGAAGAGCTTGAATCGCTCGATCTTGAACCCTCGCGCGCCATCATAGAAGAGCGCCTGGCTGAACAACTGGAAGCAGCAGAAGAGGAAGATCGCTTGACGCAATCTTTGGCCCATGCCAGCGAAAAGCAGCAATTGCAAAAAGAGGCGATTCGTCAATGTACGGCCGAGCTTGATCAACTGCGCTCCCGAGCGCAGTCCGGCCTTGGTAGACTGGCCTCCCTTGAAGCTTTGCAGCAAGCGGCGCTTGACCCTGATAGCCGGGCAACAGATGGTTGGCTTAAGGATAACCAGCTAAATGATTCACCGCGTCTTGCGCAGAGCATGACGGCCGCGCCGGGTTGGGAGACAGCCGTCGAGCTGGTCCTTGGTCCCCATCTGGAAGCAGTCTGTGTCAGTAGTGATGCTCTGATAGAGCGTTGTTTGCAGGATATGCCCGCAGCGCAGCTCACATTGGTAACCGCTCATGCGGGTGGATCAGCTGCGCCTGATTCTCTGGCCAGCAAAGTATCGGGTGAACTACCGTTTACCGAGTTGCTGGCAGGAATTCGTATCGCTGAGGATATTACTGCAGCACTTAACATCCGCAAGCAGTTGGCCGATCACGAATCCGTCGTGACCCGTGATGGACTTTGGTTAGGAAAATCGTGGCTTCGAGTGGCGCGTGGCGATGCGCAGGATAGTGTTCTGCTTCGTGAGACTGAAATCGGCGAGCTTAAAGTTGAGCTCCAGGCTCTTGAAGCACGCTCTGATGCCGTCCAGGCAAAGCATGAAGAGCTGGGCCAGCTGCAGGATGAGCAGGAAACCCGTCGTGAAACCCAGTTGCATGCATTCAATGACGCCGTAAGAGCCCACTCTCAGATTACCGCTGCTCTGGCTGCGGAGCGACAGACTCTTGAACAGGGCGAACGTCGTATTCGCGTTCTTGGCGAAGAACTTGCTGAAATCGACCAGCATCGCGAGCAGGAGCAACTTCAGCTGGAAGACTCCAGTGCACGCAAGCTTGAGGCTGTTGAGCGGCTTGCAGCCTTCGAAGAAGAAAAAGCTCGTATCAGCGAAGAGCATGAAACCTTGCGCTCCAATCTTGCGAAAGCGCGTGAGCAACGGGATTCTGATCGCGACGCCGGCCAGGAACTGGCCATACGTGTAGAGTCCATGCGCAGTACCCGGATGGCTACTGAGCAGAATCTCATAAGAATGCAGTCTCGCATTGCGCAACTGACGGAGCGCCAGAGCGCTCTGAACGCGATGCTTGCAAGTGAAGATGAAGATCCCCTTCAAGCACTGGAAGAAGGTCTGAAGCAGAACCTGGAAGGCAAACTTGCCGCTGACACCGCCTTGCGTGCCGCTCGGGAGCAACTGGAAGCAATTGAGGCTCGATTGAAAGAACACGAGCAGGCTCGCCAGCGCCACGATATGCGCGCGCAGTCAATACGGGAAAAAGTACAGACCGAGAGAATGGCGGCGCAGGAAGCAGTGGTCAGACTGAAAACACTGGATGAGCAACTGGCTGAGCATGACTACAAGGTCGCAGAAGTACTTGAGACGCTGAGTGACGAGGCCGATGTCGAGACCTGGACACAGGCTCTTGAAAAAATCGAGCGTCAGGTACAGCGTCTTGGTCCCATTAACCTTGCTGCCATTGATGAGCTTTCCGAGCAGCTGCAGCGAAAAGAGTACCTGGACGAGCAGCATCTGGATGTTACCGAGGCGCTGGCAACACTCGAACGGGCCATCGCCAAGATTGACAGAGAAACGCGAGCCAGATTTCGTGAAACCTTTGACAAGGTGAATGCTAAAGTGCAGGAATTTTTCCCACGCCTGTTCGGTGGTGGGCATGGCGCACTGGAGATGACGGGCGATGATTTACTCAGCACCGGTGTGGTCGTCAACGCCCAGCCTCCGGGCAAGCGTGTAAGTAATCTTCAATTGCTGTCTGGTGGAGAAAAAGCGCTCACCGCTGTTGCGTTGGTTTTCGCATTTTTTGAACTCAACCCATCACCCTTCTGCATGCTCGATGAGGTGGATGCACCGCTCGATGACGCAAACGTAGGGCGCTTTTGTACCTTGGTCAAAGAAATGTCAGAGCGTGTACAATTTATATTCATTACGCATAATAAAGTCACCATGGAAATGGCTGAGCAGCTGATGGGTGTCACGATGAACGAGCCGGGTGTATCGCGCCTGGTAGCTGTCGATGTGCACGAAGCTGTCGAGCTGGCCGGTGTGTAGTTTTACCCTTGGTTGGGCCTCGTGTGTGTTCCGGGCGTCCTGGCTTACCCAACGAGCCTTTGATATTCGCAATGAGCAGTACGATACCTGCGATCTATATCGCAGTATCTGAAAAACAAAATAGCAAGAGGTAGCACCTATGGAAAATTTACGTTGGATTCTGATACTCGCAGGTGTTGCCATTCTGGTACTGCTCTATTTTTCCGGACGTAACGGGTCAAAGGCGGGTTCACTTGATCGGCGAGGGCGGCGGGATGATGAGCCACTGGATCCTTTGCTGGGCGACGACACCCTTGGTGAACAAATAGCTGGCTTCGACGATATCGATACTGATGATTTTCTGCGTCCGGCCAGGGGCGCGAACCAGGATCTATCCTCTGCGAATCTTGCCCCCAGTGACTATGAACTTGAAGATGAGCTCGGGCGCACGCGCGACTCATCGCCGGGATTTACCAGCTTTGCACAGAAGATAGAATCAATCAGTGAGCGCCTTACCCCCAAGCGTCGGCAGCGAATTGCTGAATCCGAACCCGCCGACATTCAGGAGGTGTCACCATCCGACCCTGAGTTTGCAAACAAGATCGTGACCCTGCACGTCGTTGCTCCGCAAAATACACTGATTAACGGAGAGCAGCTCCTGGATGTTTTTGACCGTCGCGGGTATCACTTCGGCGATATGAATATCTTTCATTCAATGCACAATGGCATCACCGTATTTTCAATTGCGAAAATGGTGGAGCCCGGATATTTTGACATCGACGATACTGAAAGCTTCGTTACACCGGGCATTACCTTGATTCTGCAATTGCCTGGACCTGTGCCTGCAGATGTCTCCTTCGAAGTACTTATTAGCGAGGCATTCGAAATGGCCAGTGAGCTCAATGCGAGCGTCCTCGACGGCGATCGTAACACCTTAAGTAAACAGACTCTGCAACACATGCGTGAAGGTATATATGAGTACATGCACCGGCAGAAGTATTTCGGTAGTGTTCCTTCCTGAGTCAAACTGAGCTGGTTTGCGCGGATGCCAATAACGCATGAAGTCCAATCGCGTGTCCAGCAGTTGCATGAGTTATTGCACGATCACGCACACCGGTATTACGTGCTTGACGATCCGACAATCAGCGACGCTGAGTATGACACCTTGTTTCGTGAGCTTCAGGATCTTGAAACATCCTATCCTGAGGTGTTGGCGCCAGACTCACCAACTCAGCGTGTTGGTGCTCAGCCACTGCAGGGATTTGAACAGGTCACTCATGCCGTTCCCATGCTCTCTTTGGGAAACGCATTTACGCGTGATGAACTGAACGAATTCGATAGGAGAGTGCGCGAGCGACTGGAGCGGGACGCTGATCCCATCCGTTACCTGGCTGAACCCAAGCTTGATGGTCTTGCCATAAGTCTGCGGTATGAAAATGGCGTTTTTGTTCAGGGAGCTACACGCGGGGATGGTAGAACTGGTGAGAACGTTACTGAAAATCTTCGTACTATCGCGATGATTCCCCTGAAACTGCGCACCGATACCCCTCCAGAGGTTCTCGAAGCGCGCGGTGAAGTGTTCATGTCGCAGGCCGCTTTCAAGGCGCTCAATCAATCCATGACTGAAGCCGGTAAATCACCCTTTGTCAACCCGAGGAACGCAGCTGCCGGCAGCCTCCGGCAACTCGATTCGCGTAAAACCGCTCAGCGTAACCTGTCGATATACCTGTACGGTTTGGGCGAGGTGGTCGGTATGGAATTGCCAGCAACGCAAACGAACGCCTTGCAGACTTTGCAGGATCTGGGCTTCCCTGTGAGCTCGGAAATCAGGCAATGTGAAGGTATCGATGCCTGTTTCGAATACTACGAATCACTGCAAAAGCGACGTCCTAATCTTGGTTATGATATAGACGGTGTGGTATTCAAGGTTGACTCTCTCAGCGAGCAGCGTGAACTGGGTTTCGTCTCCCGTGCACCTCGCTGGGCTATCGCACAGAAATTCCCCGCAGAAGAGGCGACGACAACTCTTGAATCCGTCGAGTTTCAAGTAGGCAGAACAGGTGCGCTGACGCCAGTTGCACGTCTTGACCCCGTATTTGTCGGTGGCGTCACCGTGAGTAATGCAACTCTGCACAATATGGACGAGATAACGCGCAAGGACATTCGTCTTGGTGACACAGTTGTAGTACGTAGGGCGGGTGATGTCATACCTGAAGTTGCCCGGGTTGTTCTGGACAAGCGCAAGAGAGGCGCGCGGAAAATTCAGCTGCCTGAAACGTGTCCGGTCTGCGATTCACCAGTGAGCAGTAGCGATGCAGAAGTGAAGGCGCGCTGCACGGGTGGTCTTCAATGTGCAGCACAGCAACGTGAAGCAATCAAGCATTTTGCGTCGCGCGGGGCGATGGATATCGATGGCCTTGGTGATAAGCTGGTTGAACAATTGGCCGATGAAAAGTTGATCAGTACCGCTGCAGATCTGTATACACTGACGGCGGAGCAAATTCAGGCCATGCCACGCATGGGTGAGAAATCAGCTGCCAATCTTGTCAATTCCATAGAGGCATCCAAAAAGACGACACTTGCCAGGTTTATATTTGCACTGGGTATCAAGGATGTAGGAGCCTCCGGAGCTCAACTTCTGGCAACTCGTTTCGGTACCCTCGATGCACTGATCAACGCTGACGAAGCAGCGCTGACTAGTATTGATGACGTGGGTCCCATTGCCGCCATGAGTGTGCAGAATTTTTTCGCTAACCCGCATAGCCGGGAAGTTGTCAATAGCCTTCTGGAACGGGGGATTGAGTTTCCCGAAATACAGGTGGCCGAGTTGGAGGCCACTCTAGAGGGTAACGTCTATGTGATTACAGGAACTCTGAGCGACATGAGTCGTGATGAAGCGCGTGCACAATTGCTGCAGCGAGGTGCCAAGGTGACTGGGAGCGTGTCGAAGAAAACGACGGCTGTCATTGCTGGAGACGCGCCGGGCTCTAAAGTCACCAAGGCTGAAACGCTGGGAGTGCCGGTGCTCGATGAAGCGGCCTTCCGAGAGTTGCTTGCTGATTGAATCGAACTGTCTTTCGTCCCGAATTTTCCAACACATTCCACACAACAGTAGGTAGTCGTGAATACATCAATCAAACTGGCAGTTAACGGTGCAGCTGGGCGTATGGGCCGGCAGCTGCTCAATGCTATTAGCGAACGAGATGAGGCAGTGCTTGCTGCGGCGGCTGATGCTCCGGCTGCGCCTAGCATTGGTCTGGACGTGAGTGTACTGGGTGGTGGAGACGCGGTGGGGGTGCTGTTAACAGATGATACTTCAATCCTGGTAGAACAAAGCGACGTCGTTATCGATTTTACCGCACCAGCCGTCTCACTGGCATTGCTGGACAAGATTGCCGGAACCAATACCCGTGTGGTCATTGGCACTACCGGTTTTACAGCCTCACAACTTGAAATTCTGAAAGCCCATTCTGCAACAACCCCGATTGTCTTTGCACCCAACTACAGCGTTGGCGTGACCGTCACGTTGGCCTTATTGGAGCAGGCTGCCCGAGCTTTTGCTGATGATTATGACGTTGAAGTCATTGAGGCTCATCACCGGCACAAGGTGGATGCTCCCTCGGGAACTGCCATGAAAATGGGCGAAGTACTAGCCGACGCACTCGGGAGGAATCTCGATGAATGTGCGATATACGGTCGCCAGGGGATCACGGGTGAGCGAGAGCGCAAGACTATCGGTTTCGAAACGATTCGGGCGGGAGATATTATTGGCGACCATACGGTCCTGTTTGCAGGCAATGGTGAGCGCATCGAAATCACCCATAAGGCGACAGACCGAATGACGTTTGCGCGGGGTGCCGTGCGAGCTGCTATCTGGCTGGCGGCACAGCCGGCAGGTCTTTACGATATGAATCATGTGTTGGGGCTTGATTGATTGCGCGTATTCCAATCATGCCTGCTATCTTGTAAGCACAGCAATTATCAAACAGCCGGGCGACGGCTTCCAATAGAAAGGAGAGACGGGTGACATTTGCAGTAGTGTTTCCAGGGCAGGGCTCGCAGAGCGTAGGCATGCTGGCAGCGTTGGCAGAGCAGTATGATGAAGTCGCATTAACGTTTGCCGAAGCGTCTGATTGTCTGGGTAAGGACCTCTGGCAGCTGGCACAGCAAGGCCCCGCCGAGGTACTTGGCGATACACGTGTTACCCAGCCATTGATGTTCACGGCAGACATCGCCGTTTGGAGAGTATTAAAGGCACAAGGGTTGGGGAGTCCGGCGGCTGTTGCAGGGCATAGTCTGGGCGAGTTTGCGGCACTGGTGGCATCAAATGCGCTATCTTTCGAAGACGCTATAAAGCTGGTAGACGAGAGAGCGATGTTAATGGCGGCAGCAGTTCCCGATGGTGAGGGCGGAATGGCAGCATTGCTGGGCATGGACGATCAAGCCGTGGTTGAGCTGTGTGCCTCCATTACCGGTGAACGCATCAGCGAAGCGGTAAACTTCAATTCTCCCGGTCAGGTTGCCATCTCTGGTCATTTGGATGCGATTGAAAAGACCTTGGCTGCTGCAAAGGAGAAAGGTTGTCGCAAGGCGATGATGCTGGCAGTCAGTGTGCCTAATCATTCGTCTTTGATGAAACCCGCCGGAATTGTGTTGAGTGAGAAGATTGACCGACTGAATTTCTCAGCCCCCGATATGCCACTTGTTCAGAACGCCACGGCCCGCGCTGCGGAGGACCTTCCTGCACTGCTGGGTCATCTCAAGTCGCATGTTTATAACCCTGTGTACTGGACGCGTTCCATTGAGACCTTGCGTGATGTTCATGGTGTCAGCCTGATTATCGAATCGGGTCCGGGTAAGGTACTGACCGGTCTGTCCAAACGCATTGATCGCGCGTTACCTACCTTGCCGGTAGAATCGCCGGAAACTCTGGCTACTGCACTCGAGGCCGCCTCGACCCATATGGAAATACACGCATGAGTGATCAACTAATGAACGGCGCAATAGCTCTGGTTACCGGGGCAAGTCGTGGTATCGGCGCAGCTATCTGTGACACCCTGGCGATTAACGGTGCGACCGTTGTTGGCACAGCGACATCGCAAGCTGGAGCTGATGCGATTAGCGAACGCCTTAGGGCGCTTGACGTAACCGGAACTGGCATGCAACTGGATGTGACCGATGCGTCAGCCGCAGAGGCATGTGTAAAACGCATCAGTGAGCAATATGGAGCAATTTCAGTACTGGTCAACAATGCTGGCATCACCCGCGACAACCTGTTCATGCGCATGAAAGACGATGAATGGAATGATGTAATTTCAACCAATCTATCCAGTGTTTACAGGATGTCGAAATTGGTGATCAAACCGATGATGAAGGCACGCAAGGGCCGGATCATCAATATCAGTTCGGTGGTTGGTATTACAGGTAACGCGGGTCAGGTGAATTATTCTGCATCAAAAGCGGGTTTGCTGGGTATGACCAAATCATTGGCTAGAGAGCTGGGTTCGCGCTCCATAACGATCAATGCCGTGGCTCCGGGCTTCATCGAGTCGGATATGACCGATTCTCTGCCGGAAGAGCAGAAAGAGAAGCTAAAGAGTGAAATTGCTCTGGGGCGGCTGGGAACACCTGACGATATTGCACAAACCTGCCTGTTTCTGGCTTCTGACGGCGCTGCCTACATCACTGGGCAGACGATAAGTGTCAATGGTGGCATGGTGATGCCCTGATTACAGTCACAATCGGGGTTATTTACGATGCTATTTCATCATGGCCATGTAATTTAAACAGATAGTCCTTATTATCTACGTAAGAACCTGCGGAATGGTTGGCACGTTCTTACGGAAGTCATTACAATGGCGGCACGGTGGGAGTCCTGTCGGGTTCTCAGATCCGCATCTTTTATTTCGGAGGTTTAACCTACAATGAGCAGTATTGACGAACGCGTCAAAAAGATAGTCGTAGAGCAGCTAGGCGTGAAAGAAGAAGAAGTCACGACCAAAGCATCCTTTGTCGAAGATCTAGGCGCAGATTCTCTCGATACCGTCGAGTTAGTCATGGCGCTTGAGGAGGAATTCGAGTGCGAAATCCCCGATGAAGAAGCGGAGAAGATCACAACGGTCGAACAGGCTATTGACTACGTCAACAACCACATCGACAAGGGCTGATCCAACTATCGCTGTTCCGGGTTCTTCCTGAATCGCTGTTAGTTGTACTCCACTGTCCATTGGCATTCAGTTTTGTAGCAAGGGGTCGAATGTGCAGTGTATTCGAGTCCATGCAGACAAGCTTTGCAAAATGGCAGATTGGGTGGATCAGGCGGTTTATTGAGGATTCCGGGCTGTGTACTGCCGAACCAGACAGGTACTGGTAAACATCGATTATCATGTTGGTCTTTTGCAAGGTGATCAAACAACACGGTGTATTGCGGCATTGGGTAACTGCATTTCGATTGTCATCGGGCGGTTTTCTATGTGGCTTTTGCGCATCACGGAAGTGATGCGCATTGCCTGACATCACGTAACAGAGTCATAAGAGCTCGTGCGAATAAAATTGGTGATTGGAGTTAAAGAGATTTGACGCGTCGACGTGTAGCGGTGACCGGTCTAGGGCTGGTAACACCGGTTGGAGCAGATGTCGAGACTAGCTGGAGCAACATTGTTGCGGGGGTGTCTGGTGTCTCACTCATAGAGTCTTTTGACACTGCAGCGTTTTCAACCCGCTTTAGTGCCTCTGTCAAAAATTTCGATTCCAGTCAGTATTTCAGCACCAAAGAAGCCCGAAAAATGGATACGTTCATCCATTTTGGCGTCGCTGCTGGCATGCAGGCCATCAAGGATGCGGGACTGGAAGAAGCTGAAGGGCTGGATCTTGAACGTGTGGGTGTCTCCATCGGTTCCGGTATCGGAGGTCTGCCCAACATCGAGGTGCAGCACAAAGCTCTCCTTCAGGGTGGACCACGCAAAGTGTCCCCGTTTTTTGTGCCTTCGACCATCATTAACATGATCAGTGGCAATCTATCGATAAAGTATGGCTACAAAGGCCCGAACCTTTGCACCGTTACTGCCTGCACCACCGGTACGCATAATATTGGGGACGCTGCGCGTTTTATCGAATACGGAGATGCTGATGTCATGGTCGCCGGCGGAGCAGAAATGGCGACATGCCCATTGGGCCTTGCAGGTTTTGGAGCTGCTCGTGCGCTTTCCACGCGTAACGACGACCCTGCCGCGGCCAGCCGTCCATGGGATAAGGACCGGGACGGGTTTGTGCTGGGTGATGGTGCTGGTGTCATGGTGCTGGAGGAATACGAACATGCCAGGGCGCGCGGTGCTACGATCTACTGCGAAGTGGTCGGTTATGGAATGAGCGGGGACGCTCACCATATGACGCTGCCAGCAGCCAATGGCGAAGGAGCTGCCCGATGCATGCGTGCAGCGATGAAAAACGCGAGAATCGAGCCATCGGACGTTGATTACATCAACGCGCATGGAACTTCCACTCCGGCTGGGGACGTCGCCGAAACCGATGCGATCAAAACAGCGATAGGCTCACACAGTCAGTCTGTGCTGGTTAGTTCAACCAAAAGCATGACCGGACATCTTCTCGGCGCAGCTGGTGGAATCGAGGCGGTTTTTTCTGTACTTGCACTGCGCGATCAAGTGGCACCTCCTACCATCAATCTCGATAATCCGGGCGACGGGTGTGATCTTGATTATGTCGCTAACACTGCCCGCAAGGGCCCATTGAAGGTCAGCATGTCCAACTCCTTTGGCTTTGGTGGAACGAACGGCACCGTCATATTCGCGAAAGGCGGCGTGTGATCAAAGCATTTCTCCTTATCCTCGTTATGGGGATAGGTGGCATTGCTGCCTACGGTTGGACCGACTATCAGCGCTACCTGGAGACGCCGGTTTCGACTGAGGCCGCCGGAACCACATTTGTTATCGAACGTGGGTGGTCCGCAAAGCGCGTCTCGTCAGAACTTGAAAGCCGCGGCATTATCGATAAACGCTACTGGTTTGATCTTTACGCCAGACTCAGTGAGAAGGCTGGCCTAATAAAAACCGGTGAGTATGTGCTACAACCGGATCAGACTGTTCCGCAGTTGTTCGATACCTTTGTCGAAGGTCAGACAATCCAGTACTCTCACAGCATTATAGAAGGATCAAACTGGAAGCAGACAATAGCGCGCGTAGCTGCATCTGAGGACCTTACGCATACGCTTGGTGATCTTTCACAACTCTCGGAGCAATCTCTGATGAGTACTCTCGGACTGTCCGAACAACATCCGGAGGGTTTGTTCTTTGCGGATACCTATGCATTCCCCAGAGGCACAACCGATGTCGAGTATTTGCAACGCGCCAAGCGAGCCATGGATACAGTGCTGGCAGAAGAGTGGGAAAATCGTGCCGATAACATACCTCTCCAGACCCCTTATGAGGCACTGATTCTGGCCTCTATCGTAGAGAAGGAAACAGCGGTTCCTGCAGAGCGACCGCTGATAGCTGGCGTTTTCCTGTCCCGGATTAACAAGCGAATGCGTTTGCAGACCGATCCGACAGTAATCTACGGCATGGGGGATGCGTTTGACGGCAACATTCGCCGCAAGGATCTCACTACCGATACGCCTTACAATACCTATACGCGTGCAGGTTTGCCGCCGACTCCTATCGCCATGGTAGGTCGTGAGGCGATTAATGCTGTGCTTCAGCCTGACAGCACAACGGCGCTTTATTTTGTTGCTCGCGGAGACGGCACGCATCAATTTTCCGAAACGCTGGAACAACATAACGCGGCTGTACGCAAGTATCAGCTCAAGCGATAGACAGAGGTATATCCTTGCAAACGTTAATCGTCAAGGACAATGAAAACTAGTGGCATGTGCTCGCGGCAAATTCATTACGCTGGAGGGGCTTGAGGGCGTTGGCAAGACAACGAACCGCGAAATCATCCAGCATAGACTTGAATCGGCTGGCATTGATTTCATAACGACACGTGAACCCGGTGGCACGCCAGCTGGTGAACAGCTCAGAGAAATCGTGCTGCATGCACATGGCACTATGCAGGCAGAAACCGAGCTGCTTATTATGGTGGCTTCACGGTTAGAGCTGGTGTCGCAACGTATAGAACCTGCACTGAGTTCTGGACAGTGGGTACTCTGTGATCGTTATATGGATGCCAGTGTTGCGTATCAGGGCGCAGGGCGGCAACTTGGTGTCGAGCGTGTAGTGCAGCTTCACTCGCTTATGGGTCTGGTCTTGCAGCCAGACCTGACCTTACTGCTTGACATGCCAGTAGAGCAGGGGCTTGCCCGGATGGCGGCACGCGGCAAACCTGATCGGATTGAGCGTGAGGCCGTTGCGTTCTTCGAACGCGCCAGATCGGCCTATCTGGATAGAGCGAAAGCGGCACCAGACAGAGTGAAAGTGGTTGACGCGTCAGGGTCGTTGGACACCGTAGGTGCAACTGTCGCAAACGCTGTGCAAGTGCTTATCGACTCTTCCAGTTGATGGAGGCGCTTACACCTTGCCCACCTTGGCTTTACCCTGATGCCAACGCCTTGTTGGCGGCAGCTGACAACCGGCGCTTGCATCACGCTTTGCTCATATCCGGCATAGACGGAATTGGCAAGCGTCAGTTTTGCCAATGGTTGGCCGAAGCGCTACTTTGTAGAGAACGCAGTGAGCGTGGTGCCTGTGGTGAATGTGCCTCATGCAAACAACTTCTGGCGGATGCGCATCCTGACTATCTCCCGGTATATCCCGAAGGGGCCAATGCTGGCATCAAGATTGATACGGTCCGTGAGCTCGTTGAATGGATGCAATTGACTGCCGGGCAAAAAAGCTATCGTGTTGCGCTAATTACAGAGGCAAACGGACTTAACCGTCATTCTGCCAACAGTCTTCTCAAGACATTGGAAGAGCCTGCTGATAACGCTTTGCTCATCCTTTGCGCCACTCGTATAGGGGCATTGCCGGCAACTGTGCGCAGCCGGTGTCAAAAAATAACGCTGAAAATGGGTGACAAGGGGGCTGCTGTTACCTGGTTGGCCCAGCATTTCGCTGAGCCTGAGCAAGCTCTGCTGGAGGCCGGTGGCGGTCCGTTGGCTGCATTACGTCAGCTGGAAGATGATTACCAGGAGGCGAGGCGCCTGATGGCCGCTGCGTGGACCGATCTTTTTTTACATAAAGGGAGTGTGGGCCGAATTGCGGACTCACTATCCAAACTCGACTCGAGAGACTGCCTTGCAACATTCTCAAAATGGTGTGTTCTGGCTTCGAAGCAGAGTCGTCAGGTTCCGGTTAGTGCTAATCCTATTGTCACACTGGCGATTGCCGAGACCAGAGACCGGCTTGGTTTCGAGCAATGGTTCACACTTCACGATCGTTTATTGCAATTACACCGTTCTGATAGTGCCAGTTTCAAGACACAGACTGTGCTCGAAGGACTTTTTGCCGATATACGTCTCATGATTAGCGGCTGAACCCCAGTTATGACCGAGCAAACCCGAAAAGGCATCATCTCTTTTTCCATCACTGACCGTGGTGCCTTGCATTCCTCCTATCTGTCGTTTACTCAAGAGGGAGGCTTGTTTGTGCCGACAGCACGCAACTATGAGTTGGGCGATGAAATTTTCATGTTGCTCAAGGTGATGGACGACCAAAGCGTTACGTCCGTGACCGGCACAGTGGTCTGGATAACGCCTGCCGGTTCGCAGGGCAACAAGACACCGGGTATCGGAGTGCAATTCAGCGAAAGTGACAACGGTGCCACCCGAGCTAACATCGAACATCATCTGGCCGCCACTCTTAATAGTGAACGTCCAACGCAGACTATGTAGCGCTACGCGTCACTTCGTAACACGAGTTGATGTACCCTACGCGTTTCATACGTGCAGGAATAGCAAGTCCATGTCTAGCAAGGCCAGTAAAAAGAAAAAGCGCAAGAATTCCGAGACTGACCCGAAGAAACGTAATAAGCCAAAGAAATCATCAACGGGAAAAAAATCTGTTGAAGCTATCAAGCCGGTGTCTCCGCGCGTTGCCAAGCTCATGTCACGCTTCAAGAAAGCCCGTGCAAGTGATGTATCTGACAAGGTATTCGTGGCAGAGAGCCCGGTTCATGGCAAAGGTCTGTTTGCTGCCAAACGAATCAAGGCCAATACTGTCATCGGACGTTTGCATGGTATGCCTACCTTCGATGATGGGATCTATGTTTTATGGATCACCGATGAGATAGGTTTGGAGCTAACCAACGATTTCAAATACATCAACCACAACAGCAATCCCAATGCTGCATACTCTGATCTTGACGTCACCGTGTTGAAGGATGTAGAGCCAGGTGAAGAGCTGCTACATGATTATGGTTGGTAACTACCTGTCGGGTGTTTAAAAGAGGTATCGTTGTGAGGTGTCATGACGATCGATAGCCTTCGTTAGTCGCACGGTTCAGGTGGGGTATGTCCAGAATAAATGGTTTGATTTCCATCTCTGTTTTACTCATCATGGCATGTGTGGTTGTCAGTGCCTGCTCAGACAAAGAGGGTGGAATAGCACTTTCAGTTGCACCAGCGCAACAAGTAGGTGGTTCAACGATGGGCACGTACTGGTCCGCGCTCTGGGTCGCCGAAGATGAACACTCGGACGTTCAACAGGTTCTGGAAGCAGAACTGAAGCGTATCAACACGCTGATGTCTACCTGGGATCCGCGCTCTGAACTATCATTGTTCAATGCATCCCAGAGTCTGGAACCTGCTCGGTTGCATGACGATACCTTGAGTGTTATTGATACCGCACTTTCCATAAGCAGGCTAACTGCAGGGCGCTACGATATTACGCTAAAGCCGATTATCGATCTTTGGGGTTTTAGCGGTGACACCGCCACGCCTTCACCTGATCAGTCTGCTATTGATTCTGCGTTGCAGCTATCAGGCTACCGTCAGCTTGTCAGAGTGGGTAACACCGTGCGGAAGCGAAAGCCGGAGGTTGCCATCGATGTGTCGTCGTTGGCAAAGGGCTTCGCGGTAGATCAACTGGGAGCGGTGCTGGAGGCTATGGGCATCACCCGATACCTCGTTGATATCGGAGGTGAGTTGCGCGCGCGCGGTGCCAGGGCTGACGGGCTTGCGTGGCGTGTTGGTGTCGAAAACCCAGACGGCGATGTGCTGCAGCTTGTCGCCCTGCAAGATACTCATATTGCTACCTCGGGCAGCTACCGCAACTATCGGACTGAGAATGGCGAGCGCCTTTCACACATCATTGATGGTGCGACGGGCAAGCCGATCACTCATGATCTTGTATCGGTCAGCGTGGTGCACAAGAGCGTGATGCTCGCCGATGCGTGGGCGACTGCCTTGTTGGTGGTGGGCAGAGATGAAGCTCTCGATTTAATGGACGAACAAGCTTTGAAAGCGCAACTAACCTTTCATCGAGATGGACGATTCCAGCAAATTTCCAGTGTTGAGTTTGCAAAGCTACTGGTTGAGCAATAGGCAGGTCCAGAACACGAGAGCCTGCAGTAAGGCAGGCTCCCGTTGGTGATTCCTCTCTAAAAGTGCTTGTTTATCTGGACGAGAGAAGATCAGGATTTACAATAAGGTTTCTGACACCGTGCGCTTGATCCTCATTGAACACGTTGTCTGACAGCCAGGTGCCGACAGTTCGGATATCAACCTTGGCAACCTGGGGGCGAACACTCCAGGACACCTTTATCGGTGAAGCCTTCTCGTTATAGGAAGGGCCCGTGGTCGAACCAGAATATTGAACCGGTGTACCGGTATTGGATGGGATGTTTACAGCTTGCTGGTAGCCGTTGACTTCCTGGATTTCTGTCAGCTCCATGAAGTCCAGAGCATTGTCGTCATTGACCAGTACATAAACCTGGGTTTCCACGCGCAGTTGCGGGTTGATGACGGCGTCGCTCAGGCATGCGCCAAGCGTGGGGCCCGGTGTCACTTGGGCGCTTGAATGGACATAGTGCACTTCAATGGTATCGCCCGGCTCAAGTGATCCGTACTTGCCAGAGCCGAACTCTTCTCCGATGCCGGCCAGTTCGGCTTCACTGAGTTCACCAGCGTAAAGATACCCGGTTCCTGCGCCAGCACCATTGCCGTTACCGGCGTAGGTTGTAAATTCGCCACCCTTGTGTTCGGCACTCTCGTGGAAGTGGATGTTGCACAGATTCATTTCTGTTGAAGGAGGGGCTGCAGAGAAAGCCCGATCGTTGTTTCCTTCAATAGAATCGATGTCACGAGGGGATTGCGGCCCGTAGCCTTTACCGGCAGTTACCAGAGCCAGAGCTGCGCGTTGCTCCCCAATAAACTCATCATCAACTGTAGGCGCATCAAAGGGTATAACCTCCGGTGCCTTTGGCGCGCTGGCACATGCACTGACAGCGATTGTTGTGAAGGCTGCGGCGAGCAGCTTGTGGTGTCTTGCTACGTTCATTACGTTGTAATTCCCTTTTAAAAATATCAAAAAATGTTTATGCAGGGTGAGAGGCGCAGGTTTGCCAGCAGGCATTTACTCGACTACACACACCGGAAAGTATAAAATCAGGACCGTACCGTTTACCGATAGGTTAATCACGAACAAAGCATAAAAATGCAATGAGCGGCCGTATTGAAATAACTATTTCTGGCCGCTGTAGCCACTCAAGTCAGGCGATAATGATTCTAACCTGTACGTTACGTGATTATGTCAGTTTCAGCCCAGACGTGCGTTCAATTTCTGACGGATGATTCTGCCGCCCCAGTGACTCGGTCAAGGATCCATGTAGCGGTTTAGCCTGCAGTCAGCGCGGTCGCTGAGCTTTTGTAAACGACTTTTCGGAGAATCTCCAGAGATGAATGACACGTCAAATTCCAGCCCTATGATTGATGGCGACGTGAACAGCGATTTTTCACTGCGGGTTGTGCTGCATGCTGACGAGATAGAGTGGGAGCCATCGCCCATGCCGGGTGTCGATCGACGTCGTCTGGATCGCGTGCAAGGGGAGCATGAACGCGTCACAACCATTGTTCGTTACGCCCCTGATAGTCGTTTCTCCTCGCACATTCATGGCGGTGGTGAGGAGTTCATTGTGCTGGAAGGTGTCTTTGAGGATGACTATGGTGATTGGCCTGCGGGCTCTTATGTCCGAAATCCGCCGACCTCAAGCCATACGCCGGGATCTGGTCCCGGGTGTACTCTTTTTGTCAAACTCTGGCAGTTTGATCCCGACGACAGAACCTTTGTCCACTCCAACCTGAATAAGCTGGGATCGGTACCGGAGCATGGCAGGGCAGGTGTACGTGTCTCTCCCTTGTTCAAGAATGACCACGAAGAGGTGCGGATAGAGCGTTGGGCTGCCGATGCGAAGGTCACTATCAATGTGCCCGAAGGTGCCGAGTTGCTTGTGCTTGATGGTGGTTTCAGCGACGCTCATGATCGACTGGTTCGCCATTCCTGGTTGAGAGTGCCAGCCGGAGGGCGCGTTGATGGGCATGCAGGTTCCGAGGGGGCAACGGTATGGATAAAATCCGGCCACCTGGGTTGAAGTGCTGCCAGCGTCCGGCACTTATCGGGCATACGGATATTCCAGAAATGCATTAGTGCTTGTCGGGTGCAGGGTGGGCTTGGCGAGTGATAGGATTGTGGTCTCCGTTTTTGGAGAGCTGCTCTTTGAGGTTCGATATGTCCAGCACGTCCGGATCTACCCAACGCGCCACAAAAGGCCGAGGCATTCGATATGACTCGGTTACCGAAACCATTGGCAATACGCCATGTATCCTGGTAAACAATCTCGCTCCCGATCATGTGAATCTGTTCGTCAAGGCGGAATTTTTCAATCCTGCCGCGTCAGTGAAGGACCGACTGGCCATCAGTATTATCGAGGAGGCGGAGCGCAGTGGTGCCTTAAAGCCGGGGCAGACGGTTGTCGAGGCAACGAGTGGAAATACCGGAATTGGTCTGGCCATGGTTTGTGCTGCCCGCGGCTATCCTCTGGTCATTACGATGGCTGAGAGTTTTTCCATTGAACGGCGCAAACTCATGCGATTTCTCGGTGCTCGCGTTGTGCTGACACCGAAAGCGCAAAAAGGCATGGGCATGGTGCAGAAGGCCCGCGAACTTGCCGAAGCTAATGGCTGGTTTCTGGCTCGTCAGTTCGAAACGGATGCCAATGCCCGGATTCATGAGCACACCACTGCACTGGAAATTCTCGCCGACTTTGCAGATGTCTCTCTTGACTACTGGGTTACCGGGTATGGCACAGGTGGCACGGTCACGGGAGTTGGCAAGGTGCTGCGCGAAAAAAGTCCTGACACTCGCATCATCCTCAGTGAACCTGAAAATGCGCAGCTCATCGCAAGCGGCCATGAGCAAGGTCGCGCTGAAGATGGAGCTGCCGCTCATAGCCACCCGGCCTTCGAGCCACATCCAATTCAGGGATGGACGCCAGATTTCATCCCTCTGGTATTGCAGGAAGCCATCGACAAATCGCTATATGACGAACTGGTCCCTGTAAAAGGTGCGGACGGTATTCACTGGTCTCGACAGCTTGCAGCCAGAGAAGGCATCTTCACCGGTATTTCCGGTGGATCCACGTTTGCCATTGCAATGCAAGTGGCGGAGAAGGCTGCAAAGGGTGCAAATATTCTGTGCATGTTGCCCGACACTGGTGAGCGCTATCTTTCTTCGCCCTTGTTTGAGGGAATTCAGGATGATATGTCGGAGGAAGAAATGGCATTGTCTTTGTCTACGCCAGGCAATCATATGGCTGGGTGATGCATGCAGTGCTTTTTCCCTGAGGCCAGAGTATTCAAAAAGTGACAAATAAACGTCGTTATTGTGCGTAAGTTTACAAATCGAATGCTTTGGCTATATTTGTCGCTCTGTGATTTGACTATTCGATGAACGCATGGGATAAATAGAGTCCCCTGCTCGTCGACCATGGTATTTCCGAATAGTACCTAGGTAAGCGCGCTTCGTCGTTAATCGGAGATGTATGTGCCTATAAACCCCCCAATAACAAAGTTACCGATACGCACCGCTGTCAGCGGCTTCTATAAGGGATTTAGTCGTGATGTCACCATCACTGCCAAGTTTCTTATAGGCGCGTTGGTCATCTGGGCTGTTGCGTTCCCCGATCAGGCCGGTGGTGTTCTTAATAGTTTCAATACCTTTATTCTTGGCAATTTCGCGTCCTGGTATATCTGGGTTGTTGCTGCGTTCGTAATCGTCTGTCTGGGTCTTGCTATCTGGCCAACAGCGGGTCGGTTGAACCTTGGGCAAGAAGGCGAAAAACCGGAATTTTCGAATTTTTCCTGGTTTTCGATGATGTTTGGTGCTGGTATCGGTGTTGGCATGTTGACCTGGGCGGTCGCTGAGCCTGTTTATCATTTCAACAACAACCCGGAAGTCATCCAGGGTTTGGCAACAGGTGGCACGGCAGACAATATTCGCAATGCCTACAAATGGTCATTCCTGCATTGGGGACTCGGTGCCTGGGCCTGTTATGCACTTGCGGGCCTTTCGCTAGCATTCTTCAGTTATCGGCGCAGTCTGCCACTCACCATCCGATCTTCTTTAACACCGCTATTTGGCAAAGCCTTGTCTGGTCCCCTTGGGCACGTTATCGACATTGTGGCAGTGGTTGCGACTATTCTGGGAGTTGCGCAAACTCTCGGTTTCGGTGTTGAACAATTTGTTGCAGGCCTGTCGCGTATTGGTGTTGGTGACTGGTTGATGAACGATGATGGCACATCGTCGTCAATGGGAATTATTGTCGCAATCGTTGTCATCATGAGTGCCTCTACGCTGTCTGCCTTGTCGGGAGTTGGCAAGGGAATCAAGTGGCTATCTAACATCAACATGACACTCAGTATTGCTCTGCTGGGCTTCTTCCTGATCTTCGGATCAACCTGGTTTGGACTTTCAGCATTGTTTCTGGGCATTTGGGACTACCTGATAGCACTGCCTTCAATGATGTTTACTGTCTGGAATGCGGACGGAACGGAAACCGGGGACGCCTTGTCTGGGTGGCAGGGAGCATGGTCGGTATTCTATTGGGCATGGTGGATAGCATTCGCTCCGTTTGTTGGCTTGTTCCTCGCGCGTATCTCACGAGGTCGGACGATTCGCGAATTTGTGCTCGGTGCCATGATTGTGCCTTCCATCATGTGTTTCGTATGGTTCACTTGGGCAGGTGGCACAGCCATCGATCTGGAATTGACTGGTGGTGCCAATGGCATCATTTCATCAGCTCCTGATGGTGACAAGATCTTTGCCATGACCGAATTCATGCTCTCGCCCGTTCTTGGCTGGTTGATGGCTGTGATGATCGTTGTTTTGCTGATGACCTATCTGGTGACATCTGCTGATTCGGCGGTACTCATCGTCAACACCATCAATGCGGGTGGCGATGAAGGACCCAAGGCTCGGCCGCATATCATATTCTGGGGTGTTGCTCTAGGTGCTGTTGTAGCTGCCTTGCTGCTTGTAGGTGGGATAAAGGCGATACAAACAGCGATGGTTATAGGTGCCTTGCCGTTCTCGTTAGTCATGTTGCTAATGTGTTTCTCGTTGATAAAAGCTATCTATCGAGATGGCGTGCGAGAGAAGCAAGGTAGCGCTACTGTGTTTGCGCCCACTGACTAGTCCTGATGTAATAAGGAGACGTTCGGGTACCTGACATCGCCCGGATATTCAGGCCCTTGATCATAAAAGCGATGATCAAGGGCCTTTTTCTTTCTGGAAATACGCAATTACCAAGAGCACTATGAGTCAATCCCTTAAATTCCTTGAACAGCAGTTTCATCGAATTGCACAACTTGATCATGCCATCACCTTCCTCAGTTGGGATCAGATGGTGATGATGCCCAGCGATGGCAGTCAGCCTCGAGCCAGTGCTTTAGCAGAGCTTTCCACAATGCGCCATGAACTACTTGCCAGCGATGCCATTGGTGACTCACTGGAGAAGGCTGTAGATGAACTTGCAAATGGCGAGATCAGCGCTGCCAATCAATCACACGTCACGGAAATGCAACGAGCCTGGCAGAAAGCGCGTACATTGCCTGCAAAGCTTGTTCATGCTCAGGTACTTGCAGGCTCAAAATGCGAACATGGTTGGCGTTCGCAAAAAGCGGTTAATGACTGGGATGGTTTTCTGAAAAACTTTCAACCAGTGGTTGAGCTGTCCCGTGAAGAGGCTCAATGCAGGCAGGCGCAACGTCCCGATGACTTTGCGACTCCTTACGATGCAATGCTTGATCTTCACTGTGCCGGTGATTCGCAAGCATTGATTGGCAAGGTCTTCTCAGAGCTCAAGCAGGCTTTACCTGAAGTATTACAGCAAGTTATGGATAAGCAGAGCACACGCACGGCTCCCTGCTTATCCGGTGACTATCCTGTTGATCAGCAGCAGAAGTTGAGCGAACATTTAATGAGTCTGTTGGGGTTTGATTTCGCAGGCGGGCGTCTTGATGTCAGTTTGCATCCATTCAGTACGGGTGTCAGGGGAGATCAACGTATCACCACGCGCTATCGAACCATTGATTTTGCTGACGCACTGCAGGCGACTGCTCATGAGACGGGCCATGCAAGTTATGAATCTGGCTTGCCGGAAAAATGGCAATCGTATCCTGTGGGTATGGCGCGCAACATGTGTATTCACGAATCGCAGAGCCTGTTTTTTGAAAAGCAGATATGTCTGTCACGTGCATTTGGAAAATCGTTTTTAACCGCAATTCACGAATATTTACCAGCGACCCGAGGGTTTTCTGCGGATGATATCTGGATTGCGCAAACGGTAGTCAAACCCAGCTATATCAGAGTGGAAGCGGATGAGGTGACCTATCCTTTGCATGTCATGTTGCGTTATGACATAGAGAGTGCGTTGATTAATGGCGAAATAGAACCGAGAATGATTCCGGATTTGTGGGAAACCTTGCTGCAGGAATATCTTGGACTTTCGACCGTTGGAGATCATGGCAAAGGATGCCTGCAGGATATTCACTGGACCGATGGCTCCTTCGGGTATTTTCCCTCTTACACCATGGGGGCAGTTAATGCCGCGCAAATCGCTGCCACGGTCAAAGCACGGTTTCCTGACTGGAGAGATCAGTTTACCCGCGGTAAGCTTGAATTTGTACGCACTTGGCTACACGACACGATCTGGCAGCAAGGCAGTCAGCAGGAATCACAAGCGCTGATGGAGCAGGCAACCGGACAGGGCAGCAGCGCCCAGTTTCTTCTTGATCATCTCAAAGGCCGGTATCTTTTGGAACTCGATTGACGGGTTCTGAGATGCCGCTGCTATTCTTGAAAACGTAAACTTGTTGCATTCATTCATGAAGACCACTAATCCCGATACCGTTCGTAGTACCACGCATGATGCTGATGACGATGCAAGAAATCAGGATATCCTGATTTATGTGAATGGCGAAGTTGTACCCAGAGACGAAGCAAAAATATCCGTGTATGACTCTGGTTTCATGTTGGGTGATGGCATGTGGGAAGGCATGCGATTATATGACGGGCAATGGGCGTTTTTTGAAGAGCACATGGATCGCCTCTTCGATAGTTGCAAAGCCGTCTCGCTTGATATTGGTATGGACCGGCAAGACATTCGGGATGCGCTTACCAAAACGGCGGCGGCAAACGATATGGTTTCGGATGTCCATTGTCGTTTGATGGTTACCCGAGGCGTAAAAGTCAAACCTTTCCAGCATCCCAGCCTCTCGAGAAGCGGGCCGACAGTTGTCATCATCATGGAACATTCAAAACCGGTCAATCGCTTGAATGGTAATGGGATTCGCCTGGCCAGCGTGCCTCAGGTGCGTGGGTTGCCCCATTCGCAGGATGCAAAGTTCAACTCACATTCCAAGCTTAATTGTGTACTGGCGTGTTTGCAGGCAGAGGCTGCCGGTGCTGATGAAGGCTTGATGCTGGACCCGCATGGCTTTGTCAACACTACGAACGCATGCAACTTTTTTATTGTACGAAAAGGCGAAGTGTGGACATCATCGGGCGACTATTGCATGAACGGCGTGACGCGACAAAAGGTGATTGACTTGTGTCATGACAATGGTATTCCCGTGTTCGAGAAGAACTACTCACTGTACGAGGCCTATAGCGCTGATGAGGCGTTTTTGACAGGAACTTTTGGTGCACAAACGCCAGTCAGTGATATCGATGGCAAGCTTGTTGGTGATGGCGGAGCTGGTCCGATGACCCGACGGATTCGTGAGCTCTATATGGAATTGGTCAAGGACTACGTTAGAAAGGCGACGTAAGGCTGAGTGCTTCCGACACGGTGCACGGTTGACATTTCAGATTGATAAGAAAAAAGATAATATTTGTTATGGAAAGCAATAAGATAGTGTGTCATACAGAGGTAGTAGAGAGTAGTACCCGACTGCCAGACTGAACTTGGTTTGTCCAAAATATTGAACTTCATCACATTGGAACGATGCTAAATTGACGTTGATGGAGAGAGTCTATAGGCTCCCGACTCTGAGCAAATTTGCTCAGGGGTTCGCGATGCACTTTGGTATTTGAGCCCTATTCTCGAAACAATATTGCCCTTGTGCTTTGAACACGCTTTAAGCACCAAGGATAGAAATAGACGCATGAAATCAATTTTCGGTTCTCCCTGCAAATCCCTTGTTCCTTTAGTTCTGGCTGTGGTGGCGAGTTCGCCTGTCCTGGCTGATGATGATGCCGATGGCGTGCCCAACGAGTTTGATGTCTGTGCCGATACAATCCTGGGTGTTCAACCGACAATCAACGCAACCAAGAATCGTTTTTACGCCACGGTTGATGGCACCTTTGTTGATGGACGCGGCACAATCTCAATCGTAACAATAGCGGAGGCCGGTGGTTGTTCGGGTCAACAGATTATTGAATTGGCAAATCTTGGTAGCAGTAACGAGAAATACGGCTTGTGGGAGCTTTACCTTCTCGATTGGGCAGAGTTTGTGGGTTCGAGTACCAATCTCGATAATGATGATGATGGGGATGGTGTACTCAACGATGTTGACTTTTGCCCGACAACCATTCTGGGTGTCAAGCCAACAATAGGAGCAACCAAAAATCGTTTCTACGCAACACTTACCGGAACCTTCGTCGACGGGCGTGGCACTCCCTCGGAGTTCACGATTGCCGATACGGGCGGTTGCTCGGGGCAACAGATCATCGAACTGGAGGGACTAAGTAGCAGCAATGAACGCTATGGTCTATGGGAGCGTAATCTGATGGACTGGGTGACTTTCGTCAATGGCGATGATAGCTCGGACACAAACCCGGATGAGGATGGGGACGGCATTACCGATGATGTCGATGTGTGCCCAGCAACGATCCTCGGTGTTCCGCCGACAGTGGGTGTCGCGGAGAATCGCTTCTACACCTTGACTACTGGTGCGTTTGTAGACGGCCTTTGCAGAATCTCTGAGGTAACATTAAGCGACACGGGCGGTTGTTCAACCCAGCAGATCATTGACGTGATGGGTCTTGGAAACGCTGACATACAATATGGCCTGTGGGAGGATTCCCTTTTAGATTGGGTCGAGTCCGTTGATGCAATGGCACCTGCTCAGTAGCAGCGCACTGTGCGTTTACAGTCGCTTGGTTTGTCGGTCATTGGTGTTCTCCCAATTTGGGGGATCGTCGGTTAACGTTCAGTGAGCTGTCGCTGAACGTTATAGGTGTACGAACGCCTGCAATTCCGTCAGCATCAATCAACATGCCACGTGCCTTGAACTGCAGGTCGTTAAAAACATCTCTGACCGAGTTAATTGGCCCGGCCGGCACAACCGCTTTCTCCAGAGCCTCAAGAAGATCATCGCGGGTCCACTGCACAATGGATTTTCCAAGCGTGTTCTCCAGCGCTTCTCGGTTTTCAACGCGGCGGGCGTTTGTGGAGAATCGTTCATCGATCGGGATCTCTGGCAAACCCAGGGTGTCGCACAATCGCTTGAACTGCTGATCGTTGCCCACCGCGATTATCAAATGACCATCGCTGACAGCGAATGTCTGGTAGGGTGCAATATTTGGATGCTTGTTGCCCATGCGTGTAGGCGTTTTGCCACTCGCCAGATAATTCATGGACTGGTTGGCAAGTACACCGGTCATGCAGTCAAACAAGGCCATATCAATATGCTGGCCTTTGCCTGATTTGTTTCTGTGCAACAAGGCACTCTGTATAGCGATAACACTGTAGAGCGCGGTGAAAATATCGGCGAAGGCAACACCCATTTTCTGTGGTTGTCCATCAGGCTCACCCGTTATATCCATGATTCCACTCATACCCTGAATCATGAAGTCATAACCTGCGCGTTGCGCGTATGGTCCGTCTTGTCCAAAACCGGTGATGGAACAATAGATAAGCTTTGGGTTTATTGACATTAGAGAGTCTGCATCAAGTCCATATTGTTTGAGTCCTCCAACCTTGAAGTTTTCAATCAATACATCAGCATCGCTGATCAGCGCAACAAGTCGTGAGCGATCTTCAGCGTTCTTTAAATTGCAGATCATCGAGCTTTTTCCACGATTGCAAGCGTGAAAATAAGCAGCCGTTTGTTCACCCTCCGTTTCAATCCAGGGTGGACCCCACTGGCGAGTATCATCGCCTTCAGGACTTTCAACCTTAATGACATCGGCCCCCAGGTCCGACAATGTCTGTCCTGCCCATGGTCCTGCCAGTATCCGCGCCAGTTCGACTACCTTGATACCTGCCAGGGGTGTAGCGTTTGAATTCATGATGACAGGCCGTACCAGGGCGTATCTTCGATTCTCTCGCCCGCAATTTGTGTCACTCGTCTTTTGTCTCCATCAACTTCAATAATACAATGCGCACAATTTGGCAATGGTGCAAGCCTATGCAATTCGGTGAGTTCAATGCCAGTGTAGTTACCCAGTATCTTTTTCATGATAGCACCGTGACTTACCACGAGAATGTCAACATCGCTACTGGCGTTTTGATGTCTTTCTACAAGGCATTCAAAAGCCGCCACCCCTCGAGACTGAGTCTGAGCCGGTGTTTCCGCACCTTCGACGAAGAAATGTGGGAGTGCTTTGTGGTAAGCCTCTACCATATCCGGATGGGAAGCTTCGAGATCTGCCCACATCGCTCCCTGCCAGATTCCCCAGCACACCTCCTTCAGCTCATCCATGTACTCGACAGCATCTGTGCGGGACCCCAGTAGATTCTTGATAGTCTGACGTGTGCGAACACTGCTACTGGAATAGCAGGCCTCTAGCGGCATATCAGCGAAGTCTTTGCCACGCTCTGTTGCCTGTAAAAAGCCCAGTTCGTCCAGCTCAGAATCCAGCTGTCCCTGAATACGCCGCTGAACATTCCAGTGTGTCTGGCCGTGACGTACGAGATGGAAACGCATAATGGTGTATTTTGGTAAGGTCGTAGGTGAACAGGCGTGTGCTCAAGTCGCCTAGTTTAATGCATGGTTCCTGGTAGATGACAAATTTATAAAATGGTGACCGACGTATCCTGGAAATCTATGGCCGCGGCTGATCTGGGCATGGGCCTGGAGAATTGGCAAGCCTTGAGTGGCGGCGACTTTGCGAACAGTTACTGCGCAACGGTTACGTCTGTTCGCACGGACGTGGAAAATCGCAGCACTTTTCAAGCTGGACATCGGATTTTTATAAAGACACACGCGAATCCACCACCCAATCATTTTACCACCGAGGCATTGGGGCTCAAATGGTTGGCAGAGACCGCCACAGTACGTGTCCCCGAGGTGCTCGGTGTCAGCGATCAAATACCTTATCTGGCCATCGCCTGGATTGCCGAATCGGGTCGACGCCAGTCAGCAGCGCTGGGCGAGGCCGAGCTGGGACGCCAGCTGGCTGCTCTGCATCAGGCGCCGTGCCCTGCATTTGGACGCGAAGACAATCGAACAACGGGTAGTCTGGGATTACCCAATCAAGCGTGTGAGCGATGGTCAGAGTTCTATGCAACACAACGTTTGCTGCCCTTGGCCAGAATTGCAGCAGATCGGCAGGCGATGAGCGGTAAATTGGTCGCAGCCATTGAGTCATTGGCAAGTCGCCTCGATCAGTGGGAGTCGTCTTCTGTAAAACCGTCCCGATTGCACGGGGACTTGTGGGCAGGTAACCGACTGGTCGATATCAACGGTGATAGCTGGATCATTGACCCTGCCAGCCATGGTGGTCATCGAGAGTTCGACCTTGCTATGATGCGTCTGTTTGGTGGATATGGAAAACCCTGCTTTGATGCTTATCAGGAAGTGTTTCCACTAGACGCAGGCTGGCGGGAGCGTATCGCTTTGCATCAGTTGCCGCCGCTGATCGTGCACGCAATCAAGTTTGGTCATAGTTATATTGGACCAACAGAAGATGCGTTGGCGAAGTATGTCTGAGCACCGCCACTAATATTCGATAATCTCGAATTCCAGATTGTCCTCGTCGAGAAAGTAAAACCGTTTGCCAGGCTCGTAGTCAGCATGATTGATCGGCTCTAAACCTGCAGCGACTACTTTGCGCTCCGTCTCCTCCAAATCGTCAACCACAATGCCCAGATGATTCAAGCCATTGACCCGGTCGTAAGTTCTAGAATTGTCGGTTTCAGACACTTTGCCTGCGTACAACGCCAGATACGATTCATCACTACCCACATGTACAGTGTGTCCCTCATGGATTGAATCTCCTTGCCAGCGAATCTTCCAGCCGAACAGGTTTTCAAGAAGTGCAGCCGTTGCTTGTGGGTCTTTGACCGTGACGTTTGCGTGCTCAAGTCTTGCCATTTCAGATTCTCCTTCGATACTCTTAGTGTGTATTGACGGATACTAATACCTGAAGTAATGTTGAGGTCAAGGACGAATTCAACTTTTTTGTCAACGAGTGAGAATGACATGAAAACACAGGATCCTTTCGTCAGTATTGGACAACTGGCAAAAAGAACTGGATTGGCGGTGTCTGCCATCCGTTTTTATGAGAAACAGGGCTTGATTGCGTCGACTCGCAGCGAAGGAGGGCAGCGCCGCTTTCAGCGTCATTGTATCCGTCGTCTATCTTTCGTTGTCATTGCGCAACAGCTCGGATTTTCCTTACTTGAAATTCGTTCGCAACTGGACTCACTGCCTTTAAACCGCACGCCAACAAAGCGTGATTGGGATCGATTGGCCAGTGGGTTTAAAAAGGATATTAATGAACGGATCGATGGTTTGATCGACATGCGTGACAAGCTGTCATCGTGCATTGGATGCGGGTGCTTGTCATTACGCAGCTGCCATCTTTACAACCCTGAGGATCGGGCTGCGCGATTGGGTAAAGGGCCGCGGTATTTACTCGGCGACAAATCGGGAATGGTTAAGGGTCCTGTGCAAGAGGAGTAGTTAATGCAGGTTTTCTTTACCCAAGACTACCCGCGAGTCCCGCTAGTTAGTTCGCCCTGAACAACTCGTTTAACTCTATAAAAACAGTAGTTTCAGCGCATATGTCCGTCAACAAATTGCAAGGTTTTGCTAAAAGAGCGGTAGAAACTTGCAATTTGGGGCCGGTCAATGAAACCGAAGCTAGATCTGCATCTCAGAGCGCGCAACGGCCGTTATTTGATGCTGGCCCCGCACTGGTCGATTTCATTGACATGAAGAACTCGATGGTTCGGCTGGCCGATTCCATTCAATGGGAAGTGTTCGAAGAACACTGGCAAAGTTTGTACAGTGCCGCTGGTGGCCCCATGGCCAGCGCTGGCAGACGCGTTCCCGGATTGCTGAGGCTTAAGCATATGGAGTCACTGTCCGACGAGCGCCTGATGGAGGTGTGGGTAACGAATCCTTATTACCAGTACTTTTGCGGAGAAACTCATTTCCAACATCGTCCACCAGTGGACCCCACCTCAATGATCAAGTGGCGTCATCGCCTGGGTGAGGAAGGAATGGAATGGTTACTGACTACCGTGGTGGAAAGTGCTGTGAAATCTGGTGTGATTGATCGAAATAGTTGTGAGCGTGTCAGTGTGGATTCGACGGTGATGGAAATGAACATTGCGTATCCCACAGATAGTGCGTTGCTGGAAAAGCTACGCGCCAAGCTAGTGGCATTTATGCAAGAGCATGAATTATCCATTCGACAAACGCACTCACGTCAAGGGCCACGAACCGCCCAACAAATTGGTCGTTACGCTCATGCCAAGCAATTCAAACGCATGCGGCGCAGCTTACGAAAGCTGCGCACCTGGGTAGGACGACTACAACGTGAGCTAGAACGTCAGCTTGAGCAGGTGTCTGAAGAGGCGAAGGACAAAGCCGAGGAATTGATCAATCTGGCCAAGCGTCTGATCGAGCAAGTCAAGAACACCAAGACAAAAAACAAGCTGTATTCGTTACACGAGCAACACGTTGATTGTATTTCCAAAGGCAAGGCAAGAAAGCGCTACGAGTTTGGTACTAAGGTTGGCATTGTGTGCACACAGAAAGAGAACTTCGTGACTGTGGGTTTCAGAAATAAATGAGACTCGTCAGAAATAGATGAGATTGAGAAGCTTTAAATAGATTTTATATTGCAAAGTTCATGCGCGTCTTAAGATGGGCGTTTAC
>JBGCEH010000044.1:0-2743 GCA_045106195.1 Granulosicoccus sp.
TGACGGTGGCTCGTTTCCACCGCATCATGGCCCGCTACTATCCTGCAGTGCGTGTTATCCATCCGTATCCGGCAGTTCGCTTTGACGCCAATACTCAAGGCAGGAGCCCGGTGCGTTAGCAGCGCTCGCCGGGATCTGTGCAAGGGGTGCCGGGCAACTGGCATTCCTATCGCGACCTCTCTGCGTGAATTTTGCGTGGATCAGTGGTGCTTGGTTCGGCACAGTAGTGCAATTGTCGGGTAATTAGTCCGCTAAGTTGTTGAAACTACGGGGCTGAATAGGTGTCACGAGGACTGAAAATCCCCGTGTCGGCACCCTAGCCGGGCGCGTTCGATTCTGTCCCTGGCCACCATTGTGACTTACTACATGCAGTAGCTTTTGGTTCTGGCGGACGACTCGCCGAACTTCTTTTTAAAAGCAGAATTTGCCGATGGCCGGGAATGTATCTGGTTGTTTGATGCGAAGTACAGACTATATTCCGGACCGGAAGAAGCGGAAGCGCAGGCCGACAGTGATGATCTGGTGCCAGACGATGCCCTGCACCAGATGCACCGCTACCGGGATTCTTTGATACATGAGCAGGCCGATCAGGACAGTGGGTACCGGACCAAGGCTCGTGCAGTCATGGCAGCATTTGCTCTTTACCCCGGTTATTTCAAGCAGGTAACTGACCGAAACCCCTATGAGGAACTGATCGAGGAAGTTGGTAATAGGGGCTTTCAGCCTCTTGCCGAGCGTTGACGGAGCGGAAGGCCGGCACTGGCTACGCTGCTATCTTCAAAAGCAGCTGGGTAAAGGATCCTCGCTGGAAAAACCTTCGATGTCATCGTCAGATCATCTATATGTGCAGGAACCAGCCCGCATACCGGTCTACGGTATGCATCAGAATCTGCATCGCAACCTCGTGCTGGTGGCGGGACTGGGTGCAAACAGAACGGACGCGTATATCGAGGGGTTCGTAAACCGTGCCGCAAAATGGTATCACTGTCCGGTAGCTACTTTCGACAGCCGTTATGAAGAGCATGTGGCGAGAGAACTGGAATATCTTGCCATTGCCGTGCTGGATGACGAACAGGCTGCAACCTATATTGATTACGTATGGCCAGACACCGGCTTGTACAGACTGCCAAGAAAGGACATAAGCCCCGAGCAGGCAGGCGTACCTGATGCAGGCGGCGGCGACATGTCACTCTACTGGCTATTTGAACTGGGAAGCCCGCAACGACTTAACGACCCGGTGCCCGGTTTTCCACGCTCTGGGTTCATTCAAGCATTGCGTGTGACAACGTTGCCGGCGTTATCGAAGGTAACTCACTATTCACAGTTGCGCGATGTGTATGGGGATGCAATTTCTCGTTAGCGTGTTGAACATGACCTGAAAGGTTCGTTCCGAGCCATGTAGGTTCTTTAGCGTCGTGATTGTGCGCCCGGCAATTCGACAGGTAATGTTGGTTACCTTGGGTGTGGATGCTCGCCTCGATAATTGCATCTTTAATATCGCGCAAACAACAGATCCATTGCTGCGACGACTGAATCACTTTCATCTCGTACGTGACCCACCAGCTTTCCCACTGCACTTCTGGGGGCGGACGATATGTCGAGTGGAAACAACCGCACTGATTTACCGGCAATGGTCAATGCAACGTTAAGAACTTCATCAGGTTTTTTTAACGTACGCTCACTGACCAAAGGGATATACACAGCTCTATTGGAGTCTTCGAACAGATTCGATTGGACTTCCAATAAGTAAGGAAACTGCTTTACGGTCTTGCTATTCGCATTTTCGAACACATCAAACTGTGCCATGTGAATATTCAGAATGTTCGGTTGTCATCGGAAAAAGAACCTGATTCGTCAATTAACTTACATTGTTCCGCGATGGCGGTTTTAAGACGTTTTTTCAATCTTGCAACCTCGAGATCACGCAGGTTTTCGTTTTTACTTATCAGCTCCGCTAAAGCCTCTTGAACTAATTGTGATCGAGGCCGACCTTGGATAGCAGCGAGTTGATCGAGCTTTTCCAGATCCTCTTCTGGGATCCGCACTGTCAGCATTTGATTTGCAGTCATCAGAAACGCCTAAGTATTGTTGTATTACATTGTAATACGCTCACAGTCATATTGCAACGTCTATTCGCACGGTTTGAAGGTCACAGTATACTAGGCCACATCAGCTGGCAGAATAGAATACTGGTACTGTCTGGTTCAAATGTTCATCCATTCCATAGACACGATAGTGGAGCTGCAAACATATTATTGGCGAAAGGAACCACGTGGTCGTGGTCATACAATACTAGCCCTTGAATGAACTTCTTGCCGCTCGCTTCTGCTAGCTTCCGCATGCCGGAAAAGTCATTTGAGGAAACTGTTGCAGACGCTTTTACTTCGATACCCACAATTTCTCCGCGCCGGTTCTCCAAGACGATATCGACTTCGTTTTTATCCTTGTCGCGGAAATGTGAAAACGTGCATCGCTGGTCACTCCATGTCACGATTTTTTGTAACTCGCTGAAGACAAAAGTCTCCAGTAAAGGGCCGAAAGACGTTTTATCTCTGCGTACAACTTCTGGTGATACATCACGCATTGCTGCTAGAAGCCCTGAATCTAGAAAATGCAGTTTGGGTGATTTAATCAATCGTTTGAGACGATTGTTGAACCAGGGCTGAAGGGTATGCACCAGATAAATGCTCTCGAAAATACCAGCATACTTTCGAGTAGTCACATGATTGAGACCAAGGGTGTT
>JBGCEH010000045.1:0-153961 GCA_045106195.1 Granulosicoccus sp.
TCGGCTACAAGCAGCCCACTTTTGGCCAAATTTTGCGCTCATTTTCGTCACTTAGCCGGCTAAACTCCTCAAATGAGCACAAAATTTGACTCAAAATTGGACTACTCTCGCTCGATCGCTTTCTACCGCGCAGACTCCTAGCCGGCCGATTCTCCAAACTGCAGTCCCGTGACAAAGAGTCTGAGAATGGCCTAAACAGGGTGCTTTAGCCGCCGAAACATCTGATTAGACAGTTTTCGTAAAAACTGTTTTAGCTGCACGGCCTTGAAACATCAACTTACCACTACACCATAAAGCGAGCTGGAATCTTCAGCCTGCGCGATAGTCTATGCTTTACGATAGCGGAAAGTTAACTAATGTCGGACATCAGAAACTTGTTTTTAAATAAACATCTTCTTTTTCAAAGGCTTGGCTGCGCGTGGCTACTTCTCATGTGGTGCGCTTTCAATCCTGCCAGAGCGGTTATCGAAATCGAGATAACTCAGGGCGGTGAGAATGCCATTCCAATTGCCGTTGTGCCATTCGGATGGTCGGGTTCTGGTGAGGCGCCTGAGGATATTGCTGGCATCGTCGATGCCGATCTGCAGCGTAGTGGCAATTTCTCCCCGCTGAACCGGGAAGATCTGGTTGCCATGCCGACAAGTGGGGATGTACCGCGTTTTGCGAACTGGCGACTCTCGGGTGCCGATTTTCTGCTCGTGGGAGAAACCCGTGAGGATGGCGAAGGTTACATCATTGAATTCCAGCTCTTCGACGTCATTCAACAGTCACTGATGACAGGATTCAGTTTCAAAGTGTCTGACCAGACGCTCAGAAGCGCAGCTCACCAGATATCTGATGAGGTGTACGAGGAAATTCTGGGAATCCCGGGCGCCTTCAACACACAGATTGCCTTTGTCTCTGTTGAGGGGCGAGTCGGTGATCGCACGTATCAATTGCAATTAGCAGATGCTGATGGTGAGAACGCGCAGGCCATGCTGACCTCGCCTCGACCTATATTGTCTCCAGCGTGGGCGCCCGATGGGGTAAGGATTGCGTACGTGTCATTCGAAAATAAAACACAATCTGCCATCTACATTCAAGATCGGGAGAAAGGGAGTCGGGTAAAGGCCATCTCTCGCGCCGGTATTAATGGCGCTCCAAGCTGGTCACCTGACGGTGAGCGTCTAGCGCTTACGTTGTCTCATGAAGGCAATCCTGAGGTCTATGTTTTCCAGATTGATACGGGTGCTTTACGTCGTATTACCGATAGTGCGGCGATAGATACCGAAGCTGTCTGGGCTGATAACGATACGATTATATTTACCTCCGATCGCAGTGGTGGACCGCAGCTCTATGAAGTGTCTGCTCGTGGTGGTCGGGCATCTCGAATAACGTTTGAAGGTTCATATAACGCGAGTGCAACAGTATCGGCGGATGGATCTACGCTGGTATTCGTGCACGGTGCCGGAGCCGGTTTTCAGATTGCGGCCATTGACCGTCGGTCGGGATTATTCCAGGTGCTTACGCAAGGCACGCTGGACGAATCACCGAGCTTTGCGCCCAACGGACAGATGATTATCTATGCAACTGAAAAGAACGGCCGTGGCACGCTTGGCGCTGTGTCGCTCGATGGCAGTGTGGTGCAGAGTCTGTCGCTTGATGACGGCGGATCAGTGCGGGAGCCGGCGTGGTCGCCTTTCGTCCAATAACGCCTACACTTCTTTTTTTACGATTCACTTGATGATTCAAGGTACGAGAAAATGACAAGAATTCAGCTGGTTGCGACAGTGGGCCTCGGGCTGGCCCTGAGCGCTTGTGGTTCAAACCCGCCGCGCGACGAAGGTATTGTAGACACCACCGAACAGAGACGTGCCGTTGTGCAGCCGGTAACTATTGACGGGCTGCAGGATGGAACCCTCATCGATCCCAATTCCATTGCTGGCAGGGCGCCACTAGAGCGCGTTATCTATTTTGATTATGACCAGGCAGAGTTACGACCGGAGTTTTTAGATATTGTTGCTCAGCATGGACGGTTCATGGCTGAAAACCCTGATGCCAGAGTTCGTCTTGAAGGACATACTGATGAGCGCGGAACTCGTGAGTACAACATTGCATTGGGTGAAGAGCGAGCCAAGACGATCTCACGCATGCTTCAACTGCAAGGTGTCAGCTCATCACAATTGCGCACCGTTAGCTACGGGGAAGAACTCCCGGTTGATGAGGCGCATAATAGCGATGCCTGGGCGAAAAACCGGCGTGTTAACGTGATCTACGAAGTCGCCATACAGAACTGAATGAGGGTTGAATGAACGATATCTGGCTGAAACCATGGATCCTCCTGCCGTTGGCAGTTGTGCTATGCGGTGTCTTCGCTCCTAGCGGTGCTTTGGCACAACAAAGACAAACCCTGGAGACCATTGATTCACGGGTAAGCCGTATTGAGCGGGTACTTGATCAATCCCTGCTGGAGCAATTTCAACGGGTGGACAGTCTTCAGCAGGAAATCCGCTCACTGCGAGGCGAGATAGAAAGCCTGACCTTCGAGCTGAATACGCTCAAAAAACGCAGCACCGATCTCTACACGGATACGGACGAACGGATCACCAGTCTGGAAGAATCGCAGGGTTCTCTCGATTTTTTCGATGAAGACGGTAATCTTATAGAAGGTGCATTGTTGGATGAGACCACAGGATTTCTTGACGAGACCGTAGATGATGGCGCATTGGTTGAAGGGACGAATGCCTCGGATGTACCCGCTGCCGTTATTGTTTCAGAAGGCGGACCTGCCATCCCTGTTTCGAATATGGAGGAGTTCGGCGATGGTCCCAAACCACCAACGAATGTACTGCGTGACACCGCAACCAATGCTGAAAAGCTGGCCTACAACAGCGCCTATGATCAATTGGCCCGAGGACAGGTGCAGGAGTCAACGAAGTCATTTGACAGTTTTTTGATGCAATATCCCGACGGCCCCTATTCGGACAATGCCTGGTACTGGCAGGGTGAGGCAATGTATGCAGAGCGAAACTTTGAGAAAGCTCTGCGTAACTTCGGTGTCGTGATCAATTCCTTTCCCAACAGCCCCAAAGTGCCTGATGCGCGTCTGAAAATCGGCTTTGCCCTGTTCGAGCAGCAGCAGTACGAGCAGGCCAGGGCTATCCTGACAGGGGTGCAGGACGACTACCCCGGAAGGTCAGCCTCGGTATTGGCTCGGAAGCGCCTTCAGCGCATGGATCGTGAAGGGTTATAAGAACAGGTTAAATTCCTGTGCATCAGATACCCACAGAGCGCTTTGATGCGGTATCATATGCGGCTCGGGCGTTGAGGCGCCTGGGTTTGCCTTTGGGGGCGTTAGCTCAGTTGGTAGAGCATCTGACTTTTAATCAGGTGGTCGTAGGTTCGAATCCTACACGCCCCACCATATAAGTGCACTAGCCTGCTTACGTCGTTTTCAGCTTGAACTCGTAAACCGCACGCAGTCTCTCAAACTTCCATGTTGGTGAGTTGGCTATTGTCTTCAAGATGGCAACTTACTTCGCGTAAATCATGTCGCTGTGTCAACTTTGGTGTGTCTGTTTTGCATGTCGTCATGACATGGGGGCAGCGAGGATGGAAATGGCAGCCTGAAGGCGGATTGAGTGGTGAGGGTATTTCACCGGCAATCGGGGTGAAATCGCGTTTGCGCTGATCGAGCCTAGGCACTTCAGCCAGCAGCGCTCTGGTATACGGGTGTTGGGGATTATCGAACAGTGCTTCGGTACGTGCAGATTCAACGACGCGGCCCAGATACATGATCACAATGCGATCGGCGATATGCTCGACGACGCTAAGGTCGTGCGAAATAAACAAGTAAGTCAACTCAAACTGTTCTCGTAAATCCATAAACAGGTTCAATACCTGAGCCTGTATCGAGACATCGAGCGCGGCGATCGCTTCGTCGCAGACTAGAAATCGCGGTTTGACTGCGAGTGCGCGACCGATCCCGATCCGCTGACGCTGTCCGCCCGAGAACTGGTGCGGGTAACGTTGTTTGAGCAATGGATCAAGTCCGACTTTCAACATAACGTCGTCGACATAGTCTGACAGTCCAGCACGGTCGGTCAGACCGTGTACAAATGGTGCTTCGCCAATGATCTGCTCAACACGCATGCGTGGATTCAGGCTGGCAAAAGGATCCTGAAAAATCATTTGTACCGCAAGCGCTGCGGCTTTGCGTTCGATGCCAAGTTTGTCTTGTATGTCTTTTCCATCTAGCAGGACAGTACCGTTTGTTTGAGGCAGGATTCCAGCGATCATTCGACCGAGAGTCGATTTGCCACATCCGGATTCGCCAACCAGTCCGACTACTTCACCCGGGTGGATGGTGAGGTTGACATTGTCGACGGCATGGACCACCTCATCAGGTATTTTGGCTCCCAGACGGTTTGCAATCCTGCCAGCCAGGTCGATCCGTTTGACAAATTTTTTCGACAGACCTCTTACTTCGATAATCGGAGTCATGCCGGCGTCTTCATGTGTTGCGGGTAGAAACACCGTGTGGCATGGCCCGATGCATCGGTGGTAATGTCGGGTTCCGCGCTGCACTTGTTGTCGCCGTGTGTACAGCGGTCGCGGAAGGCACAGCCTTGTGGCAGTGCGAGCATGTCAGGCGTCATACCGGGTATTTGTGTCAAACGCTGTCCACGGCGATTGGCCGACGGCACCGAACCCAGCAAACCCACGGTATACGGATGACGCGGATGATCGATGACATCGTCGGTCAGGCCTGCTTCGACTACCCTTCCCGCATACATGACCGCTAGTCGATCGGCAAGACCAGCCACAATGGCAAGATCATGGGTAATCCAGATCAGTGCTGTCCCCCGCTCACGACAGAGCTTCTGCGCTACATGAACGATCTGCGCCTGTATGGTCACATCAAGAGCTGTGGTTGGCTCATCGGCTATCACAAGGTCCGGGTTATTGAGAAACGCAATGGCAATCGCCACTCGCTGGCGCATACCACCGGAAAGCTCATGGGGATAAGCACGCAAGCGCTGTTCCGGGCTTGCAATACCAACCTGCGCCAGGCCATCTCTCGACCGTGTCCAGGCCTCTTTGCGTGAAACCTTTTCATGCGCGAGGATAGCCTCGATCATTTGTGTATCGATCCGCAGGACTGGGTTAAGTGTCATCATCGGATCCTGAAAAATCATGGCGATTCGGGACCCGCGCAGGGATTGCATGTGCCGGGCTGGCAATGTTGCAAGGTCTTCTCCATAAAAAAGAATACGACCCTCGACAATGCGTCCCGGTGGATCCACCAGGCCTATAATGGAAAAGCCGGTCACCGACTTGCCCGAACCGGATTCACCAACCAGGCCCATTACCTCACCACTGTCCAAACTGAAACTGACACCGTCTACTGCGCGAACCACACCCGCTCGCGTAAAGAACTGGGTTTTCAGACCCTCGACGGCAATGACACTCAACGTTTCAGCCTCGGGTTCAGTACATCGCGCAACTGGTCGCCGACGAGATTGATGGAAACAATGGTCAGGAGCAGTGCAAGACCGGGAAAGAAGCTGATCCAGTAACGCCCGGACATCATGTATTCAAACCCGTTTGAAATCAGTACACCAAGCGATGGCTCTGTCTGGCGGAGTCCAACGCCCAGAAAGCTCAAGGTAGATTCCAGTGCAATGGCCGACGCCGTTTGCACAGTGCCAATCACAATCAACGGTGCCAGACAATTCGGCAACACATGCCTGAACACAATTCTCTTTGTTGACAAGGCAAGACAGCGTGCCGCTTCAACGTATTCCCGTGAACTTTCAACCAACGCCGTTGCTCGGACTGTTCGCGCGTAGTATGCCCATTGAGCAGCGACCAGTGCAATGATGATCTTGTCTATCCCACGACCCAGGATCGCTACCAGTACCAGCGCAATCAGCACCGCCGGAAACGACAATTGTATATCCACAGCACGCATGATAAACGCATCGATTCGTCCACCGGAATACGCAGCCGTCAGTCCGATAACCGTGCCGATAATCAATGCAATGAAACCAGCCGCCAAACCCACCGTGAGGGAAATGCGAAGGCCATACAGGATGGCAGAGTACAGATCTCGGCCCGCACCATCCGATCCCAGCCACATTGTATAGCCAGTATAAGTTTCGGATCCTGGTGGCAACTTGCCGTCCATGACATCGACCTGTGCAAGATCGTAGGGGTTTTGCGGCGTGATCCATGGTGCAAGGGTTGCCAGAACCACAATGATTACCAGAACAACAAGCGCGATAAGCGCAATGCGGCTTTCACAGAATTCGGACCAGAATCGTTGAAGCGGGGTTTCCTTTAGCACGTTAGTCTGGGTTCTCATACGCCCTGATCCCTGAGCCGAACTCTGGGATCGAGCACGGAATAAAGAATATCCACCACCAGGTTAATGACCACAAAGAGCAGCACTATGATCATCAGGTAGGCAACGACGACAGGTCGATCCAACTGCAGTAAGGAATCAATCAACAGTTTGCCCATCCCGGGCCAGGCGAAAATGGATTCCGTGACGACCGAAAACGCAAGCAGACCGCCAAACTCCAGCCCCAGCACTGTCACAATCGGTATCAGGATGTTTTTCATCAGGTGCACGCTGATCACTCGATGCTCGGGCAAACCTTTAGCACGTGCGAACTTTATATAGTCCTGATGCATAGCCTCACGCACACCGGCCCGCGTCAATCTTATAACCAGGCTGATGTTCGTCAATGCCAGGTTAAGCGCCGGCAAAAAAAGATGGCTCAGCCCGTCGCGTGTCCACAGACTCGATTCAATACCCAGAAATACGGCGGTATCACCACGGCCGGTTGATGGCAGCCATCCCAGAATCACGGCAAACAGCATGATCATCATGAGTCCGACCCAGAAGGTCGGTAATGAAAACCCGAGAATGGAACCGGCAACAATACCCTTGGAAAGCGTCTTTTCCGGATAAAGCCCTGCATACAGCCCCAGTGGAATACCCAGGGTGATGGCCATGACCAGGGAAACCAAAGCCAGCTCGACGGTTGCTGGCATGTACTGGAAGATCAGCTGCAGTGCAGGCTCGCCAAAAATAAACGACTTACCGAAATCGCCCGTCGCAACACCCTTCAGAAAATAAAGATACTGCTCTGCGATGGGACGATCGAGCCCCAGCGCCTGGATGGTTCGTGCGATTTCAGCCTGGTCAGCTTCCGGACTGATCAGCATATCGACCGGATCGCCAATCACATTGACGCCAAAGAAGACAATCATTGACATCAGAAATACGACCATAACAGCCTGCAATAACCGGCGAATAATGAAGGCTGTCATGGCGTTGGGCGAGCGATGTCAGGTCATGATGATGTCGGGGATAATAGCTGCCCCCGGATCATCAATCCTTAATCCGTCACTCTTTGGCAATGCCAATGGCCAATGTATACTCGTCGGTTCGTGGCAGGTACGTCAGGCCTTTACGGGTGCCCCATGTACTGACCTGATAATGAGTCGGGATGATGGCAACATCTTGTATTGCCATCTCAGTTGCCTCAGCAAGTAAATCCTGACGCTTGGCATCATCCACTGTGCTGAGTGCTGTGTCGAGCAGCGTATCAAAGTCAGCATTGGAATAACGCCCCCTGTTCGATGAACCCCAACCCTTCTCAGGGGTAAACGTCGCGATCAGTGATTTTAAGGGCGATGAAGCTTCGCCAGAACCGGCACCCCAGCCCACCAGTATGAAACTGAATTCTGGTGTGTCATTCGGACCACCTTTGGAGGCACGCCCGAAGTAGACTGAACGGGGCATGGTTTCAACCGTCGTTTTGATGCCGATGCGAGTCAACATCTGACCAATGGCCTCAGCGATCTTGGCATCGTTGATATAGCGATCGTTAGGTCCGTGAATCGTCAACTCGAACCCGTCGGGATAGCCCGCCGCTGCCAGAAGCTCTTTGGCACCTGCCGGGTCGTATTCGACCGGTTCGAGCTTGTCAGAGACACCAAAAAAACCGTCTGGCAAAAGCTGGCCTGCCTTAATGGCAATACCTTCCATAACCCGATCAACGATGGCATCTCGATTGATGGCCATCGAGATGGCTTTGCGAACTTCAAGCTTTTGCAGTGGGTTATCGATGGGTCCGCCACCGTTGGCCTTAACAAACGGCGAATCGGTACGATCGTGATCGAGGTGCAGGTAAATGACGCGATTGGATACACCCTGACTCAGGCTGACATCATCGTTCTTTTCCAGCGTAGTGACATCCGTTGTCGGTACTGATGCGATGACATCCACATCACCTGCGAGCAAGGCCGCCACACGGGCTGGACCTGACGAGATGGGCTTGAACGTTACTGTTGACCAGACAGGTTTCTCTCCCCAATAGTCATCGTTACGCTCAATGACAATGGAATCACCGGGCTTATAGCTGACAAATTTGAACGGTCCGGTTCCTACAGCGGCTTTGCCGTCATTGTAGTCAGCGGTCGTTGCTCCACAGCCCACCTCATCCGATACGATCGTAACGGTTGAAACATCGTTACCCATCAGCGGATAAGGTGCTTCGGTTTTGAAGTGAACGGTGTAGTCGTCAATTTTCTCAACGCTCTTGCCTTTTGTATACGTTGCAAAGGAAGACGGCGAGTTAGGGACATCGGGTGCTCGGTCCCAGGTGCAAACGACATCGTCTGCCGTAAAATCGCTACCGTCATGGAACTTGACACCTTCGCGCAATTTGAATTCCCAGGTCAGATCGTCGATCGGTGCCCACGATACCGCGAGGCCAGGCTCGAGTTGCTGCAACTCGTTTTGCAGGATGAGCCGATCGAATATGTGGCGGGACATGGCGTTGTTCGGCCCGAGATTGTGAAAATGCGGGTCGATTGCCGTTGGTTCTGATGCAAGACCAATGGTCAGTTCGTCAGACCAGGCTGTTCCAGCCATCATCACCGAGGCAAGGATTGCCCCCAGAGTGCTTCTATAGATCATAGTTTGGATCCTGTGGGTTATTACCGGCTAACAAGTCACTTGATGCGTTTGTTTTACCTGATGCGTTTGTTTTGCCGTGAATATTGCCGTTGTGAAAAACCGTGTAGAGCTTCAGATTAAATCACTATACTGAACAACAAGCCATTCGAGAAGTCATCAATTGAGCTAATTGGGCCAGCATACATCTGCATCCAGTGGAAAACTCGGCCGAGGCACCCTCGTCAGAGGCCAGCGTTCCAGAACAGGAGACGTCAATCCTTGTGTATCAACCTCATAGACCCGTTCCGATGGAAACCAGGGTCTGAAGCCTGCCCTGAAATGCCCGCGAGATTTCACCACGACGGTTTGGGCTTCTCCGATATCAAGACCAAACATCTCAAAAAGAACCGGGTCCGCAGTCTGCGCGCGATCGGACAGGACCACGATTTTCAGCCCGCCAATGGCCAATAAGGCACAAGCACCGAGCTTCAAGCGTCGTCCAGCAAATATCCCCAGTCTGCCTGTGATGTCACCGTCATGCAGAGCAATCACCGTTGCTGTTGCCTCGTAAGGCGTATCCCATTGCTCCCAGGTCTGTTGACCAGATGAGCGATTGAACCGGGCTTTGAATTCTGTACCCGTACCAAGTTGGTGCGCCTCGGCTGCAAGCTCCGGATCAAAGAATGAACCATAAAATACTTGATCAGCACCAGCATCAACCAGCGCAGCCAGTAATTCTGTCGTTCGTCCTGAACCGCCGCCACCGGGATTGTCACCGGCATCCGAAAAAATCACAGGCTTTCTGTTTTTATCGTCTGCCAACGCAACTGCCTCGTTGATCGAGGTTAGTGTTCGGACAAATCTCTCGCGTATCTGCCAGGCCATCGTGGCTATCTCAGTCGCCAGCGCTTCTGCAACGGACAGATCATTGCGCGCAGTGACGACAATGGATATGCCGTTGTCGGGTACATCAGAGAAAATGAAGTTACCGAAGATGGATACGTTCAGGATTACCCCGGCAAGCTCCGCTTGTCGCCTCTGACCATAGTCAATCAGTTCGCCGTACGGACCTGCCGCCGTCAGTAGATTAACTGATGCCGGTGTCAGAGGCAGTTTGACATGCGCAATGAGTGGACTTGCCAGTCCGGCAAGAATACGGCGCAGTGTGAAAGCCGCTTCTTCCCCACGCTCAATCATGTCGACATGCGGGTTGGTTCGATAGCCACAGATAAGATTGACCGATTGCGTCATCTTATCGGAAATGTTTCCATGCAGGTCAAGGGTCTGTACAACAGGAACATCAGGACCCACTTTATTGCGCACTCTGGCAGCAAGTTCACCGTCCGGATCGTCAAGGTGGGTGGCCACCATGGCGCCGTGATGGCAAAGGTACACCGCATCCACAGTCTGATTCAGACCGGCAAGTATGTCGTCTGAATAGCGTTCGAATACCGGCTGCTCAACCGGACCATAAGGGTGGCAGGCGGCCAGCAGTATCGGCACTGGAGTCCAGGGACCGGTCGCATCCATCGCACGCACAAACGCTGCAAATTCCTTCGCCAGTACAGGCGTTTCAGATCGTGCTTCGGCCAGCAGCTCGTCGCCTTTGAGCCAGGTCAGGCTGTCAAATTCTGCCTGGGTCGCCGGACGTGCATAACGGTTCGACTCGAGAATCATGCCCATCAAGGCTACGCGTGGAGGTGACATGAGTTTCAGACCTGCTGCTCGACGATCGGTGGCTTAACGCCCTCAGGTAAGGGGGACTCGTATGGTGTCTTTTCCAGTTTTGCCCGATGTTCCGCCCAGGCAGCTTCGCGTAGGGATTGATCTTCGATCGCACGTTTTGCGGTGGCAGCCATGGCTTTCGCGGCATAGATCATCCCTTTGTGTGCCGCCGGGGTTTTACCCTGGGCAACGGTTTGCCAGGTATGAAAAGGTGTTCCTACTGCGCAGGTGGCAACCCGAGCCTGAACCGTCGGTACTGCCCAGCTGGTGTCTCCAACATCGGTTGACCCTTCTCCACCATCGCCCGGCAGATCCAGTGGTGCAACGAAATCACACAGCGCGAGTTCCTTGTCTGGTGGCGGCATGCCACAACGTCTGAAAGAGACGGCAATATCCTCATCCGTCAGCGTTTTCTGCATTTCCCGTGCGAATGCCCGATCGGCATCGTCGAACTCAACCGGACCAAGGTGTTCCATTTCGCTCTGCATGGCTTCTTCAAGAGGCCGATTGCCCAGCAGGTTCGAGACGCCGGTAAACACCCTGGACTCGACGGTTGTTTCCGTCATGAGTGCGGCACCTTCAGCGATTTTCTTTACCCGTTCAAGCAATGAGCGCATGCCCGGAAGATCTCGAGCCCTGACCAGTTGCCGCACAGTGGCCTGATGCTGAACCACGTTGGGAGCCACGCCACCGGCATCAAGATAGGCATAGTGCACACGCGCATCATCTGGCATATGCTCACGCATATAATTGACACCTACGTTCATCAGCTCTACAGCATCCAGTGCACTGCGCCCCAGTTCAGGAGCTCCCGCCGCATGAGCCGCTTTGCCATGAAACGTGAAATCTATACGGGTATTTGCCAGTGAATTTGCCTTGTTGACCGACGTGAAGGTCGCCGGATGCCAAGATATCGCAAGGTCCACATCATCAAACAATCCGTCCCTGACCATAAAGGCCTTTGCAGCACCGCCTTCTTCAGCCGGGCAGCCGTAGTAGCGTACACGCGCCTTGACGCCGGTCTGCGCTAGCCAGTCCTTTACCGCAGTGGCGGCCAGCATCGCCGCAGATCCCAGTAAGTTGTGGCCACATCCATGACCATTTCCACCTTTTTCCAGTGGTTTTGGTTCAGCGACTCCAGGCTCCTGGCTCAGGCAAGGCAGTGCGTCGAATTCGCCAAGGATCGCAATCACCGGACCTTCTTCACCGGCTTCACCGAGTACGGCCGTTGGGATGCCCGCCGCGTTCTCGGTTATACGAAAACCCTGCTTGTCCAGCATGGCTTTATGTTCTGCAACCGATTTATATTCTTTGTATAGCGTTTCGGGAACATCGAAAACCCGATCAGATAGCGCGACAAAATCATTACTAAGATTGTCGACATAGTCCCAGATAAGATTTGAATTTCGCATCGCGTCACTCCGACTGCTAGTTATCGCCTGTAGACAGGTGTTAACGGTTAACCGTATAAGCAGTTAATCCGATATAACGATAATATGCAATACCAAGTGCGAAGCCTGCATCATGAATGTGACAATCTGGAGATGGCTATCACCTCGTGAACCTGGATACGGTGACAACAGGTAAGGGACTGTACTGTTGAAACCATGAGCGGAGATGGGTGCACTGTCGGTCAAAGCGGTTGCACCCACTAGCTTCTGTTCGGCAACGTACAGAATATGCACGGAATCGATCAACTTCTCAGGATCGTTGATTTCCATTGCATGCGCAGTGGCTAGTACTTGCACTGTGCAATATCCTTTACAGGATTGATGAACAGCGTAGACGTACGTTGCCATTGATATCGCTAGTGATCAGCGTTTTGCCAGATGCGTTCTATGGCTGTGAAAAAGCGTCCACCTATTTCACGGCTTGCTAACGCTCCAAAGTGTACGCAGCCGGTTGAGCCGCAAGGGTAGGATGGCGGCAACAGATCATCGTTATTCACCCAGTCGGAAAAGGGTACGACAGAGGCGATATTTCTATGAATCGAATCAACCTTTAGCTTGTCGTCGCTCCAGCGCGAGAAATCGCCTCGCTCATCCTCACCTTTGGATTGTGTCGACACGATAAAAGGGATGGGAGCTTGCGGGCCACGTGCAGATTCGCCACGCCTGTCCTCGCGTGCATCGGTACGGATTCGTTCTACCATTAGCTTCAGATTTTTCGCGTAACTATCTGCACAAGCTTTGGCGGTGGAGTCTGTCTCGCCTTGTTGCCACAGAATGCCTCTGAAAATACCGTCAGTATCTTGGATGGTCATGCGCAAACGAGTCAAGGCGCGTTCGAGTAATCCGCTACCGCCTAACAACATGTTATCGGTCTGTGATACATTCCAGGCAAAGTTTTTGTCCAGTCCTTCGCTACGGCAGAACCCTGAAGACTCCCACGCTGCAGGTACCAGATAAATATCTTGTGTTGTTGAATCGATTGCAGCTTTTGCAAATGATAATCCCGGTCCAATAGTGGATCCGCTTTTGATGTCACGACCGGATTTTAGCGGTTGATGTAAAGGGTCTTGTGCCGTTATATAACGTGGAACAATAGCAGCGTTTTCAGGCTCAGAAAAATCTGCGAGCGATTGAAAAAGCGAAGGATCGTTACGGCTTACATTTAGCTGCCGTATTCGTGGGTTTGTGTCATCACGACCCCCGGCTGTTGCCTCTCTAGTGTTATCCCCTGTGCGACCGACCATGTTGCTCTGACCAATCAGCAGATAGATATCGGGAACCTCTATTGGCTTGATGTCAAGGATCAGTTCCAGGGTGTGCACATGCTCGCCACTTCTGGCCACTACTTCGAATCTGCGCTCATGTGCTAAACGTGGACGCATGCCCACAGGCAATGAAAAGGTCACTGTAGTGTCGGCATTGTCCGCATCCAGTTGCTTGTCTGGAAGCTCAACTGATAGGGATTTTACATCTGATGCAGACAGCGGGCGCACTGCAATATCAACAACTTGATTTTCGCTTACATCGGTCGAAATCGAGAAGCTTGTACCTGTCGAATCTCCTTCATTGAGCACACGTTGGTTTTTATCAACAGACAACGTGAAATTGTAATCCGGGAGTGTTTGTGTGTCTGTGTTTTCACTTCCTGGATTTTGCCCATCGTGAGTGTCTATATCGGTAGTGTTGTCTTGCTCCGAGTCATCGCGTGGCGCATCTGTGTCATGAGCGGGGTTTCCGATACCATTGTCGCTACTTATCGGGTACTCTTCAAAAATTCCGGGATGTTCGGATTCAGTTGACAGCGCGGTGTTGGTGGCCGAGGTGGAATCGCTGTTACCACAAGACGATAGGTAGAACCCTGACAGCAAGGTTATAAGACATCGAATTTTCATAACGTGTCGATTGGGGCGCGAGTCGTGATCGAACTATGGGGGGCTGTCCTTGGGCACAGTATGAGCAGCAGTCGCACACTGGGTCTGGTCAATACTAACAAATCATAGGCATTCGACCAGATAATATCATGTGTGAAATTACCGCTCAGGATACTGAATTTTTTAGATTTGTGAACAAGCGCAACAAGCTTCTGGCGAGATCAGTTCAGGCATTCCAGCTGACATCCAATGTGTCTATCACTTTTTCAGAACCAGATACACGCCTTGGTGGAAGCGGAAAGCACATATACGTTCATCGCAGAGGTCGTGGGTAAATCTGAGTCCACCACCACCATCAGCGGTGAGATGTGGAGGACGTTGACGTAGCATCTGGAGACTTCTACGGTTTGTTTTTTTACCGTCGAGCAAGTCCGGCATGGTCAGTGCTGCAAAGCGGCTGGCGGTACCGGATGCTGCTATCGCTCACAGTTGCCTGTGGTGCACTTCTGGTTATTACTATACTGGCAGCCGCACGGTTCGCCCAAAGAGCATCACTCAAAAGCGGCTCTTCCGCGCTAGCGTTCTTGGCGATATGCCCGATATCACAGGCGAACGCCCTTTTGAAAAGCTGCGTTAAAGCGGCTTTGAATGAACGTTTTGTATGTTCCACTACATTAGCAATCTGCCAGAAGCGGTCTCCCGCTACGCGTCTACAAACAATAAGACAAATTGAAAGACCGCGATCAGTAATATAACCATCAGTAGCAGGGTGGAGGTACAAGGATGTGACACTTCTCGCCAGATATGTTTAATAGCAATGTTATCGGTGTATATTTCCTGATGCTTTGGGTTTCGTTTCTTTAACCCCAATGCGTCCGGACGCTCACTAAGACTTAACTGTGAGCTCCCTTGCAAGGTTTATACTCCAGTGCGTTCAGTTGGGATTTTGCTCACAGATGACTGGCCTACTGCTTTGCGGCGATGTGTGTTCTGGTTACACTTTTCTCATCGCAGCTGCAACCTGGATAACTGCTTCTCATGAATAAAAACAAAAAAAACCGTAAACAGAAACTGGTAGGAGCTATCTTCCCATTCTTTGGTGATCTTTCTACGTGCGTTGGTGGTGACGAATATGCATTGAGTGTATGTCGGCACCTGCAGGCTATGAAAGAACATGCCATTGAAGACAAGTGGATTGCTTCTTTTATCGGTATCTGGCACGCACAGTATCCCGAAGAAGATTCATTAACCAACAATGAATTGCTCTGGGCGCTGAATTCCATAGATGCACATTTTGCGGGAAAGATAAAGGAGGCGAACTTAACGCTGATTGCCACCAATCATCCGGCGGCAAAACTCAAGCTTGTGCACGGCGGTTTGTCAGAGACACCGGATATCCCGTATGTCAACCTGAACCGTGATTTACAGGTTCATGAGTTCGCTGATTTTTGAACTGATAGTGAAAATATACTGGCTGCATTCCAGTCGGTGCGAGAGCTTCCTGATTATGGCTCGGGTAGCCTCGCTCACGACTTCACCCGGACAGACCGTTTGTTCAATTTTGAGGTGTCGTTCTCGGCTGCCGACGTGAGGCTCACCAGCATTGGCACTCCATTTCTCGCTGGTCTCACGTTTGTCAACCCCCGGCTTTCCGTAGACGCTAGGCCCCTGGTCAGCAAGGCGATGAGCGTCGGTTGTAGCTTTTCCCCAAAGCACGGGTGAATTCTTTGCACGCTGGCTTCTGGCGGAAAGGGCCAAACACTTTTTACGATCACTGGATTTAAAATTTACGCGCTAGTGGCACGTCCAGGTTTTGTGCTGAACTCACTAACGAGCAACGCGCGACCGCAACAGTTCTAGCCCCTGATGGCAACGTCATTGTCGTCGTCAGTAAGTGAGCAAGCATTGGTCACGAAATCTGCTGAGCAGAGCAGAGAACGGAGTGATCTTACGCACTATTTATAGTACCTCACATCAGGTATCTCTCGTGATGGTAGGGCGAAAAGAGAATCTGATGAACGTATGCCAGAGCTGCCGCATAATCCAATCCGTCAAAGCGATTGATGGCTAACGTTGCCATGACGCATCGCTGAGGCTAGATTGGCTCTTTGTCAGTCAAGCCTGACAGGCGCAAATTGGAGTCTTCGTGAATTTTGAAATCCTTTACGACCTTGCCTTTTTCAAGCTGGATGACGCGATCTGCCGAGCTGATCGTCTCGGGGCGATGCGCTACGAGCACACGCGTGATGTTGATGACCTTGATCGCGGCATTGAGTTGTTTTTCTCGCTTAATATCCAAATGGCTGGTTGCCTCATCCAGTAGCAATAGGCTCGGCTTTCGATATAAAGCGCGCGCCACGAGTACCCTCTGCTTCTGACCACCCGAGAGAACTGTTCCCATGTCACCTATCAGCGTGTGATAAGCCATGGGCATTGCCATAATATCCTCGTGAACCGCGGCAAAGATTGCGGAATATTCCACGCGCTTCTGATCAACCTGTTTTGAAAAGAAGCTGATGTTATCGCTAATTGATCCAGAGAATAGTTGATCGTCCTGCATTACGACCCCAATCATTGTGCGATAGTGATGCATTCCAATACGCCGCAATGGCTCACCATCCACGATGATTTCGCCTTTAGCTGGTGTCAGTAGTCCCGCCAGCAGTTTGAGCAAAGTCGTCTTGCCACAGCCAGACACGCCCGAAATAGCTACCGACTCACCAGCATTGATTTTGAAACTGATATCTTCAAGAATCCATGGCTCGTTTTCGGCATAGCGGAAGAACACATTGCGCAATTCAACGGTCACGGGTTTGGGTGTCAGCTCCGCAGGTGCAATAACCAGTTGCGTTTGCGTTTCCGGTTCAGGCTCTGTCAGTGCAATATCTGCCAGACGTTCACCGTGAAGCTTAAGCATCTTCAACTCTACAATCCTGTCCACCAGAGCACTCACGCGGTTCATGAACTGGTCCTTGTAGCTGATAAACGCCAATAGCATACCAACAGAAAAGGTATTTTCCAGAACACGCACAGATCCCAGCCAAACAACGAGAATGGTTAGCGTACCGACCAGAAGCGCATTCAGGGAAGCGACAAGCAAATACAACTTATCTCCGGTCAACTGACGATTGATGGTTTCAACCACCAGATTGACCCAGTGACTGCGTCGCTCTTCCTGGGCATTGAACAGCTTGACCGTAGTGATGCCGCGGAGCGTTTCGAGGAAATGCGTATCGCTTTTGGCGCCCCAGACAATCTCCTCGGCAGCGGCTTGTCTGAATCGAGCGAACGATATCCAGCGTATTAATGCATAAGCGGCTGCAAAGCCTGCCACCAGCATGGCTAGGGGTGGTGCATAGATGAACATGATGACCAGAGTTATCGTGACCATAAGACCGTCGAGCACGACTTCGATGAGCTCTGTTGTGATCGCTTCAAGTATGGATTCCTGAGAGGCGAATCTTGATATGACGTCACCCAGGTGCCGGGATTCAAAAAACGGCACGGGCAGGCTCAGAAGATGCTTGAACAGATTGGAGCGGGCCTGTACGTTCAGAGACGCCCCCAGGACGATGACAGTCCAGCTGCGCATGGCCGAGACGCCCACTCTGATGAGCAGTAGCAGGAAAAAACCCACGACCAGCGTGCTTAGAAGATCCCAGTCAGCGGACACTAGCGCATGGTCTACTACCCATTGCATGAAAAGCGGACTGATGATGGCGAAGATCTCGATCGCAAAAGCCAGCCCCAACAATTGCAACAGCGCCTTGCCTATTCCCGAAAATGTGCCCAGCATGGCAGTGAGTTTGACTCTGGGTTCTGGCTCAACATTCTGAAACCCGCCTGTTGCCGTGAATTCGACCGCGACACCCGTGAAGTGACGAGCGGTTTCCGCAAGCGACAGTTTTCGAATTCCAACATCAGGATCATGGATCACAATCCCAGTCTTGCTGACGCTTTTCAGCACAACAAAATGATTCAGGTTCCAGTGAAGTACACAGGGTAACTTGAGCAATCTGAGCTCATCCAGTTCCAGACGCAAGGGTCTGGTGGCCAGACCGATTTGATCCGACACACGGACCATGTCTTCAAGGCTGGCGCCTTTGAGAGAAAAGCCATAACGCGAACGCAACTCTGTCAAAGAAAAAGGCGAACCGAAGTAGCCGGATACCATTGCCAGGCATGCCATTCCGCATTCAGCTGCTTCTGTCTGTAACTGCATGGGTAATTTGCGCCCAATACCCAGCCTTAGACTCCCTACGACACTCATTCGATTATCTTTCCTGTCAGGGTATACAGCGGTTCAAGTACCCACTCGATAAGCCTGCGCGTCTCAATGAGCACATCGGCTTCAAGCTCCATTCCAGGCTGCAGCTCGACGCTGTTCCCATAGGCATCCACCGTTTGGCTCAGCAGCCGCACTTTGACCGGATACACCGGTTCATTTGCGGGCGCGCCAGCCGCGGCTCCGGCCCCTGGTTGCTGTTGTGCGATATTTTGTCGATTGACAGTTGAGCGCGCCACACTAGATATAACGCCTTCGTAGTGCCCGAATTTCTGGTACGGAAACGCCTTGTAGCGCAGCAGTACCGGTTGTCCTACGCTTATAAATCCTATGGCTCGTGTTGGAAGATAGAGTTGAGCTTCCAGTTCTGAACCTTCGGGGATGATGTTAAGCAGAGGCACATTGGCATTGACGCTATTGCCACGCTCGAGCTGCAATGCAGATACCGTACCCGACTCAGGAGCAGTCAGCACAATCTCACGACGCGACTCGGCTTCAGCAAGCGCTTGCTCTAATGCATCGATAGCTCTGCTATTCTCCGCCAGTTCAATTCGGTGTTTCAGTGGCAGTTGCCGAAGCTCAGTCTGCATGGATACCAGTTCACGCTGCACCAGTGAGCGGTTGCGTTGCAACTCGCCATAACGCATGAATTGTTCCAGTCGATCGTTCTCTACATCGAGCCAATTTGATTCTGATACTGCTCCGTTTACGCGACCACGCGCGAATCTGCCAGAGATCCCTTCAGCCAGCTCGATGCGTTGTTTTTGTATCTCGAGTTCATCAGTTCGCAGAAGCTGCTCTTCGGACACGGCCTCCATGCGTTCCTGCAACGAGCGAACCTGTTCCTCGAACAGTGAAACAAGAACTGCCTGAACGTTGACCAAACTGTCTCTGCGACGTTGCAAGCGCTGGACAACCTGTTCCTGAGTCGCACCACGGGCTTCACTGTTTAGTTCGGCTGAGACGGTGAGCAATAGCTCGCCCGCATTAACAAAATCGCCATCGTTGACATTAAGCTCAGTCGCTCTGCCCGACATCGGGCTGATAACCTGCAACATTCCCTGCTCAGGTACTAGCCATCCAGTCACACGTTCCTTGCGGGTGTAATCAGCAAAGAACAATAGGCTCAATATGGCGCAGGCTGAAATAAACGCAAAGAGAGAGAAAATAACCAATGTCAGTGATGGAGCTATCAGCACCTTGCCTAGCCATTGATTGCGCTGTTCTTCCAGAACCTGCTTCCTGAAAAGCGGTTGGTCGTCTTCCTTGTTGGTCTGGCGATTGGAAGCATCGCCATCAGAATTGCTCATGGGGTTAGGGGATGGGCTTAGGGCGTCGGGAAGATGGAGCAACAGTCGTGAATAGGATATTCATATCTTGGTGTCCGACTTCCCAGTCTTTGCGCACTGGTGATCCAGCAGTACTGTAAAGCACGCGTAAGGTAGTTCGCTGGTTCTGTTCGGATATTCGAAATGGCAATGACCATTCCTCTTCATGTTCGTAACTTCCAGCGTATGTCGAGTTTTTATGCATCTGTATTTGGCTCTGACTAAACTCGTCTGGTCTATTCATGAAAACGCCAAATTAGCGCTTGTCTCGTGAATTTATAGGTAATTTGGTTCAGTCAGAAATACAACCCGTATTCCGCTTCTTCACAAAATTCCCCACAGGGGCGGGAGCCGGCGTAATAATCCGATGTCTAATGAACGTTAGCATTGTGCAGCAATTCTCAGCAAACTGACCTGATGTGCATCAAATAATTTACCAGAATAGGATCACCTGTTTGAACAGTTTGGTGAACAGCTTGTTTTAACGTGCTACAACCGACGTCCTTGCAACAATTTGCCATCAAAACGGACCAGGCTTGACGATGTCTGATGATTCCGGAAAATATCGATCAGATTTCCGGTGGGACTGGAATTTTGCTCAGTAAATTTTGCTCAGTAATTGAATTGGCTGATTCTGAATAACTCGCGTAGCGTTCTTGGTTTACCGGTGGCACTGTACTTGTGCGATCTGTCGGTGAAGTACATAGACGACTGAAGAGACGGACGCATGCAACAAGCTGGTGTAGTCATGGCAAGCGAGGTGTCTATGAAGTGAGATAGTCGTCGACAGGAACAGCGTGGATCCGAGGAGTGCTGACGATGATAAGACTGGCAGTACAACGTCGTTGCATCTTGGGGTTGAAAATGACTATCTCCGAGACGGATCTAAGGAGCGATAAGGGATTTTATGATATCCGGTTCAATCTGGCTGGCATGTCGCGAGAAATATTGTTAGCTATGGGCATATCATAGGAGGAAGGCAGTAACTGACCATTTTACCCATCAGTGGCGCCGTCTGTAGGTTTTATGGAACCAGACTGCAGCCAATCACCTATTAATTTTAGGAGCAACAGTACTTTGCTTCACTGGAACAATTTCGACCTGTTTGTTCCCGAATTAAAAAAATATGTGATTCACTGACATATGAGTACCAAACTACAAAAGAATATCAATAACAAAACGTTCCAGAGGACTGACTCTCGCCTATGGGGACGAGAGGTCAGTTACGATCACTGAAATGGAGCTGTTACCGGCCAGGCAAAGCACTCATTCCGTGTACCTATTACCAGCTCCACTTGCCCCAATCGTACTTCTTGTCGTCATCCTTCTTGTTTATGGACTTGGACTTTTCTTCCTCGACCTTCTCTTTCACTTCTTCCTTGTGGTCGTCCCACCAGCTCTTGCCCCAAGAGGCCCAGCTCTCCCAGCTGCCAGCTCCAGACACTTGGCTAAGTTCTTCTTTATTGATTTCGCGCATCGATTCAAACCCCGGTTTAACGTTGAAAAAAGTACTGATAAAATAAGAATCGACTAACAATTAGCATCCAACACGCCATTGAAAACCGCAGCCGATACTGAAACACGCGGTATGGTATGTGGCAGTATGTATACTGTCAATAACAAAAGTACATTCTTAAAATAATCAAAAAAATATACTCTTACACGATCAATCAGAAGTACAAAACCTTCATGTATAGCGTTGTCTTGTTTTTCATGCAACAAAACTCAGTAAAGCGGCTTCTCCAACATTAACTGTTTACGGGTACATAAATAAACTGCCGAAACTCAGCTATGTTTATGGTATCGGTGCATAAGCCGAGCAGGATTTTTATCCGCCAGATAAGCTCAAAAATACTAGTAAGTAAGTCACACAAAACACCTTCAGCACTGGTTCGTTCGCGGTGACTGCGAATACCAGACCGATTCATTGAATACGGGAATTCAGTTTGAAGTGAACAAGACACCATTGATTTTGTGAATGATGCCATTGGTGGCGCGAACGTCAGTAACGTCCAGCCTGGCGTAGAAATTCAGGAAAAGCGAGCCTTGAAAGCTGCTGATAAATACTGTGTCACCGTTGGCCATGGTCAGACGCGAGCCGGATAGACCAGATACCGCGTTCAAGTCGATCTCATCGTCTGCTACCACGTGATAGCGCAAGGTTTCTTCAAGCTTGTCAGTATCGTTCAACAAAATCTCAAAAGGATCGTAAATACCGAAGGCGGTATCGGTTGGCGCGAAAATGGTAAATGTCCTGCTGGTATCTGACAACAAACTGTCCAGGCCGGTCCTGCGCAGTGCATCCACAAGTGTATTCAGGTCACCATCTGCCGCTAAGACATCCATAAGAGTAGCGCTCACGTCGGTCCCACCACCGCCAGCGTCACCTCCGTCAGTATTACCTCCGTCAGTATTACCATCGTCAGTATTACCACCGTCAGTATTACCACCGTCAGCGTCACCACCGTCTGTGGTGCTACCGTCGGAATCTGTCCCGCCAACATCCGGAGGCAGGAGCACGCGGTCAACTACGTGGATTGTGCCATTCGTCGCTGGAACATCGCCAACAAACACCTCTGCGTCATTTATATAGACAGCTTGAGGATTAGCATTGTATCGGCTGGGTGCTAGAGACACCTGCAAAGCGACCCCGTTTGCCGCGTCAACACTCCTACCAGAGAAGGCGGCTGCGGACGTACTGTTGACGTTCAGGTCAGGCAAGACGTGGTAAGACAAGATATAGGAGAGTGTATCTGCATCACTGAATAAATTGCTTAATGTTGTTTCGCCAAGCCCGCGGAATGCCTCATCGGTAGGCGCAAATATTGTGTACTCCCTACCAGTGTCTGCAAGCATTGAATCCAGACCTGTTCTGGTCATAGCATCGGAGAAAACCGAGAACTCAGGCTCCCCGTTTATCGTCTCGACGATATTCCCCGTGGCTTCGTCCTGAACGACCAGGTTGATAGCTGGGTCAGGGGAGCTGTTTTCGCTACAACCTACCGCCGTAATCAAGCAAGCGGCAAGGAACCCCGTATAAAGAAGACGTTTCATGTATACCTTCTCTGATTGATTAACCAATCGTTGATGATTTTGACTGAAGATAGCTCGAACTTGTGAGGTTTTTTCAATGATTAGAACACTGGACACAGGTAAATCTCTGTAAATCGGGCAAATGAGCAATGTTAACTCGCATCATAAATCTGCCAGGTGGATTTAATGCTGAATGGCTCATCACATGCCTAGAACTGGTACTGAATTCGCGCTGTGACCGTAACTCCCTCAAGTTCCACGCCACCGAGAGATATCTTTGAAGGCACCGTGACAAAAGGCACTGATACATCGAGATTCTCTATATTCACATCAGCCTGAATGCCGTCCAGATAGGTCAATGCCACGACAACGGAAGTCTTGGGCTGCAGGCTGATATTAATGCCGGCGACTGCCGCCAGTCCGAACGAATTGGATATGCCGATGCCCGCGGTTTGCCCCGCCGTCAGTTGAGAACTCGTTAGCCTCGAATCGCGGTGGTAAGAATACACAATACCGCTGCCAAGCAACGGTCTAATCGACACCGCTCCACTTCCAAGAGAATAGCTTTTGGCCTGATAGGCGCCAATCAGAACGACTGGTAAAATATCTGCCGAAGCAAACTCCTGTCCGCCAGCAGAGAACGTCTCTTCGAATCCCTGTGCTAAGGTCGTCTCAATGACCCACTGAGAATCTTTGCCAAAGCTACGACCAATACTCAATGTCGGAACAGCTGAGCCTGCCTGAACATCGATGCCAGCATTACCACCCTGTGAGCCCGTAAGCGAGTTGATAGCACCAAAACTGATTGACGAGGCGCTAACCGACAAAGAAAGATCTGTGATACCCAATCCCAAATACCATTCTTCGCTCATCACCGCCTTCGGGAGCGCAAGACACAGGATCAAGCATCCGATACAAATCAAATTTGTGTGGATAGGGCGTATCATATTGCGATGTCTCCATATTACTCGCCAGCAAGCGGCGCTTACCTCTCATCGACCGATTATCCGGCGTTGTGGTCTACAGAAGTGTAAACGATATCCGAATCCAATCGAATTCCATCAAGAACAATATATCCGGACTGCCAAGCAGATAACCGGCAACGAGCAGCGGCCTGATCAGTTGTTGCGAATGGCCAGACACGTATGCGCTTCCCGCAAACATTGCTCAAACCAAAGAGCGGTACTGTCAGCCTGCTGACAGGTCGAATTGGTTGGAAGTAGAGGTACTGCGTGATGGTGGGTTCTTGCACCTACCGTAAACAGCAATGGTCAGATCTGAGTAGATCCTCACACATATGCGGTTTTTTCAGATATTTACCGGTATCAGCACTATTAATTCCGATAACGGTATTGTGTCTGTAAGATACGCCGTGCCAGTGTGATTACAATTATTACTTTCAACAAATGGTCGGTTAGAGTGAAACAAGCAATATTTACCCGCTTTGGGCAGCCGTCGCGCGTTATTGAGTGTGCCAACGTGCCAGATTTAAAGGAACCTTCAGACTGGGAAGTCTGTGTGGACGTAATGGTCACAACGGTCAATCCATCCGATGTTTCGGTGCTGCGAGGCCAATATGGAAGGTTGCCATCAACGTTTCCAGCAACTCCGGGGCTTGAAGGTGCCGGACGTGTCGTGTCAGTAGGAAAGTCAGTCAAGGATTTTTCTACAGGCGACAATGTCATTCTCATTTGCAATAACAATTGGGTACAGAGGAAAAATGTACCTGCGACCTCCCTTTTTCGTATGCCAGACTGGTTATCTTTGGAGCAGGCCGCTTTGGTGAAAGTGAATGCCGGATGTGCATTGCACATGCTCAATACGTTCGGAAATCTGCAGGCTGGGGATCACATGATTCTAAATGCGCCGATGTCAGCAGTGGGCCAAATGTTGATAAGCTTTGCAGCAGAAAAGGGTTTCAAGACCGTCTGTGTTGTCAGGCGTGAGGAGGCGGTAAAAGAGACGCTGGAATTTGGTGCGGATCATGTCGTTGTCGCTGGCGAGAATCTCGGCAAGACCGTATCGGAGGTTACCGGTGGTGTATCAATCAAGGTTGCTTTTGATGCCGTGGCGGGAGAGTCAACTGCGCAACTCGGTGACTGCCTTGATGTCGGTGGAACGCTCGTAAATTACGGAATGCTTTCTGGTCAAAGTTGCCAGATACGCCCGGATCAGACTATCTTCCGTGATTTGCATATTTGTGGCTTTTGGTTGTTGAAAGAACTGAAGAACCTGAAGCTGCGTGAACGTCGCGGTTTGCTGGAAGAGACCCTACAGTTGATGGAAAAACAAAATGCAACAAATGCGGTGCATGCAAGGTTTCCGTTAGAACAGATTTCCGACGCTATCGAAGCCTCTGAAGCCGCGGAAAGAACGGGAAAGGTTCTTATCCTTCCAAACGGACCCGTTGACTAGAAATCGACAGACCTAAGCTGGCAGCCAGCGGCATTCAAATAGTTCAGCATTTGGTGATCAGCGCAGGGTTTTCCAACGAGTGTCAACGTGCTGCGGCTATATGGCTAGTTATATGGTATATGACATATGCCATATAACTCGTGCTATATGTCGTATGTCTGAAGTCATGTGTCGTTGCTTGTTTTTATATCACTAGGCATCAAGCCATGGTTCGACACGGTTTTGAAAATAAAAATGTGAAGGCAGATCATAATTTTTCGCAGACATAAAAACATGGTCAGTGTTCAGTTATGATAGATTCGCATTTCCCATGCTAGAGCGAACGAACACGCACTCAGTCACTATTGGCAGTCATACCGCTGTAATTTGTGAGTCAGAAAAACTTACCTGTTTTGATTGCCGCGCAAGGGCTTGGAAGCTATTCGGTCATGCGGGTTGTGCGGTGACAAGCATTGTGTCTCTACTCTTTTCAGGGCAAAGTAGAGAGGCGACGTTGATCGGGTATACGGCGAGCGTTTCTTAGGCTGAGTTGGTGTCAGTAAGTATGAATTGTTGGTGAGTTAACAGCGACACTCACCGAGATATGCCACACTTAACTGGTCTTATTTATCGTGTGAATCTAAAAATCAATTGCTCGAGTACAGGTATCCGGGTGCATATGATAATAACCAGAGCGTGCGCATTGGCTTCTGAGAAGTAACAAACATTTTCAGTTTGTATCTACAGTGCACGTTACCTTGTCCGAGCAAAACTTGAACAAAATCCAAACAATGTCAGGTCAAACGGGCACAATTGCGGAGCCGTTAAGGGCAGCGTCATGAGTTTGGTCTGAGTTCATTTTCGTGGCTGAGTATTGGCACCATTTAAATTTCTGTCAGAGAGCAAAGCTTTCTGCCAGAGAACAATGGGAAGCTTGAGTTTATCAAGGCACACTGGAAAAGCACCAGGTAGTGACCTGCAGAACAATAGGAGAAAGATTTCGTATGAAGGACAGCGCAAATAATTGCTGGAAAGGTATTTCTGATGGATTTAGGCTGTCTTCCGTAGCTCTACTGTTTTGTGGGCTTTCTGGCGGCCTTTTGGTGGGGTGCTCTGATGCGGGTGTCGTCGCGGACGATAGCTTTTCCCGTGAATCGCCATTTCCGCAGGAAGATGCAGGATCTGGCTTGAATCCTCAGTTCTCCCTTGCGGGCCTGGGCGAACGTCTGTTTAACGACACTGGTCTATCCTCCCCCGTTGGGCAGTCATGTTCTAGTTGCCATAGTGAAGATGATGGATTTGTTGATCCGGATTCAGCACACCCGAGCTCGTTGGGAGCGAATGGTGGCGATTTTGGCATTCGAAACACGCCATCACTTTTTTACATAAACCAGATACCTGATGCTCAGTTGGTCATTCGTCCGAACCCAGCGACTCAGATTCCTCAAGAATTTGAATTCGGTGGTTTTTTTGTTGATGGCCGTGCGGCAACACTTGAAGAGCAGGCTAAAACGCCGTTCTTCAATCCAGTAGAGATGGCTTTGCCTTCTCGGCTAGAGCTAATGACAAGAATCCAGCAGAGCGATTACTCGGACGAGTTTCAGGCGCACTTCGGTAGAGAGGTATTCGATAGTCCTGATGCCACGCTGGACTCGGCCGCGAAAGCGCTTGCCGAATTTCTGCGAAGCAGCAAGTTTTCACCCTTTAACTCTAAGTTTGACAGAGTAGAGCGGGGGGAAGGTACCCATACAGAATCAGAGGCTCGAGGTAAGGCCTTGTTCAATGGTGAGGCGCTGTGCAGTGCCTGTCATGCTTCTCCCAATCCGCCTGAGTTATTTTCAGACCTCCTTTATCATAATGTCGGTACGCCCCGTAATGAAAAACTTTTGAATGATATCGGCGACCCGTCCTTCGTTGATCTTGGGCTTGGAGGCATTACTAAAGACCCTGCAGATAATGGTCAGTTTCGCACGCCTGTGCTTCGTAATGTCGCTATTACTGCGCCCTATATGCACAACGGTGTGTTTGATACGCTACGTGAGGTTGTAGAGTTCTATAACTCTGGAACTGCGGAGAAAGAGGTGCCGGGAGCAAACGTCCCGCCGTTCATTGGCAATTTGCGTTTGAACGATACTCAGGTTGATGACCTGGTCGCCTATCTGAATACTTTGACCGATTCTTGATTTTTTTCTCGAATGATTAGAAAGTAGGCAGAGAAATCAACGTAGTGAGAAAAATTATGGAACGGAGCGAAACTACAGAGACTATAAGTCATCTCTCTGCCGCTGTGATTGGCGCAGGATTTTCTGGGATAGGTGTTGGTAAAACATTACGGGAAAATGGGGTTGACAATTTTCTGATATTTGATCGAGGTGATACTGTTGGAGGAACATGGAGAGACAATACGTATCCAGGTTGTTCCAGCGATATTCCAGCAGTACTGTACTGTTATGCCAGCAAGCCGAATCCTGATTGGAAAAACACATACGCTACCCAGCCTGAGGTGTTGGAGTACTTGCAACGCTGCTCAGTTGAATTCGGAATTGAGCCTATGCTCAGATTGCAACATGAACTCGAAAGCGCTAATTGGGATGACGTTCAGAAATACTGGCAAATTCAGACATCCAAGGGTAGTTACACGGCAAATACTTTGTTCGTATGTACAGGGTATCTCAGCGAACCCAATACACCGGTTTTTAGTGGCATTGATGATTTTAGTGGAGAGTCATTCCACACAGCTGATTGGAACCATGATTTAAGTTTGAAAGGCAAGCGAGTTGCTGTAATTGGTAACGGTGCTTCCGCTATACAGCTCGTACCGGCAATACAGGCCGACGTTGCGCAGCTTGATCTATACCAACGGACAGCTCCTTGGGTCACCCCGAAACCTGAGAAAGAAATAAAGGGTTTCACGGCTTGGGCTATTCAGAACATACCTGGGTATCAGAGGCTATTGCGCGAATCTGTGAAATGGCAATTCGAGACATTGGCCTTTGCGCTTCGTCGTCCATTCATGATGAAGCAGATCCAGAAATTCTGGGGGCATGATCTGAAAAAGTACATTGACAATCCAGAGTTGCGCCAGCGATTGCAACCTGATTTCGTTATGGGCTGTAAGCGTATTCTGTTTTCAGATACATACTATCCTGCGTTGAACCATGAAAATGTTGACGTGATCTCCGAAGGCATACGACGAATCACAGCAACCGGTATCGAAAGCGGTGATGGTACTCATCGTCCGGTAGATGTCATTGTCTTTGGCACTGGGTTTCGAGCCAACAAGCTGCCGATAGCAAATCGAGTGTATGGCAGGGACGGCTTAAGGTTGAGTGATGCCTGGAAAGATGGGCAGGTTGCGCACTTGGGGAGCGCAGTTTCTGGTTATCCTAATATGTTCATTGTGCTTGGGCCCGGTACCACGCTATCTCATACCTCAATGACACTGATGATCGAAGCACAGTTGCATTATATTGGTGATTATCTGCGAAAAATAAGGGAGCAGTCCATAAGTTCAGTTGATGTTAAGCATGACAAGATGCATGCCTACAGGAAGAAGCTGGATAACGATGTTGGTGGTACGGTTTGGAGTAGAGCTGGTGGTTGTGATAGCTGGTACAGGGATGAGCATGATCGCAATACGACGGTGTGGCCGAACTATGCGATTAAATTCCAATGGCTTAATCGACGATTCAATACCGAAAATTTCGAAATAACCACAATAGAGCAGTAGCCAGAACACTAAGTTATCCGACGGCTAAATTCAGCAGTTTGATGCAAAGACATATTACGCATAGTCGGAAACTTTCCAAAATCGGACTTGATACGTACAAACCGAAGAGTGGCGCTACATGAAAAACCGAGTCTGATATTAATCCTATGAAGAAAGCGAGCACAAGACAAAATTACGATCTAATAGTGATCGGCTCAGGCATGAGTGGGCTCGCTACGGCCAGCATACTCGCTCAACATAAAAAGCAAAAAGTACTATTGCTCGAAAGTCACTGGACGGCAGGGGGGTTCCTGCATTCATTTAAACGCAAAGGTCATGAGTGGGATCCAGGGTTTCATTATATTGGTGACATGCGCGAAGGTATGCAGACACGAGGCTGTATGGATCTGGTCACTGATGGTCGGGTCCAGTGGCAGCAGCTGAACGAAGATTTCGAACATTTCATGTTTCCTGACAAGACTTTTGTCATGCCATCAACCCGCGAAGCACACATCGAAAAACTTAAAGAGGAGTTTCCGCTCGAAAACGACAACATCGACGCATATTTCGACGACGTTAGCAGAATCCATAAATGGCACTATCGTTGGTACTATTCCAAATTATGGACAGGTTTGGTGTCTGATGTCATAAGTGGTGGAAAGGATCGAAAACTGGCTGAAATGATCACTGAGGATTATCTCAATGAGCGTTTCACAGATCCGATGCTGAAAGCTGTGTTGACAGCCCAGTGGGGCGACTTTGGAACGCCTCCGGGTAGAAGTGCGTTCGGCGTACACGCAAGGGTTGTGTCCGAATTCCTGGAAGGTGGATACTACGCCATCGGTGGATCACAAAAAATAGCGGACTCTGTCAGTGACATAGTCAGAGAGAACGGTGGTGATGTGCTTGTCAGTCACCCTGTGAAGGAGATATTGATTCGAGACAATAAAGCCTATGGCGTTCGTGTAGAAACCAGAAAAGAGACAAAGGAATTTTATGCGCCCAAAATTGTCTCGGCAGCGGGGCTGGACACGACCTTTAACCGTCTTGTGCCAGACCAGTATGCCAAGGTCGAACGTGATCGGCTTGAAACTGCGGTACGCGGAATGTCTGCCACAATTCTATTTATGGGGATCAAAGATGATCCACGCAAGTATGGTTTCAAGGATACCAACTACTGGATGTATGATCGTCTCGACCATAGCTACGAGGACGAGACAGTTTCATTTCCTCCATCTATCGGCAACACTACATTATCGTTCGCCTCTCTTCGTAACCCAGCATTGAAGAAGCACGTTGCACAACTGGTGACATTCAGTTGGTACGACGATTGGAAGCTTTTTGCAGACAAGCCTTGGAAAAAGCGTGGTCCAGAGTACGAAAAACTAAAAGAACAATATATTGAGAACCTGCTGGATTTTGTAGAGGAGCGCATACCTGGGCTGCGTGAATTAATTACCTACAGGGAATTGTCGACCCCAGTGACAGTGGAAACAATGAGCGGACACGTTTATGGACAGGTTTACGGTCGAGAATGCTCACCATTGCGGATCAAGGACAAATGGTCGATTCAGACTTCTGTAAAAAATCTCTATCTGACTGGTACTGACATTGTGATTCCTGGCGTGAATTCTGGACTGATGTCCGGGGTGATGACCGCGGCGAAGCTAATGCCACCTCTGGGAGTGCCAAGATTGCTGTACATGGCTAGCAAGTGCGAGGGTAAGCCGACCGTTCGTCAGGAACGGCCGGCAGATAAAATTGTTCCAATCGTTCCTAATGAGCAGGCGGGTTAGTTATGACTATGATCAGGAAGTTGATGTTCACTGTGGTGATATTTTTCGCTGCAATACATTCTGCGTCGGCAGAGAACAGTATTTTTGGTATATGGCAAACAGCTTCTAAAGAAGAAGGGTATCTGCACGTATCAATTGACAAGTGTGGCGATGCTTATTGTGGAACGATACACAAGGCCATGAATCACGAAGGCGAATCGAATCCAGATTATGAGCACTTGGGGAAAAAAATGCTGTGGGATATGGTGAGTAGTGACGGCTCCCGGTGGTCCGGGGGAAGAATATGGGATCCGACTGAAGACAAATCTTATAAATCCAAGATGTCTTTGAATAACGATATTCTTAAGGTGTCAGGATGTATCGCTTTTTTTTGCAGATCAGAGAGTTGGTCGAGAGTCGTTCAGTGAGGGACGTCTAAGAGTGAACCTTAAGGGGTCATATGCACAACATTCGGTTCATTCGGAAGCCACGACAATGCAAACCTGATGTACTCGCTTTCTTTTGGAGGGTTAACGGTACTGGATGTTAGATGTATCCCGTTCACGCATATGGAGATTTACGAATTCTGTCTTTTCCTGAACTTGTAAATAAATGTTGTTCTCTTTTACATACTCAAGTGATTTACCCGGCGATTGGTTAAACCGATGCCCGGGAAAGATTTTTGTTTTGTCTGAAAACATATTCTTGATCAATAACAGACTTTCAAACAGATGGTTAGCGCTAGAACCCCATCCTTTGCACACGCCACAGCCTTCTATGAATAATGTGTCGCCAGTGAACAAGTAATCACTGATAGAGAAACAAACCGAGCCCGCTGTATGTCCTGGTGTATCAATGACTTTGATGTCCATTCCTGCGCTTTGAATGTTGTTATTTTCAATGGGAACAAGATTGCTGCAGGAAAATTCATAGTGCTCAATCTCACGCGATGACATGTAAACCGTAGCTCCAGTCTCAATAGCCAGCTCATTGGCAAGATTTGTGTGATCCTTGTGGTGATGTGTGAGCAGAATGGAGGTCAGTTCGCATTTTCTTGTACTTAAAATTGAGCGTATTTTTTCTATTTCCCAGGCTGGATCAATGACGATCGCCTGATTGGTTTCTCTATTGACTACCAGGTAGCAATAATTAACCAAATCACTACCACTTTTGACGCGAATGGTTTGATTGATAATTTTATTAGACTTCTGAAGGGTGTCAGACACTGCGGATACCGATTTCATATTAGCTTCAGTGTTCATGCGGTAATCAGGATTTAGAGTTATATATCGTTAGGCATGGATATATATCTTTGTTGAAGGTGTATAGCTATAGTTATAGGTCGTGTGGATGCCCAGAACATTGATATTAAAAGCATGCAACGTCGGGAGAGTATCGAACAGGAAGTATGTGTTGAGTAAATAAAAAAAAATATTCTTGCAAGATTGGATCTTCGCACACGCAGTGAGTCGCCAGCGTGTTCGACAATATATCTTATCGTTAAGAATCAAAGTATTATGCGCTACGAGCACACATAGTTATGAATCAAGGTATGGTTGGTGTCGGCCGCTTGCCAGAACAAATAAAATGGTGCTCATCCGGCTGTCGATCCAAGTGCCAATCTTTTGCTGGTCGCCGATTTCAGTGTTTCGCGGTAGAAAAAATTTGATCATTTGTGCCGCACAAGACGCAGAAGTTAATCTTTATATACTGAGCACGATGCCGATATACAACTCAGGTATAATGGTTTCGTGATTGTTATGTGTTAGCGCCCAGTCGCAGACATGGGTAGTTAACGGGGTAATATGCAATAGTTTTTGTTCAGTTTGTGTGCCGTCAGCACGTCTGTGTACAGACATTTTGCCGAGACAAGCATTAACTGGCAGGTAGGTACTTGAAATCCAACTGTTTATTGTGAAAATAAACTTGGCTCACGCATTTCAACTTGGATTGAATTTCATAAGTCTAACGTGACTCAGTGACAATGTGGCGAAACTAACATATGTTATTGTTCGCAGATTAAACGAACATATCCGTCAGCGGATGAGGACCACCATTCGTGAATACATCAGCACAACACGCCGACCATCATAGCTCGGCAGTCACGGATTACTCTGAAACACGTGAGACACCACTGCCTCTGGGTACACGAATCATGCGTTTCTCTATTAGCCTGATTATCGCCGTGACATTGCTCTTAGTCGGTGTCTTTATCATTCAAAATCGCGCAGCTGCAAAAGCACCTTTGCAAGCTAAATCCAGAGTGACTGTTCAGACTATAACCATTGAGCGGACACCTTCATTCGATGTGGAACGTCGTTTTGTGGGATTGATGGAGTCAAACCAGAACATTGATATCGCATTTGAGAGCGGTGGTAAATTGTCGGAGATCCTGGTACAGGAAGGTGACAATGTAGAGTCGGGGAGTGTTCTTGCCATTCTTGATCAAAGCTCGCTAAAAGCTCAACGAGAACAGATTCTAGCGCTGCGACAGGCATCCATTCTCGGTTTAAAGCGTGCCGACCTGGCTCTTCAACGCGAGCGTGAATTAAGTGTCAGCGGTTTTCGTACAGAGGAATCACTTGATAATGCGCTTCTATCGGTCGAGGACGCTACCGCCGCAATAATACAAGTCGAGGCTCAGTTGAGAGAGGTTAACATCCTACTAGGTAAGACCACTCTGAAAGCGCCGTTCAGAGCCAAGGTGGGTGAGCGCCTTTTCGACGCAGGTAGCTTTGTAGCGGGTGGGCAGCCTGTGTTGAAACTGTTTGAGCAGCGAAATCCTACGGCACGGATTGGTATACCAGCTGATTTGGATTCTGACTGGAGTTCTGAGGAAAATGCTCGTCTTATTATAAGTGGCGCGGAATTCGTTGCTCGTTATGTTGGTCAGCGTCCGGATGTCGCGCCTGGGACAAGAGTCATTGAAACGAGATTTGAACTTGTAGACAACGGCAATGAATGGCCTTCAGTGGGTGAAATGGCGCAGTTGCTTTGGGTGGACACGCAATTGGCTTCGGGATACTGGGTGCCTGTAAGTGCATTATCCGAAGGTAAGCGAGGGCTCTGGAGCGTATTGCGATTGTCCGTAGAAGACAGTAGCGAGGGCCAAGACTCTTCGGATGACGGATTAGCCACGGTCATTCGCGAGCATGTAGAAGTTCTGCATACCGATGGCGATCGTGCCTACATCCAGGCATCAATGCCAGATTCCGTGCAAATCGTGTTTAACGGCAGTCACAGAGTGGTGCCACAGCAGCGCGTTCAACTTGCGCAGTTTACAAAGTAGTCAGAGATGATCTACACCTGCCCTGCCAATACTGAACTGGTAAATTGAACGTGGAAACCTTGTTCTTCAGGCAACCCCGCCTCTCGATTCTGGCGATTCTCGTCATCGTGGTCGCTGGACTCTCCGCCTTTCTGTCAATAGGACGGCAGGAAGATCCAACGATTACCAACCTGTTCGCAACCATCACAACACCTTATCCCGGTGCTGAGCCGGGTCGCGTTGAGTCATTGGTGACAGAGAAAATTGAAGCAGAGTTACGACAAATTGCCAGTATTGGCATAATCGAGTCGAGTTCAGCCAGCGGAATTTCGATCATCAGTGTGGAGCTGATTGAGACGTTAACTGATTCTGATATACAGGTGGCTTGGTCCGATGTTCGTGATGCGTTGGATGATGCCGAACGAGAATTGCCTGAAGGCGTTCAGCCTATCGAATTGGCAACCGATAATGCGGGCACTTTCAGCTCCATAGTTGCCTTGGTGCCCAGTGATGGTATGTCTATCGCCAGCACGGCTCGCTATGCGCAGAACCTGGCAGATAGATTGCGCTCTGTAAGTGGTACAGACAAAGTTGATTTGTTTGGCGATGTTTCGGAAGAAATTTTGATCGAAATAGATATCGCAGCGTTGAGCGTACTGGGTGTGTCGGTTGAGCAGGTGTCCCAAGCAGTCAGAAGTGCCGATACTCGTATACGTGCCGGTCGTCTCCGATCTGATACTGCAAATTTTGTCATCGAACTCTCGGGGGAAATAAATACCTTGGATCGTGTCCAGCAATTACCCGTGGTCATAAACAACGGGTCGCTTCTGCGTATCGGCGATATTGCTACTGTGTCGAAGGGAATAAGACAGCCGTCTGACGAGATGGCGTTATCGGCAGGTCAACCAGCGGTTCTGGTTGGAACGAGAATTTCCAACGAACTGCAGATTGATGTCTGGATGAGGGATATTCGGACGGTATTGGATGAGTTTGAAAGAAACCTGCCGCGTACACTGACGTTGGAAAGAGTGTTTGATCAAAGCATTTATACGAAAGAGCGGCTGCAAAGCGTCAGCTTGAATATGGCGGTGGGTGTTTCGCTGGTTGTCTTGATACTACTGGTAACACTTGGCTTGCGTGCTGCCATGATCGTTGCGCTGGTATTGCCACTAGTGACGCTTGCAACCGTCGCAACCATGAATTTAATGGGGCTTGCGATTCAGCAAATGTCGCTCACCGGATTGATTGTTGCGTTGGGCTTGCTGGTTGACGCTGCGATCGTGATGACCGATGAAATCAGGCGGCGTCTGCAAAATGGATTTGCGCGATCCATTGCGGTGGGATCATCTGTCAAACGACTGTTTGCCCCCTTGCTGGCATCAACTGTTACCACAGCCCTGTCATTCATGCCAATGGTGTTGTTGCCTGGCCCATCGGGTGATTTCGTTGGGTCTATAGCACTGGCGTTGATCATCATGCTCGGTTGGTCCTTCATTATCGCCATCACCATTACTGCTTCCATGGCGGGCCACATCTTGCCGGAAAAGCCCAGGCGATCTTTGCTTGATCAAGGAGTGTCTATTCCGACAATCAGCAACTTTTTCAGGCGTACTCTTGACTGGTCAATTGAACATCCCGTCAACTCCATTGCATTTGCTCTGGTTCTTCCACTGATGGGTTTTCTAAGCGCTGGAACCTTGACGGCGCAGTTTTTTCCGGGCGTTGATCGGAACCAGTTTCACGTCGAGGTCGAACTTGAGCAAGGCTCATCTTTGGCCAAAACACACAAGACAGTCCAGGGTATTGATACGCAGTTGCGGGAGGCTACTGGCATTACACAGGTTTCCTGGGTGATCGGCAAAAGCGCGCCTGCCTTTTACTACAACATGGTGGGTGAGCGAGATCGTGAACCACAGTATGCACAAGCGCTGGTCACCACTCAATCCTCGGAAACAACAGCTAGCCTGGTGCCACTTTTGCAATCTGAATTGAGCGCAACGTTTCCAGGCAGCAGGATCATTGTTCGTGATCTGGTCCAGGGACCTCCTGTGGATGCTCCGGTAGAGCTTCGTATTGTGGGCGAGAATCTCGATGTGTTAAGAGAAGAAGGCGTGCGGCTTCGCGCGATGTTAAGTGAAGTTGAGCTCATTACCGAAATACGTACTTCCCTTGATGGTGGTGCGCCGAAAGTTGTTTTTAATATGAATGAGGAGAGTGCCAGGCTCTCAGGTTTAACCATCAGCGGTGTGGCCCAGCAACTTGAAACGACGCTGGAAGGTCATACGGGTGGTTTCTTACTGGATGGCGGAGTGCAATTGCCACTGAGGGTCCGCGTCAGTGATCAAGACAGGGGCGATGTTTCAGTGATACAAAACCTGCCGCTGCTCGCCCAAGGCTTGTCTTCTATCCCAGGTGACTATAAAGCGGTACCCCTGGCGAACGTTTCGCGCATGCAATTGCAGCCGGCTCAAAGTGCAATTAGTCGCCGTAACGGCGAACGTGTCAATACTGTACAGGCATTCGTGCGCTACGGCTCCTTGCCGGAAGAGGCTTTGAAGCAGGTGCGAGGACTTGTAGAAGAGTCAGGTTTCGAATTACCCGAGGGCTATCGACTGCAAATTGGGGGTGACTCCGATGCGAGAAATAATACTCTGAATAACTTGATTGCACCGCTGGGCATCATCATTACATTGACCATTGCTGCAATTGTTCTGACCTTCAACTCTTTCCGTCTTGCGTTGGTCATAGCGGCGGTATCCGGACTAAGTGCAGGGTTAAGCTTGTTGGCACTAGCAGTATTTCAGTATCCATTTGGAATAAATGCGCTTATCGGCGTAATCGGATCAATTGGTGTTTCCATAAATGCGGCAATTGTAATTTTGACTGGGCTGCAAAAAAATGAAGCAGCCAGTGCTGGCGATCAGTCAGCAATCGTTCAAGTCGTCATGGATTCCAGTCGTCATATTGTTTCTACTACAGTTACTACTTTTGCCGGTTTTCTTCCGCTTATTCTCGAAGGTGGCGGATTCTGGCCACCGTTTGCCATGTCGGTGGCAGGTGGAGTGTTGCTCTCCACTGTAGTATCGTTTTACTTCACGCCACCTGTATACCGTTTGATCCAGAAGCATTCTCTACGGCGTAAAAAGCCAAAACCAAGTGCGTTGGAGGAAGTTATGATTTAGCATGGATTGAGCGCTCTGCAAGCCTTAAGCTGACACACACGATTAAGAACTTTAGGATTGTTTTAATCTTAGAGAAACCGTGTTGTATGCTTGTGCCACATGTGTGATTAACACAAAGACGCGAATGCAACGGACCCCGGTAGGACGCTTGATGTCTCTTTACGCTATCTCGAGAGCACGAACACAGAGTTCAGTGTCACGCATCGATTGATAGCAAACGAGAAATTGCTTAGACCACCCCGACAGCAGGGGCTACTTTTTATTCAGCAAAAGCAATAACTATTACGACGGCGACAACACTTACCACGCCATACATTCTCTGCAAGTCCGGATTTCTATCTATTAAGTGACGAGAGTTCACTGTTTTTTAAGGGCAATTTCATATTTGGATAGTCAGCCAAAGGCAATCTAGTCTTCAGCAGAAATACTCGCTTGGTGGAACGTGCAGGACCTTGGCATCGTTGATCAGTCATCACGGCTTACTGATAGTGTGCCGCTTTTACGCCAAATACTGCTGAACCGTAAGATGAGGGATTTTGCCCCATGCAGATAGCGGTGTTTTCAGTTGTATTAGAGTTGAATTTTTCGATGCATCTGCAGTGGGCGCCGATCTCATGTTGAATTTCCGGTGCGACTTGCCGAACGTTGACGCTGTATATCACGTTGTTTACAAAATTTTTCAATGATGATTTCAGAAGTATCGTGCTACTTATTGAGCTTCTCCGAGTGTCCATTAGCATTACGTGGTAGTGATCTGTACATGTTCTGATCTAAACATAGTTGGATAGACCAGAGCATTCCTGGGTATTTGGGAGTTGCTGAGCAGGAGCAGAGTGGGTGGGATAAATCGAGCTATCCATCGGATGTTTTAAGCCTCCGAGCTTCATAGAAGGCGATTAGGGCGGTACAGAGTGAGCACGCTAACGTTCACATAGTAGGAAAAAGCCTGTCATTTGTTTTCTAAAAATCTATTTTCGTGTCGTGGAAGCTTACGATTCAATGCCGGCTCAGGTACGCGATTCATCGGGCTACACGTTTATGTGTTTTTTTTCCTTTCGCGTAAGTGATAACTGAACCTGGTTCAAAGGCAGGGCAGACTGCCAGCAAGACACTTGATATTCAGGAAAATATCTGTGTGAAAATACACAAAAAAAATACGAACCGCTTTGAGCGACGTATAGTGTACAAGTTCATTCTTTGAGGGTATTTTAGCGGTGAGAGCTGCGAATAGCTTGAAAATATAGAACTGGTTCGCACAAAATACATGGTCAAACAGGCACACTTGGCCATCGAATATCGTACTGCTTTGTAATGCAGCGCGTACACATGGACAATTTTAATGAGTGGACTTAAATGAAAGACGTTGCGATTGTTGGTATGTCTTGCAGGATGCCGGGAGGCTTTGACGATATCGGATTGCTTTGGGAAGGTTTGTGCAAAGGGGTCAATACGGTCAGCGAAGTACCTTTGAATCGATGGTCTGCGGATTGGCATCATTCATCGGATGCGACATCACCTGGAAAGGCCTACGTGAGAAGGGCGAATTTTATAAGTCAGGATGTGCGCGACATGGATGCCGCATTTTTTGACATACCGCCAAGTGTGGCCGAAAACCTCGATCCGCAGCAAAGAGTCATGTTGGAAGTCGTTTGGGAGGCTTTTGAAAATGCCGGGATACCTTTGCCTTCCCTTAGTGGAGAGAACGTAGGTGTCTATGTAGGCGGCTTTATGCTGGATCACATGGTAAACATGATGAACCCGGACAACGCTCCATTGATCAACCAGAACACAGCCGCTGGAATGATGATGACAATGCTGTCTAACCGCATTTCACACGCGTTCGATTTGCGCGGTCCGAGTTTATCTATTGACACAGCCTGCTCATCGTCACTTACAGCCTTTAACTATGGCGTACAAGACGTTCAATTAGGCGCTTGTGAAATAGCTGTGGTCGGCGGTGTCAACATTATGACCAGACCTGAATACCCGGTTGGGATGTCAAAGGGGCAATTCCTTTCAAGAGATGGTGAGTCCAAGTCATTTGATGAGCGCGGTGATGGATACGGACGAGCCGAAGGTGCTGGTGTTGTAGTGCTAAAAGAGTTGAGTCAGGCCATCGCCGACGGTGACACGATATTGGCGAAAGTTCTTGCCACAGGGGTCAACTCGGACGGACGCACGCCTGGAATCTCTATGCCATCTGCCGAGGCACAGGAAGCGTTAGCAAGCAAAACATGTGCTGACAATAATATTGATCCCAAGAGCGTCCAATATGTTGAGTGCCATGGAACGGGCACAGCGGTTGGCGATCCCATAGAGGCAGGCTCCATTGGTCGCGTTTTTGGAAAAGGCAGAGCAGGCGACGATAGAGTTGTCATCGGAACCATTAAAAGTAATATCGGACACTCGGAGGCCGTTGCCGGAGTTGCTGGCGTGATAAAAGCGGTGCTCACTCTGAACAATCGCCTCATCACCCCACTTGGAAACCTGCAATCTCCAAATTCCAACATCCCCTTTGAGGAGCTCGGTGTTCGTCTGGGTGATGATTTGATTCCTCTGGGACAAAAAGGCGAAACTCTGCGAGCGGCTATCAATTCGTTTGGCTATGGAGGAACCAATGCATTTGCCGTAATAGAAAATGGTCCAGAAAAAAATCCAGAAACGTGTGGGTCTGGAAATATTGCGAATTTGCCGTTGATGTTGCCGATCTCAGCGCGCTCCAACAATGCGCTCAAGGAACTTGCAATTCTGATTAGCAACGTTCTTGAATCCGGTGACACAGAAGTCAATGATGTTTTGTTCACCGCAGCTTGTAAACGGTCACACCTGACACATCGGGCAGTTGCCATGGGGGAGTCAGTGACCGATCTCATAGGATCTTTGGCAAAGCTCTCAGGTGGAGATGTTGACGAAACTGCAGTAAAGAATGATGTGCCGTTTGGTGGTAATGAAGAGCCGGTATTCGTGTTCACTGGCATGGGGCCACAATGGTGGGGGATGGGTCAGGAGTTGTACCGTGATCATGATGAGTTTCGTGATGCACTGGATCATGCAGATGCCATCTTTACCAAAATATCCGGCTTTTCGATCCTCGCAGAAATGCTCAAGAGTGAAGAGACATCTGAGATTACTAAAACCGAATTTGCTCAGCCTGCCAACTTCATGATTCAGTACGGCCTGACTAAAATCATGGAAACAGCGGGTGTCACTCCAGGTGCTATCGTTGGTCACTCTGTCGGGGAAGTTGGATCCGCTTTTGCGGCTGGCGCGCTAACACTTGAGGATGCGCTGACGGTGAGCTACCACCGTAGCCGCACTCAAGCGAAAACAGCTGGAATGGGTAGCATGCTTGCTGTGGGACTGGGGCGATCAAATCTTGAACCATTCCTGGCACGCTTCGACGGCAAGATTGATATCGCAGCAGTTAATGGCCCATCGTCTATGACGGTATCCGGTGACACAGTTTCCATTCATTCATTGTCAGAGGAACTCACAGGTGCGGAAGTTTTTAATCGTATTCTGAATGTCGAGGTGCCTTATCACAGCTATCTGATGAATTCTATTACTGATGAACTTATAGAATCACTTAGCGGTATAACACCACAAGCTCCAACTTGTATGCTGTTCTCTACCGTTACTGGTCAGCAGGTTGACACCATTTCTTATGACGGTGCTTATTGGGCAGAGAATGTGCGTCAACCCGTTTTGTTCATGGATGCTATAAAAAATCTGATGGACAAAGGCTATTCAACTTTTGTAGAGATTGGTCCTCAACCGGTGCTGTCATCAGCACTGCGAGATTGTGGTCGTACGTTTGGCAAGGATATTCGTTTGGTTGAAACCCTACGTCGCGGTACTGAAAAGAAACCTGCATTACCAGAGCTTAAGGCCTTTCATTGCGCTGTTGCGGGCACATTTGCTGCAGGCGCAACCATTGATTGGGACAGAATTGCGCCAAACGGTAGCATGGTGCGCCTTCCTAATTATCCTTGGCAGAGAGAACGCCACTGGCTTGAAACCAAGCAAGGGGAGATCGAGCGACTGCGCGACTCAAGAAATCCTCTGCTCGGTTACTCAAGAACCTCAGCAGCTAATATCTGGCGCAATGTCATAACGCACGACAGCGTTGCCTACTTAAGTGATCATGTTGTATCGGGCACTCCCGTCATGCCAGCAGCTGGCTACATAGAGATGATGCTGCAGCTCGGACACGAGGTATTTGACGATGTGGCTGGTATTGATGTTCGCAACCTTGCGATCGCAGGTCCCATGTTATTGAACCGCTCTCGCAGTGCCGAGGTGTTCACTCATTTTGACCCTACAAGTTCGGAGGCCTTGATAAGTAGCGCTCCAAGTGGCTCTATCAACGAGAGTACTCTGCACGTTAGTGCTGAGATCGGCCGAATAGACAGCAACCTTGTTGAAGTAAAAGACATTACTGCGTTGAGATCGCGGTTTGACGAGGGGTCATGCGTTACGGCTCTGTACAACAGGCTGTCAGGGCTGGGTCTTCAGTACGGGCCTGCTTTTCAAGCGATTAATTCGGTGTATTTAAATCCTGCGCGCGGCGATGCACTTGCATTTCTGGAATTGGATAAAGAATTGGTCAGCAAAGATGGCTACTTCCTGCATCCCAGCCTGCTTGACGGATGCTTTCAAATGTTGATGGGTGTGCTGAGAGACGACAGCACGATGTACCTGCCAACTGGATTCAAATCCATTCGCGTCATGTGTGCTCAAACTCCGACCAGGGTCTGGTGTTACGGACGAATGGTCAGTCAGACTGCCAAGAACATCATTACCGATTTAACATTGTTTGATGAAGCGGGGCGGACCGTTGCCGAAGTTCGAGGAATGCAGGCGACGGCTTCATCAAATAAAAACAAGAGCCAGCGGCTTGATAAATTTGGTGACCCCGTCACTCTTGAAGAAATGGAATACGAGTGGCACCCAGGTGATCAACTGGACGAGCCGAGTCGCTTGGGTCGCTGGCTTGTCTTTGCTGACAAAGGGCAGGAGTCTGCTGAAGAACTTGTATCCGAATTGGAGAACATGGGTGCTATGGCACCAGTTCTGGTCACACTTGGAGAGCTCTTTGAGTTCGAGGAAGATGAAGCTGTCATACGCGCGGGCAACGATGAAGATTGCGCTCGTTTGTTCAGCGAGGTGGGAGATGTTCATGGCATAGCTTTCATGCATGGACTCGCCTCTGGCGTCACAACCGACCCTACCGGTGAGATTGCTATCGAAACCATGCTAAGTGTATCCAAGGCGTTGCATGGGTTACCCGTCGATGAACGGCCGCGCGTTTATTACATCACTCAGAGTGCATTTGTAGCGGATAGTTCAGAGACCGATGTCAACCCGGCACAAACTGCGATTGGGGGCTTCATGAGAGTGGCTCACAACGAAATTGAGGGCACCAAGGCTTCGTTGGTCGATATGCCGGCACGGGTTGATACCTCGATTTTGGAGGCTGTTGTGGCTGAATTACTTGCCGATGACGATCACGATGAGGTTGCACTTCGCGGCGGACGCCGCATGGTCAGTACTATCGCGTTATCGGATGCCCCCAACAGAGCTTTGGTTGTGGACACACGAATTGACGAGAACACTCAGTATCGTGTGAGACCAAGTTCAGATCAGGATGCAGACGGTATGGTGTCTTTCGCTGAGCTAGAGCTACCTGCCTGTGCTGCTGGTGAGATCAGGGTGCGAATAGCTGATATGTCTCTACCCAGTTCCTTATTGGCAGACCCCAATCGGGATACCCTTGACCAATCGTTTGTCGCCATCGTCGGTGAAGTCGTATCAGTGGGTTCAGAGAGTATCGATGTTTCGTGTGGTCAGCGCATATTCGGTTATGCACCGGCTGAATTTGCGAGTCACATCCAGGCTCCGCGGGAAAACTTCTATATCGCGCACTTGGACGGCTCAATTGAATCTGGTGATGCGCTGGCAGTGCTCGAAACTTTTGTCATCGCTAAATACGCCGCAAGTAGTGCCAACCTCGATGCTGGTGATTCTGCGTTAGTCATGATTAACGATCCTATAGCGGCTGCCATCGCCGCTGAGCTGGAAAGTAGGGACGTAAAGGTCGTACAGGTAGACGCTGCTGCGAGCCAGTTACATGAAGCCGTTGAGAATGCTGTTGCAAGTAATGCTGGTAATCACTTTGATGCAGTTGTAGCTCCGCTGTCCACATGGTTCAAATCGGTTGGCATCGAGTGCCTATCCTCTGGCGGCACTCTGGTGGACTGTGATGTCACAGCGCAAGCCTTGAGAATTCCAGCGTCCGTGTCGGGCATTGTGCGTTGCGACTTGTCAGTTGCTAGTGGACGTCCGAAGCGGCTGAAGAGTGCGCTTGAGTCTGCCTCCGCTATGTTGGCTCAAGGAGGCCGTGTTGAAAATCAGGGATTGTCAATTGGTCTGCGTGATATTGTCACCCAGATTTTGGATATACCTCCCATCGACCTGCGCGTGGATATCGAATTCAATCTGGAAGGTAGTGAGGTACCGATTCAAGTCGCTCAGCCGTTAGAGTTTAATCCTGAAGCCACGTATTTGGTAACAGGAGGGCTTGGTGGTTTTGGCATGCAGACCGCAAGCTGGCTCGTTGCACACGGTGTTCAATCATTGGTTTTAGCGAGTCGCTCAGGTGCGAACTCTGATGAGAAGCAAGCCTTTGTTGAACAACTTACCGCGACAGGCATAAGGGTCGAAACGCCCAAATATGACTTATCAAATCCTGTGGCCGTTGAGGAGATGGTGGCCTGGATAGAAAGTGAATTACCGCCACTCAAGGGAATATTCCATTCTGCCGCGGTGATCGAAGATTTCGATATCAAGGATCTTGAACCCGAAGTCTATCGTCGCGTTATGCGATCAAAAGCGACCAGTGGGTGGGCTCTTCATGAAGCAAGCAAACATATCAATCTTGATCATTTTGTTTGCTACTCATCGATTGCCAGTATCGTTGGTAATCGCCGTCAATCTGCTTACTCGGCTGCCAATTGTTATCTCTCCGGCCTGGTACGTCATCGTCGTCACCTGGGCATGAGTGGTTTGACAGTAATGTGGGGCGCTATTGGAGATGTTGGCGTGGTAGCAGATAGTGCTGAAACGGAACAATTCCTTAAGTACATTGGTATTCGAGGCCTGTCATCAGTAGAAGCGCTGGATCGCATGGAAGCCTATATCACCCGTGACATCACAGAGATAAGCTGCACGCTTATGTCCAGCTGGGCTGACTGGGCCCGCTACGAGACGATCGGGGCAGAGTCACCGCGTTTCAAGTCAATGCTGATTTCCGCCGGTGGTGGCAACAACGATGAGGTTAGAGATCAACTCATAGCGGAGTTGATGACTCTCGATATTGGAGAGCGCAATGCTGTGTTAACAGGGTTGATCTCGGCCGTTATTGCTAACGAGCTGCGTCAGGACGCTGAGAGTCTGTCGATTGATCGTCCGATCAATGATTTGGGTGTGGATAGCTTGATGGCTACGGAGATTCAGGTATTGATGGGTCAGAACTTGGGAATATCAGTCTCTGTAATGGATCTGCTGGGTGGAGCAACCATCCGAGCAATTAGCGACCAGACCCTGGCTGACTTTGAGCTGGACACACTTAACATTTCAGTGGCTGAGCAGAACACAAAATGAGTGAAACACTTGAGCGTTTAAAAGGGAGCCTTCTCGGAGGCTCAAAATCCAATGGTGGACAACCGTCTTCATTACGTACGATACGCACCAAACCAGAATTTCACGATATTTCCAAGTTTGCGGAATATAAGGAATTTGAAACCACAGAGTGGTTCTACGGAAAACAGAAATTTGAATGGAACCTGTTCCGTGAGCATCTGGGTGTTTCAGGAGCCGAGGTATCGATAGACGGGCGCCAGATGATTAACTTCTCGTCGTATAACTATTTGGACCTTGCTGGTGATAAGCGTGTTCTTGACGCCGCGAAAGAGGCTATAGACAACTATGGAGTGTCAACAGGCTCTGGAAGGATGATTACAGGCGAGATTCCTATTCATCAAGAGTTTGAGCACGAGCTTTGTGACATGTTTGGCTCGGAAGAGGCGGTAGTTTCTGTTGGCGGTTACTCCACCAATGCCTTTACCATAGGGTATATCGCCAGAAAACAGGATTTGATTATCTATGATGAGTTGATCCATAACAGCGCGCTTGTTGGTTCCAAAATCAGCGGTGCAAGGAGATTGACATTCCCGCATAACGATATTGAGGCTCTTGATGATTTGCTGAAAGAGCACCGCAACAAATATGAACGTGTGCTGGTGCTGATCGAGGGTGTTTACTCAATGGATGGCGACATTCCCGACGTTCCACGGACTATTGAAGTGGCTAAGCGACACAAGGCGCTTATCATGGTAGATGAGGCTCACTCGATTGGTGTTATTGGTCCGAGAGGCTTGGGAGTACTTGATTACTTTCCTGAATTGAAGGCCTCGGACATCGATATGTTGTTTGGTTCGATGAGCAAGTCATTTGCCACTTGCGGGGGATACGTAGCAGGTGCACGACCTGTGATATCGATACTCAAACATTATGCGCCCGGAGTTCTACTATATGGAGCTTCTCCAACACCTGCCAATACAGCAGCTGGTCTGGCATCCTTACGTATCATGCGCAGCGAACCGGAACGTGCGCTGAAGTTGCAGTCAAATGCCGCTTATTTTATTGAAAAAGCGCAGGCTGCCGGTTTGGACACTGGCATGAGTGCAGACAGTGGGGTAGTGCCCATTATGATAGGTTCTTCCGAGCAAGCTCTTTGGTTGTCCGTAAAGTTATTCGAAAGCAATATTTGCACGTATCCGATGATGTTTCCTGTAGTTCCCAGGGGAGAAGCACGCTTACGTTTTTTTGTTAACTGTGCGCATACTGTCGAGCAGATTGATCACACGGTCGAGAAGCTGACGGCACTTCTGAAAGAAGTGCCGCGTGATCGTGGATTGTTCTGATTTGTATCTGGATCTTTAAGTCCATAAGCACTACCCGGCTTATCAACTATAAAATTGGTCTATTTTCTATAGATGCATGATAGTGACATAGCTTGTTTGCCAATGGTTTGCACGACAGTTCATTGTCGTGCAAACCTTTTTATCGAGCAGAAAGTCTTTGCTTTACAGTCGGTTGTTGACGGTGCATGGGTACGGATTTTCGCGATAAAACTTGCTCTATATTGCTATGCATCTGGTCGGCAGACGGCTCTGGAATGCTGTGTTGGTAGCTAACAAGAGTGAGGCTGTGGAAAGCTGGAATGCAGATAACAGATTCAGGCTAGCTATTTACATCGCTTGAAACATGTGCCGATGAATACGGCTTACTACAGGGGTGGCGTCGTGGTTCTTCAATTGCAGCGTAATCTTTCCGGTGTCGTCTCGGACCGCTGCTTCTACTTTGTCCAGGTTGACGATTGTGCGCCTGTGAATCTGAGCAAATTGATTCTGATTCAATTGAGCTAGCAGGTTGCGCAAAGGCTCGCGTATTACTGCTTCATACGCTTCTGTGTGAACAGAAACGTATTTGTCGGCAGATTCGAAAAAAATGACGTCCTCCACTGGAATCATACGGACAACATCGCCAACGCTTGCCCGAATCATTCGTAATTTCTCAGTTTTTCCCTCCGCAGTGGGTTGTACTATCTGGCTGGCAATAATTTCGCGAATTTGATTGCCCAGCTTGTCGGCATTTGAGCGTTCCGGTTGATGAAGATGCTGCTTGAGGCGTTCAATAGTCTGTCTGAGACGCTCCGGCCTTACTGGCTTCAACAGATAATCGACGGCCGCCGATTCAAACGCCTGGACTGCATAGTTGTCGTAAGCGGTAACGAATACTATCAACGGCGGGTTCTTGTAATATTCATTGTTTTCGTCGTCTGACTCGTAACTGTGTGCCTCGTCTGGCCAGTCTTCAGCAATCGTTTCGGCCACCTCAATCCCGGTTGCGCCAGGCATGCGAATGTCCAGAAAAGCGATATCAGGCTCGTGTTCTTTGATTGCCGCTATCGCTTTTTTGCCATCGTTAGCAATACTGCAAATGGACAATTGCGGCCACTCGCTTTCCAATTCCTTGGTCAGCGCTTTTGCAAGCAGCAGTTCATCATCTGCAATCACCGCTGTGTAGGCGGCACTCATTGCAGCGGTCTCTGTTGTGCAAGCGTCAGTAATGTTGTCTTTTTTGCGGAATTGCTTTGCTCTTCCGATTGGTCGGTCACGGTAAGCGGAATTCGGAGCGTCACGCGGGTGCCCTTCAACGATGGGTCTGTGAATTCAGATTCAAAGCGAAGCTCGACACCGTTGCCATAAGTTTGTGCAAGCCGCTCATGTAAATGGTTTAGCCCAAAGCCGTCTTGTTTGTTTTTTCGTTTCGATAGACGCATAAGCGCTGTTTGATCGCTAGTTTGGGTGACAAGATCTTCTTTCATACCTACTCCGGTATCTGTTACGACCAATAACAGATTGCCGTCACTCAAATTAGCGCTGGCTACGACAATACCACCGTCAATTTGCGGTTCGATGCCATGTCGTATTGCGTTTTCGACCAATGGTTGCAGTAGCAGCGACGGGATCATTAAATCGCGACATTCAGCGGGCAGGTGAAGTTCGTAAGACAGGCACTTTCCAAGCCGGATTTGCATTAGAGCAAGATAATCCTCAAGTACCTTGAATTCATGCTCAAGACTATGAGTTGCTGCTTGCGTAGAAGACAGTGTCTCGCGCAGGAAGCTGTCCAGGCGGTCAAGCATCTCAATGGCTCGTTCTGTGTCAGAACCAATGAGTGCCCGCAGATTGGCGAGCGTGTTGAACAACATGTGTGGTTCCAGTTGAGCCTGTAGCATGACGTGCCTGGCAATGTCTGCACGGCGACTTTCCTCGGACGCGATAAGCTCAAGTCTGAGCACTTTTTCACGGCTGCTCCAATGCCAGTAAAAAGCGGTGCTGGCTATCACTGCGGCCCCCGCAGCAACCAGAAATTGCTCGGGATTTCCCAGAAGATTATATTTGTCGGTGCCGGATATGTCTTCGAGCCACCACCCTGCAAGGCCCAGCCCGGCGTAGATACCAACTGGCGTGATGGCAGCAAGAATGATGAACAGGTTTCGGCTCGTGAGTCCAAACGAATTTGCGAGCCGGGAGGCGATGATAGCTGGAATGGCAACGCAATTACCTATAGCCTGAGCGTGAACAAAGTTGGCGAATAATCCGTACTGCCCAAGTGATGGAACGCCTTGCCAAAGAATCAGCGCAATGAACGTACAGAACAGAAAATTCTGTGCCAGAACTGTTAGTGCGGATTGACGAATCATTATTATCTCAACTACTGCTTCCCACCTTATGATAATCGGAATCTGTCCCGGAATCAGTGAGATGATTCATTTGTTGGCATGTCAAAGACTCGGTAGGCCCTTTCGCTAGTGCAATTACGTGATGCATTGAAGAGCGGTGTTTGTTGGCATTCCTATTTGCTGGCTTGCCACGTCTAAGAATCCATTACCTTCCTGCATGCCTTACAGAGGTGATGTAGAGCGACCCTGAATGGGCCACTCCTATACATTTTGGTCGCAAGATCTGCCCGTTTGTTGATGCAATGCAGAGTACTCGCGGTATGTATTCACCGCCTACGGTGCTTTATTTGTGGCTCCCGTGCAGTTGGCTAACCAATGTGCTGACGTGGAAAGGATCGTGGTCGGGTGTACGATTTAACCCACGAGAGTGTCGAATATCCTTTCAGACTGATGCAAGTTGATTGTTAACGCCATCCCCTCTTTCGGTAGACTGAAAACCACGTCAGACCACTCGGGTGCCCCGAGTATGCTCTTTCCCTGTAGTGATGCACCCCAAGGCTCGATTGGCAGTCCAGCCCAGTCGACATTGAGCTTGCCATTGTTGTCGATATCGTGGAACGCCATCACAGCATACTGGCCTAACGGCAGGTTTGAAAAACTGAAAACAATTTCGTCCTTTTTGGCTGCTGCTACATTGCCATAAGCGACGGTTTGGTTAAAGTTCGCTTCACTGTCATAAATAGCCAGTAAAACACGACCTTTCGCGTCCTGTATGTTGCCGACCGTAATCTGTAGATCGGCGACTACTTGGTTTGCTTTCGGTGTCAGCGTTGAAGCGTCGCGCCAAAGTTGTGGAGAGGGCGTGTAGTCAGGAGGAGGCATTTTACCGGCGACACCCGGTCTGCCGCGAAGCTCTGCTGTTGATGAGCGGCCGCCAGTTTGTACGTTGGTCTTTGATGGTCTCATGTGTGAATCTCTTCGGTTACCGAATCCTTAGAGTGATATTGTAATAATAATTCCGCTCTTTCCACCGCTATGCGACGAACGGACGGTTACGTAGAGCGAAGTGCATGCAGGGAGGGGGAGTGGTTCGGTCAGGACGGCCATGGACGTTGGCTACCGAGAATAGACCGGGAGCTATGCAGAGAACTTGCCGGGGAAGGCGTTATCACGCGCAAATGTTAATTTAGATAACATCAGAGTATTCAGCTGGTTATGTAACGTTACCCTGTCGATATGCGTGTGGAGGGGCAGCTGGGCTGGCTGCGCTGCTGAACAGCTCTGTGACATTACTATGGACCTGAACAAGAGCACACAACTGGTGTCGTGACACAGGTGACAGGTGCCCGCATAAGAGGGTTACAAAGGATTAACTCAAGTTGCGTGGGATGGTTCAGCTTTGGAAGTTAACTGCCGTCACGAATCTCTAATGAACGCAAATAGGCAGGGCGCGCTTTAGCTCGTTCGATAAGTTCGGCACTCTTGCCAGATGGTGCTTCAAGACCACACATATTCATCCAGTTACTGCAATGAACCAGCAACATATCTGCGACCGTGAAGCTGTCACCCGTTAACCACTCTCCCTCGCCAATGCGCGCCTCCAGTGTTTTGAGTGCGCGCTGAATGTCCCAGTCGATAGCCGGGCGTATTGCGGCCTTCTGGCGCAACTCTTCCGGCATCACGAAGGTATGTTTGGCCATTGCCCAGCAGGTGCCATCCAGCTCATCGCAAAACAACTGAGTAAAGCTGTCCTGACAAGCTCGTGGCAGAGTTCCCGCAGGATGTGTCAAGCTGCCATGTTTGTCGGCTAGAAATTGCATGATGGCTACCGAATCGATAATGGCCTCGTCGCCAACCAGAAGCGCCGGCAGCTTGCCACTGGGATTGACGGCGAGAATTTCCTTGGAGTGTGGAGCTACTGCGGCCATCTTGTAACTCACGCCAAGCTCTTCAAGCGTCCAGAGTACTCTGAAGGCGCGTGACTTGGGACTACCGATCAAAGTGTACATACGTAAACTCCCAGCTTTTCTGCAACGAAAGACAACAGTATGGTTGTCTTGCTAGCCACTGGCAACACGGGATGTGTCGGTAAAATCGGTTGAGTCGAAAATTGACCTGCCAATGTTGATCATCAGTTTGCGCGGTAGAGTCATTATACCGCGCAGCGATTAACGTCTCGTTTTCTACCTACCAGATAATGCTGATGTAGTCGCGTGCTTTCCAGGTTGCACCTACTGCCTGCATCTTGACGAACAATGAATTACCGATTCGGACATACCGCTTGCCTGGGCCGTTGCGCAAATTGGCAAGACTGCTGGCCGCGCTGTAATCAAGGTCCAGAATGCTTGCGTTGGCAGGCAGGGATTTCAATTCCAGTGTCACTGTATCCCCATTATGCAGATAGTCCAGCAGTACGTTGAGTTGACCTATCCCGAAAAGACTCTGGTCAAACTCGTAGCCATAATAGTGTCTGTCATGATTGACCGATACAACGCTCTGATAGCTTGAACGCGGTTCCATCGGGTCTACGGTTAAACGTACGCCGTCGCTGCGGGTATGCTTAATGGGAGGAAGGTTTTTCTTCTTGTTGAAATCCAAGCGTACCCAACCGTAGCGGTTTTCACACAGGCGACCGGTACCCATAGGTGCAGTACAGGTGCTGTCCACCATCATCGGATGATCAGCGACCAGCGCACTGTTAGCAGCCAGACCGAAGCTACCATCAAGATCATGTATGACCGCGCCCCACTGTGAAGGGCGAAGCTCACTAACTGCCTTGCGTCGATCATAAAGGTTGAAGCTGTCATCGTAAGTGACACCGCTGACGCGCCCATTGGTTAAGCGGTTTGCTGCATCACGTGCGCCGAAGATATAGCTGGGACCGTAGTCATTGTTGTAATTAACAAAATGTGTGTTTTCGAAAATAACACCGAAGTCGTAGATGCCGATAGCACTTCGCTGGCGACCAATTCCACCGTCAGTCGATAGCTTGCTGTTCGCGACAAAGACGGAATCCCGAATGGTTACCGGTCGTGGTGCAACAAAGCTTGCTTTCTGAGCATGACCGCTATCCGTTAATACTAAGTTGGTAAATAGCTGATTGCCCTTGCAAGGCCAAACTGCACCATCGCCTCCAGTGAACACGGTAAGGTTTTCAATGTGCGCCTGCTGTGGCGGCAGATAACCCTCGGCTCCCTGGCCTTTTTCACAAGAACTGAATCCCATGACACTTGAATGTACCCGATTGTCACTGAACTTGCCGAAGCGTGACGTCATGGGAGAGACGTTGGCATACTGAGGCAAGCTGGCGGCTGCTCCCTTAACATTCTCATCGGTGTCATACCAGAACCCGAGGCCATCACTTCCGGCAGCAGCATTGTTGGTAAACGTGTTATCGCCGTTGCTTATCCAGAACGTCGAGGGCCCTTTTGCTGCCTGTCCTTTTTCGATATCGCTGGGTATCAGCGCAACATCCGCCGCAGGCTTGCGAGTCAACAGACCCAGGTTGCTATCAAAGATATTACCTGTCTCCACACCGTCTTCGAGAAAGAAGCCGTGGCCGACGTGGTCCATGCAAACGTTGTCCTCAATTCGTGCGTTGTGTGAGGCATGGACGGTAATACAGCGATTGAAGCTGCGGCGAATGCTTGAGTTACGTATGTACTGACCGCTTACGTCCCCTGCCACATGCCAGTGAAACGGGTATCTGCCAAGGATGCCTTCCTGACCCATACGAAACATCTCGACACCAGAGAGTAAACCTTCAGAACCTTCCATGATCATCACGTGCCCACCAAAGCGTGAAGTCTCTGACTGCTCATCTCCCTGGATACGGATGTTGCGGCTCAACAGGGCGACTTCTGCGCGAGTGTCTGCGGTCCATGTACGGGTGTCATTGCTGAATGTCTGGATCTCGCCAAAGTGTGTGTGAGACAAGCCCCTGTCAAGCGATACCTCGCGACCATCGATGGCCATGATCTGCCGCATTTCGGCTTCTTCCATATCATCGCCTGTTGCTGTGACAACAATCCAGTCGCCTGCACGCCACTGGGGTGCGTACTCAAGCACTAGTGTCTCGCTACCTGCTCGTGCAGTTTCATCCAGCATCAGCCATGACGTACGGGGTTCACCGTGAAGCCAGATTCTTCCTCCACCCATAGCGGAAAGCATCTTGGTACCCATACCCATGACAGATTCGTTAGCATCGTTTCCGGTTAGCGTTATGTCCAGACGATTTGCAAAAGGTTTGTCCGGTGTACCGCAAATAAAGTCGCCGTGCACCATGATCCACCTGGCGCTGATATTCAGGTCTTTAGAGTCACACTCGACCTTTCCGTTGATCGTAAATGAGTCCAGCGACAGGTCTTGATCGAGAACCAATCGCTGACCCTTGTTAATGGTAACGCTACCAGTACGAGGTGGCATGCCGTCTTGTAGTTGTTCAGGCAACCACGCATCTGGATCCGACCAGCGCATGGTGGGCAGCGCATCGTTCTGCGGCTGATCTTGTTGCTGAGGAGCGGATTGTGGTGAGTGTGGTGAATGCGTGTTCATTAGTTCTGACTGCTGAAGCGCCGGGTCCGCTTGCATGTCATTCTGAGACGTCGATGTGGGGGATGATCCCGAGCAGGCGGACAATGCTGTGACTGCCAGAACCGGCCAGATCTTCAACGTAGATTTGAGCGTATCAAAGAGGACTGCTGTAGTTTTTTCGGAGGTTGTGGCAAAAGTCTGTGCCGGTGACACTGATCGCGCGATAACTGACATGTGAGCATGTTCTTGTTGTTGTGATGTGCGCAGTATGAAATCAGGACACTGTAACGTCTGTGGTGTATTGCCAGATTTGAATGTCCGAAATGAGCAGTCGTGACTTCAGTTAAGATAATGTGATGGACATCCATTTTCCGTCAGTTGTAAGACGGATTTTTACTGTTAAACAACTCACTTACATTAACAGTACTGACAAGAGAGAAAGATGCGTTAACTATGCTTGCTCGGTGGCGTTGGGTCAGTTAGTGTGGTGACATATAATTATAGGTGTATGGATCAAATGGAACAGAGTTTGCTCATCGATTCCAAACCAGCAATAAGGCGGCGTGTGATGAACGCAAGACGCCACGGTGATCGGAGTATGGCAAGAGTTTTAGTGGTGTCCACGACGCTTTTAACAGTGGCCATACTTCTAATGTGGTCGCTGGTGTAGCCACTCGTTTTTCAGTCATGCCGTTTGGTCATTGCCGGGTAACGGTGCACAAGTTCCTTGCGCGCGGTGTAATTACGTGTGGGTAATATTCGAATTCTTAAGATGGCATATCTGATAGTTATACTCTGAAAAATTCGGCGTTGTGACTCGTAAACACGTATCCTTCTCCCTACACAATGATGAGTACAGTTAACTGACCCCCTTCAACGCTGAATGGAACGTCTCACCGTTTGTTAGATGGTTGAGATTGTGCATCGTCGCTCTGTGGACGCCTGCCTTCTCCCGGAAGGAGGTTGTTGCGGGAATAACGGAAACTGTGCGGTGACAGTCTTTGTGATGACGCTGTTTCGTGAAACCCGGTTTTTCATCAGCGATTTTGATCGATAGACCGGGTTTTCGAATGCGTCATCACTCATCAACTACCCGGGTAATCGCCGCTGCGCTTCTTATTCTTTTGGCGCTGATAGTGGTACTCGGGGTTATATTTCCACCTCTAGAGTATTTGCCAGCAGCACGGTGGGGGTCCGAACTCGAATCTGCCGGTCTCAAAGGTATCGTCGCATTTCTTGTGCTGGGGATATTGGCGACCTCCGTCGGATTGCCGAGACAGATGCTTGCCTTTATTGGCGGACTCGCCTATGGCGTGACTGGTGGGCTCTCTATTTCGTTGCTTGCGGCACTGGGTGGTTGCTGGTTAACGGCCATGGTTTCTCGGAGATTTTTTGCATCCATAGTCAGTACTCGCTTTCCGGGTCCTATCGCTGCGCTTGATCGCCTGACCAGAAAGGATCTGTTCTTGAAGGTCCTGGTACTTCGTCTTCAGCCCTTAGGCACGAATTTGCTCACCAATGTCTGCATCGGATTTACCAGTGCGTCTGTCCCCGGGTTTGTTGCGGCGTCAGCCGTGGGTTATATCCCACAAATGCTGGTTTTCAATCTCCTTGGCGTTGGCGTGCGAGTTGATTCGCAGGCGCAGCTTCTACTTAGCCTGTTTCTTCTGGCGATATCTATTGTGCTCGGTGTATCCTTGTATAAGAGACACATCAAGACCTAACTTGATGTAGTTCGCATTAAAAGTAGCATTTTTTTGCAAATAGTCTCTTCTTGATATACGAAAAGCACATTTTTGCGCTATGGTCTGCGAAAAAATAAATGACGAACTCTTCGAAGGGATGAATCGCTGATGCCAATCATGATGCGCACTTTTACGACACTGGCTGCAGGTCTGCTGGCCTATGTTCTGGTTCCTGCACAGGCTTCCGCACTTGAAGGAAGCTGGCATGCAGGTATTCAGGGTGGAGTCTCGCTTCTGTCTCCGGAAACTGATGGTTCGGCATTTACGCTGGACGAAGATCAATCGACTGCCGTAGGTATTTATCTGGGTCTGGACATAACCCCAGTCATATCGGCAGAAATTGCTTTTACCGACCTTGGTGAGGCAGAACTTTCGCAAAACCAGACAATTGCTTACGAGGCTGTTTCCATCGGAGCTGTCGCTTATATACTTGGCGAAAAACACGTTGAAGATCGCGCAGAAGGTGCTTCGCTCTATGTAAGGCTAGGCTTCAGCGCCATTGATAATGAGGCTGAAATCGAACTGACAGAATCGAACAACACGGCATTGTGGTTAGGTGCCGGGGTGCAATTCCCAGTGTCGCGTAGATGGGGGCTTAGGGCTGAACTGACAAGCTTCGACGGCGATGCGCAGGCTGTCATGGCAGGCATATTCTGGCGCACGGGTGCGGGAAGTGCACAGAATCCGCCAGCCGCTCCTGCTGCCGACAGTCTGACAACGATTCCGGCTGAATCAGACGCTGTTGTAACGGCGGTTCCGGTACCACAACCTCTGGTCGAAGCGCCGGCAGTACGAGAGTCTGTTATCGAACCGCCAGCGGAGCCTGTAGCCAGCCAGCAAGTGCCGGAATGTCCCGCGGCCGACTCTATCTCTGACCCTGACGACTGCATGCTGCTCAACGACATCGCTACTGGCCTTGATTTCGTGGGTAACTCCGCAGATATAACCCCTCAAGGCAGAAGCGTGCTGGACGATGTTATCGCCACCATGAAAAATTACCCGGCGTTGATTCTGGAAATCAGGGTGCACACCCAATCTCTGGATGATGAGGCACTGGAACAAAAACTGTCGGCCGAGCGGGCTAAATCAGTGGCTCGATACATGGTTCAAAATGGCGTGCCGGTGAGCCAACTGCGTGCCAAGGCGTTTGGTGCGACGCAGCCTGTCGCCGTAAACGGTACACTAAACGGGCGTCGATTAAACAACCGGGTAGAGTTCAAGTCGAATTAGGCACCTAATTCATCAAGCGCTGTCTGCGGTGTGTCAGGTCCACCTCAGAGCCCTTGCCCGGATCATTTCTTTATAGATCTGCGTTTCGCTGGAGCGGGTTCTGGCGGAACATTGAAGACGTGCGGGATCATCTCTCAGACGGGCTTTGCAGGCATCAGGGACAATTGTCCTTTTTTCAAACTGGCGTCGCTTCCCGGTTTAGATGTTTGAGAGTTTGATCGCATTTCTACGATCGCCCCAGCTATTTTGTGCGTTAGTTGACGTGGATGTAAAAAGGAATTTCGATTTTTTGCCGATAGCGGTGAGATTAGAGAGTCATTACCACGGCTTTCCCTCACGAAATCGCGTATTGGCAGGAATCCGAAGTTACGATGAAAAATACACCGTCAACACTATGCCCGCCTGCATACAACCGCCCTTTGAGTAATTTAGCAGGAGCTGAAGGGCCCGAGGCTACCGGTATTACGCTTCGCCAAACAGTGATCGTTGTTTTCGTAGCAAGCCTGCTGTCCGGATGTGCCGTTCTGAGCAATCCGGAAAAGATCAAACTGGACATTCCTGCTAATACTAGTGATTTCAGGAATCGCCTCTATACGGGTGTTGCAATGGGCACTTCGCACCTGAGTCCCAATACACGAGGTGAAGGATTCTCTGTAGATTCCTCCAGTGATATGGGTACACAATTGCGTCTTGGCTACGATGTGCACAACATGCTGGCTGTTGAAGTTGATACGTCGGTGTTGGGTCGGTCCACGCTTTCACCCAATGATCCGCAGAATCCCCCCGGAGAGGTTAAATACTCTGCTGCGACCATTAGCGCACTGATCTATGGTTGGAGCGGGGTACAGGCCCGTTCACGTCGTGAAGGGCTGAGTGCGTATGGACGCTTCGGCTTTTCAGCGTTGAGCAAGTCATCGCAGGTCGAACCAATAGAGGAGAGCGGTACAGTGCCCATCCTTGGTATTGGTGCGGAATACGGCTTCACCAATGGTCTGGGCATACGTGCTGAAATCACACGCTTCGATAGTGATGCAACTTATATGGGGTTCGGTGCAATTTATCGTTTTGGCATATCACCTCGAGGTATCGGCCGCATGATCGCTGAAGCCGCTGAGCCAGCCTTGTCCACCCGCAGTACCGAGATCGTTAAAAGCCGTGGGTATTCCGAAGATGAAACTGTTGTCGAGCGATATGCTGGTCCTGGTGCAAGGCCAGCTAGTGGTGCCGCCCCACATTTGCATTACACATCCGGCGCCGAGCCCGATAAAAACTATGTCGGTAGCATGGCTGAGAGATGGCGTCCGGCAATGCGTGCGGATGACCGTGATGTGGATGGTGTTCTGGATAATGTGGACAGCTGTCCGGATACCACCAAGCACGTAACGGTTGACCGTTATGGTTGTGGACTGTTTGATGCAGTGCTGCATGATGTCACGTTCAAGAGCGGGTCGCGGTGGTTAACACCAAGGGCGCGGGGTCAATTGGATCTGTTGGCTGAAACATTGTTGGCGTTTCCCGAGGCCCGTATACAGGTAAGAGCGCATACCGACTCACAAGGCCCTGCGGATATGAATTTGGGTTTGTCATCTCGCCGTGCTGAGGTCGTCATCCAGTACTTGCAATCACGCGGAGTGCACGAGTTGCAACTTCAAGCGGTAGGTATGGGTGAGGCACAACCGCTGGACTCCAACAAGACGAAAAAGGGACGGCTGCGAAACCGACGTGTGGATATCGTGACATTGCCGAATCAGGATGCCGGTCAGTTGTTGATGGCCTCTAATGTTGGATCCAGTAACGTCATGACCGTGCAGAACTCTGCTGTGGACAACACGCCTGAAAAAGGGACGCTGGTAGGAAATGATGACTGGAATTCAGCGCCTCGATTTTCCAAGCCAAAGAAACCTGCAGGTGGAACTTCACTGAAAGCGGGCAATGAACCCGGGCTAATGGCTGCAATGCCTGCCGTTGCACCGAAACCGAAAATGAAAGGTTCGCCGGGAGCCAGACGCGGTAGCGTCAGCGTGCCACTGGCGGTTGCGCCGCTACCACAACCCGGCTTTGCCCGTAACTTCAAGTTTTCCGGTGTCCTTGACGGTGTCACATTCGAGCAAGGCAACAGTAACTTGTCTCCCGAATCAATCAAGGCAATCGAACCGCTAAAGAAGGCTTTGAAAGCCAATCCGTCAATTCGTGTAGCCATTATGGCTCACACAGATAACCAGGGTGGGGCTGACAATAACAAGGCCTTGTCAGCCAGGCGTGCAGAGTCAGTAGTTAAGCATCTGGTCAGTGGTGGGGTGGATGCTTCAAGACTCAAGGCTGAGGGTTATGGTGAGTTATTACCCTTGGTGCAGAACGTAACTGATGCTGATAGACAGCGAAACCGTCGCATTGAGGTCCGTGTACTTCAGTAACAATGGGTATGAAAAAAAATTCCTTTTATCTGGTTTGAATGCAACTCAGAACGTCGATAGATAAAAATCCGATCGACAAAGTCTGTTAATTCTTGCTCGCGTCTAACTGTTAGGCCGTTGCTGAATATATCTTGCGTGTAACCTGTTATCTTATGCGTGGATCCCGAGAAAGTGATCTCTGGTGGAATGCATTGTCACTCAGGAGTCGCACGCGGCACAATCAGACATGATCAGATTAATAAAGGCCTTGGATGTGTTTGGGCGAAAGAGCAGTCGGTCTTCATCGGACAACAAAGCCAGAGGGGGCGCTCTCCTAGCCACATTTGTTGTAACGGTTAGCGTGATTCTGAACGCCGTGTCATTAAATGTCTATGCTCGCTCGGGACATATCCAGCAAGAACCCTCAGGCCCTGTATTCCGCTTGTTATTCCAGAATTCTACTTTTCCCGGTGGGCGAGATGCTGATGGTGATGGAATTAAAAATCAGGACGATCGAGACGACGACAACGATGGCATTCCTGATTCTGTAGAGGGACGGGTTGACGCCAACGGTGACGGTTATCCCGATGAAAGTTCGACTGATACTGATGGTGATGGTACACCCGACGTGCTGGACCTTGACAGCGACAACGACGGTATTCTAGACAACATAGAAGCTCGATTCGATGCCAAGGCCGCTCAAGCGATCGACCGGGTATCCAACGGTTCGATTGACATCGGTATTGAGGTTGGAGTCAATGGAATTGCCGATGTCATAGAAACGTTTGCCGATTCCAGCGTACTCAGGTATGAACTGCCTGACACAGACGGAGACGGTACGCCCGATTTCAGGGACCTCGATTCCGACCAGGATGAAATCTATGATCTCATCGAAGCGGGTGGTGTTGATAAGGATACCGATGGTCGTATTGACGGTTTTTATGATGCGGATGGACGCGGTGTGGATGACGCTCTTCAGGTCAGTTTTCTTCCGATGTTCGACACCGACGGTGACGGACAGCTCGATTTTCGTGATACCGATTCGGATGACGATTCCATCCCCGATCTGATTGAAGGTGGGCTCAATCGCAGTTTTCCGACTGATACTGATGGGGACGGTAGGCCCGATTACCGGGAAAATGACAGCGACGGCGACGGGGTTAGTGATCGTCGCGAAGCAGGTGCAGATCCTTTTAATCCTGTTGACACTGATGGCGACGGGGCGAGAGATTTTCAGGACGCGGATTCACAGGGTGAATCAGATAGAGCAGATCACCAGAACGGTGCAGATGGAGATCCCTCCCATAGAGAAAGTACGGCACCTTCCTCGTCTGATCGCGGTTTCTCAAGTGCTGACAGAAGTACGGATTATGATGCGGACGGAATCGCTAACCAGAATGATCTGGATGATGATAACGATGGCCTTCTTGATTCCGAGGAAGGCATTGTGGATATTGATAGTGACGGTATGGCCGATGCCAGTTCACGAGACACAGACGGCGACGGCATTGCAGACGGTAACGATCTGGACAGCGACAACGATGGCATTCTGGATTTATATGAAGGGCGTCTGGCACTTGCAACTGCCCAGCAGCTTGACCAGTCTGAAATAGACGGCTCTATCGATTCCAGAGTGCCCGTTGGCCATAATGGAATAGCTGACAGTATCGAGACGGGGATAGATTCCGGGGTGTTGCTCATGAACCTGTTCGATACCGATGGCGACTCCATTCCCGATTTCCGTGATCTGGACAGTGATGGTGATGGCATCGCTGACCTGGTCGAGGCCGGCGGCATTGACAACAATAACGATGGACTTGTTGATGATTTTGTTGATAACGACAGCAAAGGCGACGATGATCGACTTCAGGCTAGCGCCTTGCCCTTGTTTGATACAGACGTTGACGGTATTCGCGACTTTCAGGATCTGGATTCTGACAACGACGGACTGCCGGATAGCATCGAATCATCAGGCAACTTGTCGACACCGATTGATTCCGATGGTGACGGTGCTGCGGATTATCGTGAACAGGATTCTGACAACGATGGTGTTCTTGATGCCGTAGAGGCAGGCGCTGATCCTGTTCGTCCTGCTGATTCCAACAGTAATGGTATTCCTGATTTTCAGGAATCCGATGTCAGAAATACGGATGGAACCCCCGGGGGCAACGAGGGCGGCGGTGTGACGCCAACGCCAACGCCAACGCCAACGCCAACGCCAACGCCAACGCCAACGCCAACGCCAACGCCAACGCCAACGCCAACGCCAACGCCAACGCCAACGCCAACGCCAACGCCAACGCCAACGCCAACGCCAACTCCAACTCCAACTCCAACTCCAACTCCAACTCCAACTCCAACTCCAACTCCAACTCCAACTCCTGTCGATGCAAATGGCGATCATGACGCTGACGGTCAGGCCAATGGTGTTGATACAGATGACGATAACGACGGACTAATCGATAGCGTTGAAGGTAGTGGCGATGCGGATGGTGATGGCGTGATGAATGCACTGGATCGCGACAGTGACAATGACGGTGTGTTTGACAGCATGGAAGGTATTGGGGATGCAGATAGCGACGGGATTGCTGACTATCTGGATCTGGATAGCGACAATGACGGTATCTATGATGCCGTTGAGGCATCACGCGGTACCGTATCGTCTCTGGGCCGGCTTGCGACAGGCAGCGTTGACGAATTCGGTGTGTTAGAGGACGCTTCCAATCAGATTATTGATACCGATAACGATGGCATTGTCGACAGGTTGGATCTGGACTCCGATAACGATGGATTGGTTGATGTTCTAGAATCAGGAGGCGTTGATAACAACGCAGATGCACGACTTGATCAGGTCGCGGATGCAAATGCAGATGGTGCTGATGATTCTTTGCAAGCTCGCTCTACACTGCCCCCTGACTCGGACATGGATGGTATTCCGGATTTCCGGGATCTTGATAGTGATCAGGATGGTGTACCCGATATAGTCGAAAACTATGGGTTGTTTGCTGATCAGAACAACGACGGCCTCATTGATAATTTCTTGAGCACAAACGGCACCGGTCTGGACGATAACATTGCTGCGGCATTGGGACCGCTGCTGGACACCGACAATGATGGGCTGCCTAATAGCATCGATATCGACAGTGATGGTGATGGTATCAATGACATTGTCGAGTCCGGTGGTGTGGATACCAACAATGATGGCCAACGCGACGATTCGACGGATGCCGATGGCAATGGCATTGCAGATCCACTTGACGATGAGTCAGACAATGTGCCTGGGCAGCCGATTTCACTGCCAGATTCCAATGGCAATGGCATTCCTGATATCAACGAGAGCGCAACCTCGGGCCAGGGTCTTGTCCAGACAGGTTTGGGCGGGAACGCATTCGGTTGCAGCGTCTTGCCTGTAACGAATGTGCAAGCCGGACGGCAGTTTTTCGATCCCATGCTGGGTTTCCTGTTGGGTGTTAGCCTGATTTTTGCCGGAGTCAGGCGCGGTGTATTTCGATAAAAAAATGTCTGCTAATTGTAAATACCCACACATAGCTGTCTGGATTCTGGTTGGATCCTTAGTGCTGTCTGGTTGTGGAATATTGGGCTCTGGCCAATCGGACAGCCGCATTTATGCTGGGGCAGGAGTCCTTGCAAGTCAGCTTGAACCTGACGCCAGTGGTGTGGAGGGTGTGAGTGTTGACGATACGGATAGCCGTGGAGTGGGCTTGCTTCTTGGCTATGGCGTTAATGAACGCTTGAGTATTGAAGGGCACATTGCCGATCTGGGCGAAGCCACGTTTTCTCCAGATGGATCCATCGCTTATCAAGTCGGTGGCGTTAGCGGCATCGTGTACGGTTTTGCCAAAAGCCAGGATCGATTGTATCGAAAAGGGCTGTCTGTATTCGGGCGTCTTGGTCTAGGTGCATTGAACAACAATGCGAACGGGATCCGGTTTAAACGAGTCAATGATGTTCACCTGCTTGCTGGGGTAGGTCTGGAGTACGGGTTCAACAAAGCTGTGGCTGCCCGCCTGGAATTTGTCAGGCATGAAACTGACGCAAGCTATGCCCAGTTTGGTGTGCTCTATCGCCTTGGTACCGAAAGAGCGCTTTCCGGGACATCCTCAATTACAACGCCAGCAGATCGCAATGACATTGACACAGATGAGGACCTTGAATTTGAAGTGACGTTCGGTGCAGGGCAAGAACCTGTTGATTCGGAAAATTCAGTTGCAGAGATTATTTCTGATCCGGTACCGAAACCGGACGATATTGATTCGCCGAGTGCCGGGATGGTCGAGGAAAACCTGTTGGCAGAGGATACGTCCATGCATGCCGGAGAATTAGCTCAGGGTGACAAGGACCTCGATGGGGTCAGGAATGAAATCGATGCCTGTCCTGAAACCGGAGCCGGTCTGCCGGTTGATTCCACCGGCTGTGATTTTTTCAATGGTGTTATCGAAGGGATTCATTTTCAGGTTGGTTCCGCTGAATTAACGGAAGGTGCAATCATCGTTCTCGCCGAGATCCTTCGAGTGTTGCTGGAGTATCCGGAAATCAACATTACAATAGAAGCCCATACTGATAACAGCGGCGATGCTGAACAGAATCTGCAGCTATCCAGGCGCCGAGCTCTGGCTGTTGTTCGGTTTCTGGTGGATAACGGCATTTCTGGCTTACGTCTGAGGCCGCAGGCTTTTGGTGAGTCTCGACCACGTGTCACTAATAATTCGCCGGACGGTCGTGCAGCCAATCGCCGAGTTGAGTTCAGCGTATTCATGTAGGGCTTGTATTGCAGAACCGGTCACCGGTCGAACGGAATCTGTTGGTTGGGTCGTGTTGAATTTGAGCTGTTGTTCAGCTCTTGCAAGGAAGAGTCTGAATAATGATGAGTTCGTGTTTTCATACAATTCGCACAGCGATTGCGTTTTGTTTCTGCGCAGGGGTTTGTTCTCCGCTTTTTTCCCAGATAGTGAATGCCGCAGATACGGTTGAAGTCCCCGGCTCTTATGGATCCGCGACTCACCAGATGGTTGTTCCCGGTCCGTTTTTTGGCGAGATAGCGGCCGATGAGCACAGGGTTGCAGCTGACGTGACAGCTCTGAATCACAATGATGAACCGCATGGAGGGACCTCCGCATTTCCTGTTCTTGTACAGAACTCCAGTTCCTATTCCGTTAATGTCTTTGCAACCAATCCTATCGACGTGGCTGCGACGATTTCTGCATGGGTTGATTTCGATGGTAACGGTAAATTCGACATAGACGAATTTGCAACAACCATGGCGCTTCCGGGGACATTGAATTTTAAATACAAACTGGTCTGGCCAGATCTTTTGGGTGTATCGACTGACTTTCTGGGTACAAGCTATGTGCGTTTTCGGATTTCAAGTGCACTACTATTGGCGGCTGATGCTACCGGTGAAGCCCCCGATGGTGAGGTGAAAGACTATTCTGTGGATGTGCAGCTCGATTCCGATGGCGATGACATCCCTGATGCCATGGATCTCGACAATGACAATGATGGTATTCGGGATGCTCAGGAAGGTACAGACGTCGATACCGATGGTGACGGTACGGTAAATTCTCTGGATCTTGATTCTGATGCAGATTCAATTCCTGACTATATCGAAGCCGGAGAAAATCCGCTCGAACCGATAGATACAGATCTTGATGGGGTGCCTGATTACCTGGATGTCGATTCCAACGATGACGGTATACTGGACATCAACGACCAGCTGGACGACGTCGATGGTGACGGATTACCAGACGTCATCGATGGCACGGTTGATTCTGACGGAGATGGCATCGTTAATTTGCTGGACCTGGATTCTGACAACGATACTATTCCTGATGCCATTGAACGAGGAACACAGAATACCCCCGCTGATAGCGATCAAGACGGTATTGCCGATTATCTGGATCTGGACAGCGATAACGATGGCATTATCGATATTCGCGAAGCCAATGGTGGAGAGTTGGATATAAATAGGGTGGATGTGGACAACGATGGCCGGGTTGATGATGCTCAGTTGACAGGCATGAACGGTTTTCTGGATCGAGCAGAGACAGATCCGGATTCCGGAATCCCGATCTATTCAGTGGTTGACAGTGATTCAGATGGTATTCGTGATTTCCGCGATCTGGACAGTGACAATGATGGAATTTCAGATTTGCTGGAGACTTTGGGTAGTGATGCCGACAGCAATGGGTTGCTGGATAGCGTCCTCGATGTGGATAGGGATGGACTCATTGACGGCGGTAACAGCATTTCAAGAATCGGATCTTTTGCAGATACGGATGCCGACTCCATACCGGATTTTCAGGACGACAATGCCGATGGTCGTACGCAGACGCAGGATGATCTTCCTGATACCGATGCGCTGGATAACCCCGGACCGTTAGTTGATGGCTCAGACCCGCTCGCTGCGAATACGCCTGTCGTCGGGATAGGCCTGGCTGGTGGTGCAGGATGCTCCTTGCCCGGCCAAAGTCCATGGCAAGGATTGAACAAACGGATTGACGTAGTGTTTCCGCTAGTACTTTTCCTCAGCCTTGGAACCTGTCTCGCCCGATTTGTTCGCCGGCATGCAGTGCACCGAAATTCGATAAGAAAAACGGATACTGCCCAAGGTTCTCGTTTTCTGTGCAAGCACCGATTGATGCTGTGAATGGGGCCACATCTGAGCATATGAACTGAAATTACCCAAAAAAATTTCATTCGATCCTGAATGGGTATCGACGGATGCGTGGGACGTCCGCAGCAGGCTGATAACTCCTGATTCTACGGTGGAATTTATACGAAAGAGGGTGATTTTACGTCTGTAATATAACTACATAAATCGTGAAATACTCTTGCAAGCTACTGTTTTTAAATGTTTTTTTTGACATGAGTGGTGTTTCAAAGGGTTTCACTACAGTATAGTTTCCCGCTTCAATGCCGCTGAGATGAGCGACAAAGTCACCATCGCGGCAGACCGCCCAAGCTTTTGGAGTGAACTATGAATCAGACTGCTCGTGTTCTGACAACCGGACTGGACCTTTCACCCTATGGAATTTCTGACGCTGCCGAGATTGTCTATAACCCAAGCTATGAGCAGTTGTTCGAAGAAGAGACGCGTACTGATCTACAAGAACTTGAACGCGGCACTCTCACTGACAGTGGTGCCATCGCCGTAGATACCGGCGCATTTACAGGTAGAAGCCCTAAAGACAAATACATTGTTGAAGACGAGCTAACCCGCGATGTTCTCTGGTGGTCAACACAAGGAGATAACGACAACAAGGCAATATCTGAAACAGTTTGGTCAAGATTAAAATCGTTGGTCGGTAACCATCTGACGGGAAAGCGTTTGTTTGTCGTGGATGCTTTCTGTGGAGCGAATGAAAATACTCGCCTTAGTGTTCGGTTCATCACCGAGGTCGCGTGGCAGGCTCACTTTGTTACCAACATGTTCATTCGTCCGTCTGTCCGGGAGCTAGCGCTCTTTGAACCGGACTTTGCGGTGATGAATGCTGCATCAGTGGTAAACCCGGATTGGGAAGAGCAAGGCTTGAATTCGGAAAATTTCGTCGCTTTTAACTTTAGTGAAAAAATTCAGCTGATTGGCGGAAGCTGGTACGGCGGTGAGATGAAGAAAGGCATGTTTTCGTACATGAATTTCCTGTTGCCACTGCAAGGAATCGCATCAATGCATTGTTCTGCCAACACGGGAGACGATGGTGACACGGCTGTCTTCTTTGGTCTGTCAGGTACCGGCAAGACGACCTTATCGACTGATCCCAAGCGAAAACTCATTGGCGACGACGAGCACGGTTGGGATGATGAGGGAGTGTTCAACTACGAAGGCGGGTGTTATGCGAAAACTATCAGACTGAGTGCTGAAGCTGAGCCGGATATTCATGCTGCGATTCGACGTGACGCACTGCTGGAAAATGTCGTTGTCAGAAGTGACGGCTCTGTGGACTTCGATGATGGCAGCAAGACTGAAAACGCTCGTGTGTCCTACCCGATCTACCATATCGACAATATTGTCAAACCCGTATCAAAAGCAGGACATGCAAGCAGGGTGATTTTTCTGACTGCCGATGCCTTTGGCGTTTTGCCGGCTGTGTCGTTGCTAACACCTGAGCAGACCCGATATCACTTTCTTTCGGGCTTTACTGCAAAGCTTGCGGGTACTGAGTTAGGAATAACAAGTCCCCAACCGACATTTTCTGCCTGTTTTGGAAAGGCATTTCTCAGCCTCCATCCAACAAAGTATGCCGATGAGTTGTCCAGACGAATGCGGGCATCGGGTGCCAGGGCCTATCTGGTGAATACGGGATGGAACGGTAGTGGCAAACGAATTTCCATCAAGGCGACTCGAGCGATAATCGACGCGATCCTGCAGGGCGATTTTGATGACGCCGAAACCACCACCATTCCTTTGTTTAATCTGCAGGTTCCCGTTCAGGTCACGGGAGTAGAGTGTGAATTGCTGGATCCCAGGAATACCTATGATTCTGCAGCTGACTGGGAAAGCAAGGCAGAGGAGCTTGCCAAACTGTTTATCGCTAATTTCGATCAGTACACCGACACGGAAAGTGGTCGCGAACTGGTCAGTGCCGGTCCCGTTTTGAGCAGCAAGTAGGCCTGCGAGGATCGTCTTGGTCTGCCATCCATCAACCCATCACAGCCAACCCAGACCATTCTTATCCCCGCGAAAGCGGGGGTTCTCCTCCTGCCGAGAAAACGCTCCGTCATTGATCATCCGGATTTGCACAACGCTATCGTAGCCGTGCAGCCTTGTCCTTCAAATCCTTGAGACTGGCTGAAAGCCGAATTTCATCTTGTGAGCCTTCGACAACCTCACGCAGCGCAAGCTCGATCTGGCTCTGTGCTCTCGCAAGCTCATCCAGACCCTCGAAATACCGAGCCAGTGACTCATGACTGCCAGCGTTGTCGCCCAGCTGTTGCTGGATACTGGCAAGCTCTCGCCAGGCAAGTGGATTCGGATCGAGAGTGCTGCGTATGTAACGGGTTGCTACTTTAAGGGCATTGGGCAATTGCCGTGCCCCTACCAATGTATGCAGTCGCTTTTCCACAATGGAATATCTGTCCGGATATAGATCCGACAATGCCGCAAGTCGCGAGTCCATAGCCGCACTTTTGTCGGAGCTTTCGATATCTGCTCTCAACAGTTCAACCGTCGGATTCGTGGAAACGATAGAGTCCAGAGTGTCGAGGTACTTTCTGGCTTGCGAATCGTTATTGTCACGTTGTGCCTTTAATGCCAGGGCGTATGAATTTTGAGGATTAGCTTTGCGCTGGTATTGTGACTTGAAGTGGCGCATGCTCTGAGCAGGATCTGTAGAGGTCAGCACGGCCAGACGAGCCTTGAAGAGCTGAAACTCAATCGAATTCACGCGTTCTCTGACAGGTTTCGAGCTGGCCCGGTCGGTCGCCTCGGCTATCCGGTTGTTATCAAGCGGGTGAGTGCGCAAGTACTCCAAGGCGCGGTTAGAGGTGTTCAAGGAATTTTTACGGCGTAGTATGTCGAATGATTCGGCCATGGCGCGAGGGTCGTATTCTGCGTTGGCAAGGATTTCTATACCGATTCGATCGGCTTCCACTTCGTTGCTACGAGTGAAATTGATAGCTGATTGCTGGCTGGCTGCCAGTCCCGCGGCAAGAGCCGCCTGCCCGGCCTGCGGGGATGCCTGGCCAATAATGATCGCAGCCAGAACGGCCGCAGCTGCACTTAGAGAAGCCTTGTTTCCCGTTGCAAAGGCGCGCGCATGATGCCGTTGAGTAACGTGAGCTATCTCGTGTGCGACCACACTTGCCAGTTGTTCTTCGTGATTCATGACTGCTATAAGCCCTGAATTGACGCCTACATACCCGCCGGGAATGGCAAACGCATTAATCTGAGGATCGTCGATAACGAAAAAAGTAAAGTTGTTGATGTCGGTTCTGCCTGTGCCCAGAACCAGCCGGTTTCCCAAATTCTGAATGTATTCGGTTATCTGTACATCACGCACCAGTGGCAAGCTGGCTCTGATCTGACGCATGAACTGTGCGCCGAGTAGTTTTTCTTCAACCGGTGACAATGCCGTGTCTGCAGGTTCGCCCATACTGGGCAGATTCTGTTGGGCGAAGACGACATGCGCCGTCAGGCTTATGACCAATCCTGCAAGACAAGCTGCAAGGTGGCGAGTCCAGCTGATACGGCGATTGCCCGCTTTGCCAAATAGCGTCGTCCAGCCGTTCAGCATGCCAGCGTTGAGCCGCTTGGCAAGATTGGGTCGCTTAATTGAGACAGGTTGGTTGTTCAAGGTAAAAGGCGGTGTTGGACTCTGTCGGAAATTAGTTTGGTTGCAAAAGTGGATTATCAGATTTCTAAGTCGTTCTGGGTAGTAACGGCGGGAACTCTCAATTATGTGGCCTTTCGAGTCTCGGATAGCGTAATTGATCGGTTGAAAGATGCCAAAACCCGGAAGCCTCCCTCAAAACTGACCTTCCTAACTCTGCGAGCGTTTGTTGCTACGATTTTTTTCCAGACATGATCTGGTTCTCTAATGAATGAAATTCATGGGCATTGAGATGCCACACAGTCACGCTATACTCCCGTTATACGTTACAAGAGGCTATACTGGAAGTGTCTGGAGGTTTGACACAATCCGGCCAAATAGCAGGTTTGCCACTTTCGCGTTCTACCACTCGCAGTAAGTGATCCGGCGGTCTACCCACCACCGCCATCAAATTTGTACCAACCGTTACGCTGCTTGCCGCCTCCCAGGACATCCGCAATGCGCACAGGAACCCGCGCTGACAGCTGATCTTTACAGACAGTCAAGAGTGTAGACACTCTGGATCATCTCAAGTTCAGTTGGCAGAGCTTGCTCTACGCGCATGACAAATTGATAATCAGAAATAATTTTATATTCGTACAAGGGCAACGCTAACTGGAATCGTCACACGAGACGATCCGAAAGCCTGCGTTTTTGCGTTCAATACAGAGGATCTATCGGTGGAGTTATCAGGTGGTGAAGTACTTATCGAAGCGCTCAAAGAGGAGGGGGTCGAGTTCATATTCGGCTATCCGGGCGGCGCTGTCCTACACATTTATGACGCGCTCTACGAACAGAACTCGGTAAAGCATATTCTTGTGCGCCATGAGCAGGGTGCAACGCATGCGGCCGATGGCTACGCTCGAGCAACTGGTAAGCCGGGTGTCGTGTTGGTGACGTCAGGACCTGGGGCCACTAATGCTGTGACAGGAATAGCGACGGCGTTCATGGACTCCATTCCAATGGTTGTTATTTCCGGTCAGGTGCAAAGCCGATTTATCGGAAGCGATGCGTTCCAGGAAGTGGACTGCATCGGAATAACGCGCCCATGCGTAAAGCATAACTTCCTGGTCGATTCGCTCGAAAACTTCGCCGAAACCATCAAGAAAGCGTTTCATGTAGCAACCACTGGGCGACCTGGGCCAGTAGTCGTCGATATTCCGAAGGATTTCACTACACCGGGTATCAAGGTGCCCTTCGAATATCCAAAGACCGTGAACATGCGTTCTTACAGCCCCGCCGAACAGGGACATCCCGGGCAGATCAGGAAGGCCGTTGACCTGATCCTGTCTGCCAAACGCCCCATGATCTACTCGGGTGGCGGCTGTGTGCTGGGTGATGCAGCCTCGCAACTCACGGAGTTTACCGAGTTGCTGGGTTACCCGATTACGCAAACCCTGATGGGTCTTGGCGCTTTTCCGGCGTCCAATAAATTGAACCTGGGCATGCTTGGCATGCACGGAACCTATGAAGCCAACATGGCGATGCACGATTGCGATGTGCTCATTGCCATTGGCGCACGTTTTGATGATCGCGTCACCGGCGAAATCGAGAGCTTCTGCCCGCATGCCCGCATTGTCCATGTCGATGTCGATCCTGCATCCATCTCCAAGAATGTGGTTGTGGACGTACCTATCGTTGGAAACGTCAGTCAGGTGCTCGATGCCATGAACACACTCATCAAAGAGACTGACAAGCGGGCTGACACTGCTGATCTTGCTGAGTGGTGGGCGATTATCAAAAGCTGGAAGGGAACGGATTGCCTGGCTTACGAGCAAGGTGACAAACTAATCAAGCCCCAGTCTGTGGTCGAATCGTTGTGGCGCACGACAAAAGGCGACGCCTACGTTACATCTGATGTGGGCCAACACCAGATGTGGGCTGCCCAGTTTTATGGCTTCGACAAGCCGCGTCGTTGGATCAATTCAGGTGGGCTTGGCACCATGGGTTTCGGTCTGCCGGCAGCCATAGGGGTTCAGCTTGCATTTCCAGATGACATGGTGGCGTGTGTTACTGGTGAAGCCAGCATCCAGATGTGCATTCAGGAGCTGTCAACGTGTTTGCAGTACGACACGCCCATCAAGATCATCTGCCTGAATAATCGTTATATGGGCATGGTGAGACAGTGGCAGGAATTCAACTACGAAAAGCGTTATTCTCATTCATATATGGATGCATTGCCTGATTTTGTCAAACTCACAGAAAGTTATGGTCATGTGGGGATGCGCATCGAGAACCCGGCTGATGTGGATGGTGCCATGCAGGAGGCCTTTGCAATGAAAGACCGACTTGTATTCATGGATTTCCAGACAGATCAAGCCGAAAACGTCTATCCGATGATCGAAGCTGGTAAGGGACACCATGAAATGCGTCTAAATCCTGCAAGGGAGCTTGCCTGATGCGAAGGCACGTTATTTCCATATTGCTTGAAAATGAATCTGGCGCACTTTCGAGAGTGTCGGGCTTGTTCAGCGCACGTGGCTACAACATCGAATCCCTCACCGTCGCCACTACCCATGATCCAACGCTGTCACGCATGACTATAGTGTCGATCGGCACGGAGCAGACGGTGGAGCAGATCATCAAGCAGCTAAACAAGCTCATCGATGTGGTCAGGCTCACTGATCTGACCGAAGTGAACTTCATTGAGCGGGAAATCATGCTACTCAAGGTTCGCGCGGTAGATTCTGCGCGTGAAGAGTTGAAGCGGCTTTCGGACATTTTTCGCGGCAGCATACTGGACGTGACAGAGACCAGCTACGTCATCGAGCTCACAGGCGACGATCACAAGATCAACGCGTTTCTGGATGCCGTGGGCAGAGACAACGTCATCGAAGTCGTTCGTTCCGGGACAACAGGTGTTGCCCGGGGCGACAAGAGCTTGAAAGCCTAGCCTCGAGCCAGACGTCCGGTCGGATGGCTGGGTTTTGCATGAAATGGTCAAACCGCCGGGCAGGCATAAGTCGCCTCCGGCGGTAATGTGCGGGTAACATCCAACTAGCGGTAAACTGGTCCCACACGCGGTAAAACTCGAGATTTCAACATGGCAAGCCCACACACAGAGCAAAAACAGCGTTCGCGCGGCATCTACCTGCTGCCTAACCTGTTCACGACCAGTGCTCTTTTTGCCGGGTTCTACAGCATTGTTCTGGCTTACAACGGAAGCTATGGCGCTGCGGGTATCTCCATCATCGTTGCCATGGTGCTGGATGGATTTGACGGTCGGGTCGCACGCATGACGAATACCGCAACGGCGTTCGGCGCTGAATACGACAGTATGGCCGACATGGTCTCCTTCGGTGTGGCGCCAGCATTCCTGATGTATACATGGTCCTTGTCCGATTTGAAAGAGGCGCAATTCGGCCAGCTCGGTCTGGTCATCCCTTTTGTGTATACCGCTTGTTGCGCTTTGCGTCTGGCACGCTTTAATGTCGCCGTCGGCACTGCTGACAAACGATTTTTCCAGGGCCTTGCCTGCCCGTCGGCTGCAGCTATTCTGGCCAGTTTCGTCTGGGTGATGTCCGGGCTGGGTATCAAAGGTTCAGAGCTGGTTATTGTGGTGGGTCTACTGACACTATTCAGTGGCATTGCCATGGTCAGTACCTTTACTTACTACAGTTTCAAGGATCTGGGCGACAATCGAAGAGTGCCTTTCGCCATGCTGTTGGGCTTGTTGCTGCTGTTCGTGATTACCGCTGTAGACCCTCCCAAGATGATCCTGATCGCATCTGTCATCTACGGCTTGTCTGGCCCTGTTTACTACCTGTTCCGTCTTTATCGAAAACGCAACCGTGGTGGACGGGCAGGTGAATAACGTGATCTGCGTCCGGTCGCTCAGGACTGTGCCCATATCAACATATAAAACGCCGTTAAGGTAAATATGAATATTGGTGACTTGAAGGCACAATCTGCCAAGTGTCAACGTTGCGTGTGTGAAGACTTACGTCAACCCTGCAGTGAGTCTATGCCTGTCGCTGAGTATTCAGGAGCGTCATTCGTGGCCTCCTCATCGATATGAGCTTCACTGCGCGACAACTGCACTGTCTGGATGCAATGGGTCTGGTTGCATGGACGAGCAAGAAAAATTCAGCGTCTGAGAGTGAGGCCACCACGAATACGGATGCTGCCGATGCGGCTCATCTGCCAGGCTCACCCGTCACCACTACAAGGCCCACAACTATTGACGAGCAGTGCCAGTGGCTGCTTGGGCAACCCTTGTCGGGTTTAATCTATAAGGGAAGCCAGATGAGCTGCGTCGGCGCTGAACAGGCGCCACTATTGGTCGTATGCCTGCATATGAAGGAATCTGTCCAGCTCCCGCTTTCCCGTGAATGTGCTCAGCTTTTCGATCTAATGATGCGCGCCATCGATGTACCGCGCGTCGAATTCAGACAATGCGCCATTTCTATCGGTCCAGATCCTCAGGTTCAGAGCAACACCGCCAGGGTGTACCTGGATGACATACTCACGCCCTACACAAGGGCTATTCTGATGCTGGATCCGTCGCAGGGGTCGGATTCTGTCCCGTTTAGTGCATACAAGACGCTGCTACCTCCATCCTCAGTGCCGCTCTGGCGCATACCACACCCTGACTTGCTGTTAACCACGCCAGCACTCAAACGACATGCCTGGGACGGTCTGAAAAGCTTGAAGCAGGTGCTTGATGATCAGCGGTGAGGCGCTGCTGTGCATGGCTTCTGCCGGAACAACTGCTGACAGATGAGTAGTCGACCCGTTACGGCTGACATATCGTTTGAACCGGTCTACCTCCGGAATGTTGCTCTGGTGGGTACAATGGAACGGCGCAATTACGAATTTCCCTGGACAGACGGTATTTTTCGAGATTGCCTCAAGGCAGGCTATACCTGCCAGATGGTGATGCTGGAAAACGACATGATCGGTTATGGCATCATGCAGATTGCAGCTGACGAGGCACACATACTGAATCTGTGTATCGATGGGCCTTATCAGCGGCAGGGCTTTGCCAGACTTCTGCTGGAACATCTCGTGCAGCAGGCAGAACAACGGCGGGCAAATATCGTGTTCCTGGAGGTCAGGCCGTCCAATCCCCGAGCTGTGGATCTCTATGAGCGTTCGGGCTTCAATGAAATTGGGGTGCGGAAAGGCTATTACGATTCTGCCAAAGGGCGTGAAGACGCCATCGTCATGGCTCGTAATCTGGTGGGTGCAGACAGTGAGCTGTTCCGGCACTGACACTTCAGGTGTCGTGAGCGAGTGAAGCCTGAAAACACTCGCGTGGGCCAATTGTCTATAGCATGGCATCTTGCGATAGAATGGTGGGTTATCCCGTGCATCGCAGCCCGTCGTTTGTCCCCAATCACTCTGGCCTTGCCATGGCTTCATGAGCAAGCTTGATGAGGCTGTATGTTAGCCGTGTCTTTGCAGGAAACAATTGCAGATAACAGTTGCAGGAAACTCAGGTAATGGCTAACGCCGAACTTCTCGATGAAATAAACAAGCGACGCACGTTTGCGATCATATCGCACCCGGATGCAGGCAAGACAACGCTTACTGAAAAGCTGTTGTTGTTTGGTGGTGCCATCCAGCTGGCCGGTACTGTCAAAGGGCGAAAGGCTGCGCGGCATGCCACCTCCGACTGGATGACCATGGAGCAGGAGCGTGGTATCTCGGTGACCTCGTCAGTCATGCAGTTCCCCTACGCGGATCATATCGTCAACTTGCTTGATACGCCAGGTCACGAAGATTTTTCCGAAGATACCTACCGCACGCTGACAGCCGTCGACTCTGCACTCATGGTCATAGATGTGGCGAAAGGCGTGGAAGGGCGAACGGAAAAGCTAATGGATGTGTGCCGTTTGCGCACCACACCTGTCATGACGTTTATCAACAAGCTTGATCGTGAGGGACGTGATCCCATCGAGCTGATGGACGAGGTCGAGAGCATGCTCAACATCAGGTGTGCACCTATCACTTGGCCTATCGGTATGGGTAAGCGTTTCAAAGGTGTCTATCACCTGCATACTGGCGCCATACATTTTTACTCTCCAACGCATGGTGGCAAAGTGCAGGAAGGTGAGGTTGTTCAAGGTATTGACAACCCCAAGCTCGATGAGATTTTGGGCCCCATGGCCGCTGAGCTGCGTGAAGAGCTGGAGCTAGTGGTTGGCGCTTGTCACGAGTTCGACCTTGACGCCTATCTGGCAGGTGATCTCACACCGGTGTATTTCGGGTCTGCGATTAACAACTTCGGAGTAGCAGAGCTGCTGGCCGATTTTGTCAAATATGCTCCGGCTCCGCAGGCACGTTCGACGGTAACGCGAGAAATCAATCCGACCGAGGAGAAGTTCACAGGTTTCGCCTTCAAGATACAGGCAAATATGGACCCTCAGCATAGAGACCGTGTGGCTTTCGTTCGTATCTGTTCTGGAAGTTTCACAAAAGGCATGAAAGTGCGTCACGTGCGTCTTGGCAAGGAAGTTCGATTAAATGATGCACTGACATTCATGGCATCAGATCGTGGTCATGTCGAAGAGGCTTTCAGTGGGGATATCATCGGTCTGCACAATCATGGAACTATTCGAATCGGCGACACATTTACGGTGGGTGAGGAGTTGGCGTTTACCGGCATACCGAACTTTGCTCCAGAGCTTTTCAGGCGAGCTGTGCTTAAGGATCCACTGAAAATGAAAGCACTGCAGAAAGGCCTCAGTCAGCTGTGCGAAGAGGGTGCAACACAGTTGTTCAAGCCATTGGTCAGCAACGACCTCATTCTAGGAGCTGTCGGTGTGCTGCAGTTTGAAGTGGTTGCCCAGAGGCTGCGTGATGAGTACAAGGTAGAGTGCCAGTTTGAAACGGTAGGTGTACAGCAGGCACGCTGGATACGTTGCACCGATGATAAGATGCTGGAGGACTTTCGCAAGAAACTGGATATGAACCTGTCACTTGATCATGCAGGTGAGTTGGTGTACCTGGCGCCCACAAGAGTAAACTTGCAGATGTCGCAGGAACGCTGGCCAGACGTTGAATTCCTGGCAACACGAGAACAGGTTTTCAACTAGAATCTTGTCTTAATCAGGATTTGATCTGAAAGTCACGAACCCACGGAGCGTTAAATGCGCCGTTTGATCAAGAACATTGCACGACTGGCCCTGTTTTCATCAGTGTTGGTGTCAGGTATTGCCTCTGCTGAGCTTTTTGGCATGGTAAACGGCCGTACAGCGGACCTTAGCCGTGCGCCGCAACAATCGGTTGAGCTGGGTGCAAGTCTTGCGAAGTTCAACAGTCATGACGTACAGCATCTTGGTTTGCGTATCAATTACAAACTAAATCGTTCGACAGTGCTTTACGCTGATGTCGGACAATCCATGTTCGACCCGGGAGATGAGGCTGATGGCGTGACCTTTGGCGTCGGTGGTTTCTGGCAACTGCCAGGCCTGTTTGATATATCAAACTTCGCAGTACATGCCAGTTTCCATCGCGTCGATCTTGACTTTAGCGGATTAGATAACGGACTAAAGGGTAACGCGATCGTCCTCGAGGGCTTGTTCAGCGGCAAGCAGCCAATCAACCAGGCGGGAACCCTATTCTTCAATGCCAGTATCGGTCTGCACCGTTCAGCACTCAGGGTTACCCGCTTGAATGCTGATCCTGACACCGATTTGGATTTGATGTTGAGTGCAGGAGTCGTCATGGAAACGCAGAGCAGGTCGGGCGAATACTATGGCAGCCTTTTCTATGTTGATCATATCGGCTTTGGCCTCGGTTACAGATACTATTTAAACTAGCGTAGCGGAACACCATGTCTCAGTTGCCAATCTGTTCGCCTGTCCATGCTACCTGCAAGCCTGGCAGGACCTTGTCTGCGACCGTTTTCATCATCATCGCTCTACTTTGCCCAACCGTTCAGGCCGAGTTTCTGGGACTTCTACCGGGGCGTGAAGCAACGCCTGTCAATGTAACTGATCTTTCAGTTGAGCTGGGTTTTGTCACGGGTCGGTTGGAAGGCTCCGATTACCAGAACATTGCGGCCAGAGTGAACTATCGCCTCTCTCCCGAGATGGTTTTGACAGCAACCGTGGGTACCGGTGAGTTCGGTCTTACAGACGGTGTACCTTTGGGTGTCGGTCTGTCTTACCACTTGTCAAATCAACGGATCAGTGAAAAGGTTGCGATTGCCGGCAGAGTCAGTTATCACTTTGGCGATTTTGCGTTGCGACAGCTGGAAGGTGAAATCTCCTCGTTTATGCTGGAAGTGCTCGTCAGTGGTGCCAAGCCGTTGATGAGTAATGGTCTGACGTGGTATTCCAATGTGGGGTATCACTTGATAACAGTGGACTTCGGACGTAGCGATTCGACGAATGAGGCGGGGATCGGAGGTGGTCTGGTACTACCCGCCGGACTCGGCGAGGCCTATGTTGGAGCCGAGTTCATTGACGAGGCAATGCTCGGAATTGGGGTTCGGTATTTCGTACAATAGAGGGCGATGCGACTCAACTTTGCTCTGTTCTGCGCATCCACAACACGTTTCAAACGATAACAACGCAATGCTATGGCGACTATCCAGATAGATGTAGTAATTATCGGAGCCGGTCCGGTAGGTTTATTCCAGGTATTCGAACTTGGTCTGCAGGGTATTTCAGCGGCTGTTATCGATGCGTTGCCGCAGTCGGGAGGCCAGTGTACTGAACTGTATCCTGACAAGCCTATCTTTGACATACCTGCAGTACCAGAATGTACTGGCCAACAACTGATAGACAATCTGGAGAAGCAGATTGCACCATTCTCGCCACAGATGTTCCTTGACCAGACAGTTGAAGAACTTGACAAGCGTGGTGAGCACGATTTCCGTATAAAAACCTCCATTGGCAACGTATTCCAGTGCAAGGCAGTCATCATCGCTGCCGGAGCCGGATCGTTTACGCCTGTGCGTGTGCGAGTGCCGGGTATTGAAGCCTATGAAAACACTCAAATGTTTTATCGTGTGCGCGACCCGCAAAAACATGCAGGTCGTGATGTCGTAATTCTTGGTGGCGGTGATTCTGCACTTGACTGGGCCTTGCAGCTGGCACCCATTGCTAAAAGTCTTACGCTTGTGAATCGTACAGAACGTTTTCGTGCAGCTCAGGCATCGGTTGACAAATTGTATGCTCTGGCAGAGGCAGATGGTGCAACAGTCATGATGGCAACACTCAAGGCCTTTGGCGAGAGCGATGGCAGACTCAAGGAGTTAACATTTGTCAAACGCGACGAAGCTAAAACCGAGGTGACCATGCCGGTGGACGATCTGCTCGTGTTCTTTGGATTATCGCCCAAGTTGGGCCCTGTCGAGAACTGGGGGTTGGAGCTGGAGCGCAAGCTCGTTACTATTAATCTTGCAACGTTCGAAACCTCGGTCCCGGGAATCTATGCCATCGGTGATATCAATACTTATGAAGGCAAGAAAAAACTCATTCTGAGTGGCTTTCATGAGGCAGCTCTTGCAGCGTTTGCCATAAAGCAAGCGTTTGAGCCCGACAAGAAAGTGAACTTGCAGTACACCACTACCAGTCCGTTGATGCATGAACGCCTTGGCGTGGATGCGAACGGGGAAAATCTGGCGTCTGCTGATTCGTAAACAAGGACTCACCCAGCCGGGGATTCCCACCCTCGACATGCAGATAGAGATATGAAACTGCAACAGTTGCGCTGCATTGTTGCCATGATGCAGAACAATCTCAACGTATCCGAAACGGCAGCGGCACTATATACCTCTCAGCCCGGCGTGAGCAAGCAAATACGGGCGCTGGAAGATGAGATCGGTGTAGAGCTGTTCGAACGCAGTGGCAGGCAGATAGTTTCGGTAACCAATGCGGGCAGGGACATCATCCCTGTTGCCGAGAAAATTCTTGCAGGCACTGAAGACATCCGTAATCTTGGTCGCCAGCATGCAGATCCCTATAGCGGTGAACTACGGCTGGCAACCACACACACGCAGGCGCGATACGTGCTGCCAGCGATCATCAACGCATTCGGTGAACGTTATCCACGTGTAAATATTCATTTGCACCAGGGCACCCCTGTACAGATGGTGACTATGGTTGAGACTGGTGAGGTTGATTTTGTTATCGCTACAGAAGGTCAGCATTTATATGAAAACCTTGTCATGTTGCCTTGTTCACGCTGGAACCGGGCAGTGATCGTCAAACCTGATCATGCCCTTTACAAGTTGGCACAGCTGGGCAGCCTGACGCTGGAAGCTTTGGCCAATTTTCCAATCATCACTTATGTCTTCGGTTTTACCGGGCGCTCGCAACTGGACAGGGCATTTACAGCGCGTGATCTCAAACCGAACGTTGTGCTGACGGCTACCGATGCGGATGTGATCAAAACCTACGTGCGATCGGGGCTGGGAGTCGGCATCATCGCCCGCATGGCCTATGAGCCGGAATTCGATAGCGATTTGAAGGTGCTTGATGCAGCACATCTGTTCGAGTGTAGTACCACGCATATCGGTATGCGCCAGCATCGTGAACTGAGACCATTCATGTATGAATTCATCGAACAGTTTGCACCGCATCTGACCCGTGATTTGGTAGATGCCGCGCTTGCCAGTCCGTCACGAAATTCGCGTGAGCGATTGTTCGAGACGATTGAATTGCCAAATGACTAACTCGATCCTGACAACGAGTCCACAGTCGTCTCTGCGAAGGTGAGAATTCAAGTTGCGGTAGTGCTGAGTGCCTGCCTTCGCGGGCATGGCCCAACTTCATGCAAATGGTGGCGTTTCAATCACGCGTCGTTATTCAATTAATCCGGTTTGCTCAACTAGCCTTGCAACGCACACCCATGATCCATGTTTGTTCTATGCAGCGATCATCGCCGAGCATCATTAACGTGAACAAACGTTCGCGCCAGTCTTCCTGACTCGCGGTACGACGTGCCATCAGTGGAGTTGCACTCTCATCAACAACGAGAAAATCTGCCTCTTTACCTATAGCGAAGTTGCCGATACTGGCGTCAAGGTCAAGTGCGCGAGCTCCCCCCAATGTGGCCAGATAGAACGCCTGTTCGGGTGTAATGGTGTGGCGCTGTAGTTGCTGGATTTTGTAGGCTTCGTTGATTGAGCGCAGTAGGGAGAAGCTATCGCCGCCACCTATGTCGGTACCAAGGCCGACGCGTACCTTGTGTTTTTGCGCCGATCGCAAATCGAAAAGTCCACTACCGATAAACAGGTTGGAGCAGGGGCAGTGGGCAACGGATGCGTCGGCCTTTGCCATGCGTTTCCATGCACTATCGGATAGATGAAGGCAGTGTGCGAACACGGAGCGTTTGCGTACAAGGTCGAACTGTTCGTATACGGCAAGGTAATCCTCATTTCCGGGAAACAGCGATGCCACCCAGTCACATTCGTCGGTATTCTCTGCCATATGCGTGTGCAGATGTACCCCCGGGTTTTCCTGTAGCAGTCGGCCTGCCATGGCCAGCTGAGCAGGGGTGCTGGTAGGCGCAAATCGCGGTGTCACGGCATAACCAAGACGATCCTTGCCATGCCATTTTTCAATGAGTTGTTGACTTTCAACGTAGGAGCTCTGCGCGGTGTCCAGCAGACTTTCTGGTGCGTGGCGGTCCATCATGACTTTGCCGCATATCATCCGCAGATTACGCGCTTGCGCCTCGGTAAAAAATGCATTCACTGAACCAGCGTGCACCGTTCCGAAAACCAGTGCCGTCGTCGTACCGTTCTTCAGCATTTCATCCAGAAAAAAACGGGCTGTTTCGGAAGCGTGCTCCTCGTCCTCGAACAGCTGTTCGGCTGGAAATGTGTAACGCTCGAGCCACTCGAGCAACTGCGAGCCGTAGGCGGCTATTACATCAACTTGCGGATAATGCACGTGCGTATCAACAAATCCCGGCACGATCAGCTTGCCCGTTAAATCGACGACATTGGCAGACTCTGGAATCTCGATGCTGTGCACAGAGCCACACTCCCGAACCCGTCCGTTCTCGATGACTAACAGTGCCTCCGGTAGATACACAACGCTATCCGGGCCGAATCGGTCGGGATCATCGACACAATGGAGGATGCTGGCTTTTATGGCTTGAAGCCCGGAACGAATCATGAGAATGCTGGCTTGATAAAATCGGCAATGACGAAGCCGAGACATTACCCTATATGTCGCTGACGTTCCATGACGAGATTTTGATGTCCCAATAGCGATAGTGCGCTGTACACTGTGGACGGACAGTCAGCTCAATAAACACGGCGATACCCAACCGCATCACATGGCGCAAAACAGTTCTCATTTTTCTGCCATCTCTACGTCGGTGGAGTCAAGCCATGTAGCTTCCGGCCCGCTGGTTGTCATGGAGAATATCTCCAAAGCCTATCCGGGTGTGCTGGCCAATGATGCGGTCAGCCTGTCATTGCAAGCCGGTTCCATTCATGCACTGTTGGGGGAAAATGGCGCTGGCAAAAGCACGCTGGTAAAAATTCTGTACGGGCTGCTTGCACCGGATTCAGGCTGTATTCACTGGAGGGGGCAAGCCGTGAGCATTTCCGCCCCTGATGTTGCCCGCAAATTAGGCATCTCGATGGTCTTTCAGCATTTTTCGCTGTTCGATTCGCTAACCGTACTTGAAAATATTGCGTTGGGCATGGGAGTGAATGCTGACGAAGAACTGCGAGAGCGGATCATCAATGTATCCGCGAAATACGGATTGCCGTTGGACCCATCGCGCTCTGTATACACACTGTCGGTCGGTGCACAACAACGTATCGAGATTGTTCGTTGTCTCTTGCAGGACCCGAAGCTGTTGATCATGGATGAGCCAACCTCGGTTCTTACACCACTGGAAGTTACCGATCTTTTTTCAACGCTGAACGCCCTGGCCGAAAGTGGTATGACGATTCTCTACATCAGTCACAAGCTGGAAGAAATTCGCACCTTGTGCAGTGGTGCTACCATTCTGCGGCAGGGTAGAAAAGTGGCTGAAGCCGATCCGCGGCAGGAGAGTGTGGCCAGTCTGGCAGCCCTTATGATGGGGGATGAGTTGCAACCCGTTTCGAAACGGCAAGATCGAAGCTTCAGCCAACCGGTTTTCGCTCTGGCTGCGCTCGATCTGCCTGCGTCTGATGCCAACGGCGTAAGCCTGCATGACATCAATCTGCAGATTTGCGAGGGGGAAATTGTCGGCATTGCCGGTGTTGCCGGTAATGGGCAGGATGAGCTCTTGCAAGTGATCGCAGGTGAGCGACTTGTTAATGATGCAAGTCAGATCAGTCTGGATCGCAGACCCATTGGCACGGAGGATGCCGGCCAGCGCCGACGATTCGGTTTATGTTGCGTTCCTGAAGAACGACTGGGGCACGCGGCGGTGCCCAGCCTGTCGCTAGCAGAAAATGTGTTTCTCACCGCCCATCACCGACAAAAGCTGCGCATTGCCGGGCTGATCTCCTACGGTCGAAGTCGCAAGTTTGCGCAAGAAGTCATACAGGCGTTCAACGTGCAGTGCCAGGGACCACAGGCGTTGGCGTCCAGCCTGTCCGGTGGCAATCTTCAAAAATTCATTGTTGGGCGGGAAATATTGCAATCACCCAGAGTATTGGTGATCTCACAACCTACCTGGGGTGTCGACGCGGGCGCTGCCGCTGCCATTCACAAAGCCATTGCCGAACTGGCCCGGCAAGGTGCCGGGATTCTCATGATCTCGCAGGATCTGGATGAGCTTATGCAGGCCAGCGATCGTATCGGCGCTCTGTGTGCGGGTCGCTTGTCAGCATTCCATCCAACGCGGCAGATCACGGTTCGGCAGGTTGGATTGTTGATGGGCGGTGAAACGCTCAGCGTTTCATCCCGTCACGCTGTTGATGATAGTGCCGGGAACACGCAATGATCACGTTGCAAAAGCGCGCTAATCCCTCTCGATTAATGGGCTATCTTGCGCCGTTGATCGCGCTTTTCTTCACCTTGCTTGCCGGTCTTGTATTGTTTGCGATGTTGTCAGTGCCCATCGGAGCAGCCTTTCATGCGTTTTTCGTAGAACCGGTGAGTACCTTGTATGGTCTGGCAGAATTGGGTGTCAAGGCGGCGCCGTTGATCATGATAGGCGTTGCGCTGTCTATCGGTTTTCGTGCCCAGGTCTGGAATATCGGAGCAGAGGGGCAATTGATTCTGGGTGCGATCGCGGGCTCTGCCGTCGCTTTGGCGTTCTTTGAGGTGGATGCCTGGTATGTACTGCCTGCGATGATACTGGCAAGCGTGTCAGGCGGGATGAGCTGGGCGGCTGTACCTGCGTTATTGAAGACACGTTTTAACGTGAATGAAATCCTGACGAGTCTTATGCTGACCTACGTTGCCGTTTTGCTGCTGTCGTGGCTGGTAGCTGGTCCCATGCGTGACCCCGACGGCTTTAATTTCCCCGAGTCGCGTCTTTTTCATGATGCGGCAACCTTGCCAAGAATTCTTTCGGGGACGCGCTTGCATATCGGTGCATTGGTTGCCATCGGTCTGGTGTTAGGTGGGTGGTTGTTACTGTCACGCACATTGTTGGGTTTTGCACTGAGAGTTAACGGTGCAGCTCCCAGAGCATCGGCACATGCCGGTTTCAAGCAGACAAAGCTGGTTTGGTTTGCCTTACTGATGGGCGGCGCAACTGCCGGACTTGCCGGTCTCTTTGAAGTGGCAGGCCCTATCGGCCAGTTACTGCCGAACATCTCTCCAGGATACGGTTTCACCGCCATTATCGTAGCCTTCCTTGGCCGCCTGCATCCGGTAGGCGTGCTGTTCGCAGGGTTAATCATGGCCTTGTCCTATCTGGGTGGGGAGTCCGCACAGATAACACTGAATCTTCCGCTCGCGGTAACCGGTGTCTTTCAGGGCATGTTGCTGTTCTTTCTCCTCGCAACCGATGTATTAATTTATTACTCGATCGTCTGGAAGCCGTCTCGGCCCACCGACTGATGGTCACGATGTGATGACAAAAGGATAATCATATGGATAATTATCGAGAGCTATCGCGCCAATGAATGAAATACTGATGCTGACGGTGCTTACGATCATCACTGCGGCAACACCTCTCGTATATGCGGCACTGGGTGAGCTTGTGGTGGAGCGCTCAGGGGTATTGAATCTGGGCGTTGAAGGCATGATGCTGGTAGGTGCGGTGTGCAGTTTTGCCACAGCACATTACACTGGCGCCGCATCGGCTGGTATATTGGCAGGCATCATTGCAGGTATGTCGATGGCAGGCTTGTTCGGGTTCCTTACCTTGACGTTACAATCCTCGCAGGTGGCAACAGGCCTTGCGTTGACAATCTTTGGCATTGGCGCCAGTGCTCTTATCGGTCAGCCGTTTGTGGGTGTTGCCTATGATGGCGTGCAGGCCATTCATGTCCCTTTGCTTAGTGACATTCCCTTATTAGGGCGGCTTTTTTTCAGTCATGATGTATTTGTCTATGGCTCGTTTGCTCTGGTGGCAGCGGTTGCCTGGTTTTTGAATCGCAGCCACGCCGGGCTTGTGTTACGTTCAGTAGGAGACTCTCACAACGCAGCACATGCACTGGGAATCAAGGTGATCCGGGTGCGTTACCTGGCGACGTTATTCGGCGGCGCTTGCGCAGGTCTTGGAGGCGCGTATCTGTCCATGGTATACACGCCAATGTGGGCGGAAAACATGAGCGCAGGCCGGGGCTGGATTGCGCTTGCGCTGGTGGTTTTTGCGGTCTGGCAGCCGGGGAGATTGTTGCTGGGAGCCTACCTGTTTGGTGGCATCAGCATCCTTCAATTACATGCTCAGGCACTTGGAATAAATGTGCCATCGCAGCTGATGTCGATGCTACCCTATCTCACCACTATTGTAGTTCTGGTCCTTATCTCAAAGGATCGCGGTCGGATTCGACGGAACGCCCCCGCCAGTATCGGGCAGGCCTTTCATCCAACCACCTGAATTTGCGTACAAATCGTCATATTTCACACGGAGATCCACATGTTGTTAAATTCAGTCAAACGCACTACGGTGCTGCTTGCCGCAGCATTGGTGTCAGCCTTCGTTACTGGGGCGTTTGCCGCAAATCCTGTCAAAGTCGGATTTGTGTATGTGGGGCCGGTGAGTGATCACGGCTGGACTTACCGACACGACGTTGGCCGCAAGGCCATTGAAACCGAATTTGGCGATCAGGTCGAAACCACATTTGTGGAAAGCGTACCAGAGGGTGCAGACGCCGAGAGGGTGATCCGCAAGCTGGCCAGTACCGGTCATGATCTCATTTTTACAACCTCATTCGGTTTCATGAATCCGACTATCAAGGTGGCCAAGGATTTTCCCGATGTCAAATTCGAGCATGCTACGGGATACAAGCGCGCAGACAATGTATCCACCTACGCCGCACGCTTTTATGAAGGCCGTTCGGTTATTGGCACCATGGCAGGCATGATGACCAAGACCAATACAGTGGGCTACATTGCCTCCTTCCCCATTCCTGAGGTGGTGCGCGGTATCAATGCGTTCACCATCTCCATGCGTAAAGTCAACCCGGATGCCACCGTTAAAGTTGTTTGGGTAAACAGCTGGTATGACCCGGGAAAGGAAGCCGATGCTGCCAAGGCTCTTATAGATCAAGGTGCGGACATCATCACACAGCACACTGATTCGCCAGCGCCATTACAGGTCGCTGAAGAGCGTGGCGTGTTTGCGTTTGGTCAGGCATCGGATATGGCAGCGTTCGCGCCCAGCGCCCAATTAACATCTATCATTGATAACTGGGACGACTACTACATTGCGCGAGTTCGTGCGGTTATCGAGGGCACTTGGCAGTCGCAGGATACCTGGGACGGTATTGCTTCAGGCATGGTTGAATTTCCTGAGTACAGTGCTGACGTGCCTGACGATGTCAGTGCCGCAGCTGATGTTGTAAGGGAGGGCATCATTGACGGTAGTCTGAATCCGTTCCAAGGCCCGATCCTGAGTCAGGCAGGTGATGAGCTATTGGCTGATGGCGAGGTATACGACGACGAAACACTGCTCGGTATGAACTTCTATGTCGAAGGTGTACAGGGAGAGTTACCCAAATAACCCCCCGTGTATCACATAGCCTTCAAGCCCCGCCGGTCGGGGCTTGTTTGTTTGTGGAGCCAGGTTTTCGCCGACGTGTCTCAGAATTCGGGGTTAACCTGAAGACGAAGCGGGCAAGAGGGGCGTTAAGCGCTATTGTATTGACACATTGGCAAGTCAATTGGGATAGACACAATCGTTGTCATTGCTGATACACCATCGTGCGGCTCGTTTCACGAAACTTGCGTATGATTCCGACCAACTGCCTGGTTTTTTGTGAGTGACGCTGCGTGCCCAAATCCGTACTTATTATCGACGACAATGCAGAAGATCGATATCTGCTTAAACGCTACCTGAAAAAAAGCGGACTTCAGCTAACCATCGCTGAAGTGTGCGATGGAGAACAGGGGTTGGAATTTCTACTTAAAGATGAAGAACGTGGCAGGCATGATGCTGATATTGAACCCACGCTTGTCATCTTTCTGGATGTAAATATGCCTCTTATGGACGGCTGGCAGTTTCTGGAATTATTTCGGGAAAAGCGAGAACAGATACAGATTCGGCCCACGGTTGTTGTGATGTATTCAACATCTGATCTGGATGAGGACAAGGCGCGCTGTACTCAGTACGACTTCGTGAAAAACTATGTCGTCAAGGGAAGCTATTCCGCGGACGAGCTCAAGGACACGCTAGTTGCCGCTTGCAACGATGTTCACTAGCTTGTCGCTTTCCTCAAATCTCGAATTCAGACCATACCGGGCAATGATCTGACGGCTTTTCCATGGCACGAATGTCGTAATCAATACCGCTATCAATCAGCGTGGGCGTCATGATTCGTGTGCACAACAGGTGATCGATGCGCAGCCCTCTTTTGGGATCACGGTCAAAGCCCTTGCTACGGTAGTCAAACCAGCTGAATCTATCATCCTTGTCCGGGTACTTTACGCGGTAGCTATCATCAAGTCCCCAGGCACATAGTCGCTCAAACCACTGACGCTCTTCCGGCAAAAAACTGGTCGCGCCCTGACGCAACCAGCGCTTGACGTTGTCAGGGCCAATCCCAAGGTCTTGGTCTACCGGTGCGATGTTGAAATCCCCTATCACTGCCAGGAGGTCTGTCGCGGAATGTTCGGTTTCGAGTTTGCTTTGCAGGTCTGCGTAGAATTTTTCCTTGGCGGGGAACTTGACCGGGTGATCGCGCTTTTCACCTTGAGGAAAGTACCCGTTAACGATAGTAATCGGGTTGCCCCTGGGGCTATCTATTGTTGCAGTAATAAGCCGCTTCTGGGCATCAGCGTCGTCAGTCCTGAATCCTATCTGTACATCTCGCATTGGTGTCTTCGATAACATGCCAACGCCATAGTGTGTTTTCTGTCCGGCAAATGCACAATGAAAGCCCATTGCTTCAAGCGCTTCAACTGGAAAGTCTGCATCAACACATTTGGTTTCCTGTAGTCCGACTATATCAGGATCATGCGCCTTGACCAGAGCCTCCAGTTGAGGCAGTCGCAAGCGCACACTATTGACGTTGAACGAGACAATTTTCATTTAGGCATTCCCGGTTATCGTTGTGTGCTCCACTACATTAGCTATTGAACATGACTCGAACTGAAACAGCTCTTGCATGCGTACCGCTCAACGCCTGTAGCAACTGATCACGTCGATCGTCCAGCAGATCAATTTCAATCTGTCTTACCGATGGGTTTACGCGTGCAAGAGAAACCAGACGTTCATGTTCTTCTGCAAATTCAGTGGTGATGTCTTCTCTGGCTGTCTCGACAAGCCCGGGTAGCGACTGTTCCGCCAATGCGCCAGACTGGTCTATCAGTTTTTCCAGTGCATCGCGGTTCTTGAGAATGACTTTTCGCAGAGCGTTGCGATCATATCGCTGCTTCAGGCCATCAAGTTCAACGCCTTCCAGCGCCTTTGTATAGTCGCCACCGTCAATGCCGACGCACCAGGTTTGCACCCGTGCGGGTAGGTATCTTTCAATGTTGAGAGACGGATCGGCTGTGCACTGTAGAACGTAACTTGCCTCCACGAAGGTTAGCGTCTTTGGAATCTCTTCACATTTGATCACCTGACAGTCAGCCTGGCCAAATCCCTCATCCAGAATCAGGTCCATACAGGCCCGTACCATCGGATGATCCCAGGTGAGGTAGGTGAAATCTTCACGGGTTAGCGCAGTCGGACGTTCAAACGTTAGTGTCATACCTCCGCTAGGCAGATGAGGGAAGTGCTCAACCTGCATGTGATCGCTGGGATGAATTATCCAATGATCACGTTGCTCGGTGACATCAACACCGAAGCGGTCGAACACGGCATCCATGAAATCCTGCAAATCGTAGTTGCGATCCATACGGGCCAGCGCGTCAAGATGCTCCTGTATGAGCTCCGGTCTGTTGGAGTTGAGTTCCAACAGACGGTCCCTGCCAGCTTCCAGCTCGATATCGAGTTGTAGACGTAACGCTTTCGTATTCTTGATCAGAGTATCAATTTGCTTATTGGTCCTCTTGGTATCTGACAAGACTTGCTCAAGCTGGTCGGCGAGTCTGCGCCTGACGGTAGAGCCAGACCTGCACAAGCGTTCAAATGCATCCAGCCCTTCATGAAACCAGCGCAGCAGGATGTCGTCCCTGGATGAGCTGGCAAACGGCACATGAATCTGTATGGTCTGAGTCTGTCCAATGCGATCGAGTCTTCCAATTCGTTGTTCAAGCAAATCCGGACTATCGGGCAATTCAAACATGACTACATTGTGCAAAAACTGGAAATTGCGGCCTTCGCTGCCAATTTCAGAGCACAACAGCAAACGACAATCTTCATCTGGATCAGCAAACCACGCCGCTGCCCGGTCGCGTTCGACTATGCTCATGTCTTCCTGGAACTGAGCACTCTGCACGCCCGCTTTTCGCAGCAGTTCAGCCATATCCTTGACGGTTTCCATGGCCGAGCAGATAACGAGAATCTTGGCAGGATAGAGCTCTGCCATGAATTCGATAAGCCATACAGCTTTGGCCTCCAGTGTATCTTCATCGAGCGAGTACTGATTTAACTGCCGCTCGGGAAAGCCTGTTATTGCCTGACGGGTGTTTCTGAACATCAGGCGCCCGGTACCATGGCGATCGATGAGCTTTGATATTGTGACGGTACCAATCTCGCTCATGGCAAGCGCTGTGCTGTTGGTCAGGGATTTTTTCTCGGTATCCGAAAAGGGTTCACCGAGAAGCGTTTCAAGTTGCTGTGTTTCATCCTCATCAAGGGCAGTCTCATTCGACAGTTTGTTGGCGATTTCTGCCAGCCATCCAAACTGTGACTCCTCCTTGATGTACTGATCAAGGTCGCTGAATCTTTGCGGGTCAAGCAGACGCAATCGGGCAAAATGCCCGGCTTGTCCCAATTGCGTTGGCGTTGCTGTGAGTAACAGGACCGATTCGGTTTCGAGTGCCAGTTCTTCCACGAGTGTATAAGCGGCGCTTGGGTTGTTTTCTTCCCATTTCAGGTGATGGGCTTCGTCAGCGACCAGCATGTCCCAACCGGCACTCGCTGCAGCATCCCCGATATCATCGTTATCGAGAAGCACATCCATCGAACAAAGCACCAGCTGTTCTGCGAGAAACGGATTGCCTTCTGGCGCTGAAGCTTGCAGTTCTTCAAAACGCTCGTTGTCCATGATGCTGAACTTCAGGTTGAATTTCCTGAGCATCTCAACCAGCCATTGGTGGAGCAGGGCGGGCGGAACAATAATCAACACCCGAGATACAAGGCTGTTTGTCAATGAGCCGTGGACAATCATGCCGGCTTCGATCGTCTTGCCAAGCCCGACTTCATCTGCAAGTAAAAGACGCGGATGACGACGCTTTAATGCCTCAATGGCAATGTAGATCTGATGAGGAAGTACGGCGACTCGTGAACCCAGCAAACCTTTAACGGGTGATTGCGCCAGTTGGTGTCGATGCTCGAACACGCGGCGCCGTAAGTTGAACCAGCGTTGCCCATCGATAAGTCCGGTAAAAAGCCGATCCTTGGGAGTGCGGAATTGCAGAAAGTTATCGAGCCCCGCTTCGTTCAGCATGCTTTGCTCGCCGTTATCTGCGCGCTTGCCGACATACGTGAGCAAGCCTTCTTCGTCGATTACCTTTTCGATTTTCATCTCCCAGCCCTCGTGGCTGGTAATCTGATCCCCGGGCTGGAACGCGACGCGGGTCAGCGGTGCGGTTTCCTTGGCATAAATCCGTGTCTCGCCCGTCGCCAGAAAAACGACAGTAATTTGACGAAATTCCACTTCCAGAATAGTACCGAGTCCAAGATCAGATTCAGCGTCACTGATCCAGCGCTGACCAGCAGCAAATACTTGAGTCATATGTTACTTTTTTTCAAAGGGTTCGATTTGCGAGTCGAGAATGCCGAATGTGGCTGAAAGGTAGAAGGAATAAGGCATTGGGACACTTCAGCCAGACGTCGAACGCCGCAATTGTAGCCTGAATGTCACATCCGAACCGTCGAAAACGTGTATCGAAGCTTGTATTCGGTCACCAAACTGCCTATATTGCAATTGTTGACGGTTCCAAGTGATATCTTCTGGAATTTTCAGCGTTAGCGACTAGCAGCATTGCAGCCAGACACCGTCGAGTGACTGGCCAGTGTGAATAGTCATTGTAAAGGTTGCAGGTTTTGCGTGAGGGTTTGTGGGGCATATGGCCACCCGCTCTCCGACACCAGCTCCCATTTGTTGTTTTTTATATACAGGGTATTATCTTGAGTACTGGTACAGTTAAGTGGTTCGACGCGGCGAAAGGTTTTGGCTTTATCGCTCCTGAAGATGGCGGTAAGGACGTATTCGTTCACCACACGGCCATCACTGGTGATGGTTACAAGACACTAGACGAAGGTCAGAAAGTGAACTTCGACATCGAACAAGGCCAGAAAGGCCCAGCAGCGGTTAACGTCTCCGCTATGTAAACCGGTCAACCGACCTGTTTTGCACACAAAACCCCGCACCCGCGGGGTTTTGTGGTTTCAGGGTGCAGTAAAACCCTGGCAGGCAGACACGCCTCTTCTGTCGTCTTGCGAAAGTCAGTAAATGTCAGGACGATTGTCACATAGGAATACACTCGTTAAAAATGGTGGGTCGTCCAGCATCAAATATGCTCTGTTTGACGAGAGCGAACAATTGTTGCTGTCCGGTAAAATGTGTTTGCACATCGGGCGCCCAGATACATTGGTGCATACGCTGCGGCGATGGGAGGGATTGATGCCATCGTCTTTACCGGGGGGATTGGCGAACGCGGTGCCAGCATCTGTAGCACTGCCCCCCTGGCTAATAACAACTGTTGATGGAGTATGAGTACTGTGACAATCGGTATTGTCTGGTTTCGCCAGGATCTTCGACTTGAAGACAACCCGGCGCTGACCCAGGCTTGTGAGGACTGCACATCAGTTATTTGTATCTTTGTTGACGATCCGCTTGATCAATGCGTCAGCCGGCTCGGTGGCGCCAGTCGTGTCTGGCTTCATCATGGATTGGATGCGCTGGATATCAGTCTGCAAAAAAAGGGCAATCGCTTGTTATTGGCGCAAGGTGACAGTCTTGGCGTGCTGCAACAACTCATCAAGCAAAGCGGCGCCACACGGATCTACTGGAACCGCTGTTACGACCCCGTAACTATCGCAAGGGACAAGGACATCAAAGCCGCGCTCAAAGAGGTTGAGCCTGCCACTTATAACGGACTGCTCATCTTCGAGCCATGGGAAAATCTCAAGGGTGATGGGACACCCTATCGCGTTTATACCCCTTTCTGGCGAGCAGCTGCCTCCCAGATAGACGGACAAGCCGACCTTTTGGCGGTGTTAAAAGCGCCGCGAAAAATACCCGCGCTCAGCGACAAGGCGTCTGGAAAACTGTCCGCTATTGTGTCGCTCGATGCGCTTGCACTGCTGCCCGACAAACCCTGGCACAAGACCATGATGTCGCACTGGAAGGTCGGTGAGGTTGCTGCTCGCAAGACGCTGTCAACGTTTTTGAAAAAGTGTGTCCATGACTACAACGACGGTCGCAATCTGCCTGCGCGGCACGGCACTTCTAAATTGTCACCGCATTTGCATTTTGGTGAAGTCAGCCCGCGAACTGTGCTCAAAACCCTTTTGAATGGCAGGCGTCTGGCAGAGCTCAGTGCTGGTGAAGAAACTTTTGCCAAGGAAATTGTCTGGCGCGAGTTTGCCTACGCGCTGATTTTCCACTACCCGCACACTATCAGCGAGCCTCTTGATGTCCGTTTTGCCAAATTTGAATGGGCCAGAGACACCGATGGGCATTTGCGCCGTTGGCAGCAGGGTGGCACCGGCGTACCCATCGTGGATGCTGGCATGCGTGAGCTTTATGCAACGGGCTGGATGCACAATCGCGTGCGCATGATTGTGGCTTCCTACCTCATCAAGAACCTGCTGATCCCCTGGCAATCGGGTGAGGCATGGTTCCGGGACACTCTGGTAGATGCCGATCTGGCCAGCAATGCGATGGGCTGGCAATGGACTGCGGGAAGCGGTGCAGACGCTGCACCGTTTTTCAGAGTGTTTAATCCGGTGCTGCAAGGTGAGAAGTTTGATCGTGATGGCAATTATGTCAGGCGCTGGGTACCTGAACTGTCGAACGTTGCCAATAAATTTGTGCATAAGCCCTGGGAGTTACCCGAACCAGAACGCTCAGCGCTCGAATACCCCGATCCGCTGGTAGATCTTAAAGAAACCAGACAGAGAGCCCTGGCAGCGTTTGCAAAAATAAAGGGAACCAAATAGCCGTCAAGGCAACTTATAGGCACTGCGCTGCTTTTGTGGCCGGACGTTCATCATTTCTCAACGGGATGCCATGAAGACCACTACCTTACCTTCCATCAATTTCCTCGCGTCGACAGCCTTCGAAAGACTATCGCGCCTTGCCGGGATTTGCTTCACATCTGGCAATGTGAAACGTTTGGCCAGCACGCTTGCTCTGGTTGCATTGCCAGCAGGGAATGCCTTGTCCGATGATGTATCGTCGAAACAGCTGAAGTTAATAGAGCTCTATACCTCGCACGGTTGTTCTTCCTGTCCTCCGGCGGACGAATTACTTGGCAAGTTGCTCTCAGAGGATGAGCATCTGTTAGCGCTGGAATTCCATGTCGACTACTGGGACAACCTGGTACATGGAAGTGACGGAAACTTCGTCGATCCATTCTCTGATGCCTCTTACTCCAGGCGCCAGCGCACGTATAACGTCGCTGAGTTGCAAGGGCGCCCCGGTGTGTATACCCCTCAAGCTATCGTCAATGGGCGTTACGCTGCCGTGGGAACCAATCGAAAGCACATTTCCCGGGCGTTGGCGACACCGGTTGAACAGTCTTTGGATATCCGGATAACTGAGGGGCCTACACCCGATACGCTGAGCGTTGACATCACGGGTTCGGCTGGGCAACTTGACGCCCTTGTCGGCACGGACATTTCCGTGGCGCATTACCTTGACGAGGCGACCACCTTAATAACCGGTGGAGAAAATCGGCACAAATCGTTAACCAACCATCACATCGTAAGGTCGATGACGCGTCTGGGTGAAGTAACAGTCGGGGCGGCAATGACATTCAGTATCGAAAAACCCGCTGGCGACGCGGGCTGTGTCGTTCTGGTGCAAGAAGATGCATTAACGCCGGTATTTGCGGCGCAGGGCTGTCCGTGACGAAGGCCGCTTTGCGCTGAGCTGAAGTTTGCTACCATGCGCAATCGACGCTGGAGCGGCTGTAACGGCACTGATGTTTCTGGCGTGTTTGCCTATTCTCAAAAGGGTTGATTGGCCGCTTTATCCGAACCATGATCCATACCGGAAACAGCATCATCCATTCTCCCGAACCAATTACGAGGTGATTCTTGCGCTGGCTGATAGCAACTGTGCTTCTGGTAACGACATCCTGTGCTCTGGCAGAGGGGCCGGTTTACGCGGAGCTCCAGATCGGAGCCAGTGGCGTGCGCCACTCGGACCTGGAATTTTATCCGGTTTTCGGAACTGTCAGTCTTGGCGCCTATGTCGCGAAGAATATTGGTATCGAAGTGTTTGCCGATTCCAGCGTGTCCTCCGATGATGACGAAGGCTTTGAACTGGACATCGAAGAAGCCTATGGCGTGGCGCTGCGGTTGCAATCTCAGCCAATCAATAATGTCCAGGGCTTCATCGTTCTCGGCGCAGTCAATTACACCTTGAACCAGGAATCACTGCTCAGCTCAGGTGTTTCAGGGCTTCCTGCCAACGAGGAATTCGAGGGTATGCGAGTAAGCGTTGGCCTCATGCAACGTTTCGAGCGGGTTCCCGGCCTGTTGTTTACCGCCGAGTACCGCCATTACAATGCTGACGAACCACTTCGGGTCGATGCGCTTGTGTTCGGCTTTAGAGTAAATGCACCATGAACCCTATCGCAATTCGTTATTCCTTATCCACGGCGCTTATTCTGAGTGCGGCACTGTTAACTGCCTGTGAAGGTGATTCCAGACCTTTTGAAGAGTCTGTAGAGGTTCAGACGCTGGGGCTTACTGCTATACAGGTCAACCCTCCGGAGGACTCTCAGCCTGAAATCTTCATCAACTCCGGTCAGTCGATACAACTAGCTCTTTCCGGTAATGGTACGGCTGGTCCGATTGAAAATATCCCTGTCAGTGGTCGACTCTGGCAGTCCAGTAACCCGTCAGTTTTCACGGTTAGCGAGAATGGTCTATTGACAGGCGTTGGCGAATTGCAAGGTTCTGCCGAGGCCTCAGTGCTGATCGGTGGAATACAGTCTTCTTCACTGACCGTAACGGTGAACGATGCCACGCTTGAGTCTATCCGGTCCATCGAAGGTAATGACAGTCTTGAACGTTGCCTGCCGAGTGAATATTTTGCGACTGGATTATTTGACGACAGCACCCTGCGTACTCTAACCAACACAGGATTCACGCTGAACGAGGGCGCGAACGCTACGCTCAGCTCAGCTAGCGGGCGGACGACCATGATCAATGCGACGACCGTAGGGACTTTGACGCTCACAGCTACCTCTGGCGACGCACCGCCGTTTCCTCTGCAGATCAATGTTCTCGATACGCTTCAGTCCATCGCCGTCAGCACGGCCAACAATGCTGCTTTGGAGGTCAATGAAAATGAAACGCTTGATTTCACGGCAACAGGCACTTACGTCAACGCGTCGCAGATGACCGGAGACCTTGGTCAGACGCCTCCGGCAGCACCGGGTGGTAGCGCGACGGGTACGAGATCTGTGGATATCACTGACAACGTCGATTGGGCAGTCACCTTGAACACTTCCAGTGCCAGCGTCATCAATTCTGGCGAAAACAGGGGGCGGTTGTCCGGGCTTGCGGTAGGGACCGTGACCTTGCAGGCAAGTTGTGGCACTGATACGCAGGAAAGCGTGCAGGTATCGGTCAAGGAGGACGCGGATAGTAATTCTGATCAACTCGCGTTTGCCGGGGCTGGTACTGGAAACACCTTGACCGTCGCTTTGGGCAGTCAGCTGCAATTAGAGGTCTCTCGAGGCAGTGTGTATGATTCTGCACGGGAAGTGACGATTGCTGATGATAACCTTGTTTTTTCTGTTCCCAGCACGCAGGTGAATTTCGTTGATCAGGGTGCTCTTGGAAATGGTCTTGTCATTCCACAACCACAAAGCGCAGGTGCGACACTGAATGTCACTGCCACCATTACAGATGACGGCACTGAGATATCAGGTACCGTGACGATTAATATTCAATAACAGCGAGGGTGAACGTTCCTTGAGTGCATTATCAGCAGTTCAACAACTCAGTACCCAGATTGAAGCTTCGGTTGTCGGCCAGCCAAAGCTTGTCAACCGTTTGCTGATTGCGCTTCTGGTTGATGGTCATTTGCTGGTCGAGGGGGCTCCGGGACTTGCGAAAACGCGCGCCATAAAAGCGTTGGCCGATTGCATCGAATCAGATTTCCAGCGAGTTCAGTTCACGCCGGACCTACTGCCTGCCGATCTTACCGGCACTGAAGTTTACAGACCGGCCGATGGCAGTTTTGTGTTTCAGCGGGGGCCGTTGTTCAACAACCTCATACTGGCGGATGAAGTTAACCGGGCACCTGCCAAAGTCCAGTCCGCGCTGCTGGAGGCTATGGCAGAACAGCAGATTTCGGTAGGTCACCAGACTTATAAGCTGCCTACGCCGTTCATGGTCATGGCAACGCAGAATCCCATCGAACAGGAAGGCACCTACCCCTTGCCGGAAGCTCAACTGGATCGCTTTCTGATGCAGGTACTGGTCGACTATCCCGACTCACAGCACGAGGCCGATATTCTGCGACTAGTGCGTTCTGAAGCATTGAGCAAAATGTCTCCACAGGAAGAAGGTGTGGATATCTCGAAGTCTGAGTCTGCCGAGGCTCGCTTTGCCTTACATGACCTGTTTGCTGCGCGTCGCGAAGTGCTTGAGGTGTTCATGGCCGATGACATTGAAAACTACATAGTGCGGTTGATAACCGCGACGCGCAATCCTACCCGACACGATGAAGAGCTTGCACGCTGGATACAGTATGGCGCCAGCCCCCGCGGCACTCTATGTCTGGATGCCTGCGCAAGAGCACATGCCTGGCTGGATGGTCGTGACTATGTATCACCGGGTGACGTACAAGCCATATTTCATGATGTGTTACGTCATCGAATATTACTGTCTTTCGAGGCCGAAGCTGATGGCGTCAGTACCGATGACGTTCTGGACCGCATGTTGAGACTTATTGCTGTTCCCTAGCCTTTGGACTGCCCTTGGAATACGACTGATTTGAGACCATATTCCAAAAGCTTGCGGGATACGTCATCCGCGCGAAGGCCGGGACCCATGCGCATCACGCCGTTGTGGATCCCCGCCTTAGCGAGGATGACGTTTTTCGTGGGGATGTCACAAGGTATTAGTCAGTAGCATCCCGCTGACTTGAACATTCACGTACGCGCCTAGCCGTTCGACATGAAAAAACCCGTAAATCAGCGACAATTGCAGTTTGCCTCGCCAGCCAGCACCTCTCTGGAGGAGCTGATCAATTTGCGTGGTGCTGCGGTTGCTTTGCAAAGACAGGTACGACGCAAGAGCGCGGCGCCTCAAAGCGGTGGCTCAGTCTCACGGCGTTTGGGTCGAGGGCTGGATTTTGCCGAAGTGCGTGAGTACCAGGCGGGTGACGATGTGCGCATGATTGACTGGAAAGTCACGGCACGTTCGGGGACCGCCCACACCAAGTTGTTTGTTGAAGAGCGGGAACGGCCGGTGTTATTGCTTGTGGATTTTCGAGCAAACATGCGTTTTGGCACTCGTGGCATGTATAAGTCCATGCTGGCAGCACGACTGGCAGCCTTGTTGGGCTGGTGCGCGGTAGCCTCTCATGATCGCGTCGGCGGGTTCGTGTTCAGTGACGGGTGGCATAGCGAGATACGCCCGCAATCCGGACGGCGTGGGCTCATGTCACTGTTTCGCGCTATTCACCATGGTCAGCAAAGCGTTCCGGAATCCAGTGGTGAGCAATTCATAAAGACTTTGCGCCGTCTGCGCCACAGTGTGCACGGCGGGAGTACGGTTGTACTGCTAAGTGATTTTCACGGATTTGGTGACAATGAGCGTACGACTTTAGGCAGTGCTCTCAACGCCACGGACATGAAAGCCATTCATCTTTGCGATCCGCTGGATTACGGTCTGCCCGTGCCCGGCAATTATCCGATGAGTTCAAGCGCCTCAGATCAAGCACAACGATGGGTGCTGTCGGTGGGTTCACAAGCTGACAGAGAGCGCTATGCAGAGGACTTCAAGACCCGACAAGAGTCATTGAAAAACCTGTTCGTTCAACAACGTCATGCGTATTACTGTGTATCCACTGACGAGGCCCTACTCGATGCTGCTGCAAGAATACTGACACCGCAAGCAAAACACCCTGCTGCACAGGAGGCCGTATGAACGAGACCGAAGCATTGCTGTCTCAGCTTCGTGATATTCAGGCACCTGACGTCAGTGTCATACCCGCCCCGGGTTGGTGGATACTCCTTGCTGCCTGTCTGTTATCAGGCTTGCTTTTCTACCTGATGTCAAGCCGCTACCGGCGGCGTGGCTGGCAACGCGAAGCCAGAGCCACACTGGATCGTTTGAGAGTGGAGGCTGGCAATGCTTCGGTATCACAATCATTGTCAGGCGTATCCCAATTGGTCAGGCGGGTGGTGTTAGTCGCGCGTCCACGAGAGGAGGTTGCCAGTCTTCATGGCGAGGCATGGCTGGATGAACTGGATGAAATCTGTGGCAAGCCTCTGTTCAAGGCTGGGTTTGGGAAACTTCTGGAGCAGGGGCCTTATCAGCAAAACCCTCAACTTAGTATCGATGATCTACATGCGCTGATGGACGTGGTCGCAGAGCTTATCGACGCGGCCGGTAGAAGCTCATTGCGTAAACAGACCTCGTGAACCTGCCCGACTCCATAAGCTGGCTATACCCATTGGCGTTTCTGGCGCTACCGCTACCGCTGCTCGTCTACTTCTTCGCCCCCCCTGGCAACAAGCCCCAAACTCCGGCCTTGCGTATTCCCGACGTTGCACCTTATCGCCATTACTCTACCAATGCTGTGAAGGGATCGCTTGTGCGCTGGTTACGTATTCTCGTTCTTGTTCTGGCGTGGCTGGCGATTGTCACTGCAGCCGCCCGGCCACAAACCTTTGCAGAACCTATTGGTGTTCCTGTTACCGGCCGGGATTTGCTTATGTGTATTGACATCTCAGGCAGCATGCGCGAAACCGATCTGTATGCAGGTAACACACGTGCGACTCGTATGGCCGTGGTCAAGCAGGTAGCGCAGGATTTTGTTGCCCGTCGCACCGGTGACCGAATTGGTCTGATCATGTTCGGCTCACAGGCTTACGTGCAAACTCCATTGACGTACGATCACGAGACCGTCCAGCATTTCCTGGCCGAAGCCACGGTAGGACTCGCAGGTCGATCAACTGCTATTGGTGATGCCATAGGGCTGGGTGTGAAACGTCTGCGCGACCGTCCTGATGCCTCGCGCGTGCTTATTCTGCTGACTGACGGTGCCAATTCTGCCGGTGTGGTTGATCCGCTTGAAGCTGCCGAAATGGCAGCACGCAGTGGTATCCGGATTCATGCTATCGGGGTGGGATCTGATCGACGCGGAGGTGGTTTTAGTGCTCAGTTCGGATCGCAGCGTAGTGAGCTCGATGAATCAACATTGCAGGCCATTAGTGATGCGACAGGCGGTCAGTATTTCCGTGCTCGCAATCAGCAGGAGCTTGCCAACATCTACAAGGAAATAGATCGGCTCGAGCCGACCGAACAGGATGAACAGGAATTTCGGCCTCTGGATGAACTGTTTGCCTGGCCGCTTGGGACGGCTCTTGTGTTGAGCCTGCTGTGGGCAGCGCTGTGCCATGGCATTCCCAGAGCGGTGGGCCTGTACTCGCGTGATCGTGTGGGGGCGGCATGATGGAATCTGGTCTGCAGTGGTTGAGACCCTATTGGTTGATGGGTTTTGTGCCACTCCTCTTCCTCCTTGTGTACTGGCTACGTCGTGGAGCTGGCAAGAGTGCATGGGAACGAGTGGTTGACCCGCAATTGCAACCGTACGTTATCGACGGTATCTCATCGCAAACCGACCGGTCTGCATACTATCTTTTTGCTGGCTGGGCTTTGGCATTGCTGTTGCTGGCGGGTCCTGTCTGGGAGCAGCGTGAAGTACCCGTATTTCAGGCACAACAAGCAGAGCTTGTCCTGTTTGACTTGTCCCGATCAATGCTATCGGACGACATTGCGCCCGACCGATTGACCCGGGCGCGATTCAAATTAAGCGACTTGTTGTCACAAAGCGAAGGACGCCAGACAGGTTTGATCGGTTTTGCAGAACGTCCGTACGTCATTAGTCCATTAACTGAGGACACCGGCACGATTGAAGCCTTTGTTCCATCGTTGAGTCCCGATATCATGCCGGTGCAAGGCAGTCGACTGGATTTGGCGATTGACCGCGCTGTGGAATTGTTGGAACAGGCAGGAGTCTCACAGGGGCACATTCTCTACATTGGTGATCAAGTGATCGGTGAACGGGATCTTGATGCAGCTTCGCGCGCGCGGGCACTTGGTCATCGCCTATCAGTGCTGGCTGTCGGCACCTCCGCCGGTAAGCCGCTGCGAGATGAGCAGGGGCAATTTATACAGAGTGCCAACGGAGGCATCGTTGTTCCCCAGGTCAATATGGCATTAATGAATAACCTGGCAGTGTCCGGGGCCGGCCGTGCAGTCAGGTTGACAACCGACCAGGCAGACCTTGTTCAGCTTGCCAGCGTGCGCGAAGCTATTTCGGTGGAGGCAGGTGATCCGTTGGAAGCGTCGCGCAAGACCTACTGGATAGAGTATTCACCTTGGTTAGTGTGGCCGTTGATGTTCGGTGCCTTGTGGTTGTTTCGACGCGGTGTGGTGGCGTGAGAATCATTCAGGGGCAACGACCATGAAGTACATGTCTATCATGTGTGTATCGGTGGGGTTGATGACAATGGCAGTAGTGGTACCTGGACACGCTGATTGGGCTGACTGGTGGCGCACACCTGAGCAGCAGGCCAACGCGGCATTTGAATCAGGAGATGTCGAGCAACTTAAAAAAATTGCTCCCGATGCACTATGGCAAGGCGTTGCTGAACATGAGTCTGGTGACTTCGATTCCGCCGGTAAAACGTTTGGCGATGCTGCACAACGGCAACAACTTCAGGGGAAAACGGGTGCTGCCAATCAGGCCCTTTACAATCAGGGCGTCAGTGAGGTAAGGGCTGGCCAGTACGAGCAGGCAGTACAAACCTTTGATCGGGTTCTTGAGCAGGATCCGGACTTCGATGATGCCCGGCACAATCGGGAAATAGCCCAACAGTTGATCCAGCAACAGGAGCAGGAACAACAGCAACAATCTGATGAGGGTGAAGGTGAAGGCGACTCTTCATCTCAGGATGGAGAACAACAGCCATCAGACGAATCGGGTGAGCCATCATCAGATTCACAAAATGACGAGCAGGGCGAGCCCGGTGAGCAGTCTGAGGCTGAGCAGGGCGATGCCGGCGACGAGTCGGGTGACGATGGCGGAGACCAGGAATCACAATCACAAACACAGCAGGATCAGGAAGAACAAGCTGCGCGAGAGGCTCTTGAGGCTGAGGCGCAGGCAGGCGGTCAGAATGATGATGAGACAGAAGCACAGGACAACAGTGTCGCAGAGCAGGAACAACCGATGAGTGAAAGTGACCAGGCCACTGAGCAATGGTTACGTCGTATACCGGATGACCCTGCAGGCCTTTTACGTCGCAAGTTACAACAGAGTCACCGCAGCGACTATCCGCAGGTCATCGATAGTCGTGAACCCTGGTAGGAATGAGAATGTACGTTATCGTTGAACATAGAAAATTTGCAGCCTGTTGCTGGCTTGTTGTCTTCCTGGTTTGTGTGTCGATAAGTTTGCTCGCCATTCAATCAAACGCATTGGCACAGGATGTCGGAGTCAGGGCAGAACTGAGCTCATCAACCATCACGCGTGACGAGTCGGTAGTGTTAACCATCACGGCTACCGGTATTGATGCCGACCTGGATGCCTCATCGCTAGGTCGGGATTTTGATGTCGTCGGTAGGTCCAGTTCGCGACAGATCGGTACGGTTATCGGGGCAAACAATCAGGTCGTCACCACTAGTGTGGTGACCTGGGCGCTTGAGCTGCTGCCAAAGGGGGAGGGTGTTTTTACGGTCCCTGCGGTTAAGGTGGGAGATTTTGAAACCCAATTATTGTCACTCACCGTCAACGCCGTCCCGCAAGGTGCAAAGCGCGATATTTTTCTAGAGGCCAGTGTCGACTCCAATTCTCCATGGGTCCAGTCACAGGTAGTCATGACACTGCGGGTGTTTCAGGCTATAGAGATTGTCGATGGTGGGCTTGATATCCCTGAGGCCGATGATCTTGTAGTGGAACGAATCGGCGAGGACACCCGTAGCAAAGAAGTGCGTGATGGACGTGAGTATAGTGTTACAACGCGTCGCTTTGCGTTGTTCCCACAGAAAAGCGGCACCATCAATATCGACCCGATAACCTTGAGCGTCACTGTGCCAGCCGATCCGGACCGTGTTCGGGGTTTCTTTTCTCCGACGCGTAAACTGACGCGTGCCAGTGAAGCCATAACGCTTGATGTGCAAGCCCGTCCCCCTTCGGGTCCGGTTTGGTGGTTGCCTGCCAGAAAGGTTAGTCTGCAGGCGCAGTGGCAAGGCGACTCACGGGCTGCGCAGGTTGACCAGCCGCTGACCCGGACCATTGTCATGCGTGCTGACGGTGTTCTAGAGTCTCAGCTACCGCAAATCAGTATCCCTGCTATTGACGGCCTCAGCCTCTACGCTGAAGATCCACAGCTAGCGATGGGCATTGTGGACTCAGGGCTGGTCTCCGAGCAGAAAATAAACTGGGCGCTAATACCACAACGCAGTGGAAAGCTGACGCTGCCTCCCATTAGAGTCGAATGGTTTAATACGCTCACCGGAAAGGTCGAAACGGCAGAACTCCCAGCCGAGACCATTGAGGTCATGGCGGCTGCAAATACAGGACCCGGCAACGTAGTTAATGCGCCCGTGAATGACAATGTCGATACATCAGCTGTTACAGATGCAGGCTTGACGCCACAAATTGACTCTCAGGCACTAAGCCCATCGTCACCGTCGAACGATGGCTTGCTGGCTACAAGTCCCTTATCAGTGGATGATCGAATCATTGCGCTGGAAAATTCGTTGCAACGGTGGCAATTGTTGGCATTTATCCTTTTCACCCTCTGGGTTATCAGTGTGGGTGCCTGGTGGATTTTACGCAAGCGAGCAGCAATGGCATCGGTGGGTCAATTGAAGGTGGGTACCAAGGGCTCCAATCGAGCTATTGCGGCCAGAATCGATGATTTCTATCAACAACTAGCGCCGATGAATCAGATTGAAAAGAGCTGTAGCGGTGGTGATATTCTGGATATAAAACGTGCGTTGCTGGATTGGTCAGCGCGTCAGTGGCCTGACGATACACCAACGACACTGGACGCGCTGCAGGCGAAACTGCCTGACGGTACTGCACGCGAGAAGCTGAAAAGAGTACAGTTAGGGCTTTACAGTAAGCAGGGTTGCTCGACCATAATGCCCGACCTTGCCGATGAATTTACAACGCTTGCGGGGGATCTGAAAACGGCCTTGCAGCGACGAGAATCAGATTTGGCCGAGGGTCACAGTGCGGATCCGGCAGCGAGCGATGATGGCATGTCGACGAAACGGGGCAGCCGTTTGCCACAGTTGTGATCGATACAGAAGTTCAGACGAATTACCTTCATACACTAGACATTGAGAGTCTGTCATGAGCGATACGCGCTTGCAGTACACGCAACAGGATCATGATCACTGGAAGGTTAAGCATGATGCACAGAATATCCTGTGGCTTTCTTGCGATCGAAAAGATGAAAGCAGTAATTCATTGTCAAAAGCTGTAATTGAGGAACTCAGCACTATTCTGGATCATGTTGAAAAGCTGGATCTTGCGGGTTTGGTGGTTCAATCAGCCAAGCCCGACAGCTTTATTCTTGGCGCCGACATTCGTGAGTTCGATCAGTACACCGAAGCCGAACAGGTCAGTCAGCTGATCCGGCAGGGGCACGACGTTTTCTCACGCCTTGAAAATCTAAAGTGCCACACGGTTGCTGCGTTACATGGCTTTGCACTGGGTGGTGGGCTTGAATTGGCATTGTGCTGCAACTACATCTGCGCCCTCAACGTTCCGGAGACACGCGTGGGTTTTCCTGAAGTGAAGCTGGGAATTTTTCCCGGACTGGGTGGTACCACGCGGCTTACTGAAAGGGTTGGAGGCATGGCTGGCATGCAATTGATGCTGACAGGGCGAATGCTCCGTGCGCCGGCGGCGCGTTCCATGGGCGTCATCGATGAATTGGTTGATGAATTTTCATCGTTGCACTGGGCTGCACGAAGGGCCGTATTATCAAAGCGTAAGCCTCGCAAGTTGTCCCTATCAGCGTCGTTGACCAATCGACAGCCTGCACGTGCAGCACTTGCAAAAGTGCTGCGTAGTAAGACAGCGGCAAAAGCCAATCCCAAGCACTACCCGGCACCGTTTGCGATGATCGACTTGTGGGCTGAACACCGCGACAATCGTCGTCGTATGTTTGAAGGCGAAGCCAGGCACGTTGGTGAGTTGATGGTTGGTGATACGGCGCGAAACCTGCGCCGCATTTTCTTTCTTACCGAACGAATGAAAGGGCTAGGTAAGGCTGATGAATTCACTGTCAGGCGAGTTCATGTCGTGGGTGCCGGTGTCATGGGTGGTGACATTGCTGCCTGGTGTGTTGTGCAAGGATTCGAGGTGACTTTGCAGGACAGGGAACTCGGATATATCGAGCCCGCGCTTAAACGGGCAAAATCCTTGTTTAAGCGACGACTGAAGAAAAAGCCTGCTATAGCGGCTGCCGTTGCCAGACTGGTTGCTGATGTCGACGGCCGGGGTATTGCCCGCGCCGATGTCATAATTGAAGCAATCTACGAGGATGCAGATGCCAAGCGTGCGCTGTACGCCACTATAGAACCCCAGATGGCAGAGCATGCAGTTCTGGCAACAAATACATCAGCTTTGCCACTGGAAGAACTTGCGCGCGATCTTCAGAATCCATCACGCCTTATTGGCCTGCATTTTTTCAATCCGGTAGCCAAAATGCCACTGGTTGAAGTGGTGCATGCCGAACAGACCGACCCGGTCTGGGTGACACGTGGCTGTGCATTCAGTTCGCAGATAAACCGTTTCCCCTTGCCGACAAAAAGTCATCCGGGATTTTTGGTCAATCGCGTTCTCGCACCTTATCTGATGGAGGCGTTTTCAATGCTGCTCGAAGGCATTGACAAAGACACGATTGATTGCGCTGCGGTGCGCTTTGGCATGCCAATGGGCCCCATCGAGCTTGCCGACGTCGTCGGTCTGGATGTTTGCATGAAAGTCGCTGAGACGCTGGCCACCGGAGATGTCGATGCACACCGCAGCCTGCTACAGAAAAAACTGGACGAGGGATTGCTTGGCAAGAAATCAGGTAGCGGTTTCTACACCTGGGCAAAAGGCAAACCCGATAAAAAAAGCGTGGATGTTGATAACCCCTATGGCAACGATCTTGCGCAACGTCTGCTTACACCTTTTCTCGATGAATGTAAAAAGGCATCCGCTGATGGCATTGTGGCGGATGATGATCTGCTTGATGCGGGGATAATCTTCGGTACGGGCTTTGCCCCTTTTCTCGGTGGTCCCATGCAGTACCTGAAACAATCTGCTTCGGCACAGGAATCAGTCTGATGGCCAATACTGTAAAACCGGTTGTTATCATTGGCGGTTTACGCATCCCGTTCTGCCGCTCCAATAGCGCCTACGCGAGTCTGTCGAACAAGAAGATGCTGAGTGTAGTACTCAATGGCATCGTGGATAAGTATGCTTTGGCCGGTGAATTCATTGGTGAAGTCAACGCCGGCGCAGTCATAACTCACTCGCGTGACTGGAACCTTGCACGGGAGGTCGTGCTGAGCACAAAGCTGTCTCCGTCTACACCTGCCACCACGATGCAACAGGCTTGTGGAACTTCGCTGCAGGCCGTGATGATGGCGGCTGCCAAAATTGCATCAGGACAGATCGATTCTGCTATTGCTGCGGGTTCGGATACTGTTAGTGATGTGCCGATTGTGTTCAGCAACAAGTTCTCGAAGCGTCTTGTGTCGCTGGGCAAGGCCCGAGATATCAAATCAAAACTTGCGCTGTTCAAAGGCTTTGGACCCAAAGAGCTTGCGCCAGTCCCCCCGTCTGTTAACGAACCCAGAACGCTCATGAGCATGGGCCAACATTGCGAACTTATGGCTAAAACCTGGGGTATTTCCAGAAGCGATCAGGATGCACTGACGTTGCGCTCACATCAAAATGCTGCGGCAGCCTATGAAGCAGGATTTTACGAGGACCTGCTGATTCCCTGCGAAGGTGTTTTCCGTGACAACAACATGCGAAGCGACTCATCCATGGAATCGTTGGGGAAGCTTCGAACCGTTTACGACAAGAGCGACGCTGGCACCTTGACCGCCGGAAACAGTACGCCGTTGACAGATGGGGCATCCGGTGTATTGCTCTGCACTGAGGAATGGGCTAAAGAGCGTGGCCTGCCGATACAAGCCTACCTGACGCATTCAGCGACAGCTGCAGTGGATTTCGTAGGTGGCGCCGGGCTACTGATGGCACCCACGGTCGCCGTGAGCGACATGCTCAAACGTGCATCGATGACGCTACAGGATTTTGACATCTATGAGATTCATGAAGCCTTCGCTGCTCAGGTGTTGTGTACGCTGAAAGCCTGGGAGGATGACGAGTATTGTCGTACCGAACTTGGCCGCGACAGCGCCATGGGTGCGATAGATCAAGACAAGATGAATCTGGTGGGTTCAAGCCTTGCTGTTGGACATCCCTTTGCGGCTACCGGTGCACGCATCGTTGGAACACTGGCCAAACAGTTGGCAGATAACGGTGGAGGAAAGGGGCTGATATCCATCTGTACCGCGGGAGGCATGGGTGTGAGTGCAGTGCTTGAAGCGTAGTGTATTATTGAGCAGGTACTGGTAATTCAGGTTGGGCAACCTTGGTGGGAAAGTCATGGTGACGTCGATAACGACGCGTAAGGCGGGTTCCAGAGCTGCTCGTCATTACGCGCTTCTAGTAACCATAGCGCTCTTGGCGGAAGTTTTGTCCCCGGCTATAGCACAGGCTCAGGTGATGCAGGAAACCCTCTATGATGTGTACCGCATAGCCAGCGAAGCCTCTGTGGAAGTCGATAATGATCGCATGATTGTTACGCTTGTTGTGGAGGAGGAAGACAAGGACGCCGCTGTCCTTGCAAACAGGGTCAATGAGGCGACAAGCTGGGCCGTTGACACCTTGCGCCCTTATGACGCGATTGCGGTAAGAAATCGCGACTACCAAACCTACCCACGCTACGAGAATTCGACCACAAGACGCCTCATTGGTTGGCGCGCACAGCAGATCATCGAACTCGAAACCGACGATTTTGCCGTTGCTGGTAAGGCCATTCAGAAATTACAGGAAAAGCTGAAAGTTCAGAACATCCGCTTAACAGTAAAGCCTGCTACCCGCAAGAAAGCCTCTGACATCCTCATAGAAAATGCGCTGAACTCTTTCAAAGAACGTGCGCTGCTGGTGCAGAACAACATGAACAGCACCGGCTTCAAAGTACTCGATGTCGATGTGCGAACGCAACAGAATACACCGTCGTATGGTGGTGCACGAATGATGAGCGTTGATCAGGAATTCAGCCGTGCTGTCGAAACAGCGCCCACGATCGTGGGCGGAACCACGACCGTATACGTACAAGTTGAGGGTCGGATACAGCTTGATTAGACGCGCCTCCATTCCCAGAGGCAAATTCTTGCTGTCTTCGCCTTCTTCACGGAAAACAATTCGGAATACTATCTCATGACAGATCACGCAGTTTTCATGAAGGCGGCAATTGCCGAGGCGCGTAAGGGGCTTGATGCGGGGGGAATTCCTATCGGTTCGGTTCTGGTGGTGGACGGTGAAATAATTGGCCGTGGCCACAACCAGCGCGTACAGAAAGGTAGCACCATACGGCACGCCGAAATGGATTGTCTGGAGGAAACCGGCCGCTTGCCAGCGAGCACCTACCAGAAAGCCACCCTATATTCCACATTGTCGCCCTGCGATATGTGCAGCGGTGCGGTGCTCCTGTATGGAATCAAGCATGTCGTAGTTGGCGAAAACCAAACGTTCCAGGGTCCTGAAGAGTACGTGCGCAGCCGCGGGGTTCAGGTCGAGGTGCTGGATGACGAAGAATGTGTGTCATTGATGCGAGCGTTTATCGTGGCCAAACCCGAGTTATGGAATGAAGATATTGGTGAACAAGCGTGCTGAACGTATCGCGTGACGCCAGAAAAATTGCGCAGATATAGCGTTGTACGCCCTTGAACGGGTAGAATCCGCCGAATTACACAGAACATATCGAAGGAAATTGCCAAGGCATGAAAATTATCGTAGGCGTAAAGCGCGTTCTTGACTACAACGTCAAGGCTCGGGTCAAGGCTGACAAATCAGGCATCGAGCTGGCGAATGTCAAGATGTCCATGAATCCATTTGATGAAATCGCCGTCGAGGAGGCGCTGCGCATCAAGGAAGCCGGCAATGCGGATGAGGTCATCGCCGTATCCATCGGCCCGAGCCAATCTCAGGAAACGATTCGAACAGCGCTTGCAATGGGGGCTGACCGAGGCATTCTCATCGAAACCGATGAGCTGCTTGAGCCTTTGGCCATTGCCAAACTCTTCAAGCATTTGGTTGAAAAAGAAACCCCCGGCCTCGTCGTACTTGGCAAGCAAGCGATTGACGATGATGCCAACCAGACAGGGCAGATGCTCTCGGCTCTCACCGGCATGGCGCAGGCGACGTTCGCCTCCAAGGTTGAGTTCGATGGCGACAGTCTTAAGGTTACTCGTGAAGTCGATGCAGGTCTCGAGTCAATCAAAGTAACGATGCCGGCGATAGTTACCACCGATCTGCGCCTTAACGAGCCTCGCTACGCAAAGCTGCCCAACATCATGAAGGCCAAGAAAAAGCCGCTTGAAATCATCCCTGTAGCTGACACCGGTATCGATGTCTCCAGCGGATTGTCCGTGATAGAGGTCAATGAGCCACCCAAGCGTGAGGCTGGCATTATCGTCAATAGTGTTGCCGAGCTTGTTGAAAAGCTGCGCAACGAAGCCAAAGTCATCTAACCCTGGTATTCAACAAGGAAAACACAATGAGCATACTGATTCTGGTTGAACACGAAGCGGGTGAGATTCGTCCCGCGACACTGAACGTCGTTACTGCAGGCACACAGATTGGCGGTGATATTCATTTATTGGTCGCAGGCTCAGATGTCGCTGGTGTGGCCGAAAAAGCATCGAAGATTGCAGGCGTCTCCAAGGTCATGGTGGCTGACGACGCAGCTTATGCCAACGAGCTGGCTGAAAACCTTTCGGCGGTGGTTGTCAAGCATGCCGAAGGTTATAGCCACATCCTGTTCGCAGCCACTGCTGCTGGCAAGAATGTCATGCCACGCGTTGCGGCACTGCTGGATGTATCCGGCATCTCCGACATCATTGAAGTAAAGAGCGAAGATACGTTTGTGCGCCCCATTTACGCTGGCAACGCGCTGGCGACGGTAAAAAGTGCCGATGCGGTGAAAGTTGTTGGTGTACGAACCACCTCATTTGATTCCGCTGAGGCAGAGGGGGGGAGTGCATCGATTGACAATGTCGAGTCCACAGACGCAAGCCCGCTGGTGTCCTTCGTTGGGCAGGAACTTTCGCAGTCAGATCGCCCGGAGCTTACCAGTGCAGACACTGTAGTCTCTGGTGGTCGTGGCATGCAAAACGGAGAAAATTTTTCCATGCTTGACGAAATTGCCGAAAAGCTCAATGCAGCCGTTGGTGCGTCACGCGCTGCAGTGGATGCCGGATTCGTGCCCAATGAGTATCAGGTCGGGCAGACGGGTAAAGTGGTCGCGCCTGATCTGTATCTGGCGGTTGGAATCTCAGGCGCTATCCAGCATCTGGCGGGAATGAAGGACAGCAAGGTGATTGTCGCGATTAACAAGGATGAAGAAGCACCGATTTTCCAGGTCGCTGACTATGGTCTGGTCGCTGATCTGTTTGATGCTTTACCCGAATTATCCGCCGCGCTCAATCCTTGAGCCGACGTAACTTAGGAGTGCACCATGGATAGCAAGATTAAAGAGGCCATCGACAAATCTCTGGAGCAGCTTGAAGCCATTCAAGGGAAGGTTGACGATTTCATAGACGATTTTCCCGACGATACACAGGAAATCAAAGCAACGGCGAAAAAGACGCTGAAGCAAATCAATTCGCTATTGAATAAGGCGGTGGAGCATGCTGGCAGTTCTGCAGAAGAGGCACAGTTGCAGGCACACCTGGGGGTCATGGAAGCACAGGAGAAGCTTGAGGCGTCCAAGGCAGTTGTCGATGACTACATCTCGCGCGGAAGTGAAGAGTCAAAACGTCTTCTGGACGAGGCTCAGCTGAAACAGAACCTGGCAATGATGGAAGCACGTGATTTCTGGGAAGAGCGTGGATCAAAGATGGCGGAAGAGTTCAAGGAGTCTGCGGCTGGTATGCAGAGTGCTGCCGAGAAAGCTGTGGATGATTTGCAGAACATGTTCTCCCAGTTTAACGACATCTTCACCAAGACGAACAAAGACAAGTAATTCCGAGCCAGGGCAAGGCTCTATCGCAAGTTGTCTCCGCGAAGGTGGGGACCGATGAACGTCCTGCTTTACAGATTCCCGGCTACGCGGGAAATGACAAGCTTTAGTCAGTACCAATCAGATCAAGGGTCTTTCGGTTATGAGCTACACAGCACCAGTAAAAGATATTGCGTTCGTTCTGAACCACGTCATCAGGCTGGAAAACCTGGCACAACTGGAGGGCTTCGAAGAGGCAACGCCGGATTTGGTGGAAGCCATACTTGAAGAGTCGGCAAAGTTTACCGCCGATGTGCTTGCACCGTTGAACTGGGTTGGTGATCAACAGGGCAGTCGTTGGGAAGACGGCGTTGTGACGACTCCTGACGGCTGGAAGGCGGCCTATGCGCAGTTCGTCGACAGTGGCTGGGGAAGCCTGTCATTTCCGACAGAGTATGGTGGTCAGGGTCTCCCCATGACGGTAGCCGCGGCTGTTCAGGAAATGTGGCATAGCGCCAATATGTCGTTTGGTCTGTGTCCCCTGTTATCTCAAGGAGCTGTTGATGCGATCGCTCACCATGCCTCAGACGAGCTTCGGCAGCGTTATCTACCAAAATTGGTAGAAGGTAGCTGGTCGGGGACCATGAACCTGACAGAGCCGCAGGCAGGCTCCGATCTTGCCGCTGTCAGAACCCGGGCAGAACGTGCTGGAGAGCACTATCTCATCAAGGGCCAGAAAATCTACATTACTTACGGTGAACACGATCTGACCGAGAACATCATTCACTTGGTGCTGGCGAGATTGCCCGATGCGCCAGAAGGTGTTAAGGGCATTTCCTTGTTTATTGTGCCCAAGTTCCTGATAAATGACGATGGTTCGATTGGTGAGCGCAATGATGTCAATTGTGTTTCCATTGAACACAAACTCGGCATCCATGCCAGTCCCACCTGTGTCATGTCCTATGGCGACAAGGACGGCGCTGTCGGTTATCTGGTGGGCAAGGAAAATCACGGTCTCGCCTATATGTTCACGATGATGAACCAGGCTCGTCACGCAGTGGGTGTCGAAGGCTATGGAATTGCCGAACGCGCCTATCAGCAGGCGTTAAGCTATGCGCGGGATCGCAAGCAGGGCAAAACCCTGCTTGGCAAGGATGCAGACGATCAGGGCATCATCAATCATCCGGATGTTCGTCGAATTCTCATGACCATGCGTTCTTCTATAGAGGCCATGCGTGGACTCGGCCTTGAATGTGCAGCCGCCTTTGATATCGCAGCTCGCCATGGTGATGAAGCAACACGCGAGAAAATGCGACGGCGCGGCGAGCTGCTTACACCGTTGGTCAAGGGCTGGTCAACTGAATTGGGTGTCGAATTATGTTCATTAGGCGTGCAGGTTCATGGAGGTATGGGATTCATTGAAGAGACCGGGGCTGCACAGTACTTGAGAGATGCGCGTATTGCGCCAATCTACGAAGGCACCACGGCTATTCAGGCCAATGACCTGATCGGACGCAAGACAGCCCGTGATGGTGGAAAAGGCATGTCGGAGCTGATTGCTGACATGAATGAGACACTGGCGCAGGTCAACAAGGCTGATCATCTGGATATGAAAGCAATATCCAAACGCTTCACTCCTGCACTGGCTGCCGCAGATCGTGCAACTCAGTGGCTGCTGGGACAGAATGATGCCACGCAACCTTCGGCTACATCGGTCGAGTTTCTGATGATGCATGGACGGTTGGCTGGTGGCTGGATGATGGCTCGTGCAGCATTGGCCGCTCTCAAGCTCAAGCAGGAAAGTGGATCAGATGATGCGTATCTGGATGCCAGGATCATGCTGGCCCGCTACTACGCCGAGCGGATGTTGCCGCTGGTGGAATCGAGTGAGACGATTATCGTTGAATCTGCCGAGAGTACGATCAGTCTGGATACCGCTCAGCTCTAAGTCGTTTGTACCGTCCGGCTTAGGCCTAGCATCGATGACATCGTTTATTCCCTCGACAAACCTCATTCAGATAATCCCAGCCGTTCTGTGGATGACAGGCCAAAGGGCACAATCGACCTGACAGCCGTTTGGGGGATTACGCCGTAGATATGTGGAAACAGTTCGCTGCCACCTACAGTGTTTTCCCTGATGAGCGGTACGTCCAGCTTGTCCGGATTCAGTAGCATGAGCTGCACATCATCAACCGAGTGATAGTAGCGACTGACTACACCCCTTAGTTGTGCCAGGTCACAACAGTGAATGAATCCTTCTTCATCCAATGTTGAGCAGCGGTACTCACCTGAGGTTTGAAACTCCTCGACATCCTTGTCCAGTGCGATATGGAAAATAGTAGCGTCCGACGTCATATGCTCAATTTTAAAAGTGCCAGAAGAAGTAATGTGCTTGACCGGACATTCAGCGCCTGCAAGGATATTAGTTGATGACCCAGCCGGATATTCTACCTGATGACATTTGAAACCATACTGACCAGAGTTGAAGCTAATGTCGGGATATTGACATTGAATCGACCCGATAGCTTGAATGCGCTAAATCGGCAGATGATGAATGAGGTCAAGGAGGTTATCCATGCCTGGGATAAGGATCCGGATGTTCGTGCCATTGTGCTCACGGGTTCTGAGAAAAGCTTTGCAGCAGGTGCCGATATCAAGGAAATGCTGGATGTAGAATTTCTCGATGCACTGGAGCAGAATTTTCTCGACGACTGGACCTGTATCGCTAACTGCCGTACGCCAAAAATAGCGGCCGTTGCTGGCTACGCGTTGGGTGGCGGCTGTGAAATTGCCATGATGTGCGACTTCATTGTCTGCGCAGATAATGCTCAATTCGGCCAGCCGGAAATTCGTATCGGTACTATTCCGGGGTTAGGTGGTACACAGCGCCTGGCGCGTCTTGTTGGCAAGGCGAAAGCGATGGACATGTGTATTACTGGCCGTATGATGAAAGCCGATGAGGCGGAGCGTGCCGGATTGGTATCGCGCGTTGTGCCGGTAGCTGATCTTCAGGATGAAGCTTTTGCTGTAGCAACCACCATCGCAGGGTATTCCGCAACAGCGGTTATGTTGGCAAGGGAGGCGGTGGAAGCTGCAAACAACACGACACTCGTTCAGGGTCTGTCCATCGAGAGACATTCGTTCTACGCCTTGTTCGGCACAGATGATCAGAAAGAGGGTATGTGCGCCTTTACTGAAAAGCGCAAGGCGAAATTTATTCGGTAGGGTTCAATTTATGTAATACGAAATGACGGGTGAGGTTACTGAAAAACCAAGCCTTGCGTAGCATCTCTCATTTAGCCGCAGGGATGTCCAGGCGTGCTGGTGAGATCAATACGACTGATATCGATGGGGTGTTGCTTGACTACTATACGGTGGAAGATCTGAGAAATTAAACGGATCGCAAGCGGATGCTACGAACAGCGGTTTGATACCAGTACCGTAATTATCAAGACCTGGTATCTCACACACTGGCCGCTGCATTGTTAGTCTGACTGATCGGAACTTGCCCGTCTTGTTACTGATTCAAGATCGAGGACGCAGACAGTTTTCTGGGTTGATCCTGTGGTGATCATGATCGCCTCCCTGACATCCTTGTCAATCACACCATTTTCACAACTGAACACGAGGCGGGGCATTTCGATGGTGTCTGATTCTCTGAAGGGGACTATCGAATCGACCGAGTCGACCATAAGCCCATATTTTATACCATCTACCTGGAACACCAGAACCTTGGTTTGCAGGTGATCAGTAAACGCTTCGAGCTCATACAATTGACGGGTATCTATAATGGCGACCAGTTCGCCGCGCAGATTGGCCATACCGCGAATATGCCGGGTCATGGTAGGTGTCTTAATCAGATCCGCAGGGTAGTCAATAACCTCTTTTACATCGCTTATCTCCAGACCATATAGATTTTCCAGAGAAAAAGTGATCATGGTTTTGCGATTCAGCGACCCTTGCCTCTCGGTAAACGAAGGTTCTGCGGCATTCTTGAAAAGCGAACTGTGACCTTTGGTTATCGCCTGAATTTCCTCATTGGAGAAAATCTCGTTTTGCTCCAATACGATGGTCTGCAGCTTCCCTTCTTCTAATCCGGAAACGCAACCTCTGAACATGGCTGTTTTGCGATTACCTAATACCGGGAAAGGAATCAGCTCATCATCGAAATATGAAATGATGTTGTTAATCCGGCTTACCAGCAAGCCAAACGAGAGCTCCCCCACTTTCATGACGATGACCCTGCGAGAGTCTGATTCATGAATCTCCTCTCGTGCTGAATCGTCATAACCCAGCAACAGACTAAAATTGACGATGGGTACTGTGTTACCACGCAAATCTATTGCGCCCAGACACAGCTTACCTGCCAGGACGGTATTTTCTATGCAACCGATATTGACAATTTCCTTGATTGCGCCGATATCCAGGGCGCAACAAGAGTCCCCCACGTCAAATGAAATGCATTGACGACGTTTTCCACGGCGGAATGTATTGGTGGATACGCCTCCTCCGTGAGGACTCTGCGGTAATCGATCCAGTTGGAGCATGCCCGCCACGTCCAGCAATTGAACTATCCGGCTACCGCCATCCATTTTGAATACGCCAGCAATAACTTGATCGCGAATGGTTGATCCATGATCTTCGAATAAACAGGTTTCTACCTCGGTGTCATTAAAAACCTCACCGGTTGAGTCGAACAACAGCCCCAGGCACAGGTTACCGTGCTCAAGAATCGCAACTTTGCGGTTTTCGTATGCGATACCTTCCTCATCGTCAGGCCGTTTATCAGACTCAACCTTGAAAATACTACGCAGGTTGACGACAGGAATGACATTGCCACGCAAATTAAACAGGCCAAGGAGATAGTCTGGTGAAAGTGGTACAGAACAATATTGTTCCGGATCATTGACCACCTCTTGAACGACACGCACCGGTAGTGCAAATTCAGATGTTCCAATAGAGAATGAGCCATAAATTGACATTGATTTGGTTTTTTGATGATCGACATCATCATCGAATTTTTCAACGCTCGTAACCGAAGATGCAGGCTGAACGGCTCTCAGGTCGGCACCTGTGTTGGGTGTAGGGGCCGATGGATAATCCGTCTCATCAAGAACCTGTACTTGTGCACCGTTTGACACTGACATGTTCATAATCTCCGGTTAAGCTGCTATTCGCGGGATTGCCTTGACATCAAAATGTCCCGACTCGCAGGTGATCGACATTTTTCTTCCTTCATAGCCTCCCGTATCTTCGTGAACGACAATAATTTTTCGCTCATTCAAGCATGCAATGGCGCTTAGTGCGTTTTGGTGCCCTACCAGTTTCTCGGGCTCAAAGGCGTCGGGATTTGTCATGTTGGCACCACCAGCAACGACGGCACGAATATCTTTGTAATCAGTGATGCTCATAGCCTGGGTCAGGGATTCCATTGCCTGGTCCACATACCTGCCTACGTAAATATGATCCTTCTTGCGTCTAGCGGTATTCATTTCTGCCAACAATCCAGGTGGTGCTTTGGGGAGAAGACAATGTGCAAGTCCGTAGACTCTCCGCTTCTGCCAGAGAAGAGCGATACCGATACAGGATCCCAGAATCGTATGGAGATACTCCTCTCCGGTCCCTATTTTTACTTCTCCAATATGAACATTTTTCAATTTTTGAATCACGCGGCTTTTGCCCCTTGAATTTCATCAACACGCTGATAGATTGTTGGACAGACGGTGACGAAATTGGTAGATAGATTGTTTAGTGATTCAGACTCACCGATGATGACAATTCCTGAGGCGCTTAATCGTTTTTCAACCGATTGCATGACGAGTTCGATGTCCTCTCCTGAAAAGTAGATGAGGACGTTACGCAGCAGGATAAGCGAATATTTCTTGTCAACCGGAGCTGGATTGAACAAGTTGAGAATCTTGAATTGAATGTTCCTTTTAATGTTTGGTGCTACCTTATATCCGTGTGCATCTGTGCCTACCATGTAGCTTGAAAATAAATCAGGCTTCTCTTTTCTGAACCGGTCAATCGATCTGCCGTTGTATAGACCCACCGTTGCACTTTGTACTACCGACGAGTCAATATCTGTACCTGTAATTCGGTAATCAAAGCCTGGATTTTTGTCTTTATATGCCTGTAATAACACACCTAGTGTGTGAGCCTCTTCGCCTGTTGATGATGCGGCAGACCAGACATTGAGTGTGCTGCTCGGATTTTGCGCGTGCCAATCACTCAAATACGTATCTGATATGAATTCCCAAATTCTTGGTGTACGGTAGAAATACGTCTCGTTGGTTGTTATCTTGTTTATAAACTCCTCTTCCTCCGACTTGTTATTTTTCATATAGTTAACATAGGACTCGAAGTCGGGTAGATCCAGAGCACGAAGCCGTCTGGTCAAACGGCCTTCGAGCATCGCCTTTCGCTCTGGCTTAATAGTGATACCGGTTAAAGAGTGGATCATCTCTATCAGTGTTTTAAAGCACTTTTCATTCAGCTCGGGCTTGCTGGTAAAGGCCATGGCTACGCAGCCTTCTTAGAGAACTTGTCAATTTCAACCTTAAGATCCTCTGCGCCTCCAAGTAGGGTATTGGTGGCCGATGCAATTGATTCTGAAGCGAAGGCTGCTGTTTCTGAAGCTGTTGCTATGTGCTGAATGGCATCACTGACATCACGGGCGGCCGTTTGCTGTTCCTGTGCCGCCGTGGAAATTTCAGCAATTGAGAATGTTGTCTTCGACACACCTTCGACAATCTTGCCAAATGCTGTCGCCGCTTCCTTGGAAATCTCGCCACCCTGAACAACGCGCTTGACTGATTCATTGATTAGTTTGGTAATTTCCTTGGTTGCTTGAGAAGAGCGTTCGGCGAGTTTTCGTACCTCGTCGGCAACGACAGAGAAGCCCAGTCCATGCTCTCCTGCTCTTGCTGCTTCGATTGCGGCGTTGAAGGCGAGCAGGTTGGTCTGGCTAGCGATTTCGCTGATGACTTTCACTATTTCAGCGATCTCTTCTGATGACCGGTTGATTAATTCCATAGACTCGATGGAGCGCTCAATAGCTTTGGAGCCCAGGTCAGCTTCGTGCTGGGTGTTCTTGGCGACGTTGTTAGCTTCTCGGCTGTTCTCTGCAATGGAGTCTATGGATGCGCTAAGCTCTTCGACGGATGCATTCATTTGTTCGGTTGTAGCACCTAACGACTGGGCACCGTTTGCAACATCAGTAGCCTGTTCGGTAATTTGACGGGTGTTATCTGTAAATTCGTTGGCAATGTTAGTAACTGATTTCTCTACGGCAACTTGCGGCGATATGTCCGTGGCAAACTTGACCACCTTGAATACCTTCCCTTCCATGTTAAATATCGGGTTGTATGTTGCTTGTAGCCAGATGGATTCACCTTTTTTATTGAATCGCTCATAACGCCCTGATTCGAAATCGCCATGTTTAAGGTTAGCCCAAAAAGACTTGTACTCACTGGAGGACGTGTAGTCGCTGTCGCAGAACATTCGATGATGCTGGCCGGTAATATCTTCGAGCGAATATCCAGTGGTGGATAGAAATGGCGTGTTGGCCGTGATGATCTGGCCGTCAGGGGTAAACTCGATGACCGCTTGCGCACGATTGATGGCCTCAATTTTACCTTCATATTCAAGGCTTTTAACCTTCTGTTCCGTCACGTTCGCAGCGAATTTTACGACTCTGTATGGTTTGCCGCTTGCGTCAAATATTGGGTTGTAGGATGCATTGATCCAAACCTCGCTACCGTCCTTTTTCAATCGCTTGAATTCGCCGCTACTGTAAACACCGTCTCGCAAATTTTTCCAGAGGTCGGCGTATTCAGGGGAGTCTGTAAATGCTTTTTCGCAAAACATGCGATGGTGGTGACCAACCACTTCATCTAGTGTATAGCCGAGAGTTGCCAGAAAATTTTCATTGGCACTTATTACTATGCCTTCGAGATTAAACTCTATAACAGCCTGTGCACGGCTAATCGCGTTGATTTTACCTTCCCAGGTAGCAGACTCCATCTTTGAGTCAGTAACGTCAGTGGCGAATTTTACGACCTTGTATGGTCTGCCGCTTGGATCCAGAATAGGATTGTATGCTGCATTAATCCAAATCTCATTTCCATTTTTATCAAGACGCTTGTACTCGCCAGCGTCATTTTCGCCACTCTTGAGTTTTGACCAGAAATCAGCGTATTCAGTAGATGCTGTGTAGCTGTCTTCACAGAAAATTCTGTGATGCTGACCTTGAATTTCATCAAGGGTATATCCCAAGGTATTTAGAAAGTTATCATTGGCCGTCAGGACGAAGCCGTCCAGATCGAATTCAATGATGGCCTGAGTTTTACTAATTGCAGAAAGCTTGCCTTCAAGTTCACTATCCTTCATCTTTTGTTCTGTGATGTCAGTGGCAAATTTAGCCGCTTTGTACGCTTTTCCATTCTTGTCAAAGACGGGATTGTAGGAGGCCAGAATCCAGATCTCACTACCATCTTTTCGCAAGCGTTTGTATTCGCCAGTTTGAAATTCACCATTGGCAATGGCCTTCCAAAAAAGCTTGTAGTCCAGTGATTCATAGAATGATTTTTCACAGAACATTCTGTGATGCTTACCCTTGATTTCTTCCAGGGTATATCCAAGAGCGTTGAGGAAATTGTCGTTTGCGGTGAGAACTTCGCCTTCCAGATCAAACTCTATTACTGCCTGTACACGGTTGACGGCGTCGAGTAAGGCATTGTTCTCAATCAGTGCAGAATTACCGTTTGACTTGTCTTGTGGCTGACCCATTCTAACCCCTCTTCTCGTATTGACATGCTTATGTTATTTCTCGTAGCGGTCGTGGAGTGTTCAGCTGATGTGATGTTTCAAAATCTGGGTTGGAAATCTCAGACCAACATGTTATGTGCCGGTTAGCCCAGACAATTGCAGCGGTAAAACGTTGAATTGTGTTTGATTTTCGTGTTGGGTTGTGAGCTCATTTGTTCGTAGCAACAGTTTGCTCCTGAGTCATTCTGGACATGGTTTTGAGTTATCTCGTACCACATAGAGTGTGTTACCTATCTCAGAATATTCCATATATCAGGATTCTGCTGTTTTCAATTTAGTAAGCGTTTAGCGTGTTCGTGACGAGAGAAAAGTGCGCCAGCCGCCATATGCTGTTATGTCGTTAGCTCCGATCAAAGCGGTAGGTTCTGCAATAAAGCCTGTCACTTGCTCCCCATCCTTTAGCTCAACCTTACCTAGTCCCAGTGGCGCTCCAATATGTTGTAGGAAGCCACCGACCTCGCAGCTTGGCAATTGCCAGACCTCCACGTCGATGCAGGCCCCTTTTGATTCTGTCTTGACTAGCGCTGGTCGTAACACGGGGTCCTCATCCAAGGCATATAAGCGATATTGATCACTGGTGGTGGTTTGTCTCACGAGCGTTGCGCCTCGTTCCAGGAGTTGGTGGTTAAGTGGAAGGCCTTGTAGATGCGCTCCGCAGACAACCACTTGCATGAGATCCAGTCGGGTCACCGTTGTATCGCTGAGTGCACTCAGCGTCATATTCACCGCGCCTAAACCCAGAGATGCCTGGCTTTGCATACGATTGGCGATGGACAGGAGTCTTCTATCTGTAAAAGCGGGTGCACTTAGCGTCACACCAAAAGGCAAGCCCTTGGAGGTCAGGGCAGTGGGCACGGCAATGGCTGCCATATCCAACAGGTTGACAAAATTCATGTAATAGCCCAACTCACTGTTACGCTGCAGCGGTTCTGCCAGCATCTCCTCAATACTGAAGTGCCTTCCTGCAGTTGGTGTTAACAGTGCGTCGACTGTGCTGAGAACATCGTTACACCGTTGCGCAAGAACGTTCAGTCGATATTTTGCCTTGAACAGGTCAGCAGCGGTGGGTTTAGCCCCACCTTCGATAATGCTTCGAACCACTGGAAACAAAGCCTCTGGCTGGTCTTCTATTAGTGGTAGCGTCGCGACATAGCGCTCCGCCACCCAAGGTCCTTCGTAAAGAAGCCTGGCAGCTTCATCGAAGGGTGAGTAGTCGATCTCTTGAAGCGTGATTCCTGATGACTCAAGCCGGGACAGTGTTTGCTCATAGGCCGCTTTATAGGTTTGATCGCCAAAGAATTTTAATTGCGTTTTTGCTATTACCCCAAGTGTCAGAGGATTACCGTATCTGCCGTAAGTGTGTTGCCGATTGGAATACGGGTTCTCCCTGCTATAGCCATCGTTGTCGTCGTAACCCTCGGCAGCTGCCAGAATGGTATTGGCATCATCACACTGCAAGGCAAAGATGCTGACGCAGTCCAAACTACGGCAGGCAGGCACAACGCCGGTGGCAGATAACAGCCCTATCGAAGGTTTCACACCAACCAGATTGTTGAAGCAAGCCGGGATTCTTCCTGAACCTGCTGTGTCGGTGCCCAGGCTGAAAGTGGCCAGCCCGAGAGCTACTGCAACGGCGGAACCAGAGCTCGAACCGCCACTGACAAGAGCAGGATCGAAGCTATTGTGGCATGGTCCCCATGGGGAGCGGGTACCGTTGAGCCCTGTTGCAAACTGATCAAGATTTGCCTTGCCCAACGGTAGCGCGCCCTGATCAATTAACCGCTGTACAACATGGGCCGTGGTGTCTGGTGTGTAACTGAACTCCACACAAGCTGCAGTGGTCGCTATGCCAGCAAGATCCATATTATCTTTCAGTACAAACGGGATACCCCAGAGTGGTGATGTTTCAGGGTCCATGTGCCTGAGCTTTTCGATGTAGGGTGCCAGCTCTTCTGCGTCAAGCAAATGAATAAAAATATTATGTTCATCAAAGGCGAGCGCTTTTTCGCGTAACCCAGCCATAAGCTTTTCAGGAGACAAACCCTCTGCGTAGAGTGCCTTCACACCCGCCAACGTCATCTCCATCGATGTATTCATATTGTCTCCAGTATAATCAGGGGTTGGCCTGCGCGCACACGCTGACCGGATTCAAACAGTATCTGCCGTACTCGCAGAGTGTCGGGTGATGTGATGGGAATTTCCATTTTCATGGATTCCATAATCAACAAGGTTTGTTCATTTTCGACGGTATCGCCAGTCTCGACGCATCGTTGCCACAGGCTACCAGAGACGGGACTTTCGATGACAAGACAATCCTCTGGCCAGTCGACTGCCACTTCTCGAAGTTCAGGCTCAGTGGTATCGATGTTGAATTGGCCGGACTCACGCCAGTATTCCAGTTCCTTTATGAAAGCCTGTTCGCGCCGTTTTGTAAAACGTTCTATTTGAGCTTGTTCCTTTTTAGCAACATCTCTCATCTGTGCAAGAGAAATCTCCGTGGGCTCGATAGTTACTTCATACCTGCCGTGTGGAAAGTCTTGCCGAATCTGCATGAGTTCCTGGTGGCTGACTTCAAAAAAACGAATCTGATCAAAGAAGCGTAGTAGCCAGGGTTTGCGAAACGCTGTTGTTTGTTTGTAGCGGTTCCACATTTGCAGAGTACGGCCAACAAATTGGTACCCCCCCGGACCTTCCATGCCGTACACGCACATATAAGAACCACCAATTCCCACGCAGTTCTCCGCTGTCCAGGTGCGCGCCGGATTATATTTTGTTGTAACCAATCGATGTGCAGGATTTACCGGAGTAGCAACAGGTGCACCCAGATAGACGTCCCCCAGACCCATGACCAGATAGGATGCATCGAATACGATTTTCTTGACGTCATCAATGGAATCCAGCCCGTTAATTCGCCGTATGAATTCCAGATTGCTCGGATACCAGGGAGCGTCCTTGCGAACAGACTGGTCATATTTGTCGATCGCGAGCTGGCAGGCTTCATCATCCCACGACAGGGGCAGATGAACGACTCGAGCTGGGATACTCACCTTGTCAACCATCGTATCAAGCGCGTCTTCTGCCTCCAGCAGAAAATCCAGGAGACGTTTGTAGTTCAGAGCATGGCAATCGTAGTGAATCTGCAGCGAGCGAATCCCAGGCGTCATCTCTAGAATGCCAGGCAAGTTTTGCTGCTCAAGCCATTGCATCAAAGCATGCGCACGGAATCGCGATTCCATACTCAGCACAGGATCGCCATATTCGATCAAGAGGAAGCGATCGCCTGCTGCACGATAGACCGCATCCAGCGTGTCAGATTCTCGCGTGTGAATGATGGCCTTGGTATGGTCAGCAGAGAACCCCGCAGGTGGGGGAGTAGGCAGGGCAGAATCCTCGTCGGTGGCATTTGTCGGTTTATCGATCTCTGCGCTACCTTGGTTGGATATATCGTCAGTCGCAACAGCCTCAGAAATACTGGTAGCCTGGAACTTTACGGTGTCCCCGGCGCGCAATTGGCCAAGCTTCCATAACTCGGCATTGATGACAGTTATCGGACAGACAAAGCCTCCTAGCGAAGGCCCATCAGGTCCGAGGATAACGGGCATGTCGCCTGTGAAATCAACACTCCCAAAAGCATACGCGTTGTCATGAATATTCGACGGGTGCAATCCGGCTTCGCCACCATCGCTGCGCGCCCACTGTGGAGTTGGGCCAATGAGCCTGACCCCTGTGCGACTGGAGTTGTAGTGCACCTGCCAGGAGGTGTCAAACAACATCGCAATATCTTCTGTCGTAAAGAAATCAGGTGCTCCGTGAGGTCCGTGAACAACCTTCAATGTCCAATAGTTGTCCATCGCTGGCCGCTCATTAACTGGCAGAGCACTACCGACGTGGTCAGTATCGGCAGAGCTCTGGTCCGACAGATGCAAAACATCGCCAGTTCTCAGTGCAGCGCCGTTATGACCCCCAAATTTACCCAGCGTAAACGTTGATCTTGACCCGAGATAAACAGGACACTGAATACCACCGGCAACACACAGATAGGCTCGTGCACCTTCGCTTTTGAGAGAACCAATAGACAATGTCTGTCCCGCTTCGATGCTTAGTACCGTCCACATGTTGACTGCGTGGGCATCGACCATTACCGGAACCTGCCCACCTGTCACAACGACGAGTGCGCTAGCGCTAAAGCGCAAGGCTGGCCCATCCAGTGTTATTTCCAAACCTGCACAATCAGGTGCGTTGTTTAACAGTTGATTGCCCAGCGAAAAAGACAGCCGGTCAAAGGGACCCGAAGGAGGAACGCCGACAGCCCAGTATCCGACCCGACCGGGAAGGTCCTGAACCGTTGTCATGGTTCCAGCGCGTACGACATCCATGCGTACTGGTTCAAACTCGAACTGATCCAGAAAACGGGTAGTCATTTGCGCATCGATGATCGAGCGATCACTGCACAGCGCCCGTAGATAAGGGACGTTTGTCTCGCTACCATAAAGTTCTACGACATCCAGCGCATCGCTCAGTCTTGTCAGGGCGTGCTCACGTGAGGAGGCATGGGCTATCAGCTTGGCCAGCATAGGATCAAACTCTGTGGGTATCTCTATTCCTGCTTCCAGCCAGTGATCAACACGAATGCCATCGTCGGTAGGGAATTCGACTTTTGAGAGTAGTCCAGCACACGGCTGAAAATTCAGATAGGGATCTTCTGCATAAAGGCGTACTTGTATTGCATGCCCCTCCGGCGTTAAATCCGCTCGTAGGGTATCCAGGTCAGGAAGTGTTTTTGCTGCTTGTCGCACCATCCAGTTGACCAAGTCTACTCCAAAGACCATTTCGGTCACCCCATGCTCAACTTGCAGGCGTGTATTGACTTCAAGAAAATAGAATTGTTGAGTATCAGCATCAACAATGAATTCCACTGTACCTGCATTTCGATAGTTAACAGAGGCAAGCAGTCGCTCGGCAGTAGCATGAAGTTGCAGGCCAAGCTCATCTGACAAGTCGGGAGCCGGACATTCTTCGATCACTTTCTGGTTGCGCCGCTGGGCTGAGCAATCGCGTTCACCCAGCGACACGACCTTGCCCTTGCCATCGCCAAAAACCTGTACTTCGATGTGTCGTGCGCGAGTGATGGCTTTCTCGATAAACACGCCATCGTTGGCGAAGTTGCTGGCTCCCAGTCGCTTTACGCTGGCGAAAGCGTCGCGTAGTTCTGCTTCGTCCGTGCACAATTTCATACCTATACCACCACCGCCCGCGGTGCTCTTGAGCATGACGGGATAGCCGAGATTTGATGCCTGCACGGCGGCTTCATCCAGTGAATCCAGCAAGTGTGTTCCGGGTAGCAAGGGTACCTCTGCTGACAGTGCCAGTTCACGTGCAACATGCTTTTGTCCGAACATATCAATTTGCTGTGGTGTAGGACCTATAAAAGCCAGACCCTGCGCCTCACATCTCTCTACAAACTCTCTGTTTTCACTGAGAAATCCGTAACCCGGATGCACGGCATCACATTGCTGGTGGCGAGCGATATCAAGCAGCTTATCGATATCGAGATAAGTTCGAACAGCTCCTCCCTCACCCAGACTGACTGCCTGAGTCGCCCTGTGCACATGCAGACTTTCGCGATCGCTGTATGCATAGACGGCAACCGAATCAATACCCATTTCGTCAAGGGTACGAATGATCCGGGTGGCAATTGCTCCCCTGTTGGCAATCAGAATTCTCTTGAAATCATTCATGATGCTGTTACTGCTTCCACGTCAAGAGTTCTATAGGCGTAGGGTTGTAACCGTTGCAGGGATTGTTCAGTTGTGGGCAATTAGAGATCAGAACGATCACATTGCGCTGTGCGGTGAGTTCCACATACTTGCCGGGTGCGGAGATACCATCCTCAAACGTCAAAGCGCCCTCCGGGGTGACAGGCACATTCATAAAGAAGTTGATGTTATGCGTGATATCACGTTTCCTGATGCCAAATTGCGGGTTCTCAGCAATCGCTAGCATCCAGCTATCGCGGCATGCGTGCATACACCGCTTTTCAAGATCGTAGCGTACGGTATTGCTTTCTGTTGAACATGCCCCGCCAAGTGTGTCGTGACGCCCACAAGTATCTGCAACAATTGTCAGCATTGTGCTGTTGTCATTGGCTTTGAGCTCGCTACCGACGCTCAGATACAGATTGCCCTGTGCGCGCACCGTGTTGCTGGCGCTGTAGTGAATGGAGGGATCTTCAGCCGCATAGAACAAGGTGTCTGCAGCCTGATTGCCTTGCAGGTCGACAATGCGCAGCGTGTCACCATCTTCAAGTAATCTGAGGTAGTAGTCGCCTGCGTTTACGGTTGTGCGTGTATCGACGTAGGCGATGTCTCTGAAACTTTCTTTGATCATGTTGGTGCTACCGTCAAGGCGTTAAGTGTTCGGATATTGCTTTTTTAGTGCGACAAATTCTCACGTGCGGGTTGGCGCGCCGGAACTACCTTTTGCCAAGATGATAGAGCCGGTTGTTTTCAAACCCACGCCGGTTTTCATCACAACTATTCAGGCATATGTCGTCCTCAGTCATGACTGGTGCATCGCTAAGCACCAGTGATACGGGAGTATCCGGATAAGTGCTTGCCGAGCTCATTGGGTGGGGGCAGGTGTGTAACAGCACCAGGCAATCCATTTCGATACGCAGCGTGAGGCTTGACCCCTTTGTGCTGCGATTCTGATCAAGGCTTATTGAACCATCGTCACCAATGTTGCACTGGCTGAACCAGTTGATATTGCTAGGCAGATCGGCGTGATCCAGACCATACTTCACAAGCTCTACCAGAAACGCATCCTGTCCATTCTGATGCCAGTCATTGCGCGCATTTTGGTAATCCCTTGGACCAAACTGGTCGGTGACTTGCTGTGCGTTGCTGTTACCACAGATACTTTCATGCGCACCATGGCTATCGTGGGTCACCGATGCCAGTATCCGTCCCATGTCGGAGTAGAGGCAATGACCTTGTGTCAAATGGAAGGTGTGCTGACATTTGAGGGTGTCTGGTGTGTTGTACCGTTCCAGCAGATTCTCAGCGTTGTACAAGACCATACCCACATTTGCGCCTCCGTGTTCGTCAGTCAAGCTAAGTGCAAGCCCACGGCGCAGGCGAAACGAGACATGCTTTCCAGCAGAAAGTTGAGTTGTGTAGTGCACGGTGTGACTGGCGTTCATCGCGGACCTTTAGTGGGGGATAACTTTGTAGGGGCAACTGGTACAGCGGCACTGGCAGATGGATTGATAGCGGGGGTGTTCTGTAGATCGACCGATTCGGGGCGTGCGCTGTCATTGAGAGGTAGATCGTAAGTGATTGTTGCGCCGTAGGCTTCTGGTGCCTGTGGATCGTGGCGGGGCCTGTCGAAAACCCATAGCCGTGTTCCGAGTTGAAACCCTTCCTTCAGATCATGCGTAACCATGAAGATGGTCAGCTTGTGCTCCTTCCACAGGCTGAGCACTAAGTCATGCATATCGGCTCTGATGCCAGGGTCCAGTGCACCAAACGGTTCATCCAGCAACAGGATTCTCGGTTCTGCCAATAGTGCCTGCGCGATAGCCAGCCGCTGACGCATACCGCCGGACAGTTCGTGTGGGTATTTAGCGGCTGATTCTGCAAGGCCGACGCGTTCAAGCATCTCTAAACAACGATGTCTGGCACGCTCTTTTTCGCGTCCAGAGAGGATACCTGTGAGGTTACTTTTTTGAAAGCTGATGGCAGCAACAACATTACCAAGCACCGTCATGTGCGAAAACACGGAGTACTGTTGAAAAACGATACCGCGATCCGGTCCTGGTTCGGCGGGTATCGGTTTGTTATCGAGTGTTAATGCGCCTTGACTGACAGCCTCTACGCCCAACAGCAGTTTCAGGAATGTGGTCTTGCCGCAGCCGGACGCTCCAACAAGGGTTACGAATTCGCCCTCTTTGACAGACACGGAGACTCGTTCCAGCACCGTATTATTGCCATATTGTTTCCACAGATTGCTTGCTGTAATCATGTCAGGCGAATTCCCAGGGAAACAGTCGTTTGTTGAGACTTCGCAACAACCAGTCGAAAAGAATCGCCAGTACGGTTATCCAAACCACGTAGGGAATGATCACATCCATGGACAGGTAGCGCCGCACAAGAAATATTCGGTATCCCAGTCCATCTGTCGATGCAATTGCCTCTGCTGCGATAAGAAACAACCAGCCGGTGCCTAACGATAATCGCACCGCATTGATCAGCTTTGGCATTAACTGTGGTAAGAGAACGCGGGCTATGATCTGCGCAGAATTTGCACCCAGTGTCTGCGCCTTTATCAGCTGTTCAGTCGGAATCTCTGCGGCGCGTTGCTGGATTTCACGGGCTATGAATGGCGTAATCCCTATGACAATAAGGGCAATTTTAGACACTTCGCCGAGGCCAAGAACAATAAACAGGATGGGTAGTAGAGCAAGGCAGGGTACTAGTGATATGAACGTTAGCAGGGGAGAGAACGTTGACTTCAGGTAGGGGATGGCGCCTGTTGCAATTCCAATGACAAGCCCCAGACATGCCGCAATGGCTACGCCGGTACCCAGTCGCTTGAGACTGCTCCAAGTGTCAATCCACAAAAGGTAGTCTCCCGTGCGTTTGTTGGGTTCGAAGGCCATCCTCACCATGGCGTTCTGCATTGAAGCGAATGAAGGCATCAGCTTGTCCGCTGGGTTCACCGCTAATCTTGCTTCAGATGCAAAGACATAGAGTACAAGCAGCAACAACAACGGCACCAGACCGAGTAGCCACGCATAGACTGGCGATGGTTTCTGGTTGATAAGTCGCTTCATGACAGGCAAATCCGAGCAATAGCCTTCAACAGCGGACCGCTGCATTGCATACTGGCGAATTGTGAGTGCATGCGTTGTGTTTTCTTCACGTAAACGGCGACGGAAGCCAGCTTAAGCCTACAACTGTCCGTCGACGGCCATTTGCATGAAACTGGGGTCAAACCGAAATTTCACGTTTGCAGCGTCACCGAACGTACCGGCAGGCATGTCAATGCCTATGAAGCCCGCATCCGGAGCCCCGTCACCCAGCAAGCCGTGGTCGAATGAAAATTCAGCGACGTACTCCATGGTTGTATTCAATGCATCACTGTTAGTGAACTCTACTGCCTCTGCTGGTAAGTAAAACATGGAGGTACTGGCAAGTTGTGATTCGTAGCCGGCTAGATCCGTACCAGAGGCATCAGCCATGAAAGTTCTGGCCTCAATCGCTGCCTGACTGTCACCAGACATGGTTGTCATGATTTCGTACCATGCTCCGACAAGCGCTTTTCCAAAGTCAGGATTATCTTGCAAGGTTTGCGTGTTTACAACCAGAAGATCAATAATCTCGCCGGGAATATCAGCAGAGTCGAATACCTTGTTACTGCCTGGCATTGCTTCGATTTCACTGAGCAGTGGATTCCAGGTAACCACGGAGGTGACGTCATCGCTGCTGTAGACGCCAACAAGATCTGCATCTGAAGTGTTGACGACCTGAACGTCCTTTTCACTCATGCCGATGGAATCCAGAGCGCGCGCAAGCAGATAGTGAGAGACGCTCAGTTCCACCAGATTAACCCTTTGGCCGTCGATGTCGGTGAGTGAGCTTTTATCCTTCAGCACAACTCCATCATTGCCATTGGAAAAATCCCCGACAATGAGGGCCGTGGTATCAACACCACCGGCGGCCGGGATAGTCAAGGCATCCATATTGGTCATGGTGCAGGCATCAAACTGACCAGCAGTGTATTGATTGATGGATTCGATGTAATCGTTAATCTGGACAACGTCTATGGAGATGTCGTATTTATCAGCCCACTTGTCAACAATGCCCTGATCAGCCCCATACGCCCAGGGCATCCAGCCAACATAGATCGACCAGCAAATGCTGTACTGATCTTTAGCAAGGCCAGAGGCGCTAAGAGTGAGTAACAGGGTGAGCGTTGCCATTCGGCCAGAAAATCGTTTCATGATTCAGTCTCGGTAGTTTCTACAGCGATACAACGGAGGATCCCTTGCACATGGGTCAAGTTGGTCTCCCGGGCTTTTGTCCCGCCGTGTAACCTCGAACGACTGAGGTCGAAAGCTCTTGGACCAGTCACCGCGATGCGGCCGGAACCCTAGCTTTCCATTATCTGATTGACTAACTGTGTCCGTCTGGACAAGGGATGTTGTGGATACTATCGCAATACCAGTGCCACAAAAATAACCTGTTATTTGTCAGGCATTTACTTCTTTTTAGTTGATGAAAGAGATTTGCCGACAAGGTTTTTGCTCAATCACAGTGCAGAAAGAGCAGGTGTTGCAACATGAGCGTGCAAAAGGTGCTGTTAGTTTGAATAGCTCAAGTCTTTGTATAGACCTAGACCTGATCTAATCGTAAAGCTTTAGATCAAATGCAGATCTGTGGCTCCGGACCCGGCCAGATGCAGCTGTTCGAAAGCCAGGAATAGGGAGTTTTACCCACCGTTTTCCGAAACCTGTTTTCACACACATATTTTCTTAATCAACTGACTATCTTGGCGACGTTAGACAACTCGAACCAAGAGGCAATCATGAAGAATGCTCTACTTGCTGTGTTTACTGCTGCGCCCTCCCTTTTCATTAGCGCATTTTCTGATACCACGTTTGGCGTTGGAGCAGGCTCTATAAACAACGGACTTGGCTTCAACTTCGGCCGGGCGACTAACGCAAGCCTGATGTACGGTTCACTTGGCGGCATGGTCGCTTCCAGCTCGCGAGGAACTAGTATCAGTGGACATGTGATTACGCAAGATCGTAGCTCTATGACAAATTGTGGTTTTGGGCTTGGTGCCCGAGGAACGCTTACTGATGGAAAATCTACCGAGACTGGTTTGACGTTCAATCTGGGTTATCAGTTTTAAGTGCTTTATTTAACTTGAATCACTCTGGAAAGATAAGGATATTCCAGCAATGAGTTCAACTTTTGATGTCCAGGTTTGTCTATCGCCGATAGCTTGATTACGGCAGCTTCACGCGCTTAATCAGGTTATGATGCCTCTGGTTTCTGTCAGCGACGGATTTATACAGGCGCTTCGACAACGCTCTCTATGGAATCCACTGATTTGGCAGTACGCTTGAATGGGCTTTGCTCTGGTAAGTCAACACCCAAAGATAGCTCGCCACGCTCATACGCTTCATTCATGTAGCGAAAAGTTTTGATGCTCATGCGCATAAGATGTTCACCTGCTTTTATCGGAGGGTATTTTTCCAGAACCTCGGGTGTTCGAAATGGTGGTAACGGCTCAACAACGGTGTGATAGTCAAGACCGAAAAACAACGGGAACGAATAGCGCTCCTTGCCGGTATTCACGACGCGATGTTGTGTGGACTTGAATTGCCCACCAGACCAGGTTTCAAAGATATCGCCGATATTCACGATGAAACAGCCTGGTAGTGGAGGGGCTTCTATCCAGAAATCATCTGCATTCATGACTTGTAGTCCGGGTCCACCTTGAAGAAGAATAGTGAAACATTCGAAGTCAGAGTGAGCATCTATTCCCACAACATCGTTACTGGCGGGTAAATCGTTTTCTATGTAACGAAGCATCCTTAGTTGTGAGGTCGGATAGTTGATATGTCGTGTGAGTGTATCGGGTTCCACACCAAGTTCACTAGCCAGTGTTTCAATCAGCAGCACCCCCAGATCAAATACAGATTGATAATATTCCTCTACCGTCTCTTTCCACCCCGCGAGCTCAGGCCACACGTTGGGGCCTGTCATACGCCATTTGGCAATATAGTCGGGATGATCATTTGGGGCCTCGAAGGAGAGGTCAAAAGCCTCGTAAAAGTTAATGGTCTTCGGGAAATCGGATCCGTTTTCTTCAAAAGGAACATAGCCCCTGTGATGGGTTGTGAAGCCAGACCAGTACTTCATCTTGTAAGATCGAGACTGGCTATGGAACTGCTGAGACGCCTTGAAAATACGATCGATTAGCTCGTCGCTGATGCCATGTCCCTCGACATAGAAAAAACCGGAGTTTCTCGCGGCATCTCCCAGCTGCATGGCGATGTGCTTGCGAGCTGATTCGTCGTCTTCACGCAGAGCGCCAAGATCAATAACGGGAAGCTGGAGTTTGTCGAGAGTTAATGCTCGCTGATCGTCAGTGGCATCGAGTGCCGGTGTGGACGTTGACATGGAAACAATCCCGGGCAGCATGTATATGCTTGCAATGGTTGAAGTTATTAGAGCGACATACTATTAACCAGCATTTTAGACAATGATGCAAGCGACGAGTTCTGTCACCTTAGCAACGATAAATCTTTTCGAGCGGCATGTCTAATTGAACGGAAAAATCTGAGTGTCGAATGATTCTGTTGCCCAATATGACAAGATTGAGTGTCATGGCAGTGCGTGACACGAGTTATCATGGTGCTATCTATTGGCATTAGTGATTTCATATCAACGGTGACTCACATGAAGCTCTATTGATAAAAATTGTCGGTGTAATCGTCCGTGATTGGACATTGTGAGTCACAAGTATATGTCCGTGTGATTGTTCGACAATCGTAGCGTCGAGGTGATAGTTTTTTTAAGATACAAACCTATGGGCATACGATAATGGTGAAAATAGTTCGCGGGAAAGACCGGGCAGGTAAAGGAATGGTTAAGGAAAACTCTGGACTTGGAGCATCTGTGTCACGAAGGGATGCACTTAAGTTTGGCATGGGGATTACTGCCGCGGCAGCTGCGACGATTCATGCGCCAGCGATTTTGGCGCAAGCGCGGACCATTAAAATCGGTTCATACGGTGGTTACTTTGAAGACAGCTTCAAGAAGCACATCTATCCGGCCTTTACCGAGGCGACGGGGATTGCGGTAGAGAGTGTTACTCAGCCTAATTCTGCAGATTGGCTGGTCACCATGCAGCAAGCGGCATCAGCTGGATCAGTACCTGCAGACCTTTCGTTATACGCCAGGGATACCATGATAAAGGCGTCCAGAATCGGGGGGCTGCTTTCAGCACTTGATCAAACAAAGATTTCGACAGCGTCCAATCTGGATGATTATTTCCTTTTCGGTGCAGGCTCAAAGCTCTACGGTGTCGGCGCAATGTCATGGTTTACTTCAATGGTGATCAACCCAGAACAAATTGAAGCACCTTCGAGCTGGACGGAGTTCTGGAACACTGAACAGTACGAAGCGTCGCTTGGAATCTCGAAGCAGTTCAACAGCAATCTGCTTGATATCGTAGCAGCGTCATTTTTTGATGGTGAAGCCACCATGAATGAAAGGAACGGTATTGTCGCAGTGATCGAGAAGGCTGCAGAGTTAAAGCCGAACGTTGCCCTCTGGTGGTCGGCAGAAAGTCAAATGGAACAAGCCATGAAAAATGAAGATGTTGTCGCCGGTCTTTACTACCACGATGTTGCTTCACTAATGGCCGCTGAAGGTTTTCCGATTGCTTCTATTTTCCCTAAGGAAGGTAATCCGCAAGGCTACGGATCCTGGTGTCTGTCTGAAGGAAGTACCAACTCCGATGAAGCACATGAATTCATCACGTTTACATCAGACCCCGCCATTCAGGCGCTTATGAGTCGAATGATCGGGACCGCCCCTTTGGTGGCCCGGGAAAAGACGGATTTGACCGATGATGAGTTTGCCGCTGTTTCCGGAGCACCGTCCATTGTGCCAGCCTATGAAAGCTATCTTGACAACGAAACCTTCATCAAGGATACCTGGGAAAAAATGCTGGCTTCAAGTTGAGTACATGTATGTTTTGAGTCAACCACTATGGCCAGATTGACACTAGACAGAATATCAAAACACTTCGGTACCAGCGTTGCGGCTGTTGATGATGTAAGTCTCACTTTTCCGTCCGGCCAAATAACGGCGTTGTTGGGTCCATCAGGATGTGGTAAGACAACCTTGCTCAGGATAATCGCTGGGCTTGAGCAGCAAAGCTCGGGGATTGTCACGCTTTCTGATCGAGACATATCCTCAATGAGCGCATCCCAAAGACGTTTTGGCATGGTGTTCCAGTCGTTCGCTCTGTTTCCCCATCTTAACGTGGAAGACAATGTTGCCTATTCGCTGTCAATAAAGAAAGTACCCACGACCGTTCGGCGAGAGCGGGCTAACGAGTTGCTGGACTTGGTTAAGCTCGGTGGGTATGGCAGACGACGCATTGGTGAGTTATCGGGTGGGCAACGTCAACGAGTGGCTATCGCCCGCGCACTTGCACAGGATCCATCTGTGTTTTTGCTGGATGAACCAATGTCGGCACTGGACGCGCAACTACGTGAGCAGATGCAGATTGAACTTAAACTGCTTCAACAGCAGTTAGGCATCACCACCATCGTCGTCACGCACGATCAGCGAGAGGCTATGACAATGGCGGATCAGATTGTCGTCTTACGTGATGGACGGGTGGAGCAGGTGGGTACACCCCACCAGATATACCACCAACCCGCTTCGCAATTTGTTGCCTCATTTATCGGGCAGAACAATATTCTGAACGGCGTAGTCCGTAATGGCTATGTGGATGTTGCCGACCAGTCTCTTTTTTTGGATCGTGATATCCCCTATCGTTCTGGTGCATTTGTACACATAACATGCAGACCTGAATTCGCGCGGGTAGTGCCGTTGGACGCCAATGCGAGTGTCGATGCGAGTGCTAGAACCAACCAGCTTCCCGCGAAGGTAACTCTGGTACGGGACATAGGTCCGGTCAGGGAGGTATTCCTTGACGTTAATGGACAGCAGGTACTCTGTGTCGATTCACGTGCTGAGCGCGAGCGTATATGTACGGGTGATCAGGTATTGGCTGAGCTTCCTGGCGCTGCGTTGACTCTCTACCCAAGAGAGACAGCTGCATGAGGGAGACAGCGGTTGCTATATTGCCAAATGCACCATCAAGCTCTGAAAATCCGGTTTTTAAACGAAAGCCCTTTTCGGTACCTGAGAAAACGTCGCTGACTCAAGAAAAGCGGGCACAACCGTCACATAAAGCCGCCTTGGCACGTCAGGCTTCAGGTGGGTTTCGCGAGACGGTCGACAACCGCAGCGGTATGTATCGCTGGATATTCGCGTTCATTCTAGGCACACTATGCCTTGCACCACTTGCATTGATTATTGTCATCAGCCTCGGTCAGAAGATTGAAGGGGCAGGGTGGGAGTGGGCGTTTAGCCTGGGCAACTACCAACGCTTTCTCGTCGGTATTGAATGGCCAGACAGCGTATCGCTGCTATACAGCCAGAAACTGTTCTATTCATTCTTATATGCAATCGTAGCGGCCTTGAGCGCGTTGGCATTCGCCTTTCCATTTACTTATCTTATGTCCCGTCAGTCACGCCGTACGCAAGCTGCATGGTTGGTTTTCCTGTTGTCCGCTGTCTCTCTTTCTGAAGTATTTGTTGTCATGGGTTGGGATATCCTTTTGTCGAACAGGTCGGGTTTGCCGATGGTGTTTCGCGAAGCGGGAATAACAGCTTTGTTAAAAGAGATAGGTTGGTTTGACACCTTGCGCGGATGGGGGCTTGCTAATCCACGGGATCTAAAGTTCAAGACATCATCGCTGGCAACCATCATGACGATGAGTTACCTGGTTTGGCCGTATGCGGTCATTTTGCTGTATCCGCCGCTGAGTCGTCTAGACAACAGCCTGGTAGAAGCCGCAAGAACAATGGGGGCGTCCCCCTGGATTGTCGTCAAAACGATTGTTCTACCGGTTTTGCGTGTTCCACTTCTTGGTTCGTTTTTACTTCTCTTTGTATTTTTAATGGGCACGTATGTGACTGTTACGGTCTTTGCAGCACCTGCACAACAAACTCTTGCAGTATCAATCTATGAATCGGTACGCGGTGCCACGCTCAATGCACCTTTCGGTGCAGCTCAGGCCGTCGTGCTGTTGGTTTTATCAAGTATTTGTCTGATGCTGAGTACCTTCTTGAGCCGCTGGTCGGAGGCACGACGATGAAACTGCTAAGCCGTTGCTATATGGCGTGGTGTTGTTTGTTTGTTTGCTTGCCTATTGTGGTTGTTTGTAGCGCTGCATTGAACAGCGGCAGAACCATGAATTTTCCACCCGAGAATCCCGGCTTGCAGAGGTTTGTCGATTTTTTTATCAATGAGCCTGTGTGGATAAACAGTTTGCAGAATTCCCTGTTCATCGCTGTTGCCAGTGCAGCGCTGGCAACGATGGTTGCATGGCCGCTCGCCTACGGAGTATGGCGTCGTGATGACCGTTTCTCTCGTACGCTATGCGGCGTTGCTGCCATGCCGTTTGTACTGCCCCCGATTATCTTCGGCGTCGGTGTGAGTTTTCTTTGGACTTTTACCGGCCTTTTGGGTGAGCTCTGGATTGGTGTGCTTAGTCATGCCATTTTGCATTTGGCACTTCCCGTGGTCACCATCAGCATCGGCTTGAACAGTATTGACAAGTCGCATCTGGATGCTGCAGCGACTATGGGCGCTGAGTCTTCCACCATTCTCCGAACCATCATTGTTCCACAAACCCTGTCGTATACCGTGTCTGGATTTTTCTTTGCGTTAGTGCTGAGTTTTAACGAATTTATCGTCATGTTTTTTGTATCAGCATCAAGCTACACGACGGTTACACTGCAGATATTCAATTCGTTGCGAAACGGTTTTACGCCGACCATGGCGGTAGGTGCTGTTGTCTTCATATTTCTTTCAGTGCTGGTATTTGCACTGGTTGCACGCTGGGGTAACCTACCACGTTTGATGGGCGCTGATCAGTCCAGTACTGGTTGAAATGATTTCCTACGATAACCCACGACTAACCAGGAAAGGAAGGTAGCTTATGGCAAAGCAAGACATGATCGTTGGACAGGCAGTGCTCGTTGTCATTGATATTCAGAAAAGCGCGTTTCAGAATATCGAGAGTGGCATCCCACACATGGCTGATTACTCGCAGCGCATGCACAAAGCCTGCGAACTTATTCAGGTGGCACGAGATGTCGACCTGCCGATCGTTTTTTTTCAGGAAGCTCATCGGCCTGATTTCATTGACTTTGGTCGTGAGCTGGATGGGTCGGAGACCGTGCATTGCGTTGAAGGTCAGCTGGCGACCGAGATTGCTGATGAAACAGGCTTCAGTGAGAAAGACTACTTTATACGAAAACGTCGATATTCCTGTTTTTTCGGTACTGATCTGGAAATCCTGCTAAAGGGATTGAAAGCGAAAACCCTGATATTGATCGGTGGTATGACAGATGTTTGCGTTCACTACACCTTTGCTGACGCACATCAGCATGACTATTATTGCCGAGTCGTGTCTGATGCCGTTGGGGGAACATCGCAAGAGGCTCATCAGGCATCGCTTAACGCCATGGAATACCTGCAAACAGGCGCTCTGCGAACAAGTGCCGAAATTGTTGCGGCGATTCAACAGCGCGACATTGTACGCGACACCGTGGCTGTGTGAACACCTTACCACCCGTAACGCTTTCGGCTGTTCAGGGAATCTGGAGCCGCAGTTATCTTACGGCCGGGGGGTATCGGGATAGCAGCACGCATGTCACTTGGATGCAAGCAGGTGAACTGCATATCGACCTGCGTTTACCTTCTGAATTTTTTAGACTGCCGGCAGCGGCACTTGCAGAACAAGAACCTTCATCGCTCCTGCTTATTGCAGATGTGGTTGCCTTCGCCGGCAAGACAGACATCGTCAACTCACTCTGTACCTGGACGCGTCAGATAAACTATCAGGGACGCCCACCTGGTCTGGACATTGGAGAGTTGAGCTGGTCAGGCATGACACTCATTGAGAGGGGGGTACATGAGCAATACGAGGAAGGTTGGGAGCGACAGGAAACAGAACTCCCGCAGGCCAGGTGTTTTGCCGACGAACAAGGACAGTTGTTGTTTGTATGTTCTGTGTCGGATCGCTTTGCCATGGCGCGGGCTCATCCAGCGAACATGCAAGAATTAAAGCCTCTGGCTGATCGCGTCAGCGACGCACTAGCAGTGGATGATGAAACTGCATTGATGGCACTTTTTGATCAGGAGTTCTGTTTTGGACAGTTCGAAAACGGATATGCACGGATACTCCATTCCAGCAATCCGTCACGCGTCGGTAACCGTGTGTTCCGAACCCATGGGCCATTGGCTGAAATGAATACTATCGACATCGTGCAAAATGACTTTCTGGGCCGAAGCGCCGTACACCGCTACACAACTAATACCGGGATGGTGTAGGTCACCTGACCGGAACGGCAAGGTACCAAAAAAACCGCTCCACTGCGCAGCTTGTTGGTTTCTTGTTCTGATGCCTGTCATACTCGTGTCTGACACCATTCGACAGGAAGCACAGACCGGACCATGCCGCAATCAACAACTGAAAACCGACGTATCGTTCTGGCTGAACGGCCGAAAGGGATGCCGGATGAAAATACGCTGAGGCTGGAAACAGCAGAGATACCCCGGGCAGGAGCGGGCCAGATGCTGGTGCGCACAAATTATCTTTCTCTCGACCCCTATATGCGCGGTCGCATGAACGATGCGAAGTCTTACGCTGAACCGGTAAAAATCGACGAGGTAATGACTGGGCAGGTGGTTGCCGAGGTCATCAATTCCAACATAGACGGATTTTCACCAGGGGATCACGTGCTCACGGGCAGTGGCTGGCAGGACTATGCACTGTCAGACGGTAAAGAGGTCCTGAACCTTGGCAAGAATCCCGCTAATCCTTCGTGGTCTCTGGGTATTCTGGGCATGCCCGGCTATACCGCATTTGCCGGCTTGTTGAAAATTGGTGAGCCAAAGTCTGGTGAGACTGTTGTGGTAGCAGCAGCATCGGGGCCAGTGGGCGCAACTGTTGGGCAAATAGCAAAAATCCGGGGCTGCCGTGCCATTGGAATTGCTGGTGGGCCTGACAAGTGTGCCCATGTGGTTGAGAAGCTGGGTTTTGATGCGTGCATCGATCATCGTGCCGAGGATTTCGCGGCGCAATTAAAAACCGCGTGTCCCGATGGCATCGACGTATACTTTGAAAATGTGGGTGGTAAGGTGCTGTATGGCGTGCTACCGCTGCTGAATGCGTTTGCCCGCGTTCCGGTTTGCGGCGTAGTGAGCTGGTACAACCTGACTGGCCTGCCAGAGGGGCCCGACTTCGGCCCAGCTATCATGGGCACCATTTTGCGTATGAAGATCAAGGTTCAAGGTTTCATCATTTTTGACAGTTTTCCGCAATCCACTTATCGCGAGTTTCACCAATCGATGACGCAATGGTTGGAGCAAGGTAAGGTTCAGTACAGGGAGCAGGTGGTTGAGGGCCTTGAAAATGCGCCCAGTGCACTAAACGACGTTCTGGTAGGCAAGAGTTTTGGCAAGGTGGTCGTGAAGGTCAGCTAACGCGACTCATGCCGTAAAATGATAGAGAGGCAAGAATGAGTAACCCGAAAACAGACGTCTTTGTTCATGACGAGGACATCGAGTGGGAAGATCTGGGTGATGGAATACACCGGAAACTTTTGACGTTTGAAGACAAGGTGATGATGGCCAAAATCCGTTTCGAAGCCGGTGCTGTGGGTGTGGCGCATAGCCATCCCCATATCCAGTGCAGCTATGTCGAAAGCGGTGAATTTGTTTTGACCATTGACGGTCGCAGTGAGACTCTGGTTGCCGGTGACAGCTTTCTTGTGCCCACTGGCCAGTTGCATGGTGCGGTTGCTGTGACTGACGGCGTGCTAATTGACGTGTTCACGCCCATGCGGGAAGATTTTCTGGAGTAGCTTATGAGTCAACTGGCCCATTGCGAAGATCTCGGTGATCGCCTTGTTGTAGTCAACGCTAATCCTGAGAAGCGCAATGTGTTGTCAGCACAATACTACGCGGTAGTCAGGCAGGCCATGCAAACCGCGTCAGCTGAAGCCCGTATCTGCTCCGTGATCATGCATGGGAAAGGCAACTTCTTTTGCGCGGGTGGTGATCTGCGTCAGTTGCAGAGCGCGGGTGACATGACGCGTGAGCAACGGCTGGCTAGAATCGATGAACTGCATAGTGTCGTTTGTTCCATCACCGAGTGCACCAAGCCTGTCATCGCCGCTGTAGAAGGTGGTGCTGCCGGTGCCGGTGTATCCATTGCGTTCGCGTGCGATTTTGTTATTGCGAGTCGCGAAGCGCATTTTACCGTCGCCTACGTCAAGGCGGGTCTGGTGCCTGATGGTGGCTTGACTCATAACCTTGCACAGCACTTACCTCGTGCCACGCTTATGCGAATGGCACTGCTGGGGGAGCCCGTTGCAGCTCAGCGTCTGTTCGACCTGGGTGCCATCAGTGATTTGGTGGGGAAGGGCGAGGCCCTGGCCCGTGCCCGGGCACTGGCCGACCAGTTGGCAGCCGGTCCCTCAGCAACTCAGGGCGTTATAAAAGCCCTCGTTAACATGGCATCCATTGGCGATTTTGAAGCGCAGCTGGATCGAGAGCGTGATGCCATGGTCGATGCACTGGTGAGCGATGAGGCCGTTGAGGGGATAGACAGTTTTCTGAATAAACGGGTTCCGGACTTCTCCTGTTCAAGGTAGCTCTGATTGCGTATCGTCAGAGCCAAGTCCGGTTGGCAATCCATCGATACTGACACGGTTCTTGTCCTGCCAGTAGGCTCGAACGCCATCAACCCCCTTTTTATCTGCCCATTTTGTCAACGTGTCCCGCTCCCCCTCATAGTGAAAGAACGGAATGCCAAAACCACAGGAAGTCTGGACCAGATCAATGTCCAATAGAATGATCTGTCGTGCGCCGGTTGGGATCTCACCATCATAATATTCACCGATCAACACGTCGAATTCTGCACTATCACGTTTTATGGAACGAGCTTGACCATACAACCTGAGTATCTGCGGAGTGGTGTCGAATGAACACAGCATAATGGTTAACCTGTCGTTGACGAGCAAGTGAGCAGCCGTCTCGCTACCACTACCAGTCCTGTCAAGGTACATGGCGGTAGACGAGTCTGCGATGCGCAGACATTCCCCCGGCCTTGGAGACAGATTGATTCGCGATGTATCTGTAGCACTGGCGGTGAAGAAAATCTTCTGTGCAGCGATAAAATCGCAGTGCTTCTGATCAAGGCTCGGAAACTGTTTGGCCATACCTACCTCTCTCGGCGTGACGAGCAAAGCGCTCTGAATTCATTGATGTGATGTTAGCGACTTCACCGGAAATTGCTTATGCACCAACCCGGACTGAAACCAGCAAATCAATGTGTAGATGGAATACACTGGCAAACTGGTAGCCTGCTGTATGGCACTGGCGTAGGGTGCCATGTTGGTACACTCCAGTACGATCGCGCCCAGATCAGGAACACGTTGCGTGAAGTCAACCGCGGCCTTGACGTTGTCAAGCTCACACAGTACCTGATCCATCACGTTGCTATCGTCAAGAATAGCCCGGGTAAACTCTCTACCGTTTTCGCATCCCTGGATGGGAACCTCCGTATGAATGCCGGCAGCCTTTAAATGTGTCGGGGTTAGTGAGCTTGCGCTAATGGTCAGGATGCCAACGCGTTTGCCTGCAGGCATGGTGGCTTGTACCCATGGCAGCTGCACGAGTGACGATGCCAGAAAAGGGACGTCAAGATGTTGCGCGATATCGCGTTGAAAAAGCGCCAGAAAACCGCAGCTCGTGGTAATTCCGCTGACTCCCTTGTTTTGCAGTTCGACGCCTGCATCGATGAAGGGTTGAAGATTCTGTGCGGATGTTGCCGCAACGACAGCCTGCGCACTTGCACCGGATACCACTTCAAGAATGACGTTGAATGGCCATGTGTCCGGATTTCCAATATCGCCGTTAAAGCGCGGAAATCTGGTGTCGAGCATGATGACACCTATGGTCTCCGGATGGGCCGGTCGCGTTTGAATCTCGGCATCACTCATGAGTTTTCCAGATAACCTTTACGGCTGAAGAACGGTTGGGTTATGGCCGGCTCTGTAAACAACCGACCAATGCTGATACTGTATCAGGTGTTTAGTTCAGGCAAGGCGTGCACCGCTGCCAATACACAAACACACTGCTATTTACAATGATCAGAGAGACGTATTCTGAATACGGGCATCTGGTCCTGAACGAATCAAAACGCCGATGAATAAAGAATCTGTCAGTTCTGAACACTGCATGGTGGTGGGTGCCGGTATTGTTGGTGTGGCCACCGGTATCTGGCTGGCGCGTGCTGGCGTGAAAGTCACACTCATCGACAGACAGGCTCCGGGCGAGGGTACGTCCCACGGCAATGCAGGTGTGTTGGCATCCTGTTCGATGGTGCCTGTGACCACCCCGGGCCTTGTGCGAAAAGCACCGGGTTTACTGCTGAACAAGGATTTCCCATTGTTCATGCGCTGGTCTTATCTGCCACGCATTGCACCCTGGCTATGGCATTATCTTGGTTATGCCAACGATGCCGATACGCAACGAATCTCAGAGCATCTGGCGTTTATCGTCGGTGATAGCGTTGACCAGCATCAGGAGCTGTCTGGTAATACCGAGGCTGACCAATGGCTGCACCCTTCAGATTATCAGTTTGCGTATCGTACGAAGTCTGACTATAAGGCAGACGCTTACGTATGGTCACTGAGACGCCGACATGGTTTTGAACCCGAGATTCTGACGGGCGCGCAAGTGCGTGAAAAAGAACCCGCACTAGGGCCGGATATCGATGTACTGGCGATTGTAAAAAACCACGGACACATAACTAGCCCGGGTTTGTATGTGAAGTCGCTGGCCAGAGTTTTCGAGAGTCTGGGCGGAACAATTGTACAGGGCGCAGTAGAGGATTTTACGCTGGTGGACGGACGCGTGACGGCGGTGCTTACAGACCACGGACCCTTCGAATGCAATAGTGCTGTGGTCGCTACAGGGGTTTGGTCAAAGCCACTTTGCGAACGTTTCGGTCTCAACATCCCGCTGGAGTCTGAACGGGGCTATCACGTCATTTTCAAGAACCCGTCAACAAAGGTGACGGCCCCTACCATGATCGCTTCGGGAAAGTTTGTTGCAACCCCCATGCATGATGGAATGCGTTGTGCGGGTATCGTCGAGTTGGGTGGTCTGGATGCCGGTCCGTCCAGTGAACCCATCGATTTACTAATGCGCCATGTCAAGCGCACTTTTCCTGATCTGGGCTATTCCGAGGCGGTCGAATGGATGGGGCATCGTCCGGCGCCGGCGGATAGCCTCCCGTTTATTGGCGAGATTGGAACAACAGGCGTCTACACCGCATTCGGTCACCATCATATCGGTCTGACGGGTGGCCCCAAAACAGGTCGCCTTATCGCTGAGCTTATCTGTCGAGAGCGTACCCCTGAGGGTCTGGAAGCCTATCGTCCTGATCGCTTCAGCTGATTTGCTCACGAAAAAGCTCTGGTGCATCAGTTCCTTTGTCGGCTATTCACAGGTAGGATAGGGATATGTGTCGGCAGATCTCCGACGCTGGCTAATCAATCCTGAAGGAATCCGATAACATGCACCATTCACGAGTAACTTCCAGTCTTGCAGTCAGTTTGGCCTTAGCTGGCGTTTGTGTCGCGGGTAGCGCCCAAGCTGAGAAATGGGATATGCCTATGGCCTATTCTGCAACCAATTTTCATTCTGAAACTGGCCAGCAGTTTGCTGAATGTGTCACCAGTGGCACCGTCGGCGAGATAGAAATCGTCACGCATCCCAGTGGTTCTTTGTTCAAGGGAGGCGACATCAAGCGCGCCATTCAGACAGGACAGGCGCAAATCGGTGAACGTTTGATGTCCGGGCACCAGAATGAGAATGCGGTCTTCGGATTCGACTCCATTCCGTTCCTTGCAACCTCCTTCGACGACAGTGCGCGCCTCTTTGCAGCTGCAAAGCCCACCATGGAAGCGCTGTTGGACGAGCAGAACCTTGTCATGCTGTATGCCGTGCCGTGGCCGCCGCAGGGCTTGTATTTCAAGAAAGAGGTTAACTCGGTTGCTGACATGAAAGGCATCAAGTTTCGATCATACAACAATGCGACGGCACGTCTGGCAGAGCTAACAGGCATGCTTCCGGTCACTATCGAAGCTGCTGAAATTTCTCAGGCATTCGCAACCGGTGTTGCAGAATCAATGGTCTCATCGGGTGCGACCGGCTACGACCGAAAAGTCTGGGAAAGCCTGACTCACTTCTATGAGGTAAACGCATGGCTTCCGTACAACTATGTCATGGTAAACAAGGATGTCTGGAATGATACAAGTGATGCTCACAAGGGCGTCATAAGAGGTTGTGCTCAACTGGCTGAATACGCAGGTACATGGCGCTCACGTGAATACACCGGGTTTACCATGGCTGGTCTTGCCGAGGGCGGCATGAGTGTCGGACCAGCAGGCGATGCTCTGGTTGAGGAACTGAAAGTGATCGGTGAGACAATGACGGCCGAGTGGCTGGAAGCTGCAGGTGATGAAGGCAAGGCCATCATGGAAGCGTATAGCGCCTCAAAGTAGGTTTCGGTCCATATTCAGGGAGTTCCCTGATACGTGCATTAGCGAAAAGACAATCCGGGTTTATCTCGGATTGTTTGTTATAGGAGCCCCTTTATGAAGGCCTACGACAGGTTCTGCCGTTTTCTGGATGGTGTCTACACCGCGGGTGGTGTTCTGGCAGCGCTGTTTCTGGTTGCCATCTTGCTGCTGATTGTCATACAGATGATGGCAAGATGGACGGGGCAGGTATTCAGTGGAGCACCTGATTATGCTGGCTATTGTATGGCCGCTGCCTCGTTTCTGGCTTTCGCTCACGCGCTGAACAGAGGCGCACATATCAGGGTCAGTCTGTTGCTCAATGCGGCGGGGCGCTTCCGGTATGCGCTGGAAGTATGGTGTTTTACGGTCGGCGCTGCCGCAGCTTGCTATCTTGCCTGGTACGCCGTAAAAGCGACCGTATGGTCGCACAAGTTCCACGATATCAGTCAGGGCCAGGATGCCACGCCGCTCTGGATTCCACAGTTGGGTATGAGTATCGGTGCGGTGTTGCTAGCTATCTGTTTCTGCGACAACGTGTTGAGACTGATCGTTCTCAGAAAACATGCCATCGTCTCTGACGTGGTCGCACACCACTAAATCATCGGATAGGGGATATGCAGGAATTCGCGGCCATTGGTATCTTTCTATTCGTTCTGTTCACGCTGCTGGGGACGGGCGTATGGGTGGGTCTGGCCTTGCTTGGAGTGGCCTTTGTCGGCATGACACTGTTTACCTCGCGTCCCCCCGGGGACGCCATGATCACGACCATCTGGTCGGCCTCCTCATCATGGACTCTGACCGCATTGCCGTTGTTTATATGGATGGGTGAGATTCTTTATCGAACCCGCTTGTCTCAGGATATGTTTCGGGGGCTATCGCCCTGGCTGGCGCGGTTGCCGGGTGGTCTGGTGCACACGAATGTCGTGGGCTGCGCAGTTTTTGCTGCGGTGTCGGGCTCATCTGCTGCCACGCTGACAACTGTGGGTAAGATGTCCATTCCCGAATTAAGAAAACGTCGTTACCCCGAAAAAATGGTCATCGGCACATTGGCTGGCGCTGCCACTCTCGGTCTGATGATTCCACCTTCTCTTACACTTATTGTGTATGGGGTGACGATCAACGAAAGCATTCGAAAGCTGTTTTTGGCAGGCGTACTTCCCGGGCTTGTGCTGGCACTGATGTTTATGGCCTACATTGCGATAATGAGTAAACTGTCAAAGTCGTTTGATCCCGAGCCAGAGCCTTCCATGAGTTTTCTGGAAAAAGTGAAGAACAGCCGGTATCTGATTCCTGTAATACTGCTGATCTTGCTGGTTATCGGATCGATGTATGCGGGTATTGCTACCGCGACCGAAGCTGCAGCGTTCGGTGTGATTGGTGCCTTGATTCTTGCAGCGGTACAACGTTCCCTAAGCTGGAAAACGTTTACCGCCAGCCTGATGGGGGCGACGCGTACGTCGGCAATGATTGCCCTGATCCTTGCGGGGGCCGCCTTTCTGTCCCTGTCCATGGGTTTTACGGGTTTGCCAAGGGCATTAGCCGATTTCATCGGTCATCTGGACTTGTCGCAATTTGAACTACTCATGGCTCTGCTGGTTTTTTATATTGTTCTGGGCTGTTTTCTCGATGGAATATCATCGGTTGTATTAACGATGGCCGTTGTGGAGCCCATGATCAGGCAAGCGGGTATTGATGTCATCTGGTTTGGAATATTCGTTGTCGTCGCGGTTGAAATGGCTCAGATAACACCGCCGATCGGATTCAACCTGTTCGTCCTGCAAGGTATGACAAACCACGACATGGGCTACATCGCCCGAGCAGCCTTACCCATGTTCATGATCATGGTGCTAATGGTGTTCGTCCTGATAGCCGTGCCTGAACTGGCCACATGGCTACCCGATACCATGCGCAGTCTGCCCTGACGTCACTCGCTTGCCGGACTTGCGGTTCACGCTCAGGCGGCCTTGGGCTTGTTAGTCAGCGATGCAATGGCCTGATCGACCGGTGCTGGTCGGCCGATGTAGTAACCCTGTGCGTAATTGACGCCAATTCGCCTGAGCTCTTCAACGGTTGCAAGATCTTCCACGAACTCGGCCACGGTTTCTATGTTCATCGATTCGCCTACACGATGTATGGCGCGTACCATTTCGCGATCAATCGGATTCCTGACGATTTCCTTGACGAACTGGCCGTCGATTTTGATGATATCGACAGGCAGGTTTTTCAGGTACCCGAAGGAGCTAAGGCCCGATCCGAAATCATCCAGCGCAACCTTCGCGCCCGTAGTCCTGATGCTTTTGATAAGATCAACTGCCACAGAAAAGTGCGAAATTGCAGCGGTTTCGGTCAATTCAAACCAGATCCTTGATGGATCAACCTTATGTACTTGAAATTGATTCTGGATGAATGATTTCAGTGTAGGGTCAGCCGCAGACTGTCCCGATAAATTGATCGAGAAGCTACAGTTGCTTCCGGGGCCCGTGGATTGCTGCGCCACGTTTTGCAATGCGTTGCGGATGACCCAGCGATCAATGTCCCGCATCAGATCGTAACGTTCAGCTGCCTGAATGAATTGCCAGGGCGTGACCTCCAATCCATCCTTATCAGCCAATCGGAGCAGAAACTCAAAATGTGTCACAAGCGGTTCATCCCTGGCGGGAGTCAGACTGGCCACCGCTTGTACATGAAGTCTGAACTCATTGTTATGGAGCGCCGTCTGTAATCGGGGTAACCAGTTCAGCTCCTCTGAGCGTTCAGTCATACCCTCATCATTTTCAGAATAGATAGACATGCTGTTTCGTCCACTGTCTTTCGCTTCGTAGCATGCTATATCCGCCGCTGCCATAACGTCCTTGCTATTGGCGCACAGTGTATCGATATGGACTACACCAATACTCGCCGTGATGGAAAATGTATTGCCTTGATGCGTAAATATGTATTTCTGAAAAAATTCATAGATACGTGTAGCGACCGCTGTGGCTGCCTCTTTGTCCACACCAACCAGTATCAGGCCAAACTCATCGCCACCCAGTCTTGAAAGGATATCCTGATCACGAATCATCAATTGCAAACTTTTAGTGAGCTCTATCAGCAACTGGTCTCCGGCGCGATGACCGCAGGTATCGTTGACAATCTTGAACTGGTCAAGGTCCATATAGCAAAGTGTATGGGTAAGACCTGTAGATGGCATCTCCTCGATTAATCGTTCCAGCGATTGCTCAAAGAAATATCGATTGGTACACCCGGTAAGGGCATCGTAGTTGGCCTGGTACGCAAGCTTGCGGGTCAGGCGGCGTTCGTGGCTGATATCTCGCAGCACCATGACGTGACCCGTAACCACGCCCTCATGATCACGCGAACTGGAAAGACTCATACGCAGCACGAAGTCCTCATCAACGTGGCCGGCAGGAATAACATCGAGTTCTTTTTTGCTGTTGTGAGTTACGTTGCGCAATTCGCTGTCGAGATTGAGGAGCCTGGTGTCGTCGGTTGCCCTGTGAAATTGCGCCAGAGACTGAATGGGTTGGCCAACGATAGCTGATGCACGTGTGTTGAACTGGATAACGGCGGCAGGGTTTATGTGCACAATGCGCAGCTCTGCGTCGAGAGTTATAATCGCATCCTGGACCGAGTTGAGCGTTTTCTCCGCTTTCTCGCGTTCTCTGAACAGGTTTTGCAACCCTTCAATATGTTCAATTTCACTTTGCCGCCGGTCTACAACGTGCTTGGTGTAAGAGCACGAGATCAGAATGACAAGAAATGTGGAAGCGATCGTAAACACCAGTGTTATCAGGGTAAGGCCTACAGAGCGCTCAAGTGTGATGACAAGCTTCGTGCTGGAGGATATGGTCCAGACCTCCTCAACCGATTTTTTCGGATACAACCAGGTCAGAAACAGCGTTTGCCCGGAACGGTTCCGCGCAGAATAGACCGGCTCGCTGCCATTGGCATTAACAAGGTTGATGGAGATATCAAAGTGCGTGACGATCTTTGTCAGTCCACTAAACATCCGCTCGAGATTAAGTGTCAGCCAGAAGCCACCAGCATCGGCGTCCAAACCCGTTTGCGACGCGGTGTGCGAGGCGGGTTCCGAGCTGTCTTTCCTAGCTATGGGACGTAAAGCAATGAGATCGCCCTTCAGTGGCCAGGCATCAGGTAGTTCGATAATGGTTGAAGCGTTACTGATCTCCATGTTCTCAATAGCTTCACTGAATCCCGGAAGTGCACGAAAATCGGTGCCGATCAGTCCCGGAATAGTGGCATAGACAGGGCCCGCCACGGATATTGGGTAGTAGGTATCCTGTTTATCTTGAGCGGAAAAGCGACCGATTTCGTTGATCCGGGCAATGCTGAAGTCGGAGTAGCCGTTGTGGCTCATTATCGATTCGAACGTATCACGTTGTTCATGCGTGATTTTTTCATAGCGTCCGAGGTTTTTTATGTAACGGGCATTTTTCAGAATGTCATCGGAAAAGCGAAGAAGCTTGTTGTAGTCAAGGTCAGAGGACACATCGTGCAGGCCGACCATCGACGCCAGCACGGTGTTGATGACACTAATGCGCTCACCCACATGTTGTGTAACAGCATTTGCCTTTTGATATGTTTTGTCATCTTGAAAATGATAGTTAATCCTGTTGGCAAGGTAAAAAATTGTCGGTATGGCAAAGAGCAACAAAAAAGCGGTACACAGCAGTCTTGGGGACTCTTTCACAGCGTGATAGATGTCCTTGATTCTCTGTATAGCGTCGGTTTCGTTCATCTTCGCTGGACAAACCTTGCTAGAGGCAAGTGCAGGGAGCTGGCGGCAAGGGTTCCGCGTGGTATAACCGTGCAATTACTGTTCTGTGCAGAAGCAATAACCGAAGGTTGGGATGCTTGTCTGTCGGCCGCCATGACAAAATCTCAAAAGGGCGCACGAATGTGACGCCTAAAGAAGATATAGCGGCCGGATACTGAGGTTAATACAGAGACAATACGTATCGCCAGTGTGTTGGGTCGCACATTGGCTGCTCGCAACCAGGCAACGGCTTGACGGCTGCCGAGCCGGTCTGTCCGGCTCGGGCCCTGGAATCTATAGTCGTGAAGACGAGTTTTTAAAGGATTCCACAGCCGCTTTCCATGCAGTGCCGATTCGGCGTGCAAATATGCCGAGAGTAATGGGGCGGCTTAGGTCCAGGCCCAGCTTGTTCCCCCATATTATGTACGCCAGCATGGCAAGGGCGAATGGCCAGGCGATAAGAAACATCACCACCACTATGCCGATGTTGACGGCACTCCAGCTGGGAGTCAGTTGCTGTTTAAGATCGTTCACGGGATGCCTGCGGTTGATTCAAGGTTACTGAGACTATGTAGTCTGATACGTCGTTTTTCAAATTACCGGAACAACAGAACGGGCACTTTGCAGGAACGGATCATCTCTGTTGTTGTGGAGCCGATAATCAGATTACGGATACGTGAATGCCCATAAGCTCCCATTACTACAAGGTCGAATCCCTGCGCCTCAACCTGATCGGTGATAACGGTTTCCGGTTGACCTTGCAGAATGGCGCCCGTCGCCGAAAACCCGCCGGTACTCAGTGTGGCAACAGCCCCTTCGACTTGTCGCCGATGTTCAGGGGTTTCGCTGCCGACCATCAGTACATGACTGTCCAGATCATTGTAGTGAGCAGATTTTGACAGAAACTCTATGGCTTTCAGTGAACTCTTGCCACCATCAAATGCAAATAAAACTCGGTTTATCGGCTTGAAACTTCGTGATGCAACCAGTACAGGTTTGGTGGTTGAGCGAATCACACGTTCAAGGTTTGACCCCAGGTGTCCGGTATCGAAATCGGCGGCTTCGCCCCGTTTGCCTAGAACAAGCAGGTCGCATTCGACCTCCTGAACCGTCTCGACAATTTCGCCGTTGCGCAAGCGCGTATGCACACCCTTGACCCCTCGTGAACCGAGAAGGGTCTCCGCGTCGTCCAGAATGGCCCTTCCGCGTTTCTGTGCCAGGCGGGCTTTCTGTGCATCCAGTTCGGCCAGTTCGGCCAGCAGCGATGACCTGGCACCCAGACCAATACTGCCGCTAAGGTTTGACGGTTCGCTGGAGACATTGCGTCGTCCGAGGACATGGATGACATCGACTTCGCTCCCGGCACGATTTGAAATCCATGCAGCATGCTCGCACACGCTTGCCGAATAAATGGAACCATCAATGACTGCTACTAGTTTAGACACAAGCTATCTTCCGAAATCAGTGGCCTATCATATCGTCAAGGGCGCCAGGTTTGTCATGAACTGCCAATTGATCGACAATGGTTTCACTGGCCTCGTTTAGTCCTATGATTTCAACCTCGCTGCCTTCCCGTCTGAATTTCAATACCACCATGTCCAGAGCCTGAACACTGGAGATATCCCAGATGTGCGCGTTACTGACGTCAATGACGACGGTTTCCAGCGCTTCCTTGAAATCGAAAGAAGCGGTAAATTCATCACTAGAGGCGAAGAAAAGCTGGCCTTCGACCAGATAGGTACGCTTGCGCTCATCGTCCGAGAGTTTGGAGGTAACGCGGAAGATCTGCGAGATTTTCCAAGCGAAGAAAATACCGGAGAACAACACACCCACCAATACGCCAATGGCCAGATTATGGGTGGCGACAACGACGATAACCGTTGCCAGCATGACGATTGAAGAGCTTCGGGGATGATCGCGAAGATTGACAAGCGACGACCAGCTAAATGTCCCGATAGAGACCATGATCATTATGGCGACAAGCGCTGGCATGGGAATCTGCTTAACCCAGTCTCCCAGAAATACGATCATGAGCAACAGAAAGATACCGGCACAAAACGTCGAAAGCCGGCCCCGGCCGCCGGATTTTACATTGATAATTGATTGTCCGATCATGGCGCACCCAGCCATCCCTCCGATAAATCCGGTAGCCGTGTTCGCTATGCCCTGGCCAATGCATTCGCGGTTCTTGTCGCTACGGGTATCGGTAAGCTCATCCACGATCGAGGCTGTCATCAATGATTCAAGAAGTCCTACCGCCGCTACCGCTACTGAGTAGGGCAGGATAATCATCAGGGTTTGGAACGTTAACGGAATATCCGGTAGCAAAAATATGGGTAGAGAGTCAGGAAGCTCGCCCATGTCACCCACGTTGCGCACGTCAAGACCCATGAGGAGAGATACTGTGGTAAGTACTATGATGCAGACAAGAGGCGAGGGCACGACGCTGGTGAGTCGCGGCAAAAGATAGATAATGCCCAGACCGGCGGCCACCATAACGTAGGTGAGTAACGGGTTAGGTATGTTGATAAGCTCAGGGAGCTGCGCCATGAAAATCAGTATAGCCAGTGCATTGACAAAGCCTGTCATCACTGAACGGGAGACAAAACGCATAACGTAGCCCAGCTTTAGAAGCCCCGCCAAAATCTGTATGAGGCCAGCGAGAATGGTGGCAGCTAGTAAGTACTGCAGGCCGTGTTCCTTGACCAGAGTCACCATAAGCACGGCTGTGGCGGCGGTTGCCGCCGAGATCATGCCCGGCCTGCCACCTGTAATGGCGACGATAACGGCAATGGAGAAAGAGGCATATAGCCCGACTTTGGGATCAACGCCTGCGATGATGGAAAAAGCGATGGCTTCTGGAATCAATGCAAGGGCCACGACGAGTCCTGCAAGGATATCGGCCCGGATGTTGCCAAACCATTCCAGTTGCCAATTGGCTAAGGATTCTGTTTTCACGGATATGGGGTGCTGTTATGACGGATAAAAGGAAAGCGAAGGTAACAAAGCACACGGCAGGCCCATCTGTCTGACGGGCACGTTAGCTGTGATGCATGACGGAAAGGAGAGTTATACTGGCGGTTGCAAGCTAGCGTATACTTGAGCGAAACGTTGGTCTGTGTTGCACGGGAAAGGCTGCGCTGAGCTACCTGTGACACAAAAGGGCTATGCAGGGATTTTCATTTATCATGCTAATGTAGTGCATAATAGTCAAGTCTGGTGAGAACTGATAGCTTCAGTTCTGTGCCTCAATGAGTTAGTGAGGCAGGCTGCCATGGGGTTATGCCGGTGCGGTCATGCTGCCAGCGACGTGTAAAGCGAATGTCGCGGCGCCCGGGCTGCGGTACACAGGCTTTGGTTTGAGAATTAAGGCGCATACTTCCGGACTTTTTTGTTGCAGGTTTGCATACGGATATTGCAGCGCCATCTGGCAAACTGTTCTGCTTGTTGCCAGGTAACTCAAGCAAGAATAATTACGCGTAATGTGTTCAGTCCTGCATGCGCATGGTAGGAGCCTGTTGTCGTGCGAAGCTTGCGCGGCTCAGAAGAATGAACAGTTGATCAAATCATGGTGAAGTTAGACGTATGACGAACAGCGATTTACAGGATTCACAATCCGGATCAGGTAATTCTTCCCAATCGTCTGGCGGTGGCCAGCCACGAAATGAGTCGGGCGGGGAAGGTGGTGCCCGTCGAGGCGGCCAACGGCGGGGCCGCGGCCGTAATCAGTCAGGCGGTGCTCAGCGCACCGAGGGTGGTGGCAACAACAATAATCGAAACCGTGGTAGGCGTAAGGGTCGACAGCAAAACCGCGGACGTGGTGATGACGACAATATCGGTAACCGCATAGAAAAAGGTAATCGTGCGTTGCGACCTCCTCGCGAAATAACGGAGGAAATGGATAATATTGGTAACCGTGCGCTTCCCGAAGTGTCCACGGCCATCGAATACGATGATGACAATTTTGGAAACCGCGACCATTTCAACGTAAATAACCGCTTTCCATCTGACAGCAACCTGATCGGTATGGAAGACCCCTATCAGGTCGGTAGTCTGGTTATGGGCGCTGGAGGTCGTGGCAACAATGGTAATCGTGGCAAAGGTCGCGGTAATCAGCGCAATGCCGGGCAATCAGGTAATCGTGGTCAGGGGCGTAATGCGCAAGCAAGACAGCCGCGAAATGCAAACCCGAGTTCACGAAACAATCGTCAACAGAATGGTCAAGGCGGTTCTCAAAATCCCAACCAGTCACAGGGGCAAGGACAGGGCGAAGGAAATCGTCAGAATCGCAATAATCGCAATCAGAACCGCGGGCGCAATCAGAACCGCAACAACCGTAATCAGAATCGGGGCCAGAACCGTCAGGCTGAGGGTTCTGTCAACAACGAGCAACAGAACGTTCAGGTTCAATCCGGTGAGCAAACCGCCAACCAGGCGTCCGCTCCAGCGTCAGTCCCGTCAACGCCCGTTCAGGCTCAGTCGGCGCCGGTGGTCGATCGAAAGCCGCCTGTTGAAAAAGCGAACCCCGGATCCGGAACACATCCTCCAAAGGCTGAGGGATCTACAGCACAAGTGGCCAGCGCACCGAGCGAAGCACCTGTGCGCAAGCCACGTGCGCCACGTAAAACAAAAGCTGCAGAGCCGGCTGCAGATGTCTCTGCCAGCGCAGTAAAACCTGCCAAGGTAACCCGAGCGCGTAAAACCGCCCCTGTGGTTGACGATGCAGCAAAGGCTCCAGTAAAGAAGCCAAGGGCCACGGCTGCCAAGAAGGTTGCAAAAAAAGCGGCTTCCGCAGCGCCAGCGAAAGCCTCTGCGGCATCAGATGAAAAGCCCAAGGCAAAACGTGCGCCTCGAGTCGTAAAACCTAAACCACCTAAAGCAGATTCAGAATAGCGCTTGATCTATTCTCGCCATATGCAGATCATATGGCGAGCTCTGCCAGCGTTTGCCCTACGCACGTTTTACATATTCGGGTAATTGGGTCCACCGCCGCCTTCTGGCACCACCCACGTTATATTCTGGCTGGGATCCTTGATGTCGCAGGTTTTGCAGTGAACACAGTTTTGCGCGTTGATGACATATTCCGCGTTTGGATCCCCTTCTTCCGCTGCATCGCCCTTGGCATCAACCCATTCATAAACTCCGACCGGGCAATAGCGCCGCGACAGGCCAGCAAATTCTTGAAACTCTGAGGATTTTTGCAAAGCGGGGTCGCGAAGTTGCAAATGTTTCGGCTGGTCTTCTTCGTGGTTGGTGTTGGACAAAAACACCGACGAAGAACGATCAAAGGTCAGCACACCATCGGGCTTGTCGTAATGAAGTGGCTTATGAAGGCTTTCCTTCTCCGTAGCCTGATAGTCAGCCTTCTTGTGGTGCATAGTGCCCAATGGCGACCACGAACCCAGAAGCGTGTTGACCCACATCTCGATGCCGCCAGCAATGGTTCCGCCCACTTGGCCGAGCTTGGTGACCAAGGGCTTCACATTGCGAACCGGCTTCAGATCTTTGCCCACGTCGCTTGTGCGCCAAGCATTTTCGTAGGACACCAACTCATCATTGGCGCGACCACCCGCAAGGGCTTCTGCCACATGCTCTGCTGCCAACATGCCAGTAAGCATGGCGTTGTGAGATCCCTTGATGCGCGGAACGTTCACGAAACCAGCCGAACAGCCAATCAATGCACCACCAGGAAAAGAGAGGCGTGGCACGGATTGCCAACCGCCCTGCGTGATAGCGCGCGCACCGTATGAAATGCGTTTTCCGCCCTCCAACAATTCCGCCATTACAGGATGGGTTTTGAATTTCTGGAATTCAGCAAAGGGGTTCAGATAAGGGTTCTTGTATCCAAGCGCGACGACGTAGCCGACATAAACTTGATTGTCTTCAATATGATAGACAAAGGAGCCGCCGTCTTGGTTGTTCTTCAAGGGCCCACCGAGGGAATGAATTAACGTGCCCTCTTTGTGCTTCGATGGGTCGATCTGCCAAAG
>JBGCEH010000046.1:0-14476 GCA_045106195.1 Granulosicoccus sp.
AGATAACGATGGGATTCCAGACGACTGGGAGCTCGCTCACGGTCTTAACCCTCAGCTTGATGACTCCAGGCTGGATATCAATGGTGATGGATATCAGAATATCGAGGACTATGCTTTCGATATCAGCCGAATGGCTAATTAAGGCTTAGCTTAATGTATGCTTACGGGCATGGTCTTTATGAGTGTACTTTAAAACAAGATGCCCGCAAATAACAAAGAGATAGCGGCATCATATCCAGTCTGTGTAATGCAGAATTCAATACGTACCCTTCTCATTTTTCGTTTGGAATACATTGAAGCGCTAATTTCAAAAGGGCATGATGTGCATTGTATTGCACCTATTGATGACATATTGGCAGCTCAAACACTCGAGCAAATCGGTGCTACGGTATCACCGATACCGGCAAGGTCACTCATCAGAAATTCCTTAGCCATGAATCGTCATCATCGTCGACTCTATCGAGCCAGCAAGGGCCAATTACGAACGATTACTCATTTTCTAACCACCGTAGTTATGACCTTCCCTTCCCTGCTTTTCTCAAGGCATCGCAACCTTGTGGTTATCGAGGGGTTAGGATCATTTCTACACAGTAAAAAATTCGTTCAACCCATTTTTAGAATCATTCTGCAAGCGGTCGCCACTCAATCCATTTTCATGAACAGATTCGAAAAAGCCAAAATCGGTACAGACAAGAACATCGTTCTGAACGGTATCGGCGTTCCGTTGGACGACTTCGTACAGTTGACACCTTCGTCCAGAAAAACAGGTGAGTCAATCAAACTGCTCTACGTTGGCAGGCTCATCGCCGACAAAGGTGTTCACGACGTTATTGACGTATTCAGCAGCCTGCATCAACAGGGTAAGGACTACAAATTGCATTTGGTCGGCGACGTATACCCAAACAACCCTAGCTCCCTGACCAACAAGCAGATTGAAGAAATTACGTCCAGATTCGGTGATGCCATAACGTTCCACGGCTTCCAGCGAAACATCATTGATTACTATCGAAACTGCGACGTCCTGTTACTGCTATCAAAGCACGAAGGCTTTCCGGTTGTCGTCATGGAAGCAAACGCCTGCGGAATTCCTGTCGTTGCCTATGATGTTCCAGGTTGTAATGAAGCCGTATCACAAGGTGTGAATGGTTTTCTGGTTGACTATGGCGACACACACTCCGTGGCGAAAGTCCTCACCGACATCCAGCCAGAAAAGTACAAAGATAGTTGCGTTGAATACGCCAAACTACATTTTGATCGACGAAAAAAGAACGAGCGGCTGATACACAGTCTGGCTAAGCTGTAGAGCTATTGTTACGCAGACACCAACTCACCACTAAACACCTTCTCGTTTTGGATAGAAAAACTCCACGCACCCGATGATCGGAAAAATATATCGTTATTTATTTTTTCGGAGACGACTAAAAAAATACATAAAGTAAATGGAAGTACAGCCGTACATAAGCACCGTCGAGATCATTATGCCGTCAAGACCGTAAGCATTTGCCAAGGGTATACCGGTAGATAGCTTGGCACTGAGTGCTACCAGACTACTTCCAACAATAACCTTATATCGCTGCATTGACGTGAACAATTGCACCAACACCGTTCCAACGAAAAGTATGGGAACTTGAAACAGCCCAAGGCGAACTGCACGCGACACGTTTTCAGAATCAATCGAGGTAAATTCTCCGCGCTCAAATAAAATAGAGACCGCAGCAGGCGTGACGAACCAGCCAACACCCACCAGCAATAATCCGCCGGCAAACAGCATAAGCATCCAACGCTGGGCTAGCAGCGTGCGGGCCGAATCGTCCAGATTGCCATCCGACAGCACGGGAAGCAGAGCCCGTGTCAGTACAGTTATCGCCAATCCCATAGCGAGGGTAAGTAACCTTGTGGCGTAGGAAAGCGTCGATACAGAACCTGTGTCCAGTTGAGCCGCCATGAGCTGATCGATAGGCAGAACAAGACTCATCGCCACCGCACCCAACAGTAACGTGCCAATGGCTTGCCTGAACGGCTTCCATTGTTCATGCACAAACTGAAAAGACACCCCTATGGTCAATCCTACGCGACGCGTAACCAGAATAAGCACTACCAAGTGTGTGAAAACACCAATTACAGTGCCATACACCAATGGCATCAGATTAGGCTCTTTCATTGGATAAAGCAGAACGAACGACAACAGAACCATTGCAGGCACGGCCTCAAGCAGCGTATTTGAATGATGCTCGTGAGCAAGCAGTCGCATTGAGAAAACCGCGTTCAGGCACATCAGCCCGATTATGGGTGTCAAGGCGGTCAGCGCCCAATTAAATTCATCTATGGCAGTGCCAGCAAAGCTCAAATCAAACAATGATGTCAGATATGGGAATGCGACCCATAGAACCAACGATGCTACCAGCCCGACAATTGCAATTAATCCTGTCAGCTCTTTGCAGAATCGCCGGTTTTCAGCATCGTCAAGCCTCGTCAGGGCTGGTACTAATGAGGACTGTAGCAAACTGAGAGCAATGACAGGAGCCCAGGTCACCAGCACAAATGCAAGCGTGTAGACGTCGAGCGCCTCACTGGTACCGTATCGATACGCCACGACGATTTCCTTGGCGGCACCGGCTATGCGACCTAGCGCAACAAATACGGTCAGAACCATCAAACCCCTAAGGATTCGGCTATCAAATGAAAGTGAGGCCGTCACAAATATTCTTTCATGGGTGATGAGAGATAAACAGCGAGTTAGCGTATGCTCTTCCAGCTCTGGTGGACGGCATCAGTCATGTGGAAACAGTGGCAGCGAAGTAAGTGTTCATAACCGGTTGCCCTGAGGCTCCAGCTTTAGCAAGGCCAGCCCGCAAAGAAGCAAGATAAAGTATTCTCCTGCGAAATAGCGTGTGAGAACATGAGGAAAAGCAAAATAATGCAGAATCAAAAACAATGTACTTAGAAGACTAAGGCAGTATATTCTCAAAATCTGATCTGACCTGCCTAACCACGCCTTTGCTGTTGATCTAATTATTCCAGTAGTTGCAAAAATCAATATCAGCAAAGCAACAATCAAAAAACCGATAAACGTTTTATCGTATATCAGCGTTATCAAGCCATTTAGCAATGCTGAAATGTAATTTCCGAGTGTTACTGTGACATTCGCGTCTGCCGGGTGTGTCAGATACTGAATGTTAACCACATAAAACTGCTTCGCCCAGCCATAGTTTTCGAAGTAGGAATTAACAGAAAAATAAACTACTGCTGCTAGTAGACCGGCAGCAACGGTAGTGACCCTCGCCCTTGGAATTGTCAAGAAGCATACGACAGTAGCAAGGCAAGACATAATGACTGTATCAGATCGAGTCAAGGGCATAACAACAATCAAGAGTAATGCCCAACGCGAGCCGTTTATATAAAAAAAGCAAAAGGTCACAAATGTAAAACAAGCCAACGCATCCGCGCCTTCGAACCTGGCCACTTCAAGCAGTCCACTAAACAACCCTATCAGTGGCACAACAAGCCAGGTATGTTTTGGCAATAAGGATTTAAAGGCGACGGCTCCGATCAACAACGCCGCGGCTGCCCAGAAAGAGGACATCGCTCGCATGGTTAACAGTGGCGAAACTCCTGCCTCATTTGCCAGAAACGCGGGCCCTGTAACAAGAATTCGCGGTGCATAAAACGGTAAAAGTTGCCGAAACGACTCAGGATCGGAAGACCAGACCAAGCGCTCAGCATTTCCACTGACAAGCTCATCGAAGCTGCCCTTATCCATGTGCAACGCAGCCTCAGCATATGATAGCGCCATCAAAGACATGTCGGTTTCGCCTCTATCAAGCGCGAACGCAGATCCCAGATGCCCCAGCAAATCCCAACTATTCAAGGGCATCAGATAACTCATCAAGGCCAGCGCAAGGCAAGCCGCGAGCGTGTAAACCCACCAAAGTACACTTTGAGAGTCGATATCTTCGTTTTTAAACATATTGTCGATAATTCGGGCTGATTGGTATTGGCGAATCTATGGATGACATACGCCAATATTTTTATAGTAACTTATAATTACCTTGCATCAGAGCATGGGCACGCAGACCGGGACGGCGAATCGCCTTGAATTACAGGGGTTGAGTTCCACCTGACTTCACGGGGCCGCGAAGCCGACACTTATCTTATAGAGGGATCCTGTATCGGGATTCACCTTGAATGGCTTAAAACACAGACTTTACATAGGCTGTACAGATTTAATTCAGACACTATCTGACAGTTAACCGATTCAATGTGGTACCAGCCTTGTCAAGCTTAACCTGATTACTTCTCACTCCAATGTCTTACTTCATTGCGTAGTTTTCCAATTAATATTTCTTGCAAATTACACCTTGCCCTGACGTACTGGCCAGACAGGAAATTTAACGACCCATTTGTCGAGATCAGTTTGCTGTTGTTCCACAAACGCGTATGTCACTCTCCTAAAACTGACCTGTTAGAACTTGTGAACATGGCTTAGTGAATTTGCTCAACGATTGTGCTGGTTTACGGGTAGCATACCTTCGTCTAAATGTACTTGATACCGTCAAAGGTCAGGTATGACTGGTAGTCATGAATTTCCGACTTGCCACAGCACTCCGCAAATCGATCTATCAGAGTTCAGAGTCATAACAGATCAAGGATATTGTCATAAGGTTGTGCCAGCTCGTTCAAAATATCAGCGCAGGTACCAAGCGTCTTGCTAATGTACAGGCCGGAGGATGATACTTTACAACACCTGGTGAGCCCAGGCTCGCTGATACACAGCCAACACCTTTGAGCGTGTCGACACAAAACGTGTATTGAGAAACCCAGCATCCAGAGTATTCAATTTCGGTGAGTATGCCCCCAACACACCTCCTACTCTCGTCCTCCACATCTTAAACGGCGACTTGATCAGGATTACGATGCCCGAGCGACATTGATTTTATACGCTTGCAGACCTTGCATGACGATGGCAAACCATCACAACTCCAGTTGCTTCGGGCTCTGGGGGTTGAGGCAATTTGGCCTATCGTTAGCAGCTTTTTGTCTCTTACGCCTCGCGGTGTGCTGTATCACATAAGCCAGAACCGCAGATTCGAGACCGGATCAACACCGATTTGCAGGTTCGGCTCAGCCCGGAACTTTTGCAATACTTGGCTGAGACCACCCTCCCGAACGGTCTCGTTGTATCGGTAAACGTGCCTAGGCAGACGCCCGCAAACTAACAAGTCAACGATGTGTGCTGCAATTGTTCAGCCGAAACCTGAAATCCGGCTTTATGTTAATTGATTTTCTGGTTACTATCAATTGTGCAGGCTGCATCATACGTTTAGAGAATGATCGCACGTCCATTTAAACCGAGAAGCATCACCTTTTTTCACACCTGTTTCGACACTTGATTTTCACAATTAATGAAAAATCAAACCTGAAATTTCCGAATAAAATTCTACTGTTGAAGTTTTCCGCTGAATATCTACGTCTATGAATTCCTCCAATCTCAACCGTATGGTGTCAGTACCTCTCTACACAGCGGTCTCCATGTCAGTACTGTTTTTGCTTTACATGAACCTGCCGTATTGGTACGACCAATATCAGACGTCAGTCACATATGCACCAATGCTTTTCATGCTGTTCATAGCCGCAGCTGTTGTTCTTTTCATCACTGATATAAGACAAAGCGCCAAGTTCCTGATGACACCCTATGCCAAATGGTGCATCGCGGTTATGCTCGTCCACATTCTTAATGCCATGAGGGTTCATATCCTTGATTTTCCAGAGAATTACCAGGTAGAAGCCATTGATCGAATGCAACTGTTCGCACTTGCCCCCACTCTGGCCTATCTCATGTTCCGGGTTCCTTCAGAACATTATTCAAGACTCATTGGCATCGTTGCCATCTTATGCCCCATCACGCTGCTAGCCAATTTTGCTTATCCCCAGATTTTTGAAACGGCTGAACTTCTTGGGCGTGAAAATCTGAGTAACAGGATAACAGGGTTCTGGCTCAATCCTAATATTGCCGGAGAGATGGTTATTCTCGCCCTTCTCATGGCATATCGTCATGTCAATAAAAACGTTTATACCGTCATAGTTCTCGCTTGCGCTGCAGGAATATTGTTAACCGCATCGCGCTCAGGAGCAGTAGCGTTGTTGTTTATCACCCTGCCTTTGCTGTTCACCCGCAGAATACCACTGTGGATTCTCGGTGTCTTCCTGGGTGTTGGCCTGTCCTTCCAGGCAGTAATGCAGTATATCGACAATGTGGCCTACGATGCAGGCCGCCAAGGGACCGCACTCGTCCTCCTAGATAGATTAGACAATCAATTTGCAGGTGATGAGGACACCAGTACCGAATCGCGATTGCAAGCGGCAAGTGTGGCACTCAGCAAATCGGGTGAACAGTTCGTTATCGGTCATGGTTACAACTATGTAGATGAGACTTGGGAGATTGGCACTCACAATATGGTAGTAGCGTGGACCTATCTTTACGGAGTCGTGGGTTTGGCTTTATGGGGCTATCTGGCATATGCATTGTTCGTAAAAACATTTAACAGATACGATCTATTGCTACCACTCATGGTATTCGTCTGGTACTCAATGTTCTCTCACAATATTCTTCAGACCACCCAGTGGTTTATATTTTTAGGCTGGGTATTTTCAGTGACGCCTCAAAAGGAGCTTCATTCACGATCCCATCGCTATTCTGATCCCCGACTACGTCGAGGCTCCAGACGTTCAAGCTCACCTTCGCGCAGACGGCGCAGGACCAGATCGCAAATTTGATCCATACACTCTACGACCGGATATCCTCAATGGTAGCCTATGAAGGAAAACTTCAGCAAAGGTCTACGGCCACAAAATTGACTCCCATTGCGCTATCACTGTCTCGCCGTTAAATCTATCAAGCACATCTTTCGCTCTGGTCGAAAATTGTGCGCGTAGCAGCTCGTTCGACATTAACCTGTCCAGCGCACTGGCTAATTCCTCATTGTCCTGATCAGCTACCAGAATACCATCCACGCCATCCCGGACGATGTCACGTGGTCCGGCTTCACAATCAAAACTCACGGGGGCGCATCCACAGGCCATTGCCTCCAGCAGCGCATTGGGAAATCCCTCCGACTTGGAGGTCAACGCAAAAACATCAGCTCTTTCATACCATTGTTGAACGTTACCGACCTTTCCTACGAGATATACCCTATGCCCCAGATTCAAACGTTCAATCATCGCTGAAAGGTTGTCTCGCTCTGGTCCTGCGCCACACACAACGACACTCCAATCAGGATGTTTGCTGCAAATATCGGCAAAAGCATAGATCAACCTGTCTATACCCTTAAGAACCTGAAGCCTGGCGACCATCAGAATTAATTTCTGGTTCGATGGCAAGACAGACTGCGGCTGAAGTACAGGTTCTTCGGCAGGTAAGGGCAGCTTTACGGTATTGGGAACAATGTTAATGTGCTTCACGGCACACTCAGCGACTATCCAGTCCTTGACAACCGACGTCTGTACGGTAACGTTATCTGCGAAGCGGTAGACAAGTTTGCGCATGACACGCCAGATTTTCCGCTCAGATGAGTAGGGTGCAAAACCTCTTTCTGACACGACAACACGCGTGCCAGTGAGGAATGCAGCGAATATGGCGACGATATTTGCTTCGGTTATGAAAGACAGCAAAACATCAGGTTGCTTCTGCCGAATGACCCGTCTTAGCGCGATAATCCGCTTGAGGTTGCTGACTATGGTCCCGACAGGGGTTTTCGCTGTCCCGTCCAATTCCAGTGTAATTCGATTGATACGGCTATCTATAAGGTAATCGTTGCTGCTAGCACCAGTAATGGTTACCAGCGACACCTGAACCTCATTGGACGCCCAAAAACTTGACAGCTGAGAGGCAACTCGCTCGGCACCTCCCCCATCAAGGGTATAAAGGAAAAACAGAAGCGATCGTTGATCCTGCGCGTTTGTCTTACAATCCAAAAATCCACGCCTCAAGATTTGTATAACCATCACCATCCACATCGTCTTGCGAATCTGCTTTTTCTGGGGAAAGCCCGTTAGCAGACTCCCAGTCATCGGGCAATCCATCGCCGTCCGTATCCATTCTGACTTCACCAGCTTCCATCGTTGGCCAGCCTCCTACATTCAATCTACAACGGTTGTCACTCACCGCTTCGTCAGGTTCGATGCAGTTAGGCATAAAACCTCTTCGCTCGGCCAACTCTTTCACGATTCTCTTATCAACACTATCGCGCTTCGGAAATACGGCGCCGACCACGCCGGGAAGAAGTTTTTCCAGAGATTTTGCTGGGACAGTTGACACAGGCTCCGCAGGAAACCTTGCGCTCGTATGATATCCGAGCTTGGGGTCGTAACGTTCGAGATAATCAGTATTGGCAATAGCCCATTCGTCTTGCCAGGCCCACTTCCTGTTTTTTCCCAAATTATCATAGAAGTACGCAGTGCCCTCTATCGGCACTTCGGTTTCTGTCAGCAATATATCCCCCCAGCTGTAGGCAGAACCTTGACCAAATTTGGTTTGGGAATTATCCAGGCCGATATATCGATTACCAACCCAGTTTACTTTTTGACCTTCAAATCGAGACTCTTGCTGCCCACCACGACTGACCCAATGAAATACAAGATTATTAACAACATCGACAGTTCCACTAGTGACCAGCAAAGGATTACGCTGGTAGCTGTGTGCGAAAAGATTATGGTGAATAGACAGTGAGTGGGCACCCTCCGATCCTAGTAGCAACCCTCTTCCGGCAGGGCCTCCTTTATTTGAGCCATTGTCATGAAGGCTTTCTGAGATAATGTTGTAGCTGAATGTCACATTATGTACGTCATACCAGGTACTGGCAATTTGATCAGTCCCCCAAGACATTGAGTTGTGATCCAGTACAACGTTGTAGACGACCGACGGCTCTTTCCAGCCCACTCTTGCAGCATCGCGACAACAGGTTTCGTGATAAGCGGTACCGGGACGCAGGCGCAAATGCTGAACCAGCACATCGTGAGAACGGATGGAAAACGGTGATTCGCCGGCGTCAGTGCTTCCCTTTATCAATATTCCATCCCCAGTGGCTGTCTGACCATAGATTGAGATGTATGGATCATCGATAACGATGGGCCGCTCTACTTCAATTGTCCCACCGGTGTTGAACACGACAACGCGAGGCCCTTTTGACTCCGCACAGTCGCGGAGCGACCCTGAGCCTTCGGCGTTCGTATTGGTAACAATACAAACGCGACCGCCACGACCACCTTTTGACAAGGTACCAAAGCCCTCGGCACCAGGAAATATTCGTACATTCTCGTCAGTCTGCAGAGCACGGCCTTCCAGCTCCTGAACAGTAGTAAATCTGTCCGGGTTAGCATCGATGGCAAGAGATTTGTCAAAGCAACCCAACAATGTGGTGCCAGCAAACGCGAGAAGACACGAGAGAGAGATCTGTTTCAGGGGCATACCTGTGAGTCTACTTCATTTATTTGTTCCAGCATTCATACCATTCCTGAAATACCAGCACATCCCAGAGAAGGTACTGCCAATTAGCCACACCTTTCATATGCTCGACACGATATTTCTCGATCAATTCGTGATTAAGGATCCCTTGTGACTTTATCTTGTCAGAGTCCAGAGTGTCATTAACCCAATCGCGAAGTTCATTACGCATCCATGATTCAAGAGGAACACTAAAACCTTTCTTGGGTCGCTCTATCAAGTTAGACGGCACGTGTTTATAGAGAATTTCACGTAAAGGCGCTTTCGTTTGCCCATTTTTGATTTTCTCAGACACTGGCATTGACATAGCGCACTCAAATACAGAATGATCAAGAAGCGGCGCACGTGACTCCAGACTACACGACATGGCTGCCCTGTCTACCTTCACCATCAAATCGTCAATCAGGTAGTTTCTGGCATCATGCATCATGAGATTTTCAGCAAGACTTCTACGCGAACTAAAGGTGCCTCTCATTCGATCAACATCCACACCACCCAACACAAGAGATGCAGGGTTTTGCCAATGCGACATAACCTGATCGTAAGCCCGTTCCGCTCCATTGTCTCCAAGAAAATCAGAGACCCACTGAACTTTCTGATCAAGGTCAGTCACCTTGACCGGTGAAAATCTACTCACCTTCTCGTAGGCTCGTTGCCACGTTTCTGGAGAACATAAACCGATAAGACTGATAGCGCTCTTTCTGACGGGACGTGGTAATCCGCATAGTCGGCGATTGATTTTTTCCATCCATGCATACCGGGGATAACCGTAAAACAGCTCATCTCCACCGTCACCCGACAGGCAGACGGTGACAGACTGCCGCGTCAACCTGCTCAGTAACGTCGTTGGTAACAGCGATGAATCAGCAAACGGCTCATCGTATATTCCTGCAATATCAGGGATCAGATTCTGGATATCCTGTTCATCGATTATCCACTCAGTATGCCTGGTACCTAAATGCCTTGATACGTCCTTTGCGTACACAGATTCATCGTATGCAGGATCCTTGAATCCGATGGTAAAGGTATCCACCGCTCTGGCAGATTGTTTCTGCATCAACGCAGTAACCAGGCTGGAATCTACGCCTCCCGAAAGGAAACTGCCTATTGGTACATCCGCCAGCATTTGCTTACCGACAACATCGGTAAGTATCCCCTCAAGATCCGCTACTGATTTTGGCTCTCCAGTAGCGGTGATTTCTGCATTCCAATACACCCGAGGTCTGCAATCGAACAATTCCCGGGCATCAGCTCCCAAAACGATACTGGCAGCAGGAAGCTTTTTAAAACCCGAATAAATGCAATCAGCCCCAGCTACATAGCCATATTTCATAAACCCACTAAGCGCTTGTTTATCGATATCCGAAGAGAATCCGGAATGCGCTCTGACAGCTTTTAATTCTGAAACAAATACAAGATCCTGACCGATGAGCCCATAGTAAAGTGGTTTTTCACCAAATCGGTCCCGCACCAGCGTCAATTGGCGTTCGTCTCTGTCCCAAAGAGCAAATGCAAACATACCGTGAGATCGTTTTATGGTCCAATCGAGTCCAAATTCTTCTATACACTCAACCAGCGTTTCGGTGTCAGAATGTCCCGATAACTCAACACCTGCAGCGGACAATTGAACTTGTAGCTCTCTGAAGTTGTAGATCTCGCCGTTGTAACAGACAACATAACGGCCGCTGTTCGACGACATGGGCTGTTTTCCGGCATTGCTTAGATCGACAATGGACAACCGCGCATGGCCAAGACCTACACCTCGAGCATCTGTCCAGACACCTGAGTCATCAGGACCGCGATGACGCAACAGGTACGACATTTCCTCACAAATTCGTCGTGAGTTTTCCTCAGTTTGCCCCACAGAAAGTATGCCACTGATCCCACACATAGTTTAAGCCGGGAAAGATTGACGCAACGCGCTAGCTAGGTATGATCGCACTACTTGATTACTCAATGCGCCGATCACGACTTGCAATGGACGCAATTGTAGCGCGAGTTGCAGGGTGGATTTGGAATTCAGGCTTTAGTAATTGCTTCTTGTTGGGCTGCCTTTCTCTTACGAGCGGCAAGTCGGCGCTTGAAATCCGTGGCGATCCTTTCAAGAACCAGAGGTGTGAAAAAGTGATGCATGACGACAATTATTGTGAAGAGCCAGAACAGTAGTGGTTCCAGCTTGGGTATTTCATTACAGATGATTCCAACCACTACAAATCCACATTGAAAAAATCCCATGAGCAGCACTGTGTGGTTTGCTGACAAACCAACAGACATCAAACGATGATGAAAGTGATTTCGATCTGGTTTGAGAGGGGATTGTTTGTCGAGAATGCGCCCGACCAGAACCGAGATAGTATCTACCAAGGGTAATCCGAATATCCAGCCTGCGGCCACCGGAGACAAAGGCGGGTTGTCACCCTGAGTCAAGCGTATAAAGTACCAGACCAGAAGCAATCCGAACAACATGCTGCCGGCGTCACCCATGAAAATTACGGCCCTGGGGCGGAAAAAACGTGAGTTGAAATAAAGAAACACTGCTAACGCCGCCAGGAAACTCGCCATTAACATGACAGATTTTGTATCGCCAACCCGCCACGCAAAATACGCAAGGGGCATCAATGTAATGGAAATGATGACACCGGCCAACCCATCGACACCATCAATCATGTTGATGGAGTTAATGACACCTACTGTGCAAACCACTGTAAATACAATTGAAAATGTACCTCCGATAACAACAGGGCCGTATCCTGTGATATTCCCGATGGACTCAATGCCAATTTGCCCCACGTACACCATGCACAGCGCTGTAATTATCTGCAGTAGAAGTCTGAATATATAGCTCAAGGAAAATCTGTCGTCCAGCACTCCCATAAGAACCAATCCTGAGCCAACAACCAGCGGCGACAGTGACCACCAGGTTGGATGCACAGCGACAGTGGTGGCCAGAACGGAAAGGTACATGGCCAACCCGCCTATGATGGGCACGTCTCCAGAATGAAATTTACGGAAATCTGGCCTGTCAACCAGTCCAATGCGTCTGGCAAGCGCAGACAATGGCTGCACCAGGCATGCGCAAATCGCCCCCGAAAGGGCCGCGACCAGAATTAGGTGAACTAGCATCGTCAAGGTCTATACACACGTCATTTCAATTCATTACTTTGTGGTTAGTTTAACACTTGTTATGGTGGCGATCGACGGTATTCCACAACACGGTATTATTCATTAATGCCGTGGCATCAAACCCAAAGCAGAGCTTATCCATCGATTCGGTGCGACAAGTATCAATCTTATCCATTGCCAGATGGACAGTTTTTTTGCGGCATTAGGCCCAACAGCCATCGGGTGGAATAATAGTTCATCTAAACAGCACTTCGTCAGCATGAACATCGACGTAGTTCATATAACATAGACCATGATATATAGTGCCGGCATTTGGAGTCGACTTAACAGAACCCATTATTACTGAACCCCGTCACATTCTGTGTCGTAAGTTTTACACATCTACCTCTGTTGGCTTCCAACACTAGTCAAGGTTTATAGCTCTTGCCAACAAGAGAATTTCACGCTATGCAACGTTAAACTGACACCCTGATGAATATTGTGTTTGGATCAACCCCTCCAGACAGCTTCATAGGCCTCTGACATAACGCCTATCGCAAAATTGCTCTCGATATGCTCACGACAACGGTTACGCCTTTTCTCCCATTGCTCTGGCAAGTCCTGCAATTCTGAAATGGCAGCTGCTATGGCCGAACCAAGTGCATTCGGATCGGAAACCGGCACTGTCCAGCCGCAATCACTGACAATCACGCTGGAATCACCCACGTCAGTGGTGACACAGGGAACCTTAGAGGCCATAGCCTCGTTAAGCACATTGGGGAATGCTTCGCCGAATCGACTGGACAACACGGTTAGATCGAGTTGCCTCACATGTGCAGCAATGGTTTCCGACAAGCCGTAACACACGACTTTTTCTTGAAGCCCATATTTGTTAACCAGATCGCTCAACGTGGCATTTTCGCTGACATCTTTGCCAAAAAGAAAACACACCCAGTCTTCATGCCCCAGACGCCTTAATTCTGATAGACCGGACAGAAGATTCTCATGATCTTTCTGCGGATCAAATCGGGCAACCATCCCCAGACAAACCGTCTGATTGCTAATATTGAATTCATCTCGTAACAAGGTCGATGCAGGAATTCCGTAGGATGGCGCTGATGCGGCATGATCTGAGAATTCAGACAAGTCATACCCATTGTGCACAACGGATAACTTATCGGATGCATATCCTAGCGCTGTGTGCACGCGGACCCCAACCCTTGAGCACGAAATAATTTTTCTGGGTACGCGTTTTGACGCCACAGCAGACAGTCGTGCAAAACATCGTGATGAAAACGATGAGGCTTCTGCATCCAGCGTGCTGTTGTGGATCCCCCACACCACATTAGGGACACCGGCCAAACGCGCACAAACACCCCCTATGAGATCTGAATAATACATCCACGTTTGCACAACATCAGGCGCTATTCGCTTTATTTCCGAAAAAATAGTGAATAACTTTAACAGTGCTGCCAACCGTTTTCTCAGATCAATCGCCACTACTTCAACACCTCGCCTTGCCAGTTCAGGGCCGTAATGGCCCTCATCCCCAAGAGACATGACAACGTGCCTGTTGTGCTTGTTTTCTATTACAAGTCTATACAGAATCTCTTCTGCACCACCGCCTTTCTGCAGCCCACCAATGATATGAAGGACGGTCAGTGGCTCACCCACATCACCTGATTCACCTTTCAACAGGATTTCTTCCGGACAACAAAGGAATCTGACACATCCCCAGACAGCGCAACGCCACGATAGGCTTTCAATGCTAACCACTCTCTTATCATTGACGACGATAGCGACAGTGCCTCTGACGTGGGCAGATAAGGATACGGTGTCCGCAGGTTCTGTACGGAGCGATGGTCTGTTGGTGCA
>JBGCEH010000047.1:0-10349 GCA_045106195.1 Granulosicoccus sp.
TTACTGCCTAAATCGACCGTAATCTTTCCGCCTGTGGTTACCAAGATATCACCTGTGACGGGTTCGATTTCCTCGATACCTCGGCCTTTACCAAAATTTTGAATCATGAAACTCGTGTCTGCCTTAAAGTGCTGATCAATATAGGCTTTTGTCACGTTGTGCTGGATGATCGTAGTCTCTTCTGGCAGATACATGTTTCCGTAAGAATGATCACCATGAAAGCTGGTGTTAACTGCATAGACAATAGGTTTGTTCGTCTGAGCATTCACTAAATTCTGAACTTGTGTATTTAATCGCTCATTCAGCATGGTATCTATGAGCAATACACCCTTGTCTCCAATAATAAAACCTCCGCTGGTGGCGACAGGTTTGCCTTGAGATTCCAATTCCTTGGCGTCACTCGGATAGTAAGCAAAAACCCCGTCATCGAGTTCAACTGATACGAGTTCGACCTTATTCCCATCCCAGACCGGCTCATTGGAATAGCCGGGGCCGGTGGATAACAGCAAAGTTGCGGCTAACAGGGCTACTGCGCGCGTTTTCATGTCCATACTCAGTCTCCATGGGAGGTTTGAAATAAAGAGACTCAAATTATATTGTTGCTGTTAAAAGAATAAACTAGCAAACTAAGAAATATCTATTCGTGTAATCGCAACAATAGGGCGCAAAATAGTGGATCGATTTGAAAATATGAGTGTTTTCAACCGCGTCGTTGAGACAGGCAGCATCAGTGGTGCGGCGGAGCAAACGGGGGTTGCGAAGTCCGTTGTCAGTCGACGCTTGAAGGAGTTAGAGGCGCATTTGGGGGTCGAGCTCTTTCATCGAACAACAAGACGCATGAATCTGACCGACACGGGGCGTGCATTTTATAAACAATCTGTCCGAATACTCGAAGACGTCGTGGAGGCGGAACTTGCAACCTCACAGGTTCACAGGACACTTAAGGGCGGTCTCAAAGTTGCGCTACCGTCCACTTTTGGTTTGATGCATATGGGACCGGCCATCAATGAGTTTTTGAGGCTGTACCCGGAAATCGAATTTGACTTGGATTTCAACGATCGTTCTGTTGATTTGATGCAAGAAGGCTTTGATTTAGCAATTCGTATCGCTAAATTGCCGGATTCCAGTCTAATTGCACGACGTCTGGCGCCGATACGGCACATCCTGTGTGCGAGTCCGAGGTATTTAGACGAAAACGGCACACCGGAAACCCCAGACGATTTAATCCATCACCACTGTTTGAACTACAACCTATTGGCTGACAATGATCAGTGGTTGTTTCAGGATACCCAAGGTAAAACTATCACGACAAAAATTCGAACTTACTTGCATGCGAGTAGCGGCGAGTTTTTGCGTTGTGCCGCAGTAGATAATCTGGGGATTGTGCAGCTGCCGTCGTTTATTGTCTTCAAAGAACTAGAGCAAGGTACATTGGTACCGGTACTGAATGATTATCAACGTACTGATCTAAACGCATATGCCATTTACCCCCAAACACGACACCTTTCTCAACGAGTTAGAGCATTTGTCGATTTTTTACTGAACCGTTTTAGGGATGTGCCTTACTGGGACCAATGCCTTCCGGACAATGATTATCATTGATGGCAAATCCCTGTGAATATCAATTCTTCATACTTCTATAAAATAGGTTGTTGGAAAGGTGCAATAGATATCTGAGAAAATCTGATTGCGAACATCTTCTATGGGCTGAAAGTTGGTGGCGAAGAAACATGGACTATGGCGGCTTTTGGCCGATTGTCCCCGGTAACATGGGAGTATAGCGAATAGATGGAGAGTGCCCACTGCAGACAGTCGGCTTGACTAGCGATATCACCCTACACATAGGCAATCCTGAGGTTTCAATGTCATCCCTACAGCTAATGCTCAATATCGAGAAGCAACATCTAGACGAAACTGTTCGGTCATCAGCTGAGCAACTAGGCGCATTGCTTTGCGATGATTTTCGCGAATTCGGAAAGTCCGGAAGAATCTTTGACAAAGCCGAAATTCTTATGTCCGTAACCAACAGCATAGCGGTTGCCGACTACGACATACAAAATTATCAAATCGTTCAGCTTGGTGACGGTCATATTCTGGCTACATACAAATTGTTAGAACGGCAAGGCGAACTACTGCGATGGACATTGAGAAGCACAGTGTGGAAGCTCGTCGACACTAAATGGCGCATGCTGTTTCATCAAGGTACGAAGCAAGCCGAATGACGGCTCCGGGCCGGAAGTTCTCGGTTACATGGCAGTATACCGAGCCGCTGTAAAGTGCCCTTGGCTTTCATACGATATGCTATACCCAATGAATTCGGGAGCGGATTAGATGAAGGTGGTGGTGACTGGTACCAGTGGGCGTGTAGGTAGAGCTATTCACTTCACACTTTGCCAGCAACATGAGGTGGTAGGCATAGATCAGTCACCGGCATCCTCCACTTCAAACGTTGGTGACATTCGTGATGCCGATTTTCTTAAACGCTCTTTTTATGGAGCGAATTCTGTCATTCATGCAGCTGCGCTTCACGCACCACACGTTGGTCGGGTTAGTGACAAGCAATTTCAAATTATTAACGTCGATGCGACCGCTCGAATCGCAGAATTAGCAAAGTTTAGTGGGGTAAAAAAACTGGTTTTCACCAGCACAACTGCTCTGTATGGTTCGGTTACTGATAATAGAGATGCGGCTGCCTGGATCAATGAGTACACCACTCCTGAACCTGTCACGATTTACCACAAAACGAAACTCGAAGCTGAAAACCTTCTGCAAAGTGAAGCTTGTGAAAACTTTAGTGTTGTTGTTCTAAGATTGTCAAAGTGTTTCCCCGAACCCGCACCACAGATGTCTATATACAGAATGCACCGTGGAGTTGACGCTCGTGATGTCGCAAGAGGCCATGAACTGGCCATGCTAACCGAAGGTTCTGTGTTTCGCCGCTATATATTGTCCGGCAAGACACCCTTTATGCGAACGGATTGCAAAGAACTTAAACATGATGCTAAATCTGTAATCCGCTCTTGTTGCTCTTCAATTTTTGCCGATTTCGCCAATAGGGGCTGGGAGTTGCCAGAAGCGATTGATCGAGTTTACGACTCCTCGAAGGCCATTAAGGAATTGGCATGGAACCCACGGTACGGAGCACTGAACGTACTGAGATTGTATGACGAAGGACATTCAGAAGTACTTCCGCCCCAAGCTATAGATAGTAATATTTCTGAATAACTGTAAGGCGGCTATCGGCCGAGAGTCCACGATTACATGGGAGTATAAAGAACCGCGGGAGAGAACCCGAAGCTGACGCTCGCCGCTAGCGCTCTTGCAAAGCAACACGCAGTCCGAGTGCGCAGTAAATACTACCTACAAACTTGCCCTGCCATCTTGCGATTAGCGGATTTCTATGTAAATAACTTCCTATGCGTCCGGCACTTACCGCCACCACCGTCGTGGATAGCAGCCCCATCAAGACAAAAAGAATTCCAAGCTGGATCAGTTGAAGCCAGACAGCACCATTCTCTGGTTTCACGAACTGTGGAAGGAATGCCAGGAAAAACATCGCAGATTTTGGATTGAGTATCTCAGCGAGTACTGCTTGACGAAACGCGACCGTCACAGTCAACGTGTGCCTACGATCCGTGTAGTCGGGTTCAACTTTCTCAATGATTGCCCGTATTCCCAAATAGATGAGATAGGCAGCACCAAGAGACTTCACGATTGTGAATAGGGTCGCAGAAGCCACCACAACGGCTGATATTCCAATAACAGCCAGCACAGTGTGTATCAAATCTCCAACGGCTATGCCCAAGCCAGTGGCAATGCCGACGTGAGTACCAGAGGTGGACGCTCGCGCGAGAGTGAGGAGAACCGCTGGCCCAGGGATGATGACAAATCCGAGTAAGATTGCCAGATAAGTAATAAGGGTTGTTTCATCAATCATGGATGCAACTGTAAACCAGAACGTACTGTTTGTGGACTACGGCCGCTCTGGGCCGACTGCCGTCCGATAGCAGAACTCAGAACGCGCTATTCTGAACCGCAGCTTTCTTTCGAAGCATTATACCAATTTCTGCAATTCGGCCTGTTTTCGCATACGCAACGCAACGGTTTGCATATTCTCGTAAAGCCAGACATTTCTGACGCCGCTAGCGCTGAGCTCGATCTGGCCTTGTTTTCTAAAGTGGTTCGAGACCTGAAGTTGCCCTAGATGCGGGTTATCCAGGGAGAACTCGATAACAGTATTGGCAATTTCATCGTCTGTTTGATTCCCATGGACATTATCCTCATTTACCTGGCGTTTCTGCGCTTGTATCCCGCCTTCCTTGATCAGACGTCGGTGTCAGTAGATGGTGTCGCGCGAGACGCCACTGATGCGTGAGGCTTCGCTCACGTTACCCAACTGCTCGGCTAGCTCTAACACTTCCAGTTTTTTCTGGATATCCAGATCAACCATCATTGGCTTGGTCGGCTCGATGACTTCAGCGACAAGCAGCTCTCTACCAGCAAAGTAGGCGCTGAATCCTGTTTCGTGAGTGGTGCGGATTTCTATTTTCTATTTGGCAATCGATTCTCGAAGTGGCGATTCGATCAGATAGAACTTATTACTGTAACTGAACGAGTGATTGGCTCGGATTTTCCGGTAGTTCTTCACAACGAATACGGAATCCAGGTCGACGTGCTTTGGCACAGGTGTAAATTCAGTATCATCAATTCGAGGAGCGACCCGGATTTGAGGTTCCCAGCAATCAGTAATAAACGCATTCTGAAGATTGCGATTGGCTGTTTCCATTCGCTTGATGCGTTTTAATCGAAGCTCTGGTATCAGCCTATCCCGGAAAGTGTCTAATGGGCGCTCGATTCGACCTTTACCCTGAGCGGAGTTGGCAAAGAAGATTTCAATACCCAGCTTCTCGCAGGCACGCTTCACTTGAGAGAAGTTGCAGCGCTTAGGTCCGCCGAAGATACTGGCCTTGTCCACGTACAGCGTCTTGAACAACCCCTTGCACGCTATCTAGTTTCGCAGCACTTTCAAGCATCCCACAGTCGTCTCAGCCTCAAAGAACTCTGCATGGACTTCACTGGCCGCATCGTCGATCAGCGCAATTAAACAGGATTTCTTATCTCCGAACCAGCGATGCGTACTGCCGTCTATCGGCAGAAGCAGTCCAGGTGATTCCCATCGTTCACGACGCTTTCTGATCTGAGATCGGCGACATCTAGAGCGTTTGACATGGTGAATCTCATGAGCCCAACAGCGTAGCGTCTCGCGCTTAACGAAAATATTGTGATTGGCTTCCAGCATCTCGCCGATATGAACGAGGTTTAAATCAAAGTACTTTTTCTTGATCAGGCTCTGTACTTGGCGTTTCAATTTGTCACTGATCTTGTTTGCTGGACGGCTGCCAGAATTTCGATGAACAACGAATCGAATGCCTTCTTCGCGATATCACTGCAAATACCGTTCAATGGTTCTACGAGATTTATTCAGAAGCTTTGCAGCATTTACGATATCAATTTTACCATCAGCAACCTTGGCAATAATATCCACAGTCAGTTGGAATTTAGAATCCATATCAATCATCCTCAGCAACCCCCTGAGCCCTAGAACAGGCACAGAGAATCACTGATCGAATAGACCGTCAAATTCCCTTGGTAGTTAATTGCGACAAAATCGCTTGGTGTTAACAAAATTAGTTGTAGAAAATTAGTTGTAGAAACTTGCACCTGATCTGACAGAAAGTGCCAGGATTGATTAAAACTGACCGTCTCAGTTGGCCAGGAACAGTCATTCGATATGCTCTCGTATCTGCTTGATTTTCCCACTGTATCGATTGCTTTCACAATCTGTGTCAGAGGTGCAAATCGGGATGCTGGAATTCGAATCTGTGCGTGAAACATGTGCCGCTACCGGAACATCCTTTTCAATCAACCGTGCTCTCCGTTGCCGCATGTACGCTACGATACATTGATGGTGCAATGCCGTAATGCTTTTCGAAGGCTGAGCGAAAGGCAGATTCGGACCGATACCCAACATCAAGAGTAACAGCCTTGACTGATTTTCTGGCTTCAAGCAACGTCCGTGCTCGCTCCAATCTCACGGTTTCAACAAAGCGCGATGGTGTTGTCCCTACTGCAACTTTGAACAAGCGGGTAAAGTTTCGCTCAGACATGCGCGCAACCCTCGCCAGGTCCGCCACTCTGATTGATTGGTCAAGGTGGGTCTCTATCCAGGCAATAACCTTGGCGAACTGTTCGCAGGCTTTCGATTGCGCATCGAGCACGGCACTGAACTGTCGCTGATGGCCTGGTCGGTGCGCATAAACAACAAGCATCTTGGCCACTTGACTCTTCAGCACAGCGCCAAAGTCCGCTTCGACCATAGCCAGCGCCATGTCAATTCCGCTGCTTACGCCAGCCGATGTCCAAAGGCACCCGTCGCTCACATATAGCGCATCGCTTTCAACTTGCGCCGATGGAAAGGCGCGCGCGAGGTGATCGGCCGCAAGCCAATGTGTGGTGACTCGTCGTTGGTTGACAAGGCCAGCCATCCCGAGCAAGAAGGTGCCAGTACAGACTGAGCCCACTCGGGCCACCTTAGGAGCGATGGCACCCAGGGCGCTTACTAAACGGTTGTCCTCACAAGCGGCCCGTACGGCATCCTCCGAACCGCCAACCGCGATTAGCGTGTCGCACGGGCACGGTACGTACTGATCTATTGCATCGGTAGCTAGCTTGACGCCCGAGAAGCAGCGTACCAGACCGCCTTGACTTGAGAGCATTTTGATCGGGTAGACGCTGTGACCCATCAGGCCGTCAACGGTGCTGAACACGCTCGCAGGCCCCGAAAAGTCTAACAATTCGAACTTGTCGAACACAACAAAGAAGACGCGACGCGAATCGCTTGAGCTACGTGTCATTGGCCGAATTCCGTCGGAGTTTGTCGTGGCACTTTCTATCGATGTTGGGAATACTCTATCGCAAATACGCGCAAGCCGCATCTCGCGCGGCTCTGCACCACAATACTGACTGTAGACGACTTCAATGCACTACCATCTACCGCTTTGGCTGAAGTACGGCATCGCGACAGCGTATGCCTACGGTGCGGCCGTACACGTGGCCAACATCACCGGATCTAGCGGATTCGATTGGCACCAAGCTCCTCTTCGCTGGCAGGCATTGGATGTCATTTATCTTGTTCTTGACGTTTGCGTCGTTTGGGGGCTGATATTTCGGATTCGAACGGGTCTGATTGTTTTCGCGATTGCTGCAATGAGTCAAATTGTTCTCTATACCGTGTTCCGCGATTGGGTGCTCGATGTACCACCGGCATTCGTACCATCGATGGAAGAGCAGGCATACCTATCCAAGCTGGTTGCGTTCCACGTCGTCACCCTGGCTGCGGTGATGTTCGCCTTGCTTCGACACAGAAAAGGGGTTACCGCGTTACTACTCCTGCCCTTGCTCATCTCTGATCCACGACCAGTAACGGCGAACACGACACCCTTCAATGGCGCTTGGGGAAGTCCGGGCCTGGCCATGGTCGTGCGATTTGAACCTTGTGAGGAGGATATCGGAGTAATCTGTGGTAGGCTGGTGTGGTCATGGGACGGCGACGTCTCGCTCAAGCACAAGATAGGAAGTCTGGTATTACGAGAGATTAAAGCGGACGGTGAGAACTGGCGAGGCTCGCTGATCGATCCAAGCACTGGCCGAACCTATCGTGGCACACTGCAAATAGTCGATAAAAATACACTGCACCTGCGCGGTTGCTTTGGGCCGTTCTGCCAGAGCCAGACTTGGCGGTCGTTGGATTCCGTAACAGAGGCATTGCTTGGCATCCTGGGTAAATCATGAACGTTTGGCTATTAAGTTCCGGCATATTAACCACCGCCATCTGGGGTATTCATACGTTCCTCGGCGGGCCGTCAATTGCTCGCCCACTGCTCTCGGCAACCGACCTTGGGGCAGTGCCGAAATGGACGCAGTACTACTGCTGGCACCTTGTCACAATTACGCTCGCTGCGATGGCAGTTGGCCTTGGATACGCGGCCTTTGTTCCAGAGGCGCATGATGTTGCATTGCTGATTTCATTTCTCGCTTTGTTGTTTGCGCTATTTGGGCTACTGCTGCCGCTACGCGCTGGGGTCACTTACGCCGAGATGCCGCAGGGGTTTTTGTTCTTACCGGTGGCTGGGCTTGCGTTTGTAGGGGTAATGGTCTAATCACCAATAGTGGCTCCGCGAATCTGGAGAATCAGATGATGATCTGTTTATGGTGCCGGTGGAATGTGTGAGAACAGTCTCGTGCAAAACGAACTGCGTTTATAGAATGTGGATTTGGAGAGGTTTAACTACCTCTACACACTGCGGATTATCTGGTTTTTGCAGAGGTGGGCTTTGGGCATGCAGCAGAAGTAGATGTTCAGATGAATTCGTACACTGCCTGCCACATCTAGTACCGATTTTTATAAGGAAGCATGTTAACACCAAGCCATTCTGTCGTATCTTAACTACCAAGCGATTCTGTCGCAACTAATTACCAAGCGAATTTGACGGTCTACCTGATCAGTGATTTTCTGTGCCCTTTTTTCAAGGGTCAGAGGGTTGCTATGGATGATTGTTATGGATTCGAAGGCCCAGCTCACAGTAGATACGTTTGCCAAGGTTGCCGAAGGTAAGATTAATATCGTCAATGCAGCTAAATTGCTTAATAAGTCTCGTAGAACGATTGAACGCTACTTGCAAAGCTATCGTAAAATCGGTATTCAATTTGTTGTTCATCAGAATACGGGAAACTCCGCACACAACAAAACCTGTGGTAAAACGAAACGTAAAGTTCAAGCGCTGATCAAAAATAAGTACTTCGACCTCAATCTTACTCACCTTGGCGCGCTCTTGGAAACCGACGAGGTTATCAGCGTTAAACGGGAAACATTACGTTGCTGGGCACATGAGATTCATCATGTGAATCGCACTAAGCGCAGACTATCACAAGTGTGCAAACGCCGCGAGCGTATGGAGGCTCCTGGACTGCGTTTGCAGATGGATGGCAGCACACACCGCTGGTTCGGTGATAAGAAGTCCTGCTTGATCGAACTCATTGATAATGCGACCAGTGAGGTTCATGCTGAGTTCTTTGATGCTGAGACCACGCTGGGTTGCTTGAAGGCACTGCATGACGACATCAAGCGCAAAGGTCTGTTTAAAGTATTGTACGTGGATAAGGCTGGTATTTTTGGTGGCCCCAAGCGCTGCAACTTCTCTCAAGTAAAACGCGCCTGTGAGGAGCTTGGCATTGAGATCATCTTTGCCAACTCAGCCCAAGGTAAAGTTCACATCGAACGCTCGTTTGATACCTTCCAGGACCGTCTGGTGCCTGAGCTTCGTTTAAAAGGTATTAAGAAAATGAGTACGGCCAACCACTATCTGCAGAATGTGTTAATCCCGTCTTTTTGGCAGACCAAGATAACGCTTCAGCCTCAAGAAAGTAGTCCTGAATTTACACCAGTGCCCAAACACATAAATCTAGATGCTACTTTTGTTGTAAAGGAATACCGCAAAATACGCAATGACCACACGTTCAGCTATGGCAACAAGTTCTATCTTATTGAATCCCCGCTACGCGATTCCATAACTAAACAAAAGATAGAAATACGCTCTAATCACGGTGTAGGCTTTACAGCGCATTTTGCTGGGCGCGAATTAACGGTATCCGAAGTCAAAGAGCCTACCAAACATTCTATGGTTGATATGGAAATCCAGAAAAAACTGGATGCTCTGTAACTAGCAGAACAGTTGAGCAATGTTAGCGAAGCGGCAAAGATCAGTGGCGTGTCTCGCGATACCATTTACCGGCATCGCAGACTCGTGCGAGAAGGTGGCATCACGGCGCTTAAGAAGCAAGTCAACCCCGATCACTGTCACCAGAACCGTACAGATGAGAATATCGCCAACACGGTTGTCGAGTTCTCTCTGGACAACCCGCATCTTGACCAGGTTCAGGTAGCCAACCATCTAAGAAAACAATATAAGATCGAGTTGAGCGCATCTGGCGTTCGCAACGTATGGCTGCGTGAGAACATGCAAACCATCGGGCTTCGGCTGCAGAAAAAAGGCATCATTGTCAGCCCTGCTATAATAGGAATACGCGATCAGAAATAGAAAGCAGACGTAGCGATATTGCTGTTTTTGCGTCTGCTTTTGGTCGCTGAACGGCCCTTAACGGACATTCAGGGCCTGGTGTAGGTGTGAACTGAATGTACATCATCATAGTACCGTGTTAAATCACGCGTCTTTGCTGTCTAATACGTATTATGCGGGAATGGAAAAATATCATCCTATGGATAAGCCAAA
>JBGCEH010000048.1:0-3046 GCA_045106195.1 Granulosicoccus sp.
CAAAGTTACGCGCAATCTGTTTGCAATTTCCTCCCAACGGGGTTCCGGTAATCCATTTTCTTTGCAGCCACTGATCATTCTTTGCGCGCCACTACCCCATTGTTCAACCAGCCCAAGTTCATTCAATACACGCCCCATCACTCTGTTTCTCAACTTTGAGACTCCTTGATGTAAATCATTGAGCGTCAGGCTGAATGGAAGAAGGCCAGGGTTTTCAATTTCTATTCTATCGTCAAAAATGGACAGACGAATCGGAGCTCCTCGTTGTGAGTAATCGCAATGTACGATGGAATTGATCAGGGCTTCACGAATGACCGTTGGTGGCAATGCGAAATTATCTATGCGTCTCACGGCGCCAATATCAATTCCAGTACGTGTGTGTTTTTCTATGAAGGCTACCGCTGCGTATATCGCTTCCACAAGCGGCATTTGCAGGTCAATATGATCGATCAGTTTTGATTTGTCTTTTCCAGCGAACCTACCCGCCTGAACCCATGCATCAGGAAAGTCAGTTAAGCGGTCGCGACCGAACAATAACATTCCTCCAATAGTCGGTACTGACATACCTTGATACTCTGTTATCAGGCGCAGAGTTTTCAAGTCGCTGCGTTTTAGCTTTCGAACCTCGGAAAATGACTCTGAAGCTACTCTGAAGTCTATTGCTTCAGAGCTGAGATGCGGCATTGGTTTTTCATCGAAGGACTCTCCTCGAGAAAAGCGCTTCATTTCTTCGATCAGATCGGTGTCAGCTTTGCGGTTCGAAGAGCCTAGTCGCACGTAGGTTCCAGCATCAGGTCCACTATTCTTCAGGAAGTGCGGTCTACTAGTCCGGACTATTCATGAAAGCGGAAGGCCGCCCCCACCTAATTCTTTCCGGATGGCCGGCCCCGACCGAACCCTTTTCGCGTAGCGAATTCTGCCAAGGAGCTGATCGCAGCCCGGCGGAATACAGGCTGTATTTCCGACTGAGCAGAACTTGCTACGCGAAAAGGGGGCGCGGGCGCCGGGCTTCCGGAAGAATTTGGTGATTTCATGAATAATCCGGGTTAAGAAGCTGGTCGATAAGTTGGTCGTAGAGGCCGGGTTCAAAAGACACTGTGCGAGGTGCGTCCTTGCGATTACCAAAAAATGAGTGTTAACAAAAGTATAGTTCAGCTTAGTCACCGTTGTTCCGCGACATAGGAAGCAACTATGTTGACGTAGGCGGCCTGTCACCACCAGGCAGTTAAAACTGAACCTGCCTGGGTAATATTTATCACATGGATTCTTAAAATTGGGATATAATTCCCAATTATATCATAATGCACAATGATGACCATGCGAAAATTGACTTATCTCCGCCAGGTTGGTGGCATCGTGTTACTGGCCGGGTTGCTGGTTGGTTGCAGTGACTCCAACGGCGGCCTGTCAGATTCCACTTTTGCAGACAGTGATGCCGTCAATGAACGGTTTGGTTCAATCACCTCGCGAGATTTATCACCCGATGTTACAGATGAAACAAAATCGGCATTAGTTGAATCAATAAATGATTTTTCACTGGAATTTCATCGGGCCATCAGTAATGCCGCTCCCAACGATGGTTCAATCGAGAGTGGATACAGTGCTGCCGTCGCTCTGGCATTTGCCAGTGCCGCTACAGGAAGCAACACCTACAGCTCACTGGTGTCCTTGTTGGGTTTCGACACACTGGATGAGAATGCGCTGCACCCGGCTCTCAATGAGCTCGCGTTGCAACTGGAGAGTCGGTCAAATGGCGAGCTCGAACTTCGCACTGCCAATCGCGTATTTGTCAAGCCCAATCTCGATCTACAAACTCGGTTTCTGGATATAGCGACCAATGACTACGGAGCGCCTGTAACTGAAGCTGACTTCCTGGGTGCTCCACAAGAGGTTGCTGACGAGGTCAATGGCTGGGTGTCAGACCAAACCAATGGTTTCATTCCAACCATCGTTGAGAAATTCGACCCGGATACTGTGTTCGCTTTGCTCAACGCCATTTTTCTGGATGCAATCTGGCAGGATGAATTTGAAGAAAAAGGTAGCCAATCCTTTATCAGCTTGGACGGAAGCTTAACGACAGTACCGAGTTTTGGTGGACGGGCAGCACTGCCACAACTGCAGCGAGATGATTTGACGGCATTGGAAATTCCTTATAGGGGCGGTGAACTCGCTATGTTAATTCTGATGCCACAAGCATTAGAAGCATTCGAACAGTCACTGAACAATGATTCACTGAATGCCGTGATTCAGGACCTGCAGATAACAGACCTTGAAATAACGGTGCCTGAGTGGCAGCTGGAAAGTGATCTTGATCTGATGGAACTGCTCGCTCCACTCGGCCTGCCATCAAGCCCCTGGGATTTTGAACGGTTGGTTAACGGTGGAGACGTTCTGGATGTCTTCGCTCGCCAGAAAGCGCGCATAGAAGTTGACAAGGACGGCACTCGCGCGGCGGCAGTCACGCTGGTAGCCGGAATTACCTCAGTGCCTCAACAACTGATCATCAACAGACCCTTCGTGTATTTACTTAGAGATCGCACCTCGGGTGTGATTCTCTTTTCTGGGCGTGTTCTTGAACCGTGAAAGAGCAGTATTCAATGGTGAATGGCGGGTAACACGTTTATCGAACTGATGCGCTGGGAATCTCCCTATTTCAAACAAGTATCCTTGCCTGTCTCCTGTGTTCCGCAGGTTGCAGCTGAAACTTGTTTTGCGCTGAAGGGTGGTGCCGCCATCAACCTCTTTGCCCAGATTCCATCAGACATGGTCTCGCGCTATCAAGCACGGTGCATTGGATTTCTGATCGTGGATTGGTGACCTTGGATGAAGATTTTCGTCTTGTGGCATCACCTTCCCGGGATCCCGCACCAGACTCAGAGTGACTGCTATCGACTACCGTCTGGCCCCAGAATCGACTTTTCCGGTTTTGTCGCAAACTGACGGTCTGTCAGTATCACATGCTTTGCGATGAAGTTCGATGGTAGAGATATCGTTCAGTGCCAGGCACTTTCAACATGACATGATACTGCAGAGCGTACGCTGGTAT
>JBGCEH010000049.1:0-214990 GCA_045106195.1 Granulosicoccus sp.
GAATGTCAACTCACCCGTCGTCTCATCAATCAGAAACGCAGTAGCATCAGCGCCACTCACACTGTAGGTTCTTGGGCTCTCTTCAACGTCGTCGGAGGTCACTGTCGTCACCGACGTCTGATTCTCATCCACGCTTATCGCCGCTGCATCACCGCCATCGTTACTGGAAATAACTGGAGCTTCGTTGGCACTAACTACCGTAATCGTGAGTGTCTGAGTGTCACTTAGATAACTGGCACTGTTATCAGTCACAGTAACATCAACGATGTACGTATCCTTGATATCAGGATCTGGCACACTACTAAAAGTCAAATCCCCACTGATGCTATTGATCGAAAACGCTGCTTTATCGACACCACTCAGGCTGAAAGTGTGCGTATCACCAGCATCATCTGATACGACAACGGTTGTGACCGTCGTCTGGCTCTCGTCGACTGTTATAGCTGCGGTAGCATCACCACCGTTGCTGATAATCTCGGGTTCATTGGAAAACACAACCTCTGCGCGATTATCCTGCAAAATTATAGCCTGAATCCCAGGATCTGAGTATAACGTGTCAGCAGGCTGAGACTCGGAAACCTTTTCGAATTCATCGTTTTCTTTTTTAGTAGCGTATTCTTCAATAAAGTTTGACCCACCTGAAACAACGTCATTTTTGTTGTGAGCGAATATATCAGAATTACTACCATCAGCCAGATTGTCCGCCACTACTGTACGTGTGAACAAAACTTTATCGGACGAGCCTCCAATCTTGACACTGATACCGCCAGCACCGTCATCAACTATTGCGCTACCACTGTTATTGTTAACGATGAAGCTATCGCTTATCTCAGCAATGCCCCTGAGATGTACCCCCCCAGTATTAACGTTACTTGTGTTATTGGCGACAACTGAATCACTCAAGATCAATTCGCTACCAATATAACCATAGATTCCCCCGCCGCTGCCGTCTTGCCCACTGGGGCCAACTCCGGAGTTCCCCCAAACGGTAACACCAATAAGTGTCGCCTCACCCATATTATGTAGTCCACCACCCAAACGCCCTACCAAGTTAAAGTTCAAAGAGGAATAATTTAGAGCAAGAGTGCCTTCATTATGAATAGCACCTCCATCAGAGCGTGCGGAATTATTGCTTAACACCGTATAATCAATAGTTGCGTCGCCAGTACTAGAGACGAAAATCGCGCCACCACGCGTATCACTATCAATAGGACCCGACGTCGTAGACGGCCCTGCATTTGCTGCATTGGAATCCAATACAGAATTGGATATGACAAGCGTACCCTGAGTGTATATAGCGCCGCCTTCAGATCCACCACTGTTCGCAACTGCATTGTGACTTATGGCGCTATTGCGAATCACAACGTTAGTTCCTTGTTCAGTGAAAATGCCTGCACCTCGTAGCGCATCACTCTCCGACATGATGACGGAATTCAAAACGGCATCGCCTGCTGCGTAAATCGCACCACCATTATCTGTGCTTGCATCGTTATTAGAAAACGTCACGTTTTCAAAGCTAGCGGTCGTGTTTGCATCGATATAAATACCACCTCCGTTTTGACCGGATTCCGTAGATCCATCCTTAATTGTTAATTCACTAAAGGTTACATCGCCCGAATTCAGATCAAACACCCGGCGCTCCAGAACTGTTTGCCGGATCACCGTACCCTCTTCGTCACTACCTTGAATAACGAATGTTCCATCAAGGTCAAGATCACCTATCAACCCGGCTTCATCATCGTTGGAACCCACACCCAATGTTAGAGTGTAGTCACCGTTTGGCAGGCTGATCATAATGCTGACGTCGGGATCATCGTAAGTATTCGCTACAATAATAGCTTCACGCAATGACACACTGTTATCAACGCCAATGTTGTTCTGAAAGGCCGCATACGAACTCAGATCTGGTGCATCTACTATATCCGCCTCAGTAGTTACATAAATAATTGTCGATACAGACTCGCCGTCATTGAGCATAAAGTCCGCATCGGTCGTGTCATCAAAGGACACATCGGAAACAGTCAGCCCAGACTCCATCTCCGCATGACTGTCCGATACGTACGCTGCTAATTCGGCATACCTGCTGTCATCGCTTTCTGGACTTGACAAGGTGTCTTTTCTGAAATGCGGGTCAGATGAAAAACGCTCAAGGACATGGACCATATCCTGTGTGATCGCCGTCAGCTCTGCAACTTCTGCATCCCGATGATGTTCATGAAAGTCAGCAAGACACGCCGACAATCCTAACGGGTGTTCAGCCGAGTACAGCAAGCGCGGTTCGAGCATATCGATGAGCGTACGATGCTTCGCTACGTTACCTGCCGGTCTACGCTGCTTTCGAGAGCGCCAGCTTGCAGCTATCGTTTTAATCGCGCGCAACCGCTTGCCCGAGTAGACTGTCACTAATTGAAACCTTGGCTATTCCAGCTATTAGCTCTGCACAATGTAGTCCAAAGATAATTCCCTTGAATGGAACGAGATGCCAAATCTGAACATAGAGCTGTGTTAGCTCAATACCATATTCCTATGTTACGGTAAGGCTATCTACTTTCAACATCAACTCTCATCACAGGTATACATAAATCGCGTTACACCGTTCATCATCTATCTACAATGACACTTCACTTGCGAGAAAATAATGAAATCTATTTTAAGGATCACCGCTCTGAGCACCTCATTGATTTGTGCTTCTTGGGTGAGTAACATACATGCTCAAAATCGCATTGATATGCAACGCCCTGACGCACCGAAGCTTTCCGCCTATGGTGAGTTCGAAATCGGCACAAGACCTATTAATCTGATCAATCCCGACCAGATTGATGTACTGGCACTTAACTCTGAAGCTGATCAGCCCAATGTCCTACCGACCTACGATCGTCCCCTGCCTGTCCAGATGTGGTATCCGTCGTTTCCGGGTGCTACGGGACGTAAGGATCTGAAAGTATTCCTGCGAGATGCACAAACCGAAATAGAACTCTATGGCAAGGCGACCAAATGGGCAGCACCCATTGTCAACGCGGGCCCGTTCCCACTCGTTATCTTGTCACACGGTTACCCGGGAAATCGATTCCTTTTATCGCATCTGGCAGAAAACATTGCATCCAAAGGTTACATTGTTGCCTCCATCGACCACACCGACTCCACTTACCGAACTCAAACAACCTTCGGTTCCACCCTGCGAAACCGATCACTGGATCAATTGTTTGTACTCAACGAAATGACCCGCTTGAACAATGACCCGACCAGTTTCCTCAACGGATTGATCAACGCGGATAATACGGCAATCATCGGCTATTCGATGGGCGGATATGGCGCTGTCATAACCGCTGGAGGTGGTGTAACGGGCGCATCCGTACAGTTTTCGTTCAGCCCTCCATTCGGCACACTCGGTATTCATGAGAGTGGAAGCGATACTCACAATGCACTTCCAGATCCACGTATAAAAACAGCCATTGCGTTTGCTCCGTGGGGCAGAAATTCAGGGTTCTTTGACAGCGAAGGTATGGCTGGCATACAAATTCCGATGTTATTTGTGGCCGGCTCACAAGATGATGTGTCGTTGTACGAAAACGGAATACGCGCCATCTGGCAAGAAGCTGTCAACGTAGATCGTGCCCTGCTGACGTTCGACAATGCCAATCACAATGCCGCTGCGCCTTACCCGGCACCGGCCGAAAGCTTCGTAGCCAATACCGACACCGGGACTACCACGTTTGGTCATTATGCCGATGCTGTTTGGGACACTACGCGAATGAACAACATCGCTCAACACTTTACAACGGTGTGGCTCAACCGTTATCTGAAAATGGATACATCAATGGACGCCTACCTCGATCTAGTGCCTGATTCCAACGATGGCGTTTTCTCAGTAGATGATGACGGTTCTTTTACTGAAGAACACTCCTACTGGGCAGGTTTTGAGAATCGTTCTGCCAAAGGCCTGATGTTTGAGTGGCTGCGCAATGGTGAGTCTGCGAAGTAGACAAACCAGAGTTCGTACACTGTATTGCTTTCAACCGGGTTGCACGACGCCCACACTTCTGGGGCGATCAGATTCTCATTGGCCCCAGAAATAACGCAAACACACAACGAGTATATCCAGTTCAGTCGGTGGCTTTGTCCGTACTTCTAGCCACCACATCAAATTCCAGCAGATGATCCCCATGTCGTTCCTGCGCTCGCTGGAGTACATGAAAGCCTGAGCGCTCGTAAAAGGCTCTTGCTCGAGGCTGATGAATCGATACGTGTGCCATCAGACGACAACTGGTGGCACACAGTGCCTCTATCAGCTGCTTGCCTATGCCTTTGCCACGAAATTCCGGACGAACTTCCAGCATGGTGATAAGGTCGATACCCGGTAGAGGGCGTAACGCACTTATACCGACAATTCTCCCGTTAATCCACGCGTGGATAGTCAATGGCTCATGGTGATCATAAAGCCTGCCCTGCATTTTTAATTGATCAAGGTAGTCCGCAGCCTTCTGCTCACCAATGTAATCAGTGTATTGCTCCAACCAGGATTGTCGTAAGACGTCCAGAAATCCACTGTCTGATTTCCAATCGCCCTGCCGTAACTGAGCCGGGCTTCTGTCATCGAACACATATTCTGGAAAATCTGCCATGTTTATACTGTCGAGCAAGTACTTGATGAAACGCCGCGTCTATCGCGGATCTATTGTCACTTGTAGACGGCCGTAGCTGGGCACATCCTGATTGCAAGTCGTCCACCCCAGCTCTAAGATAACCCACCATGAACCAGCTTACCGATATTTTCCAACAATCGCTCTCGCTGACTCCCGCCGTCGGACTATTGATTCTTTTATTCCTGATTCTGGTGCTGGGTGTTGCGGCTTACAGGCTCACTTGCAGGAAGCACATTAACAGCAACGGCAAAGTGGTGATCACCCGAAAACTAAATCTGCCGTTCGAGCGCATTTTCCCCACAACTCTCCGGCCTGACGGAAAGACGAAACCATTCTCGCGGGCGCAAAAGCGATGGTTACGACTCGTCTACTCAGTGCACGAGGCGCTGTTTGGTCTGGTTATCTTCGCTTTAGGGCTGGGCCTGCTTACCAGGGTATTTCTTGGTCTTACGGACAAAGCACAGACCCTGTCGGATCCGTTAACGATCACACTAGCCGTGCTTGGTATTGTCGCGACGCCTGTCGGCGTTTTACTCATTTATTTTCGCAATGAGGGCAATCCCTTTGACGATGAAATCATTTAGTCAATCAATCGGTTACCGAGCGTCATAAACCACTAAAGTAGATGAACGCTTAACGCCGCTCACCTGTACCCAGCGGCGTAGCAGGTGTTTGCGCCGGCGCACGACCATATACCTGCGGTAGCGAACAAGTTTCCAGATGCGGCAGCACCAGTTTTCCGAAGTGTTCACATTCTTCAAGATGCGGATACCCGGAAAATATGAACGCACGAATTCCCATCGCCTTGTATTCCTCGATAGCACTAAGAATCTGATCTGCACTGCCAACCAATGCCGCTCCACAACCAGAACGTGCTCTCCCAACCCCTGTCCACAGGTGCGGCTCAACATACCCTTCAACATCTGCAAGCGCACGATTTCTGGCCTGATGTGACACCCCTAGCGAAGAGGAATCCTGGGCACGTTCACGTATCAAACGACCTTGCTCATCATCGAGTTTTGACACTAGCATGCGCGCATATTCTCGTGCCTCCTGCTCGGTATCTCGAACAACCATGTGAATGCGCAAACCGTAGTCCAGCACTCGACCATGATTTTGTGCGCACGCATTGACGGCCCTCATACGCTCAGCGAGATCTTCCTTTTTCTCTGGCCACATCAGATACACATCACAGTGCTCACCACATAGATTCAATGCAGGCGGTGAGTAACCACCAAAGTAAAGTAAGGGTCCACCGTTGGTTTGATAGGGCTTGACCGGATCCGTAGTCAAACCTTCAAACTGATAAATCTGGCCTTTGTAATTGATTTCATCCTGCGTCCAGGCCTGTTTGAGAATCTCGACCACTTCATGGGACCGCTGGTAGCGAAAAGCGCTATCCTCCGTTTGTCCAGGAAAATCCGAAGAGATGATGTTGACGGTCAATCGACCCTCAAGCATGTGATCGAGTGTTGCCAATGTGCGTGCCAGCATGATCGGTTGTGTTTCACCACAACGAACCGCTGCCAGCATGTTGATATTGGTGGTTATGGGGGCATTGCCAGCCACGAAGGAAAGCGTGTCTTGACCCACTTGATAGGATGATGGGCAAAGAATGTTACGAAAACCCAATTCGTCAGCCCGTTTCACAATAGTTGAGGTGTTTTCCCAGCTACTGCGAAGGTCACCGTCTGGCACCCCCAGAAACTGATAGTCATCAGAACACAGTGGTGCGAACCACGAGACTTCTGCCGCCGAGACTTCGGCAGACTTTACGGGCACAACGGTCATGAAAAATGCTCCTAAGCTCTTGCATGCAATGTATCAATCGTGTATCAATGTGTCAAATTATCTTCTTATCTTCACCTACTTTTGGTAATCGCCATGGAATCCGTTGGCAACGAACCCTTAGCGCAGAAAACCGGACGGGTCCCCTTGTCTGGCCAGATCGCCGAAATGTTGATCAGGGACATTCACACAGGGGTGCTGCCTGATGGAGAGCGCTTGCCCCCGGAACGCAATATGGCGCAAAGGCTTGGCATTGCTGTAGGCACCCTGAGAAAAGCACTGGCAGAACTTGAAGAACAAGGCCTGTTGTCTCGCGTTCAGGGATCAGGCAACTATGTCAATCACCCACTGGATATTGACAATGTCTATGCGTTATTCCGACTTGAAAAAATCGACGGTCCAGCAAGTCCCTCAGCGCAACTGCTTAGCGTGGAAAAAACCGAAAGAACAAGCGATGTTCCTTTGGCAGGAAAATGCGCTCATTCGTTTCGCTTTGAACGTATACGACGGCTCGATAACACTGTTGCGGCGCTTGAAGAAATTTGGCTGGATGGGCGTTTCGCCGATGAGATTGACGCATCAGATGTTGGTGAGGCTTTGTATCGGTACTACCGTAATCACCTTGATTTGCGCATTACACGCGCGGAAGATCGTGTTGGCGTCGCAAAGCTTCCGGATTGGGCACCATCGATGTTCGATAATCAAAAATCTTCGTCCTGGGGCTACGTGGAGCGTAAAGCCCGGGATCAGGATGGTTTGATTGCTGAATTCTCCCGAACCTGGTTTGATCCACTGAATGTCCGATTTGTCGCAAGATAGGCTAATAGGCAAACCACAACAATGAAACACTATTGTGAATATGCCTGACAACCAAAAGTGATTTTATCCGAACCTTCAAGGCAGCGGAATCGCAGGACCCGCAGGGATAAGGGCTACTGAGCTTTCTTGACGAACTGCGACTTGAGTTTCATTGCACCAATGCCGTCAATTTTGCAGTCAATGTCATGATCGCCATCGACCAGGCGAATATTCTTCACTTTTGTGCCTACTTTAACGACCGACGAAGAACCTTTCACTTTCAGGTCTTTGATCACCACAACAGAATCTCCATCGGATAGCGTATTGCCATTGGCGTCGGCTATCGTCAGGAATTGGGTATCGTCACCCGCAGATTCTTCAGACCATTCATTAGCACATTCCGGACAGATCAGCATACTGCCGTCCGGGTACGTCAACGCAGACTGGCACGCAGGACATGAGGGGAAAACGCTCATTTTTAAGCGCCCGAGGCCCTGCGTCGCCGCCCGTTACCGCCTGTCCTGCTCGGTGCCGAGTTAGCCGCACCACCCTGACCTCGGCGTCCGGCACCAGAAGATCGTGAATGAGCGGGCGGGCCACCGCTTCTTCCGGATCCCTGACCATTTCGACGACCACCCGGGCCGTTTCGCTGACCACCTCCTTGCCTGATGGGTTCGGCGGGAATGTTCGGATCTGGCTCGAACCCTTCAATCTCAACGCGCGGAATCTTTTTACCAATCAGGCGCTCAATACCGGCCAGTAACTTATCTTCATCGATGCATACCAATGAAACCGCCTTGCCCGACATACCGGCTCGTGCTGTGCGACCAATACGGTGAACATAGTCTTCCGCGACATTGGGTAACTCGTAGTTGACAACATTGGGAAGCTGATCAATATCCAGACCACGTGCCGCTATGTCGGTCGCGACAAGCACTTTTATTTTGCCAGCCTTGAAACCTGCCAGCGCCTTGGTTCGTGCGCCCTGGCTTTTGTTGCCATGTATAGCCGCAGCAGAATGTCCGTCCTTGTCGAGTTGTTCGGCAAGACGGTTGGCTCCGTGCTTGGTGCGTGTAAAGACCAGCACCTGCTTCCAGTTCTCATCGCTGATAAGCTTGGATAACAACTCACGCTTGCGCACCTTGTCCAGCTTGTACACTTGCTGATCGATCCTATCGGCCGTGGCATTTTGAGGAGCAACCTCGACAAGTTGGGGTTGGTTTAATATTCTGGCAGCCAGCTGCTTTATTTCGGTTGAGAATGTGGCAGAAAACAGTAGGCTTTGACGCTCATCCTTGGCGGGCACTAACTTGAGCACACGCTTAACGTCGTGGATAAAGCCCATGTCCAGCATACGATCGGCTTCATCCAGTACCAGAACCTCCAGAGTAGATAGATCGACGGTTCCCTGCCCTGCGTGATCGAGCAATCGGCCCGGAGTGGCAATGAGAATATCGACGCCGCGTCGCAGCTGGCTGATTTGCGGGTTGATACTGACGCCGCCAAAGACGACGGCAGACTTCAGATCAAGGTATTTTCCGTACATCTGAACGCTCTCTGCAATCTGCGCAGCGAGCTCCCGAGTTGGCGTGAGAATTAACGCGCGAATGGCTCCGCGGCGTCTTGATGGTGCGGGCTCCTGCTGAGAAAGTCGTTGCAACAGAGGCAGCGTAAAACCCGCCGTTTTGCCTGTTCCTGTTTGTGCGCTGGCCATGACGTCTCCACCACGTAGCACAATGGGAATAGCTTTGGTCTGTATAGGAGTTGGTTGGTTATAGCCCTGTTCCGTTACGGCGCGAAGCACCTCGGATGACAGGCCCAGTTCTTCAAATGACATAGAGAATTTGTGTCTAGGTGTGGAATATCTACGCCTGGGCAGTATCCACTGATAAGAAAACTACGCTACAAGGATTCACTTGCAGCGCTTTTAGCGGACTGCAATACCAGGAGTAGCGTCAGGCAGGTAATCGGTATGACACCGATGAAAGGAATTGAGCTTCGCCAAATCGAAATACCAGCAGCAATGAGCATGCGTTAGGCATTTTTGATCTGCAGAGGTTCGACAATAATTTATAGACCATAAGTCTGACACACATACTCTCACGGTTTGTGCCAGCAATTCGCAATTGGTGAGATACCTCTACATTTTTACCTGATTGAAACGATATATAGCCGCAGACGCGCGTTAAAAGGTGACAACACATCGCCTCCCAGCACAGGTGATATGACAACTAGGACTACCAAGCTACCTGTTAACGCTGCGGCCTATGCTTTGTAACCCATCCGAAATCCTCCCCAATGCCGATTTTGGACACGAATTGGCGCTGAGCAGTCGTACATCAATACGTGCTCGCCATTTCCCATGTCACGTCGATACGTCTGCAGCAGAAAGACGCTCTTATTTTGTCCACAGGCAAGGCCGGTTCTATCGTTGAATATTCTTCGATTACGACAATGCGCGTTGTTCCATTCTGACTCCCCAGGCTTTTGAGGGTATGAGAATTTTCGATTATGAGTAGGCAGATAGCCATTACGATCAACAGCTGCACAAAAGACGATCCGTGCACTGGATTCCAGCCGATCCTCCAGAATGGGAGCCACGAGCTTGTCCGTCAACGTTACAAAATCTGTCATGTGTTGTATCGGATCAGAACCCGGTATAGGCCGATAGTTTTCATCAAATAGTTGCTCGAATTTTATCGAACCAGAGACCACAGCCTGCTCGAACATCTCGGCAATCTCGTTAGCTGTCGATATCACGAGATCGATAATCGGCCGGTCCCTGACGTTACGGCCACTGCCCGCAATAAGCTGCACGAGCGCTTCGCCCGATTTCAAAAGGCCTTCAATTCTATCTTCAGCCTCTTGCAGGGATACGTTGGCTTCCTGCATCTCTTTCGCGGCTAACTCGGTCCGCAAGAACAGGGTTTCACATTGCGATAGTGACTGACCGGCAGCGTTTGCTATTCGCTCTACGCTGGTTTGCATCTCATTGGTCATGTCATTAAAGCTACTGACAGTAGCGTTGATAACGGTGACGCCGTCTCCAACCTCATCAGCAACCTTGCGTGCCTTGCCGCCCGACTCTATCAGTGAACTAACGTTGTTCGATACAGTCTGAATCGTCTGATCAATGACACCGGCAGCGCCTGCTGTTTTACCTGCCAGAGTTTTGACCTCGCCTGCGACCACGGCAAAACCCTTTCCCGCCTCGCCCGCCCGCGCAGCTTCAATGGTTGCATTCAACGCAAGAAGATTGGTGAGTCGCGCAACTGTCTGAATATCACCAGAAACTCTACCAACACCAGTGATACTTTCATTCAGACCAACTAACTGAGACTCAATGCCACTGACCCCCGTGGCCAGATCGCCTATCCTCTTCGTGGCTGCGTTGACCTGAGACTCAGATTCTTTGTTACCTTCCTTTATCTTCGCAGCATGTTGGCTTGCCTGGGAACCCGCTTCATAAATCTCACTTGCGGCCTCTGACAACTGTTTCGCCAGTGAGGCCAGCTCCATCAAGTAGTCGGATTGAGTCGAGACGCGTTGAAAAACTGCGTCCACATTGCCTGAAACATCTGCAAGTTCCAATGACAGACTTTGCACAGACTTCAGCATTGATTCGGCAAACTCATCAACAGGTGCAGGAGCCGACTGCTGTTGAGCATCCTCTGGGTCGGACGGTGCGGGCTCTGGTAACACGCTTCTACCTCTGGAATTTCAGACGAAACCGGTGTCATCACACCGCACAATGCACGCCAGATTACAACCCAGACCCCACAATAAATAACGTGGAAGAATAATATGCAGATGCAGATGCAGATGCAGATTTTCACTGATGATCGTGCAAGCAAACCAATGACTGAGTTACAGTTATCGCACCACAAACCTTTTAGACTGTGAACGCAATGAATAGGACCATGGCATGACCAATTCCCCGGCTATCCCATCTGCCTTGAATGGTGGACAGCTGGTTGTTAGAGCACTGGAAATCCATGGGACCAAACGCGTGTTTTGCGTTCCGGGTGAAAGTTACCTGCCGGTGCTGGATGCCTTGCACGACAGCGATATCCAAACCATAGTTTGTCGCCATGAAGGTGGGGCATCAATGATGGCAGAAGCCACTGGCAAAATGGAAGGCAAGCCAGGCATCTGCCTCGTCACCCGTGGACCAGGCGCCACCAACGCTTGCGCTGGCATACACATCGCCTTGCAGGACTCGACGCCCATGATAATTTTTATCGGCCAGATTGGTGTTCATCTGCGGGAGCGAGAAGCCTTTCAGGAAGTTGACTACCGACGTTTTCTCGGCGCTAGTGTCAAATGGGTTGCCGAAATAGACAGCGCTCAGCGAATCGATGAATTCATCTCGCGGGCTTTTCATACCGCAACATCGGGCAGACCCGGTCCTGTGGCGCTTGTCTTACCGGAAACCACGCTTTCAGAGTCTGCCAGACCGATGCCGGTAAGTCCGTGGCAGCAGCTGGAAACCTATCCGGGCGAGACAGAGGTAAAGCGACTGGCTAACATGATCGAAAGAGCTGAACGCCCAATAGCCATTCTCGGAGGGGCGCGCTGGAACCCAGCAGCCGTTGCACAGATTCAGCAATTTGCAGAATCCTGGCAGTTACCTGTCGCGTGTTCTTTCCGACGTCAGATGCTATTCGATCACCGACATCCGAATTACGCCGGTGATACAGGAATTGGCATCAACCCGAAACTTGCAGAAACTGTCCGCCAGAGTGATCTGGTGATTCTGCTCGGCGGACGGTTTTCGGAGATGCCATCTCAGGAATACACGTTGCTGGATGTGCCCTGCCCCAGGCAACCTCTTGTGCACGTGTACCCTGGTGCTGAAGAACTCGGCCGTATCTACCGTGCTCAACTTGCCATTAACGCCAGTCCGGTAGCCCTTTTGAATGCTCTGAGCAATCTGCCCTCTGGGGGCAACTCTTCCGGGAAACGAAAGGCGTATGTCAGTCAGTGTCATACCAGCTATCTCTTGTGGTCAACACCGAATATGACGACGCCTGGCGATGTACAGATGGCGAGCATAATGGATACTCTACAACAGACATTGCCTGAGAACGCCATGATCACAAACGGCGCAGGCAATTATGCAAGCTGGATCCACCGCTTCTGGAAATTCCGACACTACGGCTCACAACTGGCACCCACATCAGGCACCATGGGTTATGGCCTGCCTGCGGCTATCGCCGGAAAACTGCAACAGGCTGATCGTTGTGTGGTCGCATTTGCAGGCGATGGATGCCTGCAAATGACACTGCAGGAAATCGGTACCGCTGTGCAGTATCAGGCAAATATCATTATAATTGTAGTAGACAATGGCGTCTACGGCACTATCCGTATGCATCAGGAGCGCCATTTCCCGGGACGCATCAGTGGCACTGAATTACACAACCCTGATTTTGCCGCGTTGGCAATGGCCTATGGAGCCATGGGCTTCACTGTTAGCCGCACGGAACAATTCAGCACTGCGCTTGATCATGCGCTTTTGGCGAAGGTACCAGCACTTATTCATCTGAAGACCAGTGCCGAAGCCATTACGCCAACAGCGACACTGTCCTCCATTCGCAATGCAGCACTTACACGTAATACGTGACGAATATTCAGGAGAGCTTATGACGTGAGGGCTCGGCTGAGTGTTTTTCACTTAGATCACTTCATGATCTTCCGATGTAGCAAGGCGCTCGTAATGATCAATGCCCGGGCTTCTGGGAGTGCTTTGCATCGTTTATAATTAGGTGACGCCTGAACGGATTAACGTAAAAACTCACATGACTTTATTTTCAGCCAATTTAGGCTTTCTGTGGAAAGAACTCAGTTTGCCCGATGCCATTCAGGCAGCAGCCCATGCAGGCTTTGACGCCGTGGAATGTCACTGGCCCTATGATGTGGCTGCCAGTAAGGTAAAGGATGCACTCTCGTCCGCTGGACTTCCCATGCTCGGCTTGAACACCAGACGAGGCAACGTTGACGCCGGAGACAATGGCGTTGCGGCGATTCCCGGCAGAGTAACCGAGGCGCGCAACTATATTGATGAATCGATAGCCTACGCTGCTGCCATTGATTGTGCCAATGTCCATGTCATGGCGGGGTTTACCGACAAGAGCCCTGCATCCGAGGCAGTCTTTCAGGATAATCTGCGCTACGCCTGCCAGAACGCCCAGGCACATGGAATTACTATCCTTATTGAACCTCTAAACCATTTCGATGCTCCCGGTTATCACTTGTCAACCCTTGATAAGGCACTGGAAACTCAGTCTGCAGTAAGCCAGACCAATCTGAAAATCATGTTCGATTGCTATCACCTGCAAATCATGCAGGGAGACTTGACTCGCAGGCTCAAAACGCATCTGCATTGCATCGGACATATCCAGATTGCCGCTGTTCCTGATCGCTCTGAACCTGACAATGGAGAGCTGCATTACCCCACTATTTACAAGGCGCTCGACGATATGGGCTGGACTGGCTACATCGGTGCAGAATACAAACCACAGGCTGATACAGAGTCGGGACTTGGCTGGCTAAGAGCGTACCGGGAAAGTCAATCATGAGTCAGCTTTTTGCACGCCTCGTGGCAATAATCGGTGCTGCGGCCATCATGATGCGCCGCTGGAGTGGTGCTGACACTGACGTGCCCGCCATGGGCGGTGCACCAATCATTCCGGAAGCCAAGGCGCAGAAAATATTTACACTGAAAATGCCAACGGCACGTGGCTGGATTGACGGTCACATACCCACCGCAGCACCCGGTTTGAAGGTCAACGCGTTTGCATCTGATCTCAAACACCCTCGCTGGATCTATGTACTTCCCAACGATGATGTCCTGGTTGCCGAAGCACTGCCAACGCCATGGGCAGTAAAAAGCGCGTTTGAATACGCCATGCTGACCACAATGAAGCGTGCAGCAGCGGTTGGCGTGTCAGCAAACCGTATCACACTGTTCCGCGACACGGATAAGGACGGCGTGGGTGAAGTCCGCGAAACCTTCATCGACAAACAGAATCAGCCGTTTGGGATGGCATTGATCGATAACACCTTCTACGTTGGCAACACGGACGGAGTGGTTATGTTCGACTACGAGCACAATGCTACAAAACTCAAAGGACAGGGTACAAAGCTGGTTGACTTCAAACCCGGAGGCCACTGGACGAGAAGTCTGATCGCGAACAAGGACAACACAAAGCTCTATGCTGGTGTAGGCTCGGAGACAAATATTGCCGAGAACGGCATGGAGGTTGAAGACGGACGTGCTGCCATCTATGAGATTGATCTTGCCAGTGGCACAAGCAGGATTTTCGCAAGTGGTCTTCGCAATCCCGTTGGCGTTGCATGGGAGCCGAATACACAGGTGCTGTGGACGGTTGTGAATGAACGTGATGGGCTGGGAGACGAAGTCCCTCCCGATTATCTGACATCGTTGACCGATGGCGGTTTCTACGGCTGGCCCTATTGCTACTGGGGTCAGACAATCGATGATAGAGTGCCTCAGGATTCTGCCATGGTGGCCAAAGCGCTCACACCCGATTTTGCTTTAGGTGGTCATACCGCATCACTGGGCTTATGCTGGCTGCCTGCCGGTACACTCAAGGGCTTTGATTCTGACGGTATGGTGATTGGTCAGCATGGCTCATGGAATCGCAGCACACTAAGTGGTTACAAGGTTATCTTTGTACCGTTTGCCAACGGCAAGCCAACCGGTCCTGCCCGGGACATTCTGTCAGGGTTTCTGGCCCCGGATGAAAAAGTCTCCTATGGCCGCCCTGTTGGCGTCACTGTTGGTCCGGACAATTGTCTTTTAGTGGCTGATGATGTCGGCAATGTTATCTGGCGGGTGACCAGCGAATAACTTGTTGTCTAGTTCAGAATAAGCGTGATAACAGAGGGATTTTTGTTGAAGCTTTGTCTCTGTGAAATCATGGCCATCTCATTCGACTAGCGGATTGCAGCCTGCGCGGACACAACAGGTCTCTGCACAGTACTAAGAATGCTATGGCAGGATCGCTCGCATCATGGGGGATTGGCTGTCACATAATCCTTCAATGACGTCAAAGTGATGCCTGTCGGGCTCCTCAACCACACGCGTGCAAACACCAAGCCCACGCCACATATTCGCGATCAAGGCATTTTGTCTGATAAATTCTGCGCGCTCACCGGCACCTACCCATGCGGTAAGCGGTACATGGGTAATGGGTTGCTGTAACACCGGACTGCCAGCACTCGCCGACTGCGTGTCCAGACGCAGGGCATCATTCAACTTCGTTTTAAGCAACGGGCGCAAGTCGGCCAGGCCAGAGATGCTCAACACATGTGACAGGCGTTGAACCACCGACGCAGACAACGTGGAATTCTCACACATCATGGCCTGCACCAGTTGTCCACCAGCCGAGTGGCCCGATAGGATAATCGGCCCGTCAACTCTTTCGGCGACCTGATTAATGCAGTTGGCAACCATTTTCTGAATCATTGCAATACTGGCATCCGGACAAAGCACATAGGAAGGTATTGCAACAGACCAACCTGCATCGAGTGCTCCTCGTGCCAGAAATGACCAGAAAGATTTGTCAGTCCGCTGCCAGTAGCCTCCATGGATAAACACAAACAAGCCATGAGCATTTTCAAATTTACCGGGATCAGGGACAAACAAGTCATAGCGCTCTCGCAAGCCGGAACCGTAAGAGACATCAAATTCGCCCGGACATTCCTGTCGAAACTGCTCGGAAAGATTCTGCCAGTGGGCGGGGTACTGGCCCCCCCCTACGATATGCCCGCCATTCTCATAGGCGTTATCCCAATCTACTATTGCCTGTTCAATCATTGCTCATTCCTGAAAACAAGGGTTTCTCTAACAACCTGAAGACAGTCACCCGTGACAGACGTTGTAACATGAAGCTGCCGCAGCGTGTTCTTTGCGCAGCACAATCTATTCTCATCATAACTTAACGCAATGTTGTTCTACTAATGTTGACCCACCGATGATTCCATGACCAACAAAACGCCAATACCCGACTACTCATCGCTGATCGATGTTCAGACTCACGCGTTTATTCAGCGTTCCGCAGCCGCGTTTCCAGAGAACGCCGCCACACTGGATATTAAACAACAACGTGCGTTATACGACGCGATGTGCCGAGAGTTTCATGCAGGCTATCCTTCAGGGATCGTCAGCACCGATACCCTCATAGCTGATGTAGAAAGCTGGCAGATCCCCGTTCGTCAATACACTCAGTATTCGAGCAGTAACACGCCATTCAAAGTCCAGATAATCTATCTGCATGGCGGTGGTTTTGTTGTCGGAAGCCTGGAGAGTCACGATGATGTTTGTGCTGAAATCTGTGACCGTACCAGTGCGCCCGTAACATCGGTTGATTACCGTCTCTCCCCTGAGCACAAACATCCGGCAGCCCTGAACGACACAATGCAAGTGATCGACTATCTGCATCACAATCACCCGCAACCTATTGTCCTTTGTGGTGACAGCGCAGGCGCTAATCTGTGTGCTGCAGCCTGCCATGCGTATCGTGACCGGGGGAATACCGAACAGGCACTTCCCGACATTATTGGGCAGGTTCTGATCTATCCCGGCTTGGGTGGTGATATTGAACACGGTTCTTACGTCACGCATGCGCATTCGCCGATGCTAAGCACTGAGGACGTCCACTTTTATTCAAACGTGCGATGCGATGAGGATATGAATGCGCGTGATCCGTTACTTGCTCCGCTATTGGACAGTGAATTCAGCCAGCTTCCTCCCACCGTTGTATTTGGCGCAGAATGCGATCCCCTTTGTGATGATGGAGAACGCTACTGTCAGCACATTGCAGGTGCTGGCGGTAAAGCACATTGGGTCAAGGAGCGCGGTTTGGTGCATGGCTACCTGCGCGCGCGCCATAGCGTCGATCGCGCTGCAATGAGTTTTAATCGAATTGTTGATGCAATAAATTCGCTGGCTGACCGACGTTGGCCTTACCCGCCGTAGGCAGGAAGTTCATTCTTGCTGATACTCCGCCATTTCCGCGAAAGCGCCAATCCATGCGTGTCGCACAATGTATCCCGGCCTTCGCGGAGATGACGAACTATTCGCAATAAGAGCGTGCTGTTGAGAACAGGAATTACACAAATTCCCGCTTGATACTATCCGCATATTCGGCTTCGAAAACAGTCTCTTCACCTTCACGAGCAACGAGATAGGCCGACACATGAAAATGCTCGGCATCGCAGTGCATCGTCATCGAAACACTGGTAGACCAGAGCCAATCGTCTCGCCCGCCGTTTTGTTCCCAGCTGATCTGCACTTCAGCTGACAACGGATCATCCGGATGGATCGACCAGTGTTCCTGCATTTCGCTGCCAGAGATCAAACCATGGTCTTGATCTCTATTCTCACCAAAATCATTGCTAATGTGCGTTGACACGACACCGGAAATCTCCTCACGTGTTGTTTTTCGCGTCGATGAAGCTGGCCGGAGATTATCCGCGTGCCAGGCAGGCGCACCGATCGGTGGCAGGAACGTCACTTCGTCATGCATGGAAGGCTCGCCAGTTCTGCAAGGCAACGATAGAACCGCGGACATCAATTGAAAACCACCCCGCTCAGAAACCGGCCAGATATAAGGCCAGTACGTACTGGAGATGGCAATTCGCAGCTTATGTCCAGCTGGAATTCGATAGGCGATCTGATCCAGCTTTAGAACAAACGGCAGCTCAGAGCCGGGAATCAGATCCACCGGCTCCTCAGACGAATGGACGTGCTTCAGATTAAGCACACCATGCGTTATCAACGCACTCTGACCATCTGGCCGAACATCACACAGCCGCACGCAGACATTGCCTGTATGGACTTGAGGAACAACTGACATCGCGATGTCAGGCGCGCCAACGATGTCCAGCGAATCTGCCAGAAGATCTGAATCAAACACCAGAGACAGATCATCATCGGCACTCTGCTCATCGGGTAGTTCCGGCCCGAACGCAAATGGAAAATACTCTCCACTTGCTTGCCCACAAACTTGTCTAGTATCGATGCGTAAATCCAGCGCCTGAGCTGATGATTGTCTATCGAGACCCCCACGTTGACCACTTGTCTTAAGGTGCCATTGTTGCATTTCGATATTTGCCGATGGCCATTGTGTTTCTGCAATCCAGCGACCCGGGCGCGCCGGCAACCAGCGTTCAGGGGCTATGCTGTCCATCAACCATACTCTATACGCAGGATCATCTTCGACACCGGTAGGCTTATCCTGTAACCACCTATCCCACCAGCGCTTTGCCTCTTGCAGAAATCCTATTGCGGGCGCTGGCCCCGCGTAATGCGGGTACTTGTGTATCCAGGGTCCGACTATGCCTTTGACGGGCGCTTGAAGATTCTCGACCAGATGGCTGATGGTATTGCGATACCCATCGTGCCAACCTCCTACTGAAAGCACAGCTGCGTCAATAGCCGTGTAATCCTCACACACAGATCCATGTTTCCAGTATTCATCACGATGCTGATGCTTAAGCCAGGTGGAGGCCAGAAAGGGCATGTTTTCCAGACGCTTAAGCCACATCTCTCGCCAGCACTCTCCCACCAGCATCCTGTCAGGTGGCCTTGAAGAGTAGGAAAGCATGTTTGCGGCCCAGCCAACGTTCTCACCGAGCAAACATCCACCCTTGAAATGAATATCATCGGCGAAGCGGTCAACGGTAGAGCACAGCGTAATTATGGCTTTGAGCGCAGGAGGACGCATGGCAGCCACCTGCAGCGAATTAAAGCCACCCCAGGATATTCCCATCATCCCTACATTTCCTGTACAAAACGGCTGTCTACTGGCCCAGTCAATGACCGAACAGGCATCTTCGAGTTCCTGTTCGGTGTATTCATCATCCATTAGCCCTTGCGAGTCGCCGTTGCCGCGCATGTCCACCCGAATACAGGCATAACCGTGCCCAGCGAACCAGGGATGAGTGATCTGATCACGCACTATAGTGCCATCTCGCTTTCGATACGGTAAATGTTCAACAATAGCCGGAACCGGATGAGAGAGGGCATCATCAGGCATCCAGATTCGGGCTGAGAGCTCGCAGCCATCAGGCATGCGAATAATCTGATGAGGGATATCCACAACGCCTCGAGGAAACGATTTGATAGACTTCATGTAGAAAGGTTTCCACGAAAGGCTTGCATTAAGACCATTATTATCGTCTCCTAATGGGGATAATCATGCGTACGGCTTTCGTCACTGAATTGACAATGCTTAAGCCCAGACACCATCAGGAGTGATACAGACCATGTCAGACACGTTAGAGAAGCTTAGCAAACTCGTTACCACAGGCCGTCTTGATCGACGTACCTTCATGAAGCGCGCGGCAGCCATGGGCGCAAGTGTTGCATTCTCCAACAGCATTCTCAGTCAGTCCGCCATGGCAGCAGAACCCGTCAAGGGCGGGCTTCTCAAGCTCGGAAGCTCTGGCGGTGAATCTACCAATAGTCTCGATCCAGCCACGGCCGCCAGTGCGGTACCTTTCATAAATGGACACCAATGGGGCGATTTGCTGGTGGATATTGCTGACGACGGTAGTATTGAAAATCGCCTGGCTGAGGAGTTCGGCTCATCCGCTGACGCCAAAACCTGGACTTTCAAGATCCGTCAGGGTGTTGAATTTCATAACGGCAAGACACTGACCCCCGATGATGTGCTCGCAACGCTTGAGCGTCATTCAGGTGAAGACACCAAATCAGGCGCCCTGGGTGTCATGCGCAACATCGAGACCATCAAGGTTGATGGAAATACCGTGGTTGTCGGGCTAAAAGATCCGAACGCTGATCTACCCTTCCTGATGTCGGACTATCATCTGATGATTCAGCCGAACGGTGGCAAGGATGATCCCGCAGCTGCTATCGGTACCGGCCCTTACAAAATGGTGGTCAACGAGCCCGGTGTACGTCACGGCTACGAAAAGAACACAAACGACTGGAAAAGTGACCGTGGCCATGCCGACCAGGTCGAGATCCTGGTGATCAACGACGATACAGCCCGAGTGGCAGCCCTGCAGTCGGGTCAGGTACACATGATCGAGCGCGTACCACCCAAGATTGTTGAGCTGGTAAAGCGCATCCCCAACGTGCAGATTAAAGCGGCACCGGGTCGTGGCCACTATGTCTTCAACATGCACGCAAACACCGCCCCGTTTGACAACAACGATCTTCGCCTTGCCCTCAAGTATGCGATTAACCGGCAGGAATTGGTCGACAAAATCCTGTTTGGTTATGGGTCGATCGGCAACGACATGCCCATCAATTCTGCCTATCCATATTTTTCTGATGACATTGAACAACGCAGCTTCGACCCTGACAAAGCCGCATTCCACTACAAGAAATCCGGCCATTCCGGACCGATAGTGCTGCGCACCGCTGACGGATCGTTCCCCGGAGCTGTCGATGCGTCTCAGCTGTTTCAGCAAACTGCCAGCAGCGTAGGTATCACGCTTGACGTCAAGCGCGAGCCAAACGATGGCTACTGGTCTGAAGTATGGAACAAGCAACCATTCTGCACGTCTTATTGGGGCGGACGCCCCACACAGGATCAGATGTATTCCACGGCCTACTTATCCACAGCGGACTGGAACGATACCCGATTCTTCAATGAGGACTTCGACAAGATGCTGCTCGCAGCACGTGGCGAGCTAGATGAAGTCAAGCGCAAACAGATCTATCGCGACATGGGTACTATGGTTCACAACGAGAGCGGTCTTATCTGTCCGATGTTCAATGATTGGGTAGAAGGCGTCTCTGACAAGGTCGATGGCTGGACGGTCAATGCCAATCAGGCAATGATGAACGGACAGGCATTGTCTCGCTGCTGGTTGAAGGCATAACACTGTGCCAGAGAAGGATGCGCAGCAAAAGCTGCGTATCCTTACGCGAGTCAATTAGCCCATGAGCTATCTCCTGACCCTTGTTGCGAAACGACTGGCAATCAGCGCATTGCTTCTACTGGCGGTATCTGCGCTTATCTTTGCCGGTACCGAAATTTTGCCGGGAGATGTCGCGCAGTCCATTCTTGGACAGTCAGCGACACCTGAAGCGCTAGCAAACCTGCGCCGCGACATGGGACTCAATGAGCCCGCTCTGACCCGCTATTTCAGCTGGCTTGCCGGTATCCTGCAAGGCGATCTTGGCACGGCATTGACCAACGGCACGGACATTGCCGACGCTATCGGCAAACGCCTGTACAACACTATTTTCCTAGCATCAGTGGCAGCTGTCGTATCGGTACCGATCGCTATTTTTCTTGGCCTGCTGGCTGTCCGCTACAAGAACCGTTGGCCTGACAAATTGATATCCGGCTCAACGCTCGCCTTCATTTCCCTGCCCGAATTCTTCATAGGCTACGTTCTGATCTACTTCGTTGCGGTAAAACTTGGCTGGTTTCCCAGCGTGGCAACGGTGTATGACTCAATGAGTTTTCCAGAAAGACTATCGGCTGTCGCACTTCCAGCCACAACGTTAACCCTTGTAGTGTTGGCCCACATGATGCGTATGACGCGGGCTGCCATTCTCAACGTAATGCAATCAGCCTATATCGAAACCGCTGAACTAAAAGGCCTATCCGCATTCCGTATAATTGCAAAACACGCGTTTCCGAATGCCATTGCACCCATCGTCAACGTTGTCATGCTCAACCTTGCCTATCTGGTCGTGGGTGTCGTGGTCGTTGAAGTCATCTTCGTTTATCCTGGCATGGGGCAATACCTGGTTGATCATGTGGCCAAGCGTGATGTACCGGTTGTACAAGCCTGCGGCCTCATCTTTGCCGCGTTCTACATAGGTCTGAACATGATTGCCGATATCGTTTCGATTATCGCCAATCCCCGCATTCGACATCCAAGGTAGGCGCTATCAAACATCGTGTTTAGTCGTATTCCAATCAGTGCTGTTATCGGATTAGTGATCACATCAGTCTTTTTGCTTGCGGCCGCTTTCGCCCCCTGGATAGCACCGTACGGTCTGGGTGAAACCGTCGGTGGTGTCTGGGAACCGGCCTCCTCGCAATTCTGGCTTGGCACTGACAATCTGGGACGTGACTTGCTCTCGCGCATGATCTACGGCGCTCGTACCACGATTTTCATTGCACTCATGGCAACAGCCTTGTCGTTTACGCTGGGCTCCATACTTGGCTTGACTGCGGCTGTCATTGGAGGCTGGCTGGATCAGGTACTGTCGCGCTTCGTTGACTTGCTAATGTCCATCCCTACCCTGATTTTTGCACTAGTCGTATTGTCTGTCCTGCCGGCAAATCTACTGACGCTGATCCTGGTCATGGGAACGCTGGATGCCACCCGGGTTTATCGGCTGGCACGTGCAGTCGCTGTGGATATCAATGTCATGGAATATGTGGAGGCGGCGAGACTGCGCGGCGAGGGTAAACTGTGGATTGTATTCCGTGAAATTTTACCCAATGCCTTGACCCCGTTAATTGCAGAGCTCGGGCTCAGGTTTATTTTTCAGGTACTATTCCTGTCTGCTCTTTCGTTTCTGGGACTTGGCATACAACCACCCGATGCCGATTGGGGCGGCATGGTTAAAGAGAACAAGGACGGCATCATCTTTGGTATTCCTGCAGCACTCATACCAGCAGCAGCAATTGCCATTCTGGCTATTTCGGTAAATCTCATTGCCGACTGGGTTCTCAATCGCACAACCGATCTCAAGGGTGGACGCAGTGGCCAGTAACGACACGCACGTGGGCCCTCTCCTCGATGTAAGAAACCTGCAAATTTCAGCGACGGTCTATCCGACTGATGCCAAACCCCACAACGTCACTATCGTCGACAATGTGTCTTTCACACTTGACAAAGGCAAGGTGCTTGGGCTCATTGGTGAATCCGGTGCTGGCAAGTCCACCATTGGTCTTGCGGCCATGGCTTATGGACGAGGCGGTGTGCATATCAGTGGCGGCGATGTTTTTCTCAATGGTGTTGATATCAGCGATGCCAGCAAACAAACCTTGCGGCAGGTTCGTGGGCTGCAAGTGTGTTATGTCTCGCAGTCCGCCGCCGCTGGTTTCAATCCGGCACACCGTCTGATTGATCAGGTTCTGGAGGCAACTCTGCTCAATCGCACTGCGTCAAAACAAGATGCGCAAGTGCGCGCCATTGCATTGTTTAAAACGCTGGGATTACCGGATCCAGAGAACATTGGTCAGCGCTACCCGCATCAGGTGTCGGGTGGTCAGTTGCAACGAGTGATGACGGCCATGGCCTTGTGCTCTCAGCCCGATCTCATTGTATTCGACGAACCCACTACGGCACTGGATGTCACGACACAGATCGATGTGCTGGCGGCTATAAAACGTGCTATCAAAAAAACGGGCGTAGCGGCCTTGTACATTTCACACGACCTGGCAGTGGTTGCTCAAGTCAGTGATGAAATCATGGTGCTGAAAAACGGTCAATGTGTTGAACATGCAGATACTCGCAGCATCATCGAGGCACCGACACAGGACTACACGCGTGATCTTGTGAATGTTCGCAGTATCACTCACGAAGAGAAAATCCCGACGGCCGATGCCCTTCTCCAGGTCGATGGCATAACCGCTGTATACCCGGGAACCGATGCAAAAGTTCTGAAAGATGTATCCGTGGAACTTTGTGCGGGACAGACACTGGCTGTCGTTGGCGAGTCCGGGTCAGGAAAATCCACGCTTGCACGTGCCATTACAGGCCTGCTTCCACCAGCAAGCGGCACATTGATCTTTGATGGCAAGACGCTTCCACCCGCATTGAAACAGCGAAGCCGTGAAGAACTGCGTCAATTGCAGATGATCTACCAGATGGCGGACGTGGCGATGAACCCTCGCCACACGGTGAGTACGATTATTGGGCGTCCCTTGACTTACTACTTCAACCTTAAAGGCCGTGAGCGCAAACAACGTGTGGCCGAGTTACTCGATGCTATCGAAATGGGTGATGGCTTTGCAGATCGATACCCGGCTGAGCTTTCCGGCGGCCAGAAACAGCGAGTGTGCATCGCGCGCGCGCTGGCCGCCAAACCGAGATTGATTATCTGTGATGAGGTAACCAGTGCGCTGGATCCACTGGTTGCAGATGGCATTCTGAAACTATTGCTGAACCTGCAACAACGTGAAAACGTTGCCTATCTTTTTATAACTCACGATCTAGCCACCGTTAAGGCGATTGCCGATTCCATTGCCGTTATGTATCAGGGACAACGCGTGCGTTACGGCACCAAAAGCGAGGTGCTTTCACCGCCATTCGATGACTACACAGAATTGCTGCTGTCATCGGTACCGCAAATGAAGGCTGGCTGGCTGGACGAAGCGATAAAGGGTCGCAGCAGCCCTTAGCAGCGAGCGCCCTGCAGTCGATCGAAAACTGCACGCCTATAGGTTGATTTTGGGTTGATCAAAGGTGTTTTGTGATCGTCAATTCATTGTCAAAACGGTGATCGTGATCGGTTGCAATCGGCAATGTCTACATCACTGTCAAACAGTGTGGCACGCAGTTTGGCGTGGTGTTTGTGCAATATGATGTGATCTCAACTAAACTTTAGGATCAAAAGTCATTATGCTACGCAAAACCACAACGACGAGGTTTTTTGCTGTAACAGTAGTAATCGGTACCCTATTTCACTCATCATTGACTCTGGCACAGGACGAAAAATCGCTACTGGATACCGCGTTTAACGGCTGGAGTGGTACCGCATCCCTCGGAGCCACAAGCTCAACGGGTAATTCAGAAGCCAGTAATATCAACGGATCTATCCGTCTGGGCAAGACGGTTAATCGCTGGGAACACCTGGTATTTGGTACCGTTTTCAAAGGCAGCTCTTCCATTGTCATCGTGGAAAGAGGCCCCGACGGTGAGCCTGTCAGAGGCGATGACGGCAGACCGCTAAGGACCATCGTCAAGGGCGACAATTCTGACCGTCTTGCTCTGGGTTATCAACCAAAGTACTACTACCGTCCAAACACCTACTTTTTTGGCATTCTGGACTGGGAACAGGACAAACCCGGAAATATAGATTCCGCGACACGGCAAATACTCGGTGTTGGATACGAGTTCTACAGCAATGCATCAGGCTTTCTAAGTGCTGAGGCGGGCTTAGGGAACAAGAATACTGCACTTGTTGCAGGTACTGATGTCGATGGTGGTATCGGTTATCTAGGTTTGAACTTCCTCAGTCGGGTTAATGAAAACGTAACTTTCAACGCTGACTTGCGTAGCGACTTTGGCAGTGACAACACGTTTGTCGAAATTGGGCTGGGCGTTGCGTTCAAGATATCGGAGAAACTTGCGTTCAAAGTGGCCCACTTCTCAAGAAGTAATAGCGACTTGTCATCTGGAGAAAGTCCATTGGACTCTAATAGTGACAGCGTCACCACTATAAATCTGGTAATCGATATCTGACGATAGCCAAGTGTGGTACGGTGACTCTGCAGTGCTGCCGCACCACACAACTCGCGGGTGAGTTGTTTCGTGCCGTGCTATTGCTTACGACTCAACGATCTGGAAAGACCGAACGTAGATGGACCAAGCATTACCCATACGTACTCTATTGATTCATGATGTGCATTATAATACCGGATACTTGCAAAAGCTTGCCAGCACATCAAATCGCAAGATAACACTGACCACAACAACCTGGATGGGTGAGGAGCATGCTTACCCCATAGAGTCCGTTGACGTCGTCCTACTGGACCTGCACGCGGTGATCGGGCAATCCGTGGATCCCGACTTGCTGGGAGATGCCATGTTTGCGCGCGTCCCGACTGTCCTTGTGGGTGACTCATCCATCGGTGAATGCGCTTTACAAGGCATGCGAGCAGGCGCGATGGATTGGCTGGTTCATGGACACATGAAAACTCGGCCACTATACAACGTACTCGAATTTGCCATGCGTGCGTACTCACGTCAACGAGATCTGGTGATGTCCCACGCACGATATCGTGACGTGGTTGAAGACCAGTCCGAATTCATTTGTCGATTTCTTCCTGATTTCACCATCACATTTGCCAACAAGCCTTACACCCGCTACGTCAGCAAAACGTCCAACACGATTGAAGGCACATCACTTCTTGACATAACACCCATCCACGAGCGTGAGGGCTTCAGGAAAAAAATATTCTCGCTGACGCCACAGTTTCCTGTGACCTCGTACGATAGATCTGTTGTTATCGATGGCGACATCTACTGGCAGCAATGGTCTGACAAGGCCTTCTTTGATTCAAATGGTGTGATGATCGAAGTTCAGTCGATCGGCAAGGATATAACGGAACGCAAAAGTGCAGAACAGCACGCACTGGATAGCAATGCCAGGTTTCAAACGCTATTCAAGCACTCGCCGGTCATGATGTGCGAGTTAGGCAGGGACGGTACTATCGTCAGCATAAATGACAGATGTGTCGAGCTTCTTGGCTATGCGCCCACGGAAATTCTCGGACAAAATGGATATCGCTACATGGATAGCCTGTCTCGCCGGAATCTGGCAGATAGCGTGCAAAAACTGCGAAATGACGGTTGGATTAGCGGCCTCCACTGCAACCTTGTCACAGCAAAAAAAGATCACATCCCTGTGAATTTTTCAGCAACGGCCAATGTAGACAACGAAAAGAATATTACTGGATGTCTCGTTGTACTGGTAGAAAATCACTCTGCCTTACAGCATGCGGTCAGTACTGAAAACAATGATTGATCACTTTCAAAACCTCCACAGTCACGTGGCTGCCACGAACTAATCACCCTTCGGCGTCTGCCACCTGCACATCGCGTTCACTGTCGGTTGAAACCATCCGGTCCGCAGTATAACGATCTCCCTGAACGGTCGACTCATTGATCAGTGCATTCACTCTCGCCAGCGTTTCAGGCGTTAACAACACGTTTGCAGACGACGCGTTTTCCTTCATGTGTTGAATACTACGAGTACCCGGAATAGGTACCAGCCGCTGGTCATCGACTGCCAGTAACCAGGCTAATGCAAGCTGAGCCATGGTGCAGTCATTGTCGCTTGCCAGCTTTTCAAACTCGACCAGCAAAGCCTGATTGGCAGCAAACGCATCTGGCTCGAACCTGGGGCGAGCGATTGTAGAGCGTAAATCATCCTCCGCAAGCTCATTGACAGACTTGGCTGAACCTGCCAGAAATCCACGACCTAACGGCGAGAATGGTACAAACGTCACTCCGGATGCCGCACAAAGTTCTAGCATGCCATGCTCGGGAGTTCTCGACCACAGGGAGTACTCTGACTGGACAGCGGCTATGGCGTGCTCACCCTGTGCACGCCGGAGCGACTCACAAGACACTTCCGACAGGCCCAATTCCTGTACCATGCCTTTACGCACCAGATCTGACATGGCCCCTACACTTTCCTCGATGGGAACCTGACTATCCATGCGGTGTAGATAGTACAAATCGATGATTTCAGTGTTTAAGCGCTTAAGGCTGGTTTCACATTGCCGGCGGATAGTCTCTGGTCGCCCATCAATCCCATCCGGACTCAGACCACACTTACTGGCTAGGACAAATCGCTGACGGTGTGGTGGCAGTACCTTTCCCATGAGGGTTTCATTGTGACCCCCGCCGTACATGAACGCGGTATCAAAAAAGGTAATACCGGCATCCAGAGCTTCCAGCAACACTCTGCTGGCTGTCTCCTCATCGACGGTACCGTAGCCGAACGATAGATTCATGCAGCCCAGGCCTGTGGGCGATACTGACAACGAGCCTATAGTGCGATTGTTCAAAGACACTCTCTCTCGACGTGATTTCGAAGTGACCTTATTCTAACCCTGATCAATCACGCACCGAGTGTATTCGCACACGTCAATTCATATTCGAAAAAGTGACATTGGCAAGATGCAACACTCGTGCATGATCAGCATGGACTTTTATCAGGCCCGCAAAGCGAGATTATCCGCATCATAAGGCGACTCAGCTACAACCTTCGCTCTGCGCTTCACACCCAGAATATTGATCTGCACCTGTGTGCCTTCAACCGCAAATTCAGGTTTTAGATACCCCAGGGCAATGCTCTGTGAAGTTCGATGACCATAGCCACCAGACGTCGTGTAGCCGACCACTTCATCATTGAAGCTTATCGGGCAACCATAGATGGCATCGGTATTCCTGACGATCTCATCGTCAACCTCCTGACTGATAATGAGGGTAGCAAACACATCTTTCAGAGGCTTTGCAGCCTCTGCTACCAAGGCCTCCTTGCCAATAAATGAAGGCTTTTGAAGATCTGTAAATCGCGTGAGACCCGATCGTAGAGGCGAGTATTCGTGATCAAGATCAGTTTTCCAGCCGCGATAGCTTTTTTCCAGACGCATGCTTTCCATGGCATACATGCCAAAGTCCCTGATGTCGAACTCCAGCCCCGCTTCACACAAGGCTTCGTAGAGTGCCAGATGCTGCTCAACCGGCACATGCATCTCCCAACCCAGCTCACCGACATAGTTAACTCGCAGCGCCCGCACATCGATCCCTGCAAGCTGCAAGGGCTGATAGGCCAGCCAGCGAAAATGCTCATTGGCAAGGTCTGTGTTTGTCAGCTTTTGTAGTACCTCGCGGGAGCGTGGACCTGCTAAAACAAGAGTACCGTAATCCAGCGTGATGTCCGAAATCTCTATGCTTGTATCGGTCGGTAAGTGCTCATTCAACCACTGGATATCATGCCATCGAGCTGCTGCGCCGGAGATCAGCATGAAATGCTCATCAGCGAGGCGGGTAATTGTGAGTTCTGACCAGATGCCACCATCTTCTGCGCAGCAATACGACAGAGACAATCGTCCGACACGAGGCAAATTGCCCGCTATCAAAGAATCAAGCCAGGCAGCACAACCTACTCCTTTCACTTCATATTTGGTGAAACCACCCATATCCAGAAGTCCGACCTTGTCACGGACATGACGGCACTCCTCACCGACCGCATCGAACCACACCCCTCGCTGATAACTGGGTACATCGACGATAGTGTCCTGTTCGCGCGCAAACCAGACGGCTCGCTCCCAACCGCCACGCGCACCAAATTGTGCACCTTTGTCTTTTAGACGATCGTAGGCTGGTGATACATGACGAGGACGGCCCGCCGGGCGTTCCTCGTGCGGGAAGTTAATCGCATACTCATGCTGGTATAACTCAAGCGCTCGATCAACCACATAGGGCTGGTCGGCGTAGTCTGTGTAGCGACGTGGATCAAGCGACCACAAATCCCACTCGGGCTTCCCATCGACTATCCATTCGGCAATGGCCTTGCCAGCACCACCGCTTTGACAGATGCCAAAACTGAAGGCATTCATGTGGAAGAAGTTGGGCATATTGAATGCCGGACCCACATAGGGCAAACCATCGGGTGAGTATGGGATAGGACCGTTTATAACGCGTTGCACACCCACGGTACCAAGGATAGGCATGCGCTCACACGCTTTTTCTATATACCACTCCAGACGCTCTAGGTCGTCAGCGTAGAGTTCGTAGGCGAAGGTGTCCGGAATTTTCCCATCCGACCAACGCGCTCTGGCGTTTTCCTTTTCATAGGGTCCGAGGATGAGGCCGGTTTTTTCCTGCCTCAGGTAGTAGGAATCATCAGGATCACGCACCATGGGCATAAGGCCCTTGACGGCCTCCAGCTCGGGGATGGACTCGGTTACCAGGTACTGATGCTCCAGCGTCACCATGGGCATGTACTTGCCGCTCATCTCATAAACCTCTGCGCCACGATATCCACCAGCGTTTACGACATACTCTGCAGTAACCTCACCCTTGTCAGTTGCAATTTTCCACTCACCATTGGCAGTACGCGAAATACCGGTCACTTTGGTGAATCGATGAATCACTGCCCCCATCTTGCGAGCATGATGAGCATAGGCTTGGGTGAGCTGACTGGGGTCGATATCCCCATCATTCGGATCCCACAACCCACCCTTTAAATCGTGGCTTTCCAGGAACGGGTTGCGTTCCTTGATCTGCTCGGGATTCAACATTTCATAGCCAAGGCTCATGCTATTGGCCATAGCGGCAATGTGTTGAAATTCCTCCATGCGTTCGCGGGATTGCGCAAGGCGAATAGCGCCGGTCTGGTGATAATTGATCGGGTATTCCGGATCCTTGCATAATTTTGCATACAGTTGCGTGCTGTAATACTGCATTTTGATAATGTTGGGCGAGCCCGCAAACGTCGGCACATTGCCCGCTGCGTGCCAGGTTGATCCGGATGTCAGCTCATCCATTTCCAGCAGCATGCAGTCGGTCCAGCCGCGCAAGCCAAGGTGATAGAGCGCGCTGCACCCTGCAGCACCTCCACCGATAACGACGACTCGAGCCTGTGATTTCACGTTGTATCCTCTACGTTCTCGCTAGCCCGGTACGGTGCTGCTAGTGATGTAACGGGTCAGTATCAACTGAACTCCAAGCAAGCAGCCTAACCGTTGCGACTGCCATTCACAACACAGCGACAGAGCGCTATGTTGTCACGAATTCGAGAAAAGCTTCCGTGCTTCGGTAGGCGAAACACCGAAACGCGACCGAAAGCGTCGCGAGAAATAATCGGATGAGGAAAAACCGGTGGCAGAGGCAACTTCCAGCACACTCATGGTGGTCTGCATAAGCAATTCATGACCTGCCTTCAGGCGAATTTGCTGGTAGTAAAGAGTCGGTGTAGTTTGCAGGTAGGACTTGAATAGCCGCTCTAACTGTCGACCGGATACATTCACCATGTCTGCAAGCTCTGCAGTGCCCAGCGGTTGCTCGACATTGGATTCCATTAGTTCGATACAGCTGACAAGTCCCGGATGATGGATACCCGAACGTTCAACGATACTTCGGCGCTGAGGATCGGTTGGCCGACGATCACCGGATGAGATGAAAAGCTCGGCCAGCTGTCCAGCCAGTGCCTTGCCGTGATCCTGTGCAACCAGCGCCAGCATCATGTCGAGAGAGGCTGTACCCCCGGCGCAGGTGAAAAGGTGATCATCGATCTCGTACAGCTCAGATGTTGCGTTTACCCCTGGGAATGCCTCCCTGAAACCCGGAAGATTTTCCCAGTGAATCGTGCACCGCCTTTGCTTGATGAGCTCGGCCATGGCCAGCAAATGACTACCCGTATCCAGAGAACCAAGCTGCGTGCCGCGCTGGGCCCATTGCCGTAACGCACGTATCGCTTTGGGATCGTTGTACCGATGGGGCTCGTGAGGCCCACAGACAATCAACCTGTCCAGCTTGCCCGAATCGGTGATCTTGCCATCCAGAGCAAAGGGCATGGCGTTGTTGGCAAACGCATAGTCAGCGCCCGTGCCAAGCAATTTCCAGCTATAAAGTGCTTGCCCACTGATACGATTGGCCGCACGTAACGGCTCCAGCGCAGAAATAAACGGCAGCATGGCGAAAGTATCAGGAATGAAGAATCCGATCTGCCGCTCAGCTACAGTTGTCGGTACACCGTATCTGGAAAAATCAATACTGGATTCAGGAATGCTCATGAGACGAGCTCAGCTTTAGAGAAGCACATGGTAAACGCAATCGACCAGACATCGATTTAGCCATCATGTCAAATACTGCCGCAGTGCCATATCGGGTATACCGCTTTGCGACAGAGCCATTGGGTTTCAGATCTTGTTATCCAGAAATGCGGCTAGTTCCGACACTGTCGGATAGTCGAACAAGTCAGTGATGTCCACCTGATCAGGCCAGGTGTCTTCTATGGATGCATGAATCTCTGCCAATGTCAGCGAACTGATACCAAGATCGAACAGATTATCATCAGGTCCGAGCTGCATGCCCTCAATATGTAAATTACACATGGACAGCAGGTGCTCAGCTGTCGAAATTGCCGTCGATCCCGGCTCGGCGAGCGATGGTTGATCACCCGATGACGCACCATCCCCAACTTGCACTATTACTCTGTCAGCTGGCTCCTGCCGCAAGGCTTGATACTCACCCGCCCGATAGTTCCTGAGTAACTCAAAACGCTGTATCTTGCCACTCGTGGTCTTGGGTATTCGCGGAACAGCCACCACCGCATCCACTCCAAAGCCAGCCTGTGTTCCAAGAGTACGCGTAATATCACGGGCAAGCAGGCCAAGTTCCGACAACTCGGCGCGATGCAACACAAATACCAGTAATTGCTCGGCACCGGTATCGGCATCAGCCTGACTGGCGATGGCAAGCTTCCCGCGTTCAAGCAGACTTTCCTGCACAAGAATTTCTTCCAGATCATGCGGGTAGACGTTCTGACCATTGATGAAAATAATGTCTTTCGCACGTCCGGCAATGTACAGCTCCCCTTCGTGCATGAATCCCAGGTCACCGGTATCGAGCCAGCCGTCTGCGTCAATCATCTGTGAATTGAGTTCAGGTTCTTTATAGTATCCGCCGGTTACGTTGGGTCCACGAATACAGATGCGACCGGTAGTGAGTTCTGCGCAGCTAATATGACTTTCGTCTCTTATGCTAACCTCCACATGCGACACCGGTCTTCCAACCGACAATAGTTGGACAACTGCATCGCGGTTGCCATCATCAGCGGTGATTATCCGAACGGATTCGCCAATGCCCAGAGAATACCTATCCAGTAGCAACGCTGTAAAACGTTTTTCCAGTGATGGAAAAGTGACTGCCAGACTGGCTTCGGCAAGTCCGTACACCGGTATCATTGCATTGCCATCGAGCGCATAGGGCTTCATGGTTTGCATGAATTCATGGCACAGCGCAACCGAAATGGGCTCAGCGCCATTGAACAGCAACCGAACTGAAGACAGGTCCAGCCCGGCATGCCGGTCTGCTTTGAATGACTTGAGTAAATGCTGGTAACCAAAGTTGGGAGAACACAAAATGGTCGCCTGCATCGTCTGGGTTTCACTGAGCCATAGGCCAGGACGCCGTACGAACAAATCCGTTGGCATCAATGAATGGCTGGTGTCACACACCAGAGGTGTCAGATGAAAACCGATGAGTCCCATGTCGTGAGTCAAGGGCATCCAGCTCAGCAAATGATCTTGCGGCGTCATCAGACAACCATCAATGATGGACCGGGTATTGGTCATCAGATTTCGATGCGTCAGCACAATACCTTTTGGCGTGCTGGTAGACCCTGATGAAAACTGGATGAACGCTATGTCATCGGCTTGCGGCTCGGCAAACACGGCTGCATTACCATCCGCTGCAGTTGCCTCTGACAGGCAGCAACGATGTGTCAATGTTACATAATCCGTACTCAGGTCATTTGCGTCGGCAAATTGCTGCACACGCTGCAGATTTTTCTCATCGGTAAACAGTGCCGCATCGTCGAGCATTCTGGCTATCCGGAACAACTTCAGCCGGTGCTCGCTGCTGTTACCACCCGCTACGGGCACAGCGACAATACCGCCAAGCAAACAGGCCCACAGGGCTTCCAGAAACAGCGCATTATCGCTACTCTGGATAATCATATGATGACCGGGCTTGACACCTGCAGCCTGAAACGAGCCAAGCCGTTGCTTCGCGCGTTGTAGCAGCTGGCTAAAGCCTATGCGCTCATGTTTGCCTTGCCCCTCGATAAACGTAATACCCTGATGGCTGCTGGTACGCGCGTGCAGCACATCCACCAGAGTCTGATCATCAATTTCGTAGGTCATGGAGTCTTCTGTCTTCGTAAAACGGGCATCATCGTTATGCTGCTGCTCGAACGCAGATTAATCAAGGGTTCGATCTCCACAGATTCGCCAGTAATGTGCACCAGGCGAATGTGTCGCGCAAGAAGCCCAAAGTGCAGTTGCATATCCACCAGCGAAAAAAATTCACCAATGCAGCGTCTTGAGCCCAGAGAGAAAGGATAGTAGACGTGCCGGTTTCGTTCGCGAACATTTTCGTCGGTAAACCGGTCCGGATCAAAGCTGTCAGGGCGATTCCAGTGACGTTTATCGCGGTGTAGAAAATACGGGCTGAGAAATACATCAGTACCGGCTGGTAGCGTGAAATCACCCGCATCACTTACAAACGTATCACTACCTCTGGCCTTCCTTGAAAACAGCCACACAGGAGGGTACAAACGCAAGGTCTCGTCAATAACGCTCCGCGTAAAGCGCAGCTGGCCAAGATCATCAAACCCCGGCTCCTTCGCCAGTGCATCAACCTCGGTATGCAGTCTGGCTTCAACAGATTCGTATTGAGACAGAAGATACCAGGCCCAGTTAAGCGTACCCGCTGTGGTTTCATGTCCCGCCACGATAATTGTCATAACTTCGTCAACAAGCGCCTTGTCGGCCATCGGCTGCAAGGTGTCCTTGTCGCGCGTCTCCATCAACAAGGACAGGAAATCGTGCTCGATTCGATTCTGCTCACGGCGTTTTTGCATGATGCTGGCTACATGCCTCGTAAGTGCCCGAAAACGCATGGCCAGCTTCAGATCGCGGGTGACATCCTCGACCAGCATGGAAAAGGGATTGCTACCCTGCTCATCTATTAGCGTATCCAGATCATCGCTGAACAACGCCCGCAAGATGACTTCCAACGCCAGAGCACTCATCTCTTCGGTAAGGTCGACAGAGACCCCGTCGGCGGCCTTGAGTTTCCACTGCTCAAGCTTGCGCTCATTGCAGCGTTGCATCATCAGCGCCAGACTCGCTATGATCTTGCGATGGAAGGCTGGCTGGATCATCCGTCGCTGTGAGCGCCAGAAATCGCCGTCGCTGACAATAATACCATTGCCCAGTAGCATCGCTACACGCTCGAAGCCTACGCCTTTGGCGTAATTTCGATGGTTGCTGATGAGTACCTGCTTGACGTGCTCCGGATTGTTCAAAAAGATCGCGGGCGCTGCTCGTTTAACGGGTGTGATAGCCACAGTGTCACCATACTCACGAATCCAGCGACCCAGTTTTTCAAAGGTGGCATGATCGACATTGACATCGAAAGGCTCGACAGGCCCTGGGGCATTGATGGGTGTCACGGGCGATGAATTTGACGATGAGCGACCAAGCGTATGAGTATATCATCGGGTTATATGCCTATTCAGACAAACAGCAGATCAACCGTGACCTTCAAGCAACGGCGCCGCCAACTGGCCAGTAAAGTCCTGCCACCCTTGATATGGGGCTTGATCCGATTGATATGGAAAACCTGCAAGGTAAAAGCTGTGATCGGACAAGAGCATATGGATGCGCTTGTGACGTCAGGTGATGCATTCATTCCATGTTATTGGCATCAACAGCAGATCTTCTGTGTCAGATACCTGCTGGATGCTGCCGAGTGCACACCCTCTCTCAATCTGGGCTATCTGATTAGCCCATCAGCCGACGGAGACCTTGCCACCAAAATGTTCAGCGGCGAAGGGGTCCACATTATTCGAGGTTCAGCTACACGCGGCGGTGCCCAGGCATTGCGCGAAATCTACACCGCCATACGCAGGCAAAAGATCTCTCCCATTGTGACGCCAGATGGCCCCATAGGCCCCATCTACCGATGCAAACCCGGCGTTGCGATGCTGGCACAGTTAAGTTGCGCACCTCTATTGCCCCTGTCATATGCTGGAAGCCGTGTGTGGCAACTTCGATCCTGGGACCGTTTCATGCTGCCTATGCCATTTTCAAGCATTGTCATCGGGATTGGGCCCGCTTTACGCGTCGACAATACGCTGGCAGCTGACAACTTTGCGCTGGCTTGCCAACAGATGAATGAACGACTTGACAAAGTCGCGGCCGAATGCCGGTCTCGCCTTGCCCAGCCCGGAGATTAACGACGCATTTACAAGTAACGTGTCGCAATCCAGACATCACCGCAACTGAGCTAACATCAGGGAAACCATGAATTGTGGTACCTTCGGCGATAAATTGCATGAATTTTGCAGAGAACGACCTATCCCTCATGCGTAACAAACTGTGTCATATTGTCCGGCCTGTCGTAGACGGTGGCTGTGACTGATATATTTGCCACGCCCGCCAGAAGACGCTCACCCAAGCATGCCCAACAGAATAATCATTCTCATCGCCTCTCTGCTGATCATCTCGATCGCGAAAGCCGACAACACCGCCATTAATTTTATCAATGACTGGAAGTGGGAGGGTCAGGCAGCGCCGCTGCTCATGGCACTCGACAAAGGCTACTTTGCAGACGAAGCGCTAGACGTCACTCTTGACAAAGGAACAGGGTCTGTCAACGCTATACCCAAAGTCGCTTCAGGTGAATACGATCTGGGCTCAGCTGACATCAATTCTCTGGTCAAGTGGCGCATGGAAAACCCGGAGATGGACATGAAAGCCATCTACATCATTTATAACGTTGCACCATTCGCTGTTCTTGGCAGACCTTCTCTCGGTGTGACCGGTCCTCTGGATCTGGAGGGACACAAGTTGGGAGCTCCTGCTGCTGATGGTGCGTTTGCGCATTGGCCGGAGTTCGTCGTCGTTAATGGCATCCTGGAAGATGAGGTGACCGTTCAGGATGTCGGCTTTCCCGTCCGCGAATCAATGCTCGCTGATGGCGAAGTGGATGCAATCACCGGCTTCTCATTCACTTCGTACATCACGCTTCAGCAGAAAGGTGTGCCAGAGGACGACATCTCTTTGATGCTGATGAGTGATTTTGGGCTCGACCTTTACGGCAACGCCATAATTGTCAACCCCGACTTTGCCCAGAAGAACCCGGGCGCAGTCAGAGCATTTCTGCGGGCAACCGTACGCGGATATCAGGAAACCATAGCCAATCCGGCGGCGGCTGTGGAACATGTCATCAGCCGAGCAGACGATGTTGAGCCCGAAGTCGAGCTGCGACGGCTTGTTATGGCCATCGGGCACCACATTGTCACCGACGAGGTCCGAAATCTAGGCCTCGGCGATGTTATCGACTCCCGGCTGGACAAGTCAATCACCCAGTTAGGGAATCTTTACGGCTTCGAGAACATCCCCTCCTCAAGTGATGTTTTCGATGACAGTTATCTGCCAGCAGCGGCAACCAGACAGATCAAGGCACTTGTGACCATGATACCGCAGTAGGACTCGGCCGCTGACGGTTCCAGACCTACAGGACGACTCGCCAGGGAGTATCAAACCAGTGTTCCTGCAGATTATCGCCCTCACCTATCCTGTCTACCACGGCAAACAGACCTGATCCCGCCAACGGTGTGAGCACGCCATGCCACGTATTACGATGGTAATTTACACCTTGCTGACCATTGCTCAGAAATGCGAGAGGCGTTTGCGGAACACCTTCATCATCTTCCGCAACAATGACGAGAAAAGGCTCGTCGGAGAACGGCAGAAAAGCCTGGCTACCTAAAGGGTGTCTCTCCACCATGCGCAACCTGTGCGGAATAACATAGGGATCTGCCTGAAAAACGCTGATACCTGCTCTCGCATCGACGAAATCAAGCCTTGCAACATCATGATATCTGGAGCAATTGCCTTCATTGATGATCATTGATGGTTTCGGCTGGACTTCGATAACATCACCAAACCGTCTGAAAGATGTTGCGTCGAGTGGCTGGGCAAGAACAGTGTCAGTCATGAGCTGGAGCGATGTCACGGTTGCCATGTTTCGGGAACAATACCCTATCAGACTATCCATTCGGGTAATTGACGGTGATTGCGATGTGGGCGAACGTAGGCCCAACTTGTTTACAGTTGTTTACAAGTGTCCCCGTGCAGTTTGCAGCGCGCAGATTTGGCACGGAATTCAACGAGCCAATGCACAAATCAACGGAGAGAAAAATGAACATCCTTATGGTAGAAGACCATCGACTTGTCGCAGACGCCATGAAAGTCATGCTCGACGAAATCGACCCTGCCATTAACATCACAGCCTGTTACTCGACACAGCACGCACTGTCCATTATCGACTCGGGAAAGCGTTTCGAACTTGTACTGACCGACCTGTTCATGCCCGGGATTGACGGTATCGGTCTTCTGGTTGGACTGCGAAGTCGATGCAAGCGTATTCCTGTTGTCGTCATCAGCGGATCAGATGATGACAAATTCATTCGTGCCGCCATGGAGCACGGTGCTTGTGGGTTTATTCCCAAGACCTTGCCCGGTGCGGCGATGATCAGTGGCCTGAAACAGGTCCTGGCCGGTGGCAGGTTTTTCCCCGAACGCTTTACCGCTTACGATCTGCAACTGCAAAATGGGGAACGAAAACCGTCCAAAAGCCAGAATGGCAACGCGCTTAGGCCCGGACAGAAACAACTTCAGGTTCTTCAACTGATGGCAGACGGAAACTCCAACAAGCAAATTTCGCAAATTGTGGGGATCTCGGAAGCCACCGTCAAATATCACAGCTCACAACTGTTTAAATTGCTAGGTGTGAAAAATCGGACGTCATGCGTGCGCGAGGCACAGCAAAAAGGTCTGATCAACTCTTTTGAGGGGACTGCTGAGCCTGCAATGTAATACTGTGCCGGGCAATCAGGCCGAATATCACAACAGACACAGTGGCGACGGCCCATTTTATACCGAGGTCGCCGATCGCCCATTGCATCCACGGTGTTTGTGTGCCGGCAAACGCGATACCAAAAAACAGGAAGGTATCAACGACGGTACTGATGGCAGACGAGGCGCTGGGGGCAATCCACCACTTGCCCCGGCGTAACTTGTCAAAGATGGCAACGTCCAGTAATTGGGCCAGCAGGAAGGCAGTACCAGAAGCAATCGCAATACGCGTGTCAATGCTCTCAACCGATAGAGAGAGTGCGACACCGACACCGAAACCTACGTAGACGACCTTACGTGCAGTCGCTGCTCCATGGAAACGGTTGACCAGGTCGTTGACCAGAAACGCAAGCGGATAGGTTAGTGCCCCCCAGGTCAACCAGTCATTTATAGGGATCTGCACTAGATAGTTAGACGCTCCAACTACCACGGCCATGGCAACAACCGCCCAAACAGGGAATTTTTTATTCATCCGACGAGTTTACACCAACCACTATTAAGAAATGTATACGCATCCTTCAGCTCGCTGAACAAGTGCTGATACTCAAATCCACTAAACGGCGGTAAGCCAGCCGTGCCGATCTTCACTCACACCCCACTGGATGGCATTAAGCTCATCACGCATCTGCCTGATTTTCGGACCTGGTTGCCCATCGCCTACAGAATACTCCCGCCCCTTGTGGATCAATGTTCCTACTGAGGCTACGACTGCAGCGGTGCCTGTCAAACCCGCTTCACAACCTGGCTTTGCTGCGCGTTCAATCAATTCCGCAACGGTTAGCTGCCGCTCTTGAACGTTCAGCCCTTTTTCACGCGCCAGCGTCAGCAGTGATGCCCGTGTGACACCGTGCAGAAAGGATTCGTCCAGTGATTTGGTTATGATTTCATCGCCATCCACCAGAATAAAGTTGGCAGCACCGGTTTCCTGTACATCGCCATCGGGACAGAAAAGCACTTGATTGGCTTTGTACTGCCGTGCCGCTTGCTGGATATGCTTTAGCGCACTGGCGTAATTTCCCCCACCCTTGACCATGCCATGATCCGGTCCACAGCGAACCCCCTCCTCATCCAGCAACAATCGCAGGCTTGGCTCGACCCCTTCAAAATAGTCACCCACCGGCGACAATAGAATAAATACCGTGGATGTGTCTGTTGGCGCAGCCGCCTTGCCAATGGCAGGTTCAGTCCCGATATGAGTGGGCCTTATATACAGGGAAGCGGGCGATGCAGGTACATCGTTGCGAAACTGTGCAACGCTGTCAACGATCATGCGTGTGATCTGGTTAGTATCAAGATCTGGTAAGCACAACAATTTGCTGCTCTGGTCAAATCGCGCGATATTCTGTTCGATACGGAAGATGGCCACGCCCCCATCGGCCTGTCTAAATGCTTTCAGGCCCTCAAAACACGTGCTCGCATAATGAAATACATGAGCCCCCGGATGCAATGTCAGGCTGTCACTGGAAACCAGCTTCTCTTCAGACCAGCTGCCGTTAAAGTGACTGATTGCCATCTCGGGTAAGAATCGTGTGCCAAAGTCACCAGCCATGTCTTGAATCCTATTGTTTTAATAATCGAGTTGGGCGTGATGTTACACCACTAAACCAGCAGTTCTCCTGCAATCCAGCGTTGTGTGAGCACGTTGCGTGGTTGCTCAAAAAACAGCTCTCGGTCCGCATGCTCGACAAGTTGCCCTTTGTGCAACAACAAGACGTCATCGGCCATTCGTTTGACCTGCCCCTGATCGTGACTGACCATGACCACAGACAAACCTTCTCGAATCGACGCGCGTAGTTGCTGCTCTATGACCAGCGTCGAAGAGGGATCAACATTAGCCGTTGCTTCGTCCAGAAAAAGGATATCCGGTTTGAGTATCAATGCCCTGACCAGCGCAAGCCGCTGTTGCTCGCCTCCAGACAGTCGCTGTGCCGGTACCCCGGCAAGCTCGGAAAGTCCTGCTTGTTCCAACGCTGTCAGACTCAGCTGCTGTCTGATCCTTCGCTCGTGGCCGGCCTGGCGCAAGGCATACACAAGATTGGCCTGTGCGCTGCGACGTAACAACACCGGTTTTTGCAACATGAGGCCGACTCGATGCCGGTGCGTTGCGGCAGGCCTGCGCCCAGCCCAGCTGACACTACCGGTATCGGCTTGTAACAGATCACAAAGAATGCGTATCAACAGCGATTTTCCTGCCCCGTTGGGACCGACAATCACTGTACATCGTGCTGGTGACCGCTCACGACCCAATATGATTTCAGGGATAGACAGAAGAACTCGACCTCCTCGTGTCATGCGGATATCGTTCGCAACAACGGGACATACCGTCGATGATGTCGACGCCTGAATGTTGTTCATCTATACATCAACCTCTGAACACCGATGTCTGTCGCTGCATGGACGCGCCCAACATAAGCACCAGCAAATTCACTAGCAGCGCAATACCAACAAGCACAATCCCCAGACCCAGCGCCAATGCCAGATTGCCTTTGGAGGTTTCGAGAGCAATGGTCGTGGTCATCACTCGCGTTACATGGTTTATGTTCCCGCCGACGATGATAACAGCACCGACTTCGGCGATAGCTCGCCCGAATCCAGCGAGCATGGCAGTAAACAGTCCATGCCGCCCCTCCCACAACAGCGTGAGCAACCTTTCCCGAGTACCGACACCCAGCAGAATCAATTGATCGTGGTAGATCTCATTCAAACCTGACAAAGTCTCTCGCGTTAACGCCGTTAGAATCGGCGTAACCAGAATGCTCTGGGCGATGATCATTGCTGTGGGCGTGTATAGCAGTTGCAACGGCCCCAGCGCACCCGCGTTGGACAACAGCAGGTAAACCACCAGACCGACAACAACCGGTGGCAGCCCCATCAATGTGCTGGTCAACACAACCAGCACTGAACGCAGCCTTGATTGTGTGACAGCCAGCCAGGCACCCAGAGGGAGGCCGACAACTGCCGCGATGAGAACGGCGGATAAACTGACCTGCAAGGAGAGCAGGATAATTTCCCGTAACGCACCGTCGAACATCCATATCAGGTTCAGTGCCTCACGAAAAGCTTCGCTTAAACTCTGCACAAATGGTGTTCCGGTTAAGAAAACAACACGGGGTCAAACTACGGTTCGTTATTCCCGCGCCAGCGCAATTCCAACCATCATGATGCCCTGATCCACCATTTATATGGAATTGACCAGCTTCAGTCGGTGCCATAGCGAGTGATTGAGATTATAGCTGGCCCGTGCTGAACCAGACACCGATCACGACAATATCGATCCATACATAGGCCCACAGCAATAGACTGACAAGTACCGCCCCTGAACCCATGTCCTTGGCTCGTCCGGACAACTCGTGATATTCGACACCAATACGATCAACAACTGCCTCAACGGCACTGTTGACAAGTTCGGCAATAAGCACCAAAACGGTAACGATAATCAACAGTATGCGTTCAGTTCGTTCCACGTCCAGGGTCAATGCCACGGGGATGCAGACCAAGGCCAGCAGCAACTCCTGCCGGAATGCCGCTTCATGTCGAAACGCTGCGACTAGGCCGTTAAACGCGTAAACTCCTGCCAAGCGGATACGTTTTAGGCCAGTGTTTTTTTGCATGTGATGATATTCAAAGGGCAGAAACAGGCTGGTACCGATTGGTCACAGCAATGGCGGGGTTGTCAGTGCATTGTATTAGCAATGCTCACGTTTTGCGTAATTCTGCCAGCCCACGCCAGTTCCGGCCCACTGATCGCGGCCGCATCCAGCCTTCGAAGCCTCTGGCCTGTGCTCGCGCAAACCTATTCGAACGACACCGCGCACCGAACCCCTCGAATCAGCTTTGGCTCGTCCGGGCTATTGAGCACGCAAATTCTCAATGGCGCCCCCTTCGAAATCTTTCTGTCAGCAGACCTTGCCAGCATAGAAAGACTACCGGAACAGTCCCTCAAATCCTCTCCCCGTGTCTTTGCAATGGGTGAGCTAAGTCTGGTGATTCCAAAATCAAGCCCGCTGACAGGCTCGTTGTCCCTCGAGACGCTGGCAGCCGCTTTGCAAGAGCAAGCCGATACGGGAGCCATGCGGATCGCCATACCCAATCCGGTGCATGCACCCTATGGAAAAGCGGCGCAACAGGCACTCGACAGTGCTGGCATCTGGCCACTGGAGGCCAAACGATTATTGACCGCCGAAAATGCCGCCCAAACCCTGCAATTCGTTAAAACCGGTGCAGTAGCTGCAGCCATTATTCCAAAGGCGCTCGTGTTCGCGGATAACAGCGGTATTGAGTCTGTGGATTTACCCGCTGATAGCTATCGGTCCGTGGAACATGTCGTCGCGGTCCTGACGGCTGCCGGTGAACCCGCACAGGCATTTTATCACTGGCTACTCAGCAAGGAAGCCCACGAGGTGCTGGAAAAATCGGGACTTCGGGTTGCTACTCACTAACCTGCCATGAGCGCTATTTATGTGTCATTTAAATTGGCACTCTGGACAACCTTGCTTTTGTTGCCCATCGGCCTCTTTACCGGTCGATGGCTTGCGTCTACCAACGTTCGCGGCAAGGCCTGGATCGAGTCGATGATCATGTTGCCTCTGGTGCTGCCTCCAACAGTCATTGGCTACTATCTTCTGGTGATCTTCAGCCCGCAAAGTGTCAGCGGAAATACCATCACACAGCTCTTGGGACACCCTCTGGTCTTTACGTTTCCCGGGCTTGTTATCGCTTCGGTCATTGTCAATCTGCCGTTTGCCATACAACCTGTACAAGTAGCTTTCAGTAATCTATCTCACGAATTACGCGAGGCTGCATGGGTAAGTGGACTTTCGCCACTCAAGACATGGTGGCATATCGAACTGCCACTAACGTGGCAAGGTATTCTGGCAAGCACAACGCTGGTATTCGCGCATACGCTCGGGGAATTCGGAGTAGTACTCATGGTCGGTGGCAATATCGAGGGCAGCACGCGTACAATCTCCATTGCTATCTACGATAGCGTACAGAGTTTCGATATGAAAACAGCAGGCCTATATAGCCTTGCGCTGCTCGCATTCTCACTGCTAGCCCTGGCAGTCGTTCGTTACAATCCGGGTTTGCGCAGGAGCAATTCCATGAAAGCCTTGAAAGGCTCATGATGGCCCAGAATAACACCGTCACTAGCTCATCGCCAGCCAAAGGTCTGTACGTGGAGATTAGGCAGCACAACCCCATCAACATCAGCGCAAAACTGCACTGTTCGCCCAGCGAACTTCTGGCATTGGTTGGCCCCTCGGGAAGCGGCAAGAGCACCGTGCTTCGAACTATTGCAGGTCTCAACCGCGCAGAGTGTGCCTTTATAAGTTGCGGTGGGGAAATCTGGGACAATTCTACATCTGGCGTCCACGTTAAAACACAGAAACGCAAGGCAGGCCTTGTGTTTCAGGAATATGCATTGTTCCCACACAAGAGTGCTTTGGACAATGTCATGCTGGCAACACCAGGACGCTCCCGTGAACAACGGCGAATAAAGGCTCTCGCGCTTCTTGAAAGAACCAATATGACAGGGCTGGAGAAACGCATGCCATCGACCCTGTCCGGCGGCCAGAAACAACGCGTAGCCATTGCTCGTGCTCTGGCACGTGAACCCAGAGTATTGCTGCTGGATGAGCCGTTCTCGGCAGTCGATCAACAAACACGCAGAAAACTGTACCGTGAACTCGCGGCACTGCGCCAGTCTCTTGACCTGCCGATTGTGCTCGTGACCCATGACCTTACTGAGGTGCAACTACTTGCAGATTCATTATGCCTGATGCATCGCGGTTCAAGCCTTGCGCAAGGACCCGTAGCCGATGTGATCAACCGGCCATTTTCCCGGGCCATCGCCCGTCTTGTCGGCCACCAGAACCTGTTCAATGCCACCGTTGTCTCTAATGAAAGAGATTACGCCCTGTATAGTCTTGGTGAGATCGCACCCTTCAAGGGACCACCGATACCGGATGCCCGCGTAGGTGATGATGTGAGCCTGCTTATCTCACCATCAGCCATAAACATGGAGCCGCCTGCACCCGCTTCCAAGAATAATACGTTCGACAACGAGGGTGATAATTCAAGACTTGCCGGCACCGTTAATGAGGCTGTCATTCTGGGCGATGAACTCTCTATTCGTCTACATCTCGAGCGTGTTCCCAAGTCCCTGAGATTCAAGATACCGCTGCATGATGCTGTGAATAAAAGCATTGGTGTCGGTAGCCGTCTGACCGTCAGCGTCCAACATCATGGAATTCACGCCATGTCTGAATAAAGACTTGAAAATAGCCTTTAAAGCAGACTATGGTCATGAGGATCTGACATAGCACAAACCGTTGCCTTCGCTTTCAGCAAAAACAGCTATCAACGACAAATGATCAAACTTTCAAGACTGCTCACAACGGGCCGAAGAGCATTTTCAGAGCTGAACGAACAGGAAATTCTGGCTCTGGCAATTTCATCTGAAGAAGATGATATGCGTATCTACAAATCCTATGCAGATGGTCTTCGTGACAGTTTTCCTGATTCTGCGACGATATTTGATGAAATGGCCGCCGAGGAAAACACACACCGGCGACAATTGATTGAATTACACAAGAATCGCTTTGGCGAAAACATACCGCTTATTCGCAGAGAACATGTGCGAGGCTATTATGAGCGTAAACCGGACTGGCTAGTGCGTCCACTACCTCTTGACAAAACCCGCATGATGGCTGAGCAAATGGAAATGCAGGCCGAGCGTTTCTACCGGGTTGCGGCTTCTCACACAAAGGATGCAGATACCCGAAAACTGCTCGGCGACCTTGCCTTTGCTGAGTCCAGACATAGCGCACTGGCAGTACGACTCGGAAAATCAAACCTGCCGCCTGAGGTGGCAGAAAAAGAGAACGAAACGGAAAAGCGACAGTTTCTTCTCACTTATGTGCAACCTGGGCTTGCCGGCTTGATGGATGGGTCAATATCCACACTAGCGCCGATATTCGCTGCCGCATTCGCCACTGGCGACACCTGGAATACATTTCTCATCGGTTTGTCGGCATCCATTGGCGCAGGAATTTCCATGGGATTTACGGAAGCTGCCCATGATGACGGCGTGCTCACAGGCCGCGGTTCACCACTCAAGCGAGGACTCGCATCGGGCATCATGACAACGATCGGTGGTCTAGGACACGCTCTTCCCTATCTGATCCCTGATTTCTGGACGGCTACAACCGTTGCTGTCATTGTCGTCTTTATCGAGTTATGGGCCATAACATGGATCCAGCACAAATACATGAGTACGTCGTGGGGCCGTGCTATGTTTCAAGTAGTACTAGGGGGTTCACTGGTGTTTGCGGCGGGCGTACTGATCGGAGTGGTATAGACGGCTGTATCTGGAAAAAGGCCTCGTCAGCGTATGTTGAGCTGTCAAATGAAAGACTCCTGACAAGCTTTCCGGCGCAACTAATACGCCTAGCGATACCTCAATGGTAAGCAGAGGAAGACTTCAGCTATACAGCTGCGTCACCAAGATGTCTTTCTTCAAAGGGTTTGACTGCATCTCGGTAACGAATTGCATGGAGAATAGTGATTCGTCACCTGATCGGGAGAGACTGACGTTTTTTACACCCGATCTTTCAACCAGCGCTTTTGTCGTTTTCAGACCGTTCTGAAATTGTTCTATATCATCCGACTCAAGGTTGCGCATTCTACTGACGTAAGGGGAAGCCACATGTTCGACCTCCCGCGACTGACCTAGCGTCCGGACAATATACACTCTCGCAGCAATAGCTGCAGAGTCTCCCGTTTTCCTACCATCGAACTCGGAGGTCCGTATCACGATCTCTCCACCATGTCGCATGCTGACAACAGCCAGACGGATCAAATGGGTCAGGCTCAGGCTGAGAAGATGACGGTCAGCGACAACCTGGGCTGACAGATGATCTAGCTCAAGGCGAAGCGTCACTATAGAGGGAAGCTCCTCGTTCAGCTTAGCCATGCTCTCTCTGAACATTGCATTGAGATCAACCGGCTTGAGGGTGGCAAAACCTGTGGATCCGAACACTGATAATTGTTCAATACGTTCCACCGCATCATTTGCAGCTGCCGTGATGTTGTGTACAGGTTTCGCCAGATCTCCGCCATTGTTGACAAGAATTTCCGCAAGTTCGGCGTTACCCAGTACAACTTGCATGTCATTGTTGAGCTTGTGTTTAACGCCAGAGAACATGCTGGTCATTGCCGCTGCCTGATCCTTTCCCGCTTCCGCTTTTCTTGCCAGCTTGGTGTGATAGATGTAGCGAGTAAAAACAACACCAATGAGAAGAAACAGCGACACAAGGTAAAAACCATCCTCGACCAGTGGGTCCAATTTGAAAAACTGTCCACCACCAGTCTGGTTGACATAGAGGCAAACTTGAATGGCAACAGCGGCCGCAAGCGCAATATTCAAATATCGCGACGCTCGATTGGAGATCGCCACACTGCCAACATTTTTCATCGCTTCCTAGACCGCGTCTGACTCGGCTATGACAAGAGATTCTGCTTGATCAAAACTGCAACCCACAGGTGTCGAGCCCTCTTGCACCACGCAAAAATCCATGTAGAGAGAACCTGCAGCATCAGCGATCTGCCTTGCCAATCCCTCCACCTGAAGGATCTCCTCTGTGGAGAAACCGCTTGTAGTATTATCAAAGAACAAGGTAGAGCTTGAAACCACAATACCCGATTGCAATCGAAGGATTTGCGCTTCAATACGCGCTTGGCTATCAACCAGCAACTCATTCAATACCATGTGATAGTCACCCTGCGTAGGTACCGCTGGAACCTTCGTCGGTGACACTCGGACAACGTTGAGACTTCCGCTTTGTACGACCGACGATCCCATCAGTATCGAGACCTGACGCAAACGCTGTGACTGCTTGTCATCATCCACCAGATAAAGAGTCGGGATTTGCTGCATCGTTGTAAATGAAGAATTGGCTATCACCTCTGATCCATTCGAACTTACCAGAGGCAATGGAATCCCTGCAGAAAGTTTTTGCAGGTAAGTCGTGTTGTTCTTTGCAGTCAGCAGCCAGAAGCAAAAGAAGATGAATAGGGTAGAGAAAACCAGAACCCTCCTGGGGTCATTCAGAGCAGCGTTCGCCATACCACGCATACTCGCGCTCTTAAAACAGATCATCGGATTGGCTGGAGGTCGCACTGTAGCCGACTTAGAGAACACCCGACTTACGCTACCCTCCACCGACTCCGGCAGAACTCGTGCTGCGGTTGACGCCGATACGCTGTCGCGTTTTGGACTTTCGTTATTGCCCGTTGACTGTAAGGAAGAAGGTTGATCCAAAGCGCTGCAGGATGATGGTGTCTCAAGAAATTCCGGTACGTAGGTTCCAACCTTAAGTACGATCTGCGCGTGGCATTGTTCTTCCGACTCATAGATCGAAGCAAGCGTCTTTCGAAGGCGTAAAGCCAGTACACGCACCGAAGGATCACTTTGTGCGTCAAAAGTGTACGGTTTGCCCAACGCATCTACACCAACCGTGTAGGCCTTGATCCTGTCTCCCTTGCCGTCTAGTGTCTGCGTAACGATATAGCTCAGGAACGACGACATCTGCGGCGCACCTGCAAATTTCTTCTCACTCAGTAAACGCGATAATTCAGCTTCAACAACCGTTCTATCCGTTTCGATAACCCTTGAAGCGGTTAATGACGTATCCATAGTTAACCTGGCACATGTTGCGTATCATGATTGGTATCAAACCGTGTAACACACCGCCTCGTGCCAGAACATGCGCAAATCTGCGGTAAGCCCCCTTACAACAGACCTGATTATGAAACCCGAATGTAAAGCGACTATCCGGAGTACGTGGCGGATTGTATGGAATTGACGTCAATGCGTCGGCAGATGCATTGAAAAACGCTCTTAATAAGTGCAAATCACGTTTTTTTAGAAACAACTCTTACATTTTGCGTATTCTGGGGATGTCCTGCCCACTCACGATTGGTTATCATTATGCTGTCCGAGACGGTCAGCATGCAGACTGTGCTTTTACAGGATATCAACCATTGTGTCATTTATTTGACAACAACAAGCTGTACGGCATTTATAAGGTGCGTTTTAACTTTGAGCAGTGTCGATAATATACTGGTAGTTGATGACGACCCCAGAATCCGAGAGTTACTTCGTACTTCACTGGAGGCCGAGAGCTTTGTTGTGCACGAAGCCGACAGCAGTGATGAGCTTTACACAAAGCTTACAAACGCTCCTATTGATCTAATCACCATGGATGTCATGCTCGAGCGTGAAAACGGGCTGGATCTGGTGCGGGATATTCGCAAACTCAGCGACGTTCCCATTATCCTGGTCACTGGCAGGGTTGACCTGATCGATACCGTCGTAGGACTGGAACTCGGCGCAGACGACTACATCACCAAGCCGTTCCTCATTCGAGAGCTCGTCGCAAGAGTGCGCTCGGTTCTAAGACGATCACGGTCCAGACCGGCAGAATCTAAAAGCGATTCAGCCGCTCTATCGAATTCAAAGCACGCCGCCTTCAAGAAAGCTCCGTTGGAATTAATCAGATTTGGTGATTGGTCAATCAATACCGCATCACGCGAACTGCGCAACTCGTGCAACATGCTCATAAATCTGACCACGACCGAATACGACTTACTGGATATTTTCGTCAACAGCCCTCAACGCGTTTTGTCCAGAGAACATCTGATGGAGCGGTTGACCGGTAAAAGCGCTCATCCGAGCGACCGGATCATTGACAATCACATAGCACAATTGCGCAAGAAAATAGAGCGAAATGATGGCTCTGAGTGGATCAAGACGGTACGAGGTGCGGGTTATATGTTCACCGGCAAAACCAAACGTGACTCGGTACCTGACTAGTGGGTCGTGCAGTCAACCCGGCGTAACTCTCCGGTAAAGATCGCAACATCACTCTGATATCTGCCCGACACCCACTCGATGAGTGCCAGGCATATTTCAACGTTTACAAATTAGCAAGTATGCCAAACGCGATGACAGAACCGGTAAATGTCAGCGCTCCAATGTGAATGCCGAGATAGATCTCAACATCATGAATAGTGCGTTTTGGTCCCTGATAGTTGGATTTGGGATCGAGATAAGTAGTAAAACCTACCAGTACAGCGGCCAGACCAACAAAGCTGTGAAGAATGGCAACCAGCTCTGGCATCTGAGTCATCCCGACGCGACGCACCAGAAAAGCAGCAATAGCCGCACCGACACCAATGATGACCAGCAGTACACCGTAACTAGTGACGTCGTTGTTCAGGATAGTGGCAATGATGGCAATGGCCATACCCGCGATACCAAACTGGCGATGGGTTCGGGGGCATCCCTGCCCGGTATTAATTGGATTCGGAGGTAATGGCAGTACCACGATAGGATACAGTGGTGTTAATGGCCTTTCCAAAGGCGCACTCGGGAGGATTGGCCGATTGACTGTACAAAGTCGTGACCGGCTTGAAACCCTGTACGACAGATGAAAAACGTCGTCGTGAACTAGCCTGTCGACAACTCTGGATTGAGCCGCACAATACTCAGGTTCAACAGCATCGCGATACTGACCCAGACAAAATAGGGAACTAGTAGCCAAGCGTAGAAGGAATCGACACTGCCAAGACCCACCATCATTGCAATAATCGAGATCCAGAGAAAAAACACCTCAAACAGTGCCCATAGTGGCTTTCGCATAGTGAAGAACACGACACTCCACAGTAGATTCAGTATGAGATTTATCCCGACCAGCCACACAATCAGAGGTTTTTCACCAACATCAGCCGCATTCCATGCGCCACCAACAGAGGTAATGATAAACAGATAAATAGTGGTCCAAACCACCGGAAAGGCCCAGTCAGGCGGATTCCATGAAGGCTTTTTCAGATTTCGATACCACGGCCCAATATCGGTTGCCTTTCCCCCGACACCACCGACAATTAAAAGCGCCACAGTAATGGTCGCATAGGAAATCCACATGGTTGAACTCAAACGTTGGTGATTTTCGATGCCCGGAGCGTTTAAAGCCAGGGCGTGGAGTCAGCGTATCAGATTCTCGCGCGGCGACCTTGCCCGTCAGAACCATTGCCCCGCCCCGCACGACCTGCATCCAGCAGCAGTTACGCCACAAACGGGAACAGTCATCACCGAGACAAGTCGCCAGTAAGAGTTTTCTACCGTACAGACTCCTCCAAGCATAGTGAAACACAAAGCGCTTGCACGATGCCAGCCCTGAGAGCCGCAACGGTAAAATCTACCGGACTATGACGTTGACATGCCGATCATATCGACGTTCCATAAACTGAGCGCTTGCAAAGAATCCCCCGCTCGCCTCGCACGAGGCACGGGGTCTATCGCTCACGCCCAGGCAAAATCCATGTAATATTTTGTTTGCATAGACGTCGGTTCGTCGAGCTTATGGTTGCGTCGGTTTTGAATCAGCCTTGACTGTTTCCGATCCGAGCCCCAGAAGATGGCCAACATCCTTGATGAAAATACGCAAATGCGCCATTGGATCCTTTCGGACAAGTTTCTTGTTCAGATATGACTCCCAGGTCAAGCGTTGTACATCTGCATCAGCGCACATGGTGACAAATCGCTCACGCCGCTTGTCGCTGTGATACCAGAAACGCTGCATGATTCCCAGAACCAGAAATACCTTGCCATGTTTTTTCAGGAATTTTTTGCGCGCCTTTTTAAGTAAAGCCGGGTTATCCGCAGCAATTGCCTCAGCGACAGTTTCCGCCACCATTCGTCCGCATGTCATGGCATAGAAGATTCCTTCACCAGACGAAGGCGCTACAACGCCAGCAGCATCGCCAGCCAGAACCACATGCTTGCCGTCGTCCCAGATTTTCAGCGGCTTCATTGGAATTGGCGCACCCTCGGTCCGCAGCGTTACGGCTTTATCGAGGCCACTCTGTTTTCTCAGCTTTGTCACCGCTTCACGAATACCAAACCCCTGAACAGCTGTGCCAGTACCCACGCTGATTGTTTTTCCATGAGGAAAAATCCAGCTGTAGAAGTCTGGAGACAGCTCTCCGTTGTAGACGACATCACATCGCAAGGGGTCCGCTTCAAGAGCCAAATTAAAATCTTCAGAGCGATTGATCGGCGATCGCTGATTGGGTGCTTCGATAATTTCGTGATACGCAAAAACACTCTGCAGTTTTTCAGCCCCTTTTATTGCGGCCCTGCCAACACGGGATTTTGCACCGTCAGCACCGATAATATAACGAGCCTTGACAGTTATCGCTTGCCCGGTATCGCCTTTTTTACCGGGCAAATAAGTGAGCTCACGACAAGTACCATCAGACATTCCCAACGATACAAATGTGCCATTCTGGCGTCTGGCACCAGCAATCCCTGCTCTTTCACGCAGCCACTCATCAAATTCTCCTCGGTCCACCATCCCAACATAGCCAATCTCAATCGGCATATCGACCGCATTGTTACTGGGTGAGACCATACGTGCTGATGTGACTTCTGCTTCAAGCACCTCGCGCGGTACATCAAAATCCCTGAGCATTTGAGGTGGAACAGCGCCGCCGCATGGCTTGATACGTCCAGCCCTGTCCAGCAACATCACCCTCATCCCGCGCTTGGCAAGATCTTCCGCAGCTGTGGCCCCAGCAGGACCTCCACCGACCACGACTACATCATAAATTTCCTGGCTCATCGATCAATCTCCAATGCGATTCGGCCAGGTGAAAACTGACCAGTGGTTTCTGATTCTGCAGGCTGATAAACACCCGCGGCGAGTTTGGCTGCCCAAAAAAACAACAGCGCCTGAATGACGAAGACAATGGCGTATGCCGAAGCAAGGTCATCGAGAAATACACGACCAACATCCAGTGCCAGAGTTGCACCTATTCCGCCCATGCCAAAGGCGATGGCCTGGGCAGCGCCCCACATACCCATCCTTACGCCTTCACGCTGTCGGACACCACGGCCGACCAGATCCATCATCGACCCTATGGCGGCAACGGCAAAAGCGCCATTCGCCAGCCCCAATGCAAAAACGACGAGACTCAGCGGAAAACTGATCCCGATATATCCGCCAATCGCCAGAGTGGCCAGCGCAATAGCAGATGCAATACATCCCACGATTGTCCAACGGCGCAAAGATCCTAAGAAACGACCGCCAATCACGCTGGTAACAAAAGCAACCATGAGCATTCCACTTAGAACGCCTGCACTTTGAACACCGGTCAATTGTGTAGACTGACCTGGCGTCATACCAAAAACCGACCCGGCAAACGGTTCCAGAATAAGGTCCTGCGCACTATAGGCAAGCATCGAGACAAAAACGAACACACTGAAGCGACGTGAATCAGGTTCTGACCAGACCTCCTTCATCGATGCAAAAAAACCAGCCTCAGCGATCTCTTCTTCCCAACTTGTTTTTTCAGCCATGGCGGCATTCGCCACCGCGTCGTCCACATCTGGAATAGACGACACTCTCGACTCCAATCCGGCCACCGCGATACAGGTAACAATGAACGCTACTGCTGACACGCTGCCGGTGACCAGCATCAGACGATCGAAGCTGAAGGGGTCCAGCAGTATGCCCGCAACTATGCTTGTTACGATGAAACCGAGAATCATCATGACCCATACCGAACTGGCGGCAGCACCTCGATAACGAGGAGCCACTGATTTAGCCAACAACACCAACAAGGACGTTCCGGCAGCCCCGACACCCAGTCCAACCATCAGGAATGCCACTACAGCCAGAGCAATACCTGCGCTCGGAGTAGCCGGAATAATCGAAGTCGACACCGCTGCCAGAAAACCACCCAGACCGAGTACCAGCATGCCTCCCAGAATCCAGGGTGTTCGTTTGCCACCGGTATCCGAGCCATACCCCATACGCGGGCGAGTGATTTGAATCGCGTAGTGCAAACCGACAAGCAAACCGGGTAGCAAAGCCGGAAGCGCTAACTCCACGACCATGATCCGATTGATTGTGGAGGTCGTCAGCACAACGATTGCACCGAGCGAGGTCTGCACCAGACCGAGCCGAAAAACTCCAAACCAGCCAAGATACTTTTTATTCATAGTCTGACCTCTACAGCGAGCGTCGTGTTCACGCACTAATCACATATCGAAGCGCAACAGCGGTTGCCATCATGCCCAGGACGTAGAGCGTGACACCTGTTGCGTTGTACCAGGGAGCGAATTTAAGAGGATCGGTAAGGAAACGACGCATGCACAGGGATTGAAGTACAAGCGATACACCGATCAAGATCGCAGCGATTGGCTGCTGCCAGACAAGCAGCATGCCCAGAACTACCAACTGAGGAAGCGCCATAACCCAGCAGGCAAAGCGTGCAGCGTTTTGCGTACCCATCATGACGGGTAGTGATTTGAGACCTAAAGCGGTATCGCCTTCTACGGCCTTGAAATCATTGAGCGTCATGATGCCATGGGCACCGATACTGTAAAGAGCTGCAACAATAAATATCTTGCCATCTGGCAACGCACCGGCAAGCATGACCGCTGCACCCGTTACCCAGGGCAGTCCCTCGTAGCAAGCACCACAAGCGGCTGAACCATACCAGGCATTCTGCTTAAGCCTGAAAGGCGGTGCACTGTAGGCCCAGGCAAGACAGAGTCCGAGAATTGCGGCACACAGCACAACAGTACCCAGGTAAGCGGCTACCAGTAGCGACAATACTGTCCATACAATTCCGATGTACAAACCCCATCTACCGGGTATTCGGCCACTCGGGATAGGTCTGTCTGGTTCGTTTATGGCGTCAACATGTCGATCAAACCAGTCGTTGACAGCCTGACTCGTTGCACAGACCAGCGGTCCAGTGAGCAAAATCCCGAGAATGAGCGTCACCCAGTGCTCCCGCACAGACATACCGGAAGAGACAACACCACAGGCAAACGCCCACATGGGAGGAAACCAGGTGATAGGTTTCAGGAGTTCCAGCACGGCAGACGGCGCCGGAAGCACTATTTTTGTTGCATGAGTCTCACCGATATTCATACAGTGTAAATTAAACTTGACACTCCCGTGTGTCAAGTAATAATTCCGTCTGTGTCAATCTGTATTGAATCGCATTAAGGGAGGAGGCGACGGTGGGTGCCTTACAACTCAAGATTCGAATTTTAGCGTTACTGCCGTCTGAGGTGAGGAATCAAGGTTTATTTATCACCCATCAACATCTCAGGCGGCTGGTGTATTCTCATCGTCCAGAGAATAACGCCGCAACTTCACGTATAACGATTGCCGGCTTAGCCCGAGCATTTCAGCCGCAGAGGCCCGATTGTTGTTAGTCAGTTTCAACGCCGACTGTATACACAATTGCTCGATGAGTTCGGTTGACTCACGGACAAGATCCTTTAGAGGTACGCGTCCTACAAGCTGTGTTAGCTGATCTATCGATTTTGGCGCCAATGCCGAACTCTCATCATTCGCAGCAACACGGCGACTGATATTCCGGATGGAAAAACCGATGCAATCCAAGCCACCATCATTAACCGCAGCAGCCGATACCTCAACATCACAGATGGAACCGAATTCACCACGCATTTGCGTGTTGTACAACCTTATGGATCCGTGCTCACGCAAACTGGACATAATGATCTGGAAATCGATACCACCCTGCCCCAACCAGCTAGACAGATCCTGGCCACGAGCCAGCTCGGCACCGGCAAGCTGAGAGAGGTCAAGAAACTCCGTATTCACCGTAAGAACCTTGCCGCGTGTATCCGTGACCACCAGTGCATCGGGGGCGTTGTCAACCAACGCAAGCAATCGAGCAGTCTGCTCCGATTGCGAAAGAGCCTCTACATCGCTTGCCTTTTTTTCGAGGCGAACCAGCACGTGAGTCTGGCTATTGGTTTTGAATAATGCAAGATTGACCAGCAGCGCCTCGTCCATGTCCTCCAGTTCAAGCGTAATACTCACATTTCTACCGTTCATACGAACTGAAGCCAGAGCATCCTCGACGTTCTGTTTGGCTTTGGAGTCGAACCATCGAAGCAGATTGCTACCAACCAGCTTTCTCTCGGAAGAACTTAGCAGTGTGCATGCAGCCGGATTAGCTTCCATTACCTTGAAGGTGTCTGCCTCGGTGATGATAATGGCATCACCCGCCGTTCTGAATAACAGTCGATAGCGAGTCTCGAATTGTCTCAACTGAGAGTAGTCACGCTCCATGGACTGCTGGACATTGATTAGCCTCTGCTGCATTCGCGTCAGGGAGCTCAGGTCCTTGCCAATGGCTACCCGATAACCTTTTTCATCCAGAGCGACCGTGCTGTAAAGCACCAGAATGTTTTCGCCCTCTTCTGTACGGTGATTGATCTGCCGTTGTCGCGACGTTGGACCACCATCATCAGCCAGCAGTTCCATGACTTTCTGCCGGCTATCGATGCTTACTGTGTCGGTCCACTTGCTACCGATCCACTTCTGGGTATTTTTGCTGGCCAGCTCGTCACTACTGACAGACAGGTCTCGTATGACCCCACGCTTGTCTATCACAAGCGCGATATCAGCCGCAGCACCGAGCAGTGAAGCGGCGGTCTGGCCGTTTATCGTACCCAGATTCTCTACTGGTGCTTTGAAGTTATTCACAAGCGAAACCCACTGTCACCTTTAGTGACAGTAAAAATGATAGGCGATTGGCCAGTGCTCAATCGCATCGTAACAGGTAACAGCAACTCATAATGCAGGTCTGCCCCTTTTCTTACTAGCCTCGGTTGCCTTGAGCACCGCCTGACGGCCATCAGTAGCAAAAACTTCGGCGCCAATTGATTCGACTTTGTTAGGATTGCGAATAAAGTAGTCGCCGCCCACCATGACAAATAAATCCTTGTTGCAGGATTCCTCCTTCACCTGTTTGATAATCGTAGCCAGTGCAGGCAGGTTGTATTCATTGTGCAGTGAGAAACCCACTGCCGTGTAATGAGTAGATGCCACCCTTGCAATAAGAAAGTCCGTATCCAGCCCGCAAAGATTACTAACTTGCCAACCGTAGCGCCTGAAAAAATCCGCAACCATGGTGACACCAAACGTGTGATTCTCACCGGGCGCGCAGGTCAGCAGAATGGACTCACCTGCAAGCAACAAGCTCTCTGAGCGGTAACCGATGGTTTCGCATTCACAGATTAGCTGGTGTAGCCTGCACAAACCGAGATGCACGTCTACAAAGCTCAATTTATCTGCAATCCAGCTGTCACCGAGATGTTTGGCTGCAGGAGCGAGCAAATAAAGAAAAATGGACTCCAGCGAGACGCCTTGCGCAAGGAGATCGGTTACGTGCTGGTCAAGTAGTTCGGGGTCGTTGCTGATACACATGGCTGCAAAGATCGCTATCTGGGCGTCGCTGCTCCACGGCCCTGGTGCCGGCTCTGTTGAACGGTTTTCTACTAGAGGTGATGTTGACGGTACATCCATCATGTGATTGACGAACAAGCGCGGAATCAGCTCCGACTCCACTGTCTTGAGCAGGAGTTCTATCTGAGTAGGTGACGTTGCTTTGACGGAGGGATTCACATCCTCGGACAAAACTATTTCAGCCTGATGCTCCGCTCCCACCTTTAGATCCTCCGGGGGTATTGCCATGCCGAAGCCCTGTTGCGTATGCCTGAAAAGGTCAAAGTTTACGCTTGGCGCTCTCTTTTGTACACAGCTGTCAACGTATCGTTACGCCGAAGTATACTCCCAATGAATATTGTTGTCTGTTTTAATTGACAGTACAATTGTGTCCATTTTAGTTGACACTTTGTTCCGCCGGTTTTAGACTCCAGCCATCGAGTTGTAAAACCGAACACATCACAGACCCAACAGAGCATGAAACACAGTTCCAGCCTGACAGAAAATGTACCGCTCTACACAGCGGCGCAACGTGAACGCCGCAACAGCTCTCGCTGGACACTGGTGCAAGGCATTCTTGCACCAGTGCAGTTTCTGGTCTTTCTAGTCAGTGCCGCCTTGCTGATTCGCTATCTCGTCAGTGGTCTGGGCTTCGAAATTGCGGCAGCTTCCGTCGTAATCAAGACCCTGTTCCTCTACGCCATCATGTACACCGGCGCTCTCTGGGAGCACGATGTTTACGGCCAGTACCTGTTTGCGCCGGCTTTTTACTGGGAGGACATGGTCAGCATGGTGGTTATCGCATTGCACACAGCCTACCTTGCTCTGTATCTGACTGGCTGGGGTAGCACAGCCTTACTCGTATCGGTGGCCATTGCCGCTTATGTCACTTATGTCGTCAACGCCGCACAGTTCGTTCTGAAACTGCGTCAGGCCAGACTGACCGCGGAGACAAACTGATATGGGATCAGCACTGGGCGATATTGCAGTCACTGTTGAGCGTGGGCAACGCGAGGTTTTCTGCGGTCTTACTGGTATAGTCTGGCTGCACAGAAAAATGCAGGATGCGTTTTTTCTGGTTGTTGGCAGTCGCACTTGCGCCCACCTGCTTCAATCAGCTGCCGGAGTGATGATCTTTTCCGAACCGCGATTCGCCACCGCGATTATGCAGGAAAAGGATCTGGCAGGGCTATCCGATGCCAACGAGGAACTCGATCGGATTGTTCACCGCCTGCTGGAGCGTCGTCCCGATATTGCAACGCTCTTTCTGGTAGGTTCCTGTCCATCTGAAGTGATTAAACTCGATCTTGGTCGAGCAGCAGAACGACTCAGCCAGGCCCACCAGGGGCGTGTAAGAGTACTCAATTACTCCGGCAGCGGGATCGAAACCACGTTCACCGAAGGCGAAGATGCCTGTCTTGAGGCAATGATCAAGGCTGCACCTCAAACAGATGAGCAACAACTGATGATCGTTGGAGCTCTACCGGACATCGTCGAGGATCAATTCGACAGACTCTTCGATAGCACCGGTATTCGCAAAGCAGCTTTGAAAGTCCAGTACTTTCCGCCACGCCGAGCAGCACAGATACCGGCCATCGGACCCAACACACAATTTCTGCTTGCACAACCTTTTCTCAATGCCACAAGGCGAGCGCTTATCGAGCGTGGTGCAAGTCATATCCCGGCACTGTTTCCCTTTGGCGTGAACGGTACGCAAGCCTGGTTGTACGCTGCTGCAGATGCTGTCGGAACCAGCCGCGAACAGGTCGATTCCGCCACTGCGGCCCCGATTGCCAGAGCGCAGAAAGCTCTGGCTCACTACAAACCTATTCTCGAAGGAAAGCGACTCTGGTTCATGCCTGATTCTCAACTTGAGCTTCCACTTGCCAGATTCATGCATCAGGAATGCGGCATGCAGATTCTCGAAGTGGGCGTCCCCTATCTGGACAGAAAAACCATGTCCGAGGAACTAAAGGTATTGCCTGAGAACTCACGAGTTGTCGAAGGCCAGGATGTCGACAAACAGCTAGACAGATTACGCAGTGAAGCACCAGACCTTACCGTTTGCGGACTGGGTATTGCCAACCCGCTGGAAGGCGAAGGTCTCAGTACCAAATGGAGCATTGAACTGGTGTTTTCACCAGTGCATGGATTTGATCAGGCTGGTGATCTGGCTGAACTGTTTGCCAGGCCGCTAAGCCGTCGGCAAAAACTGAGCGTTTAAGCCATGGAACTAAGCCTCTGGACATATGAAGGACCACCACACGTTGGAGCGATGCGTATCGCGACTTCCATGCGTGATGTGCATTACGTACTGCATGCACCACAGGGTGACACCTACGCTGATCTGTTGTTCACCATGATAGAGCGACAAAACAAGCGCCCTCCCGTCACTTACACTACGTTTCAGGCTCGCGATCTGGGTGGCGACACCGCCAACATGCTGAAAACCAGTATTCGCGAAGCTTATGATCGATTTCTGCCGCAGGCATTGATGGTTGGAGAGTCCTGTACTGCTGAGCTTATTCAGGACCAGCCCGGTTCACTTGCCAGCGGCATGGGAATACCAGTTCCCGTGGTGCCACTAGAACTACCTTCCTATTCGAAAAAGGAAAACTGGGGAGCCAGCGAGTCTTTCTATTATCTGGTTCGCCATGTGCTTGCACATGAGTCTTCTCAGAACCGGGAGATTCCCGCTGAGGTTAACGATGGGCAGCGACGCCCTTCTGCTAATCTGCTTGGACCGACCAGTCTGGGCTTCCGATGCCGTGATGACGTAGTTGAAATCAGCAAACTGTTGGAGCAGATTGGCATCGATGTCAACGTTGTCGCACCTCTGGATGCAACGACTGATGACCTGCGCCGCATCCCGGATGCAGACTTCAACATAAGTCTGTACCCGGAAACCTCTCGCACCTTGTGCACCTGGCTGGAAAGAACGTTCAAGCAGCCCACCGTCAAGACGGTGCCTATCGGGGTCAATGCTACCGTCTCCTTTATCGAGGAAATCGAAGCACTGACGGGTATCAACGCCAGTGCGGTCAAGAACATTGAACAAAGTCGCCTGCCCTGGTATTCGCGCTCGGTAGATTCAAACTACCTGACTGGCAAACGGGTGTTTATCTTTGCCGATGGTTCTCATACCATCGCGGCTGCGAGAATCGCCCGTGATGAACTGGGCTTCAATGTGGTTGGTATCGGTACTTTCAGTCGCGAAATGGCTAAGGACGTCCGTGCTCTGGCAAGGGAGTTCGACTTGGAAGCCTTGATCACCGATGACTACCTTGAAGTGGAACAACACATCGAAGCACTTCATCCAGAACTGGTGCTGGGTACCCAGATGGAACGGCATATCGCCAAGCGACTGTCATTGCCCTGTGCGGTCATCTCCACACCGATTCACGTGCAGGACGTCCCTGCCCGCTACTCACCCCAAATGGGGTTTGAGGGAGCGAACGTCATCTTCGACACCTGGGTTCATCCCCTGTTGATGGGACTGGAAGAACACCTTCTGCACATGTTCCGTGACGATTTCGAATTCAATGATGATGCGACGCCCTCTCACCTCCAGGGTAGCGAAGGCGGTGGTACTTCCCATCAGCAGGCCACCGATGTCACAACATCGGAAGACAATCGTTCAGACGTCAGCCCAGTGCCAGAACCTGTGAATAACGCCGGTGACGGCCAATCCCAGTGGGCTGTTGATGCAGAAAAAGAGTTAAAGAAAATTCCATTTTTCGTTCGAGGAAAGGCACGAAGAAATACCGAAGAATTTGCACGCATGCGAGGTGATCCACTGATCACTGTTGATACGCTCTACGATGCCAAAGCACATTATGCACGCTGAAAACATTCCAATACGCGTTACGCTGATTACCCTCGATGGTCACCTGGGTAACACCATAGAGCGAGCCCAGACCAGGCTACGAAAGGAAATTCCGGGGCTGGTACTCACGATGCATCCAGCGTGCGACTGGGGTGATAGTCCAGAAGCCGAGGCTGCCTGCAACGACGATATTGCCAAGGCAGACATCGTTGTATGCACCATGATGTTTCTGGAGGCACACATCAACACAGTGCTTCCTGCCTTGCAGGCACGCGCACCACACTGCGATGCCATGGTCGGAGCTATGTCGGGTGCCGAGATCGTAAAACTCACCCGCATGGGCAAGCTCACCATGGGTGGGGAGCTCAAAGGCCCAATGGCCATGCTGAAAAAGCTTCGTGGATCAAAGAAGCCAGGGCAGAACAGCGGCGCGGCGCAAATGAAGACACTCAAGCGTTTGCCAAAAATTCTTAAATTCATTCCGGGAACGGCGCAGGACCTGCGTGCCTATTTCATCATGCTGCAATGCTGGTTGGCGGGCTCAGAAGAGAACATCAGCTGCATGGTTCGCACGCTTGTTCAACGTTATGCAGACGGCGACAGAGCACCGCTGCGAAACATGTTGAAAGAAAAGGCACCTGTCGACTATCCAGAGAACGGTCTTTATCACCCCCGAATGAATTCTTCATTGCCCGGATGCGATCGAATTTCATCAAAGCTTACCGATTTACCCGTTGTCTCTGTCACCAAAGGAACAGTCGGCGTTCTGGTACTACGCTCTTACGTCCTGGCAAAAAATACCAAACATTATGATTGTGTCATCGAAACACTAGAGTCACGCGGGTTAAAGGTCATACCCGCATTTGCCAGCGGACTTGATGGCAGACCCGCCATGGACGCCTACTTCAAGGATGGGGAGAAAACCCGTGTTGATTGCATGATTTCCCTGACCGGCTTTTCGCTGGTCGGCGGGCCTGCATACAACGATGCAAAATCGGCAGTTATCGCGCTGAGCGAACTCGATGTACCTTACATCGCAGCACACCCCAGTGAGTTTCAATCGCTGTCTCAATGGGAAGAAAGCAGCAGAGGTCTGGCACCGATTGAAACCACACTGATGGTCGCACTACCAGAACTTGATGGCGCGACCGGCCCCATCGTATATGGTGGCCAGAGGTCCATGGGCAGCAATGGCGATCAGGACAAGCTGCCCATTGCCGAACGTATCGACACACTTGCCAGCCGAACCGTACAGTTAGTCAAACTCAAACGTGGTGAGCGCGCCGAACGCAAGCTCGGTATTGTTTTGTTCAACTTTCCACCGAACGCAGGGGCGGTTGGCACGGCTGCGTATCTGTCCGTCTTCGAAAGCCTGTTTAACACACTGACCCGCCTCGCCGATGAAGGCTACGACGTGGAACTACCCGATTCATCCGAGGACCTGCGCGCCCTGATACTCAACGGAAACTCCAGTGCTTTCGGTACTGATGCCAATGTACTGGCAACCGTCCCGACCGATGAACACGTAAGAAACACTCCATGGCTCGAAGAAATCGAGAACCAATGGGGACCTGCACCCGGTCAGCTTCTGACAAACGGCAACGGGATCTTCATCCTCGGTATTCAGTTAGGCAACATCACCATTGGCCTGCAGCCCGGATTCGGATATGAAGGTGATCCGATGCGCTTGTTGTTTGAGGGCAGCTTCTCGCCAACGCATGCGTTTTGCGCTTTTTACCGCTACCTTCAAGAGACCGTCCAGGTAGACGCACTGATGCATTTCGGTACTCATGGAGCGCTGGAATTCATGCCGGGAAAACAATCAGGCTTGAGTGGCAAGTGCTGGCCTGATCGCCTGATTGGTGACACACCAAACTTCTACTTCTACGCTGCAAACAATCCTTCAGAGGCAACCATTGCCAAGCGTCGCAGCGCAGCGACATTAATCAGCTATCTAACCCCTTCAGTCACAGAGGCTGGCTTGTACAAGGGTCTGAATGATATCAAGACGGCTATTCGTCAGTTTAACCAGCTTGAAGAGCGCAACACGGAAGAGGAGCAGGAACTACTCGGTCTGCTTATAGCGCAAGCCAATGAACTTGAATTTGGAGACAATCTTGACTGGAGCGCAGATGCGGTAGAGAAAACGGTAATGCGCTTGCAGGAACTACTAATAGAGTACGAAAACGAACTCATTCCCTGCGGATTGCATGTCATTGGTGAAACGCCCAGTCACGAAGAACGTGCCGACGTACTGCATGCTCATCTGCAATGTACATTGACCGACGACGCACCCGAGAAACAACAGGTGCTTGAGTACATCACCGGTCTGGACAATACTGGAATGCCTGATCAGGAATACAACGATACGGCACCACATTGGCACACAGATGTTCGTACCATGAACAAACACCTGACCGGAGACAATGAACTGTCTGGCATGATTCACGCGCTGGATGCCGGATACATTGCCGCCGCTCCCGGCGGTGACTTGCTACACAATGCTGAAACGCTGCCAGCGGGCCGAAACATTCATGGCTTTGACCCGTTCAGACTGCCGACTGCACAAGCACTGCGAGCCGGGCAACGACATGCAGAACTCCTTCTGGAAAGACATGTTCAGGAAACAGGCTCGCTACCTCAGTCCATCGCATTTGTACTTTGGGGTAGTGACAATCTGAAAAATGAGGGAGTGCCCATTGCACAGGTTATGGCCCTCATGGGGGCTCGGCCACGATTTGATGCGTACGGCAAACTCTCCGGCGCGGAACTCATGCCACTTGAAGAATTGGGACGGCCACGAGTCGATGTGTTGACCACCCTGTCTGGTGTGTTCCGTGACCTGCTTCCCTTGCAAACAAGAATGCTGGCAGAGGCTGCCCTTCTGGCGTCACTCGCGGATGAGCCGTTGGAAATGAACTTTATTCGTGCTCACACACTCGCTTATCAGGCGAAAAACGACTGCGACGTGACAACGGCTGCGTTACGTGTGTTCAGCAATGCCGATGGCGCGTACGGGTCCAACGTCAATTTGCTGATCGATAGTGGTAGCTGGGAAGACGAAAGCGAGCTCGCCGATACATACGCCAATCGCAAGTGCTACGCATTCGGAGTCGATGGTCAGGCAAAACGTCAATCCCGTCTACTCGAAACAGCACTTGCTGATGTTGATCTGGCCTACCAGAACCTGGAAAGCGTTGAGCTTGGCGTAACACAACTTGACTACTATTTCGATACTCTGGGTGGTATCAACTCCATGGTCAAGAAAGCACGTGGACAGGCAGTACCAACTTATATCGGTGATCAGACCCGCGGTGACGGCACAGTTCGCACATTGCAGGAGCAGGTAGCCCTTGAAACCCGCACTCGTATGCTCAACCCGAAGTGGTACGAGGGACAGTTGAAACACGGATACGAAGGCGTACGCAATATTGAGACGTCCATAACCAACACACTTGGCTGGTCAGCTACGACCGGGCAGGTATCGCCATGGGTTTACAGCCAGATGGCAAAGACGTTTGTTCTCGACAAGGCCATGCGCGATCGACTGGCCGAGTTAAATCCCACCGCCTCAGCGCGAATGGCCAACCGGCTGTTAGAGGCAAGCGAAAGAAACTACTGGTCTCCCAGTGACGAAGTGTTGCAGGCCTTGCAAGAGGCCGGTGATGAACTGGAAGATCGACTTGAAGGCGTTGTCGCCGGAGCAGCAGCATGAATGTACAAGCCGTCCCTATCAGTAAGATCTCGCGTGCCAACGGTGTAGGCAAACACAAGCCTGATGGACAAGGTAGCGTTCAGGTACATCAGGACGAGTCGATGAAGATCGATGGAGCCAAGGTATTTGCCGTGTATGGCAAAGGTGGTATTGGCAAGAGTACAACCTCTTCCAATCTGTCTGCAGCGTTTTCAAAGCTGGGCAAGCGCGTCCTGCAAATCGGCTGCGATCCGAAGCATGACTCCACATTTACCCTGACCAAGAAACTGATGCCCACCGTTATCGACGTGTTGGCCGAAGCCGATTTTCATACCGAAGAATTGACACCCGATGACTATGTGTACGAAGGCTACAACGGCGTCATGTGTGTTGAGGCTGGCGGCCCACCTGCCGGTACCGGTTGTGGCGGCTATGTTGTCGGTCAAACCGTCAAGTTATTGAAAGAGCATCATCTGCTTGAAGATACCGATGTCGTCATTTTCGACGTTCTGGGTGATGTTGTGTGTGGTGGATTTGCAGCCCCTTTACAGCATGCTGATCGTGCCTTAATTGTCGCTGCAAACGATTTTGATTCCATCTTTGCCATGAATCGTATCGTGCAAGCCATCAGTGCCAAGGCCAAGAACTACGATGTCAGAATGGCAGGCGTAATCGCTAACCGTAGTGCCGGGACCGACCAGATCGAAAAATTCAACGAACAAACCGGAATGAAAACAGTAGCGCACTTTCCAGATCTGGATGTAATTCGCCGTAGTCGCCTGAAAAAGTCAACTCTGTTCGAAATGGAATACTCACCGGAGCTTGAAGCTGTCCAGAAAGAGTACCTGCGACTGGCTGCCATGCTGTACGCAGGATGCGATCCGGTTGAAGCCGTATCAATGCAGGATCGTGACATCTTCGACCTGCTCGGATTTGACTGAGCTATTTCGTATCCGCTAACGGGCCGCTAAACATCATGCATCGCGATACTTATCTGGACAGACGCCAGCAATTAAAGACGTACTTTGACCGAACGGCAAAACACGCCTGGGAACAATTGACCTCAGAGGCACCCGTTTCAAGAATCCGGCAAACCGTACGTGCGGGCCGGGCAGAGATGTTCGACGTGCTGCTGTCCTGGCTGCCAGAAGATCTTTCTGGCAAACGGGTTCTCGATGCAGGCTGTGGGACAGGAGCGTTCACGATCGCTTGTGCGCGTCGCGGTGCTGAGGTTGTCGGTATCGACCTGTCGCCAAGCCTGGTCAAGCTGGCACAGGATCGTGCTCCACACGAATTACGCGACAAGATCAGGTTTGAATCCGGCGATATGCTCGGCGCGGAAAGAGACCACTTTGATTATGTCATTGCTATCGATTCCCTGATTCACTATCAAGCCAAGGATATCGTTCGAGCGCTCTCTCAATTACAAATGAATACCAGAGGTGATAGCTCGCGTGTGTTGTTTACCTTTGCCCCTCGCTCACCGGCGCTGATGATGATGAAAAGCGCCGGCAAACTCTTTCCCAGAGGCGATCGTTCTCCAGCAATCGAGCCTGTCAAGGAATCCGTGCTCCGCAAACTGGTATCGAGCGATCTTCCTGACGGTACGAATGTCCTTCAAACTCAGCGTGTCAATACCCCGTTCTACAAGTCACAAGCCATGGAACTGAACTGCCCATGAGTCAGTCGGCCTCACATAGCCGACAGGCTGAGGCTTTGGCCAGACATACGTCTGCCCAGGCCATGGCCACTGAACGAAAAGCACAATTCAAGGCGCTGCTATACAAAGCGATGCCATTTGCAGATGCGGCCAGCGATGTACTGCCGTGGAGCCGGATAGTTCGCCTGTCCATGTTTCAGGTATCTTGTGGCATGGCGTTGGTCCTGCTCAATGGCACACTCAATCGCGTCATGATTGTCGAGCTTGGTGTACCTGCCTGGCTAGTGGCAACCATGGTTGCACTACCGATGTTGTTCGCACCTTTCAGGGCCCTGATCGGGCATCGCTCTGACCATCACAAATCGGCCATCGGCTGGCGGCGTGTCCCGTATCTCTGGATGGGAAGTCTGCTGCAGTTTGGAGGACTTGCCATAATGCCGTTTGCACTATTGCTGCTGTCTGGTGATGGCACTGCACCTGAATGGCTGGCACGAACTGCCGCGGCCCTTGCCTTTCTGCTGGTGGGGCTGGGTCTTCATACCAGTCAGACTGCAGGACTGGCACTGGCTACAGATGTCGCCCCGAAAGACAAGCGTCCGCAGGTCGTTGCCCTGTTATACGTGGTGTTATTGCTTGGTATGCTGTTCAGTGCTCTCGTTTTTGGTGCGCTACTCAGCGGCTTCACACAGCTCAAACTCATCCAGGTTATCCAGGGTGCTGCGATCCTGACCATGGTCTTCAATTGCGTTGCCTTGTGGAAACAGGAGTCTCGTCGACCCGACCGCAATCGGGACAAACGGCCCGCGTTTCGTACTGCCTGGCAGCGTTATCTCAAGGCGGCAAAAGGCAAACGATTTCTGGTCGCTGTTGTACTGGGTACAGCAGGCTTCAGCATGCAGGACATTCTGCTTGAACCCTATGGCGCACAAATTCTGAATCTCAGCGTCAGCGCCACTACGGTACTGACGGCAATCCTTGCTGCCGGCTCTCTGGCCGCTTTCGTACTGGCTGGATGGCGCCTCAAAAACGGTGCACACCCTACCCGGCTTGCAGCAATGGGAATTCTGGTCGGGATCGTCGCTTTCTCCATGGTGATATTTGCTGATCCACTCAACTCCGCGTTGCTGTTTAGAGTGGGAACTGCCCTTATCGGTTTTGGTGCAGGGCTATTCGCTATCAGTACGCTGATGATAGCCATGACCATGGTTGATGAAGAACATACCGGTTTGTCACTGGGAGCGTGGGGTGCAGCACAGGCAACCGCCGCTGGCGTGGGTATTGCGCTTGGTGGTTTCATTCGTGACGTAACAACCGGTATGGCTGTCAATGGTGCGCTAGGTGACGCATTGAGTAATCCGGCAGTGGGTTATAGCGTGGTGTATCACCTGGAAATAGGTCTATTGTTTGTCGCTCTGGCGGCATTGGGACCATTGGCATCGATGGTCGCCCATTCACATTCACATCCTCGGCAATTCGGTCTTGCCGAGTTTCCCAACTGATCAGGAGACGGGATAATGGAAGTTGGTTATATCACTCAGTACATCGACGTTGCGCAGCTTGCTCTGTACTTGTTCTGGTTGTTCTTTGTTTTCCTGGTACTGTACCTGAACAAGGAAAGCCGTCGCGAAGGGTTTCCACTGCGGTATGACGAAAATGACAGAGGTGCGCCTAGCACTGATCACAAAGTGCCGGCACCAAAAACCTATGAACTTCTCAATGGCGAGACTGTGCACCTGCCCAGCGGCAAAAATGATGACCATCGCGAACTGAACGCAACGCCAATCGGTCCCTGGCCCGGTGCACCACTGGTCCCGAATGGAGACGCCATGAAGGATGGTCTGGGTGCTGCTGCCTGGGCTGAACGTGCCGACCACCCAGACATGACGACTGAAGGTGAGCCACGCATCGTGCCGCTGTCAACTCTGCCACCTGAGGAATTCTTCGTTGCAAAGATGTCCACCGATCCCCACGGCATGGATGTTCGCGCGTGCGATGGTGTGGTCGTAGGCAAGATCGCGGACATCATGCTTGATCGGATGGAGATGCTGCCCCGCTACTATCAGGTAGCGCTCAATTCAGGCAAGACAGTATTGCTACCCATGATGTACATGACCCTCAAGAGAAAATCGCATGCGCCCGCCGAAGGCACAATGAATGAGCGCATGATCGATGGACGCAAAAAGGAAGTCCGCGTGGTCTCTCTCAACAGCGCACAATTCGAAAACGTGCCGCTATGCGCCAATAACTCTGTCGTCACGTTACTCGAAGAAGACAAGATACAGGCCTACTACGGTGGAGCACATGTCTACGGCTCACCAGAACGTACCGATTCGTTCATCTAGCGAAGAACCGAGCGCGACCTGGCTATTGGCGCGGTTTGCGCGACAAACAGCGTAAATAGCCAGATACAAACTATACGGAGGGGGATACTACTGTGCACGATCACGACGATTTCGATTTTGAAGACAGTCCCGGAATTCCAGCACCACTGCCTGCTGGAGAGCATGTTGTATGGCAAGGTAGCCCGGACGTCTGGGAAATTGCCAAAAATGCGTTTCACATTCGAAAGATTGCTGTGTATTTCGGTCTTATCCTTCTCATCCAGGCTGTATCCATCTATCAAATGGGCGCAGATTCTGCGGGTGCAAGCCTGTCAATGACGACAATGCTGAGTATTCTGGGCCTGGGTATTCTCGGTGTGCTGGCATACCTTACCTCACGGGTCACCATCTACACGATCACCAACAAACGTATCCTCATCCGATTTGGTATTGCCCTGCAAATGACTGTCAATCTGCCTTTCTCACAGATTAGCGCCGCTGATGTCCGTGTTGGTAAAAACGGTTCTGGCGACATACCGTTAACGATGAAAGACAGCAAACGCATCAGTTATTTGGTGATGTGGCCACATGTGCGTCCGTGGAATTTCTCACGGCCCCAGCCAATGATAAGAAGCGTTGCAAATGTGCAGAAGGTAGCGCGTATTATTGCGGACATTGCCTCTGAATCCCCTGTTGCCATAGATTCTGTCGCAAGTAACGCGGCAAGTAGCGTAACGCGTGCTGCACCGACGCGACGAACAATGTCGGGGGCGACAGCAGATTCAGTACTCATGAATTCGGAAAGCTCATGAAGCCGGGTGAGAAAGCTATACTGCCGGTCTGGTTCCGCGTTGGACTGGTAACGGCTCTGGTAGTCACACTCTATTACAGCGCCTCCCACCGACTGGTCGATAACGCCGGCCACCAGCAAGTCGTTGCGAGTGAGCATGGAACTCTGCTTGCCTCACAAAAACTGCATTTTCTCGATCTGGATAAGGGCGTGGTAAGTATTATCAATGCGGATGACGGCCTTGAGATCACACGCCTGAATATCGGCGAAGACGGTTTCATGCGCAGCGTCATGCGTGGCTTTGTCCGCGAGCGCAAGGCACAGGGTCTTGGGCCTGAAGTTCCGTTCGAACTGGCTATGTGGGAGGACGGCCTGGTATCGCTGATCGATCCGGCAACATCACGACGTATCGAGCTTTCGGCCTTCGGCAAAGACAACGTCGAAGCGTTTACGCGGTTGATATCTGTACCTGTAACGTCGAATCCGTCAGCCATCTCCTCCTCTTAAGCAGTCTTACACATCCACAACGCTTATATGTCTTTACTGGGACCCATTCTGGTCGTCATTGTTGCCTGGTGGCTTGGCACAGGTCTGGTCCTGTACCTGCAACAAACTATCGCAAGAGTACGCACGCCCTTGATAGTCACACTTATCGGGGTATCGTTGGTATCCCTGGTTTGCATGGTAGTTTCGGCCGCAGGCTCACAACCCTGGCAATCCTATCTCGGATTTGTTGCGGCGATTTGCTTGTGGGGCTGTATAGAGCTCAGCTATTACACAGGACTCATCGGTGGCGTACACAAGCGGGAATGTCCAGATAACTGCGCTATCGGAAAACGATTTAGACTGGCACTTGGTGCCAGTATCTGGCATGAGATCAGCGTGCTGTTCGCCGGTGGTGTCGTCATGACACTGCTGCTGAACGCTGAAAACCCGGTCGCCCTGTATTGTTTTCTGGTACTTTGGCTGATGCGCTGGAGTGCCAAACTCAATCTGTTTTTTGGCGTGCCCAACTTCAACACAGACTGGTTTCCAAGGCGTCTATCCTATGCACACAGTTATATCCGTCGTGCACCAGTCACCTTGTTCTTTCCCATCTCGGTACTATCATCCAGCTTGATTGCATTTGATCTGGTGTCACGATCCATGGCCAGCGAATACAATCAGGCATTGATGACCATACTTCCCGGCGTGCTTCTATCCCTTGCGATACTAGAGCACTTGTTCATGGCTTTGCCTATCGCGGACTCTGAACTCTGGAATCGAATCTTTGCGCGAGATGATCATGATTCCGATAGCGAATCTAAAATCGACACCCCGCCTGTCATAAACGCTGTCACTGACCCACTTTCAGCGCAATGTATTCAGGCACGCACGCAGGAGCGCATTCACAAGGTCATGACAGTTTCAACAAATGGACCAGTTTCTGTCACACTCGGCCCGGTACAGGTAGACGCCACAGCAACCCACCCAGCCAGTCAATAATGAGTAAGGTATTTCCGTTCTCGGCCATCGTTGGCCAGGAAGACATGAAGTTATCCCTGCAAATGGCAGCCGTCGACGCCAGCATCGGGGGGGTACTGGTTCTCGGCGATCGTGGCACTGGCAAAACCACCGCCATGCGAGCTCTTGCAGCATTGCTACCTGCAATATCGGTTGTAGAAGGATGCCGGTTCGCCTGCAGTCCTGACAACGAAGAAAATCTATGTGACGAGTGCAAAAAACGTCTTGCAGACGGGCCGCTGACCAAACTGAATCGTGACACACCGGTCATTGATCTACCATTGGGTGCCAGTGAGGATCGTGTTGTCGGTGCATTGGATCTGGAGAAAGCGCTTACTGCTGGAGTCAAGGCTTTTGAGCCAGGACTGCTGGCAGCCGCCAACAGAGGCTTTCTCTATATTGACGAAGTCAACCTTCTCGAAGATCATCTCGTCGATTTGCTTCTCGATGTGGCTGTGTCCGGAATCAATGTAGTAGAACGCGATGGCCTGAGCATCCGCCATGCTGCAAAATTTCTGCTGGTAGGCAGCGGTAATCCGGAGGAAGGTGAACTCAGGCCCCAGCTGCTGGACAGATTTGGCTTGTCGGTCGAGGTAACAACGCCTCAGGATATTGATCAACGGATGGCAATTGTCAGGCTCCGCGACGAATTCGAGCGCGACCCCGATGCTTTTGGAAAAAAATACAAGCCGCAGGACGCTAAAATTGAAAAACAGATCACAAAAGCCAAAGCCTTGCTTCCCAAGGTCAAGGTACCCGATGATGCCCTGCGCACCATATCCGAACTCTGCGTTGCCCTCGGCACTGATGGTCTTCGAGGTGAATTGACTCTGCTACGTGCGTGTCGCGCCTACGCGGCACTAAACGGCGCAACAAAGGTCAGCGCCACGCAGATACAACGGGTCGCTGCCATGTCACTTCGTCATCGACTGCGCAGAGATCCGCTTGACGATAGTGGGTCAACAGTCCGTGTGGAACGAGCCATGGACTCGGTGGGTCTGTCGTAGTGCAACTACGAAGGTTGCTGGCATGACTGACGGCGAGCAGCGCTGGGCTCTTGCCACCGTCGCATTGAACTTACTTCGACTTGATGCCTCATTAAAGGGATTATTGGTCAGGTCATCGCATGGACCGGTGCAACAGGCTTATATAGCCCGACTCAACGACTACTTCGAGATAACACCCATCCCGGTTTCCGTCTCATCGGAGCGCCTTAGCGGTGGCCTGGATATCAGTCAGACACTGGCTACCAGTAAACCCGTTCACCAGAACGGCTTGTTGGACACTGAGACCGGGGCATTACTTGTCAATGGTGCAGAACGTCTGGACACGCTCACATCATCAGCGCTCAGCGCTCATCTGGATAACCCGACCGCACCGGACACCGTGTTGATCCTGATGGACGAAAGCACAGATGATGAAACCGGACTTGCAGACTCTGCCATGGCCGATCGGCTTGGCATGATGATTGAGCTCCCTGACCTGCCGCTAGCTACACTCAACGCTCTGCTCGAAGAGGCCGGACTTGCCGTTGTCGACGATACATTGCGAACTGATGAAGTAGAACTATCAGAGCCTATATTGCAAGAACTTACACGACTTGCCCAACGCCTCGGGGTTGACTCGATCAGGGCACTCCTGTTTGCCGTTCGCGTGGCAAAAGCCAATGCTGCAGTTAATCGTCGAAGCACCGTCGAGGTCGAAGACGCGGCCATTGCGGGTCAGCTCGTGCTAGCACCCAGGGCCATTACTATGGAGCCTCTGGATGAGCCAAGCGACGAAGAGCAGGAAGAGCCCAATAATGAGCCGTCCGAGCAAGATGATCACTCACCGCCACCCGACGAACACGAGCAAGCCGGGCAGGAAAACCAGGAACAGAACGACGATCAGAAAGACAACACGGAAGACATCGGCGAGCAATTGCTGGACGCGGTTTCCGCAGTGTTGCCGCAACACGTTATCGCCAATCTTGTACGCGGTCAGAAAAACAATCGAAAGGCAGGTAGAGATTCCAGTGCCATTGGCAAGGGCACGTCGGGTCGCCCAACCGGCGTTCGCCGTCCGCGTGGATCTTTAGGTGGTCAGCGCCTGAACATCGTAGAGACCCTCAAAGCGGCTGCACCCAAGCAAAAGTTACGCGGTAAAGAACACAGCGCGGGTCAACGGTTGCAGGTCCGTGTTGAGGATTTCAGGGTGACGCGTTACAAGCAGCCGACCCGGACCACGACGGTATTCGTCGTTGATGCATCAGGGTCGGCGGCATTGAACAGACTGGCAGAAGCCAAGGGCGCGGTCGAATTATTATTGGCAGAATGCTATGTCAGACGCGATCGCGTTGCGTTAATCAGTTTCCGGGGAACCGAGGCCCGACTGGAGTTAGCGCCCACCCGATCGCTGGTTAGAGCCAAACGGGAACTGGCCGGCCTGCCTGGCGGCGGGGGTACGCCTCTTGCGGCAGGCCTTACCCTTGCAAACCAGGTTGTACAGCAGCTTATACAGGCGGGCGAAACACCGGTTATCGTCATCATGACTGACGGCAAGGCAAATATTGCGAGCACTGGCGAGGCTTCCAGAGTACAGGCCATGGAAGATGCTCATCAGGCTGCTCGACAACTCGCCAACCTCCAGATCAAATGTCTTTTCATTGATACAGCCCCCAGAGCCCGGCAGCAAGCTCGCGAACTTGCCGCCTCTCTACAGGCTACATACCTACCTCTGCCCTCGGCAAGCTCAGGAAAACTACCCGAGCTAATACGTGCATGAGCACCTACTCACCTGCATCACGTATGGTGCAGTCAGGTGCCTTGCAATGGAATGTTCGCACCGTAGGAAGCGGACCCATCTGTCTGTTGATCCATGGCACCGGTGCATCTGTCCACACCTGGGATAACCTTGCACCATTACTCGCACAACACTACACGGTGGTGATGATGGATCTGCCTGGCCATGCTGATACTCTGACGCCCGCAAATGCTGACTTGACGCTGCCAGGTATGGCCACAGCGTTGTTCCAGTTGATTAAGCAGGAAAACCTGCAAGCAGACACTATTGTCGGCCATTCAGCCGGGGCAGCAGTGATGCTGGAGATGTGCCTGCAGCATCCACAATGTGCAAAGCGTCTGATCAGTATCAACGCCGCTGTCATGCCGCTGGTTGGCCTGGCTGGCTACCTTTTTTCTCCTCTGGCCAGAATGAGCGCTAACAGTCAGTGGATGCCACGCTTTTTTTCCTATCGCGCACGTAACGATAAAAACATCAGGAAACTGCTCGACAGTACCGGATCTGTTGTTGATCCGCAGAGCTTCCGTCGTTATGCTGAGTTGTTCAGTAATCCTTCACATGTGTCAGGTGTTCTCAGAATGATGGCTAACTGGCATCTGGAAAAACTCACACCGCGCCTTGGGCAACTTCAGCAACCCATCCTTCTCATTGCCTCTAGCGAGGATAAGACCATTCCTTTGCGTGATACCTACAAACTGCAGAAGTTAATACCGGGAGACAATGTCAGGACATCGGTCATCACCGGACGCGGTCACCTCCTGCACGAAGAAGACCCAACGCCCGTGGCGCAACTGATTCTCGATTCAGCAACTCATGAAGACAAATAAACAGGACCTTGTCGCTTGCCAGGAGCTTATCAAGCATGGCTCGCATTCTTTTTTCATGGCATCGCTGCTACTTCCCCGGCGTACGGCAATACCAGCAACGGCACTTTACGCATTCTGCCGTATTGCCGACGATTTGATTGATGCTGACAATGCAGGCGACGCGGCCATTCAGGAATTGAGCTCTCGCCTGGATTCAATCTATGCCAATGCTCCACAGGAATATCCTGAAGATCGTGCGCTCGCTGAGGTGGTACACCAGTTTTCCATTCCCCGTGCCATGCCCGATGCATTGATAGAAGGACTGGCATGGGATACCACCGAACGTACCTATGACACCTTGTCTGAACTTTACGACTACGCTGCACGAGTCGCAGGCTGTGTCGGCGCTATGATGACGCTTATCATGCGTACCAGCGACCGACGGGCCGTCGCGCGCGCCTGTGACATGGGAGTGGCCATGCAACTGACCAACATCTCGCGAGACATTGGCGAGGATGCGCGTATGGGTCGGCTTTACTTGCCGCGGCGATGGTTCACGCAGGCAGGCATCGACGCAGAGGAATGGCTTGCTAACCCGGTACAGAACGAACATATCACGGCAATGTGCAAAAGACTCCTTAGCTACGCCGATGTCCTCTACAAGCGTTCTGATTCGGGCGTGGCACTACTCCCGTTGAATTGTCGAGCCGGTATCCGGGCTGCACGCGTTATCTATTCGGACATAGGTCGGCAGATTGCCCGGCAACACTATGAAACGGTGGACAAACGTGCCATCGTGCCCCTGCCACGCAAGACGTACCTGTTGGCAAAATCACTAATGACGATTCCGCTGGTACGTTCAGAGCAACGTGTTGACGAGCTCGAGTGGCCACCGTTGATTGAGACTCAATATTTACTGGAAGACATTGAATCCGTGCCGTCGGTTCCGCGCACAGAATGGTTGGTGTCCCTGTTTCATGCTCTGGATGAGCGTGAGAAAAATCCGGATCGCGAACACGAAAAAATCGAATAGGTCTTTCGATCAGGCAGCTGGCCGAAAATCAGCTTTGTCCGATCTGTCAACCGCCTGTGTCTGACTCATTCGGCTGACACTTAGCTGCTCACCCTGTACCTGGCATGTGTTAAGTGTGAATGAAAATTCGCTACCCTCGCCTACGGTGCTTTCGACCTTGATATTACTGCCGTGCAACCGGACGATCTGCTCGGATATGCTCAGGCCCAGTCCCATACCTGATTCATCCTGGATATCACTGGCCGGAGTTACCTGGTATAGCCTTTCGAAAACATGCTTTATATCCTCAGCGGGTATTCCACATCCATTGTCCTTAACGCTGAGCAGGATGCGAGCGCCGTCGTCAATGATAGACGCTATCACCGTCACCCTGCCTTTCTCGGGTGTGAATTTCAACGCGTTACCAATCAGGTTCGATAGAACCTGAATAATTCTGTTGCTTTGCATCATGACCATAGGCAAGTCAGGTTCATCGTCAATCGTCAGCTCAATCTGCTTGGCAGCAGCCGTGGGCATAGCGGCTACGATACAATGATCAAAAACGTGATAGAGACTCGACGGTTCCAGATTCACCTTCATCTTGCCGGTTTCGAATCGAGACAGCTCCAATAGGTCATTGAACTGGGACTTAATCTGATCACAACTCTGTAGCGCATAGTTCAGAATTGTTTTCTGCTGCTCGACCACTTCACCCGCCAGCCCATCATGCACGATCGATACGAACTCCTGGATGGCAGTTAACGGTGTTTTAACTTCGTGGGACACCGTGTGATAGAAACGTTGAATCTCTGCATTACGCTTCCTTAAAAGCCCATTAGCAATTTCAAGATCCTTTACCCGACTCAGGTGTAACTTGCGCAGACGACTTTTTTCAATGGCATTGTTTACGGCACGACACAATGCTGTTTTCGTCAGACTCGGTTTTGTCAGGAAATCACTGGCACCGGAGCGGACGGCTTCGATAGCAACCATCTCACTGGCCTGTCCCGTGAGAATAATTGTGCATGGCATCTTGTCACCGAGCGCTTCGGCGAGCCGATTGATGGCATCAGTGCCGTTTCCATCAGGCAGGCAGTAGTCAACGATGACACAATCGAACACATCTAGCGTGGCTACCACCAGTGCTTGCCCGATGCTGGCAGCCGAAATTGCAGTATGGTTAGTTGATTTATCCGAGCGCAAGTAACGCTTGCAAACGTGCACATAAATATCGTCATCGTCGACGAGAAGGATGCGCGCATTGGCAATTTGCACCCCACGCTCATCTTCTGGCTCGACGGGTGTATCGACAGGATCATGACTCATACCAAATTAGTGGCTGGTGGCATGATCCCTTTAGACTCAACTAACCCCTGAACAGGACTAGACATACTGCTGTCAGCTCCAGACAAATACCACGACAGTTCAGTCCGCAGGCAGGTTTCAGGTATAGAAGCCGCAGACCCTATGCGGAATCAATCTGGTTGCCCGCCAGCATTAATGCACTGCTGATCGGCGAGCGTCCCACTAGGCAGGTTTGTCACGTCGGACATACTTGGCAGCACTGGCGGCAACTTCCTCCAACGGTGCAGGTTTTAATCCAAGCCCTTTCAGGATATCGTTAGCGCCTCGGTACAACAGCATTTCCGCAACCCGGACGCCCAGATCCACAGCTTCGTTCTGATGGGCGCTGGCATCCGCCGTGACTACCTGCTTGCCATCCGGTGTTGCCACGAGCCCACGAAGCCAGATTTTTTTATCCTGCATCACAGAATAGGCCGCAATAGGCACTTGGCATCCGCCGTCCAGCCGTGCACTTAGCGCCCTTTCAGCCATGACCCGATAGCTGGTTTCCTGATGGTGCAAACGCTCGATGACAGCAGCGGTATCATCATCATCGATACGTGTTTCGATACCGACGATCCCTTGGCCAGCGGCGGGCAAACTGTCTTCCACACTGAGCTCACATGCAATACGCTCTTGCATCTCAAGGCGAATCAGACCTGCCGCAGCAAGAATGATTGCGTCGTATTCTCCGTTATCCAACTTGGCTAGACGCGTGTTGACATTGCCACGCAGATTGTGAACATTTAGATGTGGAAATTTGGCCATCAGCTGTGCCTGACGTCTGAGGCTGCAGGTACCTACCACCGCGCCTTCAGGCAAGCTCTCGGGATTCTCGTAAGTATTGGACACAAATGCATCATGGGGATTTTCGCGGTCCATGATGTGGACGACCTGCAAACCCTCTGGCAGAACGGCTGGCACATCCTTGATCGAGTGCACCGCGATGTCTGCCTTGCCATCCAGCATCGCGGTTTCCAGTTCTTTGACAAACAAACCCTTACCACCTATTTTCGCCAGCGGACTGTCAAGAAGCTGATCGCCCTTCGTCGTCATTTTCAACAGCTCGACACTCACGCCAAGGTCGAGTGCCTCAACACGCGCCTTGACATCTTCTGCCTGCCAGAGAGCCAGTGGGCTGTTTCGAGTTGCTATACGAAGGGTTTCCATAAGGTTGTTTCACTCAATGAAGCCGGGTTAAGTTTACTATCGATAGAACCGGATTATCGTTAGTCTTAGTCCCGCAAAGCGGGTATCTACACGAGTCGAGCCTGGGTTGTTCCCCGCTGAGCAGGGATGACGGGCGCAATGCAAGCACCGGTCGGCTTAATTCTACTCTTGATGGAATGTGATTATCGTCATTTCGGCGTATGGCGGAAATCTACATGACTCTAGCTGTGCTTAATTAACTGCACAGCAATGACAGGCGCTGATGATGCCGGTAATACACAAAAAAAGCAGCGACACCCTATCGATAGAGTGTCGCTGCATGATGTCACCGCTAAACTCCCGGGAACTTGTGTAACGACATCTCAGTTGCTACCGCAAGTACCCCGGCAATTTCACATCTACGTTACTGGCTCACAACATCATCCTTTGCATTGACTGCAGCACGTATCGCCACCTCTATAGATCTTGGTGTGACAAGTGCAGCGCTAGGCTCCAGATTGTTGGGATCCAGATACTCAGGCACATCGGAATAGTCAGGGACAACCTTTGAAGCATCATTCAAAGGTGCTTTCCAGACAGGATAATCATCAAGCATACTCACCCCGTATAGTGGCTTGTTTAAACCTTGATGACAGGTGCTGCAGGCAGTTTTTGGCGCATCATCCAGTTTACCAAGACGATGATCAGGGTAGACCGGCTGTAGTGGCACCATGTAGTCATTGTTGATTGCCGGCACCATTTGCAGACCATGCCATGCCGTCACTCTCGCTGGTGGGCTTTGCTCCCAGGAAGCAAAGTTGCGTGAGTTATGACAAAAAGTACAGTTAACACCCAGCGAATCCGACATATGCATCATTAAAGACCACGTACGTTCCAGAGACTGCATGGATTCACTGTTGTTCTGATTCTTGAGCGGCAAGGCATTTTGATGCGCTATTCGAATCTTCTCGGGTTCACCAACAAGATAAGGTGTCAGTGGATCACTTAGCATGGATGTGTAACCCGCTTTGGGCGCAACATTATTTTGCTGGTAGTTTTCAGCAGACATACCGGCAGCGTGTGCTGGACCATTGTCTTCAAACCAGATGTACTCGGGTACATTTTTGCCGCGATGACAGGTATAACAGGTGACTCCCGTCTCCTTGACATGATCGCCCCATTCGCTATTAATGGTTTGCGTCATCTGCATCATGCGTCTTGACACCACCTTGGTGTACAGATCATCAGCAGCAAAATTCGCACCCTGATGACAGTAGCCACAGCCCTGTTCTGGCGACACCCATTGCGTGATAGCTGCCATGGTCCGAGTAAATTCACCAACTGACAAATCCCCCAGCACTTGTACGTTCTGATAGATATCACCTGCCTTCGGTGCACCCGGAACATCGGGTGTAGCGGGTAAGGCTACCGGTACCTGATTTAGCGCAACCAGCGGATCCGTAACATCAGGATTGGCGGTTTGCCACATGGCAACGCCACGAAATCCTATCTGCTCGGATTCCATCGGCGGTGCTTCCCAACAGCCCTGCAGACCGAGCGCCAGAAGGGCAACGGCAGATACTTTAAGCAGTTTCATTAGTTTCCTCCAAGGCTTGGATCAACGCCGGGGACATACACTTCCGGATAAGACGGTGCGATTCCATGCTTAACGCCCCACATATACCAGTTGTCCACAACAGTTCCTGTTAGCAGAATGCCAATACCACCGGTAATAGGCGTCAGGATAGCGAACCACCAAGCCCATCGATGGATGGATTCCATGGTTGCATTAAAGCCCATTGTCCAGCGCCAGAATAGTGAAGCACGTTCGGTAGCTGTGCCGCGATCAGTAATCTGTTCGATCTCTCGTTCACCGCCATAACGTCCTACTGCCAGAATTGTTGCCGCGTGCATTCCGAACAAGACGGCTGAGCCATAAAGGAAAGCGATAGACAACATATGGAACGGGTTATAAAAGAGGTTGCCGTAGCGCATGGAGAAGGCAGCGGTCCAGTCAAGATGCGGGAAGATACCGAAAGGGACAGCTTCACCCCAGTCACCCATCAACAGCGGGCGGATAAAACCCAATACAAGGTACAACCAGATGGCGGCACCGAAAGCCCAAGGGATGTGATATCCCATGCCCAGTGCTTTTGCACGCAAGTAGGTACGCGTCCACCAAAGCATGATCGACATCGTGAGGAAGAATCCTGCCAGCAACCACCAGCCACCATCAGCCATGGCGGGTATACCAAGACCAGAACCCGGTGGGGGCGGCTCCAGCGCTAGCCAGAAGAGCTGCCTGACAAACTGTACGACATCCCAGTTAACCGAGGCCAGCATGTTCAATCCGATAATCTCAAAAGCAATCAAGCCGCAGACCAAAGAAAGTGTTCCGGTGGCTCCCAAATAGATAGGGCCTAGCTGCGCGTTACCGATTGCACCCAGCAACCAGGAAAAAACGGGTTTACCAGCTCGGTTTTTAGTCTGGTTGCCAATGGGAATTCCCATCTCACCATGCCCATGAACCTGTACCTGGGTAAAGATATTTTGATATTCAGGCATATTCTTATCTCCTAAGCCCAGACGGGAAGTTCAAGCCACCAGTTCCACCATTCTGGCCAGCCTCGGGTCCAGAACGGACCACTGATGATAATGCACACTGCACTCCAGAAAGCAGCATTGATGGCCAGGAACATGCCCAGTCGATGTATGCCCAAAGTACCAATGGAATATCCAATGATGTCCCGGAAATAGGTGTCTTCGTGCTCTGGGGTCTTGACCTTCCCTCCATCGGGAACATTGGTTGCCGAAAGCACAAGACCACCGTGTAGAGACAGCGCAAAGCAGGTCGTGAAGAAAAAAGTCACCGCCAACATGTGTGCAGGATTGTAGTGAAAGTGCAGAAACTGATAACCGATGTTCGACACCCAATCCAGATGGCTGAGAATGCCGTAAGGGAAACCATGGCCCCAAGCACCCAACAATATCGGACGGAAAATAACCAACGTCACATAGGCGAGGATGGCGAAGCTGAAAACGATGGGAACGTGATAGCCCATACCCAGTTTTCGGGCGATTTCAGCCTGGCGCAATGCCCACGACACAAACGCCCCGGTAGCACACACGGTGATGAGCTGCCAGAGCCCTCCCTCCTTAAGCGGAGCAAAGCCAAGCCCGTACGACAAATCGGGCGGCGCGATGTTTATGCGCCAGACATTCCAGGTATCGCCAATGGAGGCCCCGTACACAATAAGCAAGGTCCCGACAGTGGCGAAGAAAATTGTTGTTACGCCAAAAAAACCGACGTAGAAAGGTCCGACCCAGAAGTCGAACAAGTCTCCGCCGACAATCGTGCCCCCCCGAACACGGTACTTCTTTTCAAAGTTAAGCATCGCCATGTTAGATTTCCCCGACTAAAAAAGGCCTGTTTCTTTTTGGTTCTTGATCAAGCCCAGCCGCAGGCGGCGTGACGAATGCACTGCAATGCATTCGGTATTTGCCACGTGCCTGACGGCTGTTCTGCCTTACCGGTATCGATCAGCCCAGTCGGGTTGTATCGATATCAGCTTCGATGACGTCTTGAAAGCTTACTGCTGTAGACGGTCCTTCAATCCAGTTGAATCGGTCTGTGCTCAGAACGATGAAATGGATAACAATTGCCAACGTGAACAAGAAGGCAGCCATGCCTACCAGAGCACGACGCGGATCAAACAATAACCATACACGCCACATAATTGTCTCTCCTATGCGATGTAAGACATTAGGGATACAACCTTTTCAGTCGTATCACCTAACATGGAATACCCTTCAACACCCGGGAACCACGGACGCCACAGCCACACGAGGAAGTGTGCAACTACTGCTATTCCGGTGAAGAAAAGGAAGCTTGTAACGAAGATGGCGTGAAATTCACGTGCTTCGTTCTGTTTCAGTCCAGACAGAGAACCGCCTGAATTACCGTCAGCCATATCAATAGCCTCATGTTGTATGACCCTTGTTTCACCGCAGGCCAAGAGAAGACGCAAAAGCGTCGTTGAACACCGCAACCGGTCTGGATTGTTAGCGCAATTCAGATTGGGCGGTAGTGACTTTTGCAGCTAACCTGAACAAGGAATTGCCACAAAAACTAAAACCTTATTGCTTATAAAACTACTGCTGAAAGACGTATGGAACAGTGCTGTCAGCAGCGCTTCTGGCCTCAGTCCATAAGGAACCGCTGCCATCGTCTCCTGAACAAATCCAAGGGTGGCGATTACGTGGCAACAACCGACACAATCCGGTAATCGCCAGGCATACCATGAAGATCAACGCGTACATCACGCGATACTCGATCGACTTGCCAGCAGGTTTGACCTGCTGTACTGACTGGTTTGCATCTAGATGAACGTCTTTCATCATCGAAGGATTAGCACTCATACGATAATCTCCTCTTGGTCCTAATGGACAGGTTCACTTGACGGAGCTTGTGCCGCCACGTGTTTGGTTGTTACGCGGTCGCATTTTTCACGGCGCGCAGTTGCTTCACTGGCATCTCGCAGAGTCTTCGCCGCCGATATGCGCACGATGACCGGTTGCTGATCAACCAGTTTCTGCAGAAGAGCATGGGCATCCTCATCCCAATGCAAGGCAGGCTGGATTCGACTCGGGGTAGCCTCCTGTTTTTCGTCTAGCACCGTCCCCAACGGCAAAATATTGAACAATGCATCAAACAGGCAATTGCACACTTCCTGAATCAGATAGGTTGCACCGCTGTATCCCATGAATGGCGTTCCGGTATGACGTCGTATAGCTGTTCCCGGAAAAGAGGCGGGTATATAGGAAGCCGTGCTACCAATTTCAGCCAGATACATCCGCTCGTTATAGCTTCCGAATACCATCAGTGGTGTTTTGGTCTGGACGAGCTCACGCACATTGTCGTTGTCGGTTTTTTTGCCGGAGTTTCGTTGAATTGCAAACTCGCAGGGCAAGCCCATTTCCTCTTCCAGGAAATGCCGGATACCGCGACTGTAGGTTTCATGTGCAACAATACCGAAACTTGCTGTACCGAAAAAATCCTGTGTCACTGAACGCCACAGATCCCATACTGGCTTGATGGTTGTGTGTTTCTCCTTTTCAATGAAAGGCTCAGGGTCGAGTCCCGTCATTTCACCCAGGGTACGTAAAAATGCGGTGGTACTGTGAAGCCCGATAGGCGCTTGAAGGTACGGTCGTTCAAGATTTTCACACAACAGTCTGCCGTATTCGCGGTACATGCAGACGTTCACATCAGCGTTGGCCAGATTGTTTATATCAGCCAGGTGCGAACCCAGCGGAAAAGTCATGTTGACCTCACAGCCGATACCTTCAACAAGACGCGTGATTTCCGCCAGATCGCTGGGCATGTTGAACTGGCCATACATGGGTCCAATCAAATTCACGCGAGGCTTGTCGCCCTCCTTCTTGCGCAACTTGGGCACTTTCTTCGGACCAAATTCTGTCCAGAGCCAATACATGGCTCTATCAGCGCTCTGCCATTGGTCCTCATCGATGGTACGTGGCAGAAATCGCAGGATGCCAGTACCTTCAGGCGTCACACCACCGCCAATCATTTCGGCGATTGAACCTGTGACAACCACGGCCGGAAGTTCCGGATCAAGCGTCTGGTGTGCGCGACGCATGGCCTTCTCGGTGCCTTCCTGTCCGAGTTCTTCTTCACCCAGACCGGTGACCACAATGGGTAACTCATGGGGTGGCAGACCATCCGTGTAATGCAGAACCGACGTTACCGGTAAATTCTCACATCCGACAGGTCCATCGATAATGACCTGCAAACCCTTGATAGCTGAGAACGCATAAACCGAACCCCAGTAGCCACCTGCTCTATCATGATCAAGAACTAACATCAGCTTGTCGCCGTGCTTGAGCGAGCCACTGCCTGCTTGGCCAGTTTCTTCGCAAATTGTTGTCGATAGGCAGGGCGTTCCATGGGAGTGTCCTGCCAGATTCCGGATGTATCACCCTCACCTACCCCTTCGAAAAATTCGTTCATCTTGTCGAAACGATCTTTATTGGCAAGAGCTGCGTTCATGACCTGAGCCACGGAGCCTGCACCGGCTGCACCCATCAATGGCCGCGCAGAAATGAGGTTGGTAAAATACAGGGCGGGTATTGCCTTTGCCTTGGCAGCTTGTACCAAAGGCGTTGTACCGATAGCAAGATCAGGCTTGTAATAATCCAGTGCCGACATGTCGTCTTCCAGCGATGCACGAAACTTGACGACCACACCACGTGCTTCAAGCCAAGCAAGATCATCCTCAGACCACGCTGTTTTTGGACAGGCAGACCCGACATAGTGAACCGTTGCACCACTCTCGATAGCAAGCCTTGCAACAATCAATTCGGACCCTTCATAGCCAGAAATGATGAGTCGACCATCGATAGGCGCTGCAGCAAGGACCTGTTTGATAACTGGTATCGCCGCATCTTTTGCTGCATCAATCAAAGGCTGTTCGATACCACAGGCTTTGCCTATGGCCTCCAACCAGGAAGCTGTGCCTTCAACACCGACAGGTGCCGAGCCGACGACAGGGCGTCCTGCTCGCTCGAACTCACGAACGGACGCCGTGTAAAAAGGATGAAGGGCCGCGATAACGGCACCGTCGAGTGCGGTATACAGTTCGCGCCATTCACGTGTTGGAACCGTTGGCCCAACCGCCAGTCCCATCGGCGCCAGTAATTGACCGATGACAACAGGATCTGCTGGAAATAGCTCACCCAGCAGCGTCACAGTACGCATCTCCCTGTTACGTGTTGCAGGTGCCGCGACCGGCCCTTGCTCTGCTTCCTTGCGTGCGTACCTGAGCATTGCACCCGCTAGGACATCCTTGGCTTCTGCATGGGTCGGTACACCAAAACCGGGAACGTCAATACCCACGATTCGCACACCGTTAATTTGATCAGGTAGTAAATCCAGCGGTACACCGGAGGCTGTAGGCACACAAAGGTTAGTAATAATAATAGTGTCATAGCGCTCGGGGTCAGCCATCTTGTGGACAGCCTCGCGAATGTCTTCAAACAGCTTGCCGGTTACGAGTGTTTCTGAATCAAAGGGCACATAACCGACCGTTCGACGAGCTCCATAGAAATGTGAAGTAAACGTCAGGCCGTAAACACAACAGGCACTACCCGATAGAATTGTTGCGGTACGACGCATTCGCAGCCCCACGCGAAGGGAGCCGAACGCCGGGCACATGCTTTGTGGTTGATCATGAGGACCGACCGGATAGTCAGCTGCGTATTGCGCCAGCGTCTCGCTCTTGCCTGCGGCCTGAGCAGCTGCCAGCAAGATATCCTTGCCCGCATGACAACCTGCACCGTCATCGACACCTGGCTTTCCAACAAAATTAACCGGCGTTTCAGTGATGTTCTTGTCGATTCCCTCACCCATGATCAGGCCTCGTCGTAAACCACTTCGAGCGTGGGCATCTCGATAAATTTCTTGCCGCATAAATCAGCGATGGTGGCTGGCGTCATCGGAAAGTCTTTCATGGAATCATCGGCATCAAACAAACCGAGTAATTCATCCTGAGTTAACGGTGTTGGATGCTGTGGTGTTGAGTCAGCAACATTCGTTGACAAGGACTCAAACAACGGCCCCCAAGCACCACCCGGCTTGCCAATGATTTGGTAGGAAGAGCTTTTCTTGCGGATGTCGTCATCAGCAGGAATGGCACTGAGAACCGGAATACCTACTTTGTCAGCAAAAGCCTGTGCCTCACCACTGCCTTCATCCTTGTTGATGACCATACCTGCGACACCGACGTTACCGCCGAGCTTCCTGAAGTATTCCACCGCAGAACATACGTTGTTAGCAACATACAAGGATTGAAGATCGTTGGAGCCGACGACGATGACTTTCTGGCACATGTCGCGGGCGATGGGCAAGCCAAAACCACCGCAGACAACATCACCAAGGAAATCCAGAAGTACATAGTCAAAATCCCAATCATGAAAGCCAAGCTTTTCCATTAATTCGAAACCATGAATGATGCCGCGACCGCCACAACCCCGGCCCACTTCGGGACCACCGAGTTCCATCGCATAAACACCGTCGCGAATAAAACAGACGTCACCGATGGCAACCTGCTCACCCGCTTGTTTTTTCTTGGATGAGGTTTCAATGATGGTCGGGCATGCTCTTCCACCAAACAGCAACGATGTGGTGTCACTCTTGGGATCACAACCAATCAGCAGTACCTTCTTGCCTTGTTGCGCCATCATGTAGGACAGATTGGCTAGCGTAAAACTTTTGCCAATACCGCCCTTGCCATAAATTGCGATAATCTGCGTTTCTTTCTTTGGTTCGCCAGTGGGTACGGCATCAGGCTCTTGCGAAGCTTCATTACGCAAGCGTTGAGTCATTGATTTCAAGTCGTCAACAGAAACAGTTTGGGTACTCATCAAGCGCTCCATTTTAATATGAGTTTCAAACAGGCGGGATCATTGAACGCCTGTGGATAGGCAGCTTCTGCCTCATCGAAAGAATATTGGTGAGACACCAGCCCATCGAGACTGAGCGCTCCGGAATGTACTAACGCAAGAACAAGAGACAGGTCATCCCGTGCCCACTCTGCAGCAATACCAAGAGTAGCTTCACGCATAAAAGCAGGTGCAAAATCGAAATTGACGGGCTCGCTGTAAAAGCCGCCTAATGTAAGACGCCCGCCTTTTGCCAATCCTGCAATCAGTTTGTTGAAGTGATCGCCACATGCCCCACTAACATCGACGATATGTCGTTTTGGTTTGCCGGCATCATCTTCCGGTGCAATTACGTCGTAACCCGTTGCACCGTGCCTGCGTTGCTCATCGAGCTCCCAAACCTGTGGGGCTTCTGCCCCCAGGGCCAGACTGATCCTGGCAATCAAACGACCCAGGACTCCGTGTCCCACGATAAGCTGAGGCACATACGCAACGATCTGGGAAAGATTCAGGTTCTGGCCGGGTTGATCCTGTCGCAAGCGATACGTCAGGATATGCATGGCAGTAGCAGCCAGTGCCAACAGGGTTGCCTGATCCGTTGCCAGATTACCCACCGGCATGACACGCTCCTCTGGCACGACCAATGTGGATGCACTCGCTCCGAAAAGACCACGAACATCGCCCTCGTAACAATTTGCACCCGGAACAAAGACGCGATCTCCGGGTTCAAGCGAACAATCCTGCCCTGCTTCTCTGACAACACCGACTGCTTCGTACCCCGGAACCAAAGGGTAAGAAAGCCCGGGAAACGACGGCATGTTGCCGGTCCAGAGCAGCTTCTCGGTACCTGTACTGATACCAGAGGCTTCGATATCGACAACCAGATCGCCGCTGTCAGGAGCCGTAAGCGCCAGCGAACGAATAACCAGCTTACCTGGTTGTTCGAACACGATCGCGTTGGTGGACAGCCCTGATGACATTAACAACGTATTCCGATTCTCAAATGACTACACCTGTCAGTTTACCCTTACACTACTAAATGTCAATCTTGATTGACACTTATTTTTGGTTAATTCCTGCCTGTAACTGCGAGATTGAAACAATGCATCAGCAGCGGCAGTACATCCTTGCAAAAGCGGTGAGCCTGACCCGCACAGCCAAGCCCCAACGCTAGCGATTGCTAAGCCTTGGCGACCAGCAAACTGCACAGCATTGGCATATGCGTGCGCATGGAAGAACAGCGACTGAACCCAGCCTGTGCAATCAGCGACTGCAACTCCTGTGCAGTCCTTGGTCGTCCTCGTCCCATGGCATGCAGATAAAGGCCGAAGTAGGCATCTGTGGCAGGATCGCCCACCTTTTCACGCCCCATGGGCTCAGCAAGCAGGAGCGTGCCACCAGCCGGCAAGGCTTCGCGGCAACGCTTCAGAATAGCCAGCGCGGCATCGTCGTTATGGTCGTGCACAATACGCACAAGTGAAATAACGTCTGCGCCTTTGGGCAAATCGTTTTCAAACACACTGCCACCGTAACAGCTGACTTCATTGTGTATGTTGCTTTCGGCGAATCTCGCTGTTGCCTGAGCTGCCACGGGGGGCAGGTCAAACAACATCAGGGACAGGTCGGGTTCAGCCTTAGCGACCGTTCGCAGGAAGGTCCCATCACCACCACCGACGTCGAGAAGACACTGATGATTGTGCAATGGATACGTGTCGATGATTTGCTCGGCCACCATGGTCTGCGAGGCGCTCATCAAGTCGGTGTAGGGCTCGGTTCCCAGTCCATCACCACTCTGCTGCTGTCTGGCACCAGCATAGTCCCAGAACATCGATAGCATTGTCTCATCCTGCTCGCGTTTAAGCAGGGCTACAGGATCCGTCAGATCACGATACAGAAAAGTATGATGATCGATCATTTTGCACACCCCTGGATTAGCAATCAGCGCCGCACCATGAATCCCCAGGCCATATCGATCCCGTCCACGATTTTCAATCAATTTCAGCGACGTCGCTGAGCGCAGCAGCACATCTGTGGCATCACGATCCAATCCGATCGCACGCGAAATTGCATCGCGACTCATGGGTCCTGACTGAAGGAGTGTGAAGACATCGAGCTGCACGCAAGTTGACAGTATCTGCGAGTAAACGAAACCTGAAACCAGATCAAACAAGGCACGTGCGCGGCGCCTTGCCATGAACCGCATAAACGGATTGCGTCTTGCCTTGCGATGGAAATCCGGATTCGCCAGCAAGCGATTGCGCCAGCCGAAAATCTTGTCCGACAAGGACTCAGCAGCTTCGCTTTGTGGCAAGTGCTCGGAGGTGTCGCCGCCAAACATGGAGGTAGATGATGTATTACGCTGCACTGAGGGCAAGCTCCTTTGGCAAGAAACGTTGGGCTTCATGCCGGATTGTTTCGATGAAAAAATCTGCGTTTTTGCAGTTCGGGACAGAATCGATAACCTGCTCGATCATGCCTTTGAGTTTGGTAACGGCCTTGTCTACACCAAGCTCGTGCACGGCATTAGGGCGACCATGCATGGCGTCGACATGGACAGGCTTACCGAGTTTTGCGGAATCACCTAATACGTCATGGATGTCGTCGGCGATCTGATAGGCGCTGCCAACATAGTGGCCCGTTACGGCCCACGGTTTGTCATCAACACCCACAGACAGAGCGCCTGCCTGAGTCGCCGCAGCAAACAAGGCACCGGTTTTTGCGCGATGGTAGGCGTCGGTATCGATTTGATCTTCACATTCCCACGCCTGCCCGGCGGTAATGCCATGGATAGAGCCCACCTGGCGGGCCAGCATGCTGACCAGAGCCAGTTGCGCTGCAGCGTCCGTGTTGCGTAATGCACTGATGCGCTCAAACGCTGACACAATCAATGCATCCGAGGCCAGAATGGCAAGCCTTTCATCGAAGGCTCTGTGCAAGGTTGGTTTGCCACGCCGCGTGGTCGCGTCATCGAAACAAGCCAGATCGTCCTGAACGAGCGACGCACAATGCAGGAATTCGATCGCCACTGCGCTTTCGTGAGCCAGCGGTGCAGAGGCATCGGCACACGCTTGCGCGACAGCCATCACAAGCTTTGGCCTGACTCGGGCGCCACCGGGAAAAACCGCGTATGCCAGAGCAGCAGACAGCTTTCTCGGACAAGGCGCTACCGTAATGTCATCAAGAGCGTGACGCAGTATCTTTTCAATGTGTTTGCTGACATCCATGATGAGATTCTGATGTGGCCAAGTGTCAGAATATTCTGACATAATGATTGTGTCAACCAAAATAGACACAATGACTCATGTCCGTTCCATCATTCACAGATCCCGTCCCTGACAATGGCTACCGCTGGTGGTATCTCGATGCGGTCAGCGATGACGACCAACATGCGATCACCGTCATCATATTCATCGGTAGCGTGTTCTCGCCCTACTATGCGCGCGCCCGCAAACGAAACAAGGGAATCGCCTCTGCCCACTGTGCTGTCAATGTTGCGCTCTACGGCGCTCCCTGGAGGTGGTGTATGACCGAAAGAACGGCAGCATCAATGCGCGCCTCAGAGCATCAGTTGAGTATTGGCAAGAGCTTTGCCAGGCTGGATGAAGGCAAGTTACGCGTCCAGATTGACGAAATGGCGGTCCCCCTGCCATCGCGGGTACGTGGCGAGCTGGTTATCGATCTGCCTGACTATGACTTGGCAGCACATCCTCTCGATAGTGAGAAAACCGCAGAAGCACAGCATTTCTGGCAGCCAATTGCGCCACAAACCAGAATTGACGTAGCTTTTGAGCAGCCTTCTCTGGCCTGGCAAGGATCGGCTTATGTAGACAGCAATTCCGGCGCTGTATCGCTGGAATCCAGCTTCAAGAGTTGGGTATGGTCACGAAGTCATGCCAGCGACAACACAACAACCATCTTGTATGACGTCATTGACAGGCAAGGGGTCTGCAGCAAGCGCAGCTTCCGCTACGCAGCGGACGGCACCATGACACCGTACGAAGCTCAGCAGGTGCATGAATTGCCAAAAACCCGGTACTGGCGTTTTCCGAGAACGGTTCGAACCAGAAAAGACTCATCCATCGGCAACATACAAACGCTGGAGGACACCCCGTTCTATTCACGTTCGAGATTTGTGGAGCAGCATCGGGACGATAAACAATTCACTGTCCACGAGAGCCTTAGTCTGGATAGGTTTGACTCGACCTGGGTGCGCTGTTTGTTACCGTTTCGCATGCCAAGAAGTACACGCCCCATTCTGTTAGATTAACGTATCAATGGGTACAACAGAATCTCTGTATTCATACGCTTATTCAAGAGCCAAGACATTCCATGCTAGACGTCCAAAGCCAGACTAAAAAAGAAGTCATCACAGCAATCCGTGCCGACGGTGAGCTGTATCCAATCAACAAGTGGGATGCACATGTGCTGAACGTACCGCACCTCGCGGTATCGGTATTTCTCTTCAATCGCGGTCGCATGCTGTTGCAACAGCGCGCCGACAGCAAATACCATTCCGGCGGACTCTGGGCAAACACCTGCTGTTCGCATCCGCGCTGGAACGAATCCTTACCGGCCTGCGCCGAGAGACGCTTATTCGAAGAGGTAGGCTGTCGCGAAATCGAGCTGACCAGTTTCGGCAAGATCGATTACAAGGCCGATGTCGGCGGAGAGTTGTTCGAAAACGAGACGGCGCATTGTTTTGCAGGCTATGTAGACGACGACACGTTGCCGACACTCTTTAATCGAGAAGAGGTGCAGGCAGTGCGATGGCACGACATGGCGGAGTTACAACGGGATATCAATGAGAATCCTGACAACTACTCGCAATGGATACGAATCTACATTGGCCAGCACTTCGATCTTATCTCCGCCGTAGCGTTCGGTTTGCCAGAGGGCGTTACTAGCGTAGATGTCTCTGTTCAGGCTTGAGACGCTCAGTCGTTGCGCGTACCATTGAGCCGCAGAGGTTGAAGACCTAGACAGTCTCCAACCATCGACACCGAACCCATTTCCTGCCGAAACCTTCGGCTAACGAATCTTTTGCACGGAGTTTTTTTGATGATCTGGATTTGCACCCTATTTCTTCTGGTTGTGTCTGCCTGGTTGTTCTTTAACGCCTTGAATGAGCGACGATGGGTTCAGGCTCATAGCCATGACGAAACCGTGGCTGCCGACAAGGGACTGTTTCCGGCGTTCAGTACACGAACGGGGTCAGGCACCTTACCAACACATGGCAAAGTATCAATAGATCAGGAGAGTTCTTTTTTTGCAAGAGCAGTCACTGGAATCCAGAGTAAAACGGCCGGATTTGGTGAGAGTTTTCTGGACGCCAAGGCAGCTGCGGCGCGTATAGAGAACCCCGAAAACAGACCGCGGTCTGCGGGTGAGGAGAATACGCTTTTCGGTAGAGCTGTTGCCCGCATTGGCGAGAAAGCCGAGCGAATGGATCAGAAACTTGACGTAAAGATGAAAGAGGCATCCAGTCAGAGCAGCAGTTCAGCGGGATACGAGGATCCGCAGGTTCGCGCATCGCGGATGATATCAGCCACGTCGGAGGGCATCGTCGACCGAATGAAAAACCGAACAAAAGGAATTACCGAAAACAACGTGCCTCCTGCAACCGGAGATCGCCTGTTCGACAAGGTGCTGGGGCGAGTTTCTGGCGGTATGGAAAAATTCGAGGCACAGGTCGAATTGAAAGTCGCCGCTATCCGCAAGTCTGCTGGTGACAGCGATGAAGATCTCGTCACGCGTGTTGCCTCGAAGGTAGGCAACAGAATAAGTGAGATGGATGGTAAAATTGCTACCGCCGCCAGAAAAGCGGCCAGTAAGCTAGACAAGACCTAAGGGAGCTTTACGTCGGAGTTTTTACTCGCACATCCTAAAACGTGCGTAACCTGCTCTCTTTACACCACATGCCCGTGTGCGCGCGGGTGAGTTTTCCCTCACGGACAAGTCGTTAATAACCGGATAGAGCTTGTGTACCGGCAGATGGTGGGCGAGCGCGTCGTCGGCATGAGGTCTGGCGATGACGCTACGTGTTCCCAACTGGGATCATAGAGAGCCGCGACACCTGTGACTTCCGTGGTCTCAGTGAAGCTTGAGTTCTGCACGGGTGGCCTTATAGATTCGATCGCCGAGAATAATGAGAATAGTGGAAAACGGCCCGTGCACGGCGTTCTGGTGCATACGGTACAGTGATAGATAGAACATTCTGGCCAGCCAGCCTTCGACGAAAACGGAACCGCGCATCAGGTTTCCCATCAGATTCCCGACCGTTGAGAACCTTGAAAGACTGATAAGACTTCCGAAATCCTTGTACACAAATGCCTTCGGTTCTTTGTTTTTATGCCGGGCTAAAATGTTGTAGGCGACGACCGATGCCATCTGGTGGGCAGACTGTGCACGTGGCGGTACCGTCCCCCCATCATCGGTTGGACAACTACAACAATCGCCCGCGCCGTATATAGCAGGGTAACCCTCGATGGTGAGATCAGGGTTAACTTTCACCCGACCCAGATTATCGACCGGCAGCCCGCTGTCAGCGAGAAATTGTGGTGCCCGAACCCCTGCTGCCCATACGCTCACATCAGCGGCAATGTGCTCACCCTCACTAGTGACTAGCGCATCGCTTTGTGCACTGGAAATCATGGTGGAGGTCATCACGTCCACCCCTATGGATTGAAGCTCAGTCTTGACACTTGCACCGATCCGCTCCGGAAGCCTTGGGAGCAGTAGCGGGCCAGCTTCAATCACCGACACTTTCAGTCGTGCTTGTGAAAATGTGTCGAAGCCGTAGTCCTGCAGGCGACCCGCGACATTGTGCAGATCTGCAGCCAGTTCAACGCCGGTAGCACCACCGCCGACAATGACCACCGAAAGCTGCGTGCTATCGTCCTTGGCAGCACTGACCTTATGCAATTGCTTGAGATAAAGCCTGTGGAATCGCTCGGCCTGTTCCCGCGAGTCAAGCTTGACGCAATGTTCAGCGACACCCGGTGTCCCGAAATCGTTGCTAAGACTGCCGGGGCACAATACCAGTTGATCAAAACCAATTTTTCGGGCCGCTACAAGCTCCTCGCCGTCATCGTCGCTCTCTGCAGCAATACTCACGTTCTTAGCCTCTGCGTCGACCTTGATGACTTGACCAAGTACGAAGTCAAAACGATGCTTTCGGGCGAGCATGCGGTAGCTGGTCTCATCGTGATGACTGTCCAGCGAACCGGTTGCAACTTCGTGCAGTAATGGTTTCCAGATGTGTGAGGCATTCTTGTCTATCAGTACCACACGGGTACCCTGGTCGCGCTTGAGCTTTTTAGCCAGCTTGACAACCAGCTCAAGGCCACCTGCTCCACCGCCAACAACGACAATCTGTTTCACCATATCCTTTCGGAATCTCCTGAAAATGCCGCTGGCGGTTTGCTAGCAAGCCCGGTATGCACGTCCCGGCACCTATTGCGACGCGAATCTCATGTCGCCATAGTGTACGGCAAGCACAGTAAATCCAACCCTCTTCAGGCTCACAGGTGTTTCCCAGCCTTAAAAGGGGTTGTTGTGTGAATCCGGTCAGAATTAACGGATAAACGACAGACGCTTAAATACCCGACTGATTTTCATCGAAATCCGGGCCTGGAGCGTTAGATTCAAGCCGGCGACTAAAGAGTCTTCAAGTACTCTATAACCGATTGACGTTCATCCTGTGTCAGATGATCTCCGAAAAGGTGACCGCTATTGGCGTAGCCAGGCAATGTTGTGTCATATACCCTGATATCGTCATTTGCGGATTTCCCTCGCTCCAGAGCCGTATGCGCCCATCCTAAACGTGCCTGGTCATAGCTTTCCGGGTCGGATGCATCCATGACATCGTGCCGCCAGAAATCGGGCCTTTGCGTGCTGTCAAGCAACATCTCAATGGTCGGTACTGAGCCGTTGTGCAAAAAGGGTGCCGTTGCCCAGATACCGTCCAGCGGCGGTGCGACGTAACCCGGTCCTGGCGCCATCGTCGATAATTGCCCGTAATATGACCGATTGTACCAATCGAGATAGACTGCACCCGGGCCGTGTGCGAACTCAACAAGTGTCTTGTCAGTCTGAACCACCTCGATGGGAACCAGACGAGCTGGATAACTTTCATCGGCAGAGTAATTGCCATGGCAGTGAGAACAATTCTCGGCAAATACCTGCGAACCGGCAACAGCGAGTGCCTGATCAACGGGAAACGGGTATTCGGGTGCTGCCAGGCTAGCGATGTAGGCGCGCAGGTCAGGCGCATATGTGTCTATCTTGTCCAGCTCCTCCAATGAGTCTGTACACAACATAGATGCCGCCATCATGATTCTGGCATGGTCCAGCCGTCCTTCTCCCATATTGAACATCGCCGGTTTTTTCGCCATCCGCCACCAGGGAGGAACACTGACTGGCGGTACATCAGTCGGCGGTAGAGGTAAAAGTGGCGTATCTGACCAGGCGTTGTCAGTAGCCTCTCTGTGAGCAATCAGAGCCGCCGTCAGGTTGTTGGCAGGATTCACGCCTATTGTATGGGTACGACTAAAGGGAGCTATGGCGCTGATTCGATCAGCATAAAGCTCCCAGGCACGCGTCTCGGCTTCTCCCTGGACAAGGGCTCCTGCTCTTTCGACCAGTTGTGATGCATCCGCAGTAAAATCCAGAAACTCGTTGCCTAATCCGATGACCAACTCTCCGAAAAGAGGCGTCCCATGGCATGACAGGCAATTTGTGCTGACGATGCGCACACCATCATCATTAGTGAAGATATTGGCCGAGTACGGTAACCCGTCAGCATCTTTGTTACGTCCTTCGACAGTAACAACGTCGTTTCCAGCCAGCAGTTGGCGATACGCCTGCTCAGGAATGCCACAGTTCACATAAGACTCTTCCAGCAATGCGCGCCTGCCTGCCTGAACATCGCCAGGCCTTTGCGCGTGACCGGGGATAGTCCCTGCGGTCGAGAATCGAGCTGCTTGTCTGCCTGCGCCATCACCGGGGACCAGTGGTGACTTCTCGACCATTACGCTACGGCTTTTCGCGACATTTTCGATAACAAGGTCTGCACGCTCAATTCCATCCGGGAACTGCACAGCGACTGAAGCGTTGACGTTTTTCGCTGTGGCGTCAACCGCTGCCGGACCATCCTGATCAGAGGCCGTGCATGCTGCGAGAATACAGGCTGTCAGCGAGAGAGATACCACGGCTGACACACGAAAAAACGTACCGAGCCATCCGGCCTTAAAAAATACGATGTTCTCGCAATCTTTCAAAGATTTCTCCACACGCCATTGCCCCATTGTCATTGGATACCGACAAACTCGCTATTCCGATCATTGCGCGAGCGGATGGAAAGACAGGAAACCCGACCCGGCATGCGTACCCGTGACCATGACCGGCACCTCGAGGCGGCTCTCGCCAGTATCTGAAGATTCCGAAAGGCGATTCATAACCCGAACTGACAATGCCAGATCAGGGTCAACTGTACGCAGCATGATAATGCCAGGATAGCTGTTACCCGAATCTGACAATTGCGACTCATCATTATCCTCCCAGGTTACAGAAATGCTGCGAGGTTCCAAGCCCTCTGCACGTAAGGTAGCCGATACCGTCTTTGGCCCTCGACCGCTACGCCGCTTACTCCTCGAGACATCAAGCCACCGCGAATCATCAAGTTTTATCTGCAGAAAATCAATGGCAACAGCGCCACCGGATGCTGGTAAATCACCCCAACTCTGGCTTATCCATGCAAAGCCCTCTAAGGCGGTAGAAACCTCCTCCCCCGCTTCGCCTCGTGTTATCAGAACACCGGTTACATCAGGACTGGTTTGCTGCCAGCTATTGAACGCTCTCAAGCTTCTCGGCTGAGGGCACTGAGTCAGGGATACGTCAAATTCAACCCTGACTGCGACCGAGAGTGTAGCTTGCCACCGGTAAGCCCTTGCACAGCTGTCAGAACTGCCGTCCAACTGAGAGATCGTGATTCGATCGTCCCCGACCCATAGACTGTTAGCCGTAACACCCGCCAAACCCAGAGCCATTCGTTGTACCGATTGTCTTCGTTCTACGGTGGCTAGTTCCGCCAACAGATGTGCAGGTGCCTGAACAACAGTAGCTGAGACATTTTTGTGAAGATTCGACAAAGGTGTATCAACGAACACCGATGAGCGCATGACGCCACTATAGCGCCAGGCCGAGTCTGCGGGCAGCTCATTATTGCCCGGCGTTAATGCCACTCGATCAATACGTAACATGATTCCCGTTGGCAAAGGACTCACAAGCTGTTTTTCTTCCTTTGTAACCGATACGATGCCCTGCAGCAGAAAGGATTCGGTACGCGTGCGCTGGTGTGTGCTCAAATCACGAGGAAATAGAGCTATACCGGGGACCTCAAACAGTGAGTTGTCCTCGCTTAGAACGCTCAGCAGCTGCCGCACAGCTGGCGAGGAATCCGCGGCCGAATCATCGGCCGGGTTCTGACAGGATGGCAGAAGTATCAGGCCAGATATCAGAATAACGACGCGCAGTCGCACAGTCACAGCCCTATGCTCACGTCTGACTGAGGCAAGGAATGACCTCGCGCAGGATCTGGCGGACATTGGATTTGACGGGAATTGGTGACCATAATAAGCCAGACGCGACTACTTTCCCTGCTTGAGAGGGTATTAAAAGACGAACTCATCTCAGCCATCATGCTCACAGCAATGTAAATCTGTACGAAAAAATGAGTCTACAGATCGAAATCCTGCGAATTTCAGAAGATCAAGCCTGATGAGCACACGGCGCAGCATTTTCCATATCTGGCCGATATGGTAACTATTGATCATGGCCCAGTCGGCAAATGGAGGGTAATTAATCAAGCTTCCCTGTATTCACAATCGGGATCATGTCGTGAAACTGACAAAACCCCTTGTCATTCTGCCGGATTATTAAAACAAGTTCACAATTGCAACTGGGTGAATTGATACAATCGCGCTCATCAGTGATTGGGCTTGCCTTGTTCGTTGATAGCCATGTGTCTACACGTAAATGGGCGAACGGAAATATTTAACTTATAGCGGTCGCACATGACAACGATAAGCGAGGCGAAAGCATCAGTTCCAGACAAGCTTTACAGCGGTATTTAGCGATAGTGCTGTGAATCGCACGCCGCTGGACAAGGCTTATACTTTCCTAAGGGAATAGCTCGAGCAAACACGACGGACCACGTTTTTGATGAAGACTTTGAACTATCCGCAACAAGGTGTGCCTATGCAAGGATATGCGACAGTACCAGCAACGAGTGATGCCAAAGAGTACCTCAGGTTGCTGCTGCGCCATAAATTCGGGCTGCTACTGACGCTGCTGCTGGGCCTGCTGCTCGCCTGGTTGTATCTGATCAGCACCAAACCCACCTATGAAGCGTCTGCCCTGGTCGAGGTCAATGAAGAATACAATCTTGCTGATGGTGACGACCGTGGTCAGCCAATCGACTGGAATGCACCAACCATTAATGAAGAAGCCAACCTGATAAGTTCCAGACGCGTCCTGACCCCGGTTGTGGATACCTACAACCTGCGACTGTGGGCAACCCCGAAAACGCTGCCAGTACTTAGCGACATTACCCGACGTATGCCTTTACTTGCAGAATTTGCCAGCAGCCTGGGATTTCTTGATCAGTATGCGTGGTCAGATGAATCGATTACTGTTTCGCAGTTGGAAGTGCCCCGACGTTGGGAAGACTCAGAGTTACTTCTCACGTCGCTAGGGAATGATGCCTTCAGCATCGAGTACGATTCACGCGTTCTCGTTGAAAGCGCAAACGTGGGCAATGCACTGATGCTCAACCTGTCTGATGAAGACCAGCTGCTGCTGACAGTTTCTGAATTGCAGGCGGAACGGGGCGTGCAGTTCTCAATCGGCAAGGCGTCTTTGCAATACACGATATCAGCACTTCGCAACAATCTGACCACAGAGACAACAGACTCCAAATCGCGCATGATTATTCTGCGAATGCGCGGCGAAGACCCTCTGGAGATTGCCGATCTGACCAACGCAATTCTTCAAGAATACAAAAGCGTCAAACTCGGCACTCAGAACCGGTCAACTGATGAGCGCCTCGAGTTCTTCGAAGCACAGCTTCCTACCGTAGAGGCTGACTTGAGAGCTGCAGAAGTAGCTCTCGCAACATACAAACAGGAATCGGGCAGTGTGCGTGATATGCAGGTTGACTTGAAGCTGGGTCAATTGGACAAACTGGAAACACAATTACTGGAAAAGGAAGTGGAACGTGACGACTTGTTGAAGCGTTACACAGTGGCTCACCCCACACCCAAGCGTCTGCAAAAGGAAATAGACGTGCTTAACAACAAGATCAATCAGATTCGCGGCACAATTGTCAGTGCTCCGGACACAGAGCGACAAATGACGGTTCTTCAAGATGAGCTGGATACCAAGCGGGATCTGTTTATCGAAATGAGCGAAACCTTGCAGAAGCTGCGGCTTGCCAACGTCGGTAACGTGGGCGAAGTGCAAATTATCGACGGTGCTTTGGCACCGCGCAAACCAGTATCGCCCAACAAATTACTGGCCATTGTTGGAGGCACATTAACCACGCTCTTCCTGTACACCCTTTACCTGACACTACGTTCAGCTCTTTCCACCGTTATTGCCGATCAGGAATCACTGGAGCGCGCCTCCGGGTTGCCTGTGTACATGAACATTCCCAAGAGCACAGCGCAACGTCGACTGGGAGCGCCAGCGACTATTGATCCAAACCGGTTACTTCCGGGCCCCGACGGCGAATCCTCGCCTGCCGCAATCGCCGGCAATGTACTCGCCCTCGCGAAACCGGAAGACTATTCGATCGAGAATATGCGTGGGCTTCGCAGCATGCTGGAAGATGTCATGTCAGGCGCGAATAACAATGTTCTTATGTTTACCAGCCCGCTTCCCAGTATGGGAAAGTCCTTCCTGAGTTTGAATCTGGCGGTACTGGTTGCGCAAGCAGGCAAACGAGTATTGCTCATTGATGCCGACTACCAACGTGGACAGCTACATAAATCACTTGGCTTGCATGCAGGACCCGGCCTGCCGGAAGTCGTTCGAGGCAAAAGCGAACTCAAGGAAACGGTCAAAGCCACATCAGTTCAAAACCTGTACTGCATTCCGCGTGGTTATTCTGGCACTGGTGGTGGTCTGGATATGCCAAGCGACAAGGAATTCGGAGCGTTTCTGAATGTTGTTGCACCACGTTTTGACATTGCCATTATCGATACGCCACCGGTACTCAGCGTGTCAACAGCTGCCTCGCTCGGGAAACATGCGGGATCTACGATCATGGTGGTCAAGGAGGGTGAGGTTAAAGAGCCGCAGTTGAGCGAAGCACTCAAAAGACTTACATTTTCCGGCGTGCGTGTCAGTGGTTGCATAATGAACGGATCAACTATGCCGACACCGAAACACTACAAGTACTACCGTGAACAACTAGACTAATAGTGCTGCTTGAGCGTGACAGGGCTCTTAAACCAGATCCGTCTTAGGGTCCCGAGTTGTAAAGTCGACACAATACTTAACAACTTGCGACGGCACTGAAAAACACCTTGTTTACAATGCCCTACAGGCGTCGAGCACGATCAGGACGTTGTGACAGAGGAACAAAAATTCTGTCACAGATGTGAGATTATCAGTACTTGAGTATCAACTCACTTGCGGTACCATCACTTTTTTTTATTTTTGTACAACGGTTTGGCGGTTATACTGTTGTTTTTACGCCACATCAGTACCCCAACCGAAATTGGAGAGATCGGTGCCAACATCGACAATCACAGATGACAGTAACAAGAAAAACAACGTCACTCACAGGATTTCCGAGTCGATGAAGGTCCAACTGGATAGCGCTAACGCAGAAGCTCTCAACGATAGTTCCGTTCGAGAATGGGTTCCGTTGGTCAGTAGCGACAATACTGCGCTAAGGCCCATCACAGGCTTGAGTGCAGCATTGAAACGCCTTGAGGATTTTGTGCTTGGATCCATAGCGCTGCTGCTCCTCTTTCCGTTGATGGCACTCATCTCCATCGTCATCAAACTCGACAGCACAGGGCCGGCATTGTTTTGTCAGGCTCGAAACGGACGCAATGGCGAAATCATCAAAGTCTACAAATTTCGTACCATGTTCCAGAGTGGATCTGCTGAATTCAAACAAGCTGAGAAAGACGATCCCCGCATAACCCGAATCGGAGCGTTTTTACGCAAGACAAGCCTGGATGAGTTGCCGCAACTGTTCAATGTCATCCAAGGCTCCATGTCTATGGTCGGCCCTCGCCCTCACCCCTTGAAGCTGGATGAAGATTTTCAATACGTCATACCATCACTGTACTCACGCTATTGCGTAAAGCCGGGAATTACCGGCTGGGCTCAAATCAATGGTTTTCGTGGAGAGACACGAAGGATCAGCGACATGATGGCGCGCATCGAACACGACCGCTACTATGTAAAGCACTGGTCAATTTTCCTGGACATTAAAATCCTTATCGTAACCGTATTCAAAGGCTGGACCCACAAAAACGCTTACTAGTGGGTCGAAAAATCCTGTTTCCGGCGGGAAGCTTCGCGTTTATCAGTTGAATCCTGACAGGCTGGATACCGGAGCGAGATAAGCAACATCAGCAAGACGTGAAAACTCCGTCACAGACAGTACATGATTTTTTGCAGCAGCTGCCGATACAACCGCAGTGATCTCGTTTTCAGTTCTCAGTCCATGAAAGTGTCAGAAATATCGGTGCAGAAATATTCACAGATGCTTGTACCGGGTACCAAATTTCTTGTTGCCTATTTAGCGACAATCCCGGGCTTCTGATGCAGTACCCGATATCGTGACTGCAAATGTCTTAAAATCAGCATACCCGGTCTTTCCAAGCCTTGAGTAGCCAGAGCCCACTATGGATCCCATAGCCACCATTCCCGAACGGCACCAACTGCTGGGTTTCTTTGTTCATCCGGGGACATTGGAGGATTATCTTCTCTTGACCAGACGGAGCATCGAGCAAAATCAAAGGCAGAGCGTTCTCTATCACAATCTGCATTCGCTATACAGTTACTTCACAATCCCCGAGTTGCGCAAGCATTACGAAAACACAACGGTCATAGCCGACGGCATGCCGATCATCTGGTTGCTGCAATTATGCCGAATATCCGTCAATCGGGAGCACAGACTAACGTATGTTGATTTCATCATGCCGTTAATGCGCCAAGCCACCGAAGCAAACTGGAACGTCTTTCATGTTGGACAACACAGCTCGGTTCAGAAGGTTGCGCTGGATCGCATACGAACACAGCATCCTGGTGTCAGTATCAAGGGACATGACGGCTACTTCGACCTTACCGATCACAGCGAAGAAACTCTTGCGGTTATCGATGAAATCAACAAGGCTGACACCAACCTGCTCCTGATTGGTTTCGGATCACCGAAACAGGAAGCGTGGCTGGCAGCGCACCGACACCTGATCAATGCACAAATTGTTTTTACCTGCGGTGCCTGTATGGAATACGTCGCAGGTCACGTAAAAACGCCTCCACGCTGGATGGGACGCCTGGGTCTTGAGTGGATCTTTCGCCTGCTTGAAAATCCCCGCAGATTTGCGTTTCGTTATCTGGTAGAGCCTGTGATACTCGGCGCTATTCTTCTACGCAATAGACTTGGCCAGTTACGCTCAGGCAAACAACCCTGATCGCCTCCCATGAGTGACCACGACAAGGAATCAGCTGTAATCGTTAACAGCCATACCTCAGCAACACCTCTCGCCTCAGCAACACCGCTGGGCAAGATCATAAAGCTCATCACATCAAGGCTTGCTCTGTCGGTCGGTGCTCAAGCCATGGTCAGCGGATTTCATTTCGCGCTTAATCTGCTATTGCTTCGATTGGTTACACCCTACGAATATGGTGTGTTCGCATTTGCCTTTGTTATGGCCATGTTTGCCTCTGCGGTCAATAACGCACTGGTATCTACGCCACTGACGGTATACACGCCAATCATTGAAGATGAATGTGAGAGACAGCAGCAGGAAGCAATGTTCAGTACGCTCAATCTGCTGCTCTTTGCGTTGTTGATATTCGCTGGAACGGCGTACGCCATCAGCTCTGATCTACCAAGCTCGATAGGCATCGGCGTTACAGTTTTCATCGCCGTCTACTCTGCGCGGCATTACAGTCGCAGCACGGGTTATGCTCGTATGCGACCGCTTATTACGGCATCAGGTGATGGAACTTATGTCTTGTCCGGCATCATGCTCGTCGCCGTCATTTTTCTCACTACCGAAAAATTGTCGACGGGGCACGTTCTTATGGCGCTTGCAGGAGCCAACCTGTTTGCTATGCTGGTTGAACGATTACGCTTGCATGGCTTTCGTAAACGCTGGCTCATACTATCGCGCGTAAGCAGTTACTCACATGTATGGGAGCAATCGCGCTGGGCACTCATCGGATCACTGACTACACTTTTTCTGGCGCAGGCGCATAGCGTAATCATTACCTCAACCAACGGGCCGAATGCCTATGCACCGCTAGCCGCAGGATTTGTCTTGTTCGGGCCAGTGCGGGTTGCTCTGCTCACCTGGCAAAACATGGTCAAACCGGAGCTGGCTGTCGATCTGTCCAAATCGCGACAAGTAGCGGTCAGGCAACAGATCAGAACAACCAGCCTTGCCATGGTGTCTGCTGTGGCGGCACTTGCGCTGTGCTTGTGGCTCGGATGGCCATGGATTCACGAATTTCTCTATGCCGAACAATATTCAGATCAGCCCATGGCCCTGATCGTGGGTCTTTGGTCAATCATTACACTCTTTGCCGCGAGCTATAACGCGCCTTCTGCAGCACTTCAGGCCATGCGTGATTTCAGGGTATTGGCAATGGCGAGTATCTACGGCGCTATGATAAGCGGCATCCTCGTGAGCATCACCCTCTACCTGTACAAGCCTGAAACGACCTTGCTGGGCATACTGGCGGCCGAACTTTTCATGGCTTTACACCTTACGTTTACGCTGTATAGTCGATTGTCTACTCAGCCTGTTAGTACAGTCGAGATACATGAAACCGTACCTTCAGCGACTGCCACGCACAAGAGCGCTTCGTGAAGATCGTTCTTGGCATTTGCACTTACCGTCGACCGCAAGGCTTACTGAAACTGCTCCACGCATTGCCGGCGCTTCACGGCGTCAACAACCTTGAGGTAGTTGTCGCCGACAATGACGCTGTTGGAGAGGGGCTGGAAGTGTGTCGGAACCTGCCTGATCATTACCCGTTCAAGGTGACAGCATTACGCCAGACCTCGTCAGGAATCTCTGCGGTACGCAACGCCGTGGCCCTTGAAGCACTCTCCCTGAAACCCGCCATGGTGGCCTTTCTCGACGATGATGAGTGGCCAGAACCGCAATGGTTATCCGAACTTCTGCGTGTACAGGCACTTTACGATGCCGATATCGTCGGTGGCCCGACGCGACCGGTTTTCCCGGCACATGCTGATCCTCGATTGATTGACAATCCTTACTACGGTGCGGATCTGGATTTGCCGGATGGAAGCGCTTGTCAGTTACAGGCTGGAGGCAATTTTCTGATTAAAGCCGCTACCTTGCAGAAATACTCACCACATTTTTTCCATGAAGCGTTTGCGCACTCCGGCGGCGAAGATCTAGCGTTTTTTACTCAACTTAGTCACGATGGCTGCAGTATGCGATGGGCTGCTAGCGCTATCGTTCACGAGCCTGTACCCGAATCGAGGCTAACGCCGGGTTGGCTGCGGCAACGCGTTATTAACATCCACAATTCCCGAGTACGGGTGATGCAGCATCTTCAGCCGAACTGGCCAGCAACCAGTATAAGAGTTGCCAAAACCTGCGCACTGGCAATGGTTGCAGGCTTAATGACAGTGGGAGGGATTGCCCTGCCCGCTTATCGACGTTCAGCGCAGTTGCTTAGATGGAAATTCATGGGCAAACTGACAGCCCATCTGGGCCGCGCGACTACACGAGGAGAGACGTACTGATGTCACCGCGCTTTTCTGTGATTATCCCAACGTACAACCGCGCAGAGTCGGTTCTGGAAACTCTTGATTCGTGTTTTGCACAAGACTATCCCGACTTTGAAGTCATTGTTGTCGACGATGGCTCCAGCGATACCACCCTTGCAGTACTGAATTCGGTAGTTGATCCACGACTGACTGTTGTCAGCCAGAACAACGCAGGGCCAGCAGCAGCTCGTAATCACGGTATGCGGATTGCGCAGGGTCAGTATATTGCCTTTCTGGATTCAGACGACAGTTGGTACCCTGAATTTCTGCTCGCAGTTAACGATCTGCTGGACGAAAAGGGTGATGTGCTGGTTTATGGGCAAATCATTGTTGACCGCGGTGTGGGTAAATACTGGGTGAAACCAGATCGTCCTTTAGGCCAGGAAGAACCCATCTACGACTTTCTCTATGTGCATGGTGGTTTTATTCAAACCAGCACCATGGTGATACCACGAGCCCTGGCGGACAAGGTACAGTGGAACGAGAATGTTACGTATGGTGACAATGATCAGTTTGCAATCGATTGCTGGCACACAGGGATTGCCTTCTTCATGTTACCCCGGCCCTACACTCACTACGCTGATTCAATCAGCGAGGATGCACTTTCACAGCTACCTATCTACGCTGGCACATCTGAGAAATACACTAATTTTTTCACCTGGATGGCGACGCAAAAACCATTCATGTCTGTTCAAGCCTGGGCCGGTTACCAGGCACGTGTGGAAAGTGTCAGTCTGGCTCGCAGGGCACCCTATCAAAGTTTTAAGCTACTATGGAAAGCGAGGCGGCTGGGAGCCATAAGTGGGTCAGGAATTCTCAGACAGACCATTCAGAATCTGGCTCCCCGCTGGTATAGAAAGCTTGTGGATCAATACGTGCGTATCAGAGGAGCGACACTGGATCAGGCCAGAGGCACAGGATAGCCTGAATGAAATTGCTCGTTAAACACTTGAACACTTGTCGGTTCGCACTGCACGCTTCCGTTCCGGGCTGCGGCAATCGGGTGTTACGTGTGCCACAAATACTTTCAGCACACTCTCTGGTAAAGCCATGAACCAGATGGTTTCCACCTACTACGCCAATTACAAAACGCCGCTTTTCGCTACAGCTCTGCTTGTCTTGACTTTACTGCAAGGATCAAGCTTCACTCTATCGCTAGCGTTTCGCGGGCCATTGGCCAGTGACACCTTTGTCACACTGATAACCATGGTGTGGTTAGTGATGTACGCGTTAGCCGCCGTCGGCCTGATTGCCTCATTCGGTCTGAATTGGCTTACCTGGACGGTGCGTTATCGACTCTTGCTTACCTGCCTGCTGGCAGGAACCGCCTTCTCGGTCGCATGGTCAGTCGACGCTGCACTCACAGCTGAACGCTCGATACATCTGATCGGGACCACAATAGTTGCCTTGTACCTTGGACTTAGCCTACCGTTGAGCCGCCTGTTGCGTACAAGCGCTCTGGTACTGGGGTTCATTATGGTGGCCAGTATCGCAGTCTCAATCCTGACGCCAGAACTCGGTCTACAAGACTATCAGGGCAGACAGGTCTGGACGGGGGTACTTGCTTCCAAAAACACGCTGGGGTTCTGGGCTGCCACGACCCTTCTACTCACCACAAGTCTGTGTTTCTGGAGAATTTCCACGGCGCAACGACTCGTGTATGCAGGCATCGCGCTGGTCTCGATGGTGTGTCTTTATTACAGTGTTTCAGCGACCTCGTTATTGGCACTGATAACGGCCAGTCTGGTCATGCTCTACATGCATGCAGCCTTCAGTCTGAGGTTTAACATTTTTGCCATGATGTTGCTCGGAATATTGGTTGTTGGCCTGGTAGGCGTGGCATTCGTCTTTATAGACACCGCCGAACTTATTGGCCGATCAGGTGATCTCACGGGTCGAGGTGAAGTCTGGTCTCAGACCTGGCAACTCATACTCAACCGGCCACTGACCGGCTATGGCTACGGAACTCTATGGTTTCCAACTCCCGAAAGTTTGAAAATACAGCAATCACTGACAGATTTCACATGGACAGTCTTCCATGCACACAATGGTCTGCTACAGATTGCCTCGGAACTCGGTTTGCCCCTGACAGCGCTGGCTTTATTGATGATCCTGCAACAACTGATAGAGATCGTCTATTGTCAGTATCAACGCCAGCAGCCCGGTGTCCTGTTTGTCCTGGGATTTGTCGTTGCGTTGCTGGTCAGTAATTATTCCGAAGCACGGCTTCTGATTAATCGTGAACTCTACTGGATATTTTTTATCGCCTTGCCAGTCAGTATGCTGCAGCAAGTTTCTGTGATAGCGACACGCACAGGGCCTAATCAGATACCCGGCTTCATAGCGGTAAATGATGCCAACAAGTTACGTGAAGCGCGGCAACGAAAAGAACACAAAATCAATGTGAAAGGCCGTGTCAGGAGGCACTCAAAGGTCAAAATTGTCAACCGTAAAGAGACTGACGATGGATCCGATAGTGCGACCGATCCATCGAGTAACGACGCGCTTCGACGACAGAAAAACCGCCGCCACAAAAAGGCTGGCTGAGGAGATATCGTGACACGAACAATTCTTGTAACAGGTGGTGCGGGCTACATTGGCTCTCATATGGTGCGACTACTTGATCTGCAAGGTTACAAGATAGTGGTCTATGACAACCTGAAACGCGGCAACGCCGACGCCATAATCGCTGGTACGTTTATTGAGGGGGATCTGCACGACCACGCCCTTCTCGACACGGTATTTACCGATTACGCCATAGACGCCGTCATGCATTTCGCAGCTCTGGCCTACGTGGGTGAATCAGTCAACGAACCTTCAATGTACTACCACAACAATGTTGCAGGTACACAGAGCTTGCTGGATACCATGCTCAGGCACAAAGTCAACAAGCTGGTGTTTTCATCAACATGTGCCACTTATGGCGTACCGGCAAATTTGCCTATCACCGAGCAAACCCCACAGAACCCCATCAATCCCTATGGGCAATCCAAGCTTATGGTCGAGCAGATACTAAAAGACTATGCAGTGGCTTATGGATTGCGCAGTATTGCCTTGCGGTATTTCAATGCAGCAGGCTGTAGCGAAGATGGCAGTATCGGCGAGCGGCATGATCCAGAGACCCACCTTTTGCCTTTAATCCTGTTCGAAGCGCTACGCGTCAAGGCAGGGGGTGATCCTGCAAACACCGGCTTGATGGTATTTGGCAGTGATTTCGACACCCGTGATGGTACGTGCATTCGCGACTATATTCATGTCAACGACCTCTGCAGCGCTCATATCAAGGCCTTTGATCGTATGCTTCGCCTGCCCGAAGCAGGTGCAGAGCAATTTAATCTGGGCGTGAATCGCGGCTATACCGTACTAGAGGTCATTAAAGCGTGCAGTGCAGTCACGGGAGTCGAGCTTTCTTACAACACAGTGGGTCGGCGTCCCGGTGATCCGCCTGAGCTTGTCGCCGACGCCTCACTTGCCATGCAGGCACTGGAATGGCAACCGGTGTACGCTGACGTCTCTGAGAGTATTTCTCACGCATGGAGCTGGTTTTCGAAGCACCCACCTCGATAGCTGACACTATTTGCACTCTTCTGCCAAGGCGTCCGACTGGTAACACCATCCGAACGATCAGGACAGAAATATCAGGCGATAATCGGGGCATGAAATTGAATACACTTCTGTTGTTGTCAAGCGCCGTTGCACTATTTGCCTCCCTGCATCACTCAGCCACCGCCGCGCAATCTATTAAAGGACCGGTAAAGCTTGATGATAGCTGCTGGCAAACAAGCTTCGAAGAGACGTTTGATGAGTTGTCACTATGGGATGAGTCGCTTCCTGCATCAGCAAGCTTACAGGGGCGTTGGCGAACACAGTACATCTGGCCTCGCGACGTCATCATCAATGAAGAAGAGCAGTTCTATATCAATCCTGCCGAACACAAAATATCACCCTTTTCTATCAACAACGGTGTGCTTTCCATTACGGCACAACCTACACCGCGCGCATTGCGAGGTGATGTTTCTGGCCAACCGTTCATCTCAGGTGTTCTGACCACAGAGAAAAGTTTTTCTCAGAAGCACGGACGCTTTGAAGTACGCGCCCGGGTTCCAGAAGGCCAGGGATTCTGGTCAGCATTCTGGCTCTTGCCTAGTTTTGATAGTTGGCCAGATGGTGTTGCGGTATTGCCCGAAATTGACGTCATGGAACATCTGGGACACCAGCCAGAGGTATTTCACACCACCCTGCATACCAACCAGACCGGCCTGCTTACCTCACACCCTTACGATCACCAGGAAGCCGCTCCGTTAACCGAAGCGTTTTATGTGTACAGCGTTGTCTGGACTGAAGAGTCCGTCAATTGGTACCTGAATGGCGAATGGCGAGCGGCACACCCCACACCCAACGATTTCACCCGACCAGTCCACTTTCTAATCAACCTTGCGGTTGGTGGTACTTGGCCGGGTTCGCCTGATGCAAGCACCGAGTTTCCGGCAAGTTTCGAGATTGATTACGTTAGAGCATATACCTATCGCGATACTTGCTCTGGATAGAGCTAAGAATCATCAACCTTAAATCATCCTCGCAGACATCCGTATTGCCCGAGCGCATTTTCTTTTACCGCGATGGCGGGAATCCATACTGGGTGTAGTAGAACGAACACCCGCCTGAAAAAACGCTACTCGAAACCTTCCACAATCAGAAACTCAGACTCGGCGTAACGATTACGCAGTGCTTTTGCTGCTTGATACTCATCGCTATTATAAGCGGCCAGCGCTGTATCATAATCCTTGAATTCGATGACTACGTGACGTGAACGCTGCTTTCCCTCCATGGCCTCACTGCGTCCACCACGGACGACGAAACGGGCGTTATATTTCTCATAAACCGGTGCGCCTGCTTTGAGATACTCAGGGTAATTCTCTTCATCGGTGACGTCGACGTGCGCAATCCAGTAAGCCTTAGGCATAGTACTTCTCGTTTAACTATTGGTTAAAGTAAGGAAGGGCAATGGAATGCAGGGTTTTATAGGTTGAGTTCATCGCCAGGTCGTTAACGGTCTCATCAGTACTGATCAATGCATCCCCCGGACCCAAAGCCGCCTTACGTAAATCAGGTGTCGACCAGATAGCGAAGACGCACAGGACTCCACCTAACACTGCTGTGGCCAGTGCTCCGGGAACAGACAAGCGGTAGCGAAGAAACCGTGGCATCTCCAGACGAGCCCAAAAGGCTAGAAGAACAAGAATACCGAGGACAACGGCAACCACCGCTGGAATTGCCTGTTCCTTGAGAACGGTAAGAACGACCTCTAGCGGCGCATCTTGCGAACTAGCAAAATTTTGCAGAGTCGTGGCATCGGGCCGTAATGCATAAGTGTGAACAAACCAGGGGGTAATCAATTCCAGCAAAAGAATCAGTAGTAAAGAAACAAACAGGAAAAAACTGATAAGAATTCTGGCCAAAGTGCGTGTCACGTCAAACATCGATAGCAAGGAACCAACAACAATTGGCACGAGACACAATATGCCAACTAACGCCAGATCAAATCTCAGCCCCTGCACAAACAGAGCAACAAACGCATTGGTTTCTTCCAGCAACGGAAACTGCCACAGCGCCAATCCGGCGCGAAACATGGTCAGCAAGAACGTTACTGTAAACGCGAATAACAGATACTGACGTAACAGATGCTGTGCAGGTAGTGTAGATTTCATACGCTCTGGATGGTTCTCCACAGATTTTTCTCAGACAAAGTATAACGTAGTAACCTTAATCGACCACTCAGTTACCGTTTCGAATCACATTTCACCCGGCTCTATAGTTCCACTGGAGCCAGCGAAAGTGCGGCTACCGACAATGCTGACACTACATAGCTTTCACTCACAGCTTTTACTGATGAGTCAGGAGCACTGGAATCCAGTTCAAGCACCCATCGGCTTCCTGCCAGAAATTCGGAGTCGAATGAAAAGGTAACATCTTCATGCCCGCCATTGAACAATAGCAGCAAGGTATCTGATGCTTCTGCGTGACTCTGCACAGGCAACGCATCCCCCATTAACTGCAAGGCAACAAACCCACCACCGGGCCGATGCCAATCCGCCTCCTCCATGAGCGTTGCCGTTGCGTTCAGCCAGCTGACATCCGGAAGTCCAGTCGATATGGAAAGATGCTTACCATGCAAGTACCATGCACGGCGCAATACGGGATGCCGCGCCCTGAATTGGATCAACTTCTGAGTGAAGCGTTGCAGTGAGCTGGCAACCGATGTGTTTTGCCAGCTTATCCACGTCAGTGCATTATCCTGACAGTAAGCATTATTGTTACCACGTTGAGTACGATTTCGTTCATCGCCTGCTAGCAGCATTGGTGTGCCTTGAGAGAAGAACAACGAGCAAAGCATGTTGCGCTGCTGCTGTAAGCGAATAGCAAGAATGTGGCGATCGTTAGTTTCACCTTCCACACCGTGGTTGTTCGAATGGTTAGTACCATGTCCATCACGGTTTGCCTCGCCGTTAGTTTCGTTATGCTTGTATGCATAACTGACGGTATCGCGCAAAGTGAATCCATCATGTGCGGTAATGAAGTTGACACTGGACGCCGGGTCCCTGTTCTGCCATCCAAACACCGAGCTACTACCCAGAAGTCGATCAGCGAACTCATGCAGAAGATCGGCATCGGAGTTCCAGAAACGCCGCACTGTGTCACGAAACTGGTCATTCCATTCAGACCACCGACGCGGGTACTGTCCAAGCTGGTATCCACCAGGACCGATGTCCCAGGGTTCAGCAATCAGATAGACATCAGCAAGATCAGGGTCCTGTGCAATGGCATCGAAAAATCCACAACCGCGATCAAAGCCATGAGTTTCGCGCCCCAGGATACTGGCAAGATCAAAACGAAAACCATCAATGTCCACTTCATTGACCCACTGCCGAAGACTATCTGTGATCATCTGGAGCACACGCGGATTCTCGGCTGACAGCGTATTGCCGGTACCGCTGTCGTTTACATAGTAGCGGGGGTTACGCTCAAGACGATAGTAAGACAAATTATCCAGACCTCGATAACACAAGGTTGGCCCCAACTCATTACCCTCACCCGTATGGTTGTAAACAACGTCAAGAATCACCTGAATACCTGCCTTGTGCAGCTTCGCCACGGTTTCCCGTAACTCAGCTGTCGCATCGCCTGATGACGCATAACGCTGTTCGGCGACGAAGAAACCAAGACTCTGGTATCCCCAATAATTCACAAGATCTCGCTCTACCAGAAATTCATCATCAATGAAGCCATGCACAGGCAGCAACTCGAGCGCAGTAACGCCCAGATTTTTCAAATGCGAAACAAAGGCCTTTGAACCCAGCGCCCGGTAAGTACCCCGTCGTTTGGCAGCAACACCCGGTAGCAGTGCAGTAAGCCCTTTTACATGACCTTCATAGATCACCGAATCACTGAGCCTGGGACGACTCACAGGCACATCGGGTTCACGCCGATGTCGTGCCTGCAAGCGCATGATTTTTGAAGGGTGCCTGACGACAACACTTTTCAAAACGTAAGGTGCGCTATCCCGAGTATCGAAAGAAAGATCCTTGTCAGCATGACCTCTGATGTAACCAAAATTGGCATCATTCCAGATAAAGTCGCCGTGCCAGCGCCGTGCGTAGGGGTCCAGAAGCAACTTGTGCGGATTGAATCGGTGCCCAGAGGTTGGCTCATAAAGACCATGCACTCGATACCCGTAGACAAGTCCCTCGGCAGCGTCAGGCAGAAAACCATGCCAGACACCATCAGTGCTTGCCGGCAATGGCAATCGCACAAGCTCTTGCTGCCCCCTTGAATCAAACACACACAGCTCTACCGCGCTGGCGTGTGCCGAAAACAAGGCAAAATTGACCCCTTTGACGTACACAGTTGCACCCATTGGCCAGGGCCGCCCGGTAAGCAGTCGCATGGACGAGGTGCTCAGCGTGCCACTCACAGCTTATCAACCGCTCCGGCACCGTTGTTGTTACCGTCACCCATTTCTACAGGCGTCAGCTTCCAGATATCACGGTTGTAGTCCTGCATGGTCCGGTCGGTGGAAAATCGTGCGCTACTGGCAGTATTGATAATGCTCATGCGCTGCCAACGGGCACGATCTCGCCACGCAGTGCATACCTCCGACTGTGCATCGAGATATGCCGCAAGATCTGCCACTGTCAGCCAGGGATCATGTGGACTGCGAGCTGCATCAATCACGCTACGAATCAAGTCAGCTTCCTGACCATCAAAAAGGCCGCTATCGAAAGCTTCGAAGATAGCTGTCAGTCGCTCATCTGCCGCTATATGTTTCGCTGGAGCATATCCATGCCTGGCAACAGCCACCTGATCAACGTTCAGTCCGAAACGAAAGAAGTTGTCCTCTCCGACCGCTTCGAGTATTTCCACGTTCGCACCGTCCAGCGTACCAATGGTCAATGCACCATTCATCATGAATTTCATGTTGCCGGTACCCGACGCTTCCTTGCCAGCCGTCGAAATCTGTTCTGACAGATCGGCTGCCGGGCAAATCACCTGCATAGCAGATACGTTGTAGTCCGGCAAAAACACCAATGATAGCTTGCCACGTGTGCGAGGGTCGGCATTGACTACGGCTGCAACGTTGTTGATCAACTTGATGATCGCTTTGGCCATGTGGTATCCCGGTGCGGCCTTTCCTGCAATGAGAATAAACCGGGGAACATGACTGCCTCGATTATTGATGATATCCAGATACGTGTGCACCGCATGCAAGGTACAGAGCAATTGGCGTTTATATTCATGCATCCGCTTTACCTGGACATCGAACAACATGTCAGGATCAACACTGATTCCCACTCTGTCTTTGACCAAGGTTGCAAGGGCTTGCTTGTTTACACGCTTGACATGGCCCCAATGTTTTTGGAACGCGGGATCATCAGCAACAGTCAGCAGTCTTTCCAGTTGCTGTGGATGAGATACCCATTGATCACCCACGATCGGGGCGATCAATTTGTCGAGACCGGGATTACAGTGTGCTAGCCAGCGTCGTTGTGTAACGCCGTTGGTCTTGTTGTTGAAACGTTCAGGCCAAAGTGCATTGAAATCCTTGAACAAGCCTGACTTTAGAAGCTGCGAATGCAAGGCGGCGACACCATTGATAGAGAAGCTGCCAACAATCGCGAGGTGCGCCATACGCACCACAGGTACTGCATCAAAGGAGACGATGGACATTTGCGCATGTGCGGCGACATCGTCCGGCATGGCAAGCTTGACCTGCTCGAGAAACCGCCGGTTGATTTCCTGAATGATCTCCGTGGGTCGCGGCAGCAAGGCCCCGATCATGTTCAGCGACCAGCATTCCAGTGCTTCGGGCAACAAAGTGTGGTTTGTGTACGCCATGACGTTTGAGGTTATGGCCCAGGCTTCATCCCAATCCAGATCGTGTCCGTCAATGAGCAAGCGCATAAGTTCAGGTACAGCGAGCGACGGATGTGTATCGTTAAGTTGGAAGCAATGCGCATCTGCGAAGCCATCAAAGGTCTCGTGCTTGCTCAGCCATATACGCAACGCATCCTGAAGACTGGCAGAGACCAGAAAATACTGCTGACGAAGTCTCAGTACCTTCCCATTTTCACTGCTGTCATTGGGATACAAAACCATGGTAATGTTTTCAGCCGCTGTCTTTGCTGCAACCGATTCGGTATAACCACCTGCATTGAATTCGCTTAGATTGAATTCATTGGTAGCAGCTGAACCCCAAAGCCGCAAAGTATTGACCACACCATTGCCATGCCCGGGGACGGGTACATCATAAGGCACTGCACGCACATCATCAGTGTTTACCCATCGATGAAACCGCCTGCCATGCAGATTAGTGACTACCTCGACATTTCCACCAAACCGCACCGTGCAGGCAAGCTCAGGTCGCTCCAGCTCCCAGACATGGCCTTCGCTCAGCCAGTTGTCAGGGCGTTCAATCTGCCAGCCATTGTCGATTGCCTGTCGAAACATGCCATAGCGATAACGCAAGCCATAACCTGTTACGGGTAAGCCCAGCGAGGCGCAACTGTCCAGAAAGCAGGCAGCGAGGCGACCGAGCCCGCCATTGCCTAATCCTGCGTCCTGTTCCAGCTCTTCTATATCTTCTAGTGCAAGCCCGAGGTCTGCCAGAGCCTCGACCAGAGGATCATGCATCTGCAGGTTGTTGACCGCGTTACCCAGCGTCCTGCCCATCAGGTATTCCATTGACAGGTAATAAGTACGACGTACGGTGCTTGTTTCCAGTACCTCCCGGGTGGTGCGCCAACGCTCCATAAGCCGGTCACGTACGCTCATTGCGACCGCCTTGTAAAGATAATGTGACGAGGCGTATTCGATATCTCGCCCCAACGTCTGCGCAAAGTGCTGCGTGATTGACTCTCTCCAGGCGGTAGGATCGCCCCTCAATGCCGGAACGCTCTTGTCCCAAAGGCTACGTTGGCTAATAAGATCATTAGCCCTTGGCATACTTGCCAGTAATGCAGTGTTAGAAGCTGTTTTCATAAAAGTAAAATAGAGTTATCTGGTGTTGTCAGTGATCGGAAAACGGATCGCTGGCAACGTAACGTAAACAACTGAGTAGACAGAACGCTGTTGATGCATGTGAATATTGGTTTTTAATTCATAAGTGCTTTGCCATAAGGCGCGCATAACGGTAAGCTTTACATAAACATTCGCCATTTATTCACGATTACCAAGCGTGGTACCGCATTTCATGGAAAGAGCAGTCTCAAAGATTACCAAAGACACTCTCGCACTTATTCTCGCAGGAGGACAAGGCAGCAGATTGTATGAACTGACCACATGGCGTGCCAAGCCCGCTGTGCCTTTTGGTGGAAAATTCCGCATTATCGATTTCGCGTTGTCAAACTGCATAAATTCAGGTATCCGTCGGGTCGGCGTCGCCACTCAATACAAGGCCCATTCTCTTGTCAGGCACATTAATCGTGGATGGTCAGGATTCAAGGCAGAATTTGGTGAATTTGTGGAGATATTACCTGCGTCCAAGCGTGTCGACGAGGGCTGGTACAAGGGAACTGCGGATGCCGTTTATCAGAATCTGGATATCATACGCACTCACAGCCCCGAATATGTGCTGGTATTGGGTGGAGACCATATTTACAAAATGGACTATGGACCACTAGTGGCCTCCCATGAGCGACGTGAAGCCGATATGACGCTCTGCTGTGTTGAAGTATCGGTAGAAGAGGCAGCTGGCTCGTTCGGTGTCGTCAAAGTCGATACCGACGGCCGGGTATTGGAATTTCAGGAAAAACCGGCAGAGCCTGCAGAGATACCGGGTAAACCGGGACGCGTTCTGGCATCGATGGGAAATTATGTATTCAAAACAGATTTTCTCTATCAGCAGTTAATTGAAGACGCTGATAATGAAGACAGCTCACACGATTTCGGTCACGACATTCTGCCTAAAATCGTGGATTCACGGCTGGTTTATGCATTCCGCTTTGGCGATGAGCAACCCTTGGAAGAACGAGAGAAACAGCCCTATTGGCGTGATGTGGGGACTCTGGACGCCTTTTGGGAAGCCAATATGGAACTGGTAGATCTCGACCCAGAGCTCGATCTGTACGACAAGGACTGGCCTATCTACACCTATCAGATGCAATTACCATCAGCCAAGTTCGTTCACGACACCGAAGAAAGGCGAGGCATGGCCGTAAATTGTATCGTCTCCGGCGGCTGCATCGTCTCCGGTGGTCAAGTCAGCCATTCCTTGCTGTTCTCGAATGTTAAAGTCAATTCATACAGTGAGATCGAGGATTCGGTCATAATGCCGGACGTCCAGATTGGTCGACACTGCAAGATCAAGCGAGCAATCATCGATTCCGGAACCATCCTCCCACAGGGCACCGAGGTGGGCATCGACGCTGAAGATGATCGAAAAAAGGGATTCAGGGTGACCGATAGTGGTATTACACTAGTGACTCCTGACAATTTCCATCAAATGGTGCACCGGATCCGCTAAAGCATTGCTGTGACAATTCCCGGCTGAATCAAGTCCAGAATCGGGGCCGAGGTAATCAAGCGTCAGGAATAATATTCCACAGCTGACCTTCGGCCCGATTATGCATGGCAATCCTGCCAACACATTGGCATTAGGCCGGCCAATTTCAGCAAAAGTGGCTTATCCAGACGCTGACAGACAAAAAATCATGGCTTCCACAAGACATATCTGCATGTTCGCTGCAGAAAACGATGTAATCCCGGGTGCCAAAGTGGGCGGTATTGGTGACGTTGTTCGTGACATACCGAGGGCGCTTGCCAATGAACAGACGCGCTTGACCGTCGTCATACCCGCCTATGGCAGCTTTCACGAACTTCCCGATGCAGTGCCGATCGGCACCTTTACGACAGGTTTCCGTGGCACACCGCAGCGCATAGAAGCGTATGAGGTATCAGCAGGCAGAGATACCAATGTACGCTACCTTGTTTTGCATCATCCTCTGTTTGCTGCCGGTGGCAAGGGTCGAGTTTACTGCGATGACGACGACAACCAGCCATTTGCTACCGATGCTAACAAGTTTGCACTTTTCAGCGTGGCGGCGCTCGGCGCAATCACCAGTGGAAACATCGAACCAGTAGATGTTTTGCATCTTCACGACTGGCATTCTGCGTTGGCGCTAGCACTTATCCGTTTTGACAATGCTTTTGAATCTCTAAGATCCGTGCGTACCGTATTCAGCATTCACAATCTGGCACTGCAAGGGATCAGGCCGTTTGCGCAGAACACCTCGTCTCTACAAGCGTGGTTTCCTCACTTGCACTACGATCCGGGATTCCTTGCCGACCCGCGCTGGCCGCACTGCATCAATCCTCTGGCCAGCGCAATTCGTCTTGCCGACAAAATACATACCGTCTCACCTACTTACGCGCGTGAAATTCTTCTGCCCAACGACCCTCAACGGGGCTTTCATGGTGGCGAAGGGCTGGAGTTTGATTTGCAACAGGCTGCTGCACAAAACCGGTTGATCGGCATCATTAACGGTATCGACTACCCTGACACCAAAGCAAACCACCTCAGTTGGCCGAACTTTACCCGGCAGTTGAGTGACGAGCTGCTACGATTAATCGCCCGCCAGAGTGAACTCCGGACGGAAGACTACGTCGCACATCAACGGATGCTGGCGGAATCACAGAAAAAACGACCCGCTCACATCATTACCAGTGTTGGTAGACTCACAGATCAGAAAATGGCGTTGCTACTGCAACCTGTAGATGATGGTGGAACGGCGCTGGAGCGTATTCTGGAATCCATAGCTGGCAGAGGTCTGTTCCTGTTGCTGGGGTCTGGTGATGCAGAACTCGAGGAACAGTGCAGACAAATCGCTTCACGGCATTCTCAACTGTTATACATTAATCAGTATTCCATGAAACTTGCGAATCTGCTTTTCGCGAACGGTGATCTGTTTCTCATGCCAAGCTCATTCGAACCGTGTGGAATCAGTCAGATGCTTGCCATGAAAGATGGTCAACCCTGCCTTGCACATTCGGTTGGTGGTCTTCGCGATACCATTGACGATGGCCGTGATGGCTTCCTGTTTGAGGCAGAATCCATCGCAGCTCAGGCAAAGGCACTGGTTACCCGTGTCGACGAAATTCTGCTTTTGCGCGAAAAAAAACCAGACAGTTTCACCCGGATCGCCACCGCAGCGCGTAAGAAAAGATTTAATTGGAGCACCAGTGCTTCGCGTTATCACTCGGAATTGTACTCATGAGCCTTGCACTCGATATCGAACAGATTTATGCCATTGCAGAGGGCCGTCACTACGAGCTTTTTTCAGTCCTTGGTCAGCATCTGGCAGCCGAGCCAACTCAGGATGGCTCTCCTGCAGATGACGAAGATGAACAAATTGCGACGGACCAGCATGCAGCTGTTATTCGAACCTTTCAGCCACAGGCACAAACAGCAACAGTCATTGCAGACTCCGGGAAAAAACTGCTGATGCAGAAGATCCATCCCAACGGTCTGTTTGAAGTATTCCTGGACAAACCTGCCGGCCCGTACCAGGTAGAACTGACGAACGAATCAAGCACCTGGAAAATCATCGATACCTATTCAATGGGCAGTGTGATTGGTGAACTGGATATACATCTGTTCAATGAAGGAACGCATCAGCAGCTGTACAACACGCTGGGATCACGTGTCATGAATTTTGATGGCGTTGACGGTGTTCATTTTGCCGTCTGGGCACCCAACGCCCGTCGCGTCAGTGTGGTTGGTGAATTCAACGACTGGGATGGCAGACGTCACGTCATGCGCTCGCATCCCGGCAGCGGAATCTGGGATATTTTTGTGCCACAAATCCAAAGCGGCGCTCTCTACAAGTATGAGATCGTTGACCAACATGGTGTAGTTCTGCCACTGAAGCACGATCCCTACGCTACCTACTTCGAACAACCACCAGGCAACGCAGCCATCGTCTTCGAAAGCAAGTTCGTTTGGAGTGATGAGAAGTACATGCAGAAAAAAAAGGATGTGGATATGCGCCTGCAGCCCATCTCAGTCTATGAAGTTCACGCGGGTTCTTGGAGATTGAACTTGCATGGCGATTCACTCAGCTACGTCGAACTAGCCAAAACCCTTATCCCTTATGCACAGGAAAACGGATTCACTCACATCGAACTCATGCCGGTCACTGAGCATCCGTTCGATGGTTCATGGGGCTATCAACCCATCGGTCTCTTTGCTCCCACGTCCCGCTTTGGAAGCCCGGATGATTTTCGGCACTTTGTTGATGCCTGTCATGCAGTAGATATCGGCGTCATCATGGACTGGGTACCTGCACATTTCCCCACCGACGAACACGGGCTCGGGCAATTCGACGGCACGCACCTTTATGAGCATGCTGATCCTCGTCAGGGAATGCATCAGGACTGGCAAACCCTTATCTATAATTTCGGTCGCCGCGAAGTAGCCAACTACCTGTTGAGCAACGCGGTCTACTGGATACGCGAATTTCATCTCGACGGTCTGCGCGTTGATGCTGTCGCCTCCATGCTGTATCTGGATTACTCTCGTGAATCAGGACAGTGGATCCCAAATCGTTACGGAGGTCGCGAGAATCTGGAAGCCATCGAGTTTCTCAAGCGAATGAATGAGCTGGTGCATGCTGAAGGCGGTATGACCATGGCAGAAGAGTCCACCAGTTTCCCGCAAGTCAGCCACCCAACGTACAACGGGGGCCTGGGATTTACCTTCAAATGGAATATGGGCTGGATGCACGACATGCTGGATTACATGAGCAAGGACTCAGCTTATCGAAAATACCACCACAACAGCCTGACTTTCGGCATGATATATGCGTTCAGCGAAAATTTTGCGTTGCCCTTCTCACACGATGAAGTGGTTTACGGCAAAGGCTCAATGATTAACAAGATGCCCGGTGATGATTGGCAGAAGTTTGCCAACCTGCGCACACTTTACGGGATGATGTTTGGTTATCCGGGTAAGAAGCTCAATTTCATGGGGGGTGAAATTGCTCAGTACAGCGAATGGGATCACGACAGCAGCATTCAATGGCATTTACTGGAAGAACCCAAGCATCTGGGAATCCAGACTCTCGTTCGAGATTTGAACCAGCTCTACTCCACCCATCCAGCGTTATACGAAACTGATTGTGACGGGCGTGGTTTCGAATGGATTGATTGCGATGACATTGACCAAAGCGTCATATCATTCTATCGGTACTCTGTAGACAGGCAAAAAAGTTGTGTGGTAGTTTGCAATTTCACCCCGGTTGTTCGTGAAAATTACCGAATTGGTGTTGATGAAACGGGTTATTACCGCGAATTGATCAATACTGATGACCACAATTACGGCGGCAGCGGATTGCATTGTACGAGCGTTCAGGACTCGCCCGATACCAACCTTGGTACCCTGGCACCAGCTGCACCTGATACCCGCGGCATGATACTTGCCGACAGTTCCGGACAACACCAACGTCCGGCTTCACTGAATCTGACCCTGCCACCACTGGCCGTGCTCATTCTTGAGTGCACTGGAACACAGGAAATTCTTACGCAAGACGCATAACACGATGCGCTCACAGGCGCACAGGTGCACGGCTGCGATATACTGGGGGCTCAGGAGTTCTGATCCCCTGTATTTTCCTTTGCCTGCCTCTTAAGACATATCGGTACTGACATGAACAAACTCTTGCTACTCGCGTTACTGGGTGTGATCTTAGGTGGCGGGGTATGGAAGGCACAAAACCCTGACGGCACGCTTGACGATCTCAAGGTACAGGCCAACGCACAGCTCGACCGCATGAAATCCGGTGTAGATGCCGTCATCAGCTACCCGGAAAGCCAGTCTGTGGAAGTTTCACTGACAGAGCGACTGGCGGAGCTGGAACAACGGTTCAGCGAAAACGATGACGAGGCGCAATCTGAAAAATTGCAAGCCATGCTCGATGAGACACTTGCCGAAAATACCAGTTCCCTGTCCAACCTTCAGGATGCGCTTAATGAACGCGTCGCTCCCATGGAAGACGTAACCAAGGCGGTCGCCGAACTGGGCACAGCATTGCAGGAAACAAGAGCCCGCACCGATTCAGGTAACGTCCGACTGGATTCCATAGATCGCCGCCTGGAACTTCTGGTTCGCCGGTTGGACGAAGACGCTACCGAAAAGGACATGCAGGCACTAACTGAAACAGTGGACGGTGTTCAGCGCTCACTGGATGCCATTCAGGAGGAATTTGATAATCGTCGACTTGTCGTCAGTGAATCGCTGTCCGGTATCAACGAGCAGATCGGGAACCTCAGTGCAAGACTGAATACTTTTAGTAGTGCTGCTGCCGGCTCGGTTCAAAGCGACGGTTCGGAAACCGGAGATGACGGTGAGACGTCTTCATCGACATCAGATGGTACTGACAACCCTTCGATATTGGCACTTTCAGCCGGTATCGATGAGCGTCTCAGTGGTATCGAAGAACGTCTGGCGACCGTCAACTCGGACTCACGACGCATCTCCAGCCTGTCGCAATTACTGGAAGCATCCATAACGAAAATTGCTGATCTTGAAGAGCAGGATGAAAAGGCCAATCAAACAATTCAAGAGCTGAACCAATCCGTGCAAACCCTGTCGACAGCGGGTGAATCCTTATCGATCGAAAGTATCCAAGCGCAGATCATAGATCAGCTTGCCCTGGCACAATCGCAAATCGATAGCTCCGTAGACGCTACAAATACCTCGCAGCTGGAAGCACTGATAGAGACCACCCGCAACCGCATCCAGACACTTGAGCAGCGTGTACAGGGGTTACCGGCAGCGTCCGCGGAAGCCGACGACGCTCTGGAAACGCAGAGCGCCCTGCAAGCCCAAATAGCTGATCTTGAACTGCGCCTTGAACAATTGACGAACACCGATCCGGCACTGGAAAACACAGTCAACGATGTCAAAGCACAAGTTGAACAACTCAGCGCTCAGGGTTTCGTTACGCAAGACGAGCTGCGTGCAAAGGAAGAAGCAGAATCCATCGAATACAAAATCTATTTTGATCGCAACAGTGCTGACGTGACAGAAGATGCCGCCAAGGTTCTCAACTCGTTTATTGCTCAGGAAAAAAACCGCACTACGGGCGTGTCCATTTTTGGTTTCACCGACCGAAGTGGCTCGGCAGCTTACAATCAACAACTGGCGTTACAGCGCGCAACTAACGTGCGCTCGTATCTGATTCAGAACGGGCTGGACTTTACCAAAATCAAGACTCTCAGCGGCCTTGGCGAAGATGCAGCAGCGGCTGTATTACCCGATGAATCGGCTGATGCCCAACAACGTGTGGTTGTGCTCTACGCAGACCAGCCATAGCCAGTCGTTCGCCCAACCTGAATCACAACGACTCAAATCGTTACAGTGAGTCGTCCTTACGCAGACAACGATCCGTGGCTCAGTTCATGTAGATTCCCGCTTACGCGGGAACGATGTGAGATAGCGCTGATTTTTATGTGAAAATAGCACACACTGCAAACCTGATTTCGGTGATTGCCATGGATATCAAAGAAAACGACTGCCTGCTCATCATCGATGTGCAAAACGATTTCTGTAGCGGTGGCTCATTGGCGGTACCTGATGCGGAAGCCATCCTGCCGGTTATCAATTCACTGAGCGAAAAATTTGAGCATGTGGTGCTGACACAAGACTGGCACCCTGCAGGACACAGCAGCTTTGCATCCGAGCATTCTGGCAAACAGGCTTTTGAGTCAATCACATTGCCTTATGGTGAACAAACGCTCTGGCCGGATCACTGTGTTCAGGGAACCCACGGTTCAGCATTCCACCCCGAACTTGAAACGAACAGGTCTCAGTTAATCATCCGCAAGGGCTTTCGCCCGGAAATTGATTCATATTCTGCGTTTTTCGAAAACGATCGAACAACCAGTCTGGGGCTTACAGGCTACTTGCGAGAACGGGCTGTAAGAAGAATAGTCTGTGTGGGACTTGCCCTGGACTACTGTGTGCGCTTCTCTGCAATTGATGCACGCAAGGAAGGCTTCGAAGCCGGTGTAGTCGAGGCAGGCTGTCGCGGAATCGATGTTGAGGGTTCCAACAATATTGCACGACAAGCAATGCAGGATGCTGGCGTTACGCTATTAAAGTAACAAACTGTGTTTTTACTATTTGGCCAATGCCGCCTCAACCTCGTTCAGAGTGGGTAAATCTGCGCCACGTCGCGAACAGGTAATTGCTGCGGCGGTTGCTGCAAAATCTACCAGCGCTTGCAAATCTATGTCGCTGCTTTTTACGGAATTGCCTTCGATGTGTCCCTGGGCTTTCAGGTAATGCAAGCTCGAACACTGGAAGGTATCTCCCGCACCTACGGTATCCACCACGTTAATTCTAATGGGAGCAGAACGAGCGCTCTCGCCGTTACCAGCATAAATTGTAGCACCAGCCTCCCCTTCTGTAACCACCACCACATCGACACCCGAGCTGATCGCATCAGCGGCAAAATTCTCCAGTGAGGCATCAGAGCCCAGAAGTGTCCGGATATCCTCATCGCTGGCCTTTAGGAAACTGGCGCATTGCCTGAACTGACCGAAGCTCTCTCGCCAGATATCCATGTCAGGCTCGATGCTGGGTCGCAGATTAGGGTCATAGGCAATTACACGCGTTGCCTGTTCACGCTGCGCCAGCGCGAGTAGCGTCGCACGAGTTGGGTTAACGGCTGTGGAATAGGAAGCAAAATTCAACACAGCCAGCTCGTCGGGAAGTGAATTCGGGAGTTCACCAATATGCAGGGAAACGTCAGCCGTGTTGTCGGTGTAAAAGGCATAATTTGCCGACCCGTCCACATTCGTCTGCACCATCGCAAGCGTGCTGTTCAGTTCGGTGGGCACTACCCACGCCGTATCCACATTATTCGCGCGCAGATAATGAACAATTCGCTGCCCCATGAAATCCGAGGAATTTTTGCACAGATAGGCGGCAGAGTTACCCAGACGTGCCAATCCCACAGCGACATTCAACGGAGAGCCGCCTACATGGCCGCTCAACGCAACCTCGCCAGGTGAATTCTCGGCAGCGCCGCCAGCCTGATGACCGAATAGGTCAACCAGAGCATCTCCGCAAGACATGAACATGTGGATGTATCCTTTAGCGTAGTTAAAAGAGGCTGTCGCCGGTGCGCGCACAGTTTACTTGGTATCACGAAACCAAACCACATCAGCCTTTAATGCAATCAATCCAGCCTGAGCATGCCCTGACGTCGTATTAACGCTGGATAATCGCCAGCGGCATGAGAATGGCCCAGCGACAATATTAGCGATTACAACTGTTAACATGGTGGACCTAAAACCCGGAACTTTGGCGGAACGGTCATGACAGTACTGGCGGCGGTGGATTACCAGACACCCGATGCAGAACAACAATTTGTACAGTCATTGCGCGACACGGGTTTCGGTGTCCTGCGCAATCATCCCATTGCAGAATCGGCCGTTACCAGTATTTATCAAAACTGGGCGCGATTTTTCAATAGCGATGAAAAAAACGAGTTTGTCTTCGATCCTGAAAAATACGATGGGTTCTTCCCCAGGGCATCGGCTGAAACTGCAAAGGGTCATTCGGTTCGCGACATCAAGGAATATTTTCACTATTACCCCTGGGGGCGTTGTCCAGACGGGCTAAAACAGGAAATCAGCGACTACTACGCCTCTGCCACTCAATTTGCTGCAACCCTGCTCAGCTGGATAGAAAGGCAAACTCCACCGGACATTGCCAAAGCCTATCGCGAGCCTCTAAGCAGCATGATCGAGGGCAGTAGCCAAAGCCTGTTGCGGGTTTTGTACTATCCGCCGATGGAAGAAGACGAGCAGGAGCAAGGCGCTATTCGCGCCGGAGCGCATGAAGACATTAACCTGATTACCCTATTGCCGTCGGCTAATGAACCGGGCCTGCAGGTCAAGGCACGAGACGGCAGCTGGCTGGATGTACCGTGCGACTTTGGTAATCTGGTAATAAACATAGGTGATATGCTGCAAGAAGCCTCTGGCGGCTATTTCCCCTCAACTACTCATCGAGTAATCAATCCCCAAGGACATGACACAAAAAAGGCTCGTATCAGTCTGCCTCTTTTTTTGCATCCGCGACCAGAGGTAGTGCTGTCAGATCGCTACACAGCCGGTAGCTATCTTCAGGAACGTCTGGAAGAGTTGCGCAGCTCGGACAAACCCTAGTGTAGTGACACACCTTTTGCTCGCAATTTCGCAGGTATTAGCCCTTGTGAGCCAGAATCCTGTCAAATGTGATGTCAGGACTGTCATAACCGGGAAGGCGCGATAACCAGCCAAAACAATGCTTTCGAACAACACATACAGGAAAAACAGACAACCATGACTCAAATTGCTCTCGTTACCGGAGCCGGTTCAGGCATAGGACAAAGCACTGCAATAGCGATGGCCAAGGCAGGTTTCCACGTAGTACTCACGGGACGACGTGGATCCGCACTGAACAGCACCATCGACCTTGCCGGAAACCCGGACGCCATGACAGCCATCGCTTGTGACGTAACTGACGAGGCACAAGCCGACATGCTATTCGCAGAGATAGCATCTAAACATGGACGCCTTGATGTGTTGTTCAACAACGCGGGTACTAACGTCCCTGCCATGCCTATCGATGAGCTTAGCGTGGAGCAATTCAAGCAGGTCATTGACGTAAACCTGACAGGTGCGTTCATCATGGCCAAAGGGGCATTTTCAATGATGCGCAAGCAATCGCCACAGGGCGGTCGAATTATCAATAACGGCTCTATCTCCGCCTATGTTCCCAGACCTGGCTCTGTTCCCTACACAGTTTCCAAGCATGCCATAACCGGACTGACGCGCACTCTGTCACTCGATGGTCGCGCCTTTAATATCGCATGCGGACAAATAGATATCGGAAACACCGCCTCTGACATGACCGAACAAATGGGTAAAGGTGTACCCCAGGCTGACGGCTCGATAAAACCGGAACCCACGATGGACACCCGGCATGTTGCAGACGCGGTCGTTAACATGGCCAGCTTGCCGCTCAATGCCAATGTGCAATTCATTACTATCATGGCATCCGCGATGCCATTTATCGGCAGAGGCTAGGATTAGCTCGGCTGAAAAAATTCCGTGTGCGAGCCGTCCTCTTTCGGCCGTTTTTTTCGTTCGTTCTCGTCATTTAGCCCACTAAATCCGTCAAACGAACAAAAAGCGACTCGAATGGGAAAAGCTCTCACTCGGAAGTTTCTACCGAGCAAGCTCTTGGTTCAGTGTAGGCGAGCCTTGTTGAACTCCCGTACTCGGCCGAGAACATCAACGCCGATTTGCGCGTACACATCGAGTAAGTCAACCAATACCCAATTTTCCCTTATCAAACCATCCTCCATTCTCCAGAAGTCCAGACTGCGAAGAAGAATTTCCTTGTTTACAGGGGGTATGCCCATCCAGCCATCATCACTTAGCGTAAGCCGCATGTTGGGCCAACCCGTTTCACAAACATAGTTGCCCTCGGCAAACCAGTGTGACATCAGATCCGCCGATGCGTCGAGTTTGCGATCAGGCATAGCATTCAGAAAGGGTATCTGGTGCCAGTTGCGGAACCCGGAGATTCCACGGCTACTGCCAATACCTGCCGGCCCGTACCAGTTGAACCTCGGGTGCCAGTATTTTTCAAGCTGCATGATGGCGGGATCCGGATTAGCCGGATAACGACACAGATCCTCCAGCATCGCACGCACATGTTTCTGCGTGACACCTCCATCGCCCGACACCATCAGTCCATCCGCAGTCATGGGCCCGGGAGTGCACAGGAACGCACCCAACTGCGGAGCCATGGGCCACGCGCCCGCCAGCATCATCAGTTCGGGCAAGTCCCAGATAGCCTGCATCTGCACCACTTTCCCCTCTTTCAATTGAAAGAACTCATGAAAGCGCATGTGGGCCAGGTGCCCAGTCGGATGAATACCCAAAAACGGTGCAGTAAAGGTCCCCATGTAATTGCCCATTGTGCCAATCCATTTCTCACCTTCAGGTGTAATGCCGGACAAGACAATCATGTCGCGCCGCTCAAGATCAGGTATGGCCTGATGCAGCGGTTCGAGACAGTTTGACCAGAACGTATCCGGCCCATCCAGCTCGCCGAAAGGATGGCACAGTTTGAACACCGCATTGATGTCAAAGCTTTCCGCCAAAGCAGCTTTCACAGCCTTACTTGAGAAACTTCTCGAAGCACTCTGAAACGCTTCAAGATTTGATTTGATCGGATCCATGGTCAAGCGTCAGCTTTTTTCGCAATGTTGTGCAAGGTGTATGTGGCGAAATTATTTCCAACATCCGCGTAGCGATAGAATGTCAAACAACCAAGCTCTTTGAGCTCTACGCTTTCATCAGTAAAGCGCGTAGCCACCGCCAGCGTGTTGCTAAAATTCAGCTCTCTTGCAAGCTTTGCCACTCGGACATTCTCCCGGTGGTTACTCAGGCTTACCAATATCAACTCGCAATTGGCAAGTCCTGTCCTTTCCCAGAAGTCACGGTCTGAAGCATCACCATGCACGCAGGGCCAGTTTTCCGCATTACGTTTCTGAGTAAGCTGGTAGTTTTCCTCGATGCCAACAACCTTATCGTAGCCAGCTGTGCGCAAGGCATCAAAAGCGCCGCGCCCTACCCGCCCCATGCCCAGGATAGCTACGGTGGCGCCGTCAAGCGAACCGATAACTTCCTCGGGCAATCGTTCTGACTTCTCAAGACGCGACAGTGGCTCGGCAAAGCGTACGTACAGCTCATGCGCCTTGCGATTAACCGGTGTGGCAAACAGGTACGATAACGCCATCGCCAGTGCCAGAGTTGTAATCCACTGATCACCCAGAACCCCATTGCTCTGGGCAATTGCAGCAACGATCAACCCGAACTCGCTATAGGTGAACAGGCTCAGCCCGGCAAACCAGCCAGTACGCGCGCGCAAGCCGAACGATACGGACAGAAAAAAGTAGATGATTGGCCGCAAAACCACCAGCATAGTGAGCACAAGCGCCACGGCAACAAGCTCAAGCTCCGGTATGCCGTAGTAACCGATCTGCAGGAAAAAGCCGAGGAGCAACAGATTTTTTAACCCCGCCAGTTGCTCATACAACTCCTTGGATTTTTCCTTGTGGGATTGCGCAATCAACATGCCACACACCAACGCACCGAGCCCACCCTTAAGGTTGACCAGCTCGAACACCTCCGCGGCACCAAACGTAAACAGGATCCCTGAAATCAATAGCAGTTCACCGTGCCCGATAATAGAAAACAACCAGTTCAGCAACGGCTTCAGCAGCGGCAAGCCCAGTAAGGCCAATGCCCAGATCGACGGTAACTTGCCGGAGCTGGCAACAAGATAGATAACGGCCAGAACATCCTGTACCACCAGAATACCAATGGAAATCGATGCGTAGAACGACGCAGTTTCTCCACGCTCTTCAAAGAGCTTGATAGCCAGAACCGTACTGGAGAACGACAAAGCAAACGCCAGGGTCCAGGGTGCAACAGGATGTGAAAACGACAACGGCTCGTAAAGGGAGCCCACAATGTAGATCACGGCAGCGGTCAGTGGTACCGCAATCATCATGTGCGCAATTGCTGAACCCCATACATAGCGCGGTGCCAGATCGCGTGGGTTCAGCTTCAGACCGATAGTAAACAGGAGCAGCAGGATACCGGCATCAGCCAGAGGTGCCAGGGCTTCACCTGAGCCCCAGCCGGCCCAATGACCGAAGAACCCGGCAAGTAGATAACCCAGTAGCGGTGGGTAGCCAACCTGCCGAAAGCACAGTCCAGCCGCAAACGCGACCGCTATGACGATGGGCTCCATCGGCTGTTCAGAACCTTTGGAGGGTATTGGCGGAAAGCATGCTCAAGTACTCAATGGCATCGCGCTGGACACCAGTTTCATCCAATACTGACAACCCGTCGAAATGGCATCATCATTGAAATCGTAGTCAGGATGGTGCAAGCCCGCTGAGGCTCCGTTACCCATGAAAATGAAAGCCCCCGGTCTTTCGTTAAGCATATAGGAGAAGTCCTCAGAACCCATCGTAGGTTGTGTATCCGCATCGACCTTGTCACCTCCTACCAGTTCACGAGCGACGTTGACAACGAAGTCTGTCTGTTTATCATGATTTACCGTTGCGGGGTAACCATCGCGGTAGTCCACCTGTGCCGCTGCACCGAATACAGCTGCGCTCTTCAGGACGATATCAATCAAGCGTTCCTTGGCCTCGGTTCTGACTGGTTCTTCAAACGCCCGAAGGGTACCCTTCATGCGTACAGTTTGCGGAATGACGTTATAGGCACTACCGTCCACTTCCATGGTCGTCACTGACACCACGAGAGGATCAGTCGGACTGACACCTCGCGACACGATGGACTGTAGCGCAAGCACGATATGGGAGGCCACGACAACACTGTCAGTGCATAGATGAGGCATGGCAGCATGTCCTCCCAGTCCCTCAACAACAATGTCAAATTCGTCAGCACAGGCCATCAAGGGACCGGGCCGAATGGCAAATTCACCAATGGCCAGATCCGGCATGTTGTGCAGACCGAAAACCTGCTGGATGCCAAAGCGGTCCATCATGCCGTCCTCGACCATGGCAAGACCACCACCTCCACCCTCCTCTGCAGGCTGGAAGATCACGATCAGCGTGCCGTCGAAATCCCGCGCCGCGCACATCGCTTGCGCAGCGCCGAGAAGCATCGCCGTATGACCATCGTGCCCGCATGCATGCATGCGACCTTCCACTTCCGATGACCATTCAGCACCACTGCTCTCCACAATAGGCAAGGCGTCCATATCTGCACGCAAGCCAATGACCCGACCGGATGTATCGGTGCGTCCTTTAATCACACCAACGACGCCTGTCCTGCCAATGCCTTCAACGACGTCATCTGCGCCGAAGTCACGTAGTTTTTCAGCTACAAACGCTGCCGTTTTATGCACCTCGTAACCCAGCTCCGGGTTTTTATGCAGATGACGGCGCCATGCAATGATTTCTGGCAGCAGGTTGTCCAGTGGATCGTTTGTACGCATGATGCAGTTCCTGTTATGTATCGTCGAGTTTAGCCTTTCGGCTGGTACTTGCCGCCGTTTGCTGCTGACCATGTCAGGGGATCAGTGAGAAAGGCTTCTACCTGACGATGCGTTTCGTCACTGAAATGGCTTTGCTTACGCGACTCTGCCAATACATCCCACCAAGTCGCCAGATAATGAAGTTGCAGTCCGGCTTTGTCCAGATTTTCAGGTGTCTGCTTGAAGATGTCGTAGTAGAACACCACCAGTGTGTGCCCAACCTCGGCACCCGCCTCGCGTATGGCTTCTGCAAAACTCAGTTTGGATCCGCCATCGGTGGTGAGATCTTCGACCAGCAAAACTCGCTGACCATCAGAGATATCACCCTCTATACGTGCGTCTCGGCCAAATCCCTTGGGCTTCTTGCGAACGTACTGCATTGGGAGCTGCATGCGTTCGGCAATCCAGGCCGCAAAGGGAATACCTGCGGTCTCCCCGCCGGCAACGGCATCAAAGGCTTCATAGCCAACATCACGAACCAGCTTCGAGACTGCGTAATCCATGAGCGTTGCACGAATTCGTGGATAGGAAATCAGTTTGCGACAATCGATGTACACCGGACTGGCAAGACCGGATGTAAATATATAAGGCTCATCAGATCGAAAATGTACCGCTTGTATTTCCAGCAGCATACGAGCTGCCTGGCTGGCCATTTCTTCGTTCGTAGCATGAGACGTTGTGAACATACCGGGGGTTCGCTCGCAGTAGTTGGAGTTCGGGACGGTTTAAACAAGATGCCAGTAGATGGGTCTGGCTGGGTCGAACGGTACCACCAAATCATCGCCCACCGGTATGGGTGGCAATACGGGTAACTCATCGCTGCGCTTTTCCAGGGTGATGGTTTGAGTATTCGCTGGCAGACCGTACCAGGCAGCGCCGTTTAGTGACGTAAAAGCTTCCAGCCGATCCAGCGCCTGAACATCCTCGAACACGCTGGCAAGACATTCCATTGTGTTGGCCGCATTGAACACACCGGCACAACCACATTCACTGAGCTTGGTTGATCGGGTATGCGGCGCACTGTCTGTTCCAAGAAAGAATCGGGCATCCGTGCCTGTTGCTGCAGCAACGAGGGCCTGCCGGTGCTCCTCACGCTTGACAATGGGAAGACAGTAATAATGCGGGCGGATACCACCCGCGAGCATATGGTTGCGGTTGATCATCAGATGATGAGTGGTGATGGACGCGGCAAGATTGCTATCGCTGGCGAGTACATAGTGAGCTCCATCGCGGGTCGTAATGTGTTCCATAACGATTTTCAGCTCAGGCAGACGTTTTCGCAACGGATCCAGAACCGTGTCGATAAATCGCGCTTCACGATCGAATATGTCAATAGTCGAGTCAGTAACTTCTCCATGAATGCACAGTACGATATTGTTTGCCGCCATCGCTTCGAGAACGGACATGACCTTGTCCAGATCAGCTACACCTGACGCGGAGTTTGTAGTGGCACCAGCGGGGTACAACTTGACCGCAAGGATGGTACCGTCTCGTGCAGCCTCGACAACATCTTCAGCAACCGTATCTTGCGTCAGGTACAAAGTCATGAATGGTGTAAAACCTGAATCGATACCCGAGTTTTGCAAAGCGGTATCGATACGCTGACGATAAGCCCGTGCATCCGCACCTGTTACCACCGGCGGTACCAGATTAGGCATGATAAGCGCACGTGCAAAACGCGATGCACTCTCCGAAACCACTGACGAAAGCATTTCTCCGTCACGTAGATGCAAGTGCCAGTCGTCCGGGCAGCGCAGGGTTATTTGCATGGTAGGCCTTATGATATGAAAAGATTTTGGATGACAGGGCTCTCAACAACAGGTATTGAAAGCCGCGACGAATGCTCCATTCTACGAGTTTGAGCCCGCTGAATCACGCTCCGTGATGATCTTGCGAAACGCGCTGAGGGTTTCCTGAGAGACGTGATGCTCAACGCCTTCCGAGTCGATTTTCGCGGTCGCCTCACTGACACCGATACAACGCAGAAACCGGTAGACAAGATCGTGTCGCTCGCGAGCCGCATCTGCCAGGTCCTTGCCTTTTTCGGTGAGAAAAATCGATCGATAGGGCTCGCTGGTCACATAACCTTCGCGCTGCAAACGTGCAATGGTCTTGCTGGCACTGGGTTGGGAGATGCCCAGCCGCTCGGCGAGTTCAACCAGACGCGCTTCACCCTGTGAATGGATGAGGTCATCGATGAGCTCCACGTAATCTTCGGTGGACTCCATCAGGTGAGCCTGCCGAACAGTGGCAAACGCCTCCGCCTGTGTATCGGCTTTTTCCAGTGGGCGGGCGGCGTCTTCCGGCCTTGAAGCTTCTGAGCTCATTCAAGCACTCTATGGCTGATGGGTTACACAAAGACCCACCGGTTTGAAAAATCACCGACTCTGAGACCTGGTCTGGCTGCTCGATTTGACTGCGATTTGCCAGCAGAGCACGTCAGTGGAGCAGGCAACCTTTCGCCTCCTCAGCTAATTCAATTATGCCATGATCTTGTAATTTTATTCGAACGATATAAACTAAGCCAAGGCTAACTTTATAATTCTATGAGAAACCAGGCAATGAACGTCCCGATTTTCCGGAAAGAGCGTAGCTCACCTGCGATGATGAGGCGTCCCGATATTTCTATAGACACCATGAATCGCTTCCACCGCCGTAATGCGTTACTCACCGCACCCGCTCTCGCGGCGGTATTTTTCCTGGTCTCGCTATGCGCTCCGCTCGCGGCATCCACCGCAAACGCTGCAGAAAAATTGAAAGTCGTCACAAGCTTTACCATTCTGGCTGATATGGCCAGTAACGTAGCAGGCGATGCTGCACAAATCGTCTCGATTACCAAGCCCGGCGCTGAAATCCACAACTATCAGCCGACGCCCAAGGATATTGGTAGAACACGGGGCGCAGATCTCATTCTGTGGAACGGTCTTAACCTGGAACTCTGGTTCGAAAAGTTTCTGAGCCGGCTTGGAGATATACCATCGGCGGTGTTGAGCGATGGCATCGAACCAATGAGTATTGGCTCAGGACCTTATGATGGACTGCCCAACCCACACGTCTGGATGAGTCCTACCGATGCGCTTGTGTATGTGGACAACATAGAAAAAGCACTCAGCGCAGCTGACCCGGACAATGCATCCATCTATCAAACGAATGCTGCTGACTACAAGCGCCGTATCACAGCCATCACCGAGCCCTTGCGAGAACAGCTTGCCGGCATTCCTGAAAACAAGCGCTGGTTGGTTACCAGCGAAGGCGCTTTCAGCTATCTGACACGCGATTTTGAATTGAAAGAGCTCTATCTTTGGCCGATCAATGCTGATTCACAAGGCACGCCGCAACAGGTCAGGCATGTTATCGATACCGTTCGGGAAAACAGGATCCCGGCCATCTTCAGCGAAAGTACGGTATCGCCCAAGCCTGCTCAACAGGTAGCGCGTGAGACGGGAGCACATTATGGTGGTGTTCTCTACGTGGACTCACTCAGCGATCAGAACGGTCCGGTACCCACATACCTTGACCTGTTGCAAGTGACGATAGACACCATCGTGACTGGAATACTCGCAGGTACTGAGGCTCAATGAATGAGCCCACGCACAGCCATTCCTCAGGCGGCAGTAGCCAGGTACAAACTCTGGATTCAGGTGCCCTGCAGCAAGAACGCAGACTTCTGAGAGAACGCCAATTACAAGAAGGCGCAGGCGGCGGCATCGTCGCTGAAAATGTCAGTGTAGTTTACCGAAACGGCAACCTTGCATTAACTGACGCCACGTTTTCCATACCCACATCGACAATTTGTGCTCTGGTTGGCGTCAACGGTTCCGGTAAATCCACCTTGTTCAAGGCGTTGATGGGCCTGGTCCCTCTGGCCCGCGGTTCGGTTCATATTCTCGGACATGCTGCCGGCAAGGCACTCAAAAGGAATACGGTGGCTTATGTTCCCCAGAATGAGGAAGTTGACTGGAACTTTCCCGTGCTGGTTGAAGATGTCGTAATGATGGGGCGCTACGGTCACATGGGTTTTCTCCGCAGACCATCGGCGAACGATAAACACAAGGTGAACGAAGCACTCGAGCGCGTCAACATGAGTGATTATCGCTTCCGACAAATTGGTGAGTTATCCGGCGGTCAGAAAAAACGTGTGTTCCTTGCCCGCGCATTGGCACAGGAAGGTCAGGTCATATTGCTTGATGAGCCATTCACGGGTGTTGATGTGGCTACCGAAGATGCCATTATCGACTTGCTCAAGGCATTGCGCGATGAAGGTCGCGTCATGCTGGTGTCCACTCACAACCTCGGCAGTGTTCCCCACTTTTGCGATCAGGTGGTTCTCGTTAACAAACGCGTTCTTGATGCGGGCAGAACCGAAACCGTTTTTACTCAGGACAATCTGCAACACACGTTTGGCGGTGCCTTGCGTTTTCATGTTCTTGAGAGCAATCAGTTGCATGATGACGATGACCAGCGACAGGTGACAGTTATCTCTGACGATGAACGACCCTTCGTGCTCTACGGCGATGGCGAAAGTGAAGCGACAGGCAACGACAGACACCCGTCCGGACAAGATGCCGATGGTTGAGCTTCTGCTTCAGCCCTTCAGTTATGACTACATGGTCAATGCCATTTGGTGCAGTGCTCTGGTAGGAGTTATCTGTGCATTCTTGAGCGCCTACCTGATGCTCAAGGGCTGGTCGCTTATAGGGGATGCACTATCTCATTCAGTCGTACCCGGTGTTGCGGGTGCTTACATGCTCGGTATTCCTTATTCACTAGGCGCGTTCATTTCCGGCGGTCTGGCAGCAGCGGCCATGCTGTTTATTTCGCAACGCTCAAACCTGCGTAATGATGCTGTTATCGGCCTGATATTTACCGGATTTTTTGGACTTGGTCTTTTCATGGCATCGTTGTCGCCAACGTCAGTGAACATTCAAACCATCGTGTATGGCAATATTCTGGCCGTCACACCTTTTGATTCCTTACAACTCGTTGTCATTGGTGTAGTCACACTAGGTTGTCTTCTCGTTTACTGGAAGGACTTCATGGTGGTCTTCTTTGACGAAACCCATGCTCACTCCATTGGCATGAAAACCACGCGCCTGAAAATCCTGTTCTTTACCTTGCTCAGTGCTGCAACTGTTGCCGCTCTGCAAACCGTTGGCGCTTTTCTGGTGATTGCTATGGTCGTGACTCCCGGTGCAACCGCCTATCTGTTAACCGACAGGTTTAATCGCCTGTTACAGGTAAGCGTGTTTCTGGGCTTTTCGACCAGTAGCGTTGGCGCCTATTTAAGTTACTTTCTCGACGGTGCAACCGGTGCTGTTATCGTCCTCTTGCAAACAATCATATTCATCGCCACTTTCATTTTTGCACCCAGGCATGGTGTTCTGGCCAACCGCAGGCGAGCTCAACTCCGGCTTGAGAGTCATGAGTGCGACGTATCCCGAGACAGTGCCTTGAGCGGTAATTCATGATGGAATTCCTGACGCTACTGGTAGAGCCATTTACCATGGATTTCATGCAGCAGGCACTGATCATTGCACTACTGGTCTCTATCTCTGCCGGTGCATTGTCCTGCCTGCTGGTGTTGAAAGGCTGGTCACTTATGGGTGATGCAGTTTCGCATGCAGTACTGCCGGGAATTGTCATTGCCTATTTGCTCAACATCCCGATGCTCATCGGAGCATTTATCTCCGGCATGGTATGCGCGCTGTCTACCGGTTACCTGACCGATAACACTCGACTGAAGGAAGATACCGTCATGGGTGTCGTGTTCAGCGGTATGTTCGCTCTGGGAATCGCCCTTTTTACCAAAGTACATACCGACCTTCACCTTGACCACGTCCTGTTCGGCGATGTACTTGGCGTCACCTGGCCTGATATATTATTAACGGCTTGCCTGACCGTTCCAGCTTTCCTTGTCGTGATCATCAAACGCCGTGACCTGATGGTGTTTGCCTTCGATCCTCAGCATGCAAGAGTGGTCGGACTCAACACGAAGCTGCTGCATTACGGCTTGCTGGCGATATTATCTCTCGTCATCGTCGCCTCAATAGAAGCTGTTGGCATCATCCTCGTCATTGCTGTGCTTATAGCACCCGGTGCCATCAGTTTTCAATTGAGTAAGCGCTTCGAGAACATGCTGTGGTGGTCTATTGGAATTTGTATCGTGGCCTGCGTCAGTGGTATTACGCTCAGCTACCATCTGGATAGCGCACCCGCACCCACCATCGTCGTGATTCTCAGTTTCATTTTCATTCTCAGTTTCCTGTTCGCCCCGGAAAAGGGTATCTTGCGCAACCAGAATGCCGGGTTACCTGAGCCTGACTAGCCGACCAGTCATCTGTAAATCCTGTTTTGCTTCAATACGCTGATACGGCTCACTGTCGTCGCTACCCTGACTGGATCTCAAGGCCGTCATTCCCGTATTCGCGGAAATGACGGGACACGGGGAGACTGACCTCGGACACGGACTGGCCTCGGAAATATCTCGCTCTGGGGCAATGGACCGAACGAATTGCGTTTCAAACCTCACCAATCCGAATTGACCTTAAATATATTGTGGTTGATAACGAGAATGATTCGTCTTACGCTCTACGCTAATAAGGCTTCCGCGGGCGATTAGCATCTGTCGCTCAGTGGTGCCAACGCGGAAGTCACCCATGAGGTTTTTTTCCAATTCAACGTTCATAACGATTGCAAGCGCTGTCAAAAAACGTTTTCAGGACCGCTATTTACTCTCCCTTCACAACCATGAGCAGCGACAACCAAGGACCGAATTTCAAGCCAGCCAGTGTCAACCTTTCAGACGCACTTTCTGGGACAAATGGGCATGAGCAGACTGGCAATAAGCTCACCCTGCCCGGCGGCACAGTCACAGGTAGAGTAAAGGCACGCTGGGGATCATCGGCAGCGTACCAGTCAGGCCAGCCTGGCGCTGTCCGCTGGCCCGGTGATTCTTTGGGGGGTCGTGCCTTGTCCCCGGGCAGAACCGGCAGTGTTCCCAATACAGCCGTACATCCGGTAGATAGGGAAGTACCCCGACCCAGCATCATGTATCGCGGTAAATTGTCGGGGCATGCAACAGGGAATTCGAGTGATCTGGCATGCGCAGCAGATGCCAGCGCCTTACAGCTAAAAAACAAACCGGCCAATTGGAATATCACAAGGCCCGGCATCTGGACCGTCATGGCTCTCGCGGTTGCCTTTATCGTTCTGCTACCCGTGCTATCAGTGGTATGGCTGGCATTCAACCCTGAAGAAAACATCTGGCCACATCTCTTCCAGACCGTTCTTTCGGGGTACGTGATGACAACTCTTGGGCTCATGGTGGGTGTGGCCGTCGGTACCAGCCTGATCGGTATCAGTACCGCCTGGCTGGTCACCCACTATGAATTTCCCGGAAGACAGTTTTTTAACTGGGCTCTGTTGTTACCGTTTGCGGTGCCTGCCTATGTCATTGCCTACATCTACACCGACCTGCTTGAGTTCGCAGGACCCGTGCAATCCACACTGCGATCAATATTCGGATGGAAGCTTGCCAGCGATTACTGGTTCCCACATATCCGCTCCCTGCCGGGTGCCATCTGCATGATGACTCTGGTGCTCTACCCCTATGTGTATTTGTTATCCAGAGCCGCATTTCTTGAACAATCTGCCTCTATGCTGGAAGCTGCTCGCGTTCTGGGCGGGAAAACCCGTGGACTGTTCTTCAGGGTCGCCCTGCCCATGGCACGGCCAGCCATTGTAGTGGGTCTTGCGATGGCCCTGATGGAGACACTGAACGATTTCGGGACGGTCGACTACTTCGCTGTTCGCACCCTGACCGCCGGTTTGTATGATGTCTGGCTAGGCATGAACAATCTGGGTGGCGGTGCACAAATTGCCTCCCTGTTACTCATCTTTGTCATGATGCTGATCGGCATGGAGAAGATTAGTCGACGTCATCGCGAGAACTTTCAACCATCGGCAACCCGGTTCAGAAAACTGCAACGCCGGAAACTGGTGGGCAAAGAGGCTGTCGGCGCAAGCCTTGTCTGCCTGCTACCCGTCCTTGTCGGGTTCATTATTCCCGCCTGGGTGCTGGTGAACTATTCGATCACCTACTTCGATACTTCGTGGACTGCAGATTTTCGCAGCATAGCGATCAACTCAATCACACTATCAACACTTGCCGCTCTAACGGCAGTATGCATCGGCATATTACTTAGCTACAGTCAGCGTCTGCAACCCACTACTCTTCTTAAAACCAGCGTCAATGTGTCTAGCCTCGGGTATGCAGTTCCCGGTGCAGTCCTTGCCATCGGTATCATTATTCCGTTCGCAACAATAGACAATGGTATCGACGCCTTCATGCGACAGCATTTCGATATCTCGACCGGGCTTTTACTCAGCGGCACCACGTTTGCGTTAGTGTTCGCCTACACCGTACGATTTCTGGCTGTAGCATACGGATCAGTTGACGCCAGCATGAAAAAGATCAGCCCACATATGGACGATGCCGCTCGCTCACTGGGACATTCGTCCATGACTATATTGACAAAAATCCACCTCCCATTGATGAAAAGTGGCGTGCTGACTGCAGCATTGGTCGTGTTCGTAGACTGCATGAAGGAGTTGCCAGCAACTTTGGTACTCAGACCGTTTAATTTTGACACACTGGCAACGCATGTGTATCAGTTTGCCTCTGATGAACTTATTGGTGAGGCGGCGTTAGGCTCCTTACTCATAGTGTTAGCTGGTCTTGCACCGGTCATACTATTGACCTCGACTATCGAGCGTTCTCAGGAGTTGAAGGCGACAGGCATTCCGACGATCAACCCTTGAGCCAAAAACGGCAAGTGGTTAGTGCGCTGCAATGCGGCTCAGTAGTTCGAAGGCCATACTGCACGACTGAACAACCCACCATCGACATTAATGGTTTCACCGGACACAAAGCGCATATTGTCACTCACCAATGCAACGACCACGTTGGCAACATCATTAACGGTACCGATTCTTCGCATAGGGGTTAACGGCGACCAGCTCTCGGCATAATCGTCGGTTTCAGCTTGAGTACGTTCTGTTTCAATAGCGCCGGGAGCAATGCAATTGACACGAATTCCAAGCTCGCCAAGTTCAAGAGCAGAAGCCTTGGTCAGCATCTCCACCCCACCCTTGGACGTGGTGTAGGCGGCAAGTTGCGGAAACGCCAGTTTGTTACAGCCGGAACCCAAATTGACAATAGCTCCACCACCAACTTCGTGGGTTCGATGACGGCGAGCGAACTCTCTTGTCATCAGGAAAGTACCCGTCAGATTGACGTCAAGTGTATGCCGCCAATCTTTCAGAGACATGTCTATCATGGGGCCCCATACCTGTGTGGCAGCATTATTAACCAGAATATCCGGACAAGCTTCAAGCGATTTCTCTATCCGGTCAAACAGCTCAGTGACGCTGGCTTCGCTACCGATATCCACGTCCATGCATGAGACGTGGCTGGTACAACCCCAGCGTTCGCAAAAATACCCGGCACTTGTGTTGGTATGCAGATCAGCTATTACAACATCATAGCCAGAGCACGCAAGTGCCCGTGCGATGGCCTCTCCGATGCCCCGTTGAGCACCGGTGACAAGCGCAAGGCGGTTGTTTGACGTCTGCAGGTCAACCGCGCTGTTGCTGGAAGGTGTTGGCACAATCAACCATAGATAGGAAAGCGACCAGTCAACGCCCTCACATCCGACTCTACAGCTTTTTCGATAGCTTCATTACCTTCTTCGCCGTTGGCAGACAGTCCGTCGATAACACGCAGAATCAATTCACCCACCTGGCGAAATTCGTCATTACCAAAGCCGCGAGTGGTCGCTGCAGGTGTGCCCAGACGCACACCAGAGGTCACGAAAGGTGAGGCTGGATCAAATGGAATAGCGTTCTTGTTGCAGGTAATACCCGCTCTTCCGAGCGCTGCTTCGGCGGCTTTACCTGTGACGTTTTTAGGCCTTAGATCGACCAGCATCACATGCGTATCTGTGCCACCTGAAACCATATCCAGACCACCGGCGGATAATGTAGCAGCAAGCACCTTGGCGTTACTGATAACACTCTGTTGATACGTCTTGAACGCAGGCTGCAGAGCTTCCCCGAAGGCAACAGCCTTTGCCGCTATGACGTGCATTAACGGCCCACCCTGTAGTCCGGGAAAGACAGAGGAATTGAATTTCTTGCCAAGTGCAGGATCGCGGGACAAGATCATGCCGCCTCGCGGTCCGCGCAGAGTCTTGTGCGTAGTGGTCGTAACCACATGGGCATGATCAAGCGGGTTGGGATGCTCACCAGCGGCGACCAAACCGGAAAAGTGTGCCATATCGACCATGAAATAGGCACCCACTTTGTCAGCCGCAGCACGGAAACGGGCAAAGTCGATGACTCTGGGATAAGCGGATCCGCCGGCAATGATCAAGGCAGGCTTGTTCTCTATAACCTGAGCTTCCATGGCGTCGTAATCAATCAGATGTGTTTCGGGGTCGACACCGTATGTCACAGCATTGAACCACTTGCCGGACTGGTTGACCGGTGAACCATGCGTCAGGTGGCCACCCGCGGCCAGATCCATCCCCATGAAGGTGTCACCCGGTTTGATCAGTGCGAGAAATACCGCCTGATTAGCCTGTGCACCAGAATGTGGTTGCACGTTCACGTATTCGCAGTTGTAAAGTTTGCAGGCGCGTTCTATGGCCAGAGATTCAGCCGTATCAACATGCTGACAGCCACCGTAGTAACGCTTGCCGGGGTAGCCTTCTGCATACTTGTTTGTCATTACGGAGCCCTGAGCTTCCATCACTGCCGCAGAGACAATGTTTTCCGAGGCAATCAGCTCGATCTCGTGCTGCTGTCGACCGAGTTCATTGTCGATGGACGCCTGGATCAAGGGATCTCGATCCGCAAGACGGGCTTTGAAGAAATCACTATGGACCTCCGGCGCTGTGGCCAACTCTACGTTACTCATTAAAATTCTCCTCTACTCACAAGATTGACTACGAAAAGTGGTGCTTATACGATCTATTATGCCCTTCAGGACTACACTATGCTTGGTAAGCGATGTTCAGCGGACTTACGCTATTCACCAGAGCTGAATATTTTCTATTCTTTTCAATGCGATACATCATTCAGCATGTTCTCTTACCCACCGCAGACAATGGCCTCAAGACAAGTCAATGTCAGTGACTTAATAAGAATGATTGCTGTTTAGCTCGAGTTCATGGCCACCCACTATCTATTCTGACAACGGTTTCACAGTTATGCCCTTTGCCCTGAGTTCCCGGAATGTATCCAAACTGCATGACGAAACACTAGCCACCGACGGCAGTGCTCTTCCTCATTGGCAGCTGGTGATGAGCGAGCTGAACAACCTGACATCAGACGAAATTGAACACAGGCAACAGGACATTTCTCGCCAGCTACGGGCCAACGGTGTCGCCTACAGCTCCCTTTCCAACGCGCGCTACGCTTCGCGTCCCTGGAACCTGGATCTTGCGCCGTTTGTCATTGAACCTGGAGAGTGGGCGAACATCAGTCGAGCGCTGGAACAAAGAGCCGCGCTAAAGCAGGAGATCCTGCGAGATATCTACACCGACCAGAGCTTGCTCAAACAGCGCCTGATTCCCCCCGCAATGGTGTTCGCACACAAGGGATACTTACGCGATGCGGTGAACCCGGACAACGAGCCCGACCTGCCCATGTTCAGTGCGGACATTTCACGAGCGCCGTCCGGCGAGTGGTATATCGTTGATGATATATGTCAATACCCGGAAGGAATCGGCTATACCGTCGAGAACAGACTCGTCCTGGCAGGTACCATGCCCAAACTGTTTCGCCAGTGTCGGGTACAGCGCGTTGCCAGCTACTTCAAGCAACTGCAACAGGCAATCGTTGAATTGTCAGCCAGCGATGGTCGCTGTGTGATGCTCGCCAGTGGCCCGGAGCACCCCCACTATTTTGAATACGCGTATCTGGCGAAGTATCTCGGCTATACATTGGTGCAAACCGGTGACCTGACGGTCCGGGACAATCGCGTCTTTCTGCGCACCGTCTCTGATTTGCAGCGCGTATCGGTCATTATCCGCTTCATTGATGACACCAATCTGGATCCCATGGCTGTGGGCCAATCCAATGGCAACGGAATAACCGGCTTGTTTCAAGCGGTCAGAAGTGGCGGCGTCAAAGTAATCAATCCTCTCGGCTCAGGGGTTCTGGACAACCCAGCCTTGAATATCTGCATGCCTGAACTTTGCAAGCGCATTCTCGGGGAAGAGCTCCTTCTGCAGGGCCCTCCGACGTACTGGCTGGGAAGAGACGATCACTACGCTCATGTGCTTGCCAATAGGGACGAACTACTTTTCAGGGATATCGATTCTCTGGGTCAACTATTTGATCCACGCCTGATGCATGGCGACGACATTGCCAAACTTGACAGAAACATCGCTGCCTATCCAGAGCGGTACATTGCACAAGAGCGTCTGGATCGATCAATCGCTCCTTCCTTTATCAAGTCCAAGCCTGTGAGTCAGCAGGTTACGGTTCGATGCTTTCTGATGAATCAGGGTGATAGCTATGCAACGATGCCAGGTGGACTCTGCCTGCTTGATACCGCCAGCGATGGTAGCCGACCAGCTTACGATTCCCTAAAAGGAACTAAAGACACCTGGGTTATCGCCGAGGGTCCCGTTAAACCTGTATCACTATTAACGAGTGCATCGCTGGACACTCAATTCGCCGTCATTGACGGTGAGCTTCCCAGCCGCGTCGCCGAAAACCTCTTCTGGATGGGCCGGAACGCCGAACGCTGTGAAATTTGTGTTCGACTGCTACGGTCGGTCTTTCAAACCTTGCAGAATGATGAGGCCAACAACTCGGACGCACCTGCCGACAGCGCGGCAACACCTGTGATGTCAGCCATACTGCGTGCAACAACACTGGCAACGGGCACCTTGCCCGGATTTGTCGGACGCGGAGGACGACGACGCACTCGGGAACCTCAACGCGAGCTACTTTCCATGCTGCATGACCCGTCGCGCTTTGGTACGTTGCCAAATGCCCTGAATGTATTGCAGAACAGTGCAGCATCCGTTCGTGACAGGGTGTCTGATGAGCTACTTCGCGTACTGAATCGTCTCGACGATGTCTACAACGACCTTGTCGACAACCCTACCCATCAACTGGTATTCGATGACGCTGACACTCTCAAGAACATCAACAATCGACTTGACAATACGTTACTGTCGCTATCGGCGTTTGCTGGTCTTGCCCATGAGAATTTTACACACGGGGATGGATGGCGATTCATGATGCTTGGACGCAGGCTGGAGCGTGTGCAACACACTTGCGTTGTCGTTAAATCCATGCTGTCACACAATACGGATGACGTGCTTCTGCTGGAAACCTTATTGAAATTATTTGACAGTGCGATGACCTACCGAAGCCGTTATCGCAGCCAGATTGATGTCAGGCTCGTATTAAGGCTACTGTTGATTGATGAGTTCAACCCACGCTCACTGGCATTTCAATTCAAGGAAATCCAGGATACGATCGGGATGCTGCCAGGCAGGCGTTCGTTGTCTCAGGCGGATACACTAAGTCGCCTCGCCATCGGCGGGCTAAGCCGTGTGCAACTGGCCGATCCCCAGCAGCTGATCAGCGCCCGTAAGGAAGCAAGGCAAAATCTGTCCCGCTTGTTGAGCGTACTCGAAAAACTCCCTGTGCAGATGGCAGATGTCCTCAACGCAACCTATTTTTCGCATGTACTGCCAGGCAAACAACTGACAGATCATAGCCCCTTTGTGTCTGACGATCCCGACCCGTCATGAAACTGCATGTAAAACACAAGACGGTGTATATGTACAGCGATGTCGCAAGCCAGTCCCACAATCATGTCTGCTTGCAACCCAGAAGCACATCACGGCAAAACCGCCTTTATACCCGAGTGTCAGTATCACCGGAGCCTGACAACTTGCAGGAGGAGATCGATGTATACGGCAATATGAGCACACGCTTTTCTATCGGCCAGCATCACGAGCGATGCGAAATCGTCGTGAGCTCGCTAGTCCAGACACGCGACGAGGTCGAGCCCTTGCCAGAATCCAGCAATGTCGCTGAAAATATCAGAACACTGAATACCAATGTCAGTGACGAGGCATTGATGGCGTGTGACTGTCTTCTGGCCTCCCCCTATATCCAGGCATCAGGTGTAATCGATGAGTTTATCAACGAATTTCCAGTCGATGATAGATCCGTGATCGACTATGCTAACGGATTGATGGAACATATTTACAACACCTTCGAATACTCAGCCGGATTCTCGACCATCGTGACCCCTCTGAGTAAAATTTACAAAGAGCGCAAGGGCGTTTGTCAGGACTTTGCACACCTGGCAATAGCTGCCTTGCGACAACAGAATATTCCCGCACGCTATGTCAGCGGATATCTGGAAACCCTACCTCCGCCAGGGCAAACAAAACTCCAGGGTGCTGATGCATCGCATGCCTGGTATTCAGTATTCGACGCCAGACATGGATGGTTTGATTTCGACCCGACCAATAACAAACGACCCGATGGTCAGTACATCACCACTGCATGGGGTAGAGATTACGCGGACGTGACACCTATCAAAGGTGTCGTGTATGGTGGAGGCAATCATTCATTAAACGTCGAGGTCGACGTCACACGCAGTGGCGAAGCTCCTTTAGCAGTAACGGAATAGAATACGATGACGGATCGCTGGAATAGTTACAACAGTCCCGGGTTTGATGAACTCATCAAGGCTGATGGCGATACCCGACCGTTCGCCTCCAGCCTGACCTCATGGTTCAACAGCTTGAGCGACGAGGATCTTGCAAATAGACAGCACGCAGCACAGCTTGCAATAGCGCAAATGGGTATCACCTTCACCGTGTACTCTGACAAAGGCAACATAGACAGGGAATGGCCGCTTGATATCGTGCCCAGAGTCATTGCCGCCAATGAGTGGCGTGAGATAGAGAAGGGTCTGAAACAAAGACTGCAAGCGCTCAATATGTTCATCCATGATTTGTACAATGAGCAAAATATACTGAAAGATAATATTGTCCCCCGTCACCTTATAGAAACATCGAGTAATTTCCGACCCGAATGTGTCGGTATGAAACCACCGCACCACGTGTGGGCCCACATATGTGGCAGTGATCTCGTGCGAGGAGAAGATGGCACGGTTTACGTGCTGGAAGACAACCTGCGAGTGCCTTCCGGTGTTTCCTACATGATCGAAAATCGCGAGGTGATGAAACGCGCCCTGCCTGAAATCTTCCGGCAATCACACGTACTCCCAGTGGACACCTACCCTGTAAACCTGCGAGCAACACTGAGCTCACTCACGGATGTTGAAAACCCAACCATCTGTGTACTGACACCCGGCGTGTTCAATTCTGCCTACTTCGAACACGGATTTATTGCGCAGGAGATGGGTGCCGAGCTTGTCGAAGGACGCGATCTGTTTGTTGACAGTGACGGCTATGTCAACATGCGCACTGTGGACGGTCCGCAACCGGTTCATGTCATCTACCGCCGGGTTGACGATGAATTCATTGATCCTGATTGCTTTAACCCGGATTCCACACTGGGTATCAAAGGACTAATGCAATCCTGGCACGATGGCAAGGTTGCAATTGCCAACGCGCCCGGGGCAGGTGTCGCTGATGATAAAGTTGTGTACTCTTATGTACCAGAGATCATCCGCTATTACCTCAATGCCGAACCGCTGATACAAAATGTACCTACCTATCGGTGTGAAAACAAAGATGAGCGGGATTATGTCCTGGACAATATTGACAAGCTAGTCGTCAAACCTGCCAATGAATCTGGTGGATACGGGATGCTCATAGGGCCCATGAGCACAAAAGAAGAGCAAGATGACATGGTGCTCAACATCAATAGCAATCCGCGCAACTACATCGGCCAGCCAACGCTCACTCTGTCGACATCCCCGACCCTGGTTGACGGGCAATTCAAGGCTCGACACATCGATCTTCGCCCCTTCGTCCTTCAGGGTGATAGCATAACGGTCACCACAGGTGGGCTGACAAGAGTTGCCATGCGAGACGGATCTCTAATTGTCAACTCCTCTCAAGGTGGGGGCAGTAAGGATACCTGGGTGGTCGAGACACCAGTATACGGTGCTCAACAATCGCAATCTCAGTCCACGGCAGATCAGCCTGAGACCATGAGCGATATCATCACCGAAGTCCAACCCACCAGGGAGTCGTAGTCTTGTTAGCGCGAGTTGCCGAAAATATGTACTGGCTGAGTCGTTATCTGGAGCGAGCTGAAAACACAGTTCGCCTGATCGATGTACACAGCCGGATGCTGCTTGATTATCCAGACATCGAAGACCACGCTGGCTGGATACCTGTCATCACCATAAATGCGCTGGACAAGGAATTTGCCAAAAAACATGACAAAGCATCCGAGTCCAGTGTGTGTCATTTTCTGCTGGCTGACGAGGATAATCCCGGCTCCTTGTACAACGCCTTTGTTGCCATTCAGAACAATTTGCGCAGCTGCAGGGATATTGTTCCGCGCAGTAGCTACGAAGCTATTAATAGTACCTGTCGTTATGTGCGTAATCAGGTCGCATCCGGGACGTCCGGCACCAATGAGAGAAATGCCTTTCTGGCTAATGTCAAAACACGGCTGCTCGCAATCTCTGGCGACATCAACAGTAACATGTCGCACGATATCGGCTACCGCTTCATGCGCATGGGCAGTCAGCTAGAACGTGCAGACATGACATCGCGCATTATTGATGTGCAGTCATCAACGCTTTCGCTGAGCCAGGCTAACGTTGACAACATGGCTTTACGACAGCAAAGCTGGGTTGCCGTGTTGCGTTCCCTGTCTGCGATGCAAATGTACCGTCAGCATGTACGACGACCTGTCAATGGCTACGACACGCTTCAGTTTCTGTTGTTGAACGACGAGCTGCCACGAGCGTACGTATTCTGCATAAATCACCTAGACAATACTTTGAGCAATTTTAATCAGCATGCCAAGCCACGCGTCGCAATCGAAGCGCTGCGCCAGCAACTCGACTTGGCAGACCTTGAAGAGCTTGCTCGGCAACCCCTGCAACTCCACCAGCACATCGACACCCTCCAGATGGGTCTGCAGAAAGTGGCAACTGCGATTGCTGAAACCTACTTCCTCCCGCCACAGGACACTTGATGAGCATCCGGATTGCACTTGACCACACGACGGTCTACAAGTACGACAAGCCTGTCACGCTATTTCCGCATATCATCCGTTTAAGGCCTGCGCCGCATTGCCGGACGCCTGTTCTCAGCTATAGCCTGAATATCGAACCAAAATCGCATTTTCTGAATTGGCAGCAAGACCCATTCGGCAACTATCTTGCGCGTCTGGTATTCAACGAGCCCTGCACAGAACTTTCTGTAAAAGTGGATCTTCTGGCAGAGATGACGGTCATCAATCCGTTTGACTTTTTCGTCGAAGAGTCAGCAGAGTTTTTTCCGTTCAAATATACCAAGGCAATCCGCGAGGAACTCGCACCGTACCTGACGGTGTCAGAGCCATCCCCAGTATTGAAATCGTGGCTGGACAATCATCGCCCTATCCGGCAAAACGTGAATGATGCACTGGTGGCTATCAATCAGGCAGTACAGAACGACATTGAGTATGAACTGCGCATGGAGCCTGGCGTTCAGAGCAGTGAGCAAACTCTGACGCTTGCCAAAGGTTCATGCCGGGACAGCGGCTGGCTGCTGGTAGAGATACTGAGACACTACGGCCTGGCGGCACGATTTGTATCCGGTTACCTTATTCAACTGGTGCCTGATCTCAAGGCTCTGGATGGCCCTTCCGGTACAAGTAAAGACTTCACAGATTTGCATGCCTGGGCCGAAGTCTATCTACCGGGGGCCGGCTGGGTAGGAATGGATCCGACATCCGGTTTGTTTGCCGGTGAAGGACACATCCCTCTTGCATGCACACCACAACCCTCCAGTGCAGCTCCGATATCAGGCAGTGCCAGTGAAGCTGCGGATGATTTCTATTTTCATAATCGCGTCATGCGCATCGACGAGCGTCCGCGCGTCACATTACCCTATGACGAGCGTACCTGGGCAGACGTACTATCGTTGGGTAAATCTGTTGATGAGAAGCTGGTCGAACAGGATGTACGTTTAACCATGGGTGGTGAGCCAACATTCGTATCCATTGATGATATGGAAGGCGCTGAATGGAATACCGAGGCGCTCGGTGAGCACAAGCTGGAGCGAGCCTGTGTATTGCTGGAGAAAATGCGTGATGAATTCGCTCCAGAAGGCATTGTTGCCTACGCTCAAGGTAAATGGTACCCCGGTGAACCCACTCCGCGTTGGGCATTGATTACACACTGGCGTACTGATGGTCAACCTATCTGGCACAATCCCGGGCTCATCGGTACACCGGGAAAGTACAAGGCCGACATTGGCGATGCGCAAAAGCTAATGCAAAGCTTGTGCAAGGAGCTACAACTTGACGATGCATACATTCGTGCGGTCCATGAAGACCCCTTGCACCATCTGACGCTGGAATCGATGCTACCCGATGACAAGGCACTTTCAGAACTGGATCTTAAGGATGGGGACGCGCGGCAGCGTCTTGTCGCCATGCTGAGCAAAGGCATTGACGAGCCGATCGGCTATCTATTGCCACTCGCCTTCAGCACCGATCACTGGAAGAGCAGTCGATGGCCACTGCGCCGTGAAGAGGTATTCCTTATTCCCGGCGATTCTCCTGCAGGCTTGCGCTTGCCGTTGGACTCACTGCCTGTGGATACCGGTGTCGACGCTGAGGCTGATGCAATGCTTGAAGACAACTTCTCCCCTGACGCACCGCTGAGCGTGCCGCCGAGGCCCGCCGTGCACAAAGCGGACTCCAAGAAGCTAACTGCAAAGCTCGCTGCGAGGTTAACGGCCAAATGCACGTCCCGTAACGACAAGAAGAAACGCAACAAGGGAGCAACAGACACGGGGAAAATCAACGATGAAAAAATCATCCGGACAACGCTGTGTGTCGAGATACGCGATGACTGCCTGTACGTGTTCATGCCGCCACTACGTAGTGCCGAGAGTTGGGTACGGCTCATGGGGTGTCTTGAAAGAGCCTGTATTACTGCTGCTGTCAAACCAGTCATAGAAGGCTACGAGCCACCGCATGATGCCAGACTGCAATCGTTCCGCATCACACCAGACCCGGGTGTGATAGAGGTCAATATACACCCGTCCAGCAACTTCGACGAGCTGGTACACAAGAGTGAAGCGCTGTATGAAGCCGCACGATTGAGCCGCCTGTGTGCGGAGAAGTTCATGGTGGATGGCAGACACACAGGTACCGGCGGGGGCAATCACGTCACTATGGGAGGCGATACACCCGCTAACAGTCCTTTTCTCAGGCGTCCGGATTTGCTCAGAAGTCTTATCACTTTCTGGCAGCATCACCCTAGCCTGTCCTATCTGTTTTCAGGCATGTTCATAGGTCCTACCAGCCAGGCTCCGCGTATCGATGAGGCACGCTCAGAGACCCTCTATGAACTTGAGATGGCACTTGCCCGTTTGCCGGATGGCGAGAGTAACAAGCCATGGTTAGTTGATAGATTATTGCGCAACCTGCTGATTGATCTTACCGGCAATACACATCGGGCAGAGATCTGCATCGACAAACTCTATTCACCGGCAGGCCCCACCGGCAGACTGGGTATTGTCGAATTACGCGCATTTGAAATGCCACCACACGCTCGCATGAGCATTGTGCAAACACTGTTAATCCGATGCCTAATCAGTCGATTCTGGAAACAGCCATACAAAGGCGATCTGATTCGGTGGGGAACTGAGCTGCACGATCGCTTCATGTTGCCGCATTTTCTATGGCATGACATCAAGGAAGTGATTAATGATCTCAACGGTCACGGCTATGCCTTTGACGAGCAATGGCTGGATGCATTCTGGGAATTCCGTTTTCCGGTTCTGGGCACGCGACAGATAGACGATATCAAGTTGGAACTTCGTGCTGCCATCGAACCCTGGCACGTACTGGGCGAGGAAGCATCAGCCGGTGGGATGGCACGCTATGTCGATTCCTCACTGGAAAGACTGCAAGTCAAGGTAACAGGCTATACCGATAGCCGCTATCAGATTACCTGTAATGGCTATATCCTCCCGCTGCGTGCAACCGCCGTAGCAGGCGAATACGTGGTCGGTGTTCGTTACCGCGCCTGGCAACCTCCGTTTGCCTTGCACCCGGACATTCCAGTCGATGCACCCCTGATATTCGATGTTATTGACACATGGTCAAATCGAAGTCTGGGCGGTTGCGCCTATCACGTCAGCGATCCGGGTGGACGCGGCTATGACGATGTCCCGGTCAATGCCAATGTGGCCGAAGCACGAAGGCTGGCACGCTTTGACGAAAACCACCATACGCCACCGGCCACGGTAAGGGTCCCTGTCATGTCAAGCGGCAGCCAGTTCGCAGCCACAGAACCCAGAAGTAAAGTCATCACTCGAGGCCGTATCACCGTCAATCGTGAGTACCCGTGTACCGTCGATCTGCGTCAGCGCGCCAGCCAGGCCGAAGGCTGAATCACACCGTGTTTGATTCATGACGTAATATCAATCTACAGTAGACATCATGCGGATGCGCGTTCTCTCCTGTAGATTCCTTTGTCCAGGGCAGCTCTCGTAACACGCTTAATGAATAATGCAGACTCACTAGCGCCTATTGAATTTGTTGGCGGTCGTCGTCAGCGAATCCATGCCGAGGGACATGTCAGCGCTAAAGCCCGTCGACACAAGCCCGGCAGTCACATTCATAAAGGTTTGACAGACTCTGTGCTTGACAAGCTATATCAGCAAGGCAGTGCACGTATCCGCTTCCCTAATACCGAGCCAGAAACATTACATGCCATACTCCTGAACACCGCCGGGGGTCTGACCGGTGACGATCAGATTCATTGGAAAGCGGATGCGGGAAAACACACCCACCTTTGTGTAAGCACCGCTGCCTGCGAAAAAATCTATCGTACTCACGGCCCGGCTGCCATTCAGAAGAGCACACTGCGTGTTGCCAACAACGCAAGACTCGAATGGCTGCCACAGGAAAGTATCCTGTTTAATGGCTGTCACCTCGATCGTTCTATGAATGTATACCTTGAAGAGCACGCAGAAGCGCTGATTGTCGAAAGTCTGATACTCGGCCGTCAGGCAATGAAAGAAGATATTGATACGTTGTGCGTTCGTGATCGTTGGCGTATCTATCGCGATAACCATCTATTGCATGCGGAAGATTTTTTTCTGGATATGCACCAACATAACAACGCACGCACCCAGTGCGTCCTGCATCAATACAGTGCAATATCGACGCTTGTTTTGATTGGTAACCACTCTGATGAATGGTATGACGCCTTGATGTCACGTGTTCGCGCACTTGCGCCCGCAGGTTTCAGTGACATACGAATAGGGGCAAGTGTTCTGCCTTCGAGGCTTGTCGTTCGTGTGCTCGCACATGACAGCTTCCAGTTACGAAAATTCCTGATACCCTGTATAAATCTGCTTAATGATGGTCGGTCGGTACCGACAGTCTGGAATGTGTGAAAGTCAATGCAACTAACCCCTCGCGAAAAAGACAAATTACTCATCGCCATGGCAGCGGAAGTCGCTCGCAAGCGTCATGATCGCGGTGTCAAACTCAATCACCCAGAGGCGATTGCACTTATCAGCGATTACGTCGTGGAGGGTGCACGAGACGGCCGTTCAGTTGCCGAGCTGATGAGTGGTGGTGCAACAGTCATCTCACGAGACGATGTAATGCCAGGGATCAGTGAAATGATTCCGGAAATCCAGGTGGAAGCGACCTTCCCCGATGGCGTCAAGCTTGTCACAGTGCACCAGCCCATTCGATAAGAAAATGACAAGTGCGTCCAGGCGTGCCGGGTAAATTGGCAATATTCAAAATATCGTATTGGTAGAGCCTGAAGGCAGTTCGATAACCGTAGATTCTTTAAAAGACTTTTAATGGAGCCAATGCCATGATTCCCGGTGAAATCATAACCGCCGATGGCGATCTGATACTTAACGAGACCCTACCGACGGTCACGCTACATGTGTCCAATACAGGTGATCGCCCCATTCAGGTAGGTAGTCACTATCATTTCGCGGAAAGCAACCCAGCGCTGTCGTTTGATCGAGAAGCAGCTCGAGGCCACCGGCTGGATATTGCCGCAGGCACCGCTGTGCGCTTCGAGCCGGGACAATCAAGAGACGTAACTCTCGTAGCTTATGGGGGTCATCGTCGCGTGATCGGTTTTCGAAAAGACGTAATGGGAGATTTGTAATGGCGGTATCCATCAGCAGACACCGCTATGCCGATATGTACGGCCCTACCACGGGAGACAAGGTACGCCTTGCAGACACCGATCTCATCATTGAAGTCGAACGCGACCTTTGCACCTACGGCGATGAGGTGAAGTTTGGTGGCGGTAAAGTCATTCGTGATGGCATGGGGCAATCGCAAACCAGTCGCGCCGAGGGTGCGGTGGATACCGTCATCACAAATGCGCTTATTGTCGATCACACTGGCATCTACAAGGCAGATGTGGGCTTGCGCGACGGCATTATCAGCGCGATCGGCAAAGCTGGAAACCCTGACACTCAGGACGGTGTCAACATCACCATAGGTCCAGGCACCGAAGCAATCGCTGCCGAGGGACGCATACTGACAGCCGGCGGTTTCGACAGTCACATTCATTTCATTTGCCCTCAGCAAGTCGATGAGGCAATGATGTCTGGCGTAACGACAATGCTTGGCGGTGGCACCGGACCCGCACATGGAACTCTGGCAACCACATGCACACCCGGACCATGGCATCTGGCACGCATGATACAGGCAGCGGACTGCCTTCCCATGAACCTCGCCTTTGCCGGTAAAGGCAACGCATCACAACCAGCCGCGTTAGAAGAGATGATTCTTGGCGGGGCCGCAGCACTCAAACTGCACGAAGACTGGGGCACTACCCCTGCGGCCATTGACTGCTGTTTGAACACTGCTGATGAATACGATGTTCAGGTGATGATCCACACCGACACACTGAACGAAAGCGGCTTTGTCGAGAGTACCATCGATGCAGTTGCCGGAAGAACCATTCACGCCTTTCACACTGAAGGTGCTGGTGGTGGTCATGCGCCCGACATAATCAAAGTCTGTTCCTTGCCTAATTTTCTACCCTCTTCCACAAACCCGACACGCCCGTACACAGTCAATACCATCGACGAACATCTGGATATGTTGATGGTCTGTCATCATCTGGATGCCAATATTCCAGAAGACATTGCCTTTGCCGAGAGTCGGATTCGCAAGGAAACCATCGCCGCCGAAGACATTCTTCATGATCTTGGTGCTTTCTCCATTATCGCCTCTGACAGTCAGGCAATGGGCCGCGTTGGTGAGGTGCTTATCCGCACCTGGCAAACTGCGGACAAGATGAAAAAACAACGCGGTAGACTGGCACAGGAAACGGGTGAAAACGATAACCTTCGCGTGCGTCGCTATATTGCCAAGTACACAATTAATCCGGCGATAGCACACGGTATCAGCGACCACATCGGTTCTATCGAGGTGGGCAAGCGCGCGGATTTATGTTTATGGCACCCTGCCTTCTTTGGCGTTAAACCAGAGATGGTTATTCTGGGCGGAAGTATCGTCGCAGCCCCCATGGGTGATCCCAACGCCTCCATACCAACTCCACAGCCTGTACATTACCGACCCATGTTCGGAGCGTTTGGCAAGGCATTGATCAACAGCGCTGTCACCTTTGTATCGCAGGCTGCCATTGACAACTCTCTTGCTAATACCCTGGGGACAGACAAGAAGATGATTGCCGTCTCCAACACACGCGGTGGTATCGGTAAGTCCAGCATGATTCTAAATCAGGCGACACCCACCATTGAGGTCGATCCTGAGACGTATGACGTTCGCGCAGATGGCGAGCTTCTGAGCTGCGAACCTGCCACGCAATTGCCCATGGCCCAACGCTACTTCCTTTTCTAAGCACTAATACACATGATTACCTGCCATCATATTGAACGCTCACCTAGCACTCCTACATCTGGCAGCGATGTGCATAACAACATCATCGACACAATCACGCTTGACGAGACTGATCGACACAGGCGCAGAATCATGCTCCAGTCAGATTCCGGTATAAGGTTTCTGCTGGAACTTGAATCGGTCACCTTGCTGAAGCAAGGTGACATCCTGCGTCTTGATGATGGACGTGGCATCACTGTACAAGCCATGCCCGAAGCTCTCTATGAAGTTCATGGCAATGATTACAAACATTTGTTGACTCTCACCTGGCATGTGGGCAATCGGCATCTGGCATCTGAAATACTGGACAATCATGTGCGCATTCGCCGCGATCCGGTTATCCGCACCATGCTAGAGCAGCTGGGCGCAAAGGTAATCGAGGTGCAGGCAGGTTTCAATCCCGAAGGTGGTGCCTATGACGAGGCACGCTCAGCGCACACGCATCACTCACATAACCATGACTGATGCCAGTGCAGCACTCACTCTGCAAACATGGATGTCAGCTGCCTTTCCAACCGGTGCGTTCAGCTTCAGTCATGGACTGGAAACCGCTATAAGCGATGGCCGAATAGCGGATGCTCAAAGTTGCGAGAGCTGGATAGCTGGCATCATGCAACACGGCACCGGCTGGAACGATGCAGTGTTTATTGCCAGTTCCTTTTCGACCGTTGCAGAGCACCTACCGCTGTTACCTGACATAACTGAGTCACACGACTCTGCAGCACGCATGGGAGGCGTGCTGCCAGCATCTCTACGCTCGATCAACGAGCTCGCGCTGGCATTGTGCACCGGTGCCGAGCGCAGACGTGAAACAACGCAACTCGGCCAGTCGTTTGCCAAAGCGGCAACATCGAACACAGGGCATTCCGTATTGTCACTGATCGATACCGACATTTGCCTCCCGATAGCAGTAGGTGCTCAAGGCGCTCTGTCTAGCATCCCCCTCAATGCTCTGTTGCCAGCAAGCCTTCAGGCTACCAGCAGTAACCTGGTCTGGATTTGTACTCGCCTGATTCCGCTGGGGCAAACGCAGGCATTACAGATCATCGCCAATCTGCAAGTACCAATCCTCAGTACCGCTGAGCGCGCCAGACTCAGCACACTGGATGATATCGGTGGCTGTGCCCTACTGGCCGATCTTGCTTCCATAGAGCATGAACAGCTGCATAGTCGCATCTGTATAACCTGACGAGTCACTTACCCATGCCTGTAACGCAAACAACGACGAAAATAGACCCCACAGGGGTGCACGATAGAACACGGGCGGCACTGCGTGTCGGTATCGGCGGGCCGGTAGGGTCAGGCAAGACGACGCTACTGTCGCAGTTATGCAAGGCCATGCGGGATGACTACTCGATTGCTGCAATTACCAACGATATCTATACACGTGAAGATGCTGATGCTCTAGTCAGATTCCAGGCTTTGTCCTCAGATCGCATTCTTGGAATCGAAACAGGCGGTTGCCCGCATACGGCTATCAGAGAAGATGCATCCATCAACCTGCAGGCGGTGGACGATCTTGTACAGCGCCATCAGCAACTCGACGTTATATTCATTGAATCCGGCGGAGATAATCTGGCGGCAACGTTCTCTCCCGAGCTGGCAGATCTGACACTTTATGTCATCTCTGTGTGTCAGGGTGAAGACATACCGCGCAAGGGAGGCCCTGCCATTACTCGGTCCGACCTACTTATCATCAACAAAAGTGATCTAGCGCCACACGTTGATGCCAACCTTGACAGCATGCGATTGGATGCATCTGCGGCTCGCGGCAGCAAGCCTGTCGTGTTCACTGACATGAAACGCGGTGTCGGTCTTGATGAAGTTGTTCACTATATTGTTGAGCATGGCGGCCTCTAATACGAATCATCTATCGCTGCTACGACTCATACACAACATACCATCCGGGCAAAGGTCGCCATCTTGTTCGACCTGTCATCTGCGGCGCAATGGCCACTGCCAGTAGCAAAGCCTTGCTGAAATGACATTTTTCTGACTTAATTATCGTAAAAATTCTGTTACCAGCCTTGTACTGTCGAAGCGCGAACAACTGCCTGCCCGTATAGCGTACGACTTTCGAGTCGCACGTTATTTTCTGTGACTTATCAGGAGCTTCCGGCACTTAAGTACCAGCAATATCATGTCTTCTCAGCACTGCATCCTCCAGAGGTGTCGATCGATCATCACATCCATGTCAATTTAAGTTGACACAAATACGTGACAATCTTGATTGACACATTGCGAAAGCTACTTTACGATCGAAGACACGCTGAAGTGTGACTAATTCACAAAAGAGGCGTGATTCCTGTGCTGCACAGGAATAACCTGCGTGCAGGTGGTGCACGCGATGATCGATTGTTCCGGTTTTTTGGAGAACACAACCATGACGACTGAAACCGCCGAAAAGGTATGGGGAACAGGACTGACCCTCAGTCAATCACAGGAACTGCACAAGCACGTCATAGACGGCACTCGTGTATTTTTTGTGATTGCTCTTGGTGCGCATTTTCTGGCATTTGTCCTAACCCCTTGGCTCGGATGAGGTAATACACAATGAATCAAAGCAGAATGTGGCTTGTCGTAAAGCCAACTATCGGATTGCCCCTCTTACTAGGCTGGGTGTCTGCGATCTCTTTTATCGTGCACTACGCAATCTTAAGCAATACTACGTGGTTCCCAGCCTTCTTCGGAGGCTAAAAAAACGCGTTGAACCCGTGAGCGGCAAGGCTCACGGGCTTAATGCAGGCAAGCGCTACACCCTTGTAGTCTCGCCATAGATTCTTTGTTGATTTCACCCCAACGGGAGAGCCATAATGGCGATGTTAAAACTCATACCCATCGGGCAAGCCTACGCGTCAGAAAGCGATGCACTGGAGGCTATCGATGCCCTTAAAGCCAATGGCTTTGTTGAAGAAGACATAACAATTGTCACCCCTGCGATGATCGAGTCTGCCAACGCAGATATGTTGTCACCGGGTGAAAAAGAAGGCGTAAACTCGACAGAAATGCTGGCTCAGGTTGTCATGAGCGTACATGAAGCCTCAAATGTGCCAGGTAGTCACGCCATGGTCTATGCCGATTCCATACAGCAAGGCCGAGCATTAGTCCTGGTGACTGCGCCTTTTGGCAAGGCACTACTTGCCACAGACACACTGAACAATGGCAAGCAAATTGATGTCGGTCAGATGCCTGAGCTGGAGTATCACACTTGGATACAACCTGCACCGTTGTCGGCATTACTCAATATTCGTGTGTTGTCACACCGCCGCAGCTGGATGTCACGAACGTTTGCCGAACTCACTGAACCCGGTTATCTCCCTACCAAAGGACTCATGGGTGGACTCCTCAAGGAAAACCCCACACCATTATCCTCGGCTATCGGGATTGAAGTGCTGAAAGATAACCCAACCCCTTTATCTTCGAAATTTGGCTGGTCACTGCTAAAGGAAAATGCCACTCCAATGTCCGACGCGATGGGAATGAAACCCTTAAGTGATCCTGAGTCAGTGCCAGGGAAAAAAGATTCCAGTTTCGGTATGCGAACACTGTCAGACAACCCGACTCCGCTTTCGTCAATGTTTGGCATTCCGTTACTGAAAGACGACTAAAAGGACCATCAGGGCATGAAACGTCCGGGAACCAAAATGCTGGCTTCATGGATTTCCATGGGGCCTCGTTTTCTTCCGTTTGCTGATGTCGCAACGGAAGACCTGCCACTTTCACGTCTGCTTCGCCTGTCGTTGTTTCAGGTGTCAGTAGGTATGGCCCTTGTACTGCTGGTTGGCACGCTCAATCGTGTCATGATCGTAGAGCTGAATGTGCCATCCTGGGTGGTCGCAGTCATGCTGGCACTCCCCCTGATCTTCGCTCCGTTCCGCGCACTCATAGGATACAAGTCTGACACCCACCGGTGTGCTCTGGGTTGGCGTCGAGTGCCCTTTATCTGGAAAGGCACACTATTACAGTTCGGTGGCTTTGCCATCATGCCTTTTGCCCTCCTGATTCTCGGGCAACAGGGCGAATCCACGAACTGGCCTGTGTGGCTTGGCCACGCATCGGCAGGGCTGGCTTTTTTACTTGTTGGCGCAGGTGTTCATACTGTACAAACTGCAGGCTTGGCTCTGGCTACAGACCTTACCCCGCAAGAATCACATCCCAAAGTTGTCGGGCTTATGTACGTCACTCTGCTGTTGGGAATGTTAGTCAGCGCATTGATATTTGGTGCTGTGCTCGAGGATTTTTCCCCGGGACAGCTTGTCAGAGTCATTCAGGGCGCTGCTGTAGTGACCGTATTTCTGAACTTTACGGCCATGTGGCAACAAGAAACGCTGCAACAAGGCAAAGATAAAGTCGCGACAATCGATCCCACATTCAGTGAATCATGGAATCGCTTCTGTGCTGGTGATGGTGCTATCAGGCAACTGGTTATCGTCGGCTTCGGAACCTTAGCTTTCGGGATGGCAGATGTTCTTCTCGAACCTTTTGGGGGTCATGTACTCCATATGTCTGTTAGTGCTACGACAAAATTAACAGCACTTCTTGCCTTTGGGGGGTTATTGGGATTCGGTCTGGCTTCGCGAATTCTCGGCAAGGGTGGCGATCCTTATCGCATGGTATTGAGCGGTGCTCTGGTCGGTCTGCCCGCTTTTGCCTTCGTCATGCTGGCAGCGCCGTTAAGTACACCATCACTATTCCTTTTGGGTAATTTCATGATCGGCTTTGGAGCTGCTCTGTTTGGTCATGGCACCCTCACAGCCACAATGAACCGAGCTCCCGAGGATCAGGCAGGACTTGCTCTGGGCTCCTGGGGTGCAGTGCAGGCAACTGCTGCAGGTATCGCCATAGCGCTAAGCGGCGTAATTCGAGATGTCGTCAATGCTGCGGTACAAAACGGTGATACAGAACTTTGGGGTATTGCTAGCGGATACATTGTTGTCTACGCCATTGAAATCATTCTTCTCATTGTTACCATTGCAGCCGCCTACCCGCTTATCAAAAACAAGCTGATAACCGATGTGGGAGTTACCCGCGCAGGTAGCATTGAAAACAGCAAATCAATAGCCTGAATCCTATGGCCAAACTAGAAATTGTCGAATACCCGGACCCTATACTCCGGCAGCGTGCAAAACCTGTTGAAGACTTCAACGAATCCACACAAGTGCTGGTGGCAAACCTGATCGAGACGCTCTATTCAACGTCGGGCATTGGCCTTTGTGCTCCACAGGTGGGCCAGTCAACACAAATTCTGGTCATGGATTTATCCGACAAACAAAACGATCCTGAAGTTTTCATGAATCCTGTCATTCTGGCAAAAGCCGGCTTTGCGATAGTTGAGGAGAGCTGCCTGTCGATACCAGGCGTTGCAGCCAAGGTCATCCGTTCCGGAGTGATTAGTATCAGAGCACAGAATCAGGAAGGCCAGCTGTTTGAAAAAGAATTTGACGGTATGAAAGCGGTGTGCCTTCAACATGAAATTGATCACCTTGAAGGTAAACTGTTTATCGATCGTTTGTCACGCTTACGACGATTTCGCCTTCGACAAAAACTGCACAGGCTTGAAAACAATGCCGCCTCCTCGATATTGCAGCCGGCCTGATCACGATCCAACCATCATATTCCGGTTAAGGTAATGCCATTGATCGATGGTTTTGATTCTTTCGATGCAATCGCACTGGCGCAGTTGGTGGCGACAAAGCAGATCAGCGCTGAGGAACTTCTGGACGTTGTACTGTCGCTGGCTGAAGAACGCAATCCGGCGATCAACGCCCTTGTACATGTCAACGGTGAGCTTGCCAGACAACATATTCGCGAAGGGCTACCTTCCGGTCCACTACACGGCGTTCCATTTTTACTGAAAGATCTCGGATCAGAAGCCATCGACTGGCCATCACACAATGGATCCCGATTACTCAAGAACACCACTTACCATCAAAACTCGATTCTTGTAGATCGTTTAATAGCCTCCGGACTTGTGATTTTTGGACGTACCACCTCCCCTGAAGGTGGCATAGGCTCGGCAACTGAAGCGCGGGTGTATGGTGGACCTACATGCAACCCATGGGATCTTTCACGAACCCCCGGTGGCTCGTCTGGCGGATCAGGCGCGGCTGTGGCAGCAGGAATCGTTCCGGCGGCACATGGGTCTGATGGAGGCGGCTCGGTGCGCATACCTGCTGCGTCTTGTGCACTGTTCGGATTCAAGCCAACTCGTGCCCGCATTCCCGATGGCCCCTACTCTGGTGAAGGTTGGGCCGGAATGGCCATCGATGGGTTTCTGACACGCAGTGTTCGCGATCAGGCAATACTCCTTGATATCGTATCAGGTGCTGATGAGGGCGCTCCCTACCATCCCCCAGCGATGTCGGATTCGTTTCATGCAGCCACTTTATCAACTCCCGCTCGTTTGCGAATCGGACTTGTTGATACCAGTTTTACCGGGAAAGCCATTGATCCAGCAGTAAGACAAGCCGTAGTTGATACCGGTGCTGCGCTGGAAAATCTCGGACATGAGATTGTACCGTTGCAACCTGACGTCAATGTCGATGCGATGATGCATGCCTGGACAGATATCGTTGCTTGCGGTACTGCTTTATGGATCGATCGTGCCCTCTCTCGAACTGGCGGGAAATTGCGCACAGATGACATCGAACCTGTCGCCCGATCAGCAAGGGAGTACGCTCAAAGCATCAGTGGTAGCGACTACCTCGCGGCTGTGGGTCAAGTCCACAGTTTTGGCCGTGAGATGGCGACTCTGTTTCACCGCGCTCAAAACCCGCACGCTGTGGATGTCATCCTGTGTGCCACACTAGCTGAACCACCTGCACTCTTGGGACGATTTGACCATAATCGCGAGGACTATCTGGACTACCGTCTCGGGCCAGATGGCGTTTTTGCTTACTCACCGTTCACTGCTATATTCAACGCCTCTGGGCAGCCTGCTGCTTCCCTGCCTCTTGGCTGGACAGCTGACGGCTTACCAATAGGCATACATCTGGCCTGTGCATTTGGTGAGGATGCCTTGTTAATGTCACTATGCGCTGAAATTGAAAATACTCATCCGTGGTTTGACAAACGTTCCGCCATGGCACGTGGCGAATCCTGAGCGACGGGCTTGTTCGCCACCCCTACTTCTGGCTCGAATTAATATCAACAAGGAAGTGACAGATCGATATGACTGAACTAACTGGCTTTAGCGCTGTTGAGCTGTCAGCGAAGCTGGCGTTAGGTGAATTCACCTGCGTCGAACTCATGAAAGCCTATCTGGACCGCATCGATGCCGTTAATCCCGGTTTGAATGCGATCGTTGCCGTTCGCCCACGAGAGCAACTTTTAGACGAAGCACGCCAGGCTGACCAGTCTCCAGCAACAGGGTGGTTGCACGGTATACCAATTGCCATAAAGGATCTTGCGGAAACACAAGACCTCGTGACTACATTCGGCTCACCACTCTTTGCCACCAATGTGCCATCGTCGGACTGCTCGATGGTGAGTCGCTTGCGCAATGCTGGCGCTATCGTTATTGGCAAGACCAACACTCCGGAATTTGGTCTGGGAAGCCATACCTACAATCCGGTATACGGAATAACCCGCAACCCCTACGATTTGAAATTGTCAGCAGGAGGGTCAAGCGGCGGTGCAGCAGCAGCACTCGCGGCAAGATTACTGCCTGTTGCAGACGGCTCAGACATGATGGGTTCACTCAGAAATCCGGCAGCATTCAACAACATCTATGGTTTCCGTCCAAGCGCCGGCCGTATTCCCAATGACAAGGCAACAGATTCATGTCTGTTTCCACTGGCGACCAGCGGGCCAATGGGTCGATCCATTATCGATATTGCGCAACTGCTAGATACCTTGTGCGCCCATGCTCCCAATCAGCCTTGGAGTCTGCCAGTCGACACATCTTTTGCAGCATGCTTGCAGGCTGACCCCACGCCTTCACTGGTGGGGAAGCGCATTGGCTGGATCGGCGATGCCAATGGACACTACCCTATGCAGGATGATATTCAAGGATTGTGTCGATCAGCGCTGACGGTATTTGAAACCCTTGAGTGCGAAGTGCACGCCATTGAGCTTGCGATTGATCTACACGAATTGTTCGATGCCTGGTGCACCTTGCGCAGTCATGTTGTGGCGAGCGGACTGGTAGAGCTGTTCAAAGACCCTGTCAAGCGATCTCAACTCAAGCCGGAGGCTCAATGGGAAATTGAACGCGGACTCGCTATTACAGGCCCACAACTGCATAAAGCAAGTACCGTACGATCAAACTGGTTTGCCAGAGCTGCCGAGTTGTTTGACACGGTTGACGTGCTCTGTCTTCCAAGCGCTGCAGTTTTTCCATTCAAGGCAGAAGAGTACTGGGTAAACACTATTCAGGGAATATCAATGACAACCTATCACGAGTGGATGAGTGTTGTAGTACCGGCATCACTTGCCGGGCTACCATCGTTGTCAATACCTGCAGGTTTCAATGCGAATGGCTTGCCAACCGGACTACAACTGATGGGTCGCTACGGCATGGATGGCGACATGCTGCGCTTCGGTCAGGCGTACCATCTTGCAACAGACTGGCCTGCACGTCGTCCGCCAGACATGAACCTATGAGAAATCGAAAAATCGTTAAGACTCGAAGAGCAATTCCGGGGTGGATGGATAGGTGCAAACTGCAAGAGCCAATAGATTCAGCGTATTTAAACGAACTGGAACACACCCTTAGTCTGATTTTCTGGAATCCAACCTGAATTGATTGCGTACCCGAGCCGACCAGAAAAACAGTAATACCAGCATTAAAACACCCAACAATGCCGATGATGCTAATAGCTGAGACAAGGCAGGCCAGTTCAACACATCCTCACCAACAACAAACACTGAAAGTATTACCAGCGTCACTGAAAACGCTGCTCGGCCAGCCAAGCTCAACACTGAAAGAAATGTAGCCCGCTGTGCGCTGGGGACGTGGGGTGCAATGGCGCCCAGCATCGGCCCACGAGCCATTGACATGGAAAAATTACGGAACATGACGAGTACCAGCATGAACGGGTGCAAGACCAGTGACAGCCCGGCGACAATAATCACCTGAACAGAAATACTGGCAAGCAGCAATGCACGCAACCCGACTCTGTCAATCAAGCGCTGACTGACGGCAGCCCCGACAGCTCCACCGAACATGGAAACACTGATAACAATGCCAGACACCATCGGCGCTGAGCTGTCAGCTAACCAGGATAGCATTGAGGTTTCGCCCAGAAGCTTCAGATAGGGTTGATAGAACTCATAGGGCATGTGTTCCAGTGAGTAGCCAATGACGAAAAAACCAAGCATCCAGCCGAGCAACGGATGGGAGAAATAGCCAAAAGTGTTTCTCATCTGATCAATGAACCCAGCCGCTTTAGCATCGTCGTCGACAGGAGGTTCTGCAAACATGACACACTGAATGACGGTCACGACGGCTGCCAGTAAAGCCACCAAATAAGCAAGCCGCAAATCGATCAGGCCTAACGCACCTCCCAACAGGCAAGAACAGGCCAATGCGGTCATACTCCATTTTTGAGCTACTGTTTCTCGTTCGGTGTATTCTTGCTGTCGATCAAGGGCGCATAGCGAATCATACAACAGTGCACTATCACTCCCTGACTGGAAGGCTATACCCGCAGCGAGCAATATCTGGGCGCTCACTAGCGCGCCAAATGAATTCGCGAACAGAAACGTTGAACATGCCATGACCGTCATGACAGAGGCGAGGATCAGCGTAGGGCGACGACCCAATCGATCCGAACAATACCCGGATGGCACTTCCAGAAGAAAAACGGAAAAATAGTAAGCCGAGCCCAACAACACTGCATCGGCCAACGTCACCCGTTCGATAAAAAACAGAAAAAACACCGGCATCCAGGGCAATACGCTGGAGGCAGCTTTATAGCGTGGGAAGAGCCTGAGGTTACGCTCGAGCGTCAGATCGGAGGTAGTCATACCCTGAATTATAGGCTCTATTGACACGAATGGATTTCAGCCTTACAAGGAATGACGTCTTTGGCGGGGAATTCCGTGTTCGCAGGTGACAACAGGAATCAAGTCATTACCGGCGTGTGCGTAGTAGCTCTCCCGGGAGCCCGCAGACCACTATTGCTTGAGCTTGTAGCCAGTCTTGAACATCAGATAGATAATAGCCATGCACCCCAGCAGAAAACCGGTAATCATGACAAGACTGAGTGTCACACTCACATCAGATACTTCAAAGAAACTCCAGCGAAAGCCACTAATCAGATACAGCACCGGATTAAGCAAGGTAACCTTCTGCCAAAACTCGGGCAACATGTTGACTGAGTAGAAACTGCCTCCAAGAAAAACCAGAGGCGTTATCACCAGCAGCGGTATGAGTTGCAGTTTCTCAAAATTATCTGCCCACAGTCCGATGATAAATCCGAACAGACTAAACGCTATGCAGGTCATGATCAGGAAAAATAGCATCCAGAATGGGTGCGCTATTCGTAGATCGACAAAAAATGACGCGGTAACAAGAATGATTGCACCGATGATCAGAGATTTACTGGCAGCCGCACCGACGTATCCCAGTACCACTTCAAAAAATGAGATCGGTGCGGACATAATCTCGTACACGGTACCCGTAAATTTGGGAAAAAAGATACCAAACGAGGCATTGGAAATACTCTGAGTCAACAGAGACAACATGATAAGCCCGGGCACAATGAATGAGCCGTAACTTACGCCCTCCACCGATTGAATCCGGGAGCCAATGGCGGAGCCAAACACCACAAAATACAGCACTGTGGAGATGACTGGTGAGGCAACACTCTGCATGAGCGTCTTGCGTGTACGGCGCATCTCGTTGATATAGATGGCTTTGACAGCTTCAACGTTCATGGTCTGTGTTTCCCCACCAGATTAACGAAAATATCTTCCAGCGAACTTTGTGACGTATTCAGATCCTTCAAGCCCAACCCTGCTTCGTTCATTGCCTGCAGCAGCGCTGTAATCCCGGTACGATCTCCTTGCGTGTCAAAGGTATACGTTAACCTGTCCCCCTCTTTCGACAATTCCAGCTCAAACGAGCCAAGCGACTCGGGTATGTCCTGTATCGGGGTGCGAAGGTCTATCATCAACTGCTTTTTACCCAACGAACTCATCAGGTTCGTTTTGTCATCGATAATGAGAAGTCGTCCATCACTGATCACCCCCACTCTATCGGCAATTTCCTCAGCCTCTTCGATATAGTGAGTGGTAAGAATAATAGTGACGCCTGTTTGCCGCAGCTTCTCGACAAGCGCCCACATATCCTTGCGCAACTCGACATCGACACCGGCTGTGGGTTCATCCAGAAACAACACACGGGGCTCATGAGCGAGTGCTTTTGCAATGAGTACACGCCGCTTCATACCTCCAGACAGGCGAGTGACAATGGAGTCTTTCTTGTCGGATAGCGAGAGCTCAGACAGTATTTCATCGATTTTGGCATTGTCAGGTGCCATCCCGAACAATCCGCGACTGAACCTCACTGTATCCACAACAACATCGAAAGCACCCAGCGTCAGCTCCTGAGGAACAAGACCGATGAGTGTTCGCGTCTCACGGTAGTTCTTGATGATGTCATAACCGCCCACGGTAACCGTTCCCGACGTTGGCATGACGAGGCCGCAAATGGTAGAAATCAGGGTTGTTTTTCCAGCGCCATTGGGCCCCAGTAGAGCCAGAATTTCGCCTTGGCGAATGTCAAGGTCGATACCTTTGAGAGCCTGATGGCCACCTTTGTATGTCTTGGTCAGTCCGCGGACGGAGATGATCGGATGCTGTGTTTCACTCATCAGGATATTGTGTCACGTTAGGGGCAGCGAAAGGCCGAATACCACCCAACCGGATCGATTGTAGGCAAACACCTTTCCGTCCGAGCTCTCTGCAATTAGACGTACGATATACAGGCCTAGTCCCAAATGCATATCATCACCAGACGATATTCGATGCGATACGAGCGGATCGAAAAACTGAACGCACAGGGCTTCATCAATCGCCTGACCACGGTTTGCCACGGACAATTGTGCGTTAGGTATCGCCTCACTCTCGTCGACAGCCAACTGAAGGACCACAGTATCTCCCGTCGAAAAGCTGACCGCGTTGTCGACCAGCTTGTCCATCGCCTGTTGCAGCATTTCAGGCGATACCGTTACATTCAGCGATGCCGTATTTTTATGGCGCAAGACAAATTGCATGTCTGGATGAATTTGTTGGTACAGACTGACGCTGGCCTTGAGCCACTGATCCAGATTTACCGTCTCGGTTCGCAAGCTCCGCACGCTCTGCTCCAGTCGGGTCGAATCCACAAGCGCTTTTATGATTCTGCCCAGTCGGTCTGCACCTCCCTGGGCACGATCGATCAGGGCCTGTGACTGTTCATCCAGCTTTTCGACATCCAGAATTTCCAGTGACGTGCGTACCACTGACAGGGGCGTTCGAAGCTCATGTGACAATCGACTGGACAAGGCTTCCAGGTATTGGGTGTACTGAGCGGATCGCGATAGTAACATTGACAGTTTACGCGACAAATCACCTATCTCATCCTGAGCATCACTGCCGGTTAACTCACTGACACGTCCATCGATACTTATCGCCTGTTGTGCTTCAAGTGATAAACGGCGAATGCGTGAGGACAGCAACAAGGCAAATACCAGCAATCCACAGCCAGAGGCGAGACTCACTAACAACAGCAAGCTGAATAAACGCGCCAGCTGACTACCGGCATAAGCTGACGCATGTTCTTCATTCGCCTCCAGCAGTAGGTAGGCGCGCTGCGGATCTTGACCGATCGGTGCCAGGGTGCCGAGCACTCGATCGTTTTCATCAGTTACGTAACGCGATGTCACCGACATATTGTTGCCAACCATTGCACGTCTTGGCTCACTGAGAGTTAATGTAATCGAGGTTGTTCGACGTTCAGGTAGCAGTGGCAGATCATCAGCGACCATGAAAGAAAACACACGGAACAACAAAGCATCCAGCACACCATCAAACGAGCCTGCTCGCTCATCAGCAAAGTCGTCCTGGATCGTGGTGTACAAATTGTTGACATCAGCAACCAGCCAGCCTCTTGCATCAAACAATCGCGCTCTGACCCCTTCACTGGTCCATCCTTCGAGTCGACGCCGCGCAATGTCACTGGCATGGAACACTCGGGGAGACGTACCGGGTAGCAGTGTAGAAAGTCCTGAAGCCAGCATATCCGGACTTGTACTGCCAACCCACCGCTTGCGCTCCTCTCCTTGCTCATCGATATCGACAACCGAGATACCTACTGCCGACCCGTTGCCGGGTAACGGAAGGCTGACTTCCAACTGGTATCCGTCGGTAGTTCGTGACCAGAAGCCCCGCCATTGACGTAAATCGCTGCCGGCTAGCACATTGCCTCGATCCGAACCCGTGACCGCCACGACAGGTCCAGGAGCAATGGCTCTGAACAACCCATGCTCACTGCCACCTTCAGCCCGGATAACAGCGATCTCCACTGAATCGCCGTTAACCAGTTGCTCCCAACGATCTGGCTGTTCACCCTCACCAGCATCAGATTTGAACAAGGGAATCGTGTGATAGACAAGCTCACTATCAGTCACCTTGATAAATAGAAAAAGCTGTTGATCCCGCGTTGCCACCCGGAACCTCAACTGGTTTACAGCTGTCGCGGTGTCTGTATCAGGGTTAACAGCGGTTTCTACGCCGGAACTTGAAACTTGTGGAATGGCTTTCTTTGATTTATCCGGGTATACATACCAATCGCCTGTCAACGTTTTCCAGTCATCGTCATAACCGTCCAGGAAAAGTGGATACTGAGATGATTCAGCATACCAATCCATCTCTGATCCTTGTTCCAGCGCGGGCTCGAGCCAGCGCGTGACCGGTGTTGATTCGGACAGCGCCAGACGCATGTTGGCAACTTTCAACGTCTGCTCATCAATACGTGTCTGCTGTAACGCTACATACAACTGCTTGACACTCTGCCAGCCGACAAAGGGCACAACCAGCGTTAACGCAGCGGCCACGAGCATCTGTGAACGAAGCTTCATTGAAAGCTAAACACAATGAGAATCGCACTAATTCAGGCGGATATCACCGCCAGGGCGGTATTCCGGAAATGTCGTGCTGTGGAGCCCTGACTGAGCGGAACGGCCATACTACCGCGCAAAGATGAAGGAGCACCGCCCAGGGTTGGGATTTCTTTCGTAGAATCACATGGAGAGGTGATTCGCAGGCTTTCGTAAGAACGCACAATTTCTCCCATGGGTTTAATACAGCAGCTCATCCATCCATCGGTAACCCAATGCGTATACTGTCTGAATACTGGTGAAGGTGTCATCGAGTGCCATGAATTTTGCGCGAATCCGCTTGATATGTGCCGTTATCGTCTGATCATCCAGTACGATATTCGCAGCATCCATTAGTTGTGGGCGACTTCTCACTTGACCTGGATTCCGAGCGAGACAGTCTACAATCCAGAATTCAGTTACCGTCAACTCCACTGCCTGTTCACGCCATCGGGCAGCCAGTCGCTCCTGATTAAGTTCCAGATGACCGACCTTCCTGATGGACGTCTCGTCGTCCGGTAGGGTAAACGCATCAACTCGACGAAGCAAAGAGTTTACCCGTACGGTCAACTGGGCAAGACTGATGTCTTTGGTCAGATAGTCATCAGCCCCTAGTCTTAATCCCGAGATGATATCCAGTTCACTATCTCGCGCACTGAGAAAAATAATCGGCAGCCGGGCTGAGATTTCACGTAGCGCACGGCACAATTCAAATCCTGCCTCGCTGTCACGGCCCAGACCGATATCGATGATAGCCAGATCTGGCAACCGCTGCCTGACCGAAGACAACGCAGACTCGGCATTGGCAAACCCGGACACATCAAATCCGACCTTGCTCAGAGCGAGGGTGTAATTGTCCCTGAGCGCAACCTCATCTTCTACCAGCACTATACGTCTTGGAATATCAGCATCGTTCGTCAAAGGACTCCCCCGGTCATGATTCATCACTTTTCACAAGACGTCTGACCATACTTGACCACGCTAATGTCTCATTGCAAGCGTCTACTGTCTCAAAGGAATTAACTTCGACGAGACAGAGACCATGCATCATACCCATACACACATCCTGACGCAGCATTCCGCTTCAGCCCTCACCTATCTGAAACCATTGTTCACGGCGCTGCTCTTTGTATCCACCACACTGAGCCACGCGGTAAGCGCCAATGAACGAACCGCCGGAAACCTTGACCTCGTCAAGGGTAGTACTCTGCTATTAAGCAGCGCGACCAGTAAGATTGACGCTGTACAGCTCAATGCCACTATGGACGTCTCGGTTCGCGGTCTGCTTGCACAGATGACGTTGACACAGACCTTCCACAATACCAGTGATCAATGGATGCAAGCTCGCTACCTGTTTCCCTTACCCGAGTCGGCGGCTGTACAGGCTCTGATCATCAACACTGGCGACAGGGTTATCCATGGTCGCATCATGGAACGGCACGAGGCACGCGAGACCTTTGAAGCGGCCAGTGATTCTGGGCAGATCACAGGCCTGGTCGAGCAACAACGCCCTAACCTGTTTACCATGGATGTTGCCACCGTTGCACCTGACAGTCACTTGAGCGTTACCCTGACCGTTATGCTGCCAGTGAATGCAACGCCAGCATCCCGATCACTCACCCTTCCCACTACTCATACACCCCGGTACACCAACGAACTAACGATCGACCCTCAGAACGTTGTCGGAGCCTTCAGCAACCTGAAACAACAGCGTGGCCCTCGATTGACGCTTAATTTCAGCATTGATGACATCGGGGATTACACAGGCGTTTCAAGCGATTCGCATGTCATGGCTATCCATGAAAATGGAATCACCTTGAATAACGTATCGATGGACAGAGATGTGATGATCAGCTGGCCAGTCGTCGACAGCGACAAAACAAACAGTGAAGTGTATTTAAGTGAACATGAACAAGAGCGATATGCCCAGATTCTATTGAACCCACCCGTTACTCAAGCGCCACAGAAAACAGCTCGCCGTGAGCTTGTGATTGTCGTCGACAAGTCTGGTTCAATGGCCGGCGAATCGGTCCTCGCAGCTCGCAACGCAGTGCAGTTTGCCCTGAATAATCTGCAGCCGGAAGATCACTTCAACATCATTGCTTTCGATGATAATAGCCACCCACTATTTCCCCACTCGCGTGCCGCCACGGATCAGAATCTCAAGCTTGCCAGGCGCTTCACAAAAGCGCTTGATGCTGGTGGTGGTACTGAAATGCAAGAATCTCTTGAAATAGCGCTAAAGTCCAGGCCCGATAGCGATAACAGACTTTTGAAGCAGATTGTGTTTCTGACCGACGGCAGCGTCGGTTACGAGGAGACGCTGTTGCTGGATATCAAACGCCAACTCGGCGATAGCCGACTTTTTACTATCGGTATAGGCAGCGCACCCAACCAGTGGTTTCTCAACAAGGCCGCAGAGGTTGGCAGGGGCATAGCGCTTAACATTCCGGACAGTCAATCTGCAGCCAATGCCATTGAACGACTGTTGTCGCATCTAGCCAATCCGGTAATAACCGATGTGTCGGTCCAGTTTATCGGTGGACGCGGTGAAATCTATCCCAATCCGATACCCGATCTATACGCAGACAAACCACAAATGCTTGCGGCCCGTGTGAGCCCCGAAACCACCGCCATTCTGATCACTGGCGACCGGCAATCCAACGGTGACATTCAATCATGGCAACAGCGGCTTGAGATCGGCCAGGGACAATCATCATCTGATATTGTTCCCGCCGTTAAATTATTCTGGACCCGGCTGAAGGTCGCCAGTCTGCTCGACGAGCAACGCTATGCGAAAGATGCCCACTTGCACAAGAGTGCTATTACTCAACTGGCACTAAACGCACAACTGCTGACGCCGTATACCAGCTTTGTTGCCGTGAACGAGCAACCCGTCAGACCCATCAATACATCGCAACAGTCGACGGAGGTGGCGAGCCTTGTTCCACACGGTAACCAGATGATGAATCTTGCCATGCCCCAGGGGTCTGCCGGTGTGGATACTCTGGGATGGCTCAGTGCGTTTTTTGCAATGTCCGGGTTTACCTTGATACGCCTGTCCGGACACCAACGCAGAAACCTGAAAGCACTCAACGTGAAAATCCCGTGAGTACACGCAGAATTACCCTCGGTCTATTGCCAAATCTTCGCACCTCTGGCTCCAGATCATGTCTTTTTCTGTCGTTAGGCGTATGCGCTCTTACCGTTGCGGCAATTGGCGGTTCCCGCGCGGCCTATCTTGACGTCAAGGCACATGCGGCGCAATGGCTTATGGAGCAGGCATGGGAGGAGTCATTGAAGCACGGCGAGCCCGTCAGACCGTGGAGCTGGGCAGACACCAGAGCTGCAGCACGCTTGAGCTATACCCTTGACGAAGAATCCGACGCACAGTCGCTTATTGTGCTGGACAATGCTTCTGGCGAGGCGATGGCATTCGGACCGGGGCTGGTGGCGGGTAATCTAGCAAACTCCGGTGCGCAGACGATTGCTGTGGGCGGGCATCGGGACACCCATCTTGCCTTTCTGGAACACGCCAATCAACAGACCCGCTTTGACTTGCAAGTCGCTGATGGACGCACATTGCGCTACCGCTTCGACAGTTCATTTGTTGTCGATTCCAGCAAAGAGATACTGCAGATCTCCACCGATCAAGCGGGGCTGGTGCTGATAACCTGTTATCCATTCAACGCCTTGCAAACTGGCGGACCACTCCGACTGATCACTCGCGCCTATCTTGTGAATACCTGACGCGCACAAAGACAGATCGGTATACTCAACAGATGAAATTTTCATCTCTGACGACGCGAATCCAGGAAAAAAGTGAAGCCACCGAAGGGGTGCATATCGATCCCTGGGCGGTACACACAATGGCGACCGAGCGCGTCAGTGCCGGAGACAAAGTCACCCTGCTGAGCATTGGGCAGGAAGTACACGAAGTTACGCCCAGGCTCATTGTCGATACTGCTGTAGAGAGCCTCAGGTCTGGGCGACACCATTACGTCGATGTCAGTGGCGAGCTTCGTCTGCGCTCAGCCATAGCCAGCTACCATCAACGGCTAACCAGCCAGTCGGTGACTGAATCCATGGTTACCGTGTTTGCCGGTGCGCAGAATGCCTTGTTCTCAGTGGCTCAGGTACTTCTGGAGCAGGGAGATGAGGTCATTCTGGTAGCACCCTACTACACGACCTACCAGGCAACCTTTGGTGCACCGGGCCCTACCGTAGTTACTGTGCAGGTGGAGGCAGCTAATGGCTATCAGCTCGACGAGCAGAAGATACTGGATGCCATCACTGATGGTACCCGGGCAGTGGTGCTCAACGCACCTAACAATCCATTGGGAAGCCGATATAGCCAGGCGCAGCTAAAGACTATTGTTGAGGCCTGCGTAAAACGACGCATCTGGGTGATACTGGATGCCGTGTATCTCGATATCGTCGCGCCGGATTCCATCGACCTGCCCCATGAGCTACCGGGTGCCGAAGATATATTGATCACCATCGGCAGCCTTTCCAAGTCTCATCGCATGACGGGTTGGCGCATGGGTTGGGCCATCGGCCCTGAAGCCCTGGCAGAACATTTACGAAACCTGTCGGTGTGCATGCACTATGGCCTTGCACCCTTCATTCAGGATGCGGCAATTGCCGCAATAGAACAATCCACACGAACTCCGGAAACAGTACGTAACATTATGAACGAACGACGGCAGCTAGCTATAGGCCAACTGCATAATCCTGAACCTGCCAGATTGATTGATCCCGGGCAAGGTATGTTCATACTACTGGATATTGAAGCACTGAATACTACGGCGTTCGACTTTGCAGTCGCTCTTCTGGAGAGAATGGATGTGTCGGTATTACCCTGCGATGGCTTCGGCCCGGGGGGGCGTTATCTCGTGCGTATCGGCTTGTGCGTGGACGGAGAAGAACTTGAAAGCGCGTGTAAGCGCATCATGCAGTTTATTCAGCGTTACGTTTGATACCGCATCTGAGTTAGATCAGTTGGAATTTATTTCCAGAAGTTCAACCACAAATATCAACGTATCACCAGGGTCAATGACAGACCCGGTTCCTCTATCGCCGTAGGCCAGATCTGAGGGTATGAAGAACTGGAATTTACTGCCAACACTCATCAGCTGCAAACCTTCTACCCAACCAGCGATTGTCCCACTCAATTGAAAAGTGGCAGGCTGACCACGAGCAACCGAACTGTCGAATACGGTGCCATCGATCAACGTGCCTACATAGTGGACAGTAATGTTACTTTGAGGTGTGGGTCTCGCACCCTCCGCCTCAGTCAGCACCTCGTACTGCAATCCCGATTCGGTGACAATCACATTTTCTCTAGCGGCATTGGCTACCAGAAACTCACTTTGCTCATCGGCAAACGCGAGCGATACCCCGGGCTCTGCCGCTGTATCAGAACTGCCGCCGCAGCCGGCCAGGAACACATAAACGACTAGTACAAGATATCGAAGTTTCATGAATTTACTCATGGCAAATCACTGTCAGTGCATTTTTTGCGCCTACTACTGCTGGCTGGATTGCCGGAGTTTATAGTCCCAACAGACTTATTGCTACATTTCCCTGAGAATCATCGTTCCTGCAGTTCCCGCCATCGCCACGGCTGCCCCACGATGCAAACGCTTCTGTGCCTGCAAGTTTGACGGATGGCAATAGCCCCCAAAATAATTACCGCTCCAACAAGCAACAACACCATGATAGTGGCAGGAACCAGAACCGCAGCCCAACTGACGAAATAGATATTGTTCAAATCGAGCAAGAGTGCCAGGTGGAACGCAATCGTTTTATGTATATTCAATACCGACTCACTCATTGCGCCTACCCTTTGACCTACCATTACTTATGAAACCATCAGATATCGGTGAAGCGTATGACCAGATAACAGACTTATGGGTAAATGACAGTTTCGACCGGAAAAACGGCATAGCACAACACAAGAAAGCAATGTCATTCGTCAAAAATCGAGGCCGGGCACTTGATGTTGGATGTGGATGTACCGGACGTCTAATTGATCTTTTGCTTGTCAGTGGCTTTGATCCGGAAGGCGTTGATGTTTCTGGTAAAATGATAACCCTTGCTAAAGAGCGACACCCGGACGTTGTCTTCTACCAACAGGATGTATGCGTTTGGGACATGCCCCACACCTATGATTTCATCACAGCCTGGGATAGCATCTGGCATATCCCCATCGATCAGCATGAAAAACTACTGACCCGATTGATCTCAAGATTAAACAGAAATGGCGTGTTGATATTTTCTTTTGGCGGTACTGACGAAAAAGATGAACACAATGATAGCTCCATGGGACCGGAACTCTACTATTCGACGATGGGTGTTTCCGGATTCCTGAAACTGTTTCTTGAACTTGACTGCACTTGCAGACATCTGGAATATGATCAATACCCTCAACCGCACACTTACCTCATCGTACAAAAATCATGATTGATCTCGTGAGAGATCCTTTTTCATGAAGTAGCGTGCAAAGCCCGGTGGATAATCGGGCAACTCACCGAAGCAACAGTAACCAATTGATTCGTAGAATCCCCTGGCTTGGAATTCATGAGTATCAAGCCATGAGTTTTGACAGCCTCGGGAAACCGCTTCAGCCTCAGCCATCGCGACCATCGTTCTGCCAACACCTTGCCCACGCAGTTGCTCTGGCAAATATAAAAGTTCAATACACAGCCAGCAATATGCCGTGCGCCCCCACAAGCCACCCACAACTTTGTCATCAATGCGCAACAGCACATTCAGCGGTATGTGGTCAATATCTCCCGCTTTGGCTATATTGTATTCAATCAAAGGATCCAGGATTGCGCTGCGTTCCTGTTGATCGCATCGACTGGTGACTTCAATATCGAAGTTCATACTAACTTGCCTGGTACTCTTACCCCAATCGGATACCTGAGAGTATCCCCTAATGCAATTTATTTTAGAACATGCGCACGGAGAATCCCAGCGAGCTTCTCAAGCGCAGGCTCAAATTCAAGTGGATCGGCGTGACTGAAATTTAAGCGCAGGGCACTAGCCGCGTCCCGCCCATCCGGGAAAAAAAATTCTCCCGGCATGAAGGCAATACCTTCTGCAAGTGCTTTTGGTAAGAGCTGACGCGTATCAAGCGCGCGCCTTGTCTTCAAACGCAGCCAGAAAAACAGGCCACCTGCTGGAGACGACCAGCTCGCCAAATCGCTGAAGTGCCGGGTGAGAATCTCATCGAAGTGATCTCGACGAAATCGGTAGTCGTCACAAATCGCTGCAACTCTTCTAGCGTTTGACTCATCTTGTAACAACTGCAGCACCAACTGCTGCGACAAGCGATTACTGTGCAGATCAGCCGCCTGTTTTAAACGCAAAAGCGGCGTGTGAAGCTCTGGTGAACAGACTAGATAACCCAGACGTAGCCCAGGTGCCATGGTCTTGGAAAACGAGGATTGATAGATCCAATGGGTTTCTTGCACTGATGCGCACACCGGCGTGCGCTCACACGTTTCATAGACAAGATCTCGATAGGGATCGTCTTCAAAAACAATAGTTTCAAGTGCATCACAGGTAGCAGCAAGCGCTCGGCGTTGAATGGCGGTGTATACGAATGAATCCGGATTGCGAAAGGTGGGGTTTACGTACAGAAGTGACGGTTTCGAATGAGTGAATGCCGTATCAATATCGTCCACATCAAAAGAAAGAAAATGCGCTCCGAATAATGAGAACGACTGCAGTGCCGCAAGATAGGTCGGCGATTCAACCGCTACGGGTGTACCCTCGTCGATCACAAGCTTGGCGACAAGATCAATGCCCTGTTGCGATCCTGACAGAATGATTACTTGATCAGCGTCAACGTCAAGACCCCGATGACGAAGATCATTAGCAATGTGGCTGCGCAGCAAGGGCTCTCCTTCTGAGGAGCCATACTGAAGGACATCAGGTTTAACAACACCGCCGAAATCAGGCAAGTGGGACGCAGCAGGCAGACCACCAGCAAACGAGACTATTTCGTGATGCTCGATTTTCGTGAGCATATCGCGAATAGGAGACGCCACAAGACGCTCTATTCGGCTTGACAGACTTTTCACCACAGCATGTTACCTCCCCTCCAACACCACTACCCAACAGGGCTCAAATAGACAATTTCATCAACAACCATATAGGTCAATATTGTTGACTTGTTGACAGATTAACCACTGAACACTAACGTGTCAATATGGTTGACATATCAGAAGATGAAGACATTAGGGAAGCGATCGAGCTACTGTATCTCGGCTACCGGGCTTTCACCAATCGCGCAGACCGCCTGCTCGACAAGCGGGGGCTAGGCCGGGCGCATCATCGCATTCTCTATTTCATCGGACGTGATCCCGATGCGTCAGTTGCTGATCTTCTCGATGCCCTGGCCATCAGCAAGCAAGCGCTGCACGTACCGCTACGACAGCTCATCAGCATGGGGCTTGTTGATAGTCAACAGTCCAGCCATGATGGCCGGGTCAAGATGCTGAAGCTGACACCCAGTGGTCGACGCCTTGAGGCCCGGCTCACTGGCGTACAGGCTAAACTGCTCAAGCAGATGTTCGATCAGGTAGGTCCTGACGCAGAGGATGCCTGGCGGGCCGCAATGCAAGTGCTTGCCAGTGATCCGATCTAGTTGAGTGAAACAGGATATCGGTGCGATACCTGGCCTATGGCAACGGCACACTCAAGACAAACTTGAACAAGGCGTAAAACCCACCCACAACCACCGCACCTGAAAGACCGTAAATGACAACATTGACTGCACGCCACTTTTCATGCATGGCGGCAATCAGTGCACCGACAAAGGCAACGGCACTAGCCGCAATAAACCCGAACTTCGGCATTATGATGCAAGCTGCCAGCATCGAGCACACCAACAGTATTCGACGCCACCAGATCCCGGTGCCGAAACCTTCATCTGCAATAGGTTTCAGCAGAGTCATGACGATGGAAATCATCGACGTAATAATGAGCAGTATCGCCGCTGCACGTGGAAACACCTTGGAGTCAACGTCGCTGTAGGACATTGAGTCATAGAGCGTGATGAATCCGATGGCAACGAGCAAAGCCGCCACAATCAGGGAACCGACAGTCGAGCCCACCGCAACGCTTTTGACATTGCCTGTTGTTGAGATCATGACTCACTCCCGGAAGCTGGTGCTGAGCGCTTTTGACGATAAGCGGCAAACAAGGGATATAACAGCGAGAGCAGTGTAAACGCGACTATCGCTTGTGATATGGGTCGTCCAAAAAACATACCCGCCAAATTGTTAGTGGCAGAACCGATGATCCAGGACTGTACAAATCCCTGCTCGGCTATTGGCCCGAGTATCAATCCCAGCACAATGGGCGATGCTGCGAAACCAAACCGTCCGACCACCCAACCGAAGACACCCAGCGCAATCATGATGACAACATCCGAGACGCTATTGCGTATCGAAAACGTGCCGATGACTGTCATAAAGGCCACGGTGGGTACCAGTACGGCCTTTGGAATCGACACAATGGATTTATAGGCGTACCGTCCAATCAGCAACCCAACCGGAAGCATGAGAACGGTCGCGATAATCAGACCATAGATAAACGTGTAGGCGATGGATCCGCCACCAGACTGAAACAGCGCAGGCCCTGTCCGTACACCCTGAACCAGCAGCGCACCGAGAATGACCGCATCCGGTGGTGTACCGGGTATGCCTAGCACCAGTGTCGGAATAAAGCCACCACCGACAGTGGCGTTGTTTGATGCCTCGGTCGCTATGATGCCATCGGGCTCTCCTTCGCCAAAACGCTGATGAGGCTTGGCGTTTCGCTTGGCTTCGGAATAGGCAACCAGGCCGGCAACCGAACCACCGGCTCCGGGCAAAATCCCGACCAGCGTACCAATAACGGAAGAACGTATCAGGTTAACCTTGGACTTCATTGCCAGACTGAAGGCGTCCATGATCTTCACAGACTCCACACCTTTATCCACTTTCAAATGTCTTTCAGGTACCGCAACAAGGTCGATAAGAACCGGGATACAGTACAAACCGATCAATGCACCCACCACACCGAAACCACCAATCATGGTCTGGCTGCCGAACGTCAGGCGGATATCAGCAGACACTTCAGCCACACCGACGGTAGAGAGGATAAGCCCCAGCGCACCACCTGCCAGACCTTTTGCAAGATTGCCATTGGACAGGGAGGCAATCAGAGACAATCCGAAAATGGAAAGCCAGAAATACTCTACGGGGCCGAAGGCGAGCGCTACTCTGGATAGCGGTGGTGCAAGAAACAACAGGGCTAAGGCACCCACCAGACCACCAGTGACTGAAGCGAAACAGGCAAGTGCGACAGCAAGGTCCCCTTCCCCACGCTTTGCCATGGGATAGCCATCAAAGGTGGTTGCTATTGCAGAGGGGGTTCCCGGAGTATTGAGCAGTATTGCTGCATAGGCACCACCGTAGATAGCCCCCGTATAAATGGCACCTAGCAGTATGAGAGCCGACGCTGGCTCCATACTGAAGGTTATCGGTACCAGTACGGCCACCGCCATGGTGGCCGTCAGGCCGGGAATGGAACCGATGACCGTACCCGCCACCACACCAAATAATGCAAAGAGCAGATTCAGTGGGGTGAGTGCTGACAGAAAGCTACCAAAGTCCATAACGTTTCAATAACTCTCTCTAAATAAAAACACGAGTAACACGTGCTGATGAGCATCGAGCGTGGTCATCAGCACGACGGACGGTGACTACTTAGTCAATCAACTTGGCTGCACGAGCATCTGCCAGATACTCTTCAACTCTGGCTGCCATGAACTCATCCATCTCGTCGATGCTCACATCCAGCATGGCGAAGCCACCATCCAGCATCTGCTGTCGGAAAGCAGGATCTTCATTGATTTCGGTGATCATGCTGCTCCACATCCGGGTTGTCTCGTCACTGGCGCTGTCCGGCAGTGCAATACCACGATACGCTCCACCGATCATGTCAAAACCCAGTTCCTTGAACGTGGGGACTTCAGGAAACAACGGATGACGTTCTTCCATGGCAACGGCCAACATTCGAACCGCTTCGCCCTGAGTTGCACCAACAGTGGAATAGCCCCATTCCGCCTTGACCTGTTTACCCAGAAGAGCGGTAACCGCAGCACCGGTTCCCTTGAACGGCACGTAGGTTGTCTTGATGTCAGCCATGTTATCGAACTTGATCTGCGCCAAGTGATTCGCTGACGCCTTGCCAGAACCTGACATGGTCACCGCACCCGGATTGGCCTTGGCGTCATCAATCAGATCCTGAAGTGTTTGATAAGGGCTATTAGCTTCAACCACGATGGCATCCGGCGTAAAGTGGAACCAGTGAAATGTGTTCAGACCTTCGGTTGTAAATCCAACATCTTTCTGAGCAGGCTTGATAACGATGTGTGGCAGATTGACACCCATGATGGTCTGCCCATCACCATTGAGCCCGTTCAATGAGGCCCAACCCACCGCACCACCACCACCTGGCTGGTAGGAAATGACCATATCTTCGCCAAATTTCTCTTTGAAGAACGGCTGTTGAAAACGTGCACTGATGTCTGACTCGCCACCAGGACCAAACGGGATAATGTAGTTAACCGGACCCGATAACTCGGCATTGGCTGAACTCATGGCACCCAATGACAGGACGGTAGTCGCTAGCAGGGTTTTAAAAAATGTTCTTCGCATGGTGACACTCCAGGTATTTCCAGAATAAAGAGGGAATTTTTGTAAGCACAACGCGGTAGTCTTGTCGTAGCGACGCTTCACACTCACTGGTTGAAACACTCATGACGCTCTATCGCAAATACTTGATTCGAAGTGTACGTTAGCCACCCTCGTTTTTACACCCTCGGAGCAGGCGGATGTCCGCCTGACCATGCATGTCCACTACCAATTTCCGCCAAGTTGTGGCTCAAGTCACAGCATCGTCAAAAACGCGGCACTCCCATCAGGAACACACTAGCTTCTGGATGCAACGATACGACTCACAACACCGTCAATAACTTCACCTCCATTGTGCTTATCAGTCATTTGCACACCGTCCATACCGAAAGCGATAGCCGCATCGATGTTCTCTTTCATATCGTCAATAAATACGCAGCTCTCGGGTGTGACACTAAACTTGTCACACACATGCCGATAAATGGCAGGGTCAGGCTTTATCAAACGAGCTTCACACGATACGACAATGCCCTTGCACCAACTGAAGCACTCAAACGTCTTCTGCAGGTACTCCCAGGCATGCGCCTGCATATTTGACAAAACGTACATCGGCACAGCCTGATCACGTGCGCGAGCCATGGCAGCCATACTCTCTGGTAGTGCCGTGAGCGACACACACAGATTGTCATACACGCTCGCGACATCTTCATCTGCGAGATGCGTTCTGGCCTGTGCACGCCAGATAGCCTCATCAAGAGTCATATCCCCTCGATCGAGAGCCAGCCAGTCAGGCGTATTGACTGTGACACGCAATGCCTCCTGCTGATCTGCGGGGTTATCAAATGTCAATCCGACCAGTCCATCAGGATTCCAGTTACAGATGACGTTACCGATATCCAGTATCAGATTGCTGGGCATAGTTGTGTCTATCCTGTGTTTTTGAGTGTTCAGCGAATGATACGCTTTTTAACGCATGGATCGAAGGGATGCGTGCACAAATTAAGGACTAACTCACCAGAACCTTCCAGGCATTGACCTTTGGCATAATAACTGTATTTTATACCAGTGTATGAACATACAGTCTGAAACCTGTGAAAGCCTGGCCTACGCCGAGCTGCACTGCGTCTCCAATTTCAGCTTTCTGCGTGGCGCATCGCGCCCTGAAGAACTGGTAGACCAGGCGGTTGCGCTCGGCTATTCGGCGCTGGCGATTACCGATGAGTGCTCCATGGCCGGAGTGGTGCGCGCTTATGGACGCATGAAAGAGCTGGCAGCCGAGACTAACCAGCAGAGCTGCAAGCAAACGGCAGACGCCCCTTCGCCTGCTGAAACTGGTTCGCACCAGGCTTGCGGAAATAGCAATGCAAGCCAGCGTGAAATACCCCTGCAAACCGCCGAAGTGGCTCCCGGCAAGATTCACGAACGAGTCATGACACAAACAGGGTTCCGGTTGATCGTCGGCAGTGAATTCGCTCTGGACGATGGCTTTCGCATGGTAGCGCTCGTACGAGACCTGGCCTCCTATGCTCGTCTGTGCCAGCTCATTACCGATGCCCGTCGCAAGGCTGTCAAGGGCCAGTACGAAATCACGCGCCACATGATTGACCATGCCGGACTGGACGGCTGTTGTCTGTTACTGGTACCACCCTATCTGCCGGCACAACGTCAAGGTATGGACCACTGGTTCCAGTGGTTCAGCTCTCTGGGTCCCTGCACCTTTGTGGCACTGGAACTTCACTATGGCAGTTATGACCAGAAGCATATGCAGTGGCTAGTCACTGCCGCCGAACAGTATGAGATGCCGGTGGTAGCCGCTGGCGATGTACACATGCATGAACGCAAGCGTCGTGCACTGCAGGACATCATTACCTGCATAAAACATAACTGCACACTGGACGACGCCGGCCGACAACTATTCCAGAATGGTGAACGCTATCTTCGTGATGTACGGGCCTTGTGTTCCATCTATCCTCTGCAGTGCTTGCAAAATGCATCCAGTGTTGCCGACTTGTGTACCTTTGATCTGGCAGAGCTCGACTATCAATACCCTCGTGAGGTAGTACCTGCAGATCTCAGCTCGTCCGAATACTTGAGACAACTGACCATGGAAGGTGCTCTCTGGCGCTGGCCGGAGGGCCATAGCGAGTCGGTACAGCAACAACTGGAACACGAGCTGTCACTGATCGGCCACATGCAGTACGAATCCTACTTCCTCACCGTGCACGACATCGTACGCTTTGCCCGTAGCGAAGGCATCTTGTGCCAGGGGCGCGGCTCGGCGGCCAACTCGGCAGTTTGCTACTGCCTCGGTGTCACAGAGGTCGATCCATCACGTACACGCATGCTGTTCGAGCGCTTCATATCCGAAGAGCGTAATGAGCCACCCGACATCGATGTGGATTTCGAACACGAACGTCGTGAAGAGGTCATCCAGTATATCTATGCCAAGTATGGTCGACACAGAGCCGCGTTGGCAGCCACGGTCATCACGTATAGAAAACGCAGCGCCATCCGTGATCTAGGCAAGGCCATCGGCTTCTCAGAAGACCAGATTGAAGCCTTGTCCAAATCACTCGCTTGGTGGGACGGTACTGACATGATCGATGAACGCCTGGAGGCGATGGGCTTTGATCCCGGTAGCCCACTCATCAAACGCTTCACCTGGCTGTTACAACAACTACTGGGCTTCCCGCGTCATCTTTCCCAACATGTCGGTGGATTCGTGATTTCTGATCGGGACCTGTCTACGCTGGTACCCGTCGAGAATGCTGCCATGCCCGATCGTACTATCATCCAGTGGGACAAGGATGATCTGGAAGAGCTGGGCTTGCTGAAAGTGGATGTACTGGCATTAGGCATGCTCACCGCCATTGCAAAATGTTTCAAACTGATTGAATCCTATCGGGGTATCCGTCATACCATGGCAAGCCTTCCCGCTGACGACACACCTACCTATGACATGATCTGTCGCGCCGATACCATAGGTGTGTTCCAGATAGAATCGCGTGCGCAGATGTCGATGTTGCCACGCCTGCGGCCACGCAATTACTACGACCTCGTGATTGAAGTATCCATTGTTCGTCCGGGCCCCATTCAAGGCGGCATGGTCAATCCGTATTTAAAGCGTCGCCAGGGGATCGAGCCTGTTACCTACCCCAACAAGGAACTGGAACGAGTGCTTGAACGCACCCTGGGCGTACCGGTATTCCAGGAACAGGTCATGGAGATTGCTATGGTCGCAGCCGGATTCTCGGCAGGACAAGCCGATGAACTGCGTCGCTCCATGGCAGCATGGCGACGAAGTGGTCAGATCACGAAGTTTCATGATCGTGTTGTTGATGGTATGTTGAACAAAGGCTATGAAGAGGATTTTGCGGAATCCATTTTCAAGCAGATTGAAGGCTTTGGTGAGTACGGTTTTCCGGAGTCGCACGCCGCAAGCTTTGCCTTGCTGGTGTACGTCTCATGCTGGTTGAAGTGCCACGAACCCGCAGCGTTTCTATGCGCCATGCTCAACAGTCAGCCACTGGGTTTTTATGATCCATCCGATCTGACACAAGATGCGAGACGTCACGGTGTCAAGGTACTTGCCGTGGATGTTAATGAAAGCGAATGGGATCATTCACTTGTTGACTCGCTTCATTGTTCAATTAATGACAATAGCTCTTCCAGCAGTCTATCAGACGCGATAGAAGCAACATCCGTTATTCAGAATACAAGAGACGCCCTACCACAGGGCGCGGTACGCCTGGGTTTGAGGCTTGTGTCAAAACTCTCGGTATCCGGTGCAAATCGTTTACTCAAAGCACGCAATAACGGCCCGTTCACCAGTGCTGCGGATCTGGTACGGCGTAGTGGTATCAACCAGACCGATCAGCAAGCACTGGCTATTGCCGGTGCTCTGGCCAACATCAGCGGTGATCGTCATCAGGCACAGTGGGATCTTCTCGGAGTCGAAGCTTTACCTGAACTCTTGCAGAATGCCTCAGCCATCGAACCTGTACTGGATCTGCCTACCCCCACCGAAGGTGAGAATACGGTAGCTGATTACATGAGCCTAGGGCTTACTCTGGAACGCCACCCATTGTCACTGCTACGAGAACGCCTGAAACAACAGCACATCATGGATTCGAAAAGCTGGGCCGCCATACCTAATGGTGCCATGGCGCGTCTTGCCGGTATCGTAAAGGTTCGTCAGCGTCCGGGCACTGCCAAGGGCGTGGTTTTTCTCACCATTGAGGATGAGGCAGGACCTGTCAACGTGATCGTATGGGGAAAGGTTGTCGACGCGTTTCGCCAGGAAGTGCTCAGCGCAAAAATGGTATCGGTCTACGGCAAGACGCAACGTGAACAGGGTGTTGAACATCTAATCGCAAGCAAAATAGAAGATCTGTCATGGATGCTGGGTGAGCTGAGTACGCAGTCGCGCAACTTTCATTGATTTAACCTGTCGGCGCTCATCATCGACCATCTGTTGAATCACGATAAGCGAACCGTAAGGTTCGCTTATACATAAACTCCAGCATGCCGACAGTTTTTCATGTACAGACACCGCGACACGCTTATTGAATGATAATTTCAGGCCCCATCACCAACGTCGGTAACCACGTAGACAACGGTGGATAGTAAGTTACCAGTATCAGGAACAAGAACATGATTGCCACGAAGGGCAATGATGCTCTGACAACGTTCAGAATCGACATTTTTGCAACACCTGCGGTAACAAACAAATTCAGACCCACCGGCGGTGTGATCATACCGATTTCCATATTCACAACCATAATGATGCCTAGATGAATAGGGTCGATACCCAGCTCCATCGCGATGGGAAAGACTAACGGCGCCACAATGATAAGTAGACCAGACGGCTCCATAAACTGTCCGCCAATCAGCAGTAGCAGATTGACAACAATCAGGAACATGATTGGCCCGAGGCCAGCCGCTAACATCACCTCTGCTATTGCCTGAGGAATCTGCTCTTCTGTGAGCACATGCTTGAGTATCAGTGCATTGGCAATGATGAACATCAGCATGACCGTCAACTTGCCAGATTCGAACAATACACGCCGGGTGTCCCGATGCAGCCAGACGGTGATCAGACTCTGCGGATTCTTTAAAAACGACTTTGAGTTGTCATCATCGATATGCAACGGCCCCATATCGCGGTAAACAAAATTAGCGATAAAAAAGGCATACATTGCAGCGACTGCGGCGGCTTCCGTTGGCGTAAATTTTCCGCTGTAGATTCCGCCAAGAATGATAACGATGAGCAACAGCCCCCAAAGAGCATCAAGACCTGAAATACCAATCTCTCGCCAGCCGGTAAACGGTTGTTTGGGCAACTTCTTGATGCGCGCCATGACGTAGATGCCAATCATCAAGAACAAACCAGCAACCAACCCGGGAAAAACGCCAGCCAGAAACAGTCTGCCAACAGATACGTCAGTTGCAGCTGCGTATACCACCATGACAATGGATGGAGGGATCAGAATCCCCAATGTTCCAGCGCTGCAGATGACGCCAGCTGCGAATTCCTTGGTATAGCCCACCTGCCGCATGCCGGCGATAACAATAGTACCAATAGCGACTACGGTCGCTGGTGAAGAACCGGACAGTGCTGCAAACATCATGCAAGCAAATACCGAAGCAATGGCAAGACCACCACGGAGGTGCCCAACAATGGAAATCGCAAAACGGATGATACGTTTTGCCACACCACCTGTGGACATGAATCCTGAGGCAAGAACGAAGAATGGAATAGCCAGTAAGGTGTAATGTCCGGTAAAGGCGCTTAGAAGCGTTTGAGCAACCGATGCCAATGAAGCATCAGAAAACAAGAGCAAAAAACCAATACTGGATACGCCCAGAGACACCGCGATGGGCACCCCCATGAGCATCAGGCTGATGACAACAACAAATAGCAGAAAAGCTTCCATGTCAGTTAGCTCCTTCTTGCTTGTCTGGCAAGTCAGCGCCTTCGTGACTCTCGACCAGCAAGTCCTGTTCTCCTTTCCAGATGCGGATACCCGCCTGAATGAATCGGACAGTTAGTAAAAACGTGCTGACAGGCAAGACGGTGTAGGGTATGAACCGGGGCATTTTCTCGTAAAGCTCCCCCTCATTGAGCCAGTGAGCAAAGAACTGCAGGAAAGCCGGCATCGGAATGTCGTTAACTTCGTAGAAGGCGCGCTTGGACACGAAAGCCCACCAATAGTCCCAGCTCCCCTTGAACAGCAGGACACTGAAAATAATACAAACAGCAGCAGCAAACAACGTGACGTTACGCCTGATGGCAGGTGGAAGTATATTGACAACCACATCGACCCCGATGTGAAAGGTGTGCTTTACCGCATACGAGGCACCGATAAGAACAAGAAATGCAAAGAGAAATACTGAGGCTTCCAGCGCCCATAGAATATTGGTATCGAGCATTCTGGCCACCACGTTGGCAAACGTGATGAGCGTCATCAGGCCAAGGAAAAACGCGATGAGATTTTCCTCAATGCGATCGCCAAAGCTTTTAGGGCGGTGTGATGTTTCAGTCATTGTTCTACCTCAGCCGTGAAAATCAACAAAAAACCAGGGGCGCAAAATGCGCCCCCCTATCCTTTCAGGCAAAACCTGATTAGTTGCTGATTATGCTCTGCGCCGCTTCGATCATTTCAGCGCCGACATCACCTTCAAACCGCTTCCAGACAGGCTTTAGTGCTTCAACCCAGGCAGCACGCTGCTCTGCAGTCAACGTCCGCACAACACCACCGGCATCGATGATTGCCTGCTTGTTGGACTCGTTAACCGCAAATGACTCAGCGTTACGCGTTTCTGTCACTTCCATCAGAATAGTAGACAACTGATCACGAACGCCGCTGTCCAGGCCATCCCACCATTCGAAAGACGTCACAACCAGATAGTCGATGATTCCGTGATTTGACTCGGTGGTGCCATCCTGCACTTCGAAAAACTTTTTGCCATAGATGTTAGACCAGGTGTTTTCCTGGCCATCTACGACACCGGTTTGCAAGGCACCATAAACTTCACTGAATGCCATTTTTTGCGGGCTGGCACCAAGTGCTTCGAATTGTGCAACCAGTACGTCAGACGCTTGTACTCGAAATTTCAGGCCTTCGGCGTCACCGGGCATTTCCAGCGGCTTGTTGGCAGAAATCTGCTTCATGCCGTTATGCCAGAAAGCCAATCCCTGAAGTCCACGCCGCTGCATGGAATCCTTCATTGCCTGACCCGCTTCCGAGCTCTGAAAAGCATCTACATGATCGATATTTTCAAACATGAATGGCAGGTCAAAAATTCGATATTGCTTGGTAAATTTCTCAAACTTGGACAACGAAGGCGCTGCCAGTTGTACATCACCATTGAGCATGGCTTCCAGCACTTTGTCATCATCATAAAGTGTTGAATTCGGGAACACTTCCATACAGGCCGTGCCGTTCATTTCGTCATTTACCCGCTGTTGCAGCAGAGTAGCGGCAATACCCTTAGGGTGCTTGTCTGTATTGGTAACGTGGCTGAACTTGATAACCAATTCACCATCATCGCACTCTGCAAGGGCAGCCCCGGAAAGACCGGTCAATGCCAACGCTGTAACTAGTGCACTTGTACGCAATTTCATAGGTAGTCCTCTTGATCTAATGTGGACACTAAAGCGATCGAGCGAAAATATGTGCCTGCCCGTCGCAAGATTGCTTACATGCCGTCTGCAATCCGTGCTGTGCGAAGCTTACGCCACCCGATCGCGGTTTTACAGCGTCAAGACAGGCGGATTTCTGTACTTCGGCCAAAAAGTGGTGGCGAATAACTGCCAAATTGAGGCACAGACTGCAAGAATACGCCTTGCGTTCCATTCCACCCGACCGATTTTTCGCAATATTGGGGTTAGATATCAGGCATCAGGATCGAAATGGTGGCCGAACCCACTCTCCGCATACCTGATTTAATACCTCACATCGGCGAGAACCTGCTGCACGGTCGCGATGAACGCCAATATTGCCGATAGCGAAAAACACGTGGCATCTAATCACACAACACGCATTGCAAGCCATTATTTTGACTTTACACTTTCTTCACGGCATACAAATTTTTCAAGTGTAATCACAGAATCGCTGAAATACCGTCAGAAAACCTACTGGGAGAGGAGCACAACGGGTTCAAAGTCATCATGGATGGCATGAATGCCGAGCGAATTCTGATGGGTGCTGAATGCATTGGCGATGGGCGGTACTTTATCGAGAAAGCAACCGCATACGCAACATCACGGGTTGTCTTTGACCGCCCCATTGGTCAGAATCAGGGAATATCGTTTCCGATTGCAACGGCATATGCACAATCTGAAGCTGCTGCCTTGATGGTTGATAAAACTGCACGTCTTTTTGATGCGGGGCAACCGTGTGGGCCGCAGGCTACCATGGCAAAGGCGCTGGCGGCCGATGCTTCCTGGAAAGCGGCTGACATCTGCCTGCAAACGCACGGTGGATTCGGTATCAGCCGTGAGTATCATATTGAACGTAAATTGCGAGAAACGCGCTTGTATCAGATTGCACCTATATCAACCAATCTCATATTGTCCTGTTTAAGCGAGCATGTCCTTGGCCTGCCGAGGAGCTTCTGATGTTGCCATTAGACGGATTACTGGTGGTTTCAATCGAGCAAGCTGTCGCGGCGCCATTCTGCTCTGCCCGTCTGGTTCAAGCGGGTGCGCGCGTGATAAAAATCGAACGTGATGAGGGAGACTTCGCAAGGCGTTACGATACCGCTGCCAAGGGTGAAAGTTCCTACTTTACGTGGCTGAACCAAGGCAAGGAATCCGTCTGTCTGGATTTTAAGGACAGAAAAGGCGCATCCTCCTTGTGGGCAATTCTTAAACAGGCCGACGTCCTCATTCAAAACCTTTCACCCGGTGCACTGGCACGCGCAGGCTTCTCCAAAGCGTCCCTGCACGCAGCAAACCCGACGCTGATCATTTGTAACATATCAGGTTATGGAGATACCGGAGAGGTGTCCTCAAAAAGAGCTTACGACCTCCTGGTTCAGGCTGAAAGCGGGCTGGTTTCTGTCTCAGGTAGTGCGAAAGCTCCAGGCAGAATTGGCGTCTCTGTCTGCGATATTGGTGCCGGCATGACTGCATACAGTGCTATTCTGGAAGCTGTTCTGAAACGGCAGCTAACGGGAAAGGGGGATGAGCTCTCCGTATCGCTCTTTGATGTAGCGGCCGACTGGATGACAGTGCCCTATCTGCATGCAGAATATGGTGAAGGGGCTCCAAAACCTGCAGGGCTCAGACATCCATCCATTGCGCCCTATGGCGCTTTTGCCTGCTCGGACAATCAACTCGTTTTAATCGCCATACAAAATGAACGAGAGTGGAGGCGTTTGTGTGAAGAGGTTTTGCAGGCTCCACATTTTCTGCAAACTCAAGCCTATAACAGCAACAATGATCGCGTGGCCAATCGCGACAGGCTTGAACGAGACATGACAGAGATCACTAGCAATATGACGTCCACAGAATTTCAAGCACGGCTTCAACAAGCAAGCATTGCATTTGGTGCCATCAACTCGGCAGATCAACTTTCAAGCCATGCGGCCTTTCGCTCCGAGATTGCAACTACATCAGATGGCAAGGAGATCCGTGTACCCGCACATCCTGTCTTGCATCATGATGGCTCCAATCAACGGGTGTCCCGGAGTCCAAAGCCTGGAGAACATACCGATCGCGTTATCGAAGAATTTTCAGGACAAATGTCATGAGTGGCTCTGAATGGCGTGACGCCTGTCGTGGCTTTGTGGGGCGAACACGAGTCCTTACAAACAGTCTGACACCCGCCAACACCAATGGTTTGCTGGCAACGCTGGACGACGAAACACACTTGGGCATCGGTGACGCGTTGCCACCTTTGTTTCAATGGTTGTATTTTAACGAGCCAGCGCAAACAAGACAGCTTGCAGAAGATGGTCATGAAAAACTGGGAATTTTTTTACCACCAATCGAATATCCAAACAGAATGTGGGCCAGCAGCGCCATGGATTTTCACGCGCCACTTATTCTGGGAGAAAAAACGCAACGTCTGTCTTCCATTCAATCTGTTGAATTTAAATCAGGTAGCAGTGGTGAGCTGTGTTTTGTCAATATTGAGCACCAGTACCGTCAACAACAATCACTGTGCCTGACCGATACCCAGACCATCGTCTACCGGGAAAATTACACTAAAAAAACTGCAAATTCAGTACCGGATGATTCCCATCTAGCGTTAGCTGACGATGCGCGTTCAATTGGGTCAATCGTCTTGTTCCGCTATTCGGCATTAACATTCAACGCCCATCGCATTCACTATGACCATGACTATTGCACGCAGGTGAGTGGTTATCCGGGCTTGGTTGTGCACGGCCCACTGATGGCAACGTTGCTAGCGCGGCACATGCAACAAGTACAGCCCGACAATCGATTATCCAAATTCAGTTTCCGCGGCCTGGCCCCGGTCTTTGCCGATGAAAAATTCACACTGACAACCAAAGTAGAAAACGGAATTGCAAATTCCTCTTTGATAAAAGCCAATGGAACTTCAGCCATGAGCGCTATGGCGATTCTAGAGTCATGAAATGTTGAGGGCTGGACACAGACACGACAGCCTTGCGAATAACAATCAGTCGGCAGTTTAAATCATACGCAAGGCTTGCTTGAGAGCTCGTAATGGGTAAAGAGAATGTCACTACTCCATTGTCAACTGATGAATGAAGTTGCCAAGATTGTTGCCTTGCGCGGCGTTCCAGAGCGTTTGAACATGATGTTCGCCCACTAGTGTTTTCGCCTTGGCACGTAACTTGGCGGCGCGGGTGTCAGACGTCATCGGTGTCAGCAGATCATGAGTTAGATGGCGAGTGTCGCGATTGTTCAAAACCACTTTAATCACCGTCTGAGTCTCAGTCAGACAGGAGTCTTCGCTGACGGATATTCGCCTACGCATGGCAGCAAGTTCTGCGTCTTGAGCAATTTGATCCGAAAAACTTGTGATATCGCCTGTGTCATAGCCTGACAGTACCATTGCAGCAGTTTGCACATAGCTGAATTTTACCGATAAGCCGGTTTCCGGACATTGGATGTTGCACACTGACATCCAGCGTGGATGGGTATGGATGTGGAGTGATTCTACGTCTGCGCCTCTCAATCCAGCTTCCCTCAACGCTTCCAGCATCGCATGCAATCCGTGGCAACAAGCGTGAAACTTGTGGCTGATATCCAGAATGCGCCATGATTCACGAGAAACGTTGACGTCCACGTCCTGTCCGTGATGTGTCGGCCCGAATCCGAGGGGCCCAGCCAAACCATCATGCGCTGCCGACATACCCGATTGCGCCCACAGGGCGGCTTCAATGCCGGTGCGAGCAGCCAATCCTGCGTTTAGCGGTTTAGCCATCGTACCGAACTGCACCTTAAGGCCTGATGCCATACTGGCGCAGAGACCCAGAGCATTTCGTAACTCGTTCTGCGTCAGCTCCAGCAAACGACAAGCGCCAAGAGTTGCGCCGAACGCACCCGCTGTGGCAGTTTGGTGGTAACCCATCTGATAGTGATCACGCCCCAACCAAAGACCGACGAGGATCGATGCTTCGACACCGATTGTCGCTGCATCAATCAGTGATCTGAGGTCTGAGTGAGTCTGTTCAGCCAAGGCTAGAACAGCAGGCACTACAGCAACTGTGGGGTGCCCTATGTGTGCAAAGTGCGTATCGTCGTAATCAAGTGCATGAGACAGCGTGCCGTTGATCAGAGCCGCTGTTGGAGCAGATGTGCTTCCTGTACCAAAAACGCGATGTGCTCCTGGATATAGCGCCGTTAGGGATGATCTGAAATTGACAAACTCGGTCTCCCGAGCCCCAGCAATGCCACACGCCGCCCAGTCAAAAAGCGACAGGCGCATCATTTGCGCTGCATTTTCTGGCACGTCCAACGAACAAAACGCAATCAATCGGTCAGTGATGGTATCGGACATCAACGCTATCCTCTGAATTCATCGACCAGCCGTCATTCTCATGAGCTGACTTGAACGGGTCAGGCTACCACAGACTACGCTTAAGTCGTCACTCAGGGTCACGGCCATGCATGACTACTCCATTCGAAAACACACAGGTACCTCAACGGTCAACCCGCTGTCTGAAGCCACCCGTATATCATTTCATTACGTCTGAAAACGGCCGTGCGACGTTCGGTATCAAGTTTGTACAGTTGATCAAATGCAATGGACAGGTAGCGCTCATCGATAGCCACTAGCTTCTCCAGCTGATCCTTGGTCAGATCAGCCATGACGCTATGATCGCGCGTAATGGTTGTCGGATTGCATAGTTCGGCTATACCGAGCAACGCATCTGCAGACTCTACCGTGCACATCGTATCAATAGGACTTAGCTTGCGGGCTTTAATCAGGGCCATTACCTGCTCTCGGGTCAGCGTGGGATTACAAAGAATATTATCTACTCTGCGCTCACCCGCCTTGCGGCGAATGATATCGACTATCTCTGCCTCGAGGATATCCGGTGCATGAATACGCCGGATAATTCCTGCCTTGATATGGCTATCCTGGCAACGTATATATAATTTTGCAAGAATTGAATGATCATTCAGATTATAGATAACTTCCCTAAGCATGGAAATGTCCGCTTTTTCATCGATTGCGATATCTCGCAATATTTCTTGATACGCGTTGTGTTGAGATTGATTCATTGTCGCCTTTGCGAGAGTACTCAGTGCCGTACTACCTACCAGGGGGTCTGAATCCTGACATAGCAACAGCAGTTGATCGCAAGACAATTCTTCACGCCGGGCTACTGTTCGACGTACATCGCTCTCCCGATCAGTACATAGCCGGGCTAGAACATCAGGATCGTCGCTTTTTTCCGCAAGCTCAAGTCTCTCCGATTCACGTCTGAGGCTGTTCACGGTCGAACGCCCGAAAATACACCATTGGCATCAAACGAATACCAATGTAACGACGTTTTCTTATACCATGTCAATTTTACAATACAAGCTTGACACCAATGAGCAGTATCGACACACTGCGGCAGATATAGAACAGGTACTGCGAAGAATTTGCCCCACCGAGGCAACAAGCACAGCTGAAACAGATTTGGCACAGGAGCACTCCAAGAAGTAGTCAGCCTCTTTTATTATTGTTCTTCTTCTGACCACTACTGCTTGAATCGGCTCTTGACACTGAATCCTTGAGATTGGCAGTTCCTTATTTGTGAGCTGCCTCTCCTTGAATTTTATCCTTTATATCAATATCAAAATCATACAACACGTACTGCTGCCCACTATTCTTGAACACATATCCCGCCAGCGGCAAACCGATAGGCAGTATAAAAACACCGACCCAACCAGTGTCATACTCATCGCGCATGCTTTGAGCCTTGTTATCAAACACTTCCCAGCGGGTATGCGACAGCTTTACTCAGGTGAGGTTTTCGCTAATCCTTGTGAACAACACGTTCACAATACTCGCATTTCCCAAGGAATCATTAATATGCCAGGCTAGCGTTAATCTGGAAAAAGGATCATATTCTTTCACAGTGCCCCATTGATGCTTTGCTTTATCATGACCAATCTCGAACACCGAACCATTAACGTAAGGCCTAAGTACTACTCGTTTGGCAACCGCACCTTGTCAGGCTGAAACACTGTTTTTATCCTTGGGCCACCATATATCAATGGCTTCGACAAAAACCGTGAAAGCGTGCCGTTCATGACAAGGTACTTCGATGGTTTTTATCACTGGTTTATGCATCATTATCTCCGGCTGGTTTACTGACGTATGCCTGGCAAGCGATCAAAACATCTGACCAGTAGTCGTCGATGTAGTGGCGCAAGGCAAGAAGGCCATCTCGGTTTATGGAATAGATGCGACGCGTACCTTCGGGATGTACCGATACCAGTTTCGCTTTCTGCAATACTTTGAGATGTTGGGATACAGCGGGCCTGCTGACCGGCTGCTCGCTGGCAAGCTCACCGACTGATTTTGGTCTCTCACGCAGAGCCTCAAAGATCTCGCGTCTTGTATCGTCAGCCAACGCATCAAACACTGCTTTGTAAGTCATGACTTACGGTAACTGTTTGCTTACCCTAAGTCAATTTAAATCCCAGTGGATGTATGACTTACCGCTGGTAATATCGTCAAATCCGGACCAGCCTTGGTCCGATAGTAATTCTTTAAGGTGGAACCAACAAGGCTATCGAGGCATGTTGTAGCAGATTGTGCCACCCCTGTTTTCATCTCTTGGCCATCATTTTCAAGTAATTCACTGCGCAACATGCCGATGAAGCGGCCGTATGGAGCTATAGTCACGCACCTGCCCCTCCCTACTGGTTAAACCTTTGTCCACTGACCTTTCAAAATTTGCAGCGCTAGGACTCAAACCCGCTCTGCTTAATGCCATTGCTGATACGGGCTATACCGTACCTACATCTATCCAGTCAAAGGCAATTCCGATGATCCTCGGTGGCAAAGACATCCTTGCCGAGGCTCAAACAGGTACCGGAAAGACAGCGGGATTTACGCTACCCCTTCTGCAGCGATTGAGTGAATCCGCCAGAGGCCGAGCAAAACCCGGACAACCTCGTTGTCTTGTTCTAACGCCTACCCGGGAACTGGCAGCGCAAGTAGCCGAATCTGTAAAAACGCATGGCAGGCACCTGAATTTAAAAAGTCTGGCGGTTTTTGGTGGTGTCAATATCAATCCGCAACGTATGGCAATGCGAAAACCTATCGATATCCTGATCGCAACTCCCGGTCGCCTGCTGGATTTAATCAAACAGAATATTGTTCGCCTGATTGACATAGACATTCTGGTTCTCGATGAAGCCGATCGCATGCTGGACATGGGTTTCATCAATGATGTCCAGAGAGTGATGCGATTATTACCAGAACAGCGACAGTCACTATTGTTTTCTGCAACTTTTACAGACGAAATCAGACAGTTGGCTCACTCGCTACTGAAGGCGCCCATACAAATATCCGTAATACCTGAAAACGCAGCTACTGAACTTACCGAACATGTAGCGTATCTTGTTGAGAAGAGTTGTAAACGAAGATTACTGCTTAAGCTCATCAATGAACACAAATGGTCTCAGGTAATCATATTCACAAAAACCAAAAACAGTGCTAATCGATTAGTGGATAAACTACGAAAAGATGGTATCGAAGCACTTGCCATACACGGTGACAAAAGTCAGGCTGCCCGCACAAGGGCACTTACAAAGATCAGAGACGGCTCACTGCAAGTCCTGATTGCAACCGATATCGCCGCACGTGGTATCGATATCATCAATCTACCTACCGTGATTAACTACGAACTGCCACATGTCCCCGAACTCTATATTCATCGCGTGGGTAGGACGGGCCGTGCGGGTAGTATAGGGCTTGCAATATCATTTGTAGACAGTGATGAAATAACATCACTAAAAAACATTGAAAGACTAATTGGCAACGTCATACCCAGGGCTGATTTTGAATGTTATTCGGGAGACAAGACAGCTCCCGATCCTGTATCAGACAATATAAATACCAAACCGAAACAGTAAAAATCACAGAAGTGATACAGCAGAATGTAAACAATTTTATTCGGATGGCGATTCATCTGTATTCGGGCAGCGAAAACGCTCTCTCTCACGCTATTGGAAACATTCAAGTCCGCATGGCTGGAAACGGAAAGGTCACCATCAGTATTTTTCATTTAGGTAATACTGGTGTCCACTCTTTAACTCGCCGCCTTAACGCTGCCTTGTAACGTGTTCGTATGGAAAAAAGCCGTAACTCATAAGCACTTCAGAAAAAACTTAGCAGAGCCGATACCGAGGTAATGTATTAACTCAGCCGTGTTCGTAAATATATGAAGTTAGAAATTTTCTGTGTGACAATTGTCACAACGCTAACAATGCTTTGTGCCACAACAAGCAGCACAGCAGAGACAAATGATATAAAACTGGGTCATCTCACCCACCACACTGGTGATTACGCTGGGTTTGGAACGTTTTTCGATGGTGTAACGGATTTCACGTTAGATATGATAAATCAGGACCCGCCACTTGGACGACGGGTGACCGCCATCCATCAGGATACCGGAACCATTGGTGAGTGGCGTGCTATCAAGCGATTATTGGACAGGGAGAAAGTGGATATTGTTCTAAACGTATCCCACGCTTACGAGTCCTACCGTACAAAATTACTCAAGCGAATCTCATACCTTAAAAAGCCAATTCTACCTTCTGTTCATGGCGGATCAGTAGACGCAAAATACGGAGGAAACGCACTTGAACCACTTTTTCGCGGCTCTCCCATGGACACCGCGCAAAGCGCCGCCGCAATGCTGCATATTAAAGAATCAGGGAAGCAGTCTGTCGTACTGGTGTCAAATGACCTTGAAGGTCATCTGATGCAAATGCAGGCCGCTGAAATTTTTGCAGAGCGGCTAGGTCTAACCGTTATAACCTCAATGGTAATCCAGCCAGACTGGACAAATTATTCCAGCGTGGTCAAGAAAATTGCAGCAACGGAAACAGATGCAGTAGTCATATTCTCACCACCAGGTAATGGCGGTATTTTCGTCCGAAACGCTGCTGAAATGGGACACTCCTGGTTCATCATTGGCACAAGCGAGTGGCAGGAGAAGGATTTCATTGAACAAGCAACACTATCGGCTGTTCGCAAGCACGAATCAGTGACCCTTTCAGCACATGCACATGACGACGGTCCTGCGTGGAACTACTACAAGAATGCTGCGGAAGCATCCGAGCAGATAGGTGTCATTGGCGATGTTGCAAATTCCTATGCCATGCAGTATTACGATTTACTGGTCACTACCGCACTGGCAATAGAAAAAGCGAATAGCACAGATGCGGAAAAATGGTCGAACGCCATGTTCGAAGTTACTGGTGGATCTGGACAGATTGTGCATTCCTATGCACAAGGTATAGCCGCACTTCGAACCGGTAAAGACATCAACTACGACGGTGTAACCGGATCAATGGAGTTCACAAGTACAGGTGTAGTTACCGGCCTTTTCGGAATATTTGAATGGATCGATATGAATAACATTAAGCGGGTCAGCCTGAGTGAAGGTGACAAAGTAGCAGAACTGGATCAATATTAGACGTTAGCTTTGCGATACTCTTTCCTATAACGATGTAACAATTTAACCTATCGCTCTATATCTATTATCAGTCAAATTCGAGTTTTACTACACAACAGCATTGCAACAAATATTACTTAATGGTTTCCTGACTGGCAAAGAAAATGAACATTAAACTCGGCATTACACAGAAACTAATGCTGTCGTTTGGACTTGTCGTTGGCACCACTTTATTGGCTACCGCAATAGCAGTAAAATCATACGGCGTCTTCTCAGGCTCGTTGACTAAAATCACGAAAATCAGCGTACCACTAATGTCTGAATCAATGGCTACAACTCAAAAAGCCGTTGAATTGAGTGCCGCAATTCCAGAACTGACCTCGGCAACAATACAAATAACACGGGAGGCTGAGTTTGAAAAACTCAGCGCGTTACTAACACACCTTCAAAATCAGATTTCCAATACCAGAAACCTGACTGCATCTAGTACAGAAATCGAACAGGTATTGAATGAAATATCTTCTATTCGCAATCATATAAACTCACTTAATACGTTTGTTGAAAAACGAATCAATGCATCAAACATGGCTAGAAGCCTGATGCAAAGAATTAATAAGATTCAGGTGGCCGTAAACACCCAGCTACAGGATATAGCCAATAAAAACACCTCGGCATTTGTACAATCCACCAATTTCATTCTTGAGGAAAACAGAGAATTAATTGATTCTCTTCTTGGATACCGTATTTCTCAGCTCGTCAGTACACTGGGCTTGCAGAATTCCATATCCACTATTGAATCTGCCATTGCAATGTCCAGCGGGGACATCAACAACGACAAAAAAACATTGCTTAAGGAAACTATTAAAACAGCGATGATGTCGAGCGAAGAGTACCGCGCCAATATTCCAATAGAACATATCGAAGATATTGCTTTGCTAGACAAGGACATCGCTGAACTTGTTTCTCTTGCCCATGCCACATCAGACGCCGAAACTGCACCGATAGATTCTATAGATGGCTCGGCTTTTGATCGACAGTCCAACAGCAGATCCGCAAATACATTGAAAATTCGTATCATCGATGCGCTGGCACCCGCAGTAGAAGCTGGAAAATTCATGATCGCGCTGGACGGAGATGAGCTGATATCAATGTCAGACGATACACTTCCGAACCTGATAAAATCCGGTGTTTCACAGTTGACCGCACTTCTTGAACTACGTGCAGAATTAAATACAGTTGCTGGAGCCTTGGGAAACGCACTTATTGTCACAAACCTGGAGAGTATTTCTTCATTAAAAGAAAAATACCAATTGTCACGCGATATAGTTAATCGTATCTTACCCAGAACATTCAAGATTCAAGGCATGTATGAAGTATCGGACCAGATTAACGAGTTGCTTACGTTAGGCGATGATGAAAGCGGTGTTTTTCATCACCAAACACTTGAACTGAAAAGCGGAATTGAAATAGCTAAAACAAAACAAGATCTGGAACAAGCTCAAACGACCATCATAAACAGTCTGGTAAGTCTGGTTTTTGACAATCGAGAAAAAGTTGGACAAGAAGGCTTGAATGCTTTTGAAAAAATTAAATCCAGTCAGATCCAGTTGATACTTGTTTCCATGGCAAGTGTGCTTACCACCATCCTTGTATTCTGGCTTCTCATATCAAGAAATCTTCTGTCCCGTCTTCATCAAACCATTCATGCCTTGAAGTCTCTTTCTTTGGGCGAGTATGATGTATCTGTTAATGTAGCAGGAAATGACGAGCTAACCGAGCTGGCAAATACCGTGGAGGTGTTTCGCCAGACAGGAATCGAAGCACAGCAGTTGCATATCGAGCGGGAACAGCAGGCCGAGAAACTGCGTATGCAGGAACAGCAAAGAATAGAACTTGAAAATGAAAAGAAAGCGAGGGAAGAACAAGCAAATCTGCATAAAAAAGAGCAAGATGAAGTTGCGAAACAAAGGATAGAATCGATTAAATTACAGGAGCGGGTAGACAGCCTCCTCGCTGCACTGAATGCAGCATCAAACGGCAACCTGAGTTATCCTATTGATGTCACGGGTGATGATCTACCGGGGCAAATGGGCCGAGCTTTGGATTCGCTGTTTAGTGCGATGCGATCAAGCATGCATAGTATAGACAGCAATTCAACTCAACTCAACCACGCCTCTGACACACTTGCCGCACTGTCCAACAACATGAACGAACTGTCGAGAGCGACAGCAGACAATAGCCACAAAGCTTCGCAACTTAGTAGTGATGTCGACAACAGTATCAACTCTGTGGCAAGTGCCGCCAAGCACTTGAGTACATCAATAGAGGCAATAGTACATAACACAACCGAGGCAGAAACAGTAGCGATAGAAGCGGTTGAGCTTGCTCAATCGACTGACGCAACAGTCCGAAAATTATCTGACAGTAGCGCAGGTATCAGTTCCGTGATCAAGGTTATTACATCGATTGCAGAACAGACCAATCTTCTGGCGCTAAACGCTACAATCGAAGCTGCGCGCGCTGGTGAAGCAGGTAAGGGTTTCGCAGTTGTAGCGGGAGAAGTAAAAGAACTGGCCAAAGGGACTGCAAGCGCCACCGAGCAGATTGAAGCCCGTATTCTCGATATCCAAAAGGATACTGAATCAGCGGTTGTTGCGATTCAATCTATTCAGAATATCGTCACACGTATCAGCGAAATTCAATCATCTATCACAATAGCAGTTGAAGACCAGGCGAAATTTACCCAGGATATCGGAAAATCAGTATCCGAGACAGCTTCCTCAAGTGAGACAATATCCACGTTGATTCAGGACGTTGCAGCGACTACAAAGACCGGTCAGCAAACCTCGAATGACGTTAAGCTGGCCGCTCATGAACTTTCCGATATGGCAGGACAACTTCAGCTTCTGGTATCCCATTTCCGAGCCAGCTAGTGGCTCATGCAGTTAATTCGATGACAGACATTTTGCTCCCAGCGTCAACAGAACAAGGCAGAAGAGTGGAGTGTATTGAGTATACGGAAAGCGAATAGGACGCCAGGCTGACGGTGTAATGTTGCCGAATTTGCCTCACGACCCACTAGCACTGGGGTGGGCATTTTTTTAGTTATCACGACGCGACCTACGGCCGCCCGGAAGTCCTGTTAAAACTGCTCTGCTTCTTGCCGCAATTTCGGATTATCCGCGCAGTGCCTGTCGCCAGGTTAGGCACGGGCAAATGCTGTGTACACAAGAAACCGGGCGCCGTAAGCCGCCGACATTGAGGCTGTCTGGAACAGCCAGAGAGCAATGTTCCACGACACAAGCGGCGCTTTTATCGTGACTTAAGGTAGAACACGACAGTAAACTGTGGGCGGTCACCTGCACAAGTCTCGAAGTATGTCTTTTTCGTTGCGATCGGCGATAATAGATCAGCAACGATCAAAACAGGACAGTGTCACTACCGTGCTCGATCTAACAAATCCACCCCCTGATTTTATCGAGAATCCGTATCCGTATTATCGTAGACTGCGCGCTCAACGTCCATTACTGGAACAATCGGATGGAAGCTATCTGGTATCGCGTCACAAGGATCTGGATGGTATTTACAAGGATACTCATCGCTATTCATCAGATAAAAAATCAGTTTTCAAACCTCGATTTGGAGATTCGCCGCTGTTCGAGCACCATACGACCTCGCTAGTCTTCAATGATCCACCACTGCATACCCGAGTCCGAAAAATCATGGTGGGTGCCATGACGCCCAAGGCCATTGCCGGTATGGAGACTGGTCTGATAAATCTGGTGGATGAACTGCTGGATGACTTACCGTCTCATTGCGTTGACAATGAGCTGGACATCGTCTGTCACTTTGCATCCCGGATTCCGCTTAACGTTATCGGCAATCTGTTTGATATACCGGTAAACGAGCGTGGACCGTTACGAGATTGGTCTTTGGCGATTCTGGGCGCTTTGGAGCCAACGTTGTCAAGCGAACAAAAGACAAAAGGTGATACCGCAGTCAGGGAATTCAGCGATTACCTGACTACGCTGGTTGCTGATCGCAAACGATACCCTGGAAACCCTGAATCAGATGTTTTAACTCGATTGATATACTCCAAAGGCGAGAAACTCAGCCATTCCGAATTACTGCAAAACTGTATTTTCACTCTGAATGCAGGGCACGAAACTACCACGAATCTGATTGCCAATGCCCTGTGCTCTCTGCATGAGTACCCGGAACAAAAGAAACTGCTAGTCAACAAGGAAAGTGTATTGGGAACCGCTATTGACGAGTTTCTGCGATTTGAAAGCCCCAACCAACTTGGTAATCGTTTAACGACCGAATCGGTTTCACTCATGGGAAGGACCATTCCCCCAGGAACCAACTTGCATTTAATGATAGGTGCTGCAAACCGCGATAGTGATGTATTTACAGATGGTGAAACTCTTGATATTACCAGAGCACCGAATAAGCATCTTGCATTCGCCGGTGGCCCACATTCGTGCTTGGGACTAAACCTGGCGCGTATGGAAGGACGAATAGCGATAGGTCGATTTATCAGGCGCTATCCGGATTTCAGCGTGACAGAAAAGGTACGCTCACATCGCCTGCGGTTTCGCGGCTTTACTCAACTAAAACTATCGCTGGGCAATCACTCGAATGAAAATTGAAGCTGTCGAAACGCTACGCCTGGAAAATCACCCTAACCTGATATGGGTCAGAATCCATACCGATAGTGGAATGACAGGCGTTGGGGAGACCTACTTCGGTGCAGGCCCTGTGGAAACTGATATTCACGATCGTATTGCACCGATAATTGTAGGTCAGGATGCAAGGAAAATTGAATTCCTGAACATGAAAATGCAACCGTATGTCGGGTTCAGTGGTAGTGGCGCTGAGGTTCGTGCGCTGTCAGCTGTGGATGTGGCGCTATGGGATATTGCGGCCAGGGCTGCAAATATACCATTGTGTGATCTATTGGGCGGTAAAACCCGCGACGATATCCAAGTGTACAACACCTGTGCAGGACCGAATTATGTCAGTAAGACATCGGCAGTAAGGCCTGACAATTTTGGAGCAGCAACAGAATCGGGTGCAAACTACGAAGATCTGAAAGCGTTTCTGCACCATCCGGCGGAGCTTGCATCAGCACTGTTGGAGATGGGTATTAGTTCGATGAAGATCTGGCCAATCGATCTGGCTGCTGGTGCCGTTGACGGTGTTGATATTTCAACCGCCGAATTAAGGAAAGGTATAGAACCTTTCGAAAAAATCCGAGCGGCACACGGAGACAAAATGCGTTTGAAAGCGGAGTTGCATGGCCTGTGGAGTCTGAATGCTGCAAAGAAGATAGCCAAGGCGCTGGAACCGCTCGACATGGACTGGATTGAAGACCCAGTCTTTATGGATCGGACACATGAAATCCGCGAATTGGGCACTTTTACTACAGCCCCGCTTGCGGGTGGCGAAACACTTGCAAGCCTTGGTCAATTTTCTTCATTGATCAACGATGGCGGAATAGGCACACCCATTATGGATGTCACCTGGGCAGGAGGTGTTACGGCGGCCAAAAAGGTTGCTGCGTTGGCAGAGGCAAGATCCCGCCCTATAGCATTCCACGATTGTTCCGGACCAGTGACCCTTGCTGTCTCAACGCATCTTGCACTTAACCTTAGAAACGTGCGTGAACAGGAAATAGCCAGAGGATTCTATTTCACGTGGTATCAAGACTTTGTTGACAACCTTCCACCACTACGTAACGGCAAAATAACGACACCAGACGGACCCGGGCTAGGTCTTGACTTGTTGCCTGAACTATTTGATCGATCAGATGCGGTTCATCGTATTTCTCGTTAGTTCATCTAGTTTGTTCAACTCACCTTGATTCATGCGCACAGTCAGAATATCGGAAGCGGCTTCGGCCATGTTCTGCCAGTCGTTCGCTTCAGTTTGCATCATCTCCGCTAAGGCGGAGATCCATCTTGCCCAGATCAAAAAGCTCAGACGCTTTTCTCTGACAATTGCCTCGGTGAGCTCATTGTGAATTTCATTGTAAGCGAGCCTGTGTAAGCGGTATTTTCGCGTGAAACCTTATGTACTTTCGTTGCGGTGTTGCCAGATTCGTTGAACAAGATTGCCGCCTGCGCGGGGATGACGGTTAACCCGCTTTATGAAGACAGCTTCGCACTTAGCGGCGGTACAGGTTCAGATGAAGTCGTCCACTGCCCGCAACATCGGATTCTGATTTTTATACTTTTACTTTTACGCAAACTTCTCAAACCCCGGCCATGCATCCGCCACCTGCTGAATCAAACCCAACTCCTCGGCATCAAGCTCCAGAGTACCCGCTACCGCATTGGAACTTGCCTGCTCAACATCCCTTGCGCCCACCAGTACATGACTGACTCCAGGCTGGCTTAAAGTCCACGCAAGCACCAGTTGTTCAGTACTGACACCTCTGTCGCGAGCTAATGACTTTACCGGCGCCAGAACCGCCTGCACAGCTTCCAGTACTGCCGGTGCAAAACGCGGATTGCCAATTCGAAGATCATCAGCACTGAACTGTCGCTTTGCATCAATCTTCCCGGTTAGCAAGCCCTGCGCAATCGGTGAATAACAGAGAAAACCGATATTATGCTCCTCACACACAGCAAGGTTCGCATCATCCTGTTGCCTGTCCAGTAAGCTATAGCGTTCCTGATCAGAGGCTATCCCGCCGAGTGCTGCAGCAGATTGCAAACGCTCGGCACTTTCATTACATAAGCCCCAGGCGCGAATCACGCCTTCTTGTTTTAACGCTTCTAGGGTTGCTACAACCGCTTCCAGATCAGTTTCAGGATCGGGCCAATGAGTCTGGTACAAATCAATATAGTCAGTGCCCAACCTTGCCAGACTCTGCTGCAATTCCCACCGTATGGACGCATCATCAAGTGTGCGGTAGATGGTGTGCTCCGGACCCTTGTTATGCAGCGTTGGCGTTTCGATATCCCAACGCAAGCCACACTTGGTCGCCAGTACAATCTCTTCACGCTTGCGCCCTTTGATTGCTTCTCCAACAATCTCTTCGGACAAACCAAAACCATAAACCGCCGCCGTATCAATGAGGTCAACCCCGGCATCCAGTGAGGCCTGGACAGCTTTCACCGATGTCGTGGCATCCGTACCACCCCATTTCCAGCCGCCTATTGCCCATGCACCAAAGGCAACAACGGAGGCTGCCATCCCATTTTCACCCAAAGATCTTTTTTGCATTGTCGTATTAACCTGTCAGTGAACTTACCCTCTCGCTCCGCGAGTCTTTGTATTGTTAGGCCGGGCATTCCTCTCCAGCTGCTCAATGATAATTCCGGCCACGTCCTTCCCACTGGCAGACTCAATCCCTTCGAGTCCCGGAGATGAATTTACTTCCATCACTAATGGGCCACGCTCAGAACGCAACAGGTCCACGCCTGCAACGGACAAGCCGAGAACCTTGGCAGCACTAACAGCGGTCGCACGCTCTTCGGGGGTAATCTTGACCAGACTGGCTGAACCGCCTCGATGCAGATTGGATCTGAACTCACCTTCTGCTCCCTGTCTTTTCATGGCGGCGACAACCTTGCCTCCAACTACCAGACAACGAATATCCGCACCGCCCGCTTCCTTGATGAATTCCTGCACAAGGATATTGGCCTGTAGTCCCATGAAAGCCTCGATGACCGATTCCGCCGCCTTGGTAGTCTCCGCCAGAACGACGCCAATGCCTTGCGTACCTTCAAGCAGTTTTATCACTACAGGCGCACCACCTACCATCTTGATAATGTCCTTGCTGTCGCCGGGCTTGTTGGCAAAACCTGTAATTGGCAGCCCGATACCTTTGCGCGACAACAATTGCAGAGCGCGTAGTTTGTCACGCGAACGCGAAAGTGCAACGCTTTCGATGAGCGTGTAGGTCCCCATCATCTCGAACTGCCGAAGTACCGACGTACCATACGCCGTGACGGACGCCCCAATGCGCGGAATAACGGCATCGAAGTGTTCGAGTTTCTCACCTTCCAGATGTACCTCGGGCTTGCGCGACACGATATTCATATAGCATCTGAGTACATCAATAACGCGGACTTCATGTCCACGCTGTTCCGCCGCTTCAATCAAACGCCGTGTGGAGTATAGACGTCGATTTCTGGACAGAATCGCAATCTTCACGAATCTACTCCAGACGCAATTTTCTTGTAGATTGCTCGTGCCTTAAGTCGTCCCAGCGTATACGAGAGTTGCGGATTGACGACGATACCGGGGATCATTGACGTCCGCCCAAGTAGCATCCGGAACAGCATGTCAGTGCGTTGTGCTAACGTAATTTCAACGGAACGCACCAGATCACCAATTACCACATTGGTGGTGATGAAATAGCGCTCTTCGCTGTGCCCGCCTGAATCGGTGACCTTACGGATGTCTACCAGCGGCGCTTCACACCGACGAACTATGCTACTAACGCGCTGAATCGGCATGACAGTGAAAGCTACCCAATCGGACCCATCCTTGTATTTAAACCGCTTGATTTCCGAGGCATGAATGGCTGAGGTGCGCGCACCGGTATCCACCTTCGCCTTGACGGCCGGCAAGCCGATGTCAGGCAGACTAACCCACTCTCGCCAACCGATGACCAACGGCGACGCCGAAATGTCAAGCCCCTGTTGATCGACATTGGATTGACTATCGACGGTAATTTCCAGGTGTTGATCAGCATTTGTATCCGAGCTACTCATTCTTTGATAACGCACACGGTGGGAGTACCTTATTGTCGCACGCTTGCAAGAACGAAATGCGCACCAGACGATTCGCGAGTAACCACCCGGGCATTGGGTATATCATTGGATAACGCTCGATTTGTCGCAGACTGTTCGTCAAAACCATGATCGATCCAGCGCATTATCAGCCTTTGCTCTAGTGTTGCCAGCGGCACATCCAGAGACACGGTCAGATCGAAGCAGCTTGAAACCCCACTCCATAAAGGTCTGTTCAGCAGCAGATAATTACCCTCTACAACCACAATTCGATGATGTGCGTCCACAGCGGTGGCGGCACATCGCGCCAGATCCATTGCACGGTCAAAGACAGGAACATAAACAGAGCCCTCCGACACATTGATATTTGTCGACTTGGACGAATCGACGTAATCCGAAACCGGGGCAGACAAGCGTTGCAACAGGCTGTAAAAACCCACGACATCAAAGGTGTGCGGTGCACCTTTTACCGCACGTATTCCTCGCGCATCAAGAATGGCATTATCCAGATGAAAACCATCCATGGGCACAACCACCGCTGGTCTGGTATCCGGACTGTCGCCATTTATCCGCTCAACCAGCCAGTCGGCCAGCGTACTCTTACCGGAAGCGGGTGCACCCGCAATACCCACCATCAAGCGTTTATGTGGAGGCTGAAGCTCGAACGCCTTGATGATTTTATCAATTAGCTGATCTCGGTGCGAAAGCGGCGTGGAATTACCAAGCCCGGAATCTTGTCCCATGCGATCTACGATCCAGTAACGTTGCTTTGGTTAAACCAGTTGCTTACCAGCGACATCGAATTGATGTTTAAAAAAACAAGGGCAGCCAAAGCTACCCTTGTTAAATCGACCCGCATACTATCAATTTATGCAGGCCACTTTCAGCTATCAGCCCGGTAAAGCCATGACATCAACGCGAAAACACGGTTCTCATGATGACATGGCACTTCACGACCAGGCCCAAACTAATGCCGTTGTCGTCGAAATACTAACCCCAGCAGCGATCCATACCTTCAGCAGTGTCGATTGATTCCAGACCATCGACTGGCTGGTCAGTCACCAGCGATACACCTGTATCGAAGAATTCCAGGCCTTCAGTCGGCGCAGGTTTTGTTCCATCAGCAGCCCAGGCAGCAATCGCTTCCACACCCAGCGAAGCCATCAGCAACGGGTACTGCTGCGATGTCGCACCGATAACACCTTCGGCAACGTTCTGGACACCAGGGCACCCACCGTCAACAGAGACAATCAACACCTTGTCCTGACGACCAAAAGCCTTGAGTGCTTCATGCGCTCCTGCAGCAGCTGGCTCATTGATGGTATACACGACATTGATGCCAGGATCCTTGATCATGAGGGATTCCATGGCTGTTCTCCCACCTTCTTCATTACCCGCAGTGACTTCATTACCGATGATTCTCGGATCTTCTTCGTCACCCCAACGGTTAGGGTCGCCCAGTTCAATCCCGAAGCCTTGCAGAAAACCCTGATCACGCAACACGCCTACTGACGGCTGGCTGTCAGCAAGGTCCAGCATGGCAATCTTTGCATCAGCCGCTGCATCGCCCAACTGCGCGGCAGCCCACGCTCCAATCAGTTCACCGGCCTTGAAATTATCGGTAGCGAAAGTGGCATCCGCGGAATCGATTGGCTCGAGTGGTGTATCCAGCGCGATAACGAGCAAGCCGGCCTCACGGGCCTGCTGGACAACCGGCACAATGGCCTTGGTATCAGAAGCGGTAATCAGGATGCCTTTGGCACCGGATGCGATACAAGTTTCGATAGCCTGTACCTGGGTCTCATGGTCCCCATCAACCTTGCCAGCAAAAGTCGACAGTTTGATGCCCAGCTCTTCAGCCTTTGCGGAAGCACCTTCTTTCATTTTCACGAAAAAGGGGTTGATGTCCGTTTTGGTGATCAGACAGGCGCCGACTTCGTCTTGAGCAACCGCCGGTGCGACCATGCTCGCGCCCAGCGCAAGCGTTGCAAGAATGCTTAATCGTGTTTTCACGTATTTCTCCTGTTTATGGTGTTTTAATGCAATTAGTGTTGTTTTGCTTCCCGGACGTTGCTGCCGAGACCACGTCATAGCGCGCATAGCCTGTCCTGAATTGCCTACTGCTGTCAATAGGCAAGCCTCGATCGGTTGGCAGATTTCTATTACGGACGCTTAGAGTGTGCACGATACGGGTAATGCGGTGCAACATCACGAGATGCTCCATCGACCACTATAATCTGGCGTTCTCGAAAGCGCTACGAAAAACCGCCTCGTAGCGGTCGATCATCTGGTGTTTGTCAAAATTTTCAAGTGCGAAAGCTCTGGCAAATTGTGCGCGCTCCTTACATAAACGAGGGTCCAGAACCATCTGCCCGATAGCGTCGGCCAGTGCAACCTTGCTCTGAGTGACCAGAACGCCGCCCACCTGACCATTACGGCTGGCAATGGCATCAGCAGAGCCACCTGCATTCGTCAGAACCACAGGCGTTCCAGCAGCCTGTGCTTCCAGTGCTGTTAGCGGGTGCCCTTCCCTGTCGGACGAGAGAACGAACACATCGAACGCCGCCAGAACATCGGGAATATCGTGGCGCAAGCCAGCCAGCACGATTTGTTCGTTCAGGCCCAGTTGATCGATGTGTCGTTCAAGCCGGGGCCGTTCGGGCCCCTCGCCGACGATGTACAGGCGAATGTCATGTTTATCAGCTAATTCATCGTCTTTGATGAGCAATGCGACAGCATCGATAAGCCGCTGATGATTCTTGGCGCTCACCAGGCGTCCAACTGTACCAACCAGAAAAGGCGTACGTCTATCACTCACATCGCTGCGCGACAGATTCAGCCATTGCTGACGAAGGATCTCACCGCTACCGGCAGCATAGCGCTCAGTATCTACGCCATTGTTAATGACGCTGACTAGTCGTTTGTCGACACCGATGCTGTGTTCGTAAAAAACGGCGGTATCGTGTGACACAGCCACCAAACGATACGTTCTGCGGGAAAGCCACTTGTCTATCCAGCGATAACCACTTGGCTTCCACGTGTCACGAGAATGTTCAGTCACGACAACCGGAATGCTGCGCGCAAGCAGCGAAAGACGTATCCATGCATTGGCAACCCATAGGTGGCTGTTGATGACATCCGGATTGATCTGATCGATACACCGACAGACACGCCTCGGTAGTCCGACATCGATTCCACGTCTCTTGTGCAGTACATGCAACTGTACCGAGTCCTCAAGTTGAGTTGCCAGCTCACCTGCCTGACTCAGACAGATCAAATGGACTTGCCAACCACGCAGAGCAAATTCGTTGGCCAGCACTATCAGCATTTGTTCTGCACCACCTATGGTTAGTGCCTCAATTGCAAACGCTATGACAGGTTCAGGCATATGAGCGATATCTGGCAGCGTCGATGGCTGACTACTGGTGTTCATGTGTCAGGTAATGCTGCCCGGATGAAATCATCGGCTACATAGCGATCAAACAGATCCATTAATTCATCAATATTAGCGTCCTGGTCGAACAGCGTGGCAACGCGCTTGCGGGCAGCCTTACTGTAGGCGCGTCCAAGCTCCGGTTTGATACAAATCGCAGCTATAGCCTCCGCGAATCCCTGTACGTCGTCAACCGCCACCAGAGAGCCCGTTTCTCCATCGACAACCAACTCGGGTATTGCGCTCACGCGTGTCGTTACAACCGGGATGCCCAAAGCCATGGCTTCTGCAATGACATTGGGAATGCCATCGGGTGGGTGCCCTGGTAACAACCTGGGCGCAAGCGCAAAAACATCAGCACTCTCCAGCGTTTGCAGTACCTGTTCAAATGCCAGCGCACCGCGAAAGTCTATGTGCTCGGAGATATTCAATGACCTTGCCAGTGCCCGCAGTTCGTTCTCAAGCGGGCCGGAGCCAACAATCTGCACTCTGAAACGCAAGCCAACGGAAAGAAGTTGCGCACAGGCTTTGATTAAAACGTCATGCCCTTTTGTCGGTACAAGGCGGCCAATACTGACTATCGACAGCTCTTTGGTCCCACCATTAACACTGTTGACAGGGACGCGCTGCGTGACTCGCGGATCCAGACCGTGGTAATTGAGGTGAACTTTTTCAGGCTCATTCAAGTTCATTTGCTCACGAAGGTGCTGACAAAAATGCCCGCTGCACACCACGGAAAAACACGCATCGTTTAGTTTGTAGCGCAAGAATCGATTAGGTGAAAAGATATCCTCACCATGAATTGCCGCCGACCAGCTTTGCCCATGGATACGTCCAAGATACCAGCATGCGCTCATGGGCATGTTTGCCCAGTGGCTATGCCAATGGGTTATCCCGAGGGCTCTACCCTGCTCTGCGATATGCAGACTGATGGGTAAAACAGCCAGATTTTTCAGTACGTCAACGGGACGATCACGTCCTTGCCATATAACCTGTGACACAGCTTGAGCAAGTTGCAGCGGTCGCCTCAGTAGTGTTCTGGCAAAGGCCAGAAAGGTATCGGCAGTCACCAATCCCGAATAGCGAGTGCGCTCAGTAGACAGGCGTATCGCATCGTCGAGCGTAATGGGATCTCGTGGATACTGGAGCGAGAAGATATCGAAACGCATACCCCGCTTTTCCAACGCCACCAACTCACGCAGGATGAACGTCTCATGCAACTCGGGAAACATCGATATGATGATGCCGAGACGCGCACAGGGTCGGGGTTGTCGAACATCCATATCAGGGAAAATCCGGCGCACATCGCTAATCAGTAACAATGTCTGCATTATCCGCTATCACTCGCGTGTCGGGTAATGTTTTCGTCGCCCATCAGCAACTGCTTCTACAAATCCGTATGAGAATGAAGGCAGCCCGAGGTATTACGTGGACAAATGGTCTGTTCTGACAGCCAGTGCGAAAATCAGCGATAATCTCATTCGATGCCGCTTGGCAAATAGGGTCTGATCTTCAGGCAATCCATTGTGGACTGATCAGTCGGTTCGGTAGCAGGCAAAAGACACGTGCATGAATAGTCCAATGATAGCGATAGCGGGCATGGCAGCCCTGGGAGGCATATGCCAGTGGCTGGCATGGCGATTCAAGCTGCCCTCTATTCTGTTCCTGCTCACCGCTGGCATATTGGCAGGACCTGTAACCGGTGTTTTTGACCCGGATGCTCTACTTGGCGAATTACTATTCCCGATTGTGTCCATTGCTGTAGCCATCATTCTTTTCGAAGGTGGACTGACACTGAAATTCAGTGACATCCGCGATCATGGTGCAGTGGTAACGCGGCTTATTACCATTGGTGTGTTGATTACAGGATTATTACTCGCCATTACCGTTCACTTTCTGTTCGACATGCCCTGGCAATTAGCGCTGATCTTTGGCTCTATCACTGTCGTCAGCGGTCCAACCGTTGTAAAACCATTACTCAGATCCGTTCGCCCATCAGACAAAGTAGGCCATATATTACATTGGGAAGGTATTCTCATAGATCCTATCGGTGTTTTCATGGCACTGCTCGTGTTTGACTTCGTCATGCTTGAGATGCCCGGCAACGGCATAGGCCACATAGTCTTCGTTCTGTTCAAACTGATCGTTGTTGGCGCTGGAGCTGGAGTGGCCGCCGGGTTTGCCACCGCTTATGTACTGCGCCGCTATCTGGTCCCTGACTATCTGGTTAATGTTCTGACGTTGACAACGGTGGTTTGCACGTTTGTGTTTGCCGAGAGCATCCAGCATGAGTCCGGGCTACTGGCTGTGACTATTATGGGCGTGTGGCTAGCAAATACAAAGGGCCTGCATGTCGAAGAAATACTGCACTTCAAAGAAGATTTGAGCGTTCTGTTGATATCCACATTATTCATACTGCTGGCCTCACGCGTCGACATCAGTATCATCCCGCAATACGGGTGGCAGATATTACTGTTGCTGGCCATTGCGCAATTTCTCATACGCCCCGCAAATGCCATGTTGTGCACCGTAAACACGGACCTCTCTTTAGGAGAACGCCTTTTTATTGGTTGGTTGTCGCCACGCGGTATAGTTGCAGCTGCTGTTTCATCAGTGTTTTTCATTCGTCTTCAAGAGAATGAGGTACCCATGTCTGAGCTATTGGTTCCACTGACCTTCAGCATGATCATTGGCACCGTAGTGTTTCAGTCACTAACTGCCAAACCACTGGCAGACAAGCTGGGGATCAGTAATCCAGAACCCAACGGTGTATTGTTTTTTGGTGCGAATGACCTAGCACTGACGTTGGCTAGCGCGCTGAAAACTCATGGCATCAAGATTATGCTTTCTGACACCTCCTGGAGCAACGTACGCAAGGCGAGGCAAGAAGGCTATGAGGCCTACCATGGCAATCCCACATCGGGTCACGCTTCAGAGAATCTGGACCTGCAGGGAATCGGAAAACTTATCGCGGTATCTTCGAATCGGGACACCAACGCATTGGCAGGTATACATTTCAGGCAGGAGTTCGGATCAAGCGCTGTGTTCACTCTGGAAGGTGCATCTGATGACGCCCAGTACGAACGTTTTGACACGGCCAACCGACATCGAGCTAATCCTCTATTCATAGGCAATCTCAGCCACGGCTCGCTGGCCAAGCGCCTTCGTGAAGGCAGCCTGCGTCACATCACTATAGTTCCTGAAAGCGATGGCATCGACGGTGAGCAGATCAAGAGCAACCCGGGAGTTGACGAGGCAGGTGCATCAGACATTGTTTCGAGCACCGATGCAGTGCTAACGGAGGCTACCGATAAACTGATTACCGACATAAGCCTAGGCATTGAAGAGTTGGCAAGCCCCACAGATGATAGAGTCGAAACGCCACCACCGCGCACATCATTGGATGATGACAAGCATAAGAAACAGAATCCTGACTCGAATAGTGAGCATGCACCGTCAGAGCCGAGCCCCAAACAGGAACCACAGATCAATGAAGATGACCTGAAGCTGTTCGCGATTGACAAGGACAACAAGCTGTTCGTTTATGGCGCAGGAGAAAAAATATCGCCAAAGGCCGGGTGGAAACTAATTGTGTTATCGCCGGGTAAGCCGGAAGAAGACGAAAAATCAGAACACATTGCGTAACAAGGCGATAGATCTGGCCTGCCCCGGAGTATCTTCCGCGCAACAGGCCAAACCTGGTCAGTAGAGCTTAACTGGAACGCGCTGCACGCTCAATGCTTTCAACGATCTGTCGCTTCGCATCTGCAGCATTGGCCCATCCTTCGATCTCCACCCATTTACCTTTTTCAAGCTCTTTGTAGCGCGTGAAAAAATGTTCAATCTGTCTTTTAAGTAGTTCGGGGAGATCTTCTACATCGTTGATGTGATCGTAAAGGGTCGTTAATTTCTTTTTGGGTAGTGCCAGAAGCTTTGCATCAGGGCCCGCTTCATCTTTCATGTTGAGAACACCGACCGGACGGCAGGCTATGACGCTCCCATGTACCAGCGGATAAGGAGTATGTACAAGAACATCAATCGGGTCGCCATCTTCTGACAATGTGTGAGGCACATAGCCGTAGTTACAGGGATAAAACATGGGTGATGCCATGAAGCGATCAACCATCAGCGTACCGCTGTCTTTATCTACTTCGTATTTTACCGGATCACTATTGGCTGGGATTTCTATGATGACGTTGATTTCTTCTGGTACATCACTACCGGCAGTTAGCGTATCGAAACTCATTATGGTTCTCTGGCGAAGATGAAAATGATGAATGCAGGAAGATCTGCCAACTTCACACACGTACCGCGACGGCCCTCGACCAATGGGCTCGGGATGTCTTGATGCACCGTGTATGAGTCGGAACCTGCCCTGCTCTACAGGAAATAGCCCGCTATTCTAGCGAACCCGACGGTTCCGCACATGCAACTTGCCCAGAAATTATGTAATCAAACTGACACCGCTCGCAGAAATCTTTTCAAATACGAGTCGGAAGCCAGGTGTTCCGGGACAAGACCAACCCAAAGCGCTATTTAAGTCCGGATGCCAGTTCTTCAGCCTGAACGTCCGTCAGTAAATTGGCTAGCGCACCTTGCTTGAAGCCACTGCCACGCGTATTGATGATCTCGGGAAGCGTAATATCATTGTCTTTCATTCGCTTGCAAGCTGCCGCAACCGAGCGTCCACCACGGGCCGTGAGTGAGCCTTTCAGGATGCGCACTGGATCACCCATTTCGCCCTCGTCATCCTGAGAAGTAGCGTCAACGACCTCGTCTACTGTGGCTTGCCAGCGAATCCCATCGCCATTGCAGCCAATAATTTCGTCGCCTGCTTCAATAGCAAGATAATCCTTCGCGAGGGCTCGAGTCTCGCAAACGGCAGGATTTGCGATGGCCAGGCCACGCACGGTACCAAATTCCACTGTATCGACTTTCTGTGCAGTGTTGAGATAAACCAGATAAACGCTCACGAAAGGCAATACCTATTATTCGACTTGAAACCCAAGTCTAAAGCAAAGCGTGTGCCCCGTCCAATCTCGACACTTTCAAATGGTAAGCCGCAGCCCATCTATACGACGTTATTACAAGCGTTTACGTTTACATCCAGGAAACAACTATCTCTGCAGTCTGAGCGGTTGCTCACTCAGCCGCCGGTAATAATCGGCAGCGGTATCAGACACCGTTCCCTGACGAACCAGCGCTTCGACACCTCCAGTATCAGGGCTTGCGTTATTGACAATCTGTACCTCAAGCTGCTCAATTTGTCGCAGGATATTGCGATATTCAGCCTCAACGCGAGCCGCATTGATATCACCACCACCGCTTCTGAGCATGTCAGCACTGCTGCGCAATGCCTCTAGATCCTCTTCACTAACACCAGCTCCGTCGAGCTGTGTAACGAGATTGTCCACCGCATCCGCGGTCTCTGCTGCATTTTCAGGTGATCGTTCAAACGCGTAGCCTTCCTGCCTGCCATCTCCCAACCTCGAGGATGAAGCGACACCGGTTCCTTGAGAACCACCCGGCTGAAATTCTCCACCCGGCCGAGATTGACCCGGCCGACCTTCGCCCTGTCCCTGACCTTCGCCCTGTCCCTGACCTTCGCCCTGTCCCTGACCTTCACCCTGTCCCTGACCTTCGCCCTGTCCCTGCCCTTCACCCTGTCCCTGACCTTCATCCTGTCCCTGACCTTCGTCCTGTTCCTGACCCTCACCCTCTTCCTGACCTTCGCCCTGTCCCT
>JBGCEH010000050.1:0-54078 GCA_045106195.1 Granulosicoccus sp.
CAATAACTACCGTCCTCAGTTCTACTTCCGTACAACGGATGTCACGGGCGCTGTCGAATTGCCAGCCGGCACCGAGATGGTCATGCCGGGTGATAATGTAAAGATCGTGGTTGAGCTGATCAACCCGATTGCGATGGAAGACGGACTGCGGTTTGCGATTCGTGAAGGTGGCCGTACCGTGGGTGCCGGCGTTGTTGCGAAAATCATAGAGTAAACCGTCACAAGGGTTGTGCCAGCGTTTTTTATGTAGCGATGGCCTTCCTTTAATGGCTCGAATTAGCGTACAATTACTGGTTCGATGAAAGTCAAGCCCTCCATTGTATGGCGGGCTTTTCGTGTAGTACCGGTTAAACATCTTTCATTTTCAGGTGTTTTTCCGTATCACCCGGATTAGGCCAGTAGCTCAATTGGCAGAGCGGCGGTCTCCAAAACCGCAGGTTGGGGGTTCGATTCCCTCCTGGCCTGCCAATCCGGCATTGTTAAACGACGATCTGTCCGACTCGGTAGTGTGTCCCTTCAACGGGTCGCTCGCGAGCAGGGCAGTGAAGAGAGCAACGGGCACATTAATGGTCTCAAAGGCCGAAGTAACTTCAAATAGTGCGGACACGCTCAAGCTGGCGGCCGCGGGCGCTCTTGTGCTTGCCGGTTTGGTGGGGTTTTATTACTTCGCTGGTCAGTCGCTGCTCCTCAGAGTTGTCGCGCTTCTTATCATCGCTGGACTTGCGGCATTTGTCGTATACCAGACGGATCTGGGCAGGCGTACCGTTGACTTCTTTCGAGACGCGCGTACGGAGGTCAGGAAGGTCGTCTGGCCAAGCAGGTCGGAAACCACCCAGACTACAGTTACAGTCTTTATCATCGTAGTCATCGTCGGTATCTTCCTCTGGTTGTTCGATATGCTTTTATCCTTCCTCTTTCGCATGATTACGGGGATCTAGGGCTACATGGCAATGCGTTGGTTTGTGGTTCAGGCGTTTTCCGGGTTCGAAGGAACGGTTAAACGTTCACTCGAAGAAAGAATCGTGAGAGCGAGTCTGGAAGAGAAGTTTGGAGATATCCTCGTGCCCACCGAGGAGGTTGTGGAAATACGTAACGGCCAGAAGCGTCGGTCCGAACGTAAATTCTTCCCGGGGTATGTTCTGGTTCGGATGGAAATGGAAGACGAGACTTGGCATCTGGTCAAGGATGTTCCGAAGGTCCTGGGTTTTATTGGGGGTACGGCAGATCGCCCGGCACCTATTTCGGACAAGGAAGCGGATGCGATTCTCCAGCGTGTTCAGGACGGTGTCGAGAAGCCAAGGCCTAAGGTCCTGTTTGATGTCGGTGAGGTGGTGCGAGTTACTGACGGGCCATTCAATGACTTCAACGGAGTGGTTGAAGAAGTCAATTTCGAGAAAAACAGATTGCTGGTTGCCGTTCAGATATTTGGGCGTTCGACACCGGTTGAGCTGGATTTCAGTCAGGTAGAAAAAGCCTGAATAACATTTTTCCGGTTGCAGGGGTTTATTGGCATTTCGAAACGCCTTGCAGTCAGCAGTAACAATCGTTGCAGGCCCTGTGGCCTGTTTTTATCGCTGCCGGCTTCGTTTTTGACGTTGGTGGCTTATTTTTCGGGGAGTCTGTAAGGTCTTTCGATCATCTTATCGAGGGGTTGTTACCAGACGCTTGCACCCGTCAGGAGTCTAAATAGAATGGCCAAGAAGGTTCAGGCTTATATCAAACTGCAGGTGCCTGCAGGACAAGCAAACCCAAGTCCGCCAGTGGGTCCTGCCCTAGGGCAGCATGGTGTTAACATCATGGAATTCTGCAAGGCGTTCAATGCGTCTACTCAGAGTATGGAAGCTGGGCTGCCAATTCCAGTGGTTATTACCGTTTACAGTGATCGCAGCTTTACGTACATCCAGAAGACGCCACCGGCATCGGTACTGTTGCGCAAGATAGCGGGTGTTCCCAAAGGGAGTGGGCGTCCCAACACTGAGAAAGTCGGCAAGGTTAGTCGCGCTCAGCTTGAAGAAATTGCCACTACCAAAAATCCTGACCTGACTGCTTCTGATATGGAAGCCGCGGTTCGGACGATTGCAGGTACTGCCCGTAGTATGGGTCTGGAAGTAGAGGGTTAGATCATGGCTAAGCTTGGAAAAAGAACAAAGGCAATCCGTGCAAAAGTTGATTCGGAGAAGCAATACGGGCTTGAGGAAGCATTTTCTCTTCTGAAGGAGCTCTCGTCAGTAAAATTTGCAGAGTCGGTTGACGTTGCAGTGAACCTGGGTGTTGATCCGCGTAAATCAGATCAGGTAGTGCGTGGCTCCAGTGTGCTTCCTAACGGAACAGGCAAGACGGTTCGTGTAGCCGTATTTGCACAAGGTGCGCAGGCTGATGCTGCGAAGGAAGCTGGAGCTGATATTGTCGGATTTGACGATCTGGCCGAATCCATCAAAGGTGGGAGCATGGATTTCGATGTCGTTATTGCTGCACCGGATGCCATGCGCGTGGTTGGTGCTCTAGGTACTATTCTAGGACCACGAGGCCTGATGCCGAACCCTAAAGTCGGAACGGTTACGCCTAACGTTGCCGAAGCTGTTACCAATGCAAAGGCTGGGCAGGTTCGCTACCGGGCTGATAAAGGCGGCATCGTCCATTGCACTCTGGGCAAGGTAACATTTGAGCCGAAGCAACTTCACGAGAATTTACAGCAACTGGTGACGGACCTTGTCAAGGCAAAGCCATCAGCTGCCAAAGGCGTTTACATGCGCAAGATTACGGTTTCTACAACAATGGGGCCGGGTCTGACCGTAGACCATTCCTCGCTGGTGTAGCACCTTCTTCGGCCAGTTCGCGGTCAGCGAGCTGGCAAAAGAACGCAGAACGACAGGATTTTACGTAGTAAAGAAGAACTTTGAGTGAGCAGGCAGCCAGTTGTGGCCTTTTAAGGATATCCATAACGGGCGTGAGAGCAGTAACCGTTACTGGTGACAGCAATGGTGCTTGGTCTGACTCATCGAAGACCGCAGGTGCAAATCTGGTTTAAGTAACCGGTTAGCTTAATGTCCTGCGCAGATGGGGATGTAGGCAGGTAATGGCGTCTGATTCGTTCGACATATGGTCGATAGGGTCGTGTCCTGATCCAGCTTACAGAACCGAGTGGCAAGTGGTCGATGCGTTGATGACCATTTGTATGGCCGATCTTCGGGATGTTCCTTGAAGATCATTCAACTATAGGTGCTCTATGGCTCTGAGTTATGCAGAGAAGCAAGCAGTCGTTGCAGAGGTCGCAGATGTTGCGGGTTCAGCGATGTCTGCGGTGGCTGCTGAGTATCGGGGACTTAGTGTCTCGCAACTCACCACCTTACGTGCAAAAGCACGTGAGACAGGTGTCTATGTGCGAGTCGTTAAGAATTCCCTGGCAAAACTGGCAGTCAAGGGGACTGAATTCGAGTGTATGAACGATCGCCTTAGCGGTCCGCTCATGCTGGCATTCTCGCAAGAGGATCCAGGAGCTGCGGCAAGGCTTTTTCGTGATTTCGCCAAAGAGAATGACAAGCTTGTCATTACCGTTGGTGCAGTGGGCGGAGAAACGATCGATGCTAGTGATATCGGCAAGTTGGCCAACCTCCCTACGCGGGACGAGGCGATATCGTTGCTGATGGCTGTTATGCAAGCGCCAGTTACCAAACTTGCGCGTACCTTGAACGAAGTTCTAGGCAAGATGGTTCGAACAGTGGTAGCCGTTCGGGTCGCAAAAGAAGCTTAATTAAAGAATCGTATTCAGGTTCACTCAATCAGGTGTCCTCTTGCGAGGATGCTACTTACTTTACTAAAGGTTGCGTGTCAGTCGCGTTAACCGATCGGAGAAAGACAAATGGCAGTATCAAAAGAAGACATGCTGGAAACCATCTCCAACATGTCTGTGATGGAGGTCGTTGATCTCATCAGTGCAATGGAAGAGAAGTTTGGTGTTTCTGCAGCGGCAGCAGTAGCTGCGGCTCCTGCAGCTGGTGGTGACGCTGGCGGTGCAGCAGAAGAGCAGACTGAGTTCGATATCGTCCTGGCTTCATTTGGCGAGAACAAGGTTGGTGTCATCAAGGCCGTCCGCGGCGCGACTGGCCTCGGCTTGAAAGAGGCGAAAGACCTCGTTGAAAGCGCACCGGCTCCTATCAAGGAAGCGGTTAGTAAGGCGGAAGCTGAAGAGCTTAAGAAAACGTTGGAAGAAGCCGGCGCTAAAGTCGAGCTCAAGTAGTTTTGTACTGTACGACGTACCGGCTTCCGACGAGGCCGGTGCCGCTTTACCGGGCTGACAGTCGCTAAAGACTGTCGGCCTGCCGTCGTTTGTGGCGACGAAAAACTTAATATTTGCGCGCAACCCCTAGCGCGCCTGGCAGATAAGTGAGGAACGTTGATGGCCTTTTCGTTCACTGAAAAAAAACGTATCCGTAAGGATTTCGGGAAACGTGCACCCATTCTGGAGGTGCCGTACCTGCTGCAGACGCAGTTGGATTCCTACCGCAACTTCCTCCAGGAAGACAAAAGCCCCGAAGAGCGAGCTGAAGTCGGTTTGCATGGGGCGTTTAACAGTGTCATGCCCATTGTCAGCTACTCCGGGAACGTGGAGCTGCACTACGTCAGCTATCGCCTTGGAAAACCGGCTTTTGACGAACGTGAGTGCAAGATTCGTGGGCTGACCTACGCTGCTCCCTTGCGCGTGCTGGCCCGACTGATCATCTATGACAAGACCGCTCCTGCCAGCAGTAAGGTAGTCAAGGACATTAAAGAGCAGGAAGTCTTCATGGGCGAACTGCCGTTGATGACAGGTAACGGCACTTTCATCATCAATGGCACAGAGCGCGTCATCGTTTCGCAATTGCACCGATCACCAGGCGTGTTCTTCGACCACGATCGAGGCAAGACGCATTCGTCTGGCAAATTGTTGTTTAGTGCACGCATTATTCCTTACCGCGGCTCATGGCTCGATTTCGAGTTTGATCCCAAGGATTGTGTATTCGCGCGAATAGATCGTCGCCGCAAGCTGCCGGCAACTATTGTGCTGCGTGCATTGGGTTACGAGACCACCGATATCCTTGAGAATTTTTTCGAAACTCACAAGATTTCCTTCACCAAAACCAAGATCGAAATGGAATTGGTTGCCGAGCGTTTGCGCGGTGAAACTGCTGTTTTTGATATCAAGTCCGGCAAGGATGTTGTTGTCGAGGCTGGACGACGCATCTCTGCAAGGCATGTTCGTGTGCTTGAAAGCGCCAACATTAAGAAGCTGGAAGTTCCCGCGGAATACCTGGTGGGCAAAGTCCTGTTTCATGACGTTGCAGATCCTGCTACCGGCGAGCTTATGGCGGAAGCCAACGCCGAGCTCACACCTGAGCTGGTCGAGCAAATCCACGAGGCGGGTGTCAAGAAGATCGAGGTCCTGTACGTAAACGACCTGGATCGTGGTCCTTACATTTCCAATACGCTTCGCATAGACCCGACTAAAACCCAGCTGGAGGCTCAGGTAGAGATCTACCGCATGATGCGTCCGGGCGAGCCGCCCACCAAAGAGGCGGCGCAAAACCTGTTCAATAACCTGTTCTTTGAAGCTGATCGTTACGACCTGTCACCGGTCGGACGTATGAAGTTCAATCGACGCCTGATGCGTGAGAACACCGAAGGTCCGGGTACGCTGGACAAGGAAGATATCGAGGCTGTTATGCAGGTGCTGATCGATATCCGAAATGGTAACGGCACTGTCGATGACATCGATCACCTCGGCAATCGTCGTATTCGCTCCGTTGGTGAGATGGCAGAAAACGTCTTTCGTGTTGGTCTGGTGCGCGTCGAACGGGCAGTTCGGGAACGTCTTGGCATGGTTGAGTCCGAAGGCCTGATGCCTCAGGACATTATCAATGCCAAGCCTGTGGCAGCCGCAGTCAAGGAATTTTTTGGATCCAGTCAGTTGTCTCAGTTTATGGACCAGAACAATCCTTTGTCAGAGGTGACTCACAAGCGTCGTATTTCGGCGCTCGGCCCCGGTGGTTTGACACGTGAACGAGCAGGTTTTGAAGTGCGGGATGTTCACCCGACTCACTACGGTCGTGTATGCCCTATCGAAACACCGGAAGGTCCCAATATCGGTCTGATCAACTCTCTGGCCGTTTATGCACGTACGAATAACTTCGGCTTTCTTGAAACACCTTATCGCAAGGTGGAAAAAGGTGTTGCTACAGACAAGATCGATTATCTCTCGGCCATTGAGGAAGGTAACTACGTTATTGCCCAGGCCAATACCGAACTTGATGATAAGGACAGGCTGACCAATGATCTGGTTTCTGTTCGTACGAACAATGAATTCACGATGGCAGCACCTGATCAGGTCGAATACATGGATGTATCGCCCAAGCAGATCGTATCGGTTGCAGCGGCGCTTATTCCGTTTCTAGAGCATGATGATGCGAACCGGGCGTTAATGGGATCCAACATGCAACGTCAGGCAGTGCCTACGTTACGTGCAGAAAAACCGTTGGTAGGTACTGGTATCGAACGTATTGTTGCGGTTGATTCAGGTTCTGCTGTTGTTGCCAAGCGTGGTGGCAAGGTTGATTCCGTCGATGCAGCGCGGATCGTTGTTCGCGTCAACGATGAAGAAGCTGAGGCCGGTGGTGGTGTTGATATCTATACCCTGACGAAGTACACCCGTTCGAACCAGAATACGTGCATGAACCAGCGTCCACTGGTGCGTGTTGGTGATCAGATCGAGCGCGGCGATGTACTGGCAGACGGTCCATCGACTGATATGGGCGAATTGGCTCTTGGCCAGAACATGCTTGTCGCTTTCATGCCGTGGAATGGCTACAACTACGAGGATTCCATTCTCATCTCCGAACGCGTGGTTCAGGAAGATCGATTCACGACGATTCACATCGAAGAACTGACCTCGGTTGCACGCGATACCAAGCTTGGGCCTGAAGATATCACTGCAGATATTCCGAATGTCAGCGAAGGGCTCCTCAGCAAGCTGGACGAATCAGGCATTGTGTATGTTGGTGCAGAAGTACGACCTAACGATATTCTTGTCGGCAAGGTGACCCCGAAGGGCGAGACACAACTCACCCCTGAAGAGAAACTCCTGCGTGCCATCTTTGGTGAAAAGGCGTCCGATGTTAAGGATACGTCGCTGCGTGTGCCACCTGGAATGGACGGAACTGTCATCGATGTTCGCGTGTTTACGCGTGATGGTGTGGACAAGGATCTGCGTGCCCAACAGATAGAACGCGAAGAGCTCAAGCAGGTTCGCAAGGACATTCAGGACGAGACGCGCATTATCGAAGACGATATCTATGCGCGTATTGAAAAGCTGATCCTTGCCAAGGAAGTCGACAAAGGGCCGGACGGGCTGAGTAAAGGTGACAAGATCAGTGCTGAATATCTGTCACGGCTCGATCGTGAAAAGTGGTTTCAGATATCCATGAAAGATGAGGCACTTAATGTTCAGCTGGAAAAAATTGCGCAAAGTATTGCCGATCATCGGGAAGCTTTTGAGCAACGTTTTCTAGAGCAAAAGGAAAAAATCACATCGGGTGATGACCTGGCGCCTGGTGTTCTGAAGATGGTCAAGGTCTATCTTGCTGTCAAGCGCCGCCTGCAACCGGGTGACAAGATGGCAGGACGCCATGGCAACAAGGGTGTTATCTCCATGATCGTTCCCGCAGAGGACATGCCTTATTCCGAAGACGGTTCGCCGGTTGATATCTGCCTGAATCCGCTGGGTGTACCTTCTCGCATGAACGTCGGTCAGGTTCTGGAAATGCATCTGGGTTGGGCAGCTAAAGGTCTTGGTCACAAGATCAACCGTATGATCAAGGCACAGCAGGCCGTCAGTGAAATCAGAGATTTTCTTGAAAAGGTCTACAACCATGAAGGTGCCTCGCAACATGTTGACATTGCCAGTCTCAGCGACGCAGAGGTCAAGGAGCTGGCAACGAATCTGATTCGAGGTGTACCCATGGCGACTCCGGTTTTCGATGGTGCTTCGGAGAAGGAAATTCGTCAGATGCTTGCATTGGCGGACTTGCCAGAGTCGGGCCAGGCAGTCCTGTACGATGGACGGACTGGAGACAGTTTTGAACGTCCCGTGTCAGTTGGTTACATGCATATGCTGAAGCTAAACCATTTAGTTGACGACAAGATGCATGCGCGGTCAACCGGACCTTACTCACTGGTTACACAGCAACCGTTGGGTGGTAAGGCTCAATTTGGTGGTCAGCGTTTCGGAGAAATGGAAGTCTGGGCCCTCGAAGCTTATGGTGCTGCCTACACATTGCGCGAAATGCTAACTGTCAAGTCTGATGACGTGAAGGGTCGAAACACGATGTACAAGAACATCGTGGATGGTGACCATCGTATGGATGCAGGCATGCCCGAGTCGTTCAATGTATTGCTCAAGGAGATTCGCTCCCTGGGCATCAACATCGAGCTCGAGCAGGATCACTAGCTCGGACTGAGCTAGACGCCCTACAGTCAGACCGGTGCTTGCAGCTAATGCGCACCAGTCTGGCAACCCAAACATTTTCCGCCGCATATCAATGGGGAATAAAGAATGAAAGATCTTCTGAATCTGTACAAAATGCAGGGCCAGACTGAAGAGTTTGACGCTATCCGTATCAAGCTCGCTTCGCCCGAGACGATCCGGTCGTGGTCTTATGGTGAAGTCAAGAAGCCTGAGACGATCAATTACAGAACCTTCAAGCCCGAACGTGACGGGCTGTTCTGTTCCAAGATTTTTGGTCCTGTCAAAGACTACGAATGCCTGTGTGGCAAATACAAACGACTGAAGCACCGTGGCGTTGTATGCGAAAAGTGTGGCGTTGAGGTTACTCAGGCCAAGGTTCGCCGTGAGCGTATGGGTCATATCGACCTTGCCAGCCCGGTTGCGCACATCTGGTTTCTGAAATCTCTGCCTAGCCGTATCGGTCTGTTACTTGACATGACTTTGCGCGAGATTGAGCGCGTGCTTTATTTCGAAGCTTATGTGGTAATCGATCCAGGCATGACACTGCTTGAAACCGGACAGCTACTGACCGATGAGCAATATCTGGAAGCCGTTGAAGAGCACGGTGACGAGTTCGATGCGCGTATGGGTGCAGAAGCTGTCCACGATCTGCTCAAGGATATCGACATGCAGTCGGAAGCTGAAAACCTGCGCGAAGAAATCGACGCTACCAAATCCGAAACCAAGCTGAAACGATTGACTAAGCGACTGAAGCTTGTTGAATCATTCATCGCCTCCGGCAATCGGCCGGAGTGGATGGTCATGACCATCCTGCCAGTTTTGCCACCTGATCTTCGGCCGCTGGTACCACTTGACGGTGGTCGTTTTGCAACGTCTGATCTAAACGATCTTTATCGTCGTGTTATCAACCGTAACAACCGACTGCGTAGACTGCTCGAACTCAATGCGCCGGACATCATCGTGCGTAACGAGAAACGTATGTTGCAGGAATCGGTTGATGCACTTCTTGATAACGGCAGACGCGGCCGTGCCATAACAGGTTCCAACAAGCGTCCTTTGAAATCACTGGCTGACATGATCAAGGGCAAGCAGGGACGATTCCGTCAGAACCTGCTGGGCAAGCGAGTTGATTACTCGGGTCGTTCCGTTATTGTGGTAGGTCCAACGCTACGTTTACACCAGTGTGGTCTGCCCAAGAAAATGGCTCTGGAACTGTTTAAGCCATTTATCTTCTCCAAACTGCAACTTCGCGGCCTCGCCACTACGATCAAGGCAGCCAAGAAGATGGTCGAACGTGAAGGCGCGGAGGTCTGGGATATCCTCGAAGAGGTTATTCGCGAACATCCGGTCATGCTCAACCGGGCACCGACACTTCACCGACTGGGTATCCAGGCATTCGAACCAGTACTGATCGAAGGTAAGGCGATTCAGCTGCATCCATTGGTCTGTGCGGCATTCAATGCTGACTTTGATGGTGACCAGATGGCGGTTCATGTGCCTCTGTCTATAGAGGCGCAGCTCGAAGCACGTGCATTGATGATGTCGACCAACAACGTACTGTCACCGGCCAACGGTGAGCCAATCATCGTGCCTTCGCAGGACATCGTTCTTGGCCTGTATTACATGACACGAACCCGAGTAAATGCCAAAGGCGAAGGCATGGTATTCCGTGATATTGCCGAATGTCATCGCGCCTACGAATGCAAGTTTGCTGATTTGCATGCGAGAATTACCGTGCGAGTCATGGATTCGGTGCAGAACGAGTCTGGTGAATGGGTGCAGGAAGCGCGACGAGTCGAGACCACTATTGGTCGAGCCATCGTTTCAGAGATTCTTCCACCAGGACTTGAGTTTGCCAATGTCGATCTCAACCTGACCAAGAAGAACATTTCCAAGCTCATCAACCTATGCTATCGCCGCCTGGGTCTGAAAGAGTCGGTTATCTTTGCTGACCAGCTCATGTATCTCGGTTTCCGTTATGCAACGCTTGCCGGTGTGTCTATCGGTATTGAAGATATGGAGGTGCCCGACGACAAGAAGACTCTGGTTGCTGCTGCAGAAGCCGAAGTCCGTGAGATCCAGAATCAGTACTCCGAAGGTCTGGTGACGAACGGTGAGCGCTACAACAAGGTGGTTGACATCTGGTCATCGGCTAATGACCAGGTTGCCAAATCAATGATGTCAAGCTTGGGTACCGAGGATGTCGTAAACAAGGAAGGCAAAACAGAACAGCAGGAGTCATTCAACTCTATCTTCATGATGGCAGACTCCGGTGCTCGTGGTTCTGCTGCGCAGATTCGTCAGCTGGCTGGAATGCGTGGACTGATGGCAAAGCCTGATGGTTCTATCATCGAGACACCCATCATCGCCAACTTCCGCGAAGGTCTGAATGTAAACCAATACTTTATCTCGACTCACGGTGCCCGTAAGGGTCTTGCTGATACCGCACTGAAGACAGCAAACTCGGGTTACCTGACGCGTCGTCTGGTAGATGTTGCTCAGGATATGGTTGTTGTTGATCCCGATTGCGGAACAACATCAGGCTTGACCATGAAGCCAATTATCGAAGGTGGTGATGTTGTCGAGCCTCTGCGTGAGCGAGTGCTGGGGCGTGTAGTTGCAGCACCGATCATGAAGCCTAGCGATGAAAAGCAAATGTTGCTTGAGGCCGGCACCTTGCTTGATGAGCACATGGTCGACATGCTGGAAGAGGAGGGTGTCGATGAGATCCTGGTGCGTTCTGCAATCACTTGCGAAGCGGACTACGGGGTCTGTGCAGCCTGTTACGGTCGTGATCTGGCTCGTGGCCACAAGATCAATATTGGCGAAGCGGTGGGTGTCATGGCCGCACAGTCAATTGGTGAGCCAGGGACCCAGCTTACCATGCGTACCTTCCATATCGGTGGTGCGGCCAGTCGATCAGCGGCAGCGAGTAGCGTTGAATCGAAGAGCAAGGGTAGCATCCGTCTGCACAATATGAAAGAGATTGCCAATCGAGAAGGCAAGCTGATGGCTGTATCGCGATCCGCAGAATTGTCAGTGGTGGATGATGCCGGTCGTGAACGTGAGCGATATAAGGTCCCTTATGGTGCCGTTATCCAGGCCAAAGAAAACGAGGCTGTCGAAGCGGGCGCAATCCTCGCAACATGGGATCCGCATACCCACCCGGTTATCACCGAGGTTGCAGGTATCGCCAAGTTTCAGGACTTCGTTGATGGTGTTACGGTTAATGCAGAAACCGATGACATCACGGGTCTGACCGACACGATCATTACCGATCACAAGCAACGTGGTGGTACAAACAAGGATCTTCGTCCATCCGTGAAGCTGGTGGATAAAGATGGTTCTGATCTGAATTATGCAGGTACTGAAATTCCGGCTAACTACATGCTGCCGCCGGGTGCAATCATAAACTTGCAGGATGGCGATGAGGTTTTAGTGGGTGACGTAATAGCGCGTATCCCACAGGCCTCTTCCAAGACACGTGATATCACTGGTGGTCTACCACGGGTTGCAGATCTGTTCGAAGCTCGTAAGCCCAAAGAGCCTGCCATCCTTGCCGAGAAAAGTGGTACGGTGAGTTTTGGTAAGGAAACCAAAGGCAAGCAGCGTCTGGTAATCACAGGACCTAATCAGGAGCACTACGAAGAGCTCATTCCCAAGTGGCGTCACATCAATGTCTTTGAAGGTGAAACCGTGGAACGTGGTGAAACCATTGCTGACGGTGAACCAAACCCCCAGGATATTCTCAGGTTGCGAGGTGTAGAAACGCTGGCTGCTTACCTGGTACAGGAAATCCAGGACGTTTATCGTCTGCAGGGTGTAAAAATCAACGACAAGCACATCGAAGTCATTATTCGTCAGATGCTTCGCAAGGTTGATATCTCTGATTCCGGTGATACACGACTGCTACGTGGTGAGCAAATCGATTACCTGCGGGTTAAAGAGGTGAACGAGGCGCTTCTGGCTGAAAGCCCCAATGCCAAGCCGGCAGAGTTTGATAATCTGTTGTTGGGAATTACCAAGGCTTCTCTGGTCACAGAGTCTTTCATCTCGGCGGCTTCCTTCCAGGAGACAACACGCGTTCTTACTGATGCTGCGGTTCGCGGCGCACGTGATGATTTACGTGGGCTTAAGGAGAACGTTATCGTAGGTCGTCTGGTACCTGCCGGTACCGGGCTTGCGTTCCACAATGAGCGGCGTAAGAGCCGAGCCAAGCTCAACCTTGACCATGACCAGGCGTTTGATCAGGTTATTGAGCAAGAGTCAGCAATAGCCGCCAATGCTCTGACGGATGGTGAAACGATGCCAGCCAGCTTGCTTGATAGCGTCAGTCCTCCTGCGGGTGAGGGAGCCAGCGAAAGCTAGTTTTTCAGTTTTAACCGCTTGTATCTGAATGCCCTCCTTGTGAGGGCATTTTTTTGTCTGTGCAATGGGATGATTAACGTAAAGGTTCTGGCTCGTAAACATGTTGCCTGTCGCAGTGATATTGGCCCAAATAGCACCTATAGCAATCGAATTATCGCTGGATGCGACCAATCGCTGTGTTCGTGAAGGGCAGGTCTGCTTTAAATGTGAAGCGGTTAGCAGTGAAGTAACGGTAAACTTTTCCAGAGCGTGCGATGAATAGAATCTAGGGCACACGCCTTGCTCCACCGCTAGTAGATCACGGTAGGAGCCGAGATGAATAATTCAATCGATGCCAACACATTACTAGTACAACTCAGGGCTATGGCTCAGGACGCGGGTATTCCACCGTCCGAGGCATTGAACCCGGAGCTTCGCCCTGCGGCGGATCCATTAGATTTTTCGAAAGTGCTCGAGAATTCAATGCAGGCTGTCAATACACGTAGTAACGAAGCCAAGCAGCTACGAGAGTCATTTGAAGCGGGTAACCCTAATGTTGAACTGGCAGATGTCATGATCGCTGCACAGAAAGCCCGAATCTCCTTCGAAGCGCTGACTCAGGTGCGCAACAAGATGGTGACCGCTTACAAGGAAATCATGAGCATGCCGCTCTAGTGGGTCGTGCAGCGTGTCGATAGCACATTATTTAGTCCCCAGCGCTGCCAGCCTGTTAAAAAAGCTCCTGGTGTACCCAATACGCTTCGCTTTTCTGTCTTGTTCTGACGACGCTGGGAACAAAATGTCTGTCACCGAATTAACCGCACGACCCGCAAGTTTCAAATTTTTCGACCTTTCGATTTCTGCAGCTTTATTGATGGACCAAGCCTGTAGTGATTTTTCCATCACCTTACGAATATCAGATAACCGCTGACCGATGAGTGAAGCTCAAACGATCAACACGCCTGTACCGGCGAGTCCTTTAATGGCCTCTGTTGCGCGCGGACTATTTGCGCCGCAACTGAGTGCCTTGCTTATTGTTGCATCGGCGCTGACATTGGGTGTTGGATTGATCCTGTGGGGCATGAAGCCCGATTTTGTCCCCGTATCAGAACAGGGGAGTCGTGCTGATACCTTGCAAATCATCGAAATGTTAACCTCTCAGCAGGTTGAATACAAGCTTGACCCTTCAACCGGACTCGTACTTGTGCCACGTGATCAGGCTGCTCAGGTGCAAATGATGCTGGCTGGCAATGGATTCAATGCCAGCCAGCAGCAGATTGGTCTTGAGTTGTTGCAACAAGAGCCTGCTCTTGGCACCAGTCACTTTACCGAGTCTGCGCGATATCAGCATGCGTTGGAAACTGAGATGTCACGCACTATCAGTAGTATGCGTAACGTCGAGTCAGCACGTGTGCATCTGGCGATACCCAAGCAGTCTGTGTTTGTGCGTGACCGTGAGCAAGCTTCAGCTTCGGTCATGATCAAGGCAAACCCTGGCCGTAGTATTGAAGATGAACAGGTGAATGCGGTGATCAACCTGGTGGCATCCAGCATTCCTTATCTGGAGAGTGGACAGGTAACAGTGGTTGATCAATGGGGACGGCTATTGTCTACGGGTGATGATTCTACAGGCGGTGCAACTCGTGATCAGTTTCAGCACACACGAAAACTTGAGAAACTCTATTCAGACCGTATCGAGTCGCTGTTGACACCGATCGTTGGTGCCGGGAGTGTTCGAGCCATCGTAACCGCTGATCTGGATTTTACGATGAACGAACAGACACAGGAGACTTACGAACCTGATGCTGCTCAACTACGCAGCGAACAAATTGATACACAGATCAACCGAAATGGTGCTGCCGTAGGCGTTCCGGGAGCATTGACTAACCAGCCACCGGGCAACGGTGAAGTTGATGCTGAGATACCAGGCGCTGAGGGTGAAGTAACCAACGAGAGCGCGTCTGAAGTCAAGAACTACGAGCTGGATAAAACGATTTCTCATACACGCCGATTACCAGGAAATATCATTCGACTCTCCGCTGCGGTTATTATTGATGACAAGGTAGAGCTGGATGAGGAAGGCGCTGTTGTCAGGACTCCACTCACTGAGGAAGAACTGGCTGAGTACACCCGCTTGGCACAGGAAGCTATTGGATTTACCGAAGCGCGTGGCGATAGTGTTGTCGTTTTCAACCGTTCATTCCAGCCTGTTGAAGAGATCCTTCCCATTGAGCCACTACCCATGTGGGAGCAAAGCTGGTTCGGACCGATGGTTCGACAGGCATTGGTTGGACTGGCGGTATTGCTACTTGTTCTGATGGTGCTTCGTCCAGCAGCAAAACGTCTGATGCCAGTACCCGATCCTCTCGCACTGGCAGCCGGTAGCACCGACGAGGAATCGGAGGACGATGAGGAAAAGGCCAAGTCAGCTGATGGTGTAAAAGAGCTGCCGAGCCTGGATCCTCCGCCCCTCGTCTACGGCGATATTCTGAATATGGCGCGTGCCATGGCCGCTGAGGACCCAAAGCGTGTTGCTAAAGTGGTCAAGGACTGGGTCTCCGAAGCATAATGGCCGAAGGGGACGAAAACGCAAAAGCTGCGGCTGTTCTTGAGAAAATTCCGTTGGGCGGTTCAACTCAAGCTGCCATTTTATTGATGGCTCTTGGTGAGGAAGAAGCGGCCACTGTACTCAAGCACATGAAACCTGAAGAAGTTCAGGCAGTGGGTGAGGCGATGGCGGCTATCAATGGTGTTACTCAAGAGCAGATCGGCGAGACGCTCGACCAGTTTATCAATCGAGTGCGTAATGAATCATCACTGGGCCTCGAATCTGCCAAGTATTTCAAGTCGACATTGACGCGTGCACTGGGAAAAGACAAGGCCACAAGTGTACTTGCCAGTATGGAGCCAATGGATGACGATACAGGACTGAGCTCGCTGCAATGGATGGATCCTCGTGTGGTTGCCAAAATCATCAGTAAAGAGCATCCACAGATAATCGCAACGGTATTGAGTCAGTTGAAGTCTGAACAAGCAGGTGCAGTACTGGATCTTCTCAACGATGAGATTCGTCCTGACATCATGATGCGTATCGTGAAGCTTGACAAGATACATCCGGCAGCGCTGTCAGATCTCAACGAAATTATCCAGGAGTTGTTCGAAAACAACGCCACCATAGAAATATCCGGACTTGGTGGGGTCACCTCCGTCGCCAACATTCTCAATAGTGTCTCCAAGGACGCTGAGGAGCAAATACTTACGGCCATTGAAGAGACCGATTCTGACATTGTCGCGCAAATTAAGGAAAGTATGTTCATCTTCGAGAACCTGCTGGCTGTTACTGATCGTGATACTCAAACGTTGCTGCGTGATTTGAGTAACGAGGATCTGACTCTGGCTCTCAAAGGTGCGTCTGAGGAAATGCAGGAAAAAATATTCCGCAATATGTCTTCACGGGCAGCTGAGCTTCTGAAAGATGATCTCGAGGCAAAGGGGCCGGTTCGCTTGACAGAGGTTGAGGAGGCACAACGCACCATTCTTACCGCGGCCAAGCAAGCCGCTGAAGATGGAAAGATCTCGCTTGGTGGTAAAGGAGACGATTTTGTTTAGAGTACTGAGTGATGAGGAATCCAAAAAGGTGACGCGCTGGCAGGCACCGGAACTTGGGTCAGGAACAGCCGTTGTTGCGAATACGCGCCAACGGGCGAACCCTCAACAACACGACAGCAATGCTAATGTCCGCTCTTTGCTTGGTAGTCTCGATTTAAAACCTGGACATAGTCAAACGCCTTCGTCAGCCCCACGGTTGCAGCCCATTAGTCCGGTTGATGTGTTTGCCAATAGAACAATGATGCAGGCAGGCGGTGCTGAAGGAGGTATTGCACCCGTATCTGCGGAGTTATTGCAGACCAGTTATGACGAGGGCTATTCGCGAGGATTTGCAGAAGGCAATTCTGCTCTGCATCAGCATTCGATCAAGGAATTAAGGACCGTTATCGCTGCTCTGACTGAGGTCTCGGAACGTGCAGAAGATACTGATCTGGAGAATGAGCTGGTTGCGTTATCGATGGATATCGCCCGAGTTGTTATTCGACGCGAGATTAGTATGGCGCCGGAAATCCTGCATGAAATAGTGATAGCAGGTTTGGAGCAGATTGAAGGTGGCTCTGCGGCACAACGTGCGTATCTGCATCCTCTGGACGCCAACATTGTGCGTGAACACTTGTCTGCAGATTCGGTACTCAGGGTGCTGGATGATCCATCGCTCGAGCGTGGTGCATGTCGTATCGAATCCGGATCCAGTGTTGTTAACGCAGGAATCGAGAATTGGTTAGAAATTGTATCTGCGCAATTGGGTTTGGTACCGGACGCTGCTGACGCTCCTGTGGTGGATTCGCTTTCTACAAGTAAAGGTAGTAGCGATAGCACTTTGGAATCTGAACTGCCGATAGAGTAGGAGTGCCAGAATGATGAGCACGACCAGCAAGAGGCACAGTGGCGACGTTTCGTCTGGCGATGAAGATGCCGAGTCAACGAAGCATTCACTGAAGTGCCGAATCGGCCAGCGCAGAAAGGCACTCGCTATTGGCGAACTTCCTGTTCAGGGGAGACTCAGCACCTTGCGTGGACTCACGCTGGAGGCAGAGGGCTGCAAGGCTGCCATCGGTACGCGATGTCTGATAGATACGGTGGCAGGTACGTGTATTGAAGCTCAGGTTGTCGGATTCAACCGTGACAGAACACTATTGATGCCGGCAGGACCGGTTGCAGGCCTTCGTTCGCAAGCCAGAGTCAGGCCGGTGTCTGGCCAGTCAACTGCCCCGACCGGTAATGCGCTTCTCGGACGAGTTATCGATGCACGTGGTCATCCCATTGACTCTCTCGGGCCGCTGAAATCTGATGGAGCGGTTCCGCTGATGGGTCAACCGATCAACCCGCTGGATAGAGCGTCGATTAGTCGAAGTTTCGATGTAGGCGTTAGAGCGATCAATGGTCTGGTAACGTTAGGGCGTGGACAGCGCGTAGGCCTGTTTGCAGGCTCTGGTGTGGGGAAAAGTGCTTTACTGGGGATGATGACCAAACACAGTGAAGCTGAGGTCACTGTCATTGGGCTGATTGGTGAGCGAGGTAGAGAGGTCAATGATTTTGTTCGTGAAACGCTCGGAAAAGAAGGCATGAAACGAGCGGTCGTGGTTACAGTGCCTGCTGACCAGCCACCTTTGCTACGTTTACAAGGTGCCATGCTGGCGACAGCGATTGCAGAGAGTTTCAGAGACAGGGGCAAACAGGTTCTTTTGCTTATAGACTCGCTAACGCGATTTGCCCAGGCGCAAAGAGAGATTGGATTGGCAACTGGTGAACCGCCAACGAGTAAAGGTTATCCTCCTTCTGCTTTTGCCATGTTGCCTCAATTGGTGGAACGCGCCGGAAACATGTCAAGTGGTGGATCCATCACTGCGATTTACACCGTACTTGCAGAGGGTGATGATCAGAATGACCCCGTTGTTGATGCGGCACGTGCAGTACTTGATGGACACATTGTGTTAACTCGTGCTCTGTCTGATGGTGCTCACTACCCAGCGATTGATATTGGAGCATCTATCAGTCGAACGCGATCTGCCGTGAATACACCCGAACAGGAAAATGTTATCAGGCGGGCTTTGAAACTGGCAGCAGCCTATAGAGCACAGGAAGACATGTTAAGAGTAGGACTGTACCAACGTGGCGCCGACCCTGTACTGGATGAGGCCGTGATTGTTTGGCCAAAGCTTCAGCGTTTCTTACAACAGTCTATGGACGAAGGGATTGATATGTCCGCGTGCCGAAAGCAGCTGAGCGATGTGATCGGTACGCCGTCACGTTGATGGTGACTTAACGAAACACCTTAAGTATCGATCAGGGAATCCGTGCCACGTAACAAATGGATTCCCAGTTTCACGCTAATAACGTCTCTATCAGATGCCCCGATTCATGTTCTGCGCTGGGATTCTAGTGTTGATAGTAACTCGACCCGACTGTATCGATCGTATAGCAGGGCTCTGAACAGACTTAGTTGATTTATGCGAACCAGTGTAACCGTAGCTAACGGTTTCAACCCCGAAAAATGCTGAATACTTCACGTCTAGCGCCGACATCCTCTTTAGATGCAAACGCTAGAAATGGAACATGACTTCAAAACAGCTAGGAAAACTGGAAGAGCTTGCGGGTAAACGAGCTGATCAAAGCCGTAACGTGCTGGAAAGGGAGCAGCAGCAGCTATGGCAGATCGAACATCAACGTACCGAGCTTCAGTCGATCAACCAGGAGTATCAGCAAGCCTTGGTGGGTGGAACAGAGGTTGCGCCTCGACAGCTTGCCTATCGTCGCGCTTTTGTTGAGCAATTGACTCAAAAGCTGGATGAGCTCGCTGAACAATGTGAGCTGAAAAGTCAAAGCGTTCATGCAAAATCGATTGAACACCAGAAACGTACAGCTCAGCACACGGCAATTGAAATTGTGAATAACCATCGAGTCGACGCTGATATCGTTCTTTCGAGCCAGCGTAATCAACAACAACTTGACGAAGTTGCCAGGAGTCAGCATTTCGAGCGAACTCGCATGGGAACGGAGAATGACAATGAATGATCACAAAGCTTCTTCACCGATTAACCTGTTTAAGGCTCCTTCATCTTCATCGCTATCGGGACCGAGTGCATTTTCGGGAACACGTGAAGGCAATTCGTTTGATATGTCTTTCTCCCGAGAGCTCTCACGTGCATCAGAGAAGAGTGCGTCAGCAAAAGAGCCGCTTAATCGACAAAGGCGCAATAATGTGGAAGCCGGCAATCGGCAATTAACGCAGCGTTCAGAACGCTCACGAAGTACAGATCGAAAGGATTCTGCAAACGCTGCAGAAAAAATCGGGAAAAAACCCGCTGATGCTCCAGAGTCATCACCTGGTGCCCAAGAAAAGGCCTTGCGCCCATCCGAGAAATCATCGAGTACAGCCACTGATACAAAAAATTCGCAAAAGGACGACGTACGATCAGGCAGGGAGCGCTCTGAAAAGTCACCACGGCAATCTGTTGACGGTGAGGGTGCCGAACTTGAAGAGGCACGGCGGGTCGAGCTGCAAGCATCTGCTACAAAGGATGCGACAGCATTGAAACCTGATATCACGGGTGAAAACAACGCCAAAGAAGAGCTACCCGCTGAGTTCATTGCTGGAGTAGATACCTCTGATGGCTTTGTCACCTCAGAAGGTGATACCAGCCATATCGAAAATGTGGAGAACGCTGAAACGCTGGCAACGTCAGGTACGGATGTACAAACCAATGGAGGTGTTGTTCTTACAACGACTACGCGTGACTCCGTTGCAACGCCTATAGCAAGTGAATCTGAATTAACCAGTCCTAACGCTCGAAAACGAAGCTCTGGAGAACACTTGTCACCAGGTCAGCTGGCCAGTCGACAGGCTTATTTGTTCAAAAACGTATCAATACGAGAACCGAATACAACGGCACCAGCGCAACAGCTCATCGCCGATGAGGTTCCTGGCACAGAATCGGTAATCCAGGCCTCACGATCGGCATCCATTGCTGCGGTTGGTATAGGTCCAATGGTAGAGGCTACAAAAGATAAAAGTCAGAAACCCGTGGCTGTTGGTATAACAAAAGTTGACGATTCCGGTGTCAAATCTACGTTACTCCAGAGCATGACTTCTGATTCCTCAAATACAGCAGTTGATGCCAAACGTTTGCAACCAGTGGATGACGATTCGGCGGCCAATCTGGCAGTTCTGACCGCTGCACAGAAATCAGAGAAGCACGTAGTAAGAACCAATCAGACACAGGCCCTCCAGCTCGCACAGAAGCAGGCGCAGAGTATCAACGTTGCGACAAGCGTTATAAGCGCTGAACCTGTCGAGCGTGCACCTCAATCTACAGATAACACGTTTCTTTCGTTGCAAGGCGGCATTGTTACTGCTCCATCAGTTACAAGATCAGATGCCGGAAAAAGTCAGACTATTAACGCTCCTATCAACATGCCCATATTGCAAAATGATGCTGACAAGGCAATGGCGGGGAATATCCGCTGGATGGTGAACGAAGGTGTCAAGAACGCAGTGGTAAATGTCACGCCAACTGGTATGGGACCTATATCTGTATCCATAGGAATTGAGAAAGAGCAGATGAACGTCTCTATCGTGGCGCTTCAGGGGTCAACGCGTGAAGCATTGGATTCGATGCTTCCCAGACTCAGGGAGCAGCTGGCAGCACAGGGACATGACAGTGTGCGGGTTGATATATCAGACGGTCGGGCAGATCAATCAGACCGGGGCTATGGACATCAATTCACGGAAGAACAGAATGGCTCAGAGCAAGGCGATCGATTGTCCGGTGACAGAAACCAGAACGAAGAATCTGACGAAGGTACTGGGACACAATCTGAATCAGTTGTCGCTGGCTCACAAGGGTTTACTACTTTCAACGAATCGGGGCAGATTAGAAGCCGCTATGATGTCTATGTTTGATATGTACATATTTTCCGGGAAACAAGCTTCTGAGAATTCGGAGCGGCCGTCATGAAGAATAAACTCGTTCTTGGCGTTGCCGCTTTTTTAGGATTGGCTGTCATTGTCGGTGGAAGTGTTTTTGCTGCTATGTTCTTTACAGGTGCCTTCGATCCTCCACCGGAAGTGGCAGCTGCTGTTCCAGTGGTAGAGCTGGCGCCGGAAAATACTTACTACTACAATGTTCAGCCTGAATTTGTGGTCAATTTCCAGGGAAAGTCTCGCGTCAAGTTTCTGATGATCGAAATGGTCGTAGCTACTCATGATGAGGAGGTAATCCCCATTCTTACTGATCATGATCCAGAACTACGTAACACATTGCTTGACCTTCTTTCTACGCAAGATGCGGAAGTGTTAAAGACGGTTGATGGGAAGCAGGCATTGCGTGACGAAGCGCTATTACTGATAGATGAAATTGTTGGTCGACACTATAAAACGGAGCGAGTGCACGACATATTCATTACTCGCCTCGTGATGCAATAGTCACTAGAAGGTCAAAAAGACAAAAATGGAGAACAACAAGCAAGCCTCTGCGTATGACTTTGTTCATCCTGGGCATAAGCTTAATACGCAATGGCCTGTGCTGGACGTTATCAGTCAGCGTATTGCCAGTGAACTTGCATCATCTCTTTCAGAGCGGTTGCAAGTAAATCTTCTGGGCTCTGCATCACCAACTACCCGAGGCAAGTACGCTGAATGCGTAAACGCGCTTGGTCTGTCAGGGATTGTTCAAGAGTTGTCGATTACTCCATTGTCTGGTGGCATCTGGTTTTGTATGGACACGAGTGTTATTTCTGCCTTGGTCAATTGTTACTTTGGTGGTAGCGCAGAATTGATACCGCTTGATCAGCCCCGTAAGTTATCCAGAACAGAATCTCGCGTAATGCAACATGTGATCGATGCTGTCGTCACATCTATCAGTACTGGTTGGTCGAATCTAATTCCGATGAATGTCGCTCATGTGAAACAAATTGATGTTGAACGCCTGGCGAATGCGGCACTTCAACAGGTGATGGTCACCAGCGATATAAAACTCAAGGTGGGTGAGATCGACCTGCCATGTCAGATTGTCTATCCGTTTGAAACGTTAAATCCTATTAGTGTACAACTACAGAAAGAGAAGGGAAATCCTCCGAAACAAGATGATAAGTTCAGCAGTGCAATGCAAAGGGAGCTACTGAACTGTGAGCTTGAGATTCGTGGGGTTCTTGCAGAATCCCATATCACCCTTGGAACCCTTCTGGAGTTAAAGACTGGCGATTTTATTGCTTTACGTGATGTACAGACAGTCTCCTTCAAGACACAGAACATGCCCTTGTTTGATGCCCGTGTGGGCAATTCGAACGGCAGAGTTTCTGCTAGCGTTTCGCGCTGGCACTTACCGGTAAACTCATAAGATCATGGCCGAAGAGAACACCGAACAAGCAACTGACGATGCTGCAGAATCCGAACCCACTGACGCAATTGGTGACGGCGGTGAAGATATCACTGAGAAGAACGATCAGGAGACAGATTCTGCTGATTTAGCGCCTGAATCTGCTGCAGATGAGGTGCCTGAGCCTGCCAACGAGCCAAGTATTGGAGACGAGATACCCGTTGTCGAAGCGACACGTGTTACCGATGCAGACGGTGGTGAAATTACAGCACCAATTACTGACATATCGATGCTTTTAGATATTCCAGTTACTTTGTCGATGGAAATTGGTCAAACCAAGATATCCATCAGTGAACTACTGAAATTAGGAAAGGATTCAGTTATCGAGTTACAGCGTATGGCGCATGAGCCTCTGGATGTTTTGGTCAACGGCACCTTGGTTGCTCATGGTGAGGCCGTAGTGGTGGGTGATCGTTTTGGCATTCGACTTACCGATGTTATCAGTCCACAGGAACGGTTACGTAAGTTCGGTTAAATGTTGGTGTGAAACTGGCACTGCATATTGAGTCCGCTTGTCTTCGGTCTCGAATCTAACATCGTAGTTCGTTTGAATTTTGGGGCTACTAACGCGAGGCATTAAGCCCGAATAATGTTCACTTGGCCGTAGAGACGGCAGGTATATCCTTAAGGAGAAGTCAATGTTCCCTTGTTTTACGGGGCGCTGTCTGCGTTTTGCTGGCATCAGCCTTCTATTTATCCTGCCTGTGAATGGTGTGCTGGGAGCGGAGCCTGGTAGAGCGGTAATCAATCCATTGGCAACTCTGGGTAAACTTGCCATGGCCTTGATAGTTGTACTGCTTGTATTCTGGCTTTTTGCTCGTGTCATGCGTCAATTTCAAGGTTTTCAGGGAGGCATTCCTCAAGGTTTGAAAGTCATTTCTGCGTTGTCAGTTGGACAGCGAGAAAAAGTGATAGTGATACAAGCCGGAGAAGAGCAACTTGTTCTTGGTGTCACCAGCTCACAGATCAACACACTTCATGTGCTTGAAAATCCATTAATCGAAAGTGACATTACTACCAGTCCCGGAGACTTCAGGAATAAGCTCAATGCAGCATTGAAGCGACAGGTGCCTACCGAATGAAACGTAGCGGAATAGCGCTACTGGCATCATTCGTTGTACTGGTAATCCCGGTTAACGGTTTTGCACAGGCAGGATTGCCAGCGATAATTGTCGATTCAGCTGAGGGTGGGGGGCAAACCTGGAGTCTGAGCTTACAAGCTCTCGCGTTGATGACGACGCTGACCCTGTTGCCTGCCATGCTATTGATGATGACATCGTTTACCCGTATCACTATTGTATTGGGGATTCTGCGCACGGCGCTTGGGACTCAACAAACTCCATCGAATCAGGTGTTGATTGGCCTTGCGCTATTTTTGACTCTTTTCATCATGAGACCTGTATTTACAGAGATCTACGTTTCAGCCATTCAGCCGTTTTTGGCTGAGGAAATAACAGCACAAAAAGCAATAGAAGTAGCTGCCCAACCTTTTCGTGAATTTATGTTACGGCAGACTCGAGACAACGATTTAAACCTCTTTCTGAATATGTCCGGCGCCCCACCACCACTGGATGTCAATGATGTCTCCTATTGGGTGCTACTCCCAGCATTTGTTACTAGCGAACTAAAAACAGCTTTTCAGATCGGATTCTTGCTTTTTGTACCGTTTCTTATCATTGATCTCGTGGTGGCTAGTGTTTTGATGTCCATGGGTATGATGATGCTTTCTCCGCTGATTATTTCTCTACCATTCAAGTTAATGTTGTTTGTTCTTGTGGATGGATGGAATCTGGTTCTGGGAACGTTAGCGGGTAGCTTCTTCCTATGACACCTGAGAATGTCATTGATCTTGGACGTGACGCACTGACAATCACCGTTCTGCTTGCTGCCCCGTTGTTGTTGGCTGCTTTGTTCACAGGACTTGTCGTGGGATTGTTTCAGGCCGCAACACAAATTCAAGAGCAAACGTTGAGCTTTATCCCCAAGCTATTGGCTATGGTAATTGCTCTGTTAACGACGGGTCCCTGGTTATTACAGGTTATCACCGACTTCACAACAGATCACATTCTCCATACTGTTCCTCGAATAATCGGCGCATAAGGTGTCTGCCCTTGTTCTCACCGCTGATCAGATTAATAGCTGGGTAGGACTTGTTCTTTGGCCAATGTTCCGTGTAGCTGGCCTGTTGTCGATAATGCCTGTATTGGGTGGGGGAGAGGTTCCTGTCAGGGCTCGAGTTGCACTGACGCTTATGATTACCCTGATCATCATTCCCTCTCTTGGCCCTATGCCAGCTATTGATCCACTTTCTCTGGATAGTATATTCATAACTATTCAGCAGCTGCTAATCGGTGTCTCCATGGGCTTGCTGGTACTTATTGCTTTTAATGCTGTAACCATGGCGGGAGAATCCATTGCCATTTCAATGGGTTTAGGTTTTGCCCTGATGAATGATCCTCAGAACGGTGCTCAAGTGCCTATGGTGTCGCAGTTCTACCTTGTGCTCGCTACACTTCTGTTTCTGTCACTCGACGGACATCATGCGATATTGATGCTGTTGAACAGTAGCTTCCAATTAATGCCAGTCGGGAAACCCCTTGGAGAAGACAGCTTCTGGATCATACTGCGCTGGGGGGCAACGGTTTTCTACGGTGCATTGGCCATTGCACTACCAGCGTTAACCGCGATGCTCACTGTAAACATAACAATGGGTATTATCACGCGTGCTGCACCACAGCTGAATATTTTCTCTGTTGGCTTTCCGATTACGATGACTGTCGGCTTCTTCGCCATCATGCTCTCTTTGGAGACATTCCAGATTTCGTTTGCCAATTTGCTGGAAATGACGCAATCCACAATTTTGCAATTACTTAGAAGCTGATGGCTGAGCAAGACACTGGTGCAGAACGTAATGAGGCAGCGACCCCGAAACGGGTAGAAGACGCTCGCAAAAAAGGTGATGTACCCCGCTCCAAAGAGCTAAATACGGTACTTATGCTTCTGTCATCGTTAATCGGATTTGTAATGCTGGGCAGTACTGGCGTCAATGCGTACAAACAGCTGGCACGCAATCAATGGCAAATTGAGCGTGAGTCATTGTTCACCGATCAAGGTCTTCTAAATGGAATGTTGCTCCCCGCTGTTGAAGCTGTGTGGATCTCTTTTCCGTTTCTGATACTAATGTTTGTGGCTGTGTTTATTGGTCCTTTATGTATGGGCGGGTGGGTGTTTTCCATCTCATCACTAAAAGTGGATTTAAAAAAATTAAGCCCGCTTGCAGGTATCAAGCGAATGTTTGGTATTCAGTCTTTGGCAGAACTAGTTAAATCCATTCTCAAAGTGGTCGTATTGGCAGTTTTGTCTGTACTGATGTTCTCAATATATCTTAATGATTTTCTTATTCTAGGTGTTATGCCGTTAACCGAGGCGATTAATCGCGCTTTCGTCATTATCTTTGTGATAATTCTGGTGTTGGTTCTGAGTTTGAGCCTGGTCGCTGTAGTGGATATACCTTATCAACAATGGTCTCACGCAAAGAAGCTACGCATGACATTTCAGGAGGTGCGTGAAGAGAACAAGGAGCAAACGGGTAATCCAGAGGTTAAATCCAAGGTCCGCCAGTTGCAACAGGCAAATGCAAACCGCAAAATGCTCCACGATGTGCCAAAAGCGGATGTCATCATAGTTAACCCCACTCACTATTCAGTAGCATTGCGTTACGACGAAAATCTTGTTGCACCTATTGTTGTTGCTAAGGGTGTTGACCATATGGCGTTGAAAATCAGAGAGATTGCAACTCACCACAAGGTGGCTGTTTTCAGCGCTCCACCTCTTGCTAGAGCGTTATATAGCCATAGCAAGGTCGGAGAAACCATACCGTCTGAGCTGTATCTTGCCGTTGCACAGATTCTGGCCTATGTGCTGCAAGTAAAAGAGGCAAACTTGAGCGACAGGCGTCGTCTGATTCCCCCGTCCAACTTGTCTGTGCCTCAATCGTTCGATGATCCAGACAATACGTAACGCAGGTGTACGATGAATATTCTCAACCTCAAGCGTCTCATAAATGAACTGCATCTAACTGGACTTGGCGCTCCATTTCTGGTGCTGCTCATGTTGATCATGATGGTGCTTCCCATACCTACCATAGGTCTGGATTTGCTGTTTACGTTCAATATCGCCCTGTCTTTGATCGTTCTGCTGGTTACGGTATATATCGGCAGGCCATTGGAATTCTCCTCATTCCCGACAGTACTACTTGTGGCGACCATGCTGCGTCTGTCTTTGAATATTGCATCAACGCGCGTTGTTCTTCTGGAAGGACACACTGGCACAGCTTCGGCTGGACAGGTAATAGAATCATTCGGTAACTTCGTTATTGGTGGTAATTACGCTGTTGGATTTGTTGTATTTGCTATTTTGGTCATTATCAACTTTGTAGTGGTCACAAAAGGTGCAGGGCGGGTATCAGAGGTCAGTGCACGATTTGTCCTCGATGCCATGCCCGGCAAACAGATGGCCATTGACGCTGATCTTAATGCCGGATTGGTTGACCAGGATGAAGCACGCAAGCGTCGATCTGATATCGCGCAGGAAGCCGATTTTTACGGTTCAATGGATGGTGCCAGCAAATTTGTCAAGGGGGATGCCATTGCGGGTCTCTTGATACTGTTTATCAATATTCTTGGCGGTCTTGCCATTGGTGTTGGCCAGCATGGCCTGAGTTTCGGTGAGGCAGCGACGAACTATACTCTGCTGACGATCGGTGACGGTTTAGTGGCGCAGATACCGTCACTGTTATTGTCGATGGGTACTGCAGTGATCGTCACCCGCGTTTCTTCATCAGAAGATATGGGTGAGCAGATATCGATTCAGTTGTTCAAGGATCCACGTGCGATTGTCATAACAGCGGTTATTATCGGTCTGTTGGGCGTCGTTCCCGGTATGCCTAATCTTGTTTTTCTCACGCTCGCGGCAATCCTGGGTACTTATGCTCACTTTTCACGTAAGTCCTACGTTGAGGCAGAGACGTTTGTCGAGGAACAACGTGCTCCTGAGCCGCGAGCGGATCTTAGCTGGGACGATATTCGAAGCACTGATATTCTGGGTCTGGAGGTGGGCTTTGGGCTGATACCTCTGGTAGACGCCAGCCAGGGGGGGAAGCTACCTGACAGAATCAAGGCGGTCAGACGTAAGCTGACCGAAGAACTGGGATTTCTCATTCACTCTGTTCACATTCGTGACAACCTTGATTTGCCACCGACGCGATATCGAATCTCCATTCTTGGTGTGACAGAGGGTGAGGCAGACCTTTTCCCTGACAAGGAAATGGCTATTGGTACCGGGGTTGAGTCAAGTTCTCTAAAAGGCACGGTTACAAAAGACCCGGCTTACGGTATGGATGCGATCTGGATCCGAGTGGATCAACGCGACTACGCACAGTCCTTAGGTTACACGGTAGTCGATCCGGGCACGGTTATAGCGACGCACATGAGCAAACTACTCATGCAACACGCGGGTAGCCTGCTCGGTCACGAGGAGGTTCAAGCGTTGCTGGACTCCTTGAGCAAGACTGCGCCACGCCTTGTCGAGGATCTAGTGCCCAAGATGTTGCCTCTACCCACGGTGGTCAAGGTGTTACAGAATTTACTGGACGAAGGTATACCTGTTCGAGATATGCGCTCCATTGCTGAAACACTCGCCGAGAAGGGAACGCATACGCAGGACACTGAAGAGCTTACTGCGGCGGTGAGAGTCTCATTGCGACGACAGATTACGGGTCAGTTGGCTTCGTTTGAAGACACTTTGCCCGTGATCACTCTGGATGCCGAGCTTGAGAAATTATGTCTTGATTCGATCAATACGGAAAATAGCGGAGGTCTGGGTATCGAGCCCGGCTTAGCCGAGCGCCTGTATCAATCGCTGGCTGACAGCGTAAACCGACAGGAAGTAAACGGAGAGCCTGCCGTTCTCCTGGTGAATCCAAAAATACGTCCCTGGCTTGCAGGGATGGTCAGGCATACCATACCGTTACTTAAAGTTCTTGCCTATAACGAAATTGCAGAAACCAAGCGATTGAGGGTCATCGCAAATATTGGTGGCGAAGCCACTGCCTGATATGCGCAGTGATGCTTCCTTGCCGCCTACTAAATAATCGCGAATTTGACCATGCAACTTAGAAGATTTACAGCCGAATCCACACCCGCAGCCCTTGGTGCAGTTCGTCTCGCACTTGGAGACGATGCCATTATTCTGGCCAATCGAAAGATTGGTGATCAGGTAGAGATCATTGCAACAGGTCAGATGGAGGATGCTGAGTCACTGGCAGAAATCAGCCTTGAAAATGTGTCACAACAGCAGCCATCTCACGATAGCCAGGGATATCAACGTGGTGCTACTCCCATGCCGCCTGGAGATGATCTGGCAGGCACAACAAAGGAATCTTCGCCTGCTGAATCCACAACGATTGAAGCATTGACTGCAGCTATTAATGCCGAAGAAAACAAGGCCACGGCTGTAAAACCAGTACAAGCAGACGGTGCTGCTGATTCTGCTGCTGCAACATCCGCCCGTAAAAATGATGCCTACTCCCATGCGCCAATTCACTTAACTGCTGATAAACGCGGGAACTCAACTGCAGGTTCTCTTCAATCGAGTAATAGACAGGGTGCCTCTGGTAAGGCATCACAACCATCTCGCTCAGATAACAGTAGTCTACTGGATCTTGATAACTCGTTTGCAAGGCATACAGAGCAACTTGCACAGATCATCGAAGCACAAGGTGTGATGATCAACCAGTACTTCAAAGGCCTTGAAGTGAATCTTTGGGGTAACAGCGCGCCTAATCGTACCTTGCATTTACAAAAACTGTTTGGTCTGGGCATAGGTGCCGAATTGGCAATTCAGCTGGTTGAGCGCGCAGATCCTGAGCATTCAGTCGAGGATGCATTGCGTCAGTCGTTTGCGTTGCTGAAATCAACCCTTCCCATTGGTGTTGATAAAACATTTTCGGTACCAGGTGTCACTATTCTTTCAGGCCCACCAGGAGCTGGCAAGACGACTGTGCTTATGAAAATAGCTACACAGCATGTCAAAGAGAGCGGAAATGACTCCATTGTTATCATCTGTGCCGATACTCGACGCATTGGTGCGTTTGAAGAGCTACAGGCTTACGGTCGTTTGCTAGGGGTACCAACAGTTCATGCCCACGATTCTTCTGAATTGGATAGTCTGCTAAACGCTTTTACACACAAGCAACTTGTGCTTATCGATCACACATTACCCATGGATGTCGACGCCGTGGAAATACCAAAGCGTTTGCTGAAACCCACTGTTGCAGATTCGGTTCGCCAACTACTGGTATTGTCAGCGACCGTACAGTCGGCAACTGTTGATGCGCTTATTCGACGTCACTGTGAAGGCCGATCCATGCAATGTGTGCTTACACATCTGGATGCAAGCGCAAGACTTGGCGAGATGTTCAACGCGATTATCAGACATCATCTGCCTATTGCATACTGGTCGGATGCGGCCAGTATTCAAAATCCGCTTCAGAAGGCTGACGCCTCAGTGTTGATTGCAACGGCTGTCGCAATGAGTCGACGATTGCAACAAACCCCTGATGATGAGTGGCTTCTACGTCTAATTCAGCCATCTGACAAAATGATGTCGCAGCCGGTTTACAAAAAACCCAACAAAGAGGTTAGTGCCTGATGAATGGTCTCATTATTCTATCTATAGCGTTGACAGCTTTGGTAGGCGTGCTTTGTAATTTGATGTACCGACAACAAGCTGAGGCGTTACTACAAATACGATCGCAGCAACAGCTATTAGATAAGCTGCAAAGTACACTTATCGGGCTGGTTGGTACTCACAGCAATATGGCCAAACGAATTGATCAGTTAGCTACTGACGTCTTGCAGCGGGAAATTTATCAGAACGCGGATGATCGTCATCAGTTAGCCATCCAGAGTGCCAAACAGGGACAAGGGCTGTTCGAATTGATGCAGCGTCACGGCTTGTCATCCGATGAGGCTGCCTTGATCTGTTCTTTGCACTCTCCCCAGAATAACTCAAATGGATCGACGGTCAAGAACGCAAATCTGGTCGATCCATCTCTTGTTGATTTAGTCTAGAAAATGGATATAGCAACACTTCTTGGCCTTTTCGGAGGCATCGGTGTAATCGTAGCGGCCATAGTTCTCGGTGGCAGTGTCGGTACGTTCATCAACATACCCAGTATCGCTGTTGTTGTTGGTGGAACATTTATGGTAACGCTATCACAAATATCGCTTGCACAGTTTCTTGGATCCTTCAAAGTAGCTCTTCGGGCATTCAAGCATCAGTCTATTCCTCCTGAGCAGTTGATTGAGGAGGCTGTTGCGCTCGCAAACGTTGCACGTCGTGAGGGTATCCTGGCGCTGGAAGGTAAAGAGATAAATGATCCGTTTCTCGAAAACGGCATCAAGATGTGTATTGACGGACATGCAACCGAGATCGTGCAGAAAATGCTCTCCAAGGACATCAACCTTGAGCTTGAACGCCAGAATATTGGAATTCTCATGTTCAAGTCTATCGGTCAGGCTGCGCCTGCAATGGGAATGATCGGAACTTTGATCGGACTTGTACAGATGCTTGCAAATATGGATGACCCCAAATCAATTGGACCGGCAATGGCTGTTGCACTACTGACAACTTTGTATGGAGCTGTTATCGCTAATGCTATAGCGTTGCCTCTTGCAGCAAAACTCAAGGCGATCAGTGGTGATGAGCGACTTAACAAGCTACTGATTCTTGAGTCGATATCCGGAATTCAGGATGGTATAAATCCGCGGGTATTACAGCAGATATTGACCACTTATTTGCCGGAAAGCCAACGTGAAGCAGCCCTGAATGCCGGCAAGTAAGTCATGAGTGAAGAGCAAGAGTGTGAAGAATGTGAAGAGGGCTTACCGGAATGGCTAGCTACATTCGCAGACCTTATGTCACTGCTTATGTGCTTCTTTGTTCTTTTGTTGTCATTCTCTGAAATGGATATTCAAAAATACAAACAGGTCGCGGGTTCAATGAAAGCGGCTTTTGGAATACAAAAGACCGTGAAGGCAGATGCTATCCCGCAAGGGACTTCCGTGATCAAACAGGAATTCTCACCAGGCAAGCCTGAGCCGACTGTCATGAACGTCGTTAAGCAACAGACTACGGATGATACGAGCCCCGAGGTCAGGATTAACACACCCATACCGGAGAATGTTTCGGAGTTAAAGGAATTACTTGAGGGAACGCTCGCTGAGGAGATCGCCGAAGAAATTCTGGAGATTCTTGTATACGAAGATGGTGTGATGATTCGTGTGCGAGAGGCAGATGCCTTCCCATCGGGAAGCGCTGAACTTCAGGCGGGATTTATACCCGTACTCGATAAGTTGCAGTCTTTGTTTAGCGAAACAAACGGTAGAATCATCGTAGCGGGTCATACTGATAGCATACCGATAAACACAGCTGCGTATCCATCAAACTGGGTTCTCTCGGCAGCTCGTTCTGCATCCGTTGTTCACTATTTGGCTGAAACCCGCTTTACTGACCCCGGTCGCATTGAAATACGCGCTTTTGCTGATACCCAACCAGTAGCACCTAACAATTCGGCAGAAAACCGAGCTAAGAATCGTCGTATCGAAATAAACCTGAGTGTGCCGGAGTCCTGATTTGATGTCTGATGAAGAAAAAGCAGGAGTCAATCGCCGCGACTCTTTCCGAATCAATGACAAAGTTGAACTTAAGATCCGTCCACTGGATGAAGAGTCGCTACAGGCGATCACTGATAATTTCAATGCGTTTCGATTTCGATATTGCATGAAATCGCATTTGTTGAATCAGAATGAGGTTAGGAGACCTCAGCTAATGCGTATCCGTAAGAAAGATCCCGACTTTGCAGAGTATCTGGAGGGCCTCGAGAATCAGATAGCGCAGCTCGCAGAGCGTATTGACCAGGAAAGCGATGTCTCCGGCGACATTGTGGAGTTCCGTGGACAAGCTAACCTTTCAGCGACTGGTATTCGCTTCCGTTCACATCTGTCGTTTTCCGTGGGGCAGGCCGTGGAAATTGGATTGATCCTCAACACGCAGGGCACCCAGGTGGTCATGATCGGAGAAGTATTACGTGCGGAGAAGGATCCCGACGATGGGAAACATGCATTGTCAGTCAATTACGTGCACATACACCCTGAGGACTCAGAGGCCATCATCAGACATCTCGCCAGGTTACAACAGCTTGAACTTCAGGCAAGACGTAATGGTGCTGGTTAGCGTACAATTTTCCATAACGCTCTACCATTGACAGTGCCCGAAAGAGGCTCAACCTTTTCACCGGATACAACGCAACTCGTGCAGTGACACTGTTTACAATAAGTCTGTGTGTACTACCAGACCACTATCAGTCGTCAAGCGGCATACACGATAACTGTGACAATGCAATGAATCTGGCATCCCGCCAGTAACCTGCAATCACGTCTGGATGCAGTGCGATGGCATTACCCGCATTGTCGCGTTCAACTATCCATTCTTCGGGCAAACCCGCAAACCCATAAACGAGTGCCGGAATTCCTTCTTCCAGCTGCGCAAGGTGTGATTCACCGGTACGTGCATGTTGAAAAGCTGGTTGCATACCTGCGAGTAACCCTGTGGGTGGAATGGGCAACTGTTCATCACGATCTCGATCTTGAAACGTCATGAGGTAGTGGCAGAGGTTTTAAGATGCGTGTGTAAAAACACTCAGGTAATCACGCTTGTCTGGGCATAGATATTCTTGACTTTCATTTGCGCTGAAAGACCACGGGTCTCTTTAAGTAGCTGTTTTCGCTGAGTCAGTACTGTCTGAACAATCTGTGAATCGAGATGACGGATTTCGCTGATAAGTCCTTCACTTCGGGAGTCAGGCGCTGTGTCATAGGCTTCTTTATGGTGCAAATGTTCCATAGCTGCCGTAGTGAGGTGGTTGGCATGCTGATATTTTGTGTCTGGGGATGCCACGGGGGAGTCGTAGCTCAGCAGTACGCGTCGCTCGCTATCAAGTCGAGTGAGCTCTTGCCAATTGCTTGTCATCGCGAAATCATACATATCACGCATGATCTCGATGAGACGCTCAAGCTCCCCTGTGGATAATGGTTTCATCAGGCAGCTTCAATACTCGCAGGCGCAATGGCCTGCCAGGCATCACGGAGCACATCAATCAAATGTGCGCAGATAGCAAGCCCTTCATCATCCATGTTCTTATTGGAAGTCACGAGAGTTGCGATGATGTAGTTGTAGAGCTCAAACAGATTACCCGCAATCTCGTCAGTTTGGTAGTCTTTCAGGCTACCCTGCAACTCTTGCACGATCGCCATGGCCTTGTTTACATGCTTATGCAGCCCTTCGCGTCTACCTTGTGACAGATGCTCACGTGCTATCGCAATGTTACTCAGTGCGCCGTCGTAAAGCATCTCAATAAGCTGATGCGGCGACGCACCTTCGACAAGAGTTGCTTTACGTACTGATTGGTAAGCGTGTAGAGTCATTTTTAAAAGTTGTTCTGTCCAAGGCGGGAGTTTAGAAAACCACTAGTTTGTTGCAGGTTAGTTACTGCCAGATCCATAGCTGTGAACTGTCTTCTCAATCGATCGTTTGTTTTTTCCAGGCGATACTCTAATCTTTCGATTTGAGTATCTATTGAGGACTTACGTGTATCCACACCATCTTCTCGGCCGTCGATGACGCCACCGGCCTGGGTATACTCATCTATCAGCGAGGAGAACAGACTGGATAATCCCGTTTCGGGTTTGGCGAATGCTTCAACGTAACGATTCACACCTTGATCAAGGGCTGCTTCATAGCGGGTGCTATCCAGATTCAGTTTGCCGAAACGGTCGAAACTGAAGCCCATATCAAGTGCTGAGGCACTATCACCATCGCCAAGATCTACAGAATCAAAGAACATGCTGCGAATGCGTTGTTCGACACCTCTGGGAAGCTGGTCGCCTCTAAGATCTGTCTGCGAGATGCTTGTCAATGCGGTCGACATAGAATTGTAGCTAGTGACAAACTCATCAGCAGCAGTTTTCAAGCTGGTCAGGTCGCGACGGGAATCGACCGTGGATTTTCCAACACCTGTCAGATCCAGAGTGACGCCACCGATTACATCATTTATCGTATTCGATGAGCGTGTTACCTGGAAGCCGTGCACAATCAGACTAGCATCAGTGGCTTCGGTTATTTCCTCAAATCCTGCAGAATCATCACCGAAGGGCAAGGCACTGTTGCGCACCACATCGATCATGCCTTCAGAGCCTGATTCCTTAGCGGTCAGCACAAGGCGACTACCGCCATCGACGTTTATAATACTTGCAGACATCGAGCTATTGGACGGCATCGCATTGATGGCGTCTCTCAGTCCAGACAGAGTATTGTTAGTCTCATCAACGACAATATCAAAACTTTCTTCAGCAGATGAAAATGTAAGCGTTCCTGACTCAACAGCAGAATCTGCTGACGCATACGGACCACTTGCCAAGCGATGATTTGTCGCAAGGGCAAGAACTTCAACCTCATGGTTTACGGCAGCTTCGCCGTTAACGGCGGTCGCTGTAAATACAGTTTCGTCAGAGCTCGTAGCAACAAAAGCACCAAAATCCGAGTTGGAACCCAGGTTTTTAGCGGCTGTTTGAAATTCACTTAGTGCGCTCTTGACTCTGCCGAATGCACTGAGCTCTACGTCCAGCGCTTCACGTTTTCGATTGAGGACCTCTACCGGCCGACGTTCAATCTCGCCAAGCTGTCGTAAAATGCTTTCAATATCTATCCCGGAGCCAACTCCGGCTGCTGTTAATGCCATGACTAATTACCCTCGTCTAGACTGGTTGGGACGAAAGAAAGCCGCATGCGCGACCTCCCTTGTTGTTCAGCTGCCGGAAAACCTATCCCAGAAGCTGTAATACACTTTGTGGCGCTGAGTTGGCCTGTGAAACCATAGCATTACCCGCTTGTTGAAGGATCTGCGCGCGCGTCATGTTTGCGGTCTCAACTGCGAAGTCAGCATCCATGATGCGTCCGCGTGCCGCTGACTGATTTTCCATCCCGATCTGCAGGTTGCTAATAGCGCTTTCAAAACGACTTTGCATTGCTCCAAAGTCAGCTCGTGCAGTTGTCACTTCACTGATCTTTTCATCAATATCAGTAATCGCAAGAAGCGCCGCCGCTGCTGTAGTCACTGACTGAGCCGTTCCGGAGATTTGCACAAGACCGATAGACAGTTGATTGTCGGAGCTGGTATTGGCGCCAATCTGAAATACGATCTCTGAGTTGTTATTATCCAACACAGTTTGACCATTGAATTTGGTGGTAGTAGCAATTCGACCAATTTCGGCGTCGAGAGCTTTGAACTCCAGATCCAGATTGTTTCGATCAGAGTCAGAGTTGGTGCCGTTCGCCGACTGTACAGCCAACTCGCGCATCCGTTGTAACATGTTGCTCATTTCCTGGAGCCCGCCTTCAGCAGTCTGGGACAGTGAAATGCCGTCGTTAGCGTTTCGAATGGCAACGTTCATGCCGCGCACTTGTGTGTTCATTCGCTCGGCAATTGCCAGGCCCGCCGCATCGTCTTTGGCACTGTTCACACGCAAGCCAGAACTCAAGCGTTGCATGGAAGTGGCCAAAGCGCCTTGTGACGAGTTCAGATTTCTCTGAGCCGTCAGCGACATCACATTAGTGTTAATTGTCTGTGGCATTTCAAATATCCTCGAATTTGTACATCTTTACTTGTATATGTCTACAAACCATCGCCTTTAACAATAATGTGACAATGAATTTGGCTGGTACGCCATCTTCTGGCACGTTTTAAAATCTGCTGTATCGCTACTTATCGCATTAATAATTGAATGAAACTGTCAGTTTGGAGTACGCAACAAATGTGACTTTCAAACGTAGTGGAGCTACAAATTTTCTATTATGTGGTCTTGATTCGTCTGAGATTCTAAAACCCTGCGGTGTTAGAGAGTTTATCGACACGCTTGAGGCGATGTTTAGTCAGTTTATGAATAATTGTTGATTGCACATGCTGAATGTAACCTTTAGCCGAATATGTCAAGAGAGAGGTTGAAAATGGCATGGATATAATTGTGACCTTTTTTTCAACCTCTCTTTCTACAGTGAGATAGTTCGCAGCATCATTCGATAGAAACTACCGAATGATTCTGCTATTTAGAAGGCTATCCCAGAAGTTGCAATACACTCTGCGGTGATGCATTGGCCTGCGCAACCATGGCGTTACCGGCTTGCTGAAGTATTTGCGAGCGCGTCATGTTTGCAGTTTCTACAGCGAAATCTGCATCCATGATACGACCTCTAGCAGCCGACTGATTCTCCATGCCTATCTGCAGATTGCTTATAGCACTTTCAAAACGACTCTGCATGGCACCGAAGTCAGCTCGTGCCGTTGTAACCGCGCTAATCTTTCCATCAATGGCAGTGATTGCTGCAAGTGCTGCAGTATCTGTACTAATTGTCGCGCTTGTAGCTGAAATCAGAACCAGTCCGATAGACAATTGATTGTTAGCACTCGTGTTAGCGCCAACTTGAAATACAATCTCTGAGCCATCGTTGTTCAGCATGGTTTGACCGTTGAATTGTGTCGTGGTTGCAATACGACCAATCTCCAAGTCCAGTGCCTGAAATTCCAGATCCAGGTTGTTTCGATCAGAAGCCGAGTTAGTACCGTTTGCAGACTGTACAGCCAGCTCGCGCATGCGTTGAAGCATGTTACTCATTTCCTGGAGTCCACCTTCAGCGGTCTGAGACAGTGAAATACCGTCATTCGCATTTCTAATGGCGACGTTCATGCCGCGCACTTGTGTGTTCATACGCTCAGCGATGGCGAGACCTGCTGCATCATCTTTGGCACTATTCACGCGTAAACCAGAACTCAAGCGTTGCATGGAAGTGGCTAGAGCGCCTTGTGACGAGTTCAGATTTCTCTGAGCCGTCAATGACATCACATTAGTGTTAATTGTCTGTGGCATTACAAAGTATCCTCAAATATAAGGAATCCGCGTCGATTCGTATGACGCAGCTTCTCCTGAAGCACCCGGAGGTAATTCAGCCCCCAAGTGTCGCATACAGTGTGTGATTCAAGCTCGCAAAGGGCTAATAGGAGTAGCCACTAACAAACAATTTGCAAAGCTTCGTATTCATACGGTCTCAGGTGAATAGTCAACCTGCAACTCCAAGAACGCTACAGTTTGCTTGAGTGGTTATATAAATATAAACACTCATGCTGGTCATAGAGAACACGTCACCTGACTGAAATCGACATCTTTGTGTCACGATTAAGTAACTGTTTCACATCATGCAAAAGCAATGCTGTCAGCTGGTTTGTTTTGCGATGTGGGTCAGGTTATTTGAGGTAAGATATTTTCTCAATCGATAAAAATATTGACTGAGAGATAGTTCTTCCGGTGTCAACACGGAGATCTCACTGGTATGATTACCAATGATAACGGGGATCAGTGAAAGATCCCCGAAGCCTTCTTTGAAAACTTTCTGAATTTAGCCTAGTAGCTGCAATACACTTTGCGGCGCTGAGTTTGCTTGTGAGACCATGGCGTTACCCGCTTGCTGAAGAATCTGCGAGCGAGTCATGTTAGCGGTCTCAACAGCGAAATCTGCATCCATGATGCGTCCACGTGCGGCTGATTGATTTTCCATGCCGACCTGCAGGTTGCTGATGGCGCTCTCAAAGCGACTCTGCATGGCGCCAAAGTCAGCCCGTGCGGTTGTGACCTCACTGATTTTTTCGTCAATGTCGGTAATCGCGAGAAGCGCAGCAGCAGCTGTTGTCACGGATTGGGCAGTTCCCGAGATTTGCACCAGACCGATAGACAATTGATTATCAGAACTGGTGTTCGCGCCAATCTGGAACACGATCTCTGAATTACTATTGTCTAACAAGGTTTGACCGTTGAATCTTGTGGTCGTGGCAATTCGACCAATTTCAGCATCGAGAGCCTTGAACTCCAGATCCAGATTGTTTCGATCAGATTCCGAGTTAGTGCCATTTGCTGATTGTACAGCCAACTCGCGCATGCGTTGAAGCATGTTGCTCATTTCCTGGAGACCACCTTCAGCAGTCTGTGATAGTGAAATACCATCATTAGCATTCCGAATGGCGACGTTCATACCGCGCACCTGTGTGTTCATACGCTCAGCGATGGCTAGTCCTGCTGCATCATCTTTGGCGCTGTTCACGCGTAAGCCGGAGCTCAGGCGTTGCATGGATGTGGCCAAGGCGCCCTGTGACGAGTTCAGATTTCTCTGAGCTGTCAGTGACATCACATTGGTGTTAATTGTCTGTGGCATTACAAAATATCCTCAGTAAACGGAATCTACTTCAAGAAATATGAAGCAGTATTTCCAGGTGCACTCTTTAAGTTAGTGCTCTATGAAACGAATATACTAAGTGTGTTAACTTCAGGAAGAAGGTAGGAGAGGTCACAACCGACATTCTGAACGCTACTTGTTTATTCTGTCGCAGGTTACGGATCAACCTGAAACGTAGTTGTCGCAACAATAAAGATCCAGAGGTACTTGTAGATACCGCCGCTAGTTGTAGTTGCCACACGTCTAACATGTGAGCGTCATATTCCAGAGAAGGTTGAGATACTGTTTCACACAATTAGACAAGACGCTGAGAATTATCCTGCTACCATGCATTTTTCAGGTATTTGTATTGTCAGATATTTAAATTTTTTGTAGACGGAATGCGCTACTGAATACCACACCCCGCGGGTAGACATATTAGTAAAGTAGTCGGGGATTTGATCAAGATCCCCGACACTATTTCAATAGTTAACTATCACTTATCCGAGCAGCTGCAGTACACTCTGCGGCGCTGAGTTGGCCTGTGAAACCATGGCGTTGCCCGCTTGCTGAAGAATCTGTGCTCGTGTCATGTTAGCCGTTTCAACTGCGAAGTCGGCGTCCATGATGCGTCCGCGTGCGGCTGATTGATTTTCCAAGCCTACCTGAAGGTTACTGATAGCGCTTTCGAAACGACTCTGCATCGCACCAAAATCAGCTCGTGCTGTCGTCACTATACTGATAGTGCCGTCAATCGTAGAGATGGCTGCCAGTGCTGTCGAAACCTGGCCGACGTTTCCGGAAGTAACTGGGATTGACACCAGATCGATAGAGAGCTGGTTATCAGCACTTGTATTAGCACCGATTTGAAAGATAACGGCTGAACCACCTCGGTTCAGTACTGATTGGCCATTGAATTTGGTGGTTAAACCAATACGACCAATTTCAGCATCCAATGCTTGAAATTCAAGATCGAGGTTGTTTCGGTCAGAAGCTGAGTTAGTACCGTTCGCTGACTGTACAGCCAGCTCACGCATGCGTTGAAGCATGTTGCTCATTTCCTGAAGACCGCCTTCAGCGGTCTGAGACAGCGAAATTCCATCGTTGGCATTTCGAATCGCGACGTTCATGCCGCGCACCTGTGTGTTCATACGTTCAGCGATGGCGAGACCTGCTGCATCATCTTTGGCGCTATTTACTCGCAAGCCAGAACTCAGGCGTTGCATGGAAGTGGCCAGAGCGCCTTGTGACATGTTCAGATTTCTCTGAGCTGTCAGTGACATCACATTGGTGTTAATTGTCTGTGGCATTACAAAATATCCTCAATAAAAGGAGTCTGCGTCAAAGAATTTGTCGCAGCTTTTTCTGACTCACCTAAGAGCGTTAGCCGTTAGGTGTTGTAGACGTCGAGAGTAATGACTTGCAGGGGTAGGAGAGCACACATCCAATAGCCTGATTGCTACGCTTTCATTCATTCTCAAGTGAAAAAGCAACCTGAGAATATTGCGTCACTGCGTACTAAGTTAAAGGTGCGAGATAGAAACGCTAACTTTGCTTGCAGAGATTACTACTCACACGATATATCGTCACATTCTTAATGGAATTTAAAAACCAATTCACATCAATCTAAAAATTGTCAAGTAAATATTTGTTTACGTGACAAGAGTCAGACTATCGGATTTGGATGAATCATGAGTCCAGTAGGCTCTTGCGAGAGTTCAGCTTCGCAACGCATTGGGCAGGGAGCGATCTCAGCTCAGGCTGATCGCCTCCAAACAACGTGTGCTGATGGGAATGCGGTTTTAATTGCTCCAGGCCACGTTTGTTCCGTGCGTACCTGTTTTGTGAAGAATACACTACAGAGAAAGGGTACGATCGAGGACGCCCCCCTGGAAAAGATCAGGTGTCTTACTATCAGTTCAGTGTCAGGACCAGACATCGGTTTGACCAACTTGTAATAAGAAAGCCGGTTTTCCTGGTTGAACTTGCGAACAATATCAAGGCGTCATGAAAGATTGATCGGGAGCCAGTGTAGACTCCCGATATTCAACCAACTTTCAGATGAAATCTATCCGAGTAGCTGCAAGACACTTTGCGGCGCTGAGTTCGCCTGTGAAACCATGGCGTTGCCCGCTTGTTGAAGGATCTGCGCGCGAGTCATATTGGCGGTCTCAACTGCAAAGTCAGCATCCATGATGCGTCCCCGTGCAGCCGACTGATTTTCCATGCCCACTTGCAGGTTACTGATAGCACTTTCGAAACGACTCTGCATAGCACCGAAGTCAGCTCGTGCGGTTGTGACTATGCTGATGGTGCCGTCGATAGCAGAGATAGCACCAAGTGCATTTGAAACGGTAGCAACATCGCCGCCGGTAATGGGAATTGAAACCAGATCGATGGATAGCTGGTTGTCAGCACTCGTGTTAGCGCCGATTTGAAAAACAACGGCTGAAGCACCACGGTTCAGTACTGTTTGACCATTGAATTTGGTTGTTAATGCAATGCGACCGATCTCATCGTCAAGTGCCTGAAATTCCAGATCGAGGTTGTTCCGATCAGAAGCTGAGTTGGTACCGTTAGCTGACTGTACAGCCAGTTCACGCATGCGTTGAAGCATGTTGCTCATTTCCTGAAGACCGCCTTCAGCGGTCTGAGACAGTGAAATGCCATCATTGGCGTTTCGAATCGCGACGTTCATGCCGCGCACCTGTGTGTTCATACGCTCAGCGATGGCGAGTCCCGCTGCATCGTCCTTGGCACTGTTTACGCGCAAGCCAGAACTCAAGCGTTGCATGGATGTAGCCAGAGCGCCTTGTGACATGTTCAGATTTCTCTGAGCTGTCAGTGACATCACATTAGTGTTAATTGTCTGTGGCATTGTTTTTTCCGATATAGTAGTTAATCCTTGTTACCTAAAACCGTGGAATCCTATCCTAAGGTGCTTGCCAAATTGGAAAGCGTCTGCCACGGTGGTGTCAAGCCAGATGAGTATTCAATCAATGGAAGGCTGACAATCTAAATATTCAAAGCTTGATACTGCTAAATAAGTCTGCTACTTCTTCAATATGCGATCTAGTATGAAAGGCTAGCGTCGATATGCTTGCAAACATAAGCTACAACGATACCTACCGACGTCACATGTAGTTAAACAGCGTTAGTCCTTCTATACGAGAAAATGTTTTTTGTATTATTTCAAGTGAATTTGCTTGCATTTGAAGTCGGGTAACTGCATCGGCAATGTCAACATCCTCGACACCACGTTTGGTTCGTTCTATCTGTAACGCGACATTCTCGTTTTCTTCTCGACTGCTTTCTATACTGCTCAATCGTGTGCCCACACGACTACGCATTGTGTTCACGTGGTCAAGAGCGTTATCAATTTCGCCCATGGCTTTGTTGATTTCAGCTCTTGTACGGGCCGTTTCACTTGCACTGTTAGGTGTTTCATCCAATGCACTGATAAGCTTGGATACCGTAGAGAATATATCCTGGTATTCGCTAGGTTCAATTTTGAAAGTATCACCAGCTACCGGCGCTCCAAATATGCCAGTGACCATGCCTTCGATTTCGATATTTCCACCTGGTTCAAAAGAGACAGCAGATTGTATAGTCGTGCCGCTACTTAGATCAATGACGTCGTAACTTGTTGCACTATTGAAGGAGATTTCGTATTCTCCACCTCGAAAAACGCTGCTATCGGCAACTGCACCACTACTGATTGAGCCAGTTCCCACGTTCGCCGGGTTAGAGCTGACTTGGAAGTCGCCATTGCCACTTCGTATTCGCATAAAAACGTCGATTCCCGAGTCCCCGGTATCTATCGTTCTTCCTAGGGCAATGTCCATTTTAGTCGTTTCATCGCTACCCGAATAGACGACTGGATCTCCAGGTTTGAACGGAAGTTTATGGATATTACTGCCGCTAAACAAATAGTTGCCAAAGCTGTCGCTGGAATTTGCTAGTGAATACAGCTCATCGAGTTTCAGTTTTACTTCAGCGCTTGTGTCCTGACGGAAACCATCGTTTAATAGCCCGCTGTTTGCGCGCAGAGCTAAATCTCTAATTCGGTTTAGTGCTGCTGTGGTACCTGTCAGTGCGCCTTCTTCCAGAGATAGTTGTGACTCTGCAATTGAGGAGTTCTTTGTATACTGTTCCAGACGACTTGTCGTCTCATTCATGGTCAGAATGTGAGCGGCTTCGGCAGGTGAGTCAGAAGGGCGATTGATCTTCTTTCCGGTAGAGATCTGTTCTTGAACGTCTGCCAGAGAGTTCTGCTTTTGTACAATGTCTGTGGCAATTCGAGTGATAAGGAGGTTGGAAGGTACGCGTGTATTAATCATCGTATTGCACCCAATATTGACTGAAACAATGTCTCAGAAGCTGAAATAACTTGTGCAGCTGCCTGATAAGCCTGTTGATATCGCGTTAAGTCGATAGCCTCCTCATCAAGACTAACTCCTTGCGTTGACTGTTGCCGATCAATAGCGTTGTCTTTTAGTGACTCCAGTGCTGTTGTTCGAGTGCCGGCAGCATTGGTGTTGGAACCGATTCTCGACACCAGTGATCCATAAGCATCGCTAAAGGATTCTGTTCCATTTACGTGCAGACCTGTTTGCATTCCTGCCAGAGCAAGGCCATTGCTGTTGTTGCCTCGACCGCTGACATTCGGTGATACGCTATGTGTATCACCGGTTTTTGCATCTCCACTGATTTTAATGTCCCAGCCGTTCAGGCTGATCGTATCGCTTTCTACGTAGCCAACGTTACCTTGCAGTACCGCTCCCGTATTTGAGTTTACGATGTCGTACGCAGTATCGGATACGAATATAATATCAACCGGCGTTGTTAAATCAATGTCTTCAGGATCGGTTACGGTAGCTTCACTGATTTTGCTGTCACCCAGATTACCAATATCACTGGCCGTAGTGAGCTGTCCTGCCAATGCCAGCTTGTCAGGGTTTTCGATCAGAATATCCATTGTGCTGGCAGCTCTACCTGTTGCAGATACTACAAATACATCACCTGCTACTGGTGTACCGGTCATTGTTAGTGCCATGCCGTCCAGAATGAGGGGTATTCCACTAGTTGTTGTCTGGCCATCTAGCGAGCGAGTGGCGGTGAAGCTCGCACCGTCATATCGTAAGACATAGTCCGATGCCTGCAGCGCTTGTGTGTCAGTAATACGTCCCCGTATGAGACCATTGCCTGTATTTCTGGTATCCGAGAAAACAACGGGTTCGGTACTTCCGAAGATGTCAGTACCAGGATTTCCGTCAAGATCGACTCCTAGCGCATGTTGCATATTAACTTCGTCGGCAACCGTTAATGACAGTCGCCCCAGCTCGTGCATAGCCAGGTCGAGAGTATTGTCAGAAAAGTCGTTCAGACCGCCGATTATGCCCCCTTGTATCTGTGCACTAAGCAGTAATGAGTTGTTGTCTTCACCAATTTGGATTTGGACCCGCTGTGGATACAGGTGATCTCTGACTGTAGAAAGCCTCTGAGACCTTCCATCAGTGACCAGGCTGATGCCTTTCCCAACAAAAACGTTCATTGCACCGTTGTCCTGGATTAGCGTGTCTACATCCATGTATTTGGACAGTTTTTGCACGAGCTGTTCACGCTGATCCTTGAGATCATGCGCTTGCTGTGAATTCTGACCACTGGCGGTAGCGATAATCTGTTTGTTGATCTCCGCAATGGATTGCCCGTACTGGTCTGCCATCTTCACCGCTTCGTTGGTACGTGCATTAACCTCTTCCTGAGATTCATCCAGCTGCCCCTGCATGGATTTGAATCGATCAGCCAATTGTTTCGCGTTTTCGATGACAACTTCTCTTGATGCTACTGACGAGGGATCAGCGTTGGCATCCTGTATCGAATTAAAGAAATTGTTCAAGGCGGGTGCGATACTCATGCCTTCGGTTGCTACCAGGTTATCTAGTCTGCTGGCCAACTGGTAGTGCACTTCCTGTTCAGCGTGGGCGCTGGTCGCTGCGGATACACGAGCGCTGGCGAACTGATCTCCTAGTCGCTCAATGTTTGCGATATGAACACCACGGCCAACACTGATATTGGATTGACCATTACCTGGGAGTGACTCAAAATCGACACGTTGCCGAGAATACCCTTCGGTGTTTACGTTGGCGATATTGTGAGATGTTGTAGACAATGCTCGCTGAAAAGCGAACAGTGCGGATTTACCGGTACTAAGTATGTCGGTCATAGCGGCAATGGATTCCTTGCGATCTGACGCATGATCGATATGGCTTTATCAGCATATCGAGGATCGGTTGCATAGCCGGCAGTTTGTAGCTCCTGAAGAAATCTCTCAGGATCACCAGCGTGTTTCAATGCATTTGAATAACGTGGATTCGATAGTATAAAGTCAGCGAACCCATCAACCGCATCGGCTGAACTGTCATATGTCTTGAACCTTGCCTGCAGTTTTTGTGGACTACCTTCAATATATTCGGTTGTAAGGGTAATTGCGTAACGGTTATCTGAACCAGTAGCTTTTATGCCAAACAAATTATGTGAATTGTTTCCTTGTTCGTCCTTGATTGTTGATCGTCCCCAGCCGGTTTCAAGTGCTGCTACCGCAAGGATTGCATCGGGTGTCGTGCCAAGCTTGTTGGCGTTGCGTCTAGCATGTGGTATCAGAGGTTGTACGAAACTCTGCTGTTGTTGTGAGAGGGTAGATCCATGATGCTTTCCCCATAGGTCAGATGCCAGGCGTAAGTGACTGATATCAGTTGAGGCTTCATTGTCGCCAGAGGAAGGATAAGGCATAACATTGGGTGCGTTCGCTGCATCAGGACGTTGAATATAGCTTGCAAGCTCTCTGAGCCGGTTGTTATCGGATTTCGTTTCTGAAGTGGCCGTTGCTTTGCCCTGTTGTTCGCGGATCTGAGATAAAATCTGATCCGCGATTCCTATACCTCCCGCTTTAATCATTGTTTCAGCGAGCTTTTCATCCAGCATATCGTCGTAGATAGCTCGGTCATTTGATTTATCATCAGACATGGTTGTCTTGCGCATGTTTTTGAGCATGTTGTGGATCAGCAATGCTTCAAATTTGTTCGCAGCTTCTCGGGCTTTTTCATCATCAAGACGCTCGCTTTTCCCACTATCTCCATCTGTCTGCGTTCCAGTTGCAAATGAAGCGTTAGTCGAGTATTCGGGCATTGGAATTCGGTTTTGTAGTGCCATTGTCATGTCTCCGGCGGCACCGGTTAAGCTTACCATCAGATAATGATCAGTTGAGCGCGTAGTGCGCCAGCCTGCTTCAAGGCTTCCAGGATGGCGACGAGATCGCCTGGGGCAGCACCAACGTTGTTTATCGCCTGAACGATATCAGACAAGGTTGTTCCACGATCCAGTTCGAACATGCGATTGTCTTCCTGTTCAATATCAATTTGTGTGTCAGGCGCAACGACCGTCTCACCACCAGCAAGCGCATTTGGCTGAGTGACCTGAACGTCTTCATTAATTGTGACGGTAAGGCTACCGTGTGTAACGGCAGCAGGTCCGACAGTAACGTTATTACCAATGACAATGGTTCCAGTGCGTGAATTAACGATGATCTTGCCTGCTCCTTGTCCCGGTTCGATTTCCAGTTCTTCCAGATAGCCGACAAAACCAACCCTTTTAGACGTGTCCATTGGTGCTCTCACCGATATGGATACAGCGTCAATTGCCTGAGCTTCTACTGTGCCCAGTGCCGTGTTGATGGCGTCCACCATACGCCGAGCTGTGGTAAAGTCTGGCTCATGCAGGTTAAAGGTAATGCCTTTGTTTGAAGCGAATGGGTTGGGTACAGCACGCTCGACCGTCGCACCATTAGGAATCCTGCCAACGCTGGGCACGTTGATGGCGATGGATGAACCATCTGCCCCCGATACTCCAAGACCGCCAACTGCCAGATTGCCCTGGGCGACAGCATAGACTTCACCGTTCGCACCGCGAAGCGGGGACATTAGTAGCGTTCCTCCGCGAAGTGATTTTGAATTACCCAGTGAAGAGACAGTGATATCTATCTTTTGCCCGGGCTTTGCAAACGGAGGCAGTACTGCATTGATCGATACGGCTGCGACGTTTTTTGGTTGCAGTTTAATGTTCGGAGGTACTGTAACCCCGTATTGGATAAGCATGCTACGCAAACTCTGTTCGGTAAAGGTTACCTGCGATGTCTGATCACCCGTACCGTCCAGGCCGACCACGAGACCATAGCCAAGTAAGGGATTGTCCCGAACACCGGCAATGCTTGCCAGATCCTTGATTCGTTCAGCTTGTGCAACATGAGTTACGCCCAAAAGTGGTAACAGGCATACCAGTGCGCACAACGGTTTCCAGAGACCGCCAGAGGCGATACGCTTAATTACAGACTGCATGAATATCCTTCCAGTTAACAACAAACGAACATTACTTACACGAAAAAATAACGAATCTTAGTGAGTTCGTCTCTGAGAGTGCCGAGCGTTAAAACGGCCACAGGGGACTGGTTATAACGCGCGTCAACCACCCGGCTTTGTTGGCGTCGGCAAGTAGACCACTTCCGCCATAAGTGATATTGGCATCTGCGATCTGATTGGATAACACGGTGTTATCGGGAGAGATGTCAACAGGTCGTATTAGCCCTGATACTCGAACCACTTCGCTGCCCTGATTCAACGTTAGACGTTTCTGTCCACGAATGCGTAAGTTTCCGTTTGAGAGTACTGCATCTACAACGACCGCTATACTGCCATTAAGTCGGTTGCTTTGGCTGCTATCACCACTACCGGTAAAGTCACTGCTGGCACTGATGTCGTTGGCGAGAATATCCCGACCACGAGCCGTTACCTTGCCTCCAAAAAGGGTAGGGCTTGGCAGACCGATTGTTGTTCCTTTATTGGAACTGGTGGAAGCTGTCTTGGTAGCATCGGTGCGCTCATCCAGAATAACGTTGATAACATCGCCGATACGACGTGCACGGATATCTTCAAAGAAGAATCGATTTGTCGCAACTTTGTAGATTGCACCTGTATTGGTATCGTCAGTAACGACAACCTCTGGTGTTGCGGGTGTGAAGTCGGGTTCAATGATCTGCACTACTGAACAGGCACTAGTCCCGCTCAGCACGATTGCCAGTGCACAAGTTATTGCTGTCTGCTTGAGCATGTCAATTACCACTACATATTCTGGTTGATATACTGCAACATGCCATCAGTAGTTGATATGGCCTTTGAACTGATTTCATAGGCTCGCTGAGTTTCAATCATACTGACCAGCTCTTCGACAACATTAACGTTAGAGGTTTCCACAGCACCTTGAACAAGGTTGCCAAAGCCACCAACACCTGCCGTACCCTGACCTGGTGCACCGCTGGATGCTGTTTCCTGGTAAAGGTTTCCACCTTTTGCCTGTAGACCCGCTGGATTGACAAAATCTGTCAAACCAATAACGCCAAGCTGGGTCGGAGCAGCGTTTCCTGGCAGTGATGCTGTCACGGTTCCATCCTGACCAATAGTGACACCGGATGCATTCTCTGGAATCGTTATTCCCGGTTGCAGGACGTATCCCGTTGCAGTAACCATCTGACCCTGTGCATCCATCTGAAATGAACCGTCACGGGTATAGGCAAGGCTGCCATCTGGTGTTAGAACTTCAAAGAACCCGCGGCCTTGTATCGCAAGATCCAGAGGATCATCGGTTTGAGACAGGTTGCCCTGGGAGAATAGTTTTTCTGTGGATACAACACGGACACCGGTGCCGGTGCTAAGCCCGGAAGGAAGTTGTGTGTCCTGTGAAGACTGCGCACCAGGTTGTCGGATTGTCTGATAAAGAAGATCCTGAAAAACTGCGCGATCACGTTTGAAGCCGGTCGTGTTAGTGTTGGCAAGGTTGTTCGAGATAACCTGCATCCGTGTCTGCTGTGCATCGAGTCCGGTCTTGGCCGTCCAGAGTGCTCCGTTCATGTAAGTTGTTTCCTTGGTTTTTGGGTTAAGCCGTATGGCTTTTATTCAATTGGGTGCTGATAGAATGTGACATCAACTCATTTTGAGAAGCTGAGCAGCTGCGACATCATTATCCTCGGCAGCTTTCATGAGCTTTACCTGGGTTTCGAACTGACGTGACAGCTCTATCATTGTGACCAATGCATCAACAGCGTTGACGTTACTGCTCTCAAGTGACTCGCTGGCTAGCGTGACGTCTGCATCTGCAGGTTCTTCTTGTTCAGGTGTCGTAAACAAGCCACGTTCATTTCGCTTTACCGTAGTCAGGTCTGGATTGACCAGCTTTATTCTGTCTAGTACCGCAATTTCCCCGCCAGCCTGACCAATAGGCATGACGGTTATGGTTCCATCTGTTCCGATCTGAATATTCTCGTAGGTTGTCAGGGTGATTGGCCCGCCTTCACCAAGTACCGGATTACCGTTTGAGGTAACGAGCAATCCTTGATCAGTTATTTCAAGGTTTCCGTTTCTTGTGTAGGCCTCAGCACCATCTACGTCCTGGATGGCAATGAAACCTTCACCGTTTATTGCTATGTCCAATGGCTGGCCGGTGTTGATTATCGGGCCAGCCACATGGGAAATTCCCATGCGCTGGTCCTCGCCATAAACCTTTGCCGGGTGTCCGGGACCGTATACCTGCATCGCCTTGAAGTTGTCAATGTCGGCTTTGAATCCTGTGGTATTCAAATTGGCAAGATTGTGACTGTTTGTGGCCTGCTTTAGCATCACCTGGCGAGCACCAGACATTGCTGTGTAGATCATTTTATCCATCAGTTTTTATTCCTTGTTTTCACCTGCTATTAACGTCTGATATTGATAACCGTCTGTGTTAGTGTGTCTCCCGTGCTGATTACCTGAGCGTTAGCCTGGAAACTTCGCTGTGCAGTGATCATCTCGACTAGCTCTTTGGTGATATCAACGTTGGATCCTTCCAGGCCTCCAGCCCGAAGCTTTCCAAGGCTTGCGCTGCCGGGTTCACCGGTAGCGGGCTCTCCAGAGGCGAAAGTTTCCTGCCATCTTGTTGCTCCGATCTGTCGCAGACCTTCCGGGTTGGAGAAGTTGGTAAGCGTTATCTGTCCCATGGTCTTTGCCTGGCCATTGGAGAATCTGCCGAAGAAAGTTCCTGTGTCGTCGATATCAAAGTCTTCCAGCCGTCCGGCAGCATATCCATCCTGCTGGATACGGTTGACACCAAAGCCGTTATCGAACTGGGATATTTTGCTGATATCGTATGTAATCTGCATGGGATCGCTGCCGGAGACTGGATTGAAGAGCGTGCTGGAAAAGACCCCTGAAGGGTCACCGTTGACATCCTGAAGTGCTCCGTCCGGTGTGAAGTTCACTTGATCTCCAACCAGTGGATCGGTACTGACGGCCATGCCACCGACAAAGCTGAATGCTGACCAGGTATTGGGAGCATCACGGCGGAAATAGATATTGGCTACCTGAGCAGACCCCAGTGAGTCATACACCGTTGTGGACGTAGAGAAATTGAATGTTCCCGGATCGGTGCTATCAAAAGGTGGGAGTATCGGTGCCTTTATGTCCAGATTGGCTTCTACATCAATGGATGAAGACGCTCTGGGTTCAAGGTCCGTGTAGTCGATTTGCAAGTCAGTTTCAATTGGCTGTAACACGCCCTCGGCACTAACGCCAAAACCTGTCAGCTTGTTGCCGTTCAGGTCGGTGATGTAACCTTCGCGATCCATACCAAAGTTACCCGAACGGGTATACGTTGATGAACCATTGTCATTGAGTTTGAACATGCCCAATCCCTCTACGGACAGATCCAGATTCCTGTTCGTAAAAGTCATGTCGCCTTGTCCGAACTCTTGACGTACACCAGCTACCTGGACACCTTGTCCAACGGCTGGACTATTTCCGCCAAACGTACTAAGCGCATACACGTCGGCAAATTCGACGCGAGAGCGCTTGTATCCTGTAGTGGCATTGTTGGCAATGTTATTGGCAATCGAATCAAGCTGCGTACTCGCTGCATTGATTCCCGTTAGTGCAATTTCTGATGTCATTGTTCTCTCTCTCTCTCTCTATCTGTCTTTACTTATTGTTTGCTGCGGGCCGAATCCACATTGCGGATTTGTCTTATGTCTGCCATCGTTAACACATCACCCTGTAAAGTGTTCAGGGTTGACTGGTTTCCGGCTCCAAATTCCACCGAATCAATGACACGACTACTTAATACAGTGACAGCTTCATAGCCATCATCCTTCTTAATTGTTACGGTTGCTGAATACTTGCCTGGAGGCATACGCTCGCCCTGATTGTTCTTGCCGTCCCAGGTAAATGCATGCCTTCCAGAGCCGTATTCACCGAGGTTTACCTGTTGAACAACTGCTCCTGATGCATCACTGATGTCAAGCTTTACATCGCCCGAGGCAGCATCAAGCTCGAACGAGCCATTGACCGTCTCATCGGCGTTCAGTTCGAAGTTGCTATCTTCGATCAACACTTCCTGACCGACGAGTGCTGTGGATTGAAGTGTCTGACTGGTTGCGTATGTTTCTGTAAGTTTTTCCAGAGAGACCTGCATATCTTCAATTCCGGACACGGTGCTGAACTGAGCCATCTGGCCAAGAAATTCTCCGTTATCCATGGGTTTCATGGGATCCTGATTTTCAAGCTGAGCCATCATTAACTTGAGAAATTCACCTTGTCCGAGTTCCTTCGTGAAATTTGTCTCATCCTGTTTGTCAAACTGGTATTGTTCCAGCGCGGCGGGGGTTATGGTCGTCATGCCAATGGTCCTGGTGGTTGCTATGTTTGGTTGGGCCGATTAAGATCTAGGTCTTACTTGCCCATTTTCAGTGTCTCCAGCATGAGTCGACGTACAGTGCTCAAAAGGTTGACGTTGCTTTGATAGCTTTGCGTGGCTGACATCATGTTTGCCATCTCTTCGACGTTGTCTACGTTCGACCCAAAAACATAACCTTCATCGTTGGCCAGAGGATGACCGGGTTCGTGTCGTTTGTTGACTTCACGTTTGGATTCGACCACTCCCAGGGTTTCGACTCCACCCATTTCACCTTTGAGCATGGCTGCAAAGACTGGATGACGTGCCTTGTAGGCACCTTCTTCGGTTCCAGAAACGGAATTTGCGTTTGCAAGATTGCTCGCAGTTGCATTGAGGCGTAAATTCTGTGCGCGCATCGCACTGCCGGCAATATCAAATATGCTAGTGGACATGTCTATTCGCTCCTTAACGTTCGCATAAGTCCACCAACACGACTATTGATGAATTCAAGGGTTGCCTGGTAGCGCACCGTGTTTTCAGCAAATCGCGCTTGTTCCAGATCCTTGTCCACCGTATTGCCGTCAAGTGATGCCTGTTGTGGTTGGCGGTACATTAATGGCGCATTGACAGACGAAGAGTCTTTCTTGATATGCCGGCTGTTAGTGGTTAACAGTGAGCTACTGGAAAGTGCAAGTTTCTTACTGCGAAATGCATTGCCTGCACCCGGTTTATTGACGTCGCGTAGAACTTCCGCAAAGGCAAGATCGCGCGCTTTGTAGTTCGGCGTGTCGGCATTGGCAATGTTACTTGCCAGCACTTTGGTTCGTCTGGCCCTCATCTGCAGCGCGTTTGCATGAGTTGCGAGAAACTTATCGATCATATTTTCTGTATTCCTTGTTTTCTTTTACCGATAAAACAGATTTCGGCTTGTTGAGACAATTACTTAGGAATTGTGAACTCGTTACCGTTAAATAAAATTCTATTTGTGAGTGCTGTACTAAAGTCATCTTTAGTTGCGCCGGGAGACTATTGAACAGGTACTGATAAAAATGTAGGGTTCCAGCGTGGCACTGGTTTGTCTTCGTAAATAACTAGTCCCAGGTACTGAAGTGATGGGGACATCGTTTGAGTGCGTGCGAAGAACACGGTGCCTGCAACGTGAGCACCTGCTATGGAATTTGCTGTTATTTTTGTTGCTGCGGTGTCAACTCCGATGGCATGGGTGCGACCGTTGAAGCTCAGCCCATCGACTCCCACTGCCGTAGATCCGCTATCCACGGCGATCATAGCGTTTCTCGTTGTTTCGATTTTAAAGCTCGTGCTTAGTCTGTTAGTTGCGCCAAAACCGTTTGCAGAGAGCAGGGTGATCGTAACGTCACCAGTGGGTGATTCCCATGCGCAAGGTAGAGTGTTTTCACAATCAGCGTGTTGATTACTTGCAGGGCCTATGGGTAAGCCGGTGAATTGCGGCTGCCGGATCAGCCCCGCATCTGATAGACCAATAGTCCAGTCGGTTAACATGCTGGCGCTGCTAGCTCTGTCGAATTCAATGCTTGCAAGAATGGTAGAGCCGCCTAGAACGCCTTGAATTCGTCCGCCAATGCCTTCACCGAAGATGAGTGAAGTTGGTTCATACCGAATCCCCGCATCGTCTATCGCTGGCTCTGTGCTGGCTATATAGATCTCTGTGTCATGCGCTGTCATAACGGAATATTCAATAGTCAGGCGCCCCTGTGTACCGATGTTGTCAGTGTTGGTAACGGTGACGGTAAATTGCGTATCTGAGCTAACCCAACTGCAGGGTAATGTTTGTTGGCAATCCACTTTCGAGCCTGGGCTACCAGTTGTGACAGGCGTTTGAGGATCAATTGCCATAGGGTCAACTGCGGCTGATACTTCTGGATCACTTGTTTCAATCGGGAGGTCGAGGTCGGTAGGATCTGAAAGGAGGCCATCACCTGTAACATCTGGAGTAGGGAGGTCATCAACAGAGTCAGGTGTTAGCTCAGCCCGTGGGATATCTGATACCGGTGTTCCATCGACCATGTTAGGCGTTGGTGTGACTGGTGTGACTGGTGTGACTGGCGTGACTGGCGTGACTGGCGTGACTGGCGTGACTGG
>JBGCEH010000051.1:0-73765 GCA_045106195.1 Granulosicoccus sp.
TGCCGTTTGTTATCTGGATACTGCAAAGTTTTATCGTTCAGGTGCCAAGACAACTGGAAGAGGCTGCACGCATGGATGGCGCAGGACCGTTTCAGGTTTTCTTCAAAGTCGTTTTGCCATTGATCAAGCCCGGTCTTGCCGCAGCGGCCATTTTTACGTTCCGTATTGCATGGAATGAGTATCTGCTGGCTTCTGCCTTGTCAGATCGCGATACCAAGACAGTTCCCATATTGATTGTGAATAACATGTCTGAATTCAATGTTGAGTGGGGTGTGATCATGGCCACTGGAATGTTGTTGGCTATTCCACCCATTATTTTTACGCTTTTTGCTTCCCGCCAGATAATTACCGGGATGACAGCAGGTGCTGTCAAAGGCTAGTGCATGGTATTCATCATGTGAAAAGGGTCATTACCGGCGGTGTAAGCGTTTTACCAAGAAACAAAATTAGTTTTGGAGATAGAAGTGACAACAGCAAAAATCGCGCTGGAAAAAGATTATTCACTCATCATCGGTACCTATACCGATCTGGATGCCCTGGCTCATCAGCCACATGCGCCAACGTCGGGTAAGGGAATTTATGGTTTAACGCTGACCAGAGACGGCCAACTGGTAGAGCGGGAAGTGGTCGATGCGTTAAATCCCGCCGTGCTTATACCGCACAGCAATGGCAGTATGATGTACGCCATTGTAGAAACCATCCAGAACAACGGTGAGGTATTGCAATACAGCGTGAGTAATAATTCTGCATTAACGCTGGTTGATTCGTTTTCAGCTTCTGGCAAGTCCACCTGTTACCTGGCCCTGTCGCCAGACAAAGACGTAGCCATTGTCATAAACTACTGGGATGCCATCATCGATGTGGTCAACGTTGACAACAGCGGTAAGCTGGGAGAGGTTATCCAGAGTTTCAAACAGCACTACCGGCAGGAAGGGCAATGGCGACAGGTTACCCATCGCGAAGATCACTGGACTAACCGGCAGGTAGGGCCACATGCTCATTGTGCCCACTTCTGGAAAGACTGGGTTTTTATCCCTGATCTCGGTGAGAACGCTATTTTTCAGTATCGCTACGATCCAGCGAAGAAAGTATTGGAGCCTGATACTCATATTGAGTTCGAAGCCGGTTCAGGTCCGCGACATATGGTGATGCATCCAGCCATGGACATCTGCTATGTGTCCAATGAATTGTTCAATACCGTTTGTGTAGCGCACCTCGACGCGTCAGATCCCGATCAGGTCAAGCCACGCCTTGTACCTGTACAGTATGAATCAACGTTGGATAATCGAGAACAAGTCTCATATGTTTCAGAGATCAAGCTCTCACCGGATGCACGATTCCTGTATGTATCCAATCGTGGAGACAACTCGCTTGCCATTTTCAAAGTACAGGATGACGGCAAACTGGAGCGTATTGATATCGTGCCCACAGGTGGAAAGTTCCCACGTCATTTCTCTATCACCCCGTGTGGCAAGGCCGTTATCATAGCCAATCAGGATTCATCGAAAGTTAGCCTGTTTCATCGCGACGTGGAATCCGGGCTGGTCACGGCTACCGGAGACGAATACGATATACCCGCACCCAACTATGTCCGGTTTTTTCAATGAATTGTCTCTGTTAGTACGGTGGTATTAGCTCATGAATCTTAGGTACTCGGCAAATATTGGCTTCCTGTGGGAGCACCTTCCTCTACCGGCCCGAATAGCGGCGGCTGCACAAGCCGGTTTTGATGCGGTGGAATGTCATTTCCCGTACGAGTACGAACAGGATGATATTGCAACAGTAATTGCTGAGCACAGGATACCTCTGATAGGTCTCAATACAGTGTTGGGCCCTCCGGGAGAGGGACACTTTGGTATGGCAGCCATTGTTGGAAAAGAAGCGCTGGCACGCAGCTATATTGATCAGGCTATCAGCTATGCCAGTGCTGTTGGCGCTGACAATGTCAATGTGGTGGCAGGCGCAAGTACACGTACAGAAACCTCAGAAGCTGTGTTTCGGGAAAACCTGCATTATGCCTGCCGACAGGCTGCTGCATCGAGTATCACGATATTGATCGAGCCCTTGAACCCGCGCTCTGTACCCGACTACCACTTCAGCACCATTGAACAGGCAAGAGCTACCATTGATGCGGTGGCTGAAGACAACCTCAAGATCATGTTCGACTTCTTTCACACGCAGATTGTTCAAGGTGATCTTTGTAGGCTCTTGCAAGATCATCTACCCTGCATCGGTCACATCCAGATATCAGCAGTACATGATCGTGGGGAACCGGACATCGGTGAGATCAATTATCCTTATGTGCTCGATATGCTTGATAGAAGCAATTACTCAGGCTATATCGGCGCCGAGTACAAGCCGCGTGGTCAATCGGTTGAATCCGGGCTGGGTTGGCTGAACCAATTTCGTTCTGTGTAACGCCATAATGCAAGCCTGGTCACATATTCGTGTTCTGGGCCTCGAATGTCAGTCTGACGGGATATCGGTTTATTCATGACGCAACGCGGCAAGTCCAACCCGGTTACCATGGAGGATGTGGCGCAAGCTGCCGGTGTATCGCGAATGACGGTGTCGCGTGCCATGCGTGCAGATGGCACCGTATCGGAGAGTACTCGGGAGCGGATTCTCAAGATTGTCAAGAAAATGAACTACGTGCCTGATCAAATGGCAGGTAGCTTATCGACCAAACGCTCAGGTTTTGTTGCAACCTTGGTTCCTTCGCTCAACAATGTGCATTATGCCAAGATGGTACAGGCACTGACGGAGAACATAGAATCCACTGGTATGCAGATCCTTCTTGGTCATACCGATTACTCCATGGTACGGGAAGAGCAACTGGTTGAGAGTATGTTGAAGCGTCGGCCAGAGGCAATTGCTTTGCCGTTCGACGGGCACACCAAGCGCACCATCAAGCTTTTAAAGCAGGCGCATATCCCGGTTGTCGAGCTGTGGGAGACGCCGGCCAGACCCATCGGATATACGGTTGGCTTTTCAAACGAGAAAGCCTCCTACCTGATGACGGAAAAACTCATCGATCTCGGTTATCGAAACATAGCATTCCTGTGTGAAACCAACGATGAATGGACCCGAGGTGCGGCGAGAAGAGCCGGATTCAGAAATGCCATGGAAGCCGCAGGCTTGTCATCACACAGAATGATCCGTTACGGCACGCCGCCCATGTCTATCAAGGATGGCTTTCACATTGGCAAGAATCTCAAACAGTATTATGTCGATATCGATTGCGTATTCTGTGTGTCAGACTCACCAGCATTCGGTGTACTGAGAGCCCTGCAAGAGCAAGGTGTGCAAGTACCTAACGATGTGGGTGTTGCAGGTTTTGGTAATTTTGAAGTCTCGCGCTACGCCATGCCATCCATAACGACAGTAAAAGTTGATCCGGCTGAAGTCGGTCGTGTTGCAGCTGATCTTGTGATTCGTCTACTTGGCGATAAGGTATCTACACGAAAAGAGCCGAAAAAATTTCAGATTGATGTGTCGTTGAGTTTGCGCGACAGCACTCGATTGCTGAAATGACTTTATGCTGGTCGTGGCTTGGCATCCTTGGAAAACAGATAAATCAGCAAGGCTAAGGCCAGCATCAGTGCATAAAAGCCGAACAACAGCTGATAACTCTCTGGTGAGTCTGGTTGAGGCTGTGCATCGATGAGTCGCCCGCTGGCGAGCTGCATAACGCCAGCGCCGAATATTGAGCAGAAGTTAAGCAGCGTCACACCTCGTCCAATCAGATGTGCAGGCAGAAAGCTTCGCCCATGCGCCATGATGACGCCGTAGCTGGTGCCGCACAGACCAACGACAACAAACACGACGGTTGCAATGTTCAGATCGATGTTTGGTTTAAGAGCCAGTACCATTAGTGCTACAAGTACGGTCAGGTTACCGACAAACACCACCCACTTGCGGGAATTGAACACCCGGTCCAGCGGGCCATATACGAGGCTTCCGACAATCATTGCTATAGCCATATAAAAGGTGGTTTGCCCGATCTCCAGACTGTTTGCCTGATAGAGATCGTGCAGGTACGGGCCCGCCCATAGGCCCCGAATACTGACGACAGGAGCATAGCAGAACAATGTCATGACCATGATGGCCCAGAGCACTTTGGACTTGAGAAGCGTCAGGTACCCGCCAAGCCCTGCACTTTGTGTGCTGTCCATTTCAGGGTCCCGTACAAAGGCATAGATAGCCACTGCGATGATGAATGACACCACGCCCAACCCTAGCATGGTCCCGCGCCAACCGAAAAACTCCACGGCTGCTGCCAGTGGAGTAGCACCGATGACGTTACCGGTATTGCCGAATGCCACCAGTGATGAGGTCATTACGGCAAAAGTACTTGCGTTGAATCGTTGCGCAAATATGAATAGTGACGCCATCAGCACCGGTGAACAACCGATACCGAAAAGGAGCATCGCGATAACAATGGCAATAGGGGTCTGTGCGGTGGCAAACAAGACCGCGCCACTAGTGGTCGCTAAGCCAAAAATAACGGCGGCCGTTCGCCGAGGCCCAAAATGGTCCAGACCGACGCCGACAACGAACTGCATCAATGCAAAGCTCAAGAACCAGACGCCTGAAGCGAGAGACAGGTCGCCTTTGTCAGCAGCAAGATCCTGCGTCAGTTGTGGCGTCAGTACCGCCAGAAACGAGCGGTAGAACTGGGAGAGCACATAGGCAAGTGCAAGTGCTGCAAGTCCTTTCATTCTTGATTAGTCAGGCGTCTGGCAGTGAATGAGAATGAGCATAATGATGTATTTAGTGTCATTATTTACGATTTTTTGATAATTCTGCGGTGCTAGCCTTGGGCCTCATTGGCCATAGTTGCTAATAGTGGCTTCGGTCATTATCCTTATGGAAGGCGGGGTCTTACCCATGCCCAAAAAAAAACCACACGGAGAGAAAAAGAATGCAGAAATCCCTGCACATAGATCCGGGCAAGTGCACCGGATGTCTGCAGTGCGAGTCAGCTTGCTCGTTGGTTAACGAAGGGATGGTCAATCCCGCAAAGTCTCGTATCAAGGTCTTCAACTTTCATGATGAGGGTCGATTCGTCCCCTACACATGTACTCAGTGCGATGAGGCGTGGTGCATGCAAGCCTGCCCTGTAGACGCTATTGTGCTGAATCCGACCAACGGATCCAAGGATGTGCTCTCGGATGTCTGTGTAGGTTGTAAGGTCTGCACCATAGCCTGTCCGTTTGGCACGATCAACTACAACACTTCAACAGGCAAGGTGGTGAAGTGCGACTTGTGCGGCGGCGATCCTGAATGTGTATCTGCCTGTCCTACGCAAGCCATCACTTATGTGGATGCCAATGCCACGGGTCTTGACAAGATGCGTGCCTGGGCTTCAAAAACCGATAACGCAGGTTGAGGGGATAACAGACAATGAGCTGGACAAGAAAAGTACTGCGGGTGAACCTGACGAGCGGTTCGATAGCTGAAGAGCCACTCAATATGGAGTGGGCACATGACTACCTCGGGCAACGTGGCCTGGCCACGCGCTATCTGGTAGACGAGATAGATCCGGCCTGTGATGCGCTAGGGCCTGAGAACAAGATGATAATGACCACCGGCCCTCTGACAGGCACCATTGCCTCCACCGGCGGTCGTTACTCGGTGGTTTGCAAAAGCCCGCTCACGGGTACGGTCGCATGCTCCAACTCTGGCGGCTACTTTGGCGCAGAGCTGAAGTTCGCTGGCTGGGACATGATCATTTTCGAAGGCAAGGCTGCATCGCCGATGTACCTGAGTATCGAAGATGATGTTGCCAAACTGATGCCGGCAGATGACCTGTGGGGCAAGTCAGTCTGGGAAGCAGACAAGATGCTGCGCCAGAAGCACCAGGATCCGCAGGTCAAGATCGCTTGTGTGGGCCGTTCTGCTGAAGAAGGTTGCCTGTACTCAGCGATCGTTAATGATCTGCACCGGGCAGCTGGCCGTTCAGGTGTCGGTACGGTCATGGCGTCAAAGAATCTCAAGGCGGTTATTGTTCGAGGCTCCAAGGGGCTTGGTGGTATCAAAGATCCCAAGCGTTTCCTGCAAGCGACCAAAGATGGTAAAAAAGTGCTCGCTGATAATGCGGTGACCGGTCAGGGCCTGCCCACCTATGGCACACAGGTTCTGATGAATGTCATTAACGAGGTGGGCGCGCTGCCCACGCGCAACATGCGTGAGACCCAGTTCGAAGGTGCCTCAAATGTCAGTGGTGAAGCTATGCATGAGCCACGCAAGTCAGACGGCAAGCCCAATCTGACCACTAACGGCGCCTGCTTTTCCTGCACGATCGCCTGTGGCCGAATCTCTACCATCGACCGCACACACTTCTCCGTAAAGGACAAGCCGGAATACTGGATCAACTCCGGCGGCCTTGAGTATGAAGCAGCCTGGGCGCTGGGGCCTGATACCGGAGTTGATGATATCGATGCCCTGACTTACGTCAACTTCCTGTGCAATGAAGATGGCATGGATCCGATCTCTTTCGGCTCAACGGTGGCTGCCGCCATGGAGCTGTTTGAAACTGGTGCCATCACGACTGAGCATACCGGCGGTGTTGAGCTGAAGTTCGGCTCAGCTGAGGCCTTGTGCTGGGCAGCAGAAGTAACCGCAAAGGGTGAGGGTTTCGGCCTTGACCTGGGCCTCGGTTCCAAGCGCCTTTGCGAAAAGTACGGCAAGCCTGAATTCTCGATGACGGTAAAAGGTCAGGAATTCCCTGCCTACGATCCACGTGGCATCCAGGGCATGGGATTGGCGTATGCAACATCAAACCGAGGTGCCTGCCACCTGCGTGGCTATACCGTATCGTCCGAAATTCTGGGAATCCCTGAAAAAACGGATCCTCTGGAGTCAGGTGGCAAGGCTGAACTGGTCAAGGCATTCCAGGATGCGACTGCGGCGGTTGATTCTGCCGGCCTATGCGTTTTCACCACATTTGCCTGGACGATGGACGACATTGCTCCTCAGGTAGACGCAGCTTGTGAAGGCGACTGGTCAACAGAGCGCATGATGGAAGTGGGTGAGCGGGTCTGGAATCTTGAGAAGGATTTCAACCAGAAGGCAGGCATCACGGGTGCTGATGACAACTTGCCAGCGCGTCTGCTCAAGGAAGAAGCCGCTTCAGGCCCGGCCAAGGGGCGTGTTACGGAGCTTGATCAGATGCTGCCTGAGTACTACCAGTTACGCGGGTACTCGTCAGACGGCTCCATGACAGACGAGACTCGTCAGAAGTGGGCATTGCCGAGCTAGAGACCTCTGGCAAGGCACTGGTTTGCAGCGCCTTGTCATGATTTTGCCAACCCCGGTTGGCATGTCAGCAACAGGTAAAGTAGGATACATCGGGCGCAGTCTATCTGCGCCTGATTTGTCTGTGGGTCAGGATAGTGATTGCTGTTTCACCCTGATCTGTCAGCACCGCGTGCTGAGTCAGGTTGCTTCGGGTACGCAGTAACACCAACAACGATTGGAAAACGAACATGCATTACGTGATTATTGGTGCAGGACCTGCCGGAGTGAACGCGGCGGAGCATTTACGCAAATTCGACCCCAGTGGTCAGATCACCCTGCTGGTTGCCGAGGATGTTCCTCCCTACTCCCGAATGGCACTCCCGTATTATCTGGTAGGTAACATCGAAGCCGAAGGCACCCACCTTCGCAAGAACACTGATCACTTTGATAAGCTGAATATCACGCTGAAGCAAGGCCGGGCCAGTTCAATCGACGCAGCATCAAAAACAATCACCCTGTTAGGTGGCGAGACCTTGAACTATGACAAGCTGCTAATTGCCACAGGCGCGACAGCCACCCGTCCACCGATACCGGGAATCGACTCGGACAACGTTTTCAATTGCTGGTCACTGGCAGATTCGCACAAGATTGTCGAAACAACCCAGCCCGGATCGAAGGTCATTCTCATGGGGGCCGGATTCATCGGCTGCATTATTCTTGAAGCACTGGCGGCCCGTGGGGTCGACCTTACGGTCATCGAGATGGAAAACCGGATGGTGTCGCGTATGACCAACGAGGTCATGGGAACCATGATCAAGGATTGGTGTGTTGCCAAAGGCATCAAGGTGCTGACCTCTACAAAGGTATCCAGCATCGAGTCGCAGGAAGGTGATGATCCGTTGAATGTCAACACTGAAGACGGGCAGAGCTTGCCCGCCGATGTGGTTATTTGCGCCACGGGTGTACGCTCCAATACCGCCTTTCTCGAAGGCAGTGGCATCAATGTCGACATGGGCATCATCGTTGACGATTTTCTGCAGACCAGCGTACCGGATGTGTTTGCAGCGGGTGATGTTGCCCAGGGACGTGATTTGTCGACAGGCGACTACTACGTTCAGGCGATACAGCCTACGGCGGTCGAGCACGGCAAACTCGCTGCCAGTAATATGGTTTATGGCACACAAACGCCGCATCCGGGCAATCTGAACATGAACGTTCTGGATACGGTTGGCCTTATATCAACCTCTTTCGGTATGTGGATGGGTGTTGAGGGCGGTGAAGAGGCAGAAATGTCTGATGTGGACAACTTCAAGTACCTGAATCTGCAATTCAAGGATGATGTACTCGTGGGCGCCAGTAGTCTGGGTATGACACAGCATGTGGGCGTCATGCGTGGTTTGATACAAACCGGCGCACATCTTGGTGAGTGGAAGGATAAGTTGATGGACGAACCCAACCGCATATCCGAAGCCTATCTGGCCAGTGCGCAAGCCCAGAATATTACAATGGCGCCCGCATAGGTCCGGTTGTTGTTGATATGAAAATCACGTTCAAGCTCTACGCGACCCTGCAACATTTGCTACCGGCAGGTGCGGTAAAAAATGCGGTACAAATTGAAGTGCCCGATGATGTCACGCTCAACGATATTATCGACGAGCACAAGGTTCCGCGAGAGCTTGCGCATCTCGTTCTTATCAACGGGGTATTCCAGTGTGAGGCGGATCGTGACAAGCCACAAGTGCTCAAGGATAGTGACGTGTTGGCGATATGGCCGCCGGTGGCCGGCGGATGAGCGGGCAGGACTCAACCTCGTTTTCTAGTCCTCCAATCGTATCGTGGGCTTGCTCTGCCGCTGACTCAGATATTCCATGAGTGAAACAATTATCGAGTACAGTCGCGAGATGGGTTTGACTCATGATGACTTCTGGCGTCTATTGCCCCGAGCCATGGGCAATCATTCGTATGAAAGACAGGGTGACCATGTAAACGCCAACGTCGAACAAGGCACGTTGCAAATCCATCTTGGTCCTGCGCAAGTACGACAGATTGCGTTGCTACGGCTGCCCTACTCGGTGGTGTCATTTCGTTTTTCTGGCGTAGAGCCTCAGCAGCAAATGGCGTTTAAAAGGCACTTCGATCTTCATTTTCAGAGAGGTGGGGGCTAATGGCTACATCTGCAGCAGTATCAGATCGGCTGAAGCGGCCGCTGAGGGACTTGCGAATATCGGTCACGGATCGATGTAATTTTCGTTGTGTGTATTGCATGCCGAAAGAGATCTTTGACAAGGACTACAAATTTCTTCCACGAGCGCAACTACTGACATTCGAGGAGATAGAGCGCGTAGTTCGCGCGGCCGCCCATCTGGGTGTAACCAAGATTCGTCTCACCGGTGGTGAGCCATTGGTAAGGCGGGATCTGGAAGTGCTGATCAGGCAGATACGCGAGGTGCCCGGAATCACTGATATCAGCATGACGACCAATGCATCGCTGTTAACCCTTGCGCGTGCGAAAACGTTACGCGACGCAGGCCTTCAACGCATTACCGTCAGCCTGGATGCCATGGACGACGAGACCTTCAAGCGGGTCAATGATGTCGATGTCGGTGTGCAGGCGGTGCTTGATGGTATCGACAACGCAACCGCTGCAGGCTTTACCGGCACCAAAGTCAATATGGTGGTCAAGAAAGGTCTGAATGATCATTGCATATTGCCCATGGCCAGGTACTTTCATGGCAGCAGCAATATTCTTCGCTTTATAGAATTCATGGATGTCGGTAACAGCAATGCGTGGGATCTGTCGCACGTGATCACCAGTGCACAAATTGCCGAGCGCATCGGTGGTGAATTGCCTATTCGTCCGGCAAGCGCTAATTACCGGGGCGAGGTTGCCAAACGTTGGGAATATCTGGATGGTGGTGGCGAGATCGGTATCATTTCATCGGTATCCGAGCCGTTCTGTGGTGATTGTTCGCGAGCGCGTTTGAGTGCAACAGGCAGTATCTACACTTGCCTTTTTGCCAGTAGCGGCCATGATTTGCGTCCCATGTTGCGTGAACCAGACAACGACAGTGTACTGCAAGCCCTGCGTAAATTATGGTCATTGCGTACCGATCGCTATTCCGAGACGCGAACTCAGGTTGCGGTGCTCAGGCCCAAAGTCGAGATGTCGTTTATTGGCGGATAGCAGTCTGTGCGTTCACGGCTGACCACGTGGGTTCGCTCTACGTATTTCCCCGATTACGCCTACAGGTTGCTGGTAGCGCTCAACTTGTCGTGTTGAACGTGCCGGCGTCGCTACTTCTTCATGTTGCAGGCCTTGATGCAACGAGAAAGATGACCCGATCTCGATCATTGATTCCGACAACAATGAAGCCATCAGGACCATCGAGACAGGGGAGCGGGCTTGCGATATGCATCCTCGCCCTGAACGAGGGGGTTTTCTGCGCAATTTGATAAACTGGTGGTCTTGATAATACGCATGATGCTTACCTGTTCATGACCATTCTTGTATTCGACTCAGGCATTGGTGGCTTGTCGGTCATGCGTGAAGCCCGATTGCTCATGCATGAAGAGCAATTCGTGTACGTCGGTGACGATGCTGGCTTCCCCTACGGTGACTGGGAAGAGGAGGCACTGACCGAGCGCATGGTGGGTTTGTTCAATACATTGATGGAGAGGTTTAATCCGCGTCTGGCTATTGTGGCCTGCAATACCGCATCAACACTGATCATGCCCGCCTTGCGAGAGCGTTTCAGTATTCCGTTTGTCGGTATCGTGCCGGCAATCAAGCCGGCGGCGGAGCGTACGGCTTCTGGTCTGATAACGGTACTGGCAACACCGGGTACCGTTAGTCGCCCCTATACCAAAAACCTTGTTGAGAAATTTGGCGGTGAGTGTGAGGTAAAGCTGGTTGGTGCCACTCAGCTTGCCCGCATGGCCGAAGAGCATATGCAACTCAAAGCGATCGATACACAACTGTTAAAAGAAGAGATACGTCCCTGCTTTGTACAGCGTGGGCAACGCAAGACTGACATTGTGACGCTGGGTTGTACGCACTATCCGTTTCTCGTGAACGAGATGCGTAAGCTGGCACCCTGGCCGGTTGACTGGCTGGATCCTGCGCATGCCGTTGCCCAGCAGGCACGACGATTACTGCAAAAAACCGAGAATCAGCCGAACAAAGCTGGCACAGCCGTTGAGGGTGATCTGGCTGTCATGACATCAGGTAAGCCGTCGCAGGCAATCAGCCGATTACTGGGCAGCATGGGGATGCAGCTTCAGAGCGTACATTTCCCGAGTCTTGATTTGTAACACCACGGCCAGCTGCTATATACGGCCGTTAAGTTAGTGCATGCATTTCCGGGCAGGTTAAATGCTACTCACCAATGGTTAGCGTGAAAGAACTCGATGTCGAAAACCTGCAGGGCACACAATGAAATATCCGGTAATAGCCTTACCGCTCCTACTGGCGGGATGTAGTAGTGGTGACGGTATCGAAAACTCGGTAGAGCTGCTGGATGACATGGTTGATAACACGGGTCTGTGCGGCAACGTCTACTACAGTGAACTACGCGGCAATTATGATGGCCAGATCAGATACTTCAGTCCGGATACAACGTGCCTGTGGAATGTTGATATGCAGGTATCGACAACGCCGATCTCAGAACCATTCCTGTGCAGGGCAGCGCTGAGTATGAGTAGTGACTTGCTGGACGGTGATTCAATGTGCAGTGACATCGGTATCGGTGCGCCATTGATAGAGCCGTTCAGTGAAGGTCAGCGGGGCGATGGGCGTCAAAACATCACATGGCCTGTCGATGCCCTGATAACGTTGGAATCGGAACTGGATGCCGGCAAGATATACCCTGTGGGTAAGAGTGGCCAGATAGGCATGTTTACCGTGCAGTTTGATGGCCGTGGAAACATAACCTACCCGGTCAGTAACGGTACCGATGAAAGTTATGTTGGCGTCCTGGTCAAGCAGTAGTCGCAGGCATGTCACTCCATCACTCCCGCGCAAGCAAGCGACGCGGCTTGAAGATGTCATCGCTGCTGCAGCAAGTGACGCCGGGTAAAGACGTCACTCCCGTGGAGGCGGTAATTTACGTTAATCGCTTCGCAATTATTACCCTCAAGAGCGGGTGGGGATTGTGAGCTATATCTTGTTATCCCGGCGCTGTCCTGCGAACTGAGACAACCCGTTTTTCGTAGGAGCAACACAGTCTTCCTGATTCCTGTGAGAGTTAATGAGTAACCGCTTACCCCAATTCACTGAAAGCGAACTATCCCGGATCATTGAAATGGCATGGGAAGATCGCACCCCCTTCGATGCGATAACCGCAAGCTTCGGTGTTAGTGAGCAACAGGTAATTACCCTGATGCGCACACATATGAAACCGGGATCGTTCCGTTTGTGGCGCAAGCGTGTCAGTAACCGTGCAACCAAGCATGTGGCCAAGCGCCCGGCAGGCGTAGGGCGAGCCTACTGTCCGACGCAGTACAAACAGCGCTAGCCCTGCTATAAAGTCTATTTTTGAAAGGGAGAGCAGCCTCGTGCTTGAAGCATCAGCCATTCGCCATCTCGTTGTGCATTGCTCTGATACGCCTGATCATGAGGCGATGGGCGCGCGGGAAATTCACCAGATGCATCTTGGGTTTGGATGGCATGGCATCGGCTATCACAGAGTGATCAATCGTGATGGCCTGATAGAGGCCGCCCGGCCCGATTACTGGCAAGGCGCACATGTGTATGGGCACAATGAGATCAGTCTGGGCGTGTGTCTTATCGGCCGGCATGAGTTTACCGTAGAGCAGTTTGATTCTCTGGAGGCTCAGCTTCGGCAATGGCAGGCTGAGTATCCACTAGCCACCATCTGTGGCCATCGTGACTTCACCTATACTGATAAGACATGCCCCAACTTCGATGTTGCGGCTTGGTGCACGTCCAGAGGACTTGCGACGGGTCCGATAACGCCCGTCTGATCAAGGCGGGTGGCGAAAAACGCGGAACACTCAGGCAGGTGCGGGAGTTATGTCCTTGTCAGCTTCCAAGGCGTTAAAGCGTTTACGCACTAACAACAACAGTACAAGCGACGGTATTACCATCAAGGCGGTTATGATAAAGAACAGGCCCCAGTCACCGTCGAGAAAATCAACCATGGCCCCGGATGAAGCAGCCAGCAAAGTTCTGCCTGCTGTTCCCAGCGAGGCGAGCAAGGCGTATTGGGTTGCTGTGTAGGTCCTGTCTACCAGTAGGGAGATAAAGGTGACAAAAATGACCGTCGCAATGGAAGCGGTAACATCGTCAATTAGAACAGCTGCTGCAAACAACCATACAGAAGGCTCACTGCTCCATGCCATTAACGAGAACATCAGATTGGTAGCGGCCATGGCAACGCCTGCGATAAACAGCGCTTTAACGATTCCCTGTTTTACGGCAAACCAGCCACCAATCAGTGTAAAGACGACCGTTACAACCCACCCCAGTCCCTTGGAGTAAATAGCAATATCGGATTTGGAAAATCCGACTTCCTTGTAGAAAACGATGGACATCTTTCCGACAAAGGCCTCACCAAGTTTGAATAGAAAGATAAAGCCGAGGATGGACAGCGCTACTGACACACCGTTCTGGCGAAAAAAGCTCAGGAACGGCGCAATAATCGTACTGCCAAGCCAGGCCAGTATTCCACGTTCGCTACTGCCGATAGTGGCTCCAAATGCGGCTTGATCTTTTGCCTGTGCCGCCTGCCGTTCTCGCCAGGAAGCTTCGGGTATCAACAGTAACAAGACGTTCATCAGCACAATCAGACCTGCCAGAATCTGGAAGGTGACTTGCCAGTAGTTCTCCACTCCGTTGTTCTGCAGGGCATCGCTGATCATCAGGGCGATAAATCCGCCTAGTTTGTAGCCGGTCCACCAGCCCACGACGGCCATGGCTGCGCCGGCCGCCATGGCTGCCGATTCGTTTCGATCCACCTGCTCTATGCGCAGCGCATCGATGGTGATGTCCTGGGAGGCTGAGCTGATGGCAATGGCCAATCCCACGGCGATGACCAGTGCCAGGTTTTCTGTGGGGGATAAATTGCTCCATACCAGCAGTGAGATCAGCATGACCAATTGCAGGCACAGTATCCATGCTTTGCGGTGGCCAACGCGTTCGGTCAGCCACGGGATACGGATGCGATCAATCAGGGGGGCCCATAGGAAGTTGATGGTATAGACGCCAAAGATGAGCGACGCCCAGCCGATCGTGCTGCGGCTCATGCCATCTTCCTTAAGCCATAGCGACAGAGCGCTGCCAATCAACACCCAGGGGAATCCACTCATGGCACCCAGCAGCAGTATTCTGAGCATGCGCTTGTCAGCGTATACGCTCAGTGATGGTTTTGAATTGGCGGCCATGTCAGTCATGATCTATCCAGATGCTGGGATGTTAGGCATCACTATAGCTTCTCACCTTGCCTGCCGCCACCGCGCTTGTCCTAAGAATACGCTAGCCCGTGCTAGTCTGTTCCGCAAGATATACACGGATGACTGCCGCACCATGAACTCGCCAGTAACAGGCTACGCAGAAGGGTTTTACGGTCGCCTGCTGAGCTGGGCCGATCGGCGGCAGATTGTCGATGCGTTACAACATCTGGGCTTGACGACCTACTACTATGCGCCCAAGGAAGATCCCTGCCACCGGCTGCATTGGCGAACGCCTTATCACTTGCAATGGCGTGAAGAATTCAGGCGTTTTTGTGCTTATGCTCACGAGGGTGGTGTACGTGTCGTCGCGGGTGTTGCTCCGGGGCTTGATTTTGATTTCGCGGAGTTACCTGACAGTCAGGATTTCCAGAGTCTGGTGACAAAAAGTATGGCTCTGCTCGATGATGGCGCTGATGTCATCTCCTTGTTGATGGATGACATCGATGCAGATTTTGAAAAACGATCTGGACGCTTTCATGCCGAAGGCGAGGCGCATGCGGAGCTTGCCAATGCTCTGGGTGATGCATTGTCGGGAATGATGTTTAATACGGACGGGGCAGACCCTCCTGATACAAGTATTTGGGTGACTCCACGCATTTATGCAGATGAACTCATTGCGGAGGCTGAGAATTACTTGCCGACGTTTGTTCTAACCCTGAAAGAGCATCACCGTGTTCTGTATTGCGGTAGTGATGTGGTTGCGCATACGCTTGATGCAGATGCGTTCAACGCTCTTCGAACCACAACAGCTGAGTGTTCCAACCCACTTCTGAAGCATCGAGTAATCATCTGGGACAACCTGTATGCCAATGACTATTGCCCGCGTAGACTGTTTGTCGGCCCCTGGGAGCGGCGTAGCGCAATTCGTGATGTTTTGTTGAACCCTACCGGTCTAGTGAATACCGACTGTCTGTTGTTGGAGCTTATGGCAATAGAGATACAGCAAGAATCACAACCTGAGTCCGAAAGACAAAGTCCTGCTCTGCTATGGCAGGCAGCGTTAGGACGTCACGGTATCCCAGACGTATTCACGCTGCTTGCTCCATATTTTTACCACCCACACTTTAATACTGTGGAATGCGACAAGCAGATTACCACGAACTGTATTGATAATGACGAGGTAAGAACTGCCATAGAGCACTGTCTGTGGCGCTGGAAAACGCCATTGTCACGTGAATGGTATACATTTATATTCGGGCTAAAACACGATTTACTGACACACGCAGGGCAGCACTCAACCGAGCGAATCCTCAAAACCCAGAGTCGGCCACTGGCGAGGATGCTGCTCGCCGTAAAAAAACAGAATCAATAGTGTTAGACAACAAGATCACCATTGCTGGCTATCACTTTATGGCACGCCGAGAAATCTATCTCTTCTGAAACACCTATTCGTATTAATAGATATATCTGTGAAAGTGGGCTCTGCTCGAGAAAGGCTGCAGATGTTCATGTTGAGCAGGGTGAAGTACTCATTAACGGTAGGTCAGCATCGCTTGGCGATAAAGTATCTTCTGGTGATGAGGTCACGTTGAATGGATTGGCTATCAAGCCTCTTCCCACCGACAAGCTCATTTTCATAGCATTGAACAAGCCGGTTGGGGTTGTGAGTACGGCAGCAGTCACAGACAAACGAAACATTGTTGATTTCATTAACCACAGCTCCAGAATATATCCAGTAGGTCGTCTGGACAAAGACTCTCAAGGCCTGATATTTCTGACCAATCGATGTGATCTGGTTGATAAAATACTGCGTGCAGGTAACCAGCATGAAAAGGAATACCTGGTCACCGTTAACAAGAGAATTACTGACGACTTTATCGCTGGACTACGTCGTGGTGTTCCCATGCTGGGTGTTGTCACGAAACAATGCAGAGTTGTCAGAGAATCTAATAATGTTCTTAGAATTACCCTTGTTCAAGGACTCAATAGGCAGATACGCCGGATGTGCAAGCATTATGGCTATTCGGTTGAGAAGTTGGAGCGTGTTCGTATCATGCATATAGACTTGAATGGATTGTCAGTGGGTCAGTGGCGTGAGCTCACTGAGAATGAACTGTTGCGGTTGATTCAAGTTCTTGAAAAAAGGTTCAACGGTTCTCCTGACAGGAATACCCCGAGGGTAAACAGCAGCGTTGAGGACAAGTAGTTCACGATACTGGCTGATTCTAATTGCAAGGCATTTTTCGTAAACCCGGCGAATAGTGTAAATGCGCTTTTCGTTGTAAAACCAGTAGCCATAGACGTGCAATGGAAACCGCCCGTTACTTCGATGACACTTATAGCGTTGGGAAAGGCTTCGATGGCTGTAGAGCGTGTGCAGACCGCTATCAAAATCGAGAAGAAAGAACCGGCGGTGATTGCCAGTGTCGACACAATGTCGGATTTGGTTCCCTATCTTAAGCTGTATGACACAACATAGATGACGCTCGGACCGGGCGTCATTGCTATCAGAAGGGGAATGGTCAGGAAGCTGATTATTTCAAGCGTCATGGTTTTGATATTTGCATGATTTGATGTGATGCAGAAAAACGCCTGCACACCTATTTGTGAACATCAGATTGGTTATCAAATGCACGCCTAATCGTGACCATACACGGAAGGTATCAATCTGATAGCGGAACCAGGCTTCAATTTGTGGCTCAGATATGCGCCCCACCAATTCAACGTAAGACAAGAGACGTGTACTTATCGAGACAATCTTGTCGGAAAGAACCTGACTGTTATTTCTGTCTTTTTCCATGCGCCCTCATGGTGAGCACGGTGGATTCTCGCGATATTGCTTTAATTACATGTCAGGTAATAATTATTATCAAATCTCACTAAGTATCAGGATATTTCAAAAAAAATATAGATATTTTAGGAACTTTTGATAAATAGGGTCGTCCTAATAATTAAATTCAGGTCATGAATAAAAATAAAGACAATCTCTTTAAATCAGAAGTCAATCCCAGGAAACTAAAAATGAAGATCGAAAACAACGCCCCTCAGAGCAAGGGGCGACTTACACAAGTAGCGTTAACTGTTCTCTCGGTAACCATTCTCGGTCTGGGCGTTATCGCTAACGCAGCAGAGCAAGACAATGCCAACCAGGAAGTATTGGATCCTGAAGATATAGCTGCTCATGGATGGCACACAGGCAGCCCTAAAAAACTTGTTTCCAAAGGTAATCCCGTATCGGCAGAAAACCCCGGAGGAGATCCGGATTATCTAGTGGATGGCGATAGAATTTACGTCTACACCTCGACAGACGCCAACCAGGCCCATTACAAGAGAGTCCCAAATCAGAACAACGCAAATATTTTCGATCAAACCTATCTCGACATGGACGGATATACCGTGTGGTCTTCGGAAGATATGGTTCACTGGAAAAATCATGGCGTTCAATTCGCGGCGGCGAATATGAACACAAAAAAGTGGCAAGATGCCTATCACAAAAGTATAGCAATAAAGGATTTACAGCCAGACTACTTACAACTGGACGTTTCACCACACGCCATGTGGGCACCTACCGCAGCAAAATACACAGACGTGAACGGTGTTAGTACCTACGTTTTATATTATCCAAAAGGTATTGATGGGGTTGATAAATTTACAACCGGTTATGCCACAGCGCCCAATGCTTACGGCCCTTTTACGGATCAAGGCCCACTGTATGGCGATTTCCCCGATGAAAATGATCCAACGAGCTTTGAACGTGTTGTCATTGGAATGGACCCCAATGTATTTCAAGACGGTGGAAAAACCTACATCTATGGCAATGGTGTGACGGATGGCGATGGTTCTGACAAGTCCGGGCAAGTCGTCGTCGCCGAACTGTCAGAATTTGACCATAATACAAAGACGCAGACCATAATCACCAAGCCACAGCGTCTTGAATACGACATGAACAACACGTTGTACAGTCACCTGGCGGGTAATATACCTTTGAGTAAGGATTTTCACGAAGGTGGTTCGATGCACAAGTCAAATGGGAAATATTACTTCTCATGGGCCGAGCATGATCACAAGCATTACAATGGTTGGTATTCGATGTGCAGCAGTCCTATGGGCCCCTGTGAATGGATGGGCCCGTCGATAAAAGGCATTTACCAAGGCAATCAACACGGCTCATTCGCGCAATTCAAAGGCCAAGAGTACTATCTTACACACGTAAATTATCATCCTGACATCATCAGCGAGGATTGGGATGGCTGGCAGTCGTATCGTCGAACATGGACTTTTCACCCAGTCTCCTACAACGCCGACAAGAGCATACGTGTGATGTACCCACAAACTTCGCGAATTCCCAATCTAAACATTGGTGGGGGATTTACTGATGATAATGGCAAGATCTACGTTGATTCCACCCAGTATGTGACCGATGGCGGTTACGCTGACGTAAAATATGAAGACGGTGGGCTGGAGAAGTTAAAAGCTGCAAACCCGAATGTCAGCGACCTTAAGTTATACGAAGGAAATAGATTTGTTGAGAACCAAGGTACACTTGAAGTCAATGTGCCCGGTTTGGATAACGGTGTCTATAACGTGACGTTAAAATTTGCTGAAATATTCCCTGATGCGCAGCTCGGTACCGAAGCAGGTTGGTTCAGCCGTATCATGAACATCTCTGCGCAAGGGAACGAAGTTGTTACCGCTCTGGATGTAATGGATAAGGCTGGTGGGGCATATCGTGTGTATGACCAAAAATTACCACCAGTGACTGTTACCAATGAAACCATTAACATTGCCATTACTGCTACATCGGGTGATGCCATGCTAAGTGGAGTAGAAATAACCGCTGAGGAAAAACCAGGTTGGGCCATGAATCTTGGCGGTAGCAGTGCGAACATAAATGGTGTCACTTATGCAGCAGATCCAGGTATCGGAGATTTTAACGACACAACTGAAGTGGCCATTACGTTTAAGCCTGATGAGGTAATCGGCGCTAACATTGACGAACAAGCTCTGTTTGCGACATCTCGAATTGGCTGGGCTGGTTTGAACTACAGCAATACATCACTGCCCAATGGAAACTATGAAGTCACGCTTGGCTTTGTTGAAACCTATCATCTTGAGGAAGGTCGGCGAGAGTTCGACGTCGCCATTCAAGGCCAGCAGGTTCTAGATGATTTTGATATCTATCGTGAAGCGAAGGGCATAAACACAGCTGTTAAACGAGTGTTTCCAACGACGGTAACTGACGGATCATTAAAGATCGACCTGACTACGGTTACCGATGCATCAACGATCAGTTTTATCAAGGTTGTTAGAACACCTGATGACTTGTCGGATTCGAGTATTCGAATTAATGCCGGTACTTACTGGGAGCATACAGATACTGGTGGCGCTGTGTTTCTGGCGGATGCTGCTTATCTGAACGGCTCAGCAACGCTCGGTGCATCCGATGCGGCGGTAACCCGGGAAGATGAAAGGCACAATGGGTTGAGAGTAGTAACGCCAAGCGATGAGATTATTTACAAGACAGGGCGCTGGGGTAATAATATTAAGTATGATGTCCCTGTCAGAAACGGACGTTATAGTGTCAGATTGATGTTTGCTGAGGACTATCACTCGGCTGCCGGAAAGCGTGAGTTTAAAATATTGCTTCAAGGCGAAGAAAAGATCGTTGATTTGGCTGGCGGCACAACGTTTGATATTTTCAAGGCTGCGGGTGGTAAAAACAAGGCAATTGACCTTACCTACGACGTGGATGCAACCCAAGGTGTACTAAATATTGAGTTAACGACAGTTACAGACAATGCCAGTATTTCAGGTATCGTAATAACGCCTCGATATCTGGAGATGAATGAGGGCGCAATCCCATCTGATCCCAACAGATTCGAACCTGGGTATCAGCCCAATAGTTTGTAGGATAGAAGAGCAGCTACCCGACTATTTTCAGGTAGCTTTTTAAACAAGGTGAGGGTTGTTGTTAGCGATAGACGTCTGTTGATTGCTGCGATAATCCTCACTTGCTATTTACACTCAAAAATATGAAGTACACATGCGGGCAAAAACATTGACTGAAAGTTGAAACTGTTAGATCGAGTCTGAACCTGTGCATATGAGCTGTAAAAGAGAGCTGCGTCAATGCAAACCCTGGGACTGCACCCATCTACACAATACACTTGTTGGTGAGGTTGATCAGCAAAGCCGTGATAGAAGATCCCAGGTTGCGTGGGTGACACCTATTCGGTAAATCTCCTGAATTATCCGGAGAACAGTCGCTTGACAGATGATATTTTGCCGGCACGTTCTATCACCTCATTCAATGGCTCTAAAACACAGCTCAATGAATGTGCTGTCGCATGCAAGAGTGTCTCGGCATCCAGCAGGATGCCCGTGTGGCCAGGCCAGTAGACGATATCCTGAGCCTTCCGTGCATCTATAGACACGCTGTTACTCAAGGCCTTTTCCTGATCTGCGCTGTCTCTGGGAATGTCTATACCCTGTGACTGCGCAAGTGCCTGTACAAGCCCGGAACAATCCACGCCTTCTGGGGTGCAACCTCCCCACAGATAGGGTGCGCCAAGAAAATGAGTTTGCGCTAATTCCAGTGGCGAGACATCCATTGTGTGTCCCATCTCTATCAGGTGCTGATCCCAGATAAAACCGCCGCTGAGCAGGGCCCGGAATGGGGGCTGTGTTGTTTCCTGTGAGGTGATTTTAGACAGGAATGGCAGGCGATTCATTACCCGGCTCTTGATTGACGCCTCGCTGAAGACCAAAGTGCTTCTGGAGCACACCCAGTGTGTCGGCAGAACACGGTTGTCGGTGATGATCTGAAGATGGCTTTTTTCGACATACCCTGTATAACTGTCGCGTTGAGCGATTACCCGGACCCATTGAGATGATTGATCAGTTGAGCAAGAGGCTTGTCCCAATTGCGCAGCTTTGTGAGCAGACTGGGCGGCTACGAGCAAGCTTTCTCCGTAAAGGCACTCGTTACTGCATTCGGCATCATGATCAGGAGCCACGCGCATCGGTGAGCGGGGAACGTTCAGTTGAAAGTAAATGGCTGTGCAGTCGATCATGACAAGAGGTTAGGCGGATTCTTGAGCAATGTACATACCTGTCGTTTGCACATATGCCGTATGGACACCATGAACGTGAACGATGGGTCTGATTTACTGTGCCACTGAATCTTGCGGCGTTGGTGCTTTTTGGTCTCTGCTGGGGGTCTTCCATTCCGTTGCTGAAGTTTGCTGTAGGCGCGGGGTACCACCCCTTGGGTATGATGGTCTGGCAGTTGGCGATCAGTGTTCTCTTCATTGGTGGTTTTTTGTTATGGCGTGCAACACCAGTGAGGTTTGGTCTTGGCAATCTGAAGTATCTGCTGATCATTGCCCTGATCGGTACAATCATACCCAACGGCTTCAGCCTACTGGCAACCCGACATTTGCCCGGCGGCATCATGGCCATTGTCATCGCAACTGTTCCCATCATGTCCCTGTTCATTGCGCTGTCATCACGTAGCGAATCGTTTTCCTGGCTGCGGTTTTCAGGCATCCTGCTGGGTGTTGTGTCGCTGGTGTTGATCGCTGTGCCCGAAACCACATTGCCGGATCCCAGTAAGGCTCCGTGGATTCTGGTGGCGCTGATTGCACCGATTTGCTATGCGATAGAGGGAAATTTTGTGGCTATGAAAGCCCCTGCCGAACTGTCCGCTGTCACCACACTGTTTGGTGCCTCTGTGTGTGGTTTGATATTGCTGGTGCCGTTCGTCTACACCAACGATTGGGACGTTCCGGTCTTTGTAGCATGGGATGCGACCCGTTGGGCGATAGTGGGGGCAGCGTTTGGCCACATGGTGGCCTATACCGGTTATCTTTGGCTGCTGAGCCGGGCCGGTGCTGTTTTTACCAGTCAGGTCGCCTATATCGTCACCTTGACGGGGGTGGTGTCATCGGTTGTTTTTCTGGGTGAGCGATATGGTGTCTTGCTATGGATCGCGGTTTTGCTGATGTTTGTTGCATTGACGCTCGTGAAACCTGTGAGAACGCTAAAATCCGATAATGGCAATGCAGGGTGATGGGCGCTGATCAGCCCGGGAGTGTGCCTCCATCCATGGTCTGTTGCAGTACACTGACAGCCAAAGACAATCTGTCTTGAGCTAACACAGTGGTCATCAGTGGCATGGATTCAATAAATCAGGTTAATGCAGCTTTCGCCAGCAAACTCCGCACTGTGGCGTTTCACCCTGACGATGAGCGGGCGTGGAAAGTGCTGCATGCGTGTCCCCGCTATGAATCAACGCCATTGTTGTGCATGAGCGATGATGGTGTCGGGGTCTGGGTGAAGGATGAATCACGACGGCTGGGGCTGGGGTCGTTCAAGGCACTGGGTGGGATTTATGCAGTGGCCCAACTGTTAACCGATGAGGTAGAAATAGCAACCGGGACACGCCCACAGGCGCAGGAAATACTGGAAGACAACATCAAGGCAGTTGCGGCAAAGCTTACTTTTGTCTGTGCCAGTGCTGGTAATCATGGGCTTGCGGTAGCCACGGGTGCGCGCATTTTTGGCGCTAAGGCCCGTATTCATATCTCAGCGACTGTTCCGGAAGATTTTGCCCATCGCCTGGAAAGTGTGGGTGCGGTGGTGTGTCGCTCGGGTGAGACTTATGAGGAAAGTCTGGAGCTTGCACAACAGGATGCAGAGGCAGTTGGCGGTGTCTTGCTGGCAGATGGTTCGTGGCAAGGCTACACCTACCCTCCTTCTCTGGTCATGGAAGGCTATACCGCTATCGCCAGAGAATTGCATGATCAGTTCAGCGCAAAAAATTGCTGGCCCAGTGATGTGTATCTGCAGGCAGGGGTTGGAGGGATGGCTGCGGCGGTAAGTCTCATGATTCGCAAGTACTGGCCAACTCAGCCACGTATCGTGATTGTCGAACCTGCGGCAGCCGACTGTCTGGCCATCAGCGCCAGTGCGGGTAAGCTGATTGATGCCAGTGGTCCTGTATCCAACATGGGTCGTCTGGATTGCAAGGCAGCATCCTTGCTGGCATTTGATGCCCTGGCCGTGTGTGATGTTGAATACCTGACTATCAGTGACAATGAGGCTGATGTCGCCGTGCGGTCTCTGGACTATCTGGGGCTTGCGACATCTCCCTCTGGGGCTGCAGGTTTTGCTGCATGGCAACGTGACAGAGCGCTGGATCGTTCTGTGGGGCAGCAGCCATTGATTGTTATGAGCGAGCAGGCGATTGCCTGATTCAAGCCAGATCGCCTCTGGCATGATTGATATGACAGCGCAAATCCAGCGACGCCCGGATACGTGTGGCTGCGGATATGCACCTGCGCGGCAGGATGCTCGTACAGCGCATGGATGAATGTCGGGTGTCGGTATGACGAGGAAAAGCAGGCATCAGCTCGGTTGAAGTAAATCCCATTTATTCCCGCAGACGTCTTCAAATACCGCAACAGTTCCATAGCTTTCTTCTCGTTCAGGTCTATATCGATAGGCGCACAGGCTGAACCTTATAGTCACTCTCTTACTAGAATGAATTTCCGGTGTGGGTGGACGGCTGCAACAAATGAAGCGCCACGATGCCATTGGTGTCGGTTTTTTGGCATCACTTTGTGATGTTGAACACGCTTGGAAGAGTCTATCAAGCGAAAAATGGCGTTGGACATGAGAATATGTCCATGTAAAAGGTGTAAAAATACCGATACAGGGATATCTTTGATTTCATTAGCGCAATATATGAATTTATATGGTGTTTTTACACCATATAAATGATACGTTGCCCCTATGCCTAATAATCAAAACAACTTAGTAGGTGCCCTGGTCAAGCTGATGCGGCCACTTGCACGAATTCTCTTGCGACACGGGATAGCGTGTGAGGACTTCATCGAGGTTGTACGACGTACTTTTGTTATCGTTGCAGAACAGGAATTCCCACCGGCAGGGCGCAAGCAGTCGTTGACAAACATTGCTCTTGTTACGGGTATCCACCGGCATGAAGTTAAAAAATTAATGCATGCGGCCGCTGAGGATCGCCCTGCAGCTCCACAACACCATCGTGCGGCACGCGTCATAAGTGGTTGGCTGGCAGATCCTGATTTATCGGAAAACGGCGTTGCCAAAACGCTGGACATCAGTACCGAGTTCAAACTGTTGGTGAGTAAATATAGCGGAGACATTACACCGCGACCCATACTCGATGAGCTGCTGCGTGTTGGCGCTGTGGAAAAGCTGACAAAAGACACCGTGAAACTGCTGGTCCCTGCGTATGTGCCGCACAACAGCGATGATGAGCTGATAGGGATTTTTGGTGACAGCGTAGCTGACTTGATATCCACTCTCGATTTCAATTTGAAGTCAGAGCCGAGCACACGTCGTCTGCAGCTTAGTGTTGTTCACGATAACTTGCCGAATGAAGTGCTATCCAATCTTGAGCTGGTCAGTCGCGACAAGTCCCTGGTGTTTCTCAAGGACATCAATGAATTTTTCGAAACACAAGACCGTGATGCCAATCCTAACGTGAAGGGTAGTGGGCGTAATCGTGCGGGCATTGGGCTGTACTATTTTCAAGAAAAAACGCCTGAAGATTGATATGAGCTACCTGAAAATAAATATGACAGTGAGTGAATCTTTATCGCTTTTGTGTGTGTTTGTCGCGATGAGTCTAGTCGGATGTGGAGGTGGAATGGTAGGCACCGGAACTGGGCCGACTACCCAAACATACCAATTGAAAATCTTGCCCGATCGAATAAGTCCTGACATCCCGAAAACCCTTTTAAGGGGCGAGCAACTTACGCCGTCACAGCCAGAAAATTCGGACGCAATTAAAGAGACAAGCACATTGTCATCTCGAATGGATGACATTGATGCAGCCATATCAAATGGCTGGCGAGGATTGAACGCTGAACTGGTCGAGGCCAGTGTGCTACGCGTGAAAGCTGGGATCAATTCAACAATAATTGATATCGCGTTTGATGATATCCAGACGTGGTGTGAAAACCAAGCGATCGATTGCATCATACCAAGCGACCAGATCAAGGTGAAATTGACTCAAGACGTGATTAATCGCTTCATTGAACTAGTGACAGATCTGTTGGAGAACCTGCCACCTGACTACTTGCCTGACGATCTGCTTCAGGACATGGTGGCAGTGACGAATGAACAATTCACATTATTACTCAACACTGAGGTTGTGTTAGGTGAGACCCACTATTCCCAACTTGATGGAGCACCCTACGATTATTCGGTGCAAGCGGACCTGTACCGTGAGCCTGCGTCGGACGAGTTGTTTGCCACGCTGATTTGGCCGGAGAATGTGGAATTTAATGCTCGTTGGCACAACGATGGGAATGTGGCGAAATTCATTATCGATGCTCAAGGTTTTCTTACCGAGGAATATTTCTATCAAAACAACAATCCAAGTGAGTTGGTCATCGCCAGTTACTTGGACGATCGTGCAATCACACCGTTTGACCAACGCTACGTTAAATTAGTTGCTGATGATCCGGATAACGCTGGAGTTCTTGTTGAGCTTGCCCGGGTCAGACAGTTTTCCGCGAATATTGACGGTATGTCTTTTGTTCGTTTCGAACGAGGCCTTTTTCAAGGGCGAATTGATAATGATGGAGGATATGCAACCCTTGACGGCACCAGCTTTAATATTTCAGATATTCCTAAAGCAATTGCTTATACCGGGCTACGTGATTCCTTTAATAATGTCGGTAATCTGATTGCAGCTTCAGCATGTATCGTCAGTCTTGATCTTATGGGTGTCGAGGTTTGTGATGAAGAGGAATTTGTACTATTTAGTCCGGTAGGGAGCTCGATCATCGATAGCCCCCATTATTTTCAACCCGGAAGTTTTGATTCACTTGCTGCAGTACGAGATGCCATCCGCTGGACGGTGGAAGGGCTGCCGGTTGGAATAACAGGCGTTGCAGTGGTGTCTGCAGATCCAGCCATCGAGCTTTCCGAACGCGAATTGCTTTGTCGGGGATTTCCGTTTGTTGGCGACGATACGCGCATGTTCTGTAGTGCCACCGATGAGCAACTCGACAATACCGTTGTGCTGGAACTGGTTGATGGAGAGCCGGGTCGTATCATTCCCACAGCGAAACTTGTGCCGATTCAATAGTGCGAGTCATAGAAGGCAGCGCCTCGTTTTGCTACTAGTGTAAGTATGGATCGAATATTTAATCGCTCAACAGATAACTCCGTTCATATAACAAAAAAGACATGGTGATCAGAAATGGAAATGCAACAAATACGATATTTTCTTGCGCTCTCTGAGGATTTGAATTTCACACGCGCTGCAGAACGCTGCGGTGTTTCTCAGCCATCACTGACGCGCGCTATCAAACGTCTTGAAGATGATCTGGGCGCGCAGCTTGTGCGCAGGGAGCGTAGCCGAACTCATCTGACTGAACTGGGCATGAAAATTAAACCCCGGTTGGCACGAGCGCTGGCACTGACCGACAAAGCGCACACAGACGCGGAAGAATTTTCACAAATGAAGACCCCGAAATTAAGTATCGGGGTGATGAATTCAGTTGGTCCCAGGCGCTTGATGTCAATAGTCAACCATCTGAATAAAAAGTTTCCGCAATTGAAGCTCACCCTGAAAACCTCTTCCGGAAACGAGGTAATCGAGTGGTTGCTTGCAGGTGAAGTTGATGTTGCCGTAGTGGGTAAGCCTCACTACCCCGACCTTATTGCAGTACATGAACTCTATGAAGAGCGGTATATGGTTGCAATCCCACCCGATCATCATTTCTCACGGATGAACGCTATCCCGTTCAAGGAATTTGCCAGGGAGAAGATCATCAAAAGACCGAACTGCGAATACCTGGAATTCCTGAACTCCGAACTGGCTGACAGTGAGCCTGAAAAACTGAAGGAATTCGAAGACTCAATAGATTCGATAGACGTGGTTCACGAAATCGAAAACGAGGAGCTGACTCAAAGCATGATCGCCGCCGGTATGGGTTGTGCGATAGTTCCAGAGTACCTGTCAAACACAGTGAACGTGCATTTGCGACCTCTGATTGAACCGGAGATTTCCCGAACGGTCGGCATCGCAACTGTACGCGGACGTCCACATACACCTGTGGTTAGTTATTTCACCAATTTATGCCAGAACATGAAAAGCGAATTGGAGTTTTGATGGGAAAGTCATGAACGGTGCAATGCAATTTCGCCTGCGTGGGTTGACGTAACTGACGGCAGGGCTTTTATGGTGTGCGCTTGCCCTTGTTCTTTTTTGTCCTGTGCCGTTCTTTCTTTTTCTTTTCGCGCTTCTCTATTAAAGCTGCGGTGTCACCGCTGGCAAAGTCATTTGGCGTAGCGCGAACCTTCCTGTCCTTCGATAATTTGTCACTGGCAGGAGTTCGCGGTTTGCGTTTCTTGGGTGCGGCGTTTCCGTCGCTACCTGCCCGTCCGCCGTCGGATTGCATATCGTTGCTCCCAGAACCGATACGCGTGATGTTCAGCTGATGATTGCAAACCCAGACGCGTTTAAGATCCTTCAACAAGAACTTCGGCATGCCTGCCGGTAGCTCGACAAATGAATGTTTTTCTTCGATCTTGATTCGACCGATAAATTCACTGTCAAGACCTGCCTCGTTGGCAATGGCACCCACGAGATTTTCCGGTTGTACTCCATGGGAGCTTCCAACCTCTACACGAAAGCGTTCCAGTTCTATGTCAGCGATCTCTGCCGCACGGCGGCGTTCACCGCGAGAGCCTGGCGCAACTGATGTGTCGATGCCCGGCGAACTATTATCTTCGCGTTCCGGTCTTGCTGTTTTTTCTCTGGGCTTATCGGCAGGCTTGGTGGCCTTTCTCGGTTTGTCGATGATGTCTTCATTCTTGCGCTGTTTTGGTACCGGGGCAGATTCAGTTTTCCCCTGGTGCTGTTCAACGGAGGCTATCGGTGCTCGCGTGGGGGCCCCATGCGCCCGTTCTGGTTTTGCGCCTCGCTCGACCCGGTTGGCTTTTGGCGCGTTCTGGCGCTCACCCTGCCTGGTCTCTTTTCTGTCCTTGCGCGGGTGTTCCGGCTTTGCTGACAATAACAAGGGCTGATCGCCCATGCACAGCTTGGCAAGTGCTGCACCGACGCGTTCAGGTGGCACATCCTGTTCTCTGGAGAATTCCTCTACCAGTCGCTGCAGATATGCCAGTTCTCCACCGGCAAGCGTGTCTGCGATGCGTTGCTTGAAATCACCGATACGCTTATTGTTGACCATCTCAACGGTGGGCAACTGCAGGGTTTCGATTTTCTGGCGTGTCGCCTTTTCTATCGATCCTAGCAAGTGACGCTCGCGTTGTGTGACAAACAGGATGGCGTCTCCACTTCTGCCGGCCCGTCCGGTCCTTCCGATGCGATGTACATAGGCTTCGGTGTCGTAGGGAATATCGTAATTTATGACATGGCTGATACGATCCACATCGAGACCACGGGCAACCACATCGGTGGCCACTAGAATGTCCAGTTTGCCACGCCGAAGTTTGTCGACCATCTGCTCACGTTGTTTTTGCGGCATATCGCCATTCATGGCGGAGGCGGCGTGGCCGCGTGCGGTGAGCTTTTCGGCAAGCTCCACAGTGGCATTTCTTGTGCGCACGAACACCAGCATGGCATCAAAGGTTTCGGCTTCCAGAATGCGTGTGAGTGCATCGAGCTTGTGCAGGCCGCTGACCATCCAGAATCGTTGCCGGATGGTGGAGGCTGAAGTAAGACGCCCTTCGATAGTGATTTCGATCGGAGATTTCAGATGCTTGTTGGCAATACGTTTGATGACGCTTGGCATGGTCGCTGAAAACAAAGCCATTTGCCGGTTTGCCGGTGTCTGGTCCAGAATCCATTCAACATCATCGATGAAGCCCATGCGCAGCATTTCATCGGCCTCATCGAGCACCAGAGTTTGCAGGTTATCGAGTTTGAGTGTGCCTCGGCGCATGTGATCCATGATGCGTCCGGGGGTGCCGACAACGATATTGACACCACGGTTAAGCTGGCGAATCTGGCCGGTATAATCCTGACCACCATAAATGGGCAGTACGCGGAGATTTTTCATCTTCGATGCGTATTTGGTGAACGCCTCTGAAACCTGTATGGCTAGTTCGCGCGTGGGAGCCAGCACCAGTGCCTGTACGCCCTTGGCGTTCAGGTCAAGTCTGGCAAGAATCGGCAGCGCAAAGGCTGCAGTCTTGCCGGTGCCTGTGGGTGCATGCCCCAGAACGTCGTGGCCTTCGATCAGCGGAGGAATGGTTCGCTGCTGAATGGGTGTCGGGGTTTCGTAGCCCACCGATTCCACGGCACTTTGCACAGCTTCTGGCAGTGCGAGTTCGGAAAATCGAGTAAATGAGTCTGTTTGCATCATTGCGCGAGCTTACCGTGTTCGTACCCTCCGTGCTTGTACTAGTTGCTGCATAGGACTTGTTAACCGTAGTATCGTGAGGTAATGCCCGTCTGGCTTGTGGTAGACGGCCGATTTTGACGCTATTTGGCAAACCTTGCTTATTGATGAGCGCAAATTGATGAACTACTGGCTATTTAAATCTGAACCCGATGCCTTCAGCATCGATGATCTCAAGGCGATGAAGGGTCGCCGTGACCATTGGGACGGTATTCGTAACTATCAGGCACGCAATCTGATGCGTGACCAGATGAGGAAGGGCGATCTGGGTTTTTTTTATCATTCCAGTTGCAAGGTACCGGGTATTGTCGGCGTCGTGGAAATTGTCAAGGAGGCCTATCCTGACCATACCGCCTGGGATCCTGAATCCAAATACTACGACGTCAAAAGTACGCCGGACAACCCTCGCTGGTTGATGGTGGATGTGAAGTTTGTGCGGCAGTACCCGGAAGTCATCAGTCTCCAGAAATTGCGCACGATTCCCGAGCTTGAGGACATGGCGCTGTTGCAAAAAGGCAGTCGTCTGTCTATTCAGCCAGTTAGCCCGAAACACTGGAAATTGATCGAATCGCTCTAAAAATCTCAAATGCAGCGCTCGTGCACAAGTCTCACCCGTATCCAGTGAACCGTAGAGTAGAGTCGCACTTTAAAAGGTCGATGCCTTGACTTCATGGTGACGGTCACGTACCTCAATGTGACCAAACGCATCCTGAACGAGGAGGAGTTTATATTTATTACACATCGGCACACGTAAAGCACTTCATCCGCTTGCCGCTTTACGCCTGTGCTGTTCGGTTGCTTTTGAAAGATAGCATGTTGTCCGGGTGGGAGTTCATGTGGCTCGTTCACGTGTTTATCTTCGGCTAATGTACAAAGGCATGTCATTATGTGGACGAAGGGAAATACGTGATTCAGGCTTTGGTTCCTGGTCTTTTGGAAGGCTGAACTCGTAGCGTGACAACAATCGGGCAAGGACCACCATGGCTTCCATGGTGGCAAACTGGGCGCTAATGCAAACGCGAGGCCCTCCTCCAAAGGGGAGGAAGGCAAATCGATCTCGTTTTTCTGTTTCAGACTTCTGGAAACGATCAGCATCAAACCTGTGCGGATCTGGCCATACATGCGGATTGCGATGTAAAGGCATTATAGCGACTACGATTTGGTCACCGGCGTTCAACGTGAAATCTCCAACTTGAGTTCTGGTTTTGACGCTACGTCCAATTGATGGAATGGGTGGGTACAGGCGCATGGATTCCTGAAAGACACGTTCCAATAGTTGCAGTTCATCTATTTGATCTGTGGTTATTGGACCATCACCAACAACTTTCATAACGTGTTCTTGGACAGCTTGCTGAAGCTGTGGTTGCGCTGCTAACAGGTACAACGTCCAGCACAACGCTACCGATGTTGTCTCGTGACCAGCACCGATAAAAGCCATGATGTTGTCAACGATGCTGTCGTCGGAGAGACCTTCACCGGTATCGGGATCTACCGCCGTTGACAAGCGTTCGGTGAGACTGCCATGCAGGTGATTGAATTCGCGATGCTCATTTAGCACGCGATGACACATAGCCCGCAACCGACGTACAGCAAACGTACCTCCCAGCTTGGACAATCGGGGAACGCGCTGGTCAACGCCGAAGAGGTCGAGTAGTGATATTTGTCCCATGAATTGGATATATCGCCCGGTATCACGCTTAATAGATTCGCGATCAATCGATACATTGCCGAACATTGTCTGAATAATGACTTCTAGCGTGGTGTCGACAAATGTTGGCAGCACGGGAACTGTGCGTCCTTCATGGATGGCTAATTGGTCACAAGCACCAATTGCCGCCTTGTCAATTGCTGGAATGAACGAATGCAGTGTAGTTTGCCGAAATACCGGAGCCGCAATTTTGCGCTGTTGGCGCCAATGTTCTCCATAGCTTGTCAGCAGGCTATCGCCCATGGCGGGTTGCAGCAGGCATTGCCCGATATTTGATCGCCCGTATGCACCATGCTTATCAAACAATATTGGTTTGATGAGCTCTGGCAATGCAACGTGAAGGTGCGTAGTACCGAGACGGGTTATGGCATGTACGCCATTCTCGTAAAGACAAGCTGGCCACCATTCCACTGGATTACGAATTGCCGTACGAATGCCGGTGAGGGTGCCCAATGGTTTATCGGGCGGAACAATAAGTTGTGTACGATACATAGTAATCAACCGGTAGCATCCATACGCAAGAGTACGGTATTTCGGGTTATTCACAAAATCAATACGGTAGCGTATGGCATCAAGGGATACACTATCGTTAATAGACTGGATACAGGCATCGTTTCACGCCCTGACCCGTGGCGGCCCCCAGGCCATCAAAGTGGAAGCCATCGCCAAAGAATTGAGCGTAAGCGAAGGCTCGTTCTATTGGTACTTCAAAGACGTTGGCGCTTTAAAAAAAGCTATGCTGGATCATTGGTTTGTGGTGAACACCGATGTAATAGTGCAACGTGTGCAAAGCTCAAGTGCTAAGCCACGGCAACAACTTCTTGAACTCATCAGCATCGCAACCAGCGATATCGCTAAGCCCTACGGCGGGCGCTTGGCAGAACCCGTTATCAGGGAATGGGCAAGGTACGATCGTGATGCTGCAGATACTCTTGAAATAGTGGACACGCGGCGTCTTAAGTTTCTACGCTCATTGTTCAGGCAATTGGGCGTCCCACGGTCGTTGCGTTCAGCGTGTACCAGTGGAATCTATGGCGCAATTATTGGAATGCAGCAGCTGTCAAAAAAATCGCTCCTGACAAAAGCTGGGGTTTGACTTGTATGCTTGATTTGATGCTTAAGTCGGCGAAGCCCTGATCTGGGAAATGTTGTGTTTTGCAATAGTTCGCTGCAGCTCTCGCGACCCGCAATGCCAGGAAGCCTTGATTACGCGCGTTCGTTTAACGCGTCTGCGTGGTGCTAATATTTAACAAAGCGTAAACTACTGGTGCCACAGCCTTCTGTGTAAACTCGTTGCCATCCGATCACTTTGTCGAGAATATACCGTGAATAAATTACGTTCGATCCTGACACGCTCAGTCGCCCTTCTTTTCATATTGGCTCTGTCGTCCCAGTTGTTTGCGGCAGATACACCCGTAGTACGTGTCGGAGTTCTCAAATTTGGCACGGTCAACTGGGAGCTCAAGGCAATGAAACACCATGGGCTCGATAAAGCCAACGGCTTTGAACTGGAAATTGTACCTTTCGCAGGTGGAGACGCCACACGCATAGCGCTGATGGGCGGTGAAGTCGACATCGTCGTCTCGGACTGGCTCTGGGTATCACGCCAGCGTTCTGAGGGCCGTAACCTGACGTTCGTGCCGTATAGCTCTTCGGTCGGGGCCATCATGGTTCGTAACGATAGTGACATAAGCTCTCTGGCCGACCTGAAAGGCAAGAATATCGGTGTCGCTGGAGGCCCTCTGGATAAAAGCTGGTTGCTGCTGCAAGGTATGGCTACACAGGAGCATGGCCTGAATCTCGCCGATGAAAATGACATCGCTTTCGGAGCACCGCCCCTGCTGGCTGAAAAAGCCAAGGATGGAGAGCTGGATGCTGTTCTGAACTACTGGCATTATTGTGCGCGCCTCGAAGCTGAGGGCTTCCGTCGTCTGGTCAGCGCAGAAGATGCTGCGAACGCATTGGGTTCCAGTGGCCCAGTGTCCGCCATCGGTTATGTTTTCGATGAGCAATGGGGGCAGGATGGACTGGCCGCAGGCTTCGTCAAGGCATCACGGGCAACCAAGAAGATCATGAACGACTCGGACGAGGAATGGCAGCGCTTGTCGTCTTCCGGTGCGATAAAGGATTCTCCGGAAGCCCTCGTCATATTGCGCGATCGTTTCAGAGAAGGCATCCCGGCGCGTGCTCATGAAGATGAGGTAGCCGATGCAGGTCGAATCTATGAAGTGCTCAGTAAGCTGGGAGGCAAGAAACTGGTGGGTGATTCAACTATCATGGTAGAGGGCACTTACTGGGATGGAGCCCCTTTGAGTAACTAGTCTCTAGTGCCCCACCCGACCAACCAGTCACTGCACTCCAGACACGGCACAGCGAGCGTATCGGGCGTTACACGACCCGCTTATCGTTCTTGGCCGTGGATGTTAGGCTCTTTGTTCCTGTTTGTGGCGTTCTGGACGGGTGTGGCGCTCTGGCTGGACGATAACTCGCTTCCGTCACCGCTGGATGTGTGGGAATCGCTGGTCACAGAATGGCAATCCGGTGAGTTGTACTTTCATCTGGGGGCAACCCTGTTAAGGGTTATCGCTGCATTCACACTGGCCATGCTGATTGGCAGTGCCATCGGCATCTGGTTGGGCATCAATGAAGCCGCAGATCGTATCATCGACCCTTGGCTTATTCTCATATTGAACATCCCGGCGCTGGTGATCATTGTGCTGAGCTACATCTGGTTCGGCCTCAATGAGGCAGCGGCCATTGGCGCTGTAGCCATCAACAAGATCCCCAATGTGGTTATCACCTTGCGGGAAGGGGCTCGCTCATTGTCGTCCGAATATGCGGAAATGGCTGCGGTTTACCGCTTCAGTACCCTCAAGCGTTTGCGGCATGTCATCGTCCCTCAGCTTCAGCCGTTTTTTGCAGCCGCGACACGCAGTGGAGTTTCTCTAATTTGGAAGATCGTTCTTATCGTTGAGTTATTGGGGCGATCCAATGGTGTTGGATTTCAGATACACCTGTATTTTCAGTTATTTGATGTTGCAACCATTCTGGCTTATACACTCGCGTTCGTTTGTGTCATGTTGCTGGTGGAATATCTGGTATTGCAACCCATGGATCGGTACGGCAATCGTTGGCGTGGTGAGCGTGTCAAGCAAACCGGTAGCTGAGCAGGCAGACACAGTGCTGGATCTGAATGTGGGAGGGCGTACCTTTCACTTGAGCGACGGTGGTCGTCTGCATGCAGTGGGCGAGTTGCAATTCTCCTTGCCCGCCGAGTCTTTCACCTGCATCGTGGGTCCGTCCGGTTGCGGCAAAACCACCACTTTACGCATGATTCTGGGTCTGGACAATAATTTCACAGGCACCATCCGACAGCCTGAAAGTGATCGGGTTGCCGCCGTGTTTCAGGAGCCAAGGCTGCTTCCCTGGCGCACGGTAGAGCAGAACATCAGACTGGTACTGCCCAAAGACAGGCGTGATCAGCCTCTGGATGCACTGCTGGAGGTTCTTGAGCTGGGTGAGGTGCGTGACTTTTTTCCTAACCAACTTTCGTTGGGGCTGGCTCGCCGAGCATCGCTTGCCAGGGCGTTTGTGCTAGACCCACAGCTGTTGATACTGGACGAGCCGTTTGTCTCACTGGATGACACTACAGCCGAACGACTCAGGCACTTGTTAATAAGCTTGTGGGAGCGGCACCAGACCACCGCGCTCATGGTGACCCATAACCTTCGAGAAGCTGCGCTGCTGGCAGACAGAATACTGGTATTCAGCAAGCGCCCGACTCATATCATCGGCGAAGTTGTCATTGACCGGGCACGCTCAGCGCGTAGTACAGACTTCGCCGAGACGATTGTCAGACAGGTGCAGACTCTGATAAGCCCATCGGAGTTGATACCGGATTGAAATAGCCTGCACCGCTGCGACGAACCCTCAGGCGGATGCTGTGCGACCAGCGCGAAAACGCCTGGCAGGGTCGTATGACCAGCAAGCAACACCGAAGAAAATCAGCGTACAAGCGACAAGTACCCCCATTGACAAGCCATTGAATTGTCCGTAGAAAGCAAACCGGATGGCTTCGATTGCATGAGTAAAGGGGTTGAACTCACAGATGGTGGCGAGCAACTCGCTGGACTCACGCATTTTCCATATCGGATACAGCGCTGAGGACATGAAAAACATGGGAAAAATAACAAAGTTCATGACACCAGCAAAATTCTCCAGCTGACGCACCACTGATGAAATCAGCAAGCCCAGAGAGCCGAGCATGATGCCGCTGAGAATCATGACAGGTAATGCAAGCATGGTTCCAGTATAGGCATAGTCAATTCCCACGATACGGGCCATGATCAGGAAGGTTGCTATCTGCATCAACGAGACAAGAACCCCTGCCAGCAACTTGCAAAGCAGCAGATACCAGCGCGGTAGAGGTGCTGTGAGCAACACTCGCATACTGCCCATCTCCTGATCATAAACCATCGATAATGATGACTGCATACCGTTGAAGAGCTGGATCATGCCGATGAGCCCCGGTACGATATACACCTCGTAGCTGATGTACGTCTGATAGGGCGGAATAATGGCAAGGCCCAGTGCAGCGCGGAATCCTGCTGCGAATACGATCAGCCATAAAAGCGGTCTGACCAGTGCTGCCAGAAATCGCTCTCGTTGATGTACAAAACGCAGCAGCTCACGAAGCACGATGCCGTTGAGACTGCTCAGGTAACGCCCGTGAAATTTCATGATGGGTTCATTTTGCCGTCTGTCCCTGACGTATCTCAGTGTTTATTGTCATGATCAGTAAGGTTTAGCGTACGCATTAATGCAGGCAGGTTGGCAGCCTGATGTGTTGCCAACAACTCCTGCGCGATACCATCGTGGTGTTTTTTGCCTGCGTGTAGCATGGCTACCCGATCTGTGTCACGAATCTCATCGATCAGATGGGTTGCCCAGAGCACAGCGCATCCGTGAATCCCGGGTAGTTCGCGCACATATTCCAGCAGTTCGGCGCGGGTTGGAATATCCAGCCCGACGGTGGGCTCATCAAGTAGAAGGATACTGGGTTCGTGCAGTGTGGCACGGATGATCTCAACCCGTCGTCTGTGCCCACCATTTAGTGTGCGCACCTTGTCCTGTGCCCTGTTTTGTAGATCCATACGTTTTAATGCATCGTTTATCCGACTGCGTGCGGTTGCCCGTGGCAAACCGTGCAGGGCGCAAAAATACAACAGGTTCTGTTGAACACTCAAGTCCAGATCCAGCGTTTGTGATTGAAAGACAATGCCCAAGGGTGCAAGAGCCTCGGAGCGTTTCATCAACGGGTGGCCGTTAATGTTGATGTAGCCGCGTGCCGGAGCAAATAATCCGCAAATCAGTGAAAACAACGTTGTCTTGCCAGCACCATTCGGACCCAGAAGGACGACCAGTTCGCCGGGTTTTATGCTCAGTGTGACATCGTTTAACGCCACTTTCCTGCCATAGTCGAAGCCCAGATTACGCACATCGAGTGCCTGGTCTGGCAGACTTTGTGCGGTTGGCTCAGTGAACATGGATAGCGCCAGCCGTCTGCAGGCCGTGTATATCAGGCGATTGGGTGTCAGGCGATTGGGTGTCAGGCCATTGTGCGTCAGGCAGTAATGTTAAACCGAGTTGCATAGTCATCGTTAACGGGTAGGTCGGGATTACAATAAACTAAAGTACCATTTAGGCGGCATCAACAACGGCGATAAGCTCATTGCTTGCAGAATAAGAGAGCGCACTTTCACAGAGCGTATCCGTGGCATCTATAAAAAAAATAATGATCATAGGGCCTGCGGCGCTTTGGCATTGGCACAGTTTGCCATGGTGGAACGCGGATTTGGTCACGGTGATGTGTCTGCGCAGTGCGTCGATACCGAAGTTCTGGAGACTTTGCCTGAAGAGAGTAGATCCTGGCATCGTGACACGCCGTATATTGACATGGTGTAGTGGGGTTGGAACTGGATTGTCTGACGATTACGCCGGTTTTTCCGTTAATCAGGGTCGGGGCTTTTCTGTCTCACTCGTTTTTCACCCTGGCTGGTTGATAGAAGGCTGGAGACATGGCGCCATGACAAAGACACAGGTACGATGAGCGGACTAAAGCCCATACAATTTCCGGGAACCATGACACACCTGTCGCAAGTCCTGATCATTGACGATCACCCTCTCTTTCGAGAAGCGTTGAGTGCCGCCGTCTCACAGGCGTATCCAACCGCGCGCTCGAAAGAGGTGAGCAATGTAGAAGATGCGATCAGCGTCCTGGAGTCTGACCGTGATTACGATATCGCCCTGCTGGATCTGAATATCCCCGGGGTACACGGCTTCGAAGGCCTGCTGCAATTGCGCACCCTGCACCCAAGACTGCCGGTGCTTGTGGTTTCCGGACTCGAAAATGAACAGATCATAGACGAGGCAATCACTTACGGTGCCGCCGGGTTTCTGCCAAAGTCATTGGGTCGCGAGGTATTGTCCACGGCGATAAAAACGATTATGGCAGGTGACGTGTATGTGCCTGAAGGGCTGCTGCCCGGAAATGAAACCGATGCTGGTTCGGCCAAGGCGGACATTATCGAGCGACTGTTGAGCCTGACACCTCAACAGCTACGCGTGCTTTTCATGCTGCGAGAGGGCTTGCTCAACAAGCAGATTGCCTACGAGCTGGATGTTGGTGCAACGACAGTCAAGAAGCATGTGTCCGAAATTTTGCGCAAGCTGCGCGTGCACAGTCGAACACAAGCCGTGATCGAGGTGTCAAAACTCGACCAGGATGAGCTTTTCGATATTGAAAAGCGCTTCCTGAATTAGGTGCGATCAGAACAAGCGCTCGCACTTAGTAAGGAATTATCAGGCAGTAAGCTCGAACGCTCGTGCGCGAAGATGCGTAAGCAACGCTCTCAGTTGTGCAGGCTTCACGGGTTTCTGCATGACATCAAGCTGTCGTTGATCGGCCATTTTCCAAAGTCGCTCTGATGGGTTGGCAGTAACGATAATAGCCGGCACCTGACGGCCAATCAATTGCCGTATCACTCTTACCACTGATGTCCCGCGTTCGCCATTGTTCAAGTGCTGGTCTGCAACGATAATCTCAGGTATCCAGGCTTTTTCATTAGTCAGCGCACTCATCGCTTCGCGTGTCGAGCTAGCCAGCCGCAGTTCACACCCCCACTGACCCAGAAGCGCCTCCATCGCCTGCAGAGCAGCAAGATCATTTTCGATAATTAAAATACGTGCCTGAGATAACTTTACGCCCGATACCTTTTCACCGCTTTTGAACCCGTGTGTCACTGGAACGGGGAGCTGTGTGGGTGCAGGGGTGTGCGGGATAATCAGGCTGAAACAAGAGCCGGAACCAACCGTAGAGGTTAAGGTCAGTGAGTGATTAAGCGTATTGATCATGCGCTCGACGATGGCTAGCCCGAGCCCCATGCCGGCTGATGAACCATCCAGATCATCTTGCCCCTGCGCACAGCGCTGAAATTCGACAAAAATATCCTTGAATCGCTCTCGATCAATACCAACACCGGTATCGGCAATGCGTATATGGACGTGATCACCGCGTTTGCCGGCGATAAGTAGCGCACCGCCTTTTTTGGTATAGCGCAGTGCATTGGCGACGATATTCTGGATGATCCTGCGCAGCATCGTGGGATCGGACCAGACGTACATTCCGCAATGCCTTACACGCAGTTCCAGATTGCGCACCTGGGCTATGGGTTCAAAATCCGATGCTATCGAATCGAACAAACGGTCGACCGAGACGGTTTGGAAATGCGGTTTGACATCGCCTGCGTCCAGGCGAGACATATAAAGCAGATTACGCAGCAACGTATCCATGGTCTCCAGAGACCGCTCAACCTGACGACAAAGCCTTCTGCCTTCGTCATTGCCCTGTACGGTGCTGAGCGTTGATATCAGCAGCAAGGCGGCGTTCAATGGCTGCAGCACATCATGACTGGCCGCTGCAAGAAAGCGTGTTTTGGAGTTATTGGCCTGCTCGGCTGTTTCCTTGGCCTGCATTAACTGCTGATTTGACTGTTCAAGATCAGCAAGCGTTGAGGTGAGTTCGGAGGTGCGTCTGCGCACCTGCTCCTCGAGTCCGATGGCGGTTTGAAACAAGGAATAGGCGGTTCCTTGCTGATCCATCGAGCGCTCGACCCGCTCAATCAGGGCTTCATTGATTTTTCTAAGCTTCTCTACTTCCTGCAGGTCTTCGTTACCCATGGTTCAGTTTTTCGACAGCTTGTGTGGTGGCATGCCTATCGCAACCCCGGTAAAGGTATGGTTGATGTGCATTGAGCCGTACTGTTCTCCATACGTATTAAATCCAATAAAGTTCTTTTCCTGATAGACAGAGATTACCTTTTCAGCGTTGCCTTCGTTCGGCGTATCCAGTTTTCGATACACACAGTCAAAACCGAAAAGGATATCCAGTGGCCCGATGTCACGTTCTATATGCTCTATTTGCTCTCGGGACGAAGCCGCTGCCCCCACTGATCGGGCTACCGTCATCACAAGGCCGTTGTCGATGGCGCAAAAGAATGTCAGCGAGCCATCCTCGTTGTGCTGCTGAATTGATCGGCAGTAGTGCTGACCGCCAAAGCGCACAATGAGTGAGTAAGAGGGAAAACTTGCCGCATAGAGTTTGTCTAATTGCAGGCCCGTCGCCTTGGCATAGGCTACGGCTGCGGGCTCTGCATTGAATTCGCTGACGCGGCGTCTGTCTGGGTCGGCTTCGGTGACCACCAGTTTGTGCTCAGTGGGGACGAAATTGTTGTTGCTGAATACCCGGCATGGCAGACGACAATGCACCAGTGTCAGAACACACGATTGTGTGTAGTGTTTGCCGTTGCTGATTTGCCAGGTGCTCTGAAATTCAAGATCGTCACCGGCAGAGCCCCCGATCAATGGAATGCCTTGAAGGCCGCGATCAATGGCAACGGTCACGGGCTCTTCGGAATAGGACAGGCCATCGATGAGGTTCAACGCAAACAGAGTGCCTGATGCCAGCGTCTGCTGGTGTGATGCTAAAAATTCTTCGCGTAGATTTGCAGTGGCTACCGCGATGGTCTCCATTCCCATTGTCGTCACTGGATCCATGGCCAGAGACGTGCAGCTGAACCATTGCTCAGGAAGGGTAATGGCAACAAAACCTTCATTTTGCTGCCCATCTGGCGTTATCTCTCCACTGGTCGAGCATCCGCAATAGTCAGGGCAATCGACCTGATTGCCTAATTCGCTCACGATATCTGCTGCACTATGGCGCTTGGCGGAAAACCAGATGATGATCAAATCGACGGGTTCGGTGCGCGTTGCGGTCACAATACTGCTGCACATCATTCCGGTGTTGGCTTCCTGACTCCAGAGTACGTTTATGCCACTGGTGTAACGCTTGCAGGAAACAGGAGCTGTGGAAGAGGCCATTGGGGCTGAACTGATTGTGCGGAACGGTACATTGGTAGCAGTGTGTCATATTGATGCGCCAGCGTGAAGGGGGGGGCAGATCATTCCGGGGAAAGACTGTTGTGTTCACCCCTTCGATGATATAGCCACGTTACACTTGCAGCATGAATGAACAGACAAAACCTGAGCGCGCAGCCGTGGAGCGTCCCGACGGTATTCTTGAGGGAGTTGCCAGTGATACCTGGCAAGCCTACAACGCCATGGAAACAACCAAGCGGCGGCATTACGAGTTGCTGGAGATTCTCGACAACAAGAAAAAAAAATACAATCTTGACCCCAGTCAGAGGGACAAGGCGCTTCTGGCAAGCCTGCTTAAGGATCATGATGAACAGGTCAAGCGATTTACTGCTGCAAGCTCTGCTTTAAAGAAAGCCGATGCGGATGCGCTGATGGCCCTGTTTGCCTACATTGCCGTGCTATCGGACGCAGAGCCTCAGGTTACCCATTAGAGAACGGCTGCTGCACTTGCTAGTTAAGCCGTTGTAGCTCCACGCGACGATTGGCTCGACGGCCCTCCGCATTGTTGTTGTCGTGAGCAGGGCTGGTTTCACCATAGCCACGGGCCTGGATCTGATTGGGACCAAGACCGCGTAGCATCAAATAGTGGCGGATGGCATCTGCGCGGTCCTGTGACAGTGCCAGATTGTTTTCCATATAGCCTGCGTTGTCGGTATGCGTGCCAACCTGGTACAGCACGTCGGGCAATCGGCTCAGCGCTGTCGCGACCTTGTCCAGTGTGCTGCGAGCCTGGCTATTCAAATAGGTCTGACCACTTTCGAATTGAATCTGTGGCAGCACCACGAGTGCATCATCTCCACAGCCAAGCGAGTCTGCCCGGTTTATCGTGAAGTTGCCATGACGCTGAAAAGGGTCAGCGCCTTTGCCTCTATCGCTTAGGATGCGCGTTTGCCCCTCGGCTTGCGGTGTGTCATCTGCAGCCTCGTCAATACAAATGTCCCGATAGTCTGGCACCCCGTCACGATCGATGTCCGGAGAGCACCACTCGGATGGACCGAGTGATGCCAGACAGGCATTGGCGCGGCTGATGCTACTGGCGTGAACCCGATATTCCAGAGTGAGTTGTGCGGGGGCGATGGCGGTCTGCTCGAAGGTAATCATCTGGCCGTCCTTGCGCCAGATATTGCTCGGATTCCTGGCCGAACGTTCATCGGTGTGATAGCCCAGCAGTTCCAGGTTGGGTGGCAGGATCCAACTGATGCGAGAGGTTAATGACTGCGTATCGGCCATGGTAATTTCGAACTCGTGCAGGGTTGCCTTGCGGACGGGCGCGTTGTCGCTCTGGATAAATTCTGCTGAGGTGTCTTCTGTACTGTCGAAACGGTGGCGAAACCGAGTAAATACTGTGCCGGACAACAATGTGAGCTTGTCGGGATCAGTTTCGTGAGCGCGTCGATACACCGCGCTGCCAGAGCCTGAAAATACGGTCGACAGGGTGTTACGACCCGATGGCAGGCGGCTGACAATAAGCTCACCGTCGGCCAACAGGGTTTGTTGTGCGGTGTAGCCGATGCCATCCTCATCGACAACAATCAGCAAATCGATATGTGACTGGGCCATGCCAGTAAGCGTCCAGAACAGCAACACCATCAGTAGGCCGACACGACAATTTCTGCGAAAGTGCTGTTTAATTCCCCTGGTTCCTTGCATCATGCGTTTATCCGTTAAGTACACACTCGACACACTCACAGGTGTCGCTTGTGGCTTGTTACAATCCCCTTCCAGTGTGTCCGCCCATGTCGGCCGGGCCAGAGCATAGACCACTTTCCCATGTCAAAACAAACCTGGTTAACCGGCATTACCACGTCTGGCACGCCGCACCTGGGTAACTACGTCGGTGCAATTCGGCCAGCGGTAGAAGCAAGCCGTAACCGCGCTCATGAAGGCTTCTACTTTCTGGCTGATTATCACGCCCTGATCAAGAACCAGGACCCGCAACTATTACGCCAGTCGCGACAGGAAATATCGGCAGCCTGGCTGGCTCTGGGTCTGGATACCGAACATGCCACCTTTTACAGACAGTCGGATATCCCGGAAATTCCCGAACTTACCTGGATTCTCACCTGTCTGACCGCAAAGGGCCTGATGAACCGTGCGCATGCCTACAAGGGGGTTGTGCAGGAAAATCTCGAGTCCGGCGCGAGCGATGCGGATAAAGGTATCACCATGGGCCTGTTCAGTTATCCGATTCTGATGAGTGCCGACATCCTGATGTTCAAGGCAACCCATGTGCCGGTCGGGCGTGACCAGATCCAGCACCTTGAGATGGCGCGCGATATAGCCCAACGGTTCAATCATCACTACGGCGAGCATCTCGTATTGCCACAGGTGGTCGTGGAGGAACGGGCCTCGGTGCTACAGGGTCTGGATGGGAGGAAAATGAGTAAAAGTTACGGCAATACGATCCCCCTGTTCGAGACGTCCAAGAAGTTGCGCAAGGCCATCATGAAGATCAAGACCAACTCGCAGGAACCGGGTGAGCCCAAGGATCCGGAGGGTAACACGGTATTCGATATCTACAAAGCCTTTGCCAATGAGGAGCAATGCAACGAGCTCAGACAGGCCTATCTGGATGGCATTGGCTGGGGTGACGCTAAACAACAGTTGTTCGAATTAGTCGATAGCGAATTGTGCGAGCCCCGGGAACGCTATGATGAATTAATGGCTGATCCGTCGAAAATCGATGCCATCCTGAAGAAGGGCGGTGAAAAAGCTCGCGAGCACAGCCGTCCCTATCTTGAGCAGCTACGCCGTGCCGTGGGTGTTGCATGAATCCGGTTCTGGTCAATCAGTGGCGAGGTAATGCCATCGAGTGTCGCTACCGGGGCGCTGTAGCGGTTGTCGACGCCACTGGGCGCATGTTCAGTTCTCTGGGTGACGTGCAACGTGCTGTGTTTCCGCGTTCCGCGATCAAATTTCTGCAAACCATACCGTTCGTGGAGTCTGGCGCTATTGACGCCTTCGGACTCGATGACAGACATATGGCGTTGGCCTGTGCATCACACAATGGTGAGCCCATACATGCAGGGCTTGCCCAGGACTGGCTTGAGCGAATCGGTTGTGATCACGATGATCTGGAGTGCGGTGCAGAGCTACCCATGCATCAGGCCACGCAGTTCGAACTCATGGCCGAGGGACGCGGTCCCCAGCGAGTACATCACAACTGCTCTGGCAAGCACCTGGGATTTCTGTCCACCTGCAAGCAATTGGGGGAATCCACGCTGAATTACAGGCTATACAATCATGCTGCACAAAAGCGATGGTTCGACGTTCTGGAGGGCTTGACCAATACCCGAATCAATCAGCTCCCGTGGGGATATGATGGTTGCGCCATACCGTCAGTAGCCATGCCCTTGCAGCGTATTGCCCTGGCCATGGCCCGCTTTGGCGATCCCTCCTTTTTCGGAGGAGAACGGCGCACTGCCGTTGAAAAAATTCATGCGGCTGTAACCACTCATCCCTACCTGGTTGCGGGCAAGGAACGACTATGTACGGCTTTAATGGAGACGCTTGCACCGGATATTCTTGTGAAGGTTGGTGCGGCAGGCGTCTATACGGCGGTAATACCCGAGCATGGTCTGGGGGTTGCCCTGAAAATTGACGATGGACATGATGGTGCCGCGCGTGTGGCATTGGGTGGAGTTCTCAATACACTCGGGGTGCTGCCGTCGGATAAGGCGCAAGCGTTGAACGAGTACTTCATGCCATCGATCAACAATTCGCGAGGCGAGACCATTGGACGCTACGAGCCTTCGTCTGATTGGCAAGGTGTGACTACTGAGTAGTCTCTTCAGTGAGCTGGGTTGTTGCCGTTGAGGCACGCAAGGGTGCCTGTTCACATCTTAACAGTGAGCGATAGTCGCCAATTTGCTGCGCTTTGCCGTATTGAATAAGCTGTTGTTTGACTAACGCCAGGTGGCGAAGCTGCAGGAGTTTTTGATACTGAGCCGCCTCACGACGTATTTCCAGATGCTCCTTTTTGGAAAGTTGGGTCTGCTTCTGCAGCGATAGTAGTTCGTCGTATTCGGGTTTCAATGTTCTACTGTAAGAGTCTATTGACAGTAAGGTATCAGCTCGTATCAGTGCCTCGAATCCGTGTGTATAAGGTTCAGCAAGGCTTGGCCATTTTGAGACAAGTTCAGTTCTGATCATGCTCCGTAAATGATTAATGCTGGCTTGTTCCACCAATAGCCTTTGCTCAATGGCCTGAACCTGACTCGTCACTTGCGCCATCTTTTCCCGAATGGACTTTGCCGCATTGTCGTCCAGGGGGATCTTCAGACGATTGGCAAGTGTTCGGAAAATACGCGTGTATTCGTTGTTGGGCAGTGGCTTTTGTGAGGGTTGCCAGCGTAGATACCAGGGTTGCCATCGAAGTAGATAATCTTCACTGGTGGAAAGAGGTCGATCGACACTCATTGCCTCTTCCATAGCAAACAGATGCGCCTCTCGAAGGCTTGTCTCGCCATCTTCGTTCAGGTCTGCAAATCGGCTGATGATCTGGCCATCGTATTCATAGCCGGAGAGCGCTGAGAAAAAGTACGAAAGGTAGTCTCGATAGTCACCATCGTCAGTTTGCTCTGGATTGAACTCAGCAAGTGCGTAGGCAGACTGGGACGTAAAACCGCAATGCGTTGTGTCTGACAAGGCAAGTCCTGTCGATGGGTCGCGATAGGCGAGTCGATGAAAGCCACCTGAATAGCTATGCCCAAAGATAAACCGGATGGGTCGGTCATGTTGTTCCAACAGCTGATGCAGCTCTTTCGCTGTAAGCTTCTCATTGTTCCACAGATTCATTGACACACTGTCTTCGCTTGCGCCGGTATGGCTGCCAAAACCACTGTGAATAAACAGTAATTCCTCATCAATATTGTCTTTGAGCCGCGACTTGATCACAGGTCCCAGATCCTTGATCCGTGTGCTGGTATCAACCTTGCTCAAGGAGTGATTGCGGTAGTGACGTCGTAGCAGTTCAGCATTGCCGAAAATGCGTGCCAGTGGACGTGAATGTGCTGGATCGGTAGAGTGATCGAAGATGTCCGGCTCAGTGGCCTGACCATCGTTGAAGTGTGTAGTAAAGGTCACGTCATGGTCAGACAATATGCTGCCTACCCATCGCACGGATGTTTCAAAACGTGTGTCCGAGCCATGAACTTCACTGCCACCACCGATGATTATGGCCTCAGTGGCGTGTGAGGTCTGATGAATTGGCGTGATCAATGTGAAGAGCGTAACCGCTGCGAGCGCGCTGGATCCTGTGTGCCGTAACGTCATTGTCTTGCGATACAGAGGTTTTTTTTCCTGACATGGAATCATCGCAAACGCCCACGACTTTCCTGGCCTGCAATGACATCAACGAGGCGATGAATTAAAGCTAACAGCGCGCCTGTGGCCAGTAACGAGGGTAGAGCAGCATTCGGTTGCTGGTAGAATGCGTAGGCCATGGCGACGCCGCTCAGCGGTAGCAGAATGCCACCGATCAACCAGGTCGCCTTATAGCGTGCCAGCAACAGATAGTCGACTACCGCGACAAAGCCCAGAGGAATGGTGACGATGATGCTGGCCTTGTAGCCGACGAGAAAGTGCCGAAACATTTCCTCCAGTGGCAGCGTGTGCCAGGCATCCAGTTGCCAGCCTTCCGCACCATGCACCGCTAAAAGCGTGCTGCACACTATATAGGCAGGCCAGGCAAGAGCGCTAATCAGCACCCACAGGACGATCAGATATAACGGTGCTGTCTTTCGTTTGCTTACCATACGAAGCCAGTATTCTGAATTATTCGTTTGTCGGCTGGCGGGAATTGAAAGTCCTTGAATTTTCTGGACTTGCTCAACGGGCTTATGCGTATTGCGTGCCAGATCGAATCGGCAACCCATTTCGCAATTGAGGGCCAAGCGCCTTTCGGCCGTCTACAGTGCGAAGATTGCCCAGGTTCTCGGGATCGCCTGATCAACACTTGGCACAGCTTGAGGCCAGTTGTATTGGTTATCCGCGCGAAGCCGAGCCGTTCTCGTATAGGATGGTTGCGGTATTTTCGCTAACAGAGCATCCGCATGGTGATAAGTCCGGCCCGTACATTTGACATTCTGCCAGCGTTACATTTATCACAAGGTCGACTGGTTGACCTGACCTCTGATACATCTGGTGATGAACCTGTCCTCGTTGATGATACCGATCAGCTGTCTGCGGCACGGCACGCTATCGAACGCGGTGCTCAATGGATACACGTCGTTAATGTCGATACCAGCTTCGACCCTGCAGCCAGTCACGATTGGGCATTGATCGAACAGCTGTGTCAGCTTCCCGTCAAGGTGCAGTACGGTGGCGGATTAGGCCGGCCGGAGAACATTGACCGGGCGATAGCCGCAGGCGTTAGCCGAGTGTTACTCAATACACTGGCGATCACCTCTCCCGGGGTTGTAACCGATGCAATCATCAGACACGGGCGAGAACGCTTCGCACTTGCGATCAATACCAGCCCTGAAGGTGAAGTCGTCGGTGGGGACTGGGCGGCGGTGGGTGGCCTGACGGCTTTGACCCTTGCCATACAGATGTATCAGCTTGGCATTACAACGTTGGTGCATACCCGATTGGAGCCTGACGGCACCATGAGTGGTACCGATCTAAATAACTCATGCGAATTAGCAGAGCTGTCCGGCATGGACGTTATCGTGGGAGGTGAGGTGCGTAACCTGCACGATGTGGTTGCCTGCTACAACCGGCCGGGAATCACCGGAGTTCTGATTGGCAAGGCCCTGCAGACTGGTAAGCTCGGACTGGGCGATGCCCTTGATGAGACTCGTGCAACGCTTGCCTTCGAGTCAGGCATGCCGCGCTGGAAAGAGGAGCAGCAGACTTTGCGTGTACGTCTTCGTCGTCGTCTGGCACATGATTATCTTATGCGCTACATCACTGAGTTCAATGGACTCAGGGTGCTCGATGCTGGCGGTGGCAATGGGCAATCCAGCCTGTCCATCGCCGAATCAGGTGCGTTGGTCGATGTCGTTGATCGCTCCATGGCCATGCTTCATGATTTGCAAACAACCGCCGAAGCAAGCGGTTTGCAAGAACGCATCAGAGCGCATGAGTATGACATTCGCAGCATTCAGGATGTATTTACCGCTGATACCTTCGATCTGCTGATTTGTCATAACGTTATCCAGTACAACCCAGCCTGGGAGGAGCTACTGGTCTCGATGAGTGCACCGCTCAAGTCAGGTGGATTACTGTCGCTGGTGGTCAGAAACTGGTTTGCCGAGCCGTACCGGATTGATGTGAATACCCATGCGACAGAACAGTTGCCTGCGTTGCTTGAGCGAACAAGAGGACCCTCTCGTGTGTTCGATGCCGATGTTCTTTTTTTCTCCGCAGCCTTCTTGCAGGAGTGGCTTCAGAAACAGGGGTTTGTGGTGCTGGGTGATTATGGTCTGCTATGCCGGCCCGATGAACAGACCCAAGCGCAGGGACCCGGTGGTGATCAGATACTGCTTGATAAACTTCACGCGCTCGAGACGGCTATGGGCGAGCGAACACCGTACAAGCACACAGCGCGCTATCTGCAGATCGTGGCGCGAAAGCTTTAACGGGGTGCATTTTGTCCAAGGAGATTGTTAGACGATGGTTAAGGTGATCACGATTACCAGCTCGGTTCTGGTGGCGTTGGCGGCTGTCGGTTATTTTCTGACGATGGGTTCCGGAAAACCCATTGGCACTGATTTGTCGGTCATTGGCAAGGGCAAACCAGTGCTTGTTCTGGCTTACGAAAACTACTCGCCTGCGGGTGGAAATGCGTTAAACAGCTTGCGCAAAGTAAGAAGTGACTATGATTCGCGGCTTGAATTTGCCGTGGCAGATCTGGGCACGCCGCAAGGGCGTGCTTTTGCCGATCGTCATCAGTTGCATGATGGCCAGGCGTTGTTTCTCAACCAGAATGGTCAGGCAGTGCAGGTGACAGGCATACCTACAGACGAACAGGAATTGCGCAAGCGTATTGAATCCCGGTTGCAGGCTGTTGAATGAGTGTGCGGGAAAAGCAGTGGTAGAACGATGCGGTGGCTTTGCAATACCCTGCACTACTCATCAAACGCCTAATTCTTCCACCGAACCTTTTCCAGTAGCGAATTCTGAGAAGGCGCTGATCACGGCCCCGGTGGAATACGTCTAGCGCTCGTCTTTACGCCAGGGTACAACGCTGGAAAATGCTTGCGAAGAGAAATCATGACAGGTTCGAACCGCCGAATGTTCTTGTCTTTACGCACACTGCCTGATGCGTCAATCCCGTGTAAAGATACGTTTACAAGGCCTCTGATTTCGTAATCATGACGAGGCCGAGTGAGTAGCTTAATCAACCACCTGTGCTGCGCTGACTGCGATAATCTTGATAATGTCCTCGGTGCTGCAACCACGACTCAGATCATTAACCGGATGGGCGAGTCCTTGCAGTATGGGGCCGACGGCCTGAGCACCGCCAAAGCGTTCGATCAGTTTGTAGCCAATATTGCCGGAATCCAGATTGGGGAACACCAGGACATTGCATGGCTCATCAGTGGCCTGCTTGGGGGCTTTTCGTGCCAGCAGCGAAGGGACGACCGCAGCATCGAGTTGAACTTCGCCAACGATTCGCCAATTCGGACGTAGCTTGCGAGCAAGAGTCGTCGCTTGCGTGACCTTGCCAACCATGGCATGGCGAGCACTGCCAGCCGTTGAAAACGACAACATGGCTACTTGCGGTTCGATATCAAGAAAACGTTGTGCGGATTCACCTGTTGCAATGGCAATGGCTGCCAGCTGCTCGGCGTCCGGATCGATGGCCAATGCACAGTCGCCGATGACCATCGCATCAGCTACCGGATGATCAGCGTTGAGCAGCATGATGAAACAACTGGACACCAACGGTTCTCCCTGGCGTTTTCCGACATAGCGAACCGCGTTCCTGACAACCTCTGCCGTGGCGGTAACCGCACCTGCGACGCAGGCATCGGCATCCCCTTCGCTGACCATCATGCAGGCAAATGTGACTGAATCATTCAAGGCCTCTCGCGCCTTGGCTTCTGTCATGCCGCGATGCTCACGTTTACGTACCATGGCATCGATATAACGTTTGCGATGTTCCACCGATTCAGGATCAAAGATCGTGATGTCGGTGAGGTCTATGTCCAGCGACTGTGCGCGGGCAGTAATCGTATCGCTGCGACCGAGCAATACTGGTCTGGCTATACCGAGCGACTGAGCAGACGCTGCAGCCTGAAGAACACGTTCATCATCGGCTTCAGGCAACACGACGTCACGTAGTTGCCTGCGTGCGGCATCCAGAACACGATCAAACACAGACATGGCAAAACTCGTAGGCAGGATCAGTATCGATCATAGGCTAAACGCACAGGCTGCGCGATACTGATTGACCAGATTGCTCGCGTCTTCCGGTTTGTTTTGCGAGCGGTCATGTCTGTGCATTGACAATTCGTCCGCTGTCACTCTTACTAATGTAACTATCTGATGTAACTGTGGTGAAGTCAGGTTAAGCTTCTTCCATGAGCACCATTAACGAAGAGTTGTACCTGACCACGAAAGAGCTTGCCACGCTACTGCGAATCAAGGAGCGCAAAGTATACGATATGGCGTCGGCGGGTGAGGTTCCGTGTGTACGGGTAGTGGGCAAATTATTGTTTCCGCGCGCTGAGATTTTGTGCTGGATACATGCTGCGCATTCGGGGCCGCAACTGGGTCTGGCTAAAAACTATCCGGCGACTCTGGTTGGTAGTCACGACCCCCTGCTTGAATGGGCCTTGCGCGAATCGCAATGTGGGCTGGCGAGTTTTTGTGACGGCAGCCATGACGGTCTTCAGCGCATGGCACGATTTGAGGCGCTGGCCTGCGGTACCCACTTGCTACAGGATGATGAGTGGAATACACCTGCAGTGCGACAACTGTTTCCGGAACAGCCAGTAGTGTTAGTGGAGTTTGCACAGCGACAGCGTGGCCTGATCGTCAAGCCCGAACAACTTGCCTCCATTACGTCGATAGAAGACCTGAAAGGCCTTCGGGTCGCCAGTCGTCAGGCCAGTGCCGCCAGCCAACAGTTGTTCGACAAGCTGTTAAAGCGTGCTGGCGTGCACGAGGACCAAGTAGTGACGGTGCCACAGTGCGCTCGAACCGAGGACGAGCTGGGTATGCTGGTTTTTGAGGGAAAGGCAGATGCGGCGTTCGGACTGGCGTCGGTGGCTGCTCGTTTGCAGTTGGCATTTGTGCCGCAGTTGCAGGAGCGATTCGACTTGCTTGTCTGGCGTAGAGCCTGGTTTGACGAACCCTTTCAATTATTGCTGCGCTTTGTGCAAAGTGAGCCGTTTATCAGACGTGCGCAGGACATGAGTGGCTATGATATCAGCGCATTGGGTACCGTAAGATATAATCCGCCTGTGGGATAGGCGCAGTATTGATGCTCTGCGGCGTCATGCCTGTTTGAGGGTTTGAGTTTGACTGTCTATTGTGCAGAGACTGTTTCTGTGTTCGATGATGGTTGTGTCGCATTAGGGAAAAACAGTTGCTGACCGTTGATCTGATAATCTGCAATAGCCTGTTGACCCGTAGCCGAGATCAGCCAGTTGATGAACATCTGGCCTTCAGCTGCTTTGACGTTTGGATGCTTGAGTGGATTGATGAGGATGACTCCATACTGGTTGAACAATCGACTATCCCCTTCTACCACGATGGTGTAATTGCCCTTGTTTCCAAATGCAATCCAGGTGGCGCGATCGGTCATCACATAAGCCCCCATGCCGATGCCCACATTCAAGGTTGCACCCATGCCGGAGCCTGTCTCCCGGTACCAGCTACCGGAGGCAGCCTGTGCATCGATTCGTGCCTCTTTCCATAGACTCAGTTCTGCCTTGTGAGTACCCGAGTCATCCCCACGTGATGCAAACAGTGACCGGCTTTTGGCAATAGACTGAAGGGCATCGGTGATGTTACTGCCACCGGAGACGTCTGCGGGATCATCGGTCGGGCCAACGAGTACGAAATCGTTGTACATCACATCGAATCTTTCTACGCCCCAGCCAGCATTGACAAATTTCTCTTCGGACGCTCTGGCATGAACCAGCAGAATATCGCCATCCCCATTGGTGGCATTTCTGATTGCCTGGCCGGTGCCCACTGCAACCACTCGGACATCAATGCCAGATACTTGCGTGAAAGCCGGGAGAATGGCGTCCAGTAAACCGGAGTTTTGGGTGGACGTTGTTGATTGCACGATGATGAAGGGCGAATCGTCGGCATGCGCTGAGCTGAGCCAGTGGCCGGACAGGCTCATTACAAGAGCAAGAATGAAAGGCAAACGATTAACGTGCATCTTGAGTCCTTGAATCGGTTGGAAGACACGAAACAAGAAAATTAACACAATAAATGACGTAAAAAAGCACAAAAAACAAGGTGAATATATTGTGACCACACTAAACGTACCGTTAAGTCCTGCTCAGATCATCATGAGCCGTGACGCAACCGACGATCTTCAATAATCAGATCGGCGGCCTTTTCAGCGATCATGATGGTCGGGGCATTGGTGTTTCCAGAGACAATCTCCGGCATGATCGATGCGTCTACGACGCGCAGGCCTGCCACACCGTTGACTCGCAGTCGTGGGTCAACCACGGCATTGTTGTCTGCCCCCATTCTGCACGTGCTGGTAGGGTGATAGATCGTATTGGCAATATCTCTGGCCTGATCCAGCAACTGCTCATCGCTGGTGGCAGTCGGATCTGGCAGTAACTCCTCGGCAATGTGGTCTTTCATGGCATTGGATTGCATGATGGCACGTGTGAAACGCACAGACTCGATAGCGGTACGACAGTCAAGATCGGTCGATAGATAGTTGGGTATGATGGTCGGGTGCACATTGGCATCGGAACTACTTATCTGTATCGAGCCGCGACTTTCAGGGCGTAATTGACAAACCGATGCCGTAATGGCCGAGAACGGGTGCAGGCCCTCGCCGGGCGAGTCAGCCGATAGCGGCTGAAAGTGATACTGAATATCGGGACGCTCATTGGCCAAACGCGTTCTGGAAAATGCATAGACTTGACTGGCTGCCATGCTCAACGGTCCACTGCGATTGACCATGTACTGCAATCCGGCCCGGACCTTCTGCATGGGATTGGACAGCTCATCATTGAGAGTCACCGGGCGACGCGTCTTGTAGACTGCGCGAATCTGAAGATGATCCTGTAGGTTCTCACCGACCTCCGGAGAGTCGGCTACAACATCAATTCCCAACGCTTGTAATCTCTTTCCAGCGCCTATCCCAGAGACTTGCAAGAGTTGCGGTGAGCCGATAGCACCAGCGCAAAGGATGATTTCTTCACGTGCCTTAATGCTCATTGACTCGTTCTTGCGCCTAAGCAGGACATGGCTTGCCCGCCCGTCATCGAAGCCGATTTTCTTGACCATCGCGTGCGTGATGATACTGAGGTTGGGGCGTGATCGAGAACCGTTCAGGTAGGCTACTGCCGTGCTGCAGCGCCGACCCTTGTGTGCTGTCAGCTGGAAGTAGCCCACACCTTCCTGGTGTTCCCCATTGATATCATCGTTTTTGGGCGTGCCGAGCTCCTCCACGCCGTTGATGAAGTCATCACAGATGGGACGCTTGAAACTCATGTCGCTGACATGCAGCGGCCCATCGGTGCCGTGATAGGCATCAGCGCCACGAGACTGATTCTCAGCACGTTTGAAATAGGGCAGAACCTGTTTGTAACTCCATCCGGTACAGCCCAACTCGGCCCAGCGGTCATAGTCCTGCATCTGGCCCCGCACGTACAGCAGGCCATTTATCGAGCTTGATCCACCCAATACTTTGCCACGTGGCCATTTGAGCGATCGTCCGTTGAGCCCAGGATCGGGTTCGGTGTTATAACACCAGTCCGTTTTTGGGTTATGAATCGTCTTGAAATAGCCCACAGGGACGTGAATCCAGGGATTCCAGTCGCGTCCGCCGGCTTCGAGCAAGGCAACGGTTGTAGTACCATCGGCACTCAATCGATTTGCCACCACACACCCGGCAGAGCCGGCGCCGATAACTATGTAGTCGTAAGTGCTTGTGTTCATGGTGGGAATCGCTTGGGGCGAATGATTGCTCACGTTGCAAATAATGGTACTGGAAATCTCATTTTCGATATACATTGATCAAAGGGTTTCCCTGAAAGATTACTTCTCTAACCTGGCGTTGCAGGCTAATGGTTGATACATCGGATCCAGAATCTCGCTCGGCAAAAGGCTCCACGGTCACTCGGGTGCTCGATATCCTTGGGGTCATCGCAGCGGCAGACAGGCCGTTGAGCCCGACAGAGATATCCGAAAATCTGTCCATTCCCAAGGCCAGCGTTCACAGGCTGTGTGCGTCGATGGAAGAGCAGGGTTATTTGCAAACCCGGCTTAGCGGTCGAGGGCTGCAGGCCGGCAACCGCCTTCAGGCTCTGGCCCTCGGTGTTTTGTCGGCAGCTCCCCTACAAGCGCAGCGACGAGCCATACTTACGTCCTTGTCCGAGGAGATCGGTGAGACGTGCAACATTGCTGTACCCGATGGTGCCGAGATGATCTACTTTGACCGGGCAGAGACGCATTGGCCGGTACGAATCAGTCTGAAAGTAGGGAGTCGGGTACCGGTTTGCGCCACCGCGGGGGGCAAAATGTATCTGAGCACGCTCAACGAGGAGCGGCTCGAACGAGTCGTCAGAAACACACGATTGAAGCGTTACACCGCCAATACCCTGGTAAGCGTAAGCGATCTGATGGCGGATCTCGAAGTCACCGGGCAGCGCGGATATTCTCTGGATAACGAGGAGTATCTGGAAGGGATGGTCGCGATGGCCGTGCCGGTGGTCGATGGTAGCGGCAGGCTGTATGCCACGTTATCGTTTCATGCTCCCTGCATGCGGGTCCCGTTTGTGTCAGTAACCCGGTTCCTTCCGCAACTAAAAGCTGCCAGCAAACAGCTAAGTGCCTTGCTGGACGACTAGTCCGCGGCAGTCATTCACCAGCGCCACAGCACCTTCATGATATATCCTGTCGTCTTGCATGCGCGTGCATGGATAGCCTGAACATACCTTCGTACTGGATATTTTTCCGATGCCCCGATTCTGGACTGAGACAGTTAACCGCCTCACACCTTACGTTCCGGGTGAGCAGCGCTCGGGTGATAATATTGTCAAACTCAACACCAACGAGAATCCCTATCCGCCATCACCACACGTCATGCAGGCGATGCATGCGGTTGATGGTCATCAACTGCGGCGTTATCCGGATCCTGAGTCTGTAGAGCTGCGTAATGCGCTGGCAGATCACCACGAAGTGGGTGTTGAGAACGTGTTTGTTGGTAATGGATCGGATGAGATTCTGGCACTGGCATTTCTTGCCTATTTCACGGACGGCAGGGCGCTGCAATACCCGGATATCACCTACAGTTTTTACCCGGTGTACTGCGATTTGTACGGCATCGCGTCCAGAACAATCAGTCTCGAGGACGATTTCACGTTGCCGCTGGAGCATTTCATACCCAATGGTGGCAGTATTATTTTTCCTAATCCGAATGCGCCCACTGCAATCGCGACGCCTGTCGAGAGTATCGGTCAACTGCTAAACGTTCACACCGAACAAATCGTGCTGATTGATGAGGCCTACGCTGATTTTGGTGCTCAAAGCGTTATCCCTCTGATACGCGACTATCCGAATCTACTGGTCAGCCATACGTTTTCCAAAGGCCGGTCGCTTGCCGGTATGCGGCTGGGAGTTGCCTTTGGTGATGCATCGCTGATTGAGGGGTTGCAACGGGTCAAGAACTCGTTTAACTCCTACCCTGTCGATGTATTGGCACAGGCAGCCGGGTGCGCCTCCATTGAAGATGATAAGTACTACCGAAACACAGTGCAGGCGATTATCGAAACACGCGAATGGACGATATCGGAACTGGAAAAAAGAGGATTCGATGTCCTCCCATCAGCTGCAAATTTCGTTTTAGCCCGAGCGCCAGGTAATTCGGCCGCTCAGCTGTTTGAGCGTTTGAGTCACGCCGGCGTGCTGGTTCGTTACTGGAACAAACCCCGATTGGCGTCCTGGTTGAGAATATCGATCGGCACGCCGCAGGATATGCAGACATTGATAGCCACTATTGATGACAGCTACTATTGATGCGTAGCATCGTCTCTTTCTGTTTGTGTCTTGTTGCCCTGCTGGGAGGCTCGTCGATGGTTAGTGCCCAGCAATCCGGATCGCCGGACAAGGCTGAACAGGTACCAACCGGAAACCAAACCGACCCGGATGTTGTGCGACTGCCGATTCCTGATCGCGAATCCCTGGGCGTCATGCGCAGGTCTATTGTCATCGTGGATGATGCACAGCGTATCGCCTCGGAACGCTTTGGCAGTTTCATGGGGCAGGTAGACGGCTTCTTCAGTAATGCAGGTTCGGATGCCGATGCGGTGAGTAACGGCAGTTGGGCACGCATTCGCCTGGACGGCATACGTGCGAATGGAGAGGACTTCAAGCTGGATACCTCGGTGAAGATTCGTGCCGTATTGCCGAGAACCGAACGCAAGTTGAAACTGTTGATCAGTACGGAGGATGATGATTCGCAGGAGCCGGGCGAGGCGCAAAGTCAGGCATCGCAGGGCAATCAGAATGCATCACTGGCCTTGCGCTTTATTCGAAAGGCGCGTGCCAATAGTGACATCAATATTGATATCGGTATACGCCAGCGCGATGGGTCCGTTCAGTACTTCGGGCGATTGAATTCGCGCTACACGCTGGACCTTGGTCGCAAATGGGTAGCAAAGGCCGCCAACAGTTACTACCATTACTCCAAATCGGGTTTTGAGAACAGGTTATCGTTTGATTTCCGGCGGCTACTTTACGCTAAGGATGACCTGTTTTTTCGAACCTACACGGACTTTAACTGGGAGAAAGGGCAAAAAGGCGCCATCATTAGTCATACTACGGGCGTTTACTGGCAAATCAGTGATCGCCGCTCTCTTGCTCTGGAAGGGCTTGCGAGCTATCACACGGCCCTGAACGAAGGTGTCGATGATAGGTTTCGCGGGCATGAAATCAGAGTTCGATGGCGACACAATGTCTGGCGTCCCTGGTTTTTCTATGAGATATGGCCCTCAGTGTCCTGGCCGTCGACCACCGGCTATCGTCAGACCGAAGGTTTTCTTTTGCGTGCAGAAGTGATGATCGGACAAGATCTGTAGAATCACTGTTCCGAGGCATGTTGTAACGTTACGACTTTCAAGTGAGGTGTCAATAGATGAGACTCGTCTGTATCAGTGATACGCATGGAGACCATGAAGGGCTTGAGCTGCCTGCAGGGGACGTCCTGATACACGCCGGTGATCTTTCAGCGCACGGAGGCCGTGCCGAGACGCTCGCCTTCATGAAATGGCTCGGATCACGTGGTTTTGACAATACCTTGTGCATCGCCGGCAACCACGATACGTTCATGGAACAAGAGCCGTTGTTGACAAAGCAGTTTGCTGAGGATCATGGCGTGCTGTTACTCAATGACTCGGGCATTGTGTTGGGTGGTCTGCAGTTCTGGGGTTCACCCATTACTCCGCGTTTTTGTGACTGGGTGTTCATGCGTGACCCGGGTGAGCCCATCGAGGCACACTGGCGACAAATTCCCCAGAACACAGATGTGCTGATCACCCATGGGCCACCCTATGGCATCATGGACGTAGTGAGAAGGGCCGACGGACAGTTCGCGACCACCGGTTGCCCCTCTCTGTTGGCGCGTATCAAAAGCGTTTCACCGACTGCACATATTTTCGGGCACATTCACGAGGGGCGAGGAACACACAGTCAGGATGGCGTCGCGTTCTACAATGTCAGCTCCATGAATGAGCATTACCAGAGAGTTCACGAGCCGGTTGTCATCGATTTGCCGTGAGTACATGCCTGAACATGGGGGCTGCATCCTACTGTGGCTGATGCGCCTGGTTCCTAATTTGATTTCAAGGAGAATTAAGCAATGAAGTCCATTATGAATGTCTTGAGCAGTAGTGTTGTTGCCACTCTACTGTTATTACCCGGTATGCAAGTACATGCACAAAGTGCCGACGATGCATCCGCTGCGTGCAAGGAGGCTTCCAGACTTATTGATGAGGAAGATTTTGCCGGAGCGCTTGATGAGGCCGAATGGTGTGTCGAGAGTCTGCGTCAGTTAAAACAGCAAAGAACCCTGACAGTATTTCCCGATGTAGTTGACGGATATGCCGGCGGCGAGATCGATAATCAAAGCGCGATGGGCATGACTATCATCGAACGCCGATACACGCGTGATGGGCAATCAGTGTCGGTATCGCTCACGGGAGGCGTAGCAGGAGGTGGCCTGGCGGCACTGGCTCAGTTTGCGTCTGGCCTGGGCGCTGCCGGTGGCAAGAAGATGAGGGTACAGAAGCGCACGGTCATCGACATGAGTGATGAAGGTGGTCAGGGGGAGTACATGGTTCAGCTGAAAAGCGGAGGCATGCTCATGATTACATCAAGTGATCTGGATAGCGACGAACTGCTTGAGTTCGTCAAGGAGTTTCCCATCGCAAAGCTTGATGATTCGATTGAGCCTTGACGGGCGGCGCTTGACCCTAATTCAGTCCCATCACCTGCTTTTCGATAGCAACCGTACGATTAATGACATCAATCATTCCCGCGTTGCCACGGGCAAGTCGTGAACCTGTGCGATATTTTCCGTTAATCACTATCGATGGCACACCAGAGATGCCAGCGCCTTTGGCAAGTTGTACGGAGCGATTCAGTTTCGTTTGTACAGCAAACGATTTCATCGTCTTGAGAAACTTGTCCTTGTCAAGGCCGAGTTCTGCTGCCAGTTCTGCAATGTCGGATGGTTTGCGCATGCGCTTGCGATCTGCGTGGATAGCCTGGAACATTGCATCGACAAAGGCATTCTCCTGTCCCATGAGTTGGGCAGCGTAAAAGCCTCTCGAATGTTCTTCCCAAGAGGGATTCAATGGCGGTGCTTCACGTATGAACTTCACGTTGGCAGGTTTGCTCTCCTTCCACGCAGCAATTGTGGGTTCGAAAGAGTAACAATGCGGGCAGCCGAGCCAGAAAAATTCGACGACCTCCACCGCGTCAGGACTGCCGGTGTTCTGTGGAGGGTCAATGAGCTCATATCCCTCAGCGGCAAGCGCTGTCCTGCCGTGAAGTCCCAAGCTTAGCGTAACAGTCGCCGTTAACGCGCTGGACAGGAATATTCTTCTTTTGTAGTCAGACATGGGTATTCCTGGCTGCCTGGAGAGTGTTCAAGCCGAATTGGGTAAGTATGGAGATTTCTTTGCCAAAACTTAAGATGACGTGCATCAGGCAAATAAACCGTACGCATATTCCGGACCGTAGCGTCCGATCGGCAATCTATTGCTATTCAACAGTGCGCTTGGGCCAGAGGATGCAGTTACTCGCCGACAGCGTGCAGACCGGCTATGTAGTTCGCGACCGCATCTATCTCTTCATCAGTCATTCGCTTGGCAACGCCACGCATCACACCATTGGCATCATTGGCTCGCTCACCGGAACGAAAGTAGCGAAGCTGGTCGGCGGTGTACTGGGCATTCTGGCCAGACACAACAGGCCATGCAGCCGCTGGATTGCCCATTCCCGCAGGGCCATGACAAGCGGCACAGGACGCAACACCAGCCGCTGTTATACCACCTCGATAAATGTTCATCCCCAAGTCGAGATTCTCTTCAGAAGCGACACCTTCGATCTTGGGCATCTGTGCGTAGTAGGCAGAAAGATCCAGAATATCCTGATCGCTTAGATTGGTTGCCTGCCCCGACATCAATGCGTTGACTCGAGCACCGTCACGGTACTCAGTCAGTTGTTTTGCAATATAGCTGGCATGTTGCCCGGCAAGATTGGGATACGAAGGCTGGATTGCTTTACCGTCAGCGCCATGGCACGCGGCACAAACTGCCGACTTCCCTTGCCCTGCGGCAGCGTCGCCTTCTGCCTGTGCACTGCCAACAAAACAAATCAATGCAAGGGTGGCCAAGCGAAACCAGTTTTTCATTGAGACTCCGATAAGATTACGTAGATTTTTTCAGTCGTTAGACTGTACGCGGCACATGCCACAAAAGATTGATCGATTCTAGCAGACTGTTGCAACCACATAAGGCACGCATCACATGAACACGGTGTATTTTTCGGCGCAATTTCATTCCAGTGCCAGCGATCCCTATCACTGCCCCGAGGCGCTGGTAGAGGTTGCTTTCGCTGGTCGTTCTAATGCGGGCAAGAGCAGTGCCATCAACACGCTTACCCGTAACGGTAAGTTGGCCAGAACCAGCAAGACACCTGGCAGGACGCAACTGATCAATCATTTTTCCCTCAAAGAAGATCGCTTTCTTGTTGATCTGCCCGGTTATGGCTATGCCAAAGTGTCCAAGGACAAGCAGAAGCAGTGGCAAGCCTCGATGACGCGCTACCTGATTTCCCGTGAGAGCCTCAAAGGCCTGGTCCTGGTCATGGATATTCGGCATCCGTTGACTGATGCTGACTGGACGCTTATCGAACTTCAGCAGCAAGGGCAATCCGGATTGCATATATTGCTGACAAAATCCGACAAGCTATCTCGCAACCAGGCTGCGAGCGCAGTGCTCAAGACTCAGTCAGCGCTGGCCGATGCAGGGATAGAGTCGACTTTGCAAGAGTTTTCAGCGCTGAAAAAACAGGGCGTTGACGACGTTCACAGTGTGCTCGATCATTGGCTTTTTGATATTCCGCTGTAAGTTGACGGCGTGCGCTGCCGGCGCACACTTTCAGCCTGTTACTTTTCGTAACAGTCAATCACTGAGTATGAATTTGGCCATGCGGTATATTTCGTAAAATAGTACAAGTATATGATAAATATAGATTATTAGTCTTTGCAATTCTTTCTTAAACTTTCCCTATACTAGGCCGACACCTTGCAGCTGTGGCATAACACCTTTGCTCGACAGACAACAAAGGCTTTGCTCAGTTCAGTCTGCCCCATGTCAGCGTGGACTGCACCAGTGATGACAGTGAGGAAAGACGCGGTTTCTCTGATTGCAAGGCTCATTAGTCAAAACATAAGTACACCCTCAGGAGATTGAATACATGAGTAAAAAGAACACCAGTAACTGGTCACGTCGTGACGTGCTCAAGGCAAGTGCTGCTACATCGGCAATTGCAGGCGCTCCCATGTTTTTTACCCGTCACGCCTACGGCGCGGAATACCTGAACAATCCAGGTGATGCTGGCACTGTGACGCTCGGATTCAACGTGCCACAATCCGGCGCTTACGCTGACGAAGGCGCAGACGAGCTTCGTGCCTACAAACTTGCCGTAAAGCATCTTAACGGCGAAGGCGACGGCGGCATGATGAATACCATGCAACCCAGTGAACTCAAAGGTAATGGCATCCTGGGCAAGAAAGTCGAGTACGTTACAGGTGACACTCAGACCAAATCCGATGCGGCTCGCGCATCTGCCAAGCGTATGATCGAGAAAGATGGCGTGGTCATGGTCACTGGTGGATCTTCATCCGGTGTCGCTGTTGCTGTGCAAAGCCTGTGTCAGGAAGCCGGCGTTATTTTCATGGCGGGTCTGACCCATGCGAACGACACGACAGGTAAGGACAAGAAAGCTAATGGCTTTCGTCATTTCTTCAACGCGTACATGTCCGGTGCGGCTCTTGGCCCGGTGCTCGAGAAAGCTTACGGTACAGAGCGTAACGCTTATCACCTGACAGCTGATTACAACTGGGGCTGGACTCAGGAAGCGTCAATTCAAGCCTCTACCGAGAACATCGGCTGGACAACAGCGCAAAAGGTTCTGACACCGGTTGGTGCTGGAGACTTCAGCCAGTACATCACACCCGTACTTAACTCCGGTGCTGATACTCTGATACTCAATCACTACGGCAAAGACATGATCAACTCGCTGACTCAGGCCATCCAGTTCGGTTTGAAGGATCGGCAGGTAGATGGCAAGGATTTCCAGATCATTGTGCCGTTGTTCTCACGTCTCATGGCTCAGGGTGCTGGCGAGAACATCAAGGGTATTTACGGTTCAACTAACTGGCACTGGTCATTGAGTGATGCGGGCAGTCAGGCTTTCGTCAAGTCCTTCGGACAAGAGTACGGTTTCCCACCTTCGCAGGCAGCACACACTTGTTATGTACAGGCTCTACTGTATGCAGATGCTGTTGAGCGTGCTGGTACGTTTGAGCCTTGCCAGGTGGTTGCAGCGCTCGAAGGTCACAAGTTTGATGGCATGGGTAACGGACCTACCGAATACCGTGCCGAAGACCACCAGTGCTTCAAGGATGTACTGGTTGTGACAGGTAAGGAAAACCCATCGTCACAGTTTGACCTGCTTGAAATCGTTGAGGTCACTCCACGAGCACAAGTTGAATACCCGGTTGATCATCCAATGTTTGCCGGTGGTGATCTGGGTACGTGTAATAACGGCGCATAAGCGCTTGTTGTGGTGCGCAGCTCCCGTGCTGCGCACCGCACAATCTGATTTTTGTTTTCCTGTCTTTGTTACCTGACACGAAAACATCCGGACAAGATAGTTGACGACTCGCTAACGCCCGGACAAAAACTTCGCAGGCCGTATTGCTGCTAGTCATTTTCCACAATCATCATTTGCCGTCGGTTGCACAGCTTGCATCGTCGGTAGGGAGCTGTATTCCCTGATGATCCACCTTGAACCAGAAGGGGTTTGCTCTTGGACGCAGTCTTATTACAGATACTGAATGGCCTGGACAAAGGCGGCGCTTATGCGCTCATCGCTCTGGGCTTAACGCTTGTGTTCGGCACTTTGGGTGTCGTCAACTTCGCACATGGTGCGTTGTTTATGCTGGGTGCTTTCTGCGCGGTTTCCGTCCAGAAAGTGCTTACCATTTCGACCAAGGTGAAAGATGAAAGCATCACCTTTTTTGAAGCGTTCAAGGAGGTGCCCATTCTTGAGGCCAAGTTCCCTGTTGTGGGAGGGTTTATCGTTGACTACTCGGTGCCTTTCTCCATATTGATTGCCGTACCGTTCATGCTACTAGTAGGGCTTGTCATGGAGCGTGGCTTGATACGGCATTTTTACAAGCGTCCGCACGCAGATCAAATACTTGTCACGTTTGGACTTGCCATCATCTTGCAAGAAATCGTCAAGCACTACTTCGGTGCTAATCCGATTCCGCAATCCGCGCCCGATGTTGTCTCCGGCAGTGCAAATATCGGTGCCATGTTCGGCTGGGGTGACAATCTTGTGTATCCATGGTGGCGACTTATTTATCTGGGATTTTCTTTGAGTATTATCGGCGCTGTGTTCGCGTTCCTTCAATTTACGACCTTCGGTATGGTTGTTCGCGCTGGTATGCAGGACAGGGAAATGGTCGGGTTGCTGGGAATAGATATCCAGCGCCGCTTTACGATTGTCTTTGGTATTGCTGCTGTTGTGGCCGGTCTTGCCGGTGTCATGTATACGCCGATACTGCCGCCCGACTATCACATGGGCATGGACTTTCTGGTGCTCTCCTTTGTCGTGGTCGTAGTGGGCGGGATGGGTTCGCTGGGGGGGGCCGTACTCGCAGGTTTCCTGCTGGGAGTATTGCAGTCGCTGGCATCCATGAACGAAATCAAAAGTGTCATTCCCGGTATAGATCAGATCATCATCTATCTGGTTGCAGTCATCGTGTTGCTTGTCAGACCCAGGGGTTTGATGGGTCGCAAAGGCATAATGGAAGACTAGGAGGCACTCATGAATAAACTATCTGCCATTTCTGACTGGGTACTTTTCTTCGGCTTTGCGGTCGTCGTACTCACAATGCCTGTCTGGCTGGCGCCGTTTGGTGCCAACTACCCGGATCTGATGCAACGGTTTGCCATCTTCGGATTGTTTGCCATTGGCTTTAACATTCTGTTTGGTCTTACCGGCTATCTGTCTTTCGGACATGCAGCGTTTCTGGGTATTGGTTCCTACACTGCAGTGTGGAGTTTCAAACTGCTGTCCATGAACGTGCTGCCGGCCGTCATGTTCAGTATTCTGGTAGCGGGTCTCTTCGCCTACGCAGTTGGTTTTATCAGCCTGCGACGGTCGGGCATCTACTTCTCGATACTGACACTGGCATTTGCACAGATGTCTTATAACCTTGCATATTCGGTGCTTACACCCATAACCAATGGTGAAACCGGATTGCAGCTCACCTTGTCGGACGCTCGCGTCATTGATGCGATGGCTGGTATCGAAGTGACGCGTACTCTGCCTTCAACTAATTTATTCGGCATGAAGATGAGTGGCATGCCAGGTTTCTACTTCTGCGCGGCGGTGTTGATTCTTGGTTTCTTTATCTCGCTAAGAATCTTTCGTTCACCGTTCGGCACCATGCTTCGTGGAATCAAATCGAACCAGACACGCATGTCCTATACAGGACTTAATACTCGTCCTTACCTGATGTGGGCATTCATCATTTCAGGTATGTACGCAGGTGCAGCCGGGGCACTCATGGCAGTCACTGATCCTTTGGCAGGTGCTGAACGCATGCAGTGGACAGCCTCTGGTGAGGTGGTGCTCATGACGATTCTTGGCGGTGTTGGAACGTTGGTTGGTCCTTTTCTGGGGGCTGCGCTGATCAAGTATTTCGAAAACATATTTTCAGCATATAACACAACCAACCTGAACCAGATCTTTGACTTTCTACCTGACGGTATCCAGCCTTATGTCGTTGATGTTGCGGGTCTGTTTGTCGGTAAGGGCTGGCATCTAACGCTCGGCCTTCTGTTTATGATCACGGTCATATTCCTGCCAGGTGGCATCATGGAAGGTGTTCGTCGAATAGGCGCATTGTTCAAAGGCAAGAAAGACAAGAGCGCCTCGCCATCGTCCACCGCCAGCGAACACTCATAGGGGCATAATTATGGAAAACACAGTCTTGCACGTTGCAGACGTACACAAGAGTTTTGCTGGCCTACACGCTCTGAGTGATATTGACCTGTCGGTGCGTGAAGGTGAAACTCATGCCATCATCGGGCCGAATGGTGCGGGTAAATCAACACTGCTTAATGTATGCATTGGTCGGCTCAAGCCTGATACCGGACACGTCATATTCGATGGCCAGAACCTGACGGGTAAACAACCCCATGAGATAAATCAGCTTGGGGTGGTGCGGGTTTTTCAGACGCCAGAGATTTTCCCTGAATTGACATTGCTTGAAAACGTCATGATCCCGGTACTGGCCAAGCGTGATGGTGCGTTCAAGTTGCGTTGGTTCAAGCGGTTTTCCAGTGAGAAAAACGCGCAATCACAAGCTGAGGAAATCCTGACCGATCTGGGTATGGAATCGTTGATTCATAGCGAGGCGGGTAGTCTGTCTCGTGGTGACAAGCGAAGACTGGAACTTGCCATGGGGCTTGCGCAAAAGCCAAGGCTGCTGCTGCTGGATGAGCCGACTGCGGGCATGGCACGTCACGATACCAACGCCACCATCGATCTGCTGAAGCGTATCAAGGCGGGTGGCATGACCAAGGTAATCATTGAGCATGACATGCACGTCGTGTTCAGCCTGGCGGACAGAATCACGGTACTGGCTGGTGGGAGGATTATCTGCCAGGGTACGCCTGCGGAGGTCAAGTCGGATCCACGCGTGAAGGAAGCCTATCTGGGCGAGGAGCAAGTGTAATGAGTGCATCAAGCGAAGCCGTCGCACAAAGTTCAGCGCAAGCGTATTTCGAAGTCAAGGGGCTCAAGGCCTACTATGGAGATAGTTACATCGTTCAGGATGTGTCTTTCTCGGTTAATGAAGGTGAGATCGTAGCGCTTCTCGGACGTAATGGCGCAGGCAAGACATCAACCCTGCGTGCCATAGCACGCGCCGCCAACCCTGAGCTACGAGAAGGGGAGATCTTTCTCACAGGTGAGTCGATCCACGACAAGCCGGATTTTGAAGCAGCACTTGCCGGTATCCAGCTGGTGCCAGAAGATCGGCGAATCATTCCAGGACTCACCGTGGAAGAGAATCTCGACATCGCCAGAATAGCGGGTAACTCCGGATGGGACTATGAGCGTATCTACAGTCTGTTTCCCAGATTGAAGGAGCGTCGTAAACAGGAAGGTACAACTCTGTCAGGTGGCGAGCAGCAGATGCTGGCGATAAGTCGGGCTCTGGCGCGTGACATCAAGCTACTGCTTCTGGATGAGCCTTATGAAGGTCTGGCACCGGTTGTTAGACATGATATTGAAAAAGCGCTGCTCGAAGTCAAGGCGCAAGGCATCACCACGATTCTTGTTGAACAAAACGCAGTCGCTGCATTGAAGCTGGCGGACACAGCCATGATTCTGGACACTGGCGAGATTGTATTCAGTGGTACGGCCAAAGAGGTGCTGGATAACGAAGAACTCAGGCATGAGTATCTTGCTATCTAGTCTGTTTTTTCCACCATAAACAAGTTGCTGGATTAACAGTTGTTATGACGCACCCCTAATCGGCAAGTCTGTAAAATCGGTAGGATGATCAAGCTCATCCATACGGCCGATGTCCATCTGGACTCCCCCTTGCAGACACTCGCCTTGCGTGACCCGGACCTTCGAGAGAAGGTCCAGTGTGCATCGCGCAACGCATTCACACGCATTGTAGATCAGGCCATCGAGCATCAGGTTGCTGCAGTCATGATTGCAGGGGATCTGTTTGATGGTGCTGCTCGCAGCGCAAAAACCGCCGCATTCCTACTCGTAGAACTCCGGAGGCTGGAACAAGCGAGTATCCGTGTCTTTTACATCAAAGGCAATCACGATGCCGAAAATCCGTTGACCGGAGAAACCGCACTGCCTGAGAATGTGCACGTGTTCGATGGTAATGGTGGGAAAGAGCAACTGGCGAGCAGCGGTGTCTGGATTCACGGCGTTAGCTTCAGTGAAAGAAAAGCGGTGAAAAGTCTGCTGGGTAAATTCGACGCGCCTGTGCCCGATGCGATCAATATCGGCATGTTGCATACCTCTCTCAATGGGTCAGCGTCTCATGATGTCTATGCACCTTGCACCGTGCAGGAACTGATTGATACCGGATTTGATTACTGGGCGCTGGGCCATATCCACAAACGCCAGACACATAGTAAGGATCCTTGGATTGTCATGCCGGGTATTCCGCAGGGGCGCGATATCGGAGAGCCAGGCTCACAGTCGGCTACGCTGATTACCATTGATGAAGGGGAAATAACGACCAGCGAGTTTCCTACATCAGGTATTGAATTCTCCACGATGTTGCTCGATATCAGTGCTTTGCAGGATGTAACAGCTTTGCACGCTCTGGCCAAGGAAGCGCTTCATCAACTGCTCGGCGCGTTGCAATCCGATGACGGTATTGTGCGCATCAAACTACAAGGGCAAAGTGATTTGCGTTGGCAGCTATTGCGTGATCGCGATCAATGGGCCGAGACCTTCAAGCTGCTGTGCCGAGAAACCGGTAGGCTCTGGATGGAAAAACTGATTTTTGACATAGACGAGACACCCAAGTCCGTTTCTGACAAATCTGCATTGGGTGAGCTGTCCACATTGATGTCAGCGATACGCGGAGAAGAGGCATTCAATGAGGAGGCTATCGCATTGATTGATGATGTGTTGTCAGGATTGCCTCCCAGTGAGCGTAGCAAGCTGTTGCCGGCTGAGGATTCTCGGCGAGAGCTGGTTGCAAGTCTGAGTGCGGAAGGTGAGGAACACCTGTTGGCTATCATGAAAGGTGTGGGTGGCAAGGGTGCCAGTTTATGATTCGTATAGAACAGTTGAATCTGGTATTTTTCGGGCATTTTACCAACAAGCAGTTTGATTTTGGTAAAAAAAGCGACGCCGCGACACCGGACTTCCATATTGTTTACGGTACAAACGAGGCAGGCAAGACCACTTTCATGGAGTCCTACCTGCGATTGCTGTATGGATTCCTGCCTCGCAACGAGCCTTATGCCTTTCGTCACGGACGCGCCAATCTTCAAGTGTCGGCCTTGTTGCAACTGGATGGTGAGATGCGCACGTTCCAGCGTAAAGCGACCAGCAAGAATTCACTCGTAGATGAGCATGGCAATGTGTTGCCAGAAGCCTCATTACAAGCACACTTGGGTGGCCTGGCGATGGATGACTACCGGAAACTGTTGTGTATAGACGACGACAGCATCGACAAGGGCGGCGAGGAAATAGTCAACAGCCGCGGTGATATCGGCACCTTGTTGTTTTCTGCAGCTGCTGGTATCAGCGATTTGTGGCAGGTTCTTGAGTCAGTACGATCAGAGGCCGAAGCCATATACAAGGTCCGGGCAAGCAGATCGCGACTAGCCGTGTTAAAGAAACAACATAAAGACGTTACCGCGAAGATTAAACTACTGGATATACCCGCTGGCAAGCTGGGCCAATATACAAAGGCTTTGAAAAGGGCAGAATCTGCTGAAACCAAAGCGCTGGACGAGCAGCGTTCATTGATGGTGGAAGTTCGTCAGTTAGAACGAATTTTAAATGCCTTACCGATGCTCGAACGGCTGGACAATTCGGAACAGGCTGTAGGTAACCTGACTCATTACCCTGAGCATCTGGATATTACCAGTCAGCAGATCATAGAACTGCAAAAGGAGCAACACCAAGCCAACGCTGAACGCGAGCGATTGCAGTTGCGTCAGGCCACACTGTCCAAAGAGCTGGAGCAGCTCCCTTCAGAGCCTGCCTATGTGGGACTGGAAGCGGTCATAGAAGGCATGAGCGAACTGCATAGCCGCTACCGTCACGCAGAGCTTGAGCTGGATGCACAGCAGGATTCACTTGCATCGGTAACAGCACGAATGACCAGCCTGGTCCGAGAGCGGCTTCATCAGGACCTGGATCCGGCTTCACTCGTGGTAGAGGCCTCTGTTATCAAATCGTTAAACGAGTCACTGGCACGACGCAATGACGCTGCCAGGTTGGTTGGTGACGAACAACTCAATCTCAAACAGTTGAATATCAGTATCGAGGGAGAACAAACCAGGCTTGCCGAGCTTGAGCGAGTAAAGCCCGAAGGGGCAGGTCTTGGCGAGATACTGGAACAATACAACGCTCAGGCATTGGCCGCCGAGTACAAGGCAGCCACCCAAGTGATACGAGATGCTGATCAACAGGTAGAAGAAGCACTGGATACGTTGTCTATCAAGGGGAGGCGTTTTTCCGAACTCCCGCAATGCCTGTTCATGGTAGAGGAGGTAGAGACTCAGGTAGAGCGCTGGCAGACACTGAATACGACACTTGCAACGGCCACAGAACGCCACCAGAGAGAACAGCAAGAGCTCAATACCCTGACACTGGAGAGTACCCAGCTTGAATCGGTTGATGGATTGGCTAGCGATCAAAGTACACAGGTTCTCAAGGATGTACGTGACGCGGCGTGGAACACCCACAAGGTGTCTCTGACGTTGGAGACAGCGCAGGCGTTTGAGCCTACTCTCCATGATGTTGATCAGGTGATGGAAGGTCGGCTGGCGCATGCCAGCGATCTGGCCCGATTGCGGGATGTGCACCGCCAGATACCACGCATTCAAGGACAAATAGATAGTCTTGCGGAATCCATCCGCGCACATGAGCAGGAATTGCAGGATATCGAACAAAGCCTTGCGCAGCTCATGCAGACAGCGGGTATTGATGCGACCCTACCGCCCAAGGCTGTTCTAAGCTGGGTGCGCAGTTATCACGAGGCAGAATCACGAGTCCGAAGCGCTGAGCGAGCACGTAATACGAATCAGCCAGTGCTTGATAGAGCTCAAAAGCTGAAGGGTGCACTGTCTGGCTATATAAAACGAGAGCAAGCGACGCTTGCGGAGCTTATCCTTACGGCAAGTTCGATGCGAGATGTGTACAAGCATCATGACGACTCGCTTCAGGTGACCCAGAAAGCCTTGGCTGATTTACACAACAAGCATGCCATTGCCAAAAGCCAGCTAGAGGCATTGCAAGTCAATCATGATAAAGCGACAAAGGAGTGGGAAGATCTTGTAGCATCCAGTTTTCCTGTTGCTTTTGATTCTCAAAAACTGGCGTTGTCTCTGGATGCGCTGAGCGATTTGCGAGAGTTCAATATAGAGCGAGAAGCACTGCTACAGGGATGTAATCAGATGCAACGCGACAAGATTCAATTTACTGAAAAGCTTGAACAAATCATCCGTGATAATGATCTTGAACTGGGTGAGACACCCGATAGCAATCTGAACCAGCTAAAAGAGTTGGCTGCTCGTGCAAAGAAACAGCTTGAGGAAAAAACAGAGCTTCAGAAGAAAATAGACAAAGCCTTTGCAGATGGTGTTGAGGCTGAAAAACGCATGGAGTCGGTCAAGGCGCAAAGCGAAGTGCTTGCCGCAATATTCCATGAAAGCGTGCCTACCGGAGATCTTGCTGAGCTGTTCGAAGCTGTTCAGAAAACGCAACACGCGCAAATGTTGCGTAAAAAATATGATGAAGACATAAGCACTCTCAGGCAAACTCTGGGCGTAGCTACAGAAGAGAACGCTCGCGCCATGCTTGCCGAACTGGATATACCATCAGTCCAGGAAAAACAGGTTGAAAAGGAGAGCGAGTTGGCTCTGGTGAATGAACGCAGCAAAGAGGCCACTGAGAAACGTACACGATGTGAAGCGCAACTATCGGCACTCACAGGGGATGGTGAGGTTGCACAGCTGGTAGAGCAGCGAACCACACTGGAGCTGCAGATGAGTGAGGCGGCGTTGGAATATATCAAGCTAAGCTTGGGCCATCGACTGGCCGAACAAGCCATCAATCGCTATCGCGACAATCACAGAAGCGGCATGATGGAGGCCACTGAGCGAGCATTCTCAGAGCTGACTGAGGGAAAATACAGTACTTTGCAGACGCAAAGCAATGGCAAGGATGAGACGTTGCTGGCGTTGGATAGAGATGGCACTGCCAAGCGGGCTGACGAAATGTCCAAAGGGACCCGATTCCAGCTTTATCTGGCGTTGCGTGCTGCTGCCTATGACCAGTTGGCGGAGCAGGGCACGTGCCTGCCGTTTATCTGTGATGACATCTTTGAAACGTTTGATGAGGCTCGTACCAGAGCTGCCTGCCGTGTGATGGAGCGTATCGGTCAACGAGGACAGGCCATTTATTTAACCCATCATCAGCATGTGGTGGATCTGGCTCGTGAGGTTTGTGGTGATCGGGTGCAGGTACATCAATTGTAAGTCTCATGAAACCCGGATGATATGAACATGTGATGATCTGCTGCATCAATGGATTAGCGACGTGTTCGAAGCGCAGGATCAATCTGTGTACTGAATCTCCCCATCATCAGCGAAAGATAGCGAACACATTACGATGTGTTCGCTATATCTTATCTTAATCTTTACTAAAGTTTTCTGGGGAAGTCAGAGTGGTTTTCGTTGAAACTACTAACGAGTCACAGTGTGCAACGCTGTCCAGACATTGCCAGTAGTCTGGAAAAATTCAACCCGGAAAATACCATTGTCGCCGTAATCAGACTTCATTATGAAACCGTTGTCGAGCGTCCCGCTTGCCAACACGATTTCTGAGACCAAAACGGCTTGCTCGTTATTTATGCTGATACCATCTACCGGGTGTTGAGTGAATGTGCCGACTTGGAGATCACCTCTTGAGTTGGACAATTCAAATTGTCCATTTGTTCGAAATTCAACGGTTCCTGTATTGTCCCTGGACTGAACTGTTATCGTTCGACCAGAAAAGTCGCTTGTTGTTACAGGTGTTGACAACGAATAACTACGAATTGGATCGGGATTACCGAGCCACGTAGGTTGCAGGTTGAGAATTTCACCGCTGTTGGAATCAATCTCCAATGTCTCTATAGCACCAGATTGAAAGCTGTCAAAGTCGAATGATACAACACCGCCGGTGTCAACCGACCATGGAAATTCACCTGCGCTTAGCCTTCCACCAGGTGTGCCGACTATATAGGCAATACTGGATGAATCGAATCGGTAGTAATTGTTGGGCCTCAGGGCATCTTCAATTGGAGTTGGTACGAGTGTGCGTCCAATAAGCAACTCAGTGGTGAATGCAAGATTGATTTGCCCAACTCCGTTTGCCGAAGATACTTCTGTATCTAAAACGCCCTCCAAATGTGTAATAGCATCGACCTCAGAGATTAGCGTGGTAGTGACTGAGCCAGAATTCGACACGAGGTTGATGACATCGGTACTGTTTGCAAATTCTTCAACGCTAATGTCAAAGTTCAGTGTTGTAGCAGTCGCTACAGCACCGGGAGGGATAGTAATTCCATTTTCAGGGATGCCATCAATGTCCAGAGACTGCAATAGTCGAGCGATATTGGTAGCAACGGCAATGGGGTCTGATCCACCAATTGCCATATCAACGGGTGACACCTGAGCTGCTGCTGTTGCGGAAGGAAATTGCAAGGCACCTATAGAGAAAGTTACTTGTTCACCTACTAAGTAGGTGAATTCTCCTGAGGAGTTTGTTATTCCGGATTGAGTCGCGGTGGCAAACATAGCACCTTCAACGGGACTGTCTACAAATACACCTGTCAGGACAGGAGCTTCAATTTCTGGATCGTTTTCAAGGGTAGCGCCGGATGATGAGGATCCTCCCCCACAACCGGTAATAATGAGGCCGCATAGAGCGCCGAAAAAGGCATTGCTTCAAAAAGACATCATGTAGTTTCCTGTAAATAATTTTCGTTAATTAATGGGCTGTAGCATTTAAGCCTCCTCGAATTGCCCACAAAGTTCCTGATTGAACGGACACTCCCAGTTCAATGATGACAGCTTCTGGACGCACAAAGCAAGTAGAACAGTTTAAAGTCGTAAGCTATTCAAAATAACTAGTGATCTCAAATTTAACCGCGCTAAAGTGGCTATTACCCGAGTAGTTCTACCTTGATCGATAGTTCATAGCGCGTTGTTAGTGTTTCAATAACATGTTGGCAAACGATAGCTGCATAGGATGGATGTGTATTTTTCCGCTAGCTTTTGACAAGTAGCAGGTTTGGATTCAGTAACTAGATGACCATTTCTAGGCAGTCGTTCAAAGTGAAGAAATCCAAAAGGAGGTACTTTCGCTAAGCCATTAGAAATGCTGTCACAGCAGCTTTGCGTAAAGTCGGTTAACGCCAGGATATCGACTACAAGGTTTAATCAGTCAAGATGCAGTACGACTTTCAATAGCGAGGGCGTGTCGTTGGTTTTCAAGGTATCAGGCAGAATATAACAGGATTCGGATTTTCAGGACCAACATGGTTTATGGATGATACTGGTGTGCCCGTGAGTATTTGCACACGCGTACCGTAAAACTGTAATAGTAAAACTGTAATAGTGTCATTACCAAGCGAATGTGGCGGTCTAATTACCAAGCCATTCTGTCGTAGCACGATATCAACTATTTAAACTGACTGCAATTCGTAGCTATCGTGCTTCTACATAGCGGACGTAACCAAGCTCAATAATACGAATGT